>NZ_VZII01000046.1 GCF_009391885.1 Pseudomonas sp. MN1F | reverse complement strand
TCACGCAAGGGTTTCTTTTTGGTTGGCATACATGCACCTCTTACTCATGTTATGCCCGAACACAAAATTTCTGACACCCTCCCTTGTACGACGCGATATCGAGCCATGCGCCAAAGCGTACGCGCGCAAATCCCCCAGGAATAACTGGCCCGAAACAAACGTAGGAGCGAGCAAAGCTCGCGATGCGCCGCGCGGGCGGCGCTCGATCTGACAGGCGCTGAACCTCCCAAGGCAGGCACATCCGCGCCTAACCCCTTACTCCGCCTTACCCCCCTGCACGCTGGAAACCCACTGTTCACTGCGACTATGCCCACTGGTCCTCAACAACCCCAGGTCCAGCGCATTCTCGCCATCCGCCGCGCCTTTGCCCTTGGCCAAGTCGGCAATCGCCGTACCCAGGTCCACCGGCGAATTGGACGCATCGACCGACACATCCCGACGGTAATCATTGCCACTCAGGGTTTCCCGGCTCACCGAGCTGGCATCAAGCGCGACTGCACCCTTGGCCGATTGCAGCCGTGCGCCAACCAGCTGGGCATCACCACCCACCGTCAACTCGACACCGTCACTGCCCTTGAGCACCGCCTGCTGGCCCACGCTGTCGCGCTGCACGTGCGACACATCAAGGCTGAAGGTCGGTGAGAAGCCCGGGTCAGCCTTGCTCAAGGCCGAGCCGGCCTTTTCCTGGACCGTGCCACCCAGTGGCCCGGCCAGCGAGGTGGCGGCGTTGACGTAACCTTGCGGGTTCTTCTCCTGGCTCAGGCGTGCATCGCCCTTCACCGTCAGGGTGTCGACGCTGTCCTTGCGGCTGGCGATGCGCAGGTCGCCATCGATCGCGCCGGTGATGCGCCCGGCTTCCAGGCTGGCGCCTTCGATGCGGGTATCACCACGGCTTTGCAGGTCGATGGTTTCGGCGCGCAGGTTACTGGCATTCCAGGTCTGGTTGTCGCGCTTGTCCAGCTCGACCTTGGCCCGGCCATGCAGGCCACGGGTGTCGGTGGCGCCTGCGCTCATGTTGAAACCGGCACCGGCGCTGATCTCGAGATTGTTGCGCTGCTCCTGATTGGAGGAAGCCTCGATCAGCATGCCGCCACTGGACGCGTTGAGCTCGATTTGCTCGGCGGATGCCTGCAGACCCTCCAGGTGCAGGGCAATGTCCTCGCGAGCAGCGCTGCCGAGGGTCAGCTTGCCGGCACTGGCGAACTGGGCATCGACGGCCTGACGGGCGTTTTCACCCTGCGTGCCATGGGTGAAATGGCCACCGATGCCGCCGCCTTTGGTCTCACCCATCGTGGCTGCCAGCTCCATGCCACCACCGAGTTTGCCGCCATGGGCTTGCTGGGTGTCATTGCCTGCCTTGACCTGCAGCAGGCCATCGCTGTGCAGGCGAATATCGCCCACCTTGGCTTCGCGACTGCCGATGCGGGTGCCTTCCAGCGACAGATCACCCGCGCTGCTCAGGCGGACTTCACCCTTTGCGTCGATCTGTGCGACGTGCGCCTTGGTTTGCACGGTTTGCAGCTGCGCGTGGTCAAGGTAACCACGGCCATCGAGGCCGGTGCTGCCAGGGCGGTTGCCGACCTTGGCCCAAGCATTGCCGTCAAGCTGACGGGTCAACTCCTCGGTGCGGTCGTTGGCCTGGGGCAGCGACAGGTTGCCTTCACTGTGAATGACCACCTCACCTTCGCCACCCTCGATGCGTGTGCCCTCATATTGACCATCGCTACCCAGCTGAACCTGAATGCCCTGTTGCCCATAAAGGCTGCCGGGCACTGTGGTGCTGGCCATTGTCTGCTTGTCCAGCGAGCCACCCTTGCCCGCGCCGCGGGCATTCAGGTCACTGCCGGAGCTGGTGTCGATGCGCAGGTCTCCACCAAAGGCCAGGCGCTGCACGCTGTCCTCCTGGGTGTTTTCGGCGGTTCGCATCGTGTGCGTCTGAGCCTCGATCTGCAGTTGGCCGGCATTGGCACGCCAGGCGGTACCCTGGTCGTCGAGGGTGTCGGCCTTGACCGCGACTTTCGCACCCGACAGCTCACTCACCTGGGCAATGCCACGGCGCTGGTTTTCCAGGCGTTTAAGGTGCTCGACGGTCATGTCGGCACCGACGCTGGGGGCCACCATGGCGTCTTCGGGGGATGCCTGCTGGAAGCGCGCGGCTTCTTCGCCCAGCACCAGCCGTTCGATCGGCCGGGTCAGGTCGCGGTACTCGACGCTGGCGCCGAGGCTGCCGGACCATTCGTTGCGGAGTTCTTCCCGATCATGGGTATCCAGAACCGCACGGTTGTCGATGCGCTTGGCGCTGACGTTGAGGGTATTCCCGGCAGTGACGCGTGCGGCTTCGGTCACCAGTTCGTCAGCATCGACTTTCACGTTGCCGCTGGCCTGCAGTTCGCTGCGTTGGGCTTTGCTGTCGCGCTCGGTCACCACGGTGCTGTTGTGATGGCCTTCGAACAGGCTGCCCAGGCGGTCGATGCCGCCGGTAACGGTCAGACCGCCGCCGCTCTGGCTTGTGCTGGTGGTCGACTCGCGCTCATTGCGAGTGGCGCCCAGCGTCACTTGCCTGGCCTGCACATCGAGGTCGCCGGCACCGGCCTGAACCTTGGAACCGTTGACTTGCAGGTGCCCCTCGCTTTTCAGGCCAACCGTAGCCCCCTTCAGTTCGCTGGTGACCTGCGTGGTGTCGCGCACTTTTTCGGTGCCGGTGGTCACTTCATAAGCCACGCCCGCCGCATACTGGCGCGACTCCGGCTTGCCGTCTTCGGCTGCCTGGGTTTGCCGGGCACTGGCAGTCAAACCCCGTTGCTGGTCGCGGCTTTCGCTTTCGTTGACCGCTTGTGCGCTGCCGATCAGCACATCGCCCTTGGCTTCCACTTGCAGGTGCTGGCCCGCCTCGACCTTGGCGCCCTGAATACGCAGCTCTTCGGCACTGGCCAGGCGCAGATTGCTATTGGAGGACACATCGCTGATCAGTACCTGATCTTTCTGGGTGGTGCGTTTGTCATCGTTTCCGAACAGGCCGAACACCTGGCTACTGCTGTCATGATCGGTCGAGGTGCTGCTAGCGTGGTCCTCCTCTATGATCAGTTGGCCTTTTTGGCTGTAGAGCACCGCGTCCAAGGTGCCGGTGACCGTGCTACCTTTGATGGTCACCTGGTCGGCAATCACATCCAGCTTGCCGCCTGCGATAACCCGGCTGCCAGCGACGGTCTGGCCTTGAGTGTCATTACCTTTGCGGTCAGCGAAGAATGTCCCGGACACCAGGTCGCCGCGGTAGCCGCTTTCTGTGTTGCTGTCTTGCAGCGCCAGGGTGCCGACTTCTACCTGCTTGCCGTTGATGGCCATGTCGCTGCGGCTTTGCAATGTGCTGCCGCGTACCTTGACGGTATTGCTTGCCTTCAGCGTCATGTGATTGGCGTTCAACTCGCTGGGTTTGGCCGTTTCCTTGAACTGCTCGGTATCGCGATCCCCCCTCCACAGATGCTTGCGGTGGCGAATGGTTTCTTCGATGCGCTCGCTGTCCAGGCCGCCTGCGATGTCCAGGTCGCCGCCGCTGGCGAGGGTCAGTTCTTCCAGCACATTGATATCGGCGGCCACCAGGTGCATGTCGCCACCGGACTCCAGCAGTACACTGTCCCGCCCCAGCAGGCGCGTGCCTTGCTGATTGGTCTGCGTGGTGGTGCGCTCACTGTCATAGGTTTCATGGGTGATGAACAGGGTTTTCTTGCGCCAGTTGTCCTTGTCTTTGCTGAGCGCCCGACGGGTCTCGCCATCCAGGGTCAGTTTGTTCCCGGCCTTGACCTCGATTCGCTCGGCCTGGCCATCGACACTGTGCAGCGTAAGGTCGTCAGCGGCGCCAAGGCGCAGCGCGCCGTGCTTGGTGTTGAGCGTGGCGTATTGCTCGCCTGAGCCACTGATCGTCAGGGTGCCGGCCGATTGAACGTCGATACCGTCATCTGCCTTGAATTCGACCGGCCCCATGCGCACGCCCGCACCTTCGGCAGTACTCACCACGCGAATGCGCCCGGCGCGCATGGCGCCGAACAGCTTGGCGTCGATGCTCGACGGGGTGCCCGGCAGGTGTTCGAGGATCTGGCCATCGGCATGAGCGATGCGATTGCGGCCGACGATTACGTCAAGGTTGCCTTTGGCCTTGAGCAATCCTTTCTGGTCCACCTTGGGTGCAATCAGATCAAGCGCACCTTCGGCATTGCTTTGACCGCCCTGAAGCACCTGCAACGTGCCACTGGCATTCAGTGTGTTGAAATTGCGCAGCTGTTCATCCTGCAATTCAGGTGTGCCGACCACGAACCCGGCGCGGGTGGTATTAATGAAACTGCCGCCATTGAGGGTAATGCCATTGGGGTTGGCGAGGATGTAGTCGGCAGGGCGGCCGAAGATCTCCTGCGGGCCCTCGATCAGCGAGGCGTTGCGGCTGACCACCTCGTTGAGAATGGTCGATGCTGCCTGGCCCTGGAACTGCGGGTTGGCGGCCAGGGCGCCAGCCAGTTGCGACTGGCCCGCCTGCAGGGCGTTGTTCAGCACCACGCCGGGGCGGGCGACGTTGTAGTCGAGGAACTGGTTATGCGACAGGCCACTGGCGTTGGGTGGGACGATGTCGATCACCGGTACGCCATGATCGTTGTTGATGATGGGGGTGCCTGCCGGGCCGCTGGCGGCCTCCAGCCCACCCTGCGCCAGGGCGCTGGTGGGGCCGAGCAGGGCGAGGAAGATGGCCCAGCGCAAGGTGTCCGGGCGGGTAGACGGTAACGGCGAGAGTATCTGCATGTTCTCGTTCTCTTTGTTGTGGGTGAATCAAATGCTCAAGGTGCACTCCAGTACCCAGAAGCCGGGCTCCAGGCGGGAGCGGGGCAGGTCGCTGGTGTAGAGGGCGCGTTGGTAGTCGAGGCGCAGCCGGGCGTTCGGCTGGCTCAGTTCGATGCCGGCGGCTGCGCCTGCCAGGCGTTGTGAGGGTTTGCCAGTGGCTGACCGGGCCCAGCCCACATCCAGGCCAAGGTAAGGGCGTATCTGCAGGGGGTGGGTCCAGTCCGCTGGCAGGGCCTGGCTGAAGGTATTGCGCCAGGCCGCGCCGCTGGCGCCGGAGTAGGTGCGCAGGCGAAAGCCGCGTACCGTCGAGTCGTCGCTGACCAGTAATTGCTCGACGGCAGGCAACGCGTGTTCGCTGTACTGCAAGGCCAGCTCGCTTTGCCAGCGCCAAGGTGTTTCAGGCGGCCCCTGGCGCAGATGCAGCAGGTTGGCGCGATACTTGCGAAAATCCGGGCGTAGGCGTTCCGCACCCAATGGCGACTCGTCGGCAGCGAACCAGTCCAGGCCTTGGGCAACGCCCACATACCCATTCCATAACCCGCCTTCGAGCCACAGCAGGTTGATGCCAGCCTCAATGCTGGTAAGTGTCGGGCTCTGCTGGTTGATGACGGCACCCGCGCTGCGGTTGACCAGCTGCTTGCGGTCCAGCCGTGCGCTGGCGCTGAGCATGCCTTGCTGGTTGCGCCACAGCATCCGCTCGATGCTCAGGCCCTGATAGCTGCTGCTGCCGTCGCTGGTCTGCCGACTGTGCGGCAGCGGTGCGTCGTAGGTCAGTTGGCTGGCGTTGAGGGCAAAGGTCCAGGGGCCGTAGGGGACGCTGTAGTACAACGTGATGCCTTGCACCTGGCCCGGGGCGTGGAACACGCTGGAGAGCAATGACACGCGCAGGTCGTCATTGAGCCCCATCGGGCTGTCCAGACCCAAGCCCAGGTTAAGCCGGTGGCGGCCGGTCAGCTCACTGCCGCGGTTGTCGAGGCGGCTGTCCAGGTGCCAGCGCGAGCCGATCTTGCGCGGTTGCAGCACAACCCGGGTACCGCCCTGCAGTTCGCCGGGCAGCAGGTCCATGCCCACGTCATAGGCGCGCAGGCGATTGAGTTGGTCCAGGCCCTGCTCAAGGGCGGGTAGGTAAAGGGGCTCGCCTAGCACGCCAGGGAAGGCGCCGGGCAAAAACAATGGCAGCTCGGGGGCGTCGAGCTCGATGGATTCGACAAAGCCTTCGACGATGACGATGTCCAGTGGCGCACCATCCCGAGGTTGTTGGCGCAGGTAGGGACGGCTGGTCGGAAATCCCGCGCTGACATACAGCTGGGTGATGCCCCGGAGCAGGCTATTGATGTCATCGATGCCCATGCAGGGCAGAAACCGCTCGCGCAGAGCGGGCTTGAGTGCCTGATCCGCAAGTTGGCGGTTGCCCATGATGCGCAGGCCGGACACGGCCCAGCACTGGCTGTCGGTCGGCAGGGCCGGGGCCTGCTCGTCTCCTTCAGGCAAGGGCGGCTGTTGCCAGCGCTTGAGCCGCTGTTGCTGTTCGAATTGCCGCAGTGATTGTTGCTGGTCGCGCAGTTGCAGGCTGGCGGGGTCGTCAGCTAGGACCGTGTGGGAGATCAGCATGCCAGCCAGGCAACCGGCGAGCAGCCTGCTGGCGGAGTGACGGAGTGGGCCTGGCATGAAGCACCCTCGCAATTGGCGTACGGGTTACGTACTCGTTTGCGTGGATGCTAAAAATTAATGCTGTCGGTTGGATGCAGTCCCCGGCCTCTGCAGGGCGTAGGGAAGGTGTGCATCTGAAGTATGAAAGGTCCTACAGGCTCAATCTGAATGTAGGACTATCAAGGACGAATCTCGATCAGGGTGCCATCGCGGACCAGGTCCCACACTTCCTGCATGTCGCGGTTGCGCATGGCGATGCAGCCATCGGTCCAGTCGAGGGTGTGGAAGTACCACTCGGGGTAGTTATCGTCGACCGGCGTACCGTGGATCATGATCATGCTGCCGGCGCTCCAGCCTTCGCGGGTGGCGCGGGCGGCGTCGCTGATGTTCGGGTAGGTGATGTGCATGGCCAGGTTGAAGCGGTCGCTTTCCTTGCGCCAGTCCAGCCAGTACAGGCCTTCCGGGGTCTTCTTGTCGCCTTCGCGTTCCTTGGCGCCCTTGGGCTGCTTGCCCAGTGATATGCGGTAGGTCTTCAGCGGCTCGCCGCGGCTGATCAGCTGCAGGCGCCGTTCGGACTTGATCACCAGCACCTTGTCGATCAGCGGCTGCATGGCCGCCTGGGATTGCGACTGGGCCGGCGCGGGCGGTTGAGGCTTGCGAATGATGACTTCGGTGAAGGCCGCCTGGGACACCGTGGTAACGCAAAGGCAGAAAAGGGCGAACAACCAACGCATGAAGCAGTACCTGCGAGCTTAAGTGGTGGGCGAAACAGTCATCGGAGGCAGGTATTCATGGCCTATCGGGTAGTGCTGCCTGATGCGGTCGCGATAATAGCATTCTAGTGTGCGAGTGACGGTGCGGAAAGCCAGCTCACCCCACGGTATTTCGTGTTCCTCGAACAATCGCACCTCCAGGCTTTCGACGCCGACGGCGAAAGCCAGGTCGGCCAGCTCGGCACGGAAGAACACATGCACCTGGTTGATGTGCGGCAGGTCGAACAGCTGGTACAGGGCCATGTCGCCGACCTGGGCACAGGCTTCCTCGACCGTTTCGCGACGGGCGGCCTGGTCGAGGGTCTCGCCGTTTTCCATGAAGCCCGCCGGTAGCGTCCAGAAGCCGCGGCGCGGCTCGATGGCGCGGCGGCACAGCAGCACCTGGCTACCCCAGGTGGGCAGCACGCCGGCGACGATGTTGGGGTTCTGGTAGTGGATGGTCTGGCAATACTCGCAGACGAACCGCAGGCGGCTGTCGCCCTCGGGGATCCGCTGAATGACCGGCTGGCCGCACGCGCTGCAAAATTTCATGCTGTCTTCCCTATTGATCGGGTTATCTTGGCGCGCCTGGCAGGGTTGCCGCAAGCGCACGGGGCTTGGGTGCTTCGCGGCTTTGGTGCATCATGCAAGGCAGGCCTTGGAAACGAGAGTGCGCAATGCTGGACGAGCTACTTCGCCGAATGAGCAACCACCAACCCGCTTCACTGGAAACCGACCGACGGTTCCCCGAGGCGGCGGTACTTTTGCCCATTACCCGCAGCGAAGCGCCTGAGCTGGTCTTGACTCTGCGTGCCAAGGGGCTGTCGACCCACGGCGGCGAAGTCGCCTTTCCCGGCGGCCGCCGCGACCCGGAAGACCCGGACCTGGTGTTTACCGCGCTACGCGAAGCCGAGGAAGAAATCGGCCTGCCGCCCGGCCTGGTGGAGGTAGTTGGCCCACTCAGCCCGCTGATCTCCCTGCACGGCCTGAAAGTGACCCCGTTCGTCGGCTTGATCCCGGATTTCGTCGAATACCGCGCCAATGATGCCGAAATCGCGGCAGTCTTCAGCGTGCCGCTGGAATTCTTCCGTCAGGACCCGCGTGACCATACCCACCGTATCGATTATCAGGGCCGCAGCTGGTACGTGCCCAGTTACCGCTATGGCGAGTACAAGATCTGGGGGCTGTCGGCGATCATGATCGTCGAGCTGGTCAATCTGTTGTATGACGCCGGTATCAGCCTGCATCAACCCCCCGAGCGCTACATCGAAATCTGAGCGGGGCACATCCCGCCGTCTGCGTGAACCGCTGAGGAGCGAACATGAAATACCGCCTGGGCGACCATCGGGTCGAATGCCACCCCACCAGCTGGGCCGCACCCAATGCCACCCTGATTGGCAGAGTGCGCCTGCAGGCCCGTGCCAGCGTGTGGTTCGGTGCAGTGCTGCGCGGTGACAACGAGCTGATCGACATCGGTGAGGACAGCAACGTCCAGGACGGTACCGTGATGCACACCGACATGGGCTCGCCGCTGACCCTGGGCAAGGGCGTGACCATTGGCCACAACGCCATGCTGCATGGCTGCTCGGTTGGCGACTACAGCCTGATCGGCATCAACGCCGTCATCCTCAACGGCGCGCGTATCGGCAAGCACTGCATCATCGGCGCCAACGCGCTGATCCCGGAAGGCAAGGAAATCCCTGACGGTTCGCTGGTGATGGGCTCGCCGGGCAAGGTGGTGCGCGAGCTGACCGAACAGCAGATGCGCATGCTCGAGGCCAGCGCCGCGCACTATGTACACAATGCCGAGCGTTACGCGCGGGAGCTGGTGGTTGACGATGAGTGAAGTTGCTCTGGAGCGGCCAGTGGCTTCACCTTGTGTGAGCATCTGCGCACTGGACGAGCAGGATATCTGCACCGGCTGCCAGCGCACCGTGGCCGAGATCGGCCGCTGGGGGCGGATGGACAATACCGAGCGCCGGGCGGTGCTGAAGCTGTGCCATGAACGGGCGGTGGCAGCCGGCCTGATTATTGGGCACTGACCGCAAAATCAAGTAATCTGTGCGGCTTGCCCACAGGCCGCTCGCCATGTTCTATCTCATTGCCTATATCAGTAGCGTAGTGCTGATCAACTACGCCTTCTCCAGCGCCCCGCACCTGGACATCATCTGGTCCTGCTGGGGCGGCCTGGTGTTCATCCTGCGCGACATGGTCCAGACCCGCTATGGTCACGGCGCGCTGATCGCCATGCTGCTGGCCCTGGTGCTGTCGTACGCCACCTCGGAGCCGGCCATCGCGCTGGCCAGCGCTACCGCGTTCTTTGTCTCCGAGCTGATCGACTGGCTGGTGTTCAGCGTCACCCGCCGGCCGCTGCGTGACCGCCTGTGGCTGAGCTCGGCGCTGAGCATTCCGGTAGACACCTTCATCTTCTTCGGCATGATCGGCGCCCTCACACCGGCGGTGATCGGCACCGCCATGGCCTCGAAATTCGCCGGTGTCACGGCCGTCTGGCTGGCCATGGCATTTCGTGCGCGGCGGGCCGCTGTAGCGGGTTGATGGTGTAGAATACGGGTCCTTTTTCAGCGGGCCGTGCCAAGCCTGGTGCGGCCCCGGACGCCTTCGAGGACCTGAAATGACCCGTATCGGAACCCCATTGTCGCCAACCGCGACCCGTGTACTGCTCTGCGGCTGTGGCGAGCTGGGCAAGGAAGTGGTGATCGAGCTGCAGCGCCTGGGCGTCGAAGTGATCGCCGTCGACCGCTACGCCAACGCCCCGGCGATGCAGGTGGCGCACCGCAGCCACGTGGTCAACATGCTCGATGGCGTTGCCCTGCGGGCGATCATCGAAGCGGAAAAGCCGCACTATATCGTTCCGGAAATCGAAGCGATCGCCACTGCCACGCTGGTCGAACTGGAAAACGAAGGCTTCAACGTGGTGCCGACCGCCCGCGCCACCCAGCTGACCATGAACCGCGAAGGCATCCGCCGCCTGGCCGCCGAAGAGCTGGACCTGCCAACCTCGCCGTACCACTTCGCCGACACCTTCGAGGACTATGCCAAGGCCGTGGCCGACGTCGGTTACCCGTGCGTGGTCAAGCCGGTGATGAGCTCCTCGGGCAAGGGCCAGAGCCTGCTGCGCAGCGATGCCGACCTGCAGAAGTCCTGGGACTACGCCCAGGAAGGCGGCCGTGCCGGCAAGGGCCGGGTGATCATCGAGGGCTTCATCGACTTCGAATACGAAATCACCCTGCTGACCGTGCGCCATGTGGGCGGCACCACCTTCCTCGAACCGGTCGGCCACCGTCAGGAGAAGGGCGACTACCAGGAATCCTGGCAGCCACAGGCCATGAGCGCGAAAGCCCTGGCCGAGTCCCAGCGCGTGGCCAAGGCGGTCACCGATGCACTGGGTGGCCGTGGTCTGTTCGGCGTGGAACTGTTCGTCAAAGGCGACCAGGTGTGGTTCAGCGAAGTCTCGCCGCGCCCGCATGACACTGGCCTAGTGACCCTGATTTCCCAGGATTTGTCGCAGTTCGCCCTGCACGCCCGCGCCATTCTCGGCCTGCCGATCCCGGTGGTGCGCCAGTTCGGGCCGTCGGCCTCGGCGGTGATCCTGCCGGAAGGCCAGTCGCAGCAGACCAGCTTTGCCAACCTGGGGGCTGCCCTGAGCGAGCCTGACACGGCTATTCGCCTGTTCGGCAAGCCGGAAATCAACGGCACGCGGCGCATGGGCGTATGCCTGGCGCGTGACGAGTCGGTGGAAGCTGCGCGGGCCAAGGCGACCCGTGCTTCGCAGGCGGTCAAGGTCGAGTTCTGATCCGATTGGGGGCCGCAAAGCGGCCCCAATTGTTTACAACTCGGTATTGCGGGTTTCTTTCAGGCACAGCACGGCAATCAGGCTGATCACCGCCGCCGCCGACACATAGCCACCTACCCAGCTCAACCCACCCATGCTCACCAGCTTCTGGGCAAAGAACGGCGCCGCCGAGGCCCCGACGATGCCGCCCAGGTTGTACGCCGCCGAAGCGCCGGTATATCGCACATGGGTCGGGAACAGCTCAGGCAGCAGCGCCCCCATCGGCGCGAAGGTCACCCCCATCAGGAACAGCTCGATGGCCAGGAACAGCGCCACACCCGTGGTCGAACCCGAGGTCAGCAGCGGCTCCATGGTAAAGCCCGATGCCACCGCCAGCAGGCCACCGACGATCAGCACCGGCTTGCGCCCATAACGGTCACTCAGCCACGCCGACAGCGGTGTGGCCAACGCCATGAACACCACCGCGAAGCACAGCAGGCCGAGGAAGGTTTCGCGGCTGTAGCCCAGCGTGGTCACGCCGTAGCTCAGCGAAAACACCGTCGAGATATAGAACAGCGCATAGCACACCACCATGGCGGCTGCGCCCAGCAGGGTTGGCATCCAGTATTTGCCGAACAGGTCGACCACTGGCATTTTCACGCGTTCGTGGCGGGCCACTGCCTTGGCGAACACCGGGCTTTCTTCAAGCTTCAGGCGCACATACAGCCCTACCATCACCAATGCAGCGCTGAGCAGGAACGGAATGCGCCAGCCCCAGTCGCGGAACTGTTCGTCGCTGAGCAGCATGGCCAGGGTCAGGAACAGGCCGTTGGCCGCAAGGAAACCGATTGAAGGGCCAAGTTGCGGGAACATGCCGAACCAGGCGCGTTTGCCCTGCGGTGCGTTTTCGGTGGCCAGCAACGCTGCACCGCCCCATTCGCCACCCAGGCCCAGGCCTTGGCCGAAGCGCAGCAGGCAGAGCAGGATCGGTGCCCACACGCCGATGCTGTCATAGCCGGGCAGCACGCCGATCAACGTGGTCGATACGCCCATCAGCAGCAGCGAGGCGACCAGGGTCGACTTGCGCCCGATGCGGTCGCCGAAGTGGCCGAACAGTGCCGAGCCCAGCGGGCGGGCAAGGAAGGCGATGCCGAAGGTGATGAATGCCGCAAGCATCTGTGCGGTGCCCGACCCGGACGGGAAGAACACCGGGCCGATCACCAGTGCGGCGGCGGTGGCATAGACGTAGAAATCGTAGAACTCGATGGCGGTGCCGATGAAACTGGCAGTGGCGACCCGAGCAGGCGAGTTGACCGGTGCGGCAGGCGCTTGGGCATAGGTGCTGGTTGTCATTAAGTAGGTCCCTGACAGTCTGGTCCGTTCCATGCATTGTCCGTGGCCAGTGCAGGCGTTGAAGGCAGGCACAGATTTGCGGACGCCGGAGCGTATTGTTGTTGTGTTCGCGCAACTGACGATTAGCCCGAGGAGGGTAGGGGCGGGAGCGGGCACTGTTCGGGGTATTGAAGCAGGACCGCGGGGCGTGTCAGTGGAGCGGACTGGCCGTGTGGCGCCGGGTGCGGGTAGCAGGCGGAACGGCGGGGCTGGGTAAGCGTGACCCGAGTATAGCTATCGGGTCACGGTCCACACCAGTACCTTGCTGGCGCAATTGTCCTCTGTTTCGAGGATTTCCAGGCGATAGCGGCCGATCTTCAGGCAAACGGCGCTTTCCGGAATGCTTTCCAGTGCTTCGGTGACCAGCCCGTTGAGGGTTTTCGGGCCGCCATCACAGGGCAGGTGCCAGCCCAGGGTACGGTTGATTTCGCGTAGCGAGGCGGTGCCTTCGATGACGAAGGTACCATCGGGCTGCGGGTGCACGTGCGGGTTGTCGAGGCTCTGTTCGTCCTCGAACTCGCCAACGATCTCTTCGAGGATGTCTTCCAGGGTGACGATGCCCAGCACCTCACCATACTCGTCCACCACCACGCCCAGGCGCCGCTGTTGCTTGTGGAAGTTCAGCAACTGCATCTGCAGGGGGGTGCTTTCCGGCACGAAGTAGGGTTCGTAGCAGGCACCCAGCAGTTGCTCCAGGGTCAGCTCGGCCTTGGGCAGCAGGTGGCTGATGAGCTTGGTGTTGAGGATCGCTTCGACCTGGTTGATGTCGCTGTGATAGACCGGCAGGCGTGTGTGCCGGCTGACGATCAGCTGCTCGATGATGTGCGCGATGGGGTCGTCAAGGTTGATACCGTCGACTTCGTTGCGTGGCACCAGGATGTCGTTGACGGTGATCTTGTCCAGCGATTGCAGGCCGTCAAGCAGGCCGTGGCGCGGCACTTCGTGCTCGTCGTCTTCGTCGTAGTCGTCATCTTCCTGCGGGTGCAGGGCCACTGCTGTGGGCTGCACGCGGAACGGTCGCAGCAGCAGCTTGGCGATGCCGTCGAACAGGCAGGCCAAAGGTTGCAGCAGGGCGAGGGGAAACGGGCGCAGGCTCAGGCCAAGGCTGATGAAGGCCTGCGGGTTGCGCCGGGCCAGGCGCCGCGGCAGGAACTCGGCGAACACCAGCAAGGCCGCCACGGCGGCAAGGCCTGCCAGCCAGAAGCCGTGTTCGCCGTTCTGGCGTTGGCCGATCAGGCACGCCAGGCCCAGCACCAACAGTTTGCCCAGGCTGGCGCACAGCACCAGGGCCTGGGCTGGCAGCAGCGGCTGGCCGTCATCGCCGTTGCGCAGCGAACCATTGAGCTGCAGGCGGGCGGCATCCACGGCGCTGAACAACGCCGACCACAGTAGCGCCAGTGCCAGAATGCCGAGTAGCGGTGCGTACGGCAGGGTGTCCATGGGCGACCGTCAGATATGCAGGATGAATTCGCGAACCAGCTTGCTGCCGAAATAGGCCAGCATCAGCAGGCAGAAACCCGCCAGCGTCCAGCGGATCGCCTTGTGCCCGCGCCAGCCCAGGCGGGTGCGCCCCCACAGCAGCACGCTGAACACCACCCAGGCCACACACGCCAGCAGCGTCTTGTGCACAAGATGCTGGGCAAAGAGGTTCTCAAGGAACAGCCAGCCGGAAATCAGCGACAGCGAGAGCAGGCACCAGCCCGCCCAGAGGAAGCCAAACAGCAGGCTTTCCATGGTCTGCAGCGGCGGGAAGTTGCGGATCAGCCCGGACGGGTGCTTGTTCTTCAGCTGGCGGTCCTGCAGCAGCAACAGCAGCGACTGGAACACCGCGATGGTGAACAGGCCATAGGCCAGGATCGACAGCAGGATGTGCGCGAGGATGCCCGGTTCTTCGTCGATCAGCGGCACCGTGCCGGGTGGGGCGAACTGCGCCAGCAGGGCGGTGACGGCGCCGAGCGGGAACAGCAGCACCAGCAGGTTTTCCACCGGGATACGCAGGCAGGCCAGCAGCGTCAGGGTGATGACCGCCACGGCGATCAGGCTGGCAGCGCTGAAGAAGTCCAGGCTCAGCCCCAGCGGGGTGATCAGCTGGAAGAACAGCGCGCCACTCTGGGCGACCACGGCGAGGGCGCCGAGCAGGCCAAGCAGGCGTTTGTCGGCCTTGCGGCCCTGGGCCAGGTAGGTGCCCTGGTAGATGGCCGCAGCTATATATAAGCCGGCGGCGATCAGGTTGGGGATGAGGCTGGGTGAGGAAACCATAAGTCCTGGTTGCAGAGCCCTGAAAGAGACGGAGTTTGGCATAGAACGCCACCGGCCATCCAGACCGATCGGCAGCGAGGTGTGCGCCGCCGTCGCACTTCGTTATAATCGCCGCCTTGCTGTGCCTGGCGGGTGTACATTTCCCCTGCGGGTGCCTGACAAACCTCGGCTTTTACTGGGCCTGAAAGGATCACCATGTTCGAAAACCTGACCGACCGCCTGTCACAGACGCTGCGCCATGTCACCGGCAAGGCCAAGCTGACTGAAGACAACATCAAGGACACATTGCGCGAAGTGCGCATGGCCCTGCTCGAGGCCGACGTTGCCCTGCCGGTGGTCAAGGATTTCGTCAACAGCGTCAAGGACCGTGCGGTCGGCACCGAGGTATCGCGCAGCCTGACCCCGGGCCAGGCGTTCGTGAAGATCGTCCAGGCCGAGCTGGAAAGCCTGATGGGCGCGGCCAACGAAGACCTCGCGCTGAACGCCGCGCCGCCAGCCGTGGTGCTGATGGCCGGCCTGCAGGGCGCCGGTAAGACCACCACCGCCGGCAAGCTGGCGCGCTTCCTCAAGGAGCGCAAGAAGAAGAGCGTGATGGTGGTTTCGGCCGACGTCTACCGCCCGGCGGCGATCAAGCAGCTGGAAACCCTGGCCAACGACATCGGCGTGACCTTCTTCCCGTCCGATATCAGCCAGAAGCCGGTGGCCATCGCCGAAGCTGCAATCCGCGAAGCCAAGCTCAAATTCATCGACGTGGTCATCGTCGATACCGCCGGTCGTCTGCACATCGACACCGACATGATGGACGAGATCAAGGCCCTGCACGCCGCAGTCAAGCCGATCGAGACCCTGTTCGTGGTCGATGCCATGACCGGCCAGGATGCCGCCAACACCGCCAAGGCGTTCGGCGAAGCGCTGCCGCTGACCGGCGTGGTACTGACCAAGGTCGACGGTGACGCCCGTGGCGGTGCCGCGCTGTCGGTGCGTGCGATCACTGGCAAGCCGATCAAGTTCATCGGTATGGGCGAGAAGACCGAAGCCCTCGAGCCGTTCCACCCGGACCGTGTCGCCTCGCGCATCCTCGGCATGGGCGACGTGCTCAGCCTGATCGAGCAGGCCGAACAGACCATTGACAAGGCCAAGGCCGACAAGCTGGCCAAGAAGCTGAAGAAGGGCAAGGGCTTCGACCTCGAAGACTTCCGTGACCAGCTGCAGCAGATGAAGAACATGGGTGGCCTGGGCGGCCTGATGGACAAGCTGCCGAGCATCGGCGGGGTCAACCTGTCGCAGATGGGCAATGCCCAGGGCGCGGCCGAGAAGCAGTTCAAGCAGATGGAAGCGATCATCAACTCGATGACCCCGGCCGAGCGTCGCGACCCTGACCTGATCAGCGGTTCGCGCAAGCGCCGCATCGCCCTAGGCTCCGGCACCCAGGTGCAGGACATCGGCCGGCTGATCAAACAGCACAAGCAGATGCAGAAGATGATGAAGAAGTTCTCTGCCAAGGGCGGCATGGCCAAGATGATGCGCGGCCTGGGCGGGATGCTGCCGGGCGGCGGCATGCCGAAGCTGTAACCCCTATTTTGGGCGCCTGCTTTTAGATGAGCGGGCGCCCGGAACCCCCGCTGCGGCGGGGCAACGGCCACGGATTCCGTGGCTTAACCGGCAAATCTGGACGGTAGGGCAGGGCTCTGCCGAAAAAGGCATTTGCAAATGTCCGTGTATTCCCCGAGAATATGCGGCCTTTTGGGCACCCGTGTGCCTATTTGGCATTCAGATTTGCAGCACCGACTATAGGAACAATGTTCACATGGTAACCATTCGTCTTGCCCGTGGCGGCTCGAAAAAGCGCCCATTCTACCACCTGACCGTGACCAACTCGCGTAACGCCCGTGACGGCCGTTTCGTTGAGCGCGTAGGCTTCTTCAACCCGATCGCATCGGGCGCCGAAGTCAAGCTGTCGGTCAACCAAGAGCGCGTTTCCTACTGGCTGAGCCAGGGCGCACAGCCGTCTGAGCGCGTTGCTCAGCTGCTGAAGGACGCTGCCAAGGCTGCCGCCTAATCAGTATGAACGCGACGCCAGAAAAGGCTGACGACCTTATCGTCGTTGGCAAGATTTTTTCGGTTCACGGCGTTCGCGGCGAGGTGAAGGTGTATTCCTTTACCGATCCGATTGAAAACCTGTTGGATTATCCACGCTGGACGCTTCGGCACGAAGGCAAGGTAAAGCAGGTCGAGCTGGTCAGCGGTCGTGGCTCCCAAAAGGGCCTGGTCGTGAAACTGAAAGGCCTCGATGATCGTGATGAAGCCCGTCTTCTGAGTGGTCACGAAATCTGCATTGCGCGGAGCCTTTTGCCCAACCTGGCTGCCGACGAGTACTACTGGTACCAGTTGGTGGGTCTGAAGGTCATCAACCAGGACGAACAACTGTTCGGCAAGGTCGATCACCTGTTGGAGACCGGTGCGAACGATGTAATGGTGGTCAAGCCCTGCGCAGGCAGCCTGGATGATCGCGAGCGTCTGTTGCCCTATACGGCGCAATGCGTGCTCGATATCGACCTGGAAGCAGGCGTGATGCGGGTTGAGTGGGACGCGGACTTCTAAACGATGGGTAACCTTCGCGTAGACGTCATCACGCTGTTCCCCGAGATGTTCTCGGCCATCACAGAGTACGGCATTACCAGCCGTGCGGTGAAACAGGGGTTGCTTCAGGTGACTTGCTGGAACCCGCGGGACTACACCACAGATCGCCACCATACCGTGGATGATCGGCCGTTTGGCGGTGGTCCGGGCATGGTGATGAAAATCAAGCCTCTGGAAGACGCCCTGGTTAGCGCCAGGCAGGCGACCGGAGCAGCGGCGAAGGTGATCTACCTTTCGCCACAAGGCCGCAAGCTGACTCAGCAGGCGGTCAAAGGCCTGGCCGAACAGGAATCGTTGATCCTGATCGCCGGTCGTTATGAAGGCATCGACGAGCGCTTTATCGAGGCTCATGTCGATGAGGAGTGGTCGATTGGCGACTATGTGCTTTCCGGTGGCGAGCTGCCGGCCATGGTACTGATCGATGCGGTTACACGGCTGCTGCCCGGAGCTTTAGGGCATGTGGACTCGGCGGAGGAAGACTCTTTCACCGACGGTCTGCTGGATTGCCCGCACTACACCCGACCTGAGGTGTATGCGGATCAGCGTGTTCCCGACGTGTTGCTAAGTGGCAACCATGCACATATCCGGCGATGGCGGATGAAGCAGTCCCTTGGTAGGACCTTCGAACGACGCGCCGATCTTCTGGAAAGTCGCTCGCTTTCTGGAGAAGAGAAGAAGCTGCTCGAGGAATATCTCCGCGAGCGGGACGATAGTTAAACGTATCGATGGTGGATCAAGTATCCATCTTAGGAGCACAGCATGACCAACAAGATCATCCAGCAGCTCGAAGCCGAGCAGATGAGCAAGGAAATCCCAACCTTCGCACCAGGCGACACCATCGTCGTCCAGGTTAAAGTGAAGGAAGGTGATCGTTCCCGTCTGCAGGCGTTCGAAGGCGTTGTCATCGCCAAGCGTAACCGCGGTCTGAACAGCGCCTTCACCGTGCGCAAGATCTCCAGCGGCGTAGGCGTTGAGCGTACCTTCCAGACCTACAGCCCGCAGATCGACAGCCTGGCCGTGAAACGTCGTGGTGACGTGCGTAAAGCCAAGCTGTACTACCTGCGCGACCTGTCCGGCAAAGCCGCTCGCATCAAGGAAAAACTGTCCTGAGTGCAGTTTGCCCGGTGGCCAAGGCCGCCTAGCGAGAAAAAAGCAGCCTTCGGGCTGCTTTTTTGCGTTTTGAAACCCGTGAAAAGTGACAGATATGACCACTCGAGACCAGGAAATCCAGCGCCGCACCGAACTGTCGGTAACCCGCGTGACCAAGGCGGTGTTCCCCAACACCACCAACCACCACAACACCCTGTTCGGCGGCACCGCGCTGGCCTGGATGGACGAAGTGTCGTTCATTGCCGCCACGCGCTTTTGCCGGCTGCCGCTGGTGACGGTGTCCACCGACCGTATCGACTTCAAGCACCCGATCCCGGCGGGCTCGATCGTCGAGTTGGTGGGCACGGTGATCAAGGTCGGCAACACCAGCTTGCAGGTGCAGGTGGATGTGTTCGTCGAGAACATGTACCTGGATGGCCGCGAGCGGGCGATCCACGGTGTGTTCAGCTTTGTCGCCATCGACGAGGACAAGCGCCCGGTGCCGGTGCTGCCCGGCAACTGACCCTCACGGGTCGGCCAGGGCCTTGTCGGTTGTTGCCTGCGGCATTTGCGGCTGCGGGTCGATCAGTGAAACCAGCGTCCAGCCTGCCTGAGGGGTGAGCGGGGCGTCCGGGCAGGCAACATGCACCCAGCCGTGGGCATCGCGGGCGAACAGCAAGGTCGCACGTTCGCCGTGCAGCGCCAGGTACTGCTGCCAGCCGAAGGCTTCGGTCAGCGTGGTGCTGAACAATTCGCCCCCCGCGAGCAGGCGATTGGCCAGTTGCAGGTAAGTCATGGGGCTTGATCCGAGTAACTGCCCCCGGTGTTCTTCGCTGGCGCGATGCTTGTCACTGCGCCGGTTTTCCAGCCCGCTGGCCAGCACGAACAGCCGCTTGTGGCCGAAATCATGGCGAAACCGAGCGCACGCCAGTGCGTTGAGTTCGCCAGCAGGCGACAGCCCTAGCAAATGGCCGAGGCCCACCAGGTCCAGATGCGCGTCGGCGTGCTGCGAAGCTGGGTTGCCAAAGTAGGTTGGCAAGCCATCCATGCGTGCGGCCCGTATGTTTTCCCAGCTCGAATCGGTCAGCAGGATGCGGCAGCCAAGCTGTTGCAAGGCTTTCGCCAGCGCGCGTGCTGGCGGGTTGGCGCCCGCCAGCAGAAAGCCGCTGGGCGCAGGCTCTGCAACCTTGAGTAGCCGCGCCAGTGGCCGCGCGGTAGCACTTTGCAGTACCACCGTACCGATGATTACGGCGAAGGTCAGCGGCACCAGCAACAAGGCCGAGGGGTGGCCTGCCTGGTCGAGGCGGATGGCAAATACCGCCGAAACCGCGGCGGCGACAATCCCGCGGGGTGCTATCCAGGCCAGCAGGGCGCGTTCGCGCCAGTTCAGCGCAGACCCGGCAGTGGAAACCAGCACATTCAGCGGCCTTGCCAGCAACTGAATCACCAATAGCAGGGCGAGAACCGCCGGGCCCAGGGACAACAGCGCTTGCAGGTCGAGGCGGGCGGCGAGCAGGATGAAGAGCCCGGAAATCAACAGGACGCTGAGGTTTTCCTTGAAGTGCAGGATCTGTCGCACATCGACCCCGCGCATGTTGGCCAGCCACATGCCCATCACCGTCACCGCCAGCAGTCCGGACTCGTGAACGATCTGGTTGGCGGCAATGAAGATGCCCAGCACGGCGGCCAGGGACGCCAGGTTGTGCAGGTATTCCGGCAGCCATTGTGCACGTATCACCTGGCCCAGCAGCCAGCCACCGGCGGCACCCAGCGCGCAGCCGCACAGGATCACCCCGGCGAAGGTGATCAGGCTCTGGCTCAGGCCGTCGCCGCTGGCGATGATGAAGCTGTAGACCACAACGGCCAGCAGAGCACCGATAGGGTCGATGACGATGCCTTCCCAGCGCAGGATGTTGGCGATCGTCGCGTTTGGCCGCACCACGCGCAGCATGGGCACGATCACCGTGGGCCCGGTCACCAGAGTCAGGGCCCCGAACAGGATCGCCAGCGGCCATTCGAACCCCAGCAACCAATGGGTGGCCAAGGCGATCACCAGCCAGGTGGTCAGCGCCCCGAGCGTTACCAGGCGATGCACCACGCTGCCGATCTCCCGCCACTGCGATATATGCAGGGTCAGGCTGCCTTCGAACAGGATCAGTGCCACGGCCAGTGACACCAGAGGCATCAGCAACGGGCCGAACAGCGCTTCAGGTGACAGCCAGCCCAGCACCGGGCCAGCGACGATCCCGCACAGCAGCAGGAACAGGATGGCGGGCAGTTTCAGGCGCCAGGCCAGCCACTGGCAGGCCAGCGCAGCTGCGCCGATGCCGCCCACACTCAGAAGGATCTGCTGTTCGCTCATTCGGGCTCCCTATGCCGGCGTTGTTATGAAAGACTAAGCGTCATTTCGTCGTTTGCCACCGAGTTTTCATGCCTGCCCTCGACCACCCCCTGATCGACCAGTTCCTCGACGCCCTGTGGCTCGAAAAAGGCCTTTCCGACAACACTCGCGTCTCCTACCGCAGCGACCTGGCCCTGTTCAACGGCTGGCTCCAGGAGCATTCGGTATCGCTGCCCGACGCCGGCCGCGAACTGATCCTCGACCACCTGGCCTGGCGTCTCGACCAAGGCTACAAGCCACGCTCCACTGCGCGCTTTCTCTCCGGCCTGCGCGGCTTCTTCCGTTACCTGCTGCGCGAGAAGCTGGTGGCTGTCGACCCGACCCTGCAGGTCGAGATGCCGCAGCTGGGTCGGCCCTTGCCCAAATCCCTGTCGGAAGCCGACGTCGAAGCCTTGTTGCAGGCCCCGGACCTGGGTGAAGCCATCGGCCAGCGCGACCGCGCCATGCTCGAAGTCCTTTACGCCTGCGGCCTGCGCGTGACCGAACTGGTCAGCCTGACCCTCGACCAGGTCAACCTGCGCCAAGGCGTGCTGCGGGTGATGGGCAAGGGCAGCAAGGAGCGCCTGGTGCCGATGGGCGAGGAGGCGGTGGTCTGGCTGGAGCGCTACCTGCGTGACGGCCGCGCCGAACTGCTCAACGGCCGGCCAAGTGATGTACTGTTCCCCAGCCAGCGCGGCGAGCAGATGACCCGCCAGACCTTCTGGCACCGCATCAAGCACCAGGCGCGGGTGGCCTGCATCGACAAGCCGCTGTCGCCGCACACCCTGCGCCACGCTTTCGCCACGCACCTGCTCAACCATGGCGCCGACCTGCGCGTGGTGCAGATGCTGCTGGGCCACAGCGACCTTTCGACCACGCAGATCTACACCCATGTGGCCAAGGCGCGGCTGCAGCAGCTGCACGCCCAGCACCATCCGCGTGGATGAATGTTTTTCATGTTCCGCCGACCGGTCCTTGCAGGCCCCTTCACCAGCAGCGTGATGTGGTAGGCTTGGGCGGTTTGCATCAAGGGCCGCACGGTCGCCGCGATTTTTTTGCAGGTGACGCCCTCCGGCCCCTGTCCGCCTCCAGGAGTTCCCCATGCGCGTGACCCAGATTTTCGCCGCCGCCGTGTTGGCGCTGGCCAGTACCTTTGCCGTTGCCGCGGCTGACAGCAATGCCAGCGCCGAGCAGGCCATCCGCAAGTCGTTGCAGAACCTCGAACTCGAAGTACCGGTGGAAAGCGTCGGCAGCAGCCCGCTCAATGGCCTGTACGAAGTCAAGCTGCAGGGCGGCCGGGTGCTGTATGCCAGCGCCGATGGCCAGTACGTCATGCAGGGCTACCTGTACCAGCTGCAGGACGGCAAGCCGGTCAACCTGACCGAGAAGACCGAGCGTCAGGGCGTTGCCAAGCTCATCAACGGCATTCCAGCCGCCGAGACCGTGGTTTATCCTGCCAAGGGCCAGACCAAGTCGCACATCACCGTCTTCACCGACACCACCTGCCCGTATTGCCACAAGCTGCACGCCGAAGTGCCGGAGCTCAACCGCCGCGGTATCGAAGTGCGCTATGTCGCCTTCCCGCGCCAGGGCCTCGGTTCGCCAGGTGACGAGCAGCTGCAGGCAGTCTGGTGCTCCAGCGACCGCCGCGCGGCGATGGACAAGATGGTCGAAGGCAAGGAAATCAAGGCTGCCAAGTGCGCCAACCCGGTCAGCAAGCAGTTCCAGCTGGGCCAGCAGATCGGCGTCAACGGCACGCCGGCCATCGTGCTTGAAAACGGCCATGTGATTCCGGGTTACCAGCCGGCACCACAAGTGGCCAAACTGGCCCTGGACGGCCAGCAGCAGGCCGCCAAGTAATCAATTCAATACGCCGTCGTCATGGGGTGACGGCATGTTTCACGGTCGGTGAAGGCGCCGGCCGTTCAATGGGGAGTTCACAGTGAAACCGGTCAAAGTAGGCATCTGTGGGTTGGGGACCGTCGGTGGCGGAACCTTCAATGTACTTCAGCGCAACGCCGAGGAGATTGCCCGCCGTGCCGGGCGCGGTATTGAAGTGGCACAGATTGCCATGCGCTCGCAGAACCCGAACTGCCAGATTACCGGTACCCCCATTACCGCTGACGTGTTCGAAGTTGCGAGCAACCCGGAAATCGACATTGTCATCGAACTGATCGGTGGCTACACCATCGCCCGCGATCTGGTGCTCAAGGCCATCGAGAACGGCAAGCACGTGGTCACCGCCAACAAGGCACTGATCGCCGTGCACGGTAACGAGATCTTCGCCAAGGCGCGCGAGAAGGGCGTCATCGTTGCCTTCGAAGCCGCAGTGGCGGGTGGTATCCCGGTGATCAAGGCGATCCGCGAAGGCCTGTCGGCCAACCGCATCAACTGGCTGGCCGGCATCATCAACGGCACCGGCAACTTCATCCTCACCGAAATGCGCGAGAAAGGCCGCGCCTTCCCCGACGTGCTGGCCGAAGCCCAGGCGCTGGGCTACGCCGAAGCCGACCCGACCTTCGACGTCGAAGGCATCGATGCCGCGCACAAGCTGACCATCCTGGCGTCCATTGCCTTTGGTATCCCGCTGCAGTTCGACAAGGCCTACACCGAGGGCATCACCCAGCTGACCACCGCTGACGTGAACTACGCCGAAGCGCTGGGCTACCGCATCAAGCACCTGGGCGTGGCCCGTCGTACCGCCGAAGGCATCGAACTGCGCGTGCACCCGACGCTGATCCCGGCCGACCGCCTGATCGCCAACGTCAATGGCGTGATGAACGCAGTCATGGTCAACGGCGACGCCGCCGGCTCCACCCTGTACTACGGTGCTGGCGCCGGCATGGAGCCAACCGCTTCGTCGGTGGTGGGTGACCTGGTCGACGTGGTCCGTGCCATGACCTCCGACCCGGAAAACCGCGTGCCGCACCTGGCCTTCCAGCCAGACTCGCTGTCGGCCCACCCGATCCTGCCGATCGAAGCCTGCGAAAGCGCCTACTACCTGCGCATCCAGGCCAAGGACCACCCGGGCGTGCTGGCCCAGGTGGCGAGCATCCTGTCGGAGCGCGGCATCAACATCGAGTCGATCATGCAGAAGGAAGCCGAGGAGCAGGACGGCCTGGTGCCGATGATCCTGCTGACCCACGGTGTGGTCGAGCAGCGCATCAACGATGCCATCGTCGCCCTGGAAGCCCTGCAGGACGTGGTCGGCAAGGTCGTGCGCATCCGCGTCGAACAGCTGAATTAATTTGCCAATCGGGCCGCTCGGGCGGCCCTAGCATCGAAGGTTTGCACCCATGCGCTATATCAGTACCCGCGGCCAGGCTCCGGCCCTGAACTTCGAAGACGTGCTGCTGGCTGGCCTGGCCAGCGACGGCGGCCTGTACGTCCCTGAGAACCTGCCTCGCTTCACCCAGGAAGAAATCGCCTCCTGGGCCGGCTTGCCGTACCACGAGCTGGCCTTCCGGGTGATGCGACCGTTCGTCGAAGGCAGCATTGCCGACGCCGACTTCAAGAAGATCCTCGAAGAAACCTACGGCGAGTTCGCCCACGCTGCGGTCGCCCCGCTGCGCCAGCTGAACAGCAACGAGTGGGTGCTGGAGCTGTTCCACGGCCCGACCCTGGCCTTCAAGGACTTCGCCCTGCAACTGCTCGGCCGCCTGCTCGACCACGTGCTGGCCAAGCGCAACGAGCGTGTGGTGATCATCGGCGCCACCAGCGGTGACACCGGCTCCGCCGCCATTGAAGGCTGCCGCAGCTGCGAGAACGTCGACATCTTCATCCTGCACCCGCACCAGCGTGTGTCGGAAGTTCAGCGCCGGCAGATGACCACCCTGTTCGGCGACAACGTCCATAACATCGCCATCGAAGGCAACTTCGACGACTGCCAGGAAATGGTCAAGGCCAGCTTCGCTGACCAATCGTTCCTCAAGGGCACCCGCCTGGTCGCGGTCAACTCGATCAACTGGGCGCGGATCATGGCCCAGATCGTCTACTACTTCCACGCGGCCCTGCAGCTGGGTGGCCCGGCCCGTTCGGTGGCGTTCTCGGTACCGACCGGCAACTTCGGCGACATCTTCGCCGGTTACCTGGCGCGCAACATGGGCCTGCCGGTCAGCCAGCTGATCGTCGCCACCAACCGCAACGATATCCTGCACCGCTTCATGAGCGGCAACCAGTACGTCAAGGAAACCCTGCACGCGACCCTGTCGCCGTCCATGGACATCATGGTTTCGTCCAACTTCGAGCGCCTGCTGTTCGACCTGCACGGCCGCAACGGCGCCGCGCTGGCCGAGCTGATGGCCACCTTCAAGCAGGGTGGCGGCTTCAGCGTCGAGCAAGACCGCTGGACCGAGGCACGCAAGCTGTTCGATTCGCTGGCGGTCAGCGACGAGCAGACCTGCGAGACCATTGCCGAGGTGTTCGCCGCCACCGGTGAAGTGCTCGACCCGCACACCGCGATCGGCGTCAAGGCCGCCCGCGAGTGCCGCCGCAGCCTGGATACGCCAATGGTGGTGCTGGGCACCGCGCACCCGGTCAAGTTCCCGGAAGCGGTGGAGAAGGCCGGTGTCGGCAAGGCGCTGGAACTGCCGGCGCACCTGAGCGACCTGTTCAGCCGTGAAGAGCGTTGCACCGTGCTGGCCAATGACCTGAAGGCTGTTCAAGCCTTTGTCAGCCAGCATGGTAATCGCGGCAAGCCGTTGTAATCGCATGAACGTCGGGGGCTGCAAAGCAGCCCCGGATTTCAGGATTTTCCTATACCTCTATCGGAATTGTCCTATGTAAGGCTGTTGAAGCCTTGCCTAGAGTGACCGGTCCTTCCCCCAAGGAGCGGCACATGCGACAGCCCTACGTGTTGATCCACCCGGCACGCCCATCCCACCAGATCCTCCTGCACCAGGCCTGCAACGCCCAAGGCCTGTTCAATGTGCGCGTCACCCACGACCTGGCCGACCTCGACACTTGCCTGGCCCGCCAACCGAGTGCCGACCTGCTGATCCTCGACCATGCCGTGGGCGACGGCCTGGCCCTGCTCGAACGGGCCTGTTGCGCCCGTGCCGTGCTGTTCGTCGGCCATGCCAGTGCAGGCTGCCCGAACCTCGCCCATGAAGCCCGGCGCCAAGGCCTGTGGGTCCTTGCCGACCTCCCTTGGCCCTTGCCTGTCGGGCGCTGGCAACAAGCCCTGCAACGTATTCAAACTGTCACGTCGCCCACGCATGCTCACTGACACAGCCGTGGCGTAACGAACTTTTCGCCACGCTTGCTGGTCAGTTCCTTCATGTCCCATTACAAGCGAGTGATCCGGATGGAAAGAATCTGCAGACTGCTCAACGACGCCCTTACCCCCTACCAAGCCAGGCTGGGAGCCACGGATGCCAGCGGCAACCGCCAATTGACCGTATACGACAGCCTCGGCGGCACGGCCTTGCAACGTACGGTCAGCCAGCGCCAGCTGCAGGAGCAAAGCCTGCTGATCGACCTGGTAGACGGCCTGCACCGAGACCTGCAGATTGTCGAGGGGCGCTTGCAGCCCTGTGTGATTGCGGCATTGCAACAGCGCCAGCAGCCACAGGGAACCTTTGCCTGAGTGGCCTATCATAATCATCAGGGGCAGCCGGCCAGTGCACAGCTCCGGTACTGGCAGGTTGTCACGGGAAGTCCATGAGGACTTTCGATTGGCCCCGGGCGTCTTCCCCAGCGCCCGGGGTTTCTTTTGCGCGCTGGCTAACGCGCTTCGAAGAAGTGCTTGCTCTCTTCCAGGTAGGCAGCGCGCAGCTCGGGGTCAAGCCAGTGTGCATACAGGGCAGGCAGGGTATTCAGGCGCAGGGCAGGTAGCAACTGGTCGATATGGCTGATGGCGGCGCGCCCCAGCGGCGTGTCCGAGCAGCCCACGTGCAGGAACTGGTAGCGGTCCACGCCCTGGATCGGATGGAACTGATAGTCCGCTGGCGAGCCGCCGTGTTGCTGAATCAGGTAGCGCACTTCCGGCCAGTAGCCCAGCACCAGTTGCAGGCGCCCGAGCTGTTGCATCTGCAGCAGGTTGGCTGTGGCATCGTTGCCGTAATGGCGATTGAACGCGGAGTCGGGCAGTTGGCGCAGGATCTCGTCGACCTGGCTGCTGTAGCTGCGCTCGGCGACGATGCCGAGCTTCAGCCGGGTATTGCCGAGCAAGCCCTTGAGGTCGACCTGCTGGCCGTCAAGGAACGGTGCCAGCATCGTCTGAGCGGTGTTGCGCACCACCACGCCGCTGCTCATCACGCCGAGCGACGGTTGCGAGAAATGTACGAACTTCGCGCGCTCCGCGGTCCATAGCAGTGTCGGGTCGCAGGTAAAGCTGGATGGGTCCTGAAGCATCTGGATCCCGCGAGCACGGTTGACCCGGACGATACTGTGCTCGTATTCGGGCATCTGCTCGATCAGCAGCGGTAGCATCTGGTCGATAACCCCCTGGCCTTTCTCCGTGCCTTCGAACACGGTGAAGGGCGGCAGGTCGCGCACCAGCCACAGCAGGCGCTCCTTGCCCTGTGCCGGTGGCACCAGCAGGGTCAGCATCAGCGCCCCGAACAGGGCCAGCGTACGCATCTGCGGCAGCCTCAGACCGTGCCCGCCTGGCGCAGGCTGGCGATTGCCCCCTGGTCATAGCCCAGGGTGGCCAGCACGGCATCGGTGTGTTCGCCGAGCCTCGGGCCCACCCACTCGGCAGAGCCTGGGGTGTCCGAGAGCTTGGGCACGATGCCCGGCATCTTGAATGGCTTGCCGTCAGGCAGGCGTGCCTGGAGGAACATTTCCCGAGCCAGGTATTGCGGGTCGCTGAACATGTCCTCGGCAGAAAAGATACGGCTGGCCGGGACTTCGGCGTCGGTGAGCACCTGCATCAACTGGTCCAGCGGCAGGCTGTTGGCCCAGCGGTCGATCACCCCGTACAGCTCGTCACGGCGTGCGTCGCGGCCATCGTTGCTGGCCAGGCTCGGGTCATCGGCCAGGTCGGTGCGGCCGATGGCCTGCATGAACCGCTTGAAGATAGCGTCACCGTTGGCGCCGATCTGCACATGCTTGCCGTCGGCGCTGGTGTGGATGGAGGAGGGCGTGATGCCCGGCATGATGTTGCCGGTACGCTCGCGGATGAACCCGAACACGTCGAATTCCGGGACCATGCTTTCCATCATGGCGAAGATCGCCTCGTACAGCGCCACGTCCACTACTTGGCCCTGGCCACCGTTAACCTCGCGATGACGCAGTGCCATCAGCGCGCCAATCACCCCCCACAGTGCAGCGATCGAATCACCGATGGAAATCCCGGTGCGTACCGGCGGGCGGTCGTCGAAGCCGGTAATGTAACGCAGCCCGCCCATCGATTCACCGACCGCACCGAAGCCCGGCTGGTCCTTCATCGGCCCGGTCTGGCCAAAGCCGGACAGGCGTACCATGACCAGGCGCGGGTTGAGGGCGTGCAGCACGTCCCAGCCCAGGCCGAGTTTTTCCAGCACGCCGGGGCGGAAGTTCTCGATCAGGATGTCGGCCTCGCCGAGCAGGCGCTTGAGCACTTCACGGCCTTCGGGGTGCTTGAGGTTGAGCGTCAGCGACTGCTTGTTGCGCGCCTGCACGAACCACCACAGCGACGTGCCCTCGTACAGCTTGCGCCATTTGCGCAGCGGGTCACCGCCGTCCGGCGACTCGACCTTGATCACTTCAGCGCCGAATTCGGCGCAGATGCGCGAGGCGAACGGCCCGGCGATCAGGGTGCCGAGCTCGATGACTTTCAGGCCGGCGAGGGGTTTGCTGGGCGTAGACATGAGGCATCCGTGGCAACTGGTCAGAGCCGTGGTTTTAGCATAGGTCCGCAGCCACCGATACTGCTCCGGCGCAAGCGCAGGCAGGATCGGTTAGACTAGGTGACTTTTCTCTACGCACGAAGCCCATTCGACCATGGCCCAGCCGTCCACCACCTACAAATTCGAACTGAACCTGACCGACCTCGATCGCGGCGTGTATGAAAACGTCCGCCAGACCATCGCTCGTCACCCTTCGGAAACCGAAGAGCGCATGGCCGTGCGTCTGCTGGCCTATGCCCTGTGGTACAACGAGAATCTGTCGTTCGGCCGTGGCCTGTCTGATGTCGATGAAGCGGCGCTGTGGGAAAAGAGCCTGGATGACCGCATCCTGCACTGGATCGAAGTCGGTCAGCCGGATGCCGATCGCCTGACCTGGTGCTCGCGCCGCACCGAGCGCACCAGCCTGCTGGCCTACGGCAGCCTGCGCGTGTGGGAAGGCAAGGTAGTGAGCGCAGTCAAAGGCCTGAAGAACCTGAGCATTGCCGCCGTGCCGCAGGAAGTGCTGGAAGTCCTGGCCACCGACATGCCACGTACCATCAAGTGGGATGTGATGATCAGCGAAGGCACCGTGTTCGTCACCGATGACCGTGGCCAGCACGAAGTGCAACTGCAATGGCTGCTCGGTGAGCGTGGCTGAACCGACTGACACCTGACTGCCGAAGACACCATGCGTATCGAACCCCGCCCGCTGCCCCCGACCCTGCCATTTCTGGGTAACCTGCCACCCCTGCTGACCCGCCTGTATGCCGCCCGCGGCGTGCAGTCCGAGGCTGAACTGGACAAGAGCCTGGCGCGGCTGGTGCCGTATCAGCAACTCAAGGGCATCGAGGCGGCGGTGGACCTGCTGGTCGAAGCCCTCGATCAGTGCCAGCGCATCCTTATCGTTGGCGACTTCGACGCTGATGGCGCCACCGCCAGTACCGTTGGCGTGCTCGGCCTGCGCCTGCTGGGCGCGGCCCACGTCGACTACCTGGTGCCCAACCGTTTCGAATATGGCTACGGCCTGACCCCGGAGATCGTCCAGGTGGCGCTCGAGCGCCAGCCGGACCTGCTGGTGACCGTCGATAACGGTATCTCCAGTGTTGAAGGTGTTGCCGCCGCCAAGGCTGCCGGGCTCAAGGTGCTGGTCACCGACCACCACCTGCCGGGCCAGCAGTTGCCCGATGCTGACGCCATCGTCAATCCGAACCAGCCTGGTTGCGAATTCCCGAGCAAGTCGCTGGCCGGCGTGGGGGTGATCTTCTACGTGCTCATGGCCCTGCGCGCCCGACTGCGCAGCCTGGGGCGTTACGACACGCAGCCGCAGCCGAACATCGGCGAGCTGCTCGACCTGGTCGCGCTGGGCAGTGTCGCCGACGTGGTGCCGCTGGATGCCAACAACCGCATCCTCGTCCACCAGGGCCTCGAGCGCATCCGCGCCGGCCGCGCGCGGCCTGGCCTGAAGGCCATCCTGGAAGTGGCGCGACGTGACCATCGGCGCATCACCTCCACCGACCTCGGCTTCATCCTCGGCCCACGGCTCAATGCCGCCGGGCGCCTGGACGATATGAGCCTGGGCATCGAATGCCTGCTGTGCGAGGACCAAGCCCTGGCTCAGGACATGGCCCAGCAGCTGGATGACCTGAACCAGGACCGCAAGTCGATCGAGCAGGGCATGCAGCGCGAGGCCCTGGCCCAGCTCAAGGACCTGCCGGTCGAGTCCATGCCTTATGGCCTGTGCCTGTTCGATGCCGATTGGCACCAGGGCGTGATCGGGATTCTCGCCTCGCGCCTGAAAGAGCGTTACCACCGGCCAACCATCGCCTTCGCCGATGCTGGCGACGGCATGCTCAAGGGCTCGGCGCGTTCGGTGCCGGGCTTCCATATCCGCGATGCGCTGGATGCAGTGGCGGCGCGCCAGCCGCAGTTGATCAGCAAGTTCGGCGGGCACGCCATGGCGGCGGGGCTGTCCCTGCCCGAAAGCAATTTCCCGGCGTTTGCTGAAGCCTTCGATGAAGAAGTGCGGCGCCAGCTGCGTGAGGAGGACCTGACCGGTCGTCTGCTCTCGGACGGCAGCCTGGCCGTGGAAGAATTCCACCTCGACCTGGCCAAGGCCCTGCGCAATGCCGGGCCTTGGGGGCAGCACTTCCCCGAGCCGCTGTTCCATGGGGTGTTCCAGCTGGTGGAGCAGCGCGTGGTCGGCGAGCGGCACTTGAAGGTGGTGCTCAAGAGTGAGTGTGGCTCGGTGCGGCTGGATGGTATTGCCTTTGGTATAGACCGTGAGGTGTGGCCGAACCCGACGGTGCGTTGGGTGGAGCTGGCGTACAAGCTGGATGTGAACGAGTTTCGTGGGAATGAGAGTGTGCAGTTGATGATTGCGCATATGGAGCCGCGCTGAGTTTATCGCCAGGTGCCTGCCTTGGTTTTTGCGGTGGGGCACAAATCGAGCGCTGCAGTCCTTTCGGCGAACACCTGGCCGCCCAGACACGTTAGCGTGTCATGCCTAGCTCGGCATCATCCATCAGTGCCTTGGCCATGGCACTCAGGTAATGGGATGCCCAGATCATCATCGGTTTTTCATCCATCAGGCCGATGATGGTCAGCTCTCTTACATAGCCCATCAACTCCGAGGCCTGCTCGCGGGCATCCCGGCAGG
>NZ_VZII01000045.1 GCF_009391885.1 Pseudomonas sp. MN1F | reverse complement strand
TTTCATCCATCAGGCCGATGATGGTCAGCTCTCTTACATAGCCCATCAACTCCGAGGCCTGCTCGCGGGCATCCCGGCAGGGGATGCCGGGTTCGATGCGGAACAGCGGATGGGTCTGGTGTTCGCCTTGGAAAAACGTGGTTTTGCCGACGGTGAATTGGGTGTCGTCTGTGGTCATCGATTCCTCTCCTGAAATTTTTTGATGGCCTGTTCTGGCCTCTTCGCGGGTTTACCCGCGAAGAGGCCCGCAACTCCAACCTCAATGAAGGTTGGTACTCCGCTCCAAGGCCAGTGACAGCGCATCCGCCTGGCCCCATGCAATCTGCATGGCACGCAGCCCATTCACCAGCGATTCCCGGGTGCGGTCATCTTCGATGGCATCGAGGGTTCGGTGGCAATGGTTGTAGGCAAGCATCAGGTAATGGGTGACGTTCATCACCACGTGGTCGATGGGCACGATGCCCTCGCTGACGGCGTTGGTGAGGGTCTTGTCGGAGGGAAGGTCGAAATGATGGGGTGGATCGGGGACGATCTTTTTCATAGCAATTCCTTGAAGATTAAAGGAGTTGCCACCGCCGTTTCCACACGAAGGGCGGCAACTGTACACGGGGTGGAAAACCGGTCTTCAAGGAACCCCGGTAGGCCATACGGCCTCCCGTGTACAGCTGCCATTACGACAGGCACTTGAAGATTGTCCGGGTTTCCACACCCGCATCGCTGATGTTTTCAGCGACACGAAAAGCCTAAAGGGCGGTGTTTCCAGGGACAATCAGACGCGAGTCGACAGGGCTTGTAGGATATTTTCCTCAGCCAGGCACCGCCAGTTCATATGCGTAGGAAACGTCTGATACATGCGTCGGACCAGTCAGCAATCCCACTGAACCTTCCCCCCCACCAATCTGGTCTAGTCTGATTAATGACCGGCATCGGGCCAGGGATGTGCACTTGAGTGTCCGGGCCGGATCACCATTGGAGTCCTTGGGAGGTGCCCTCATGAGCCTGCTGCTCGAGCCTTACACCCTGCGTCAGCTGACGCTGCCCAACCGCATCGCGGTCTCGCCGATGTGCCAGTATTCCGCCGTCGATGGCCTGGCCAACGATTGGCATCTTGTTCACTTGGGCAGCCGCGCCGTGGGTGGCGCTGGCCTGGTCATCAGCGAAGCCGTCGCGGTGACTGCCGATGGTCGCATCACTGCCGAAGACCTCGGCCTGTGGAACGACGACCAGATTGCCCCGTTGCAGCGCATTACCCGTTTCATCACCGCTCAAGGCGCCGTCCCCGGTATCCAGCTGGCCCACGCCGGGCGCAAGGCCAGTACCTATCGGCCGTGGCTGGGCAAGCAGGGCAGTGTGAAGCTCGAAGACGGCGGCTGGCAGCCCGTGGGGCCGTCGAAGATTGCCTTCGATCCGCAACACACACCACCACGCGAGTTGAGCAAGGACGAGATTCAGGACGTGATCAACGCCTTCGTCGCCTCGACCGAGCGGGCGCTCAAGGCCGGCTTCAAGGTAGTCGAAATCCACGCCGCCCATGGTTATCTGCTGCACCAGTTCCTTTCACCGCTGAGCAACCAGCGCCGCGATGAATATGGCAGCTGCTTCGAGAACCGTATCCGCCTGACCCTGCAAGTGGTCGAAGCGGTGCGCAGCGTCTGGCCGGCTGAATTGCCGCTGTTTGTCAGGGTATCGGCGACCGACTGGGTTGAGGATGGCTGGAACCCGGATGAAACCGTGGAACTGGCCCGTCGGCTGCGGGTGCTGGGTGTCGACCTGATCGATGTGTCTTCCGGTGGTACTTCGGTCAACGCCGAAATCCCCACCGGCCCTGGTTACCAAACTCGCTTCGCCGAGCGCGTGCGCAAGGAGGCGGAAATCGCCACCGGTACCGTCGGCATGATCACTGAACCGGCCCAGGCCGAGCATATTCTGCGCACCGGGCAGGCCGACGTGATCTTCCTGGCGCGGGAGCTGCTACGCGATCCTTACTGGCCGCTGCATGCCGATGATGATCTGGGCGGTAACAAGGCCACTTGGCCTGCGCAGTATCAACGGGCGACCAGCCGCGCCAACCCGATTCACGAGTCGGATTTGCGCGATTGATAAGGGCCGTAGACCCTGTGGGAGCCGCGCTTGCCGGCGATGGGCCGCAAAGCGGCCCCGGCAATTTATGCAACAACCTTGAGATCGTGGGGCCGCTTCGCGGCCCATCGCCGGCAAGCGCGGCTCCCACAAGGGTTGCGTTACATCCGGACTTGGTGTTTGACTTCCAGATAGTCATCCACCGCTTCTTTGAAGGCTGCAGAAAGCGTTCGACGTGATCGGGTATGAAACCCGACGATATCGCGGGTGGTGCAAAGATGCCCCACCCATAAGCGATCCTCTTTGCTGTATTTCACTATTGCTCGGTGTCCCCGATATTCCATGCCTTCTGGCTTCCTGATCGTGTGTTTTCGATGATCACAAAGTAATGGAAGCAAGATCAGGAATGGGCTGAAGGCAATGTAGGAAAGCGCCTGGTTTGAGGTCCAAGCCTCAATCCAGGCATTGCCTTCAATGCTTGATCATCACATGCCGCACACAGGTGTAATCCTCCAGCCCATACATCGACATGTCCTTGCCATACCCCGAGTGCTTCTGCCCGCCATGGGGCATTTCGCTGACCAGCATGAAGTGGGTATTGACCCAGGTGCAGCCATACTGCAACCGCGCCGCCAGGCGGTGGGCGCGGCCGGTGTCGCGGGTCCACACCGATGAGGCCAGGCCGTATTCGGAATCGTTGGCCCATTCCAGCGCCTGCTCCTCGGTGCTGAAGCGGGTCACCGAGACCACCGGGCCGAACACCTCGTTGCGAACGATCTCGTCATCCTGCAAGGCGTCGGCCAGCACGGTCGGTTCGAAGAAGAAGCCATCCCCCGCAATCACCTTGCCGCCCGTCACCAGGCGGATATGCGGCTGGGCGATGGCGCGCTGGACCAGGCCAGCCACCTTGTCGCGGTGCTGGGCGCTGATCAGTGGGCCGAGTTCTGTATCTTCGGCATCCTGCACGCCTGCCTTGAGGCTGGAAACGGCCTTGCCCAGGCGCTCGACGAAGCGCTCGTAGATCCCCGCCTGCACATACAGGCGACAGGCTGCGGTGCAGTCCTGGCCGGCGTTGTAGAAACTGAACGTGCGGATGCCGTCGATCGCTGCATCGATATCGGCGTCGTCGAACACCAGCACCGGCGCTTTGCCGCCCAGCTCCATGTGCATGCGTTTCACACTGCTGGCGGTGGCGCCAATGATGTGCGCGCCAGTGGGAATGGAACCGGTCAGCGAGACCATGCGCACCTTGGGGTGGGTAACCAGTGGGTTGCCGACCGTCTGCCCGCGGCCGAACAGGATGTTGAGCACGCCAGGTGGCAACAGGCCCTTCGCCAGCTCGCCCAGGCGCAAGGCGGTCAACGGGGTCAATTCGGAGGGTTTGATGACCACGGTATTGCCGGCCGCCAAGGCGGGGGCGATCTTCCACGCCAGCATCATCAGCGGGTAGTTCCACGGCGCGATCGAGGCCACCACGCCCAGCGGGTCGCGGCGGATCATCGAGGTATGGCCCGGCAGGTATTCGCCTGCCGCCGAGCCGCCAAGGCAGCGGGCGGCCCCGGCGAAGTAACGGAACACGTCGGCGATGGCCGGGATTTCGTCGTTCAGGGCGGCAGCGAACGGCTTGCCGCAGTTCTGCGACTCCAGCCGGGCCAATTCATCGCCATGGGCTTCGATGGTATCGGCCAGGGCCAGTAGCGCCAGGGAGCGCTCCTTGGGGCTGGTTTGTGACCAGCTGTCGAAAGCCTGGTCGGCGGCGCGCACGGCGCTATCGACCTGAGCCTCGGTAGCTTCGTTGATCTGCGCCAGGGCGCTGCCCTCGGCGGGGTTGAGCACGGTCCAGGTCGGGCCATCGCCCGCGACCAGCGTGCCGTTGATCAGCATTTTGCTTTGCATGGAGGACTCCTTGGGGGTCATTTGCCGCTGCCCGCAACGCTTTCGCCGCCACGGGTCAGGTAATAGGCGCCGAGGATCGGCAACATGGTCACCAGCATCACCAGCATGGCGACCACGTTGGTCACCGGCACGTCGCGCGGGCGGCTGAGCTGGTTGAGCAGCCAGATCGGCAGGGTGCGCTCGTGGCCGGCGGTGAAGGTGGTGACGATGATCTCGTCGAATGACAGGGCGAACGCCAGCATGCCGCCGGCCAGCAGGGCCGAGCCGAGGTTGGGCAGGATGATGTAGCGAAAGGTCTGCCAGCCGTCGGCACCGAGGTCCATGGACGCCTCGATCAGGCTCTGCGAGGTGCGCCGCAGGCGGGCGATGACGTTGTTGTAGACGATCACCACGCAGAACGTGGCATGGCCTATCACGATGGTGAACACGCCGGGCTCTATCCCCAGGCGCTTGAAGGCCGAGAGCAGGGCGATGCCGGTGATGATGCCGGGCAGGGCGATCGGCAGGATCAGCATCAGCGAGATGCTTTCCTTGCCGAAGAAGCTGCGCCGGTACAGCGCCGCCGAGGCGAGGGTGCCGAGCACCAGCGCGATCAGCGTGGCCAGGCAGGCCACCTGCAGCGACAGCTTGATGGCTTCGAGCACGTCGGGGCGGGCGAAGGCCACGGCAAACCAGTTGAAGGTAAAACCCTTGGGCGGGAAGCTGAATGCCGCGTCTTCGGTGTTGAAGGCGTACAGGAAGATGATCAGGATCGGGAAATGCAGGAACAGCAACCCGCCCCAGGCCGCCAGGCGCAGGCCGACAGACGCTTTTTCAGAGTGCATCGAAGGCTCCCAGGCGCTTGACGATGGACAGGTACACCGCGATCAGCACGATCGGCACCAGCGTGAACGCCGCTGCCATCGGCATGTTGCCGATCGCCCCTTGCTGGGCATAGACCATGCTGCCGATGAAGTAGCCCGGCGGGCCGACCAGCTGTGGCACGATGAAGTCACCCAGGGTCAGCGAGAAGGTAAAGATCGAGCCGGCGGCAATGCCGGGGATCGACAGCGGCAGGATCACCTGCCAGAACGTTTGCCCAGGCCTGGCCCCCAGGTCTGCCGAAGCCTGCAGCAATGACGGCGGCAGGCGCTCCAGCGAGGCCTGGATCGGCAGGATCATGAACGGCAGCCAGATGTACACGAACACCATGAAACGCCCCAGGTGCGAGGTCGACAACGTGCTGCCGCCAACGCCGGGCACGGCCAGCACCGCCTGCAGCAGGGCATCCAGGTGCAGCTGCTGGACGAACCACTGGGCCACGCCACCCTTGGCCAGCAGCAGGGTCCAGGCGTAGGTCTTGACGATGTAGCTGGCCCACATCGGCATCATCACCGCGATGTAGAAGAACGCCTTGGTCTTGCCGTTGGTGTAGCGCGCCATGTAGTAGGCAATCGGGAAGGCCAGCACCGCACTGGCCAACGATACCGCCACGGCCATGGCCAGGGTGCGCAGGATGATGTCGAAGTTGGACGGGTTGAACAGCGCGGCGAAGTTGCCCAGGGTCAGCTCCGGGGTTACCGCCATGGTGAAGTCGTCGAAGGTGTAGAAGCCTTGCCACAGCAAGCTGAGCAGCGAGCCCAGGTAGATGGCGCCGAACCAGGTCAGCGGCGGGATCAACAGCAATGCCAGGTAGAGGTTGGGGCGCCGGTACAGCAGGTCGGATACGCGGCGCATGTCAGCGGGCCTCGGCCAGGACGGTTTCCTGCAGCGCGGTCATTGCTTCGCGTGGCCAGCGCAGCTGCACGTGCTGGCCGGCCTGCCAGGGCTGTGGTTGCGCCTGCCAGCGGTCATTGGCGTGGCTTACGGCCAGCAGCTGGCCGCTGTCCAGCTGCACCTCATAGCGGGTGGCACTGCCCTGGTACTGGATGTCGCGCAGCAGGCCGCTGACTTGCACGTCTTGCGCCTGGCCGGGCATGTCCACCAGGCGGATATGCTCGGGGCGAATGGAAAACGGTGAGCGACTGCCACTGAGCTGTTCGGCGAGGTCACCGCGGATGACGTTGGAGGTGCCGACGAATTCGGCGACGAAGGTGGTCGCGGGCTTCATGTACAGGTTGCGCGGCGTGTCGACCTGCTCGATGCGCCCGCGGTTGAACACCGCCACCCGGTCCGACATCGACAGCGCTTCGGTCTGGTCGTGGGTGACGAAGATGAAGGTGATGCCCAGCTGGCGCTGCAACTTCTTCAATTCGCCCTGCATCTGTTCGCGCAGCTTCAGGTCGAGCGCCCCCAGCGGCTCGTCGAGCAGCAGCACCCGTGGCCGGTTGACCAGGGCGCGGGCCAGGGCCACGCGCTGGCGCTGGCCGCCGGAAAGCTGCGCCGGTTTGCGTTCGCCGTAGCCGGCCAGGGCGACCATGGCCAGCGCTTCTTCGGCGCGGGCATGGCGTTCGGCCTTGGCCACGCCCTTGACCTTGAGGCCATAGGCGATGTTGTCGCGCACGTTCATGTGCGGGAACAGGGCGTAGTCCTGAAACACGGTGTTGACGTCGCGCTGGTAGGGCGGCACGCCAGCGGCTTCGACGCCATGGATGCGGATCGAGCCGCTGTTCGGTTGCTCGAAGCCGGCGATCAGGCGCAGGCAGGTGGTCTTGCCCGAGCCGGAGGGGCCGAGCATGGAGAAGAATTCGCCGTCATCGATGTCGATGCTGACCTGGTCGACGGCCTTGACCTCGCCGAAGGTGCGGGAAACCTGGGTGAACTGGACGGCTAGGGGCATGCATGGGCTCCGAACAATGTCTGTCTCCGGTACCGGCCTCTTCGCGGGTAAACCCGTGAAGAGGCCGGTACCGGCTATCAACCGGCGTCAGCGCCCGCCCATGATCGCAATGTAATCCTGGGTCCAGCGGCTATACGGCACGAACTTGCCGCCCTGGGCCTGCGGGGTTTTCCAGAAGGCGATCTTGTCGAAGTTGTCGAAACCGTTGGTCTTGCACCCTTCAGCCCCCAGCAGTTCACTGCCGGTACAGGCTGCCGGCACTGCCGGCAACGAGCCGAACCAGGCGGCGACATCGCCCTGCACCTTGGGTTGCAGCGACCAGTCCATCCACTTGTAGGCGCAATTGGGGTGCTTGGCCTCGCTGTGCAGCATGGTGGTATCGGCCCAGCCGGTAGCGCCTTCCTTCGGGATGGTCGAGGCCACTGGCTGGTTCTCGGCCTTCAGGCCATTGACCATGTAGCCCCACGAACTGGAGGCGACCACGCCTTCGTTCTTCACGTCGCTCATCTGCACGGTGGCGTCGTGCCAGTAACGGTGAATCAGCGGTTGCTGCTGGCGCAGCAGTTCGAGCACGGCCTTGTACTGCGCCTCATTGAGTTCGTACGGGTCCTTGATGCCCAGTTCGGGTTTGGCCGTCTTCAGGTACAGCGCCGCGTCGGCGATGTAGATCGGCCCGTCATACGCCTGCACGCGGCCTTTGTTCGGCTTGCCATCGGGCAGGTCCTGCGGCTCGAACACCACGTTCCAGCTGGTCGGTGGCTGCTTGAAGGTATTGGTGTTGTACAGCAGCACGTTCGGGCCCCACTGGTACGGCGTGCCATACACCTGTTTGTCGACCACGTACCAGTCACCGTTCTGCAGGCGCGGGTCGATGTTTTTCCAGTTGGGGATCAGCGCCGTGTTGATGGGCTGTACGCGCTTGCCGACGATCAGGCGCAGCGAGGCGTCGCCGGAAGCGGTGACCAGGTCGTAGCCGCCCTTGGTCATCAGGCTGACCATTTCATCGGAAGTGGCCGCAGTCTTGACGCTGACCTTGCAGCCGGTTTCCTTTTCGAAACCGGTGACCCAGTCATAGGCCTTGTCGCTTTCACCGCGCTCGATGTAGCCGGGCCAGGCGACGATATCCAGCCGGCCTTCGCCGGCGCCCAGGGCCTTGGGCATCTCGGCAGCCTGCAGGCCGGCGCTGGCCAGCAGCGCGCCGGTTGCGGCGCCGAGCAATGCGGTCTTGTGCACTGACATGGTGTTCCCTCTTCTTGGAGATCTTGGTCGGGGCAGTCGTCAAGAAAGCAGTGAAGCAATGGTTATAAGCGTAGTCGCCTGTGCAAGTGCCTGGCGATGACGAGTCTAGTTGGCTTTTTGCCAGCTAACGCAACATCCGGAAGCAAATCCTTGGGTGGCGTGCCGGGTGGCAAGCCTTACTCTGGGCGTTCCTTTCCGTACCGTGGAGACATGCGCATGAACACCCGGGGCCTGCTCGACCAGTTGCTCAAATCCGGCCAGGAGCTGCTCAGCAAGCAATCTGCTGCGGGCAAACCGTCGGCTGGCGCGGGTGGGTTGGGCAACCTGCTATCCGGGGCCGGAGGAGGTGCCTTGGGGGCGGGGGCGCTGGGCCTGTTGCTGGGCAGCAAGAAGGCCCGCAAATATGGCGGCAAGGTGCTCACCTACGGTGGCCTGGCCGCGCTGGGTGTGCTGGCCTACAAGGCCTATGGCAATTGGCAGGCACGCCAGGGCGCAGGCCAGGGCGCCGAGCCGCAAACCCTCGACCGCCTGCCGCCGGCCCAGGCCGAGCAGCACAGCCAGGCGGTGCTCCGTGCACTGGTGGCGGCGGCCAAGTCCGATGGCCATATCGACGACCGCGAGCGTGCCCTGATCGAAGGCGAGTTCACCCGCCTGGACAGCGACCGCGACCTGCAGCACTGGCTGCACGATGAGCTGAACAAGCCGCTGGACCCGGCCGAAGTCGCCCGCGCCGCGCAAACGCCGGAGATGGCGGCCGAGATGTACCTGGCCAGCGTGATGATGGTCGATCAGGAAAACTTCATGGAGCGCGCCTACCTCGACGAACTGGCCCGTCAGTTGCGCCTTGACCCGGCCCTGCGTCAGGAACTGGAGAGCCAGGTGCGGCTTGCCGCAGGCCAATGAACGGGCAAATGGCCTGTCCGTCAGGGATAGAGGCCTGAATACCTCGCATTTCAGCCGCAAAAGCGTAGGAAGCCTGGGCTATACTTCGGCGATTTTTCCCGCTCGTTGTGAATTCCTGAGGGCTGAATGTGAAGAACTGGACCTTGCGCCAACGGATCCTGGCAAGTTTCGCCGTGATCATCGCCATCATGCTGCTGATGATCGTAGCCGCCTACTCGCGGCTGGTGACGATCGAAAGTGCCGAGGAGGCCGTGGGGACAGACAGCATTCCAGGTGTCTACTACAGCTCGATGATCCGCAGCGCCTGGGTTGACAGCTACGTCACCAGCCAGCAGCTGGTGGGCCTGTCCAACCGCCGTGAAATCACCCCGGCCGACATGGAGCTGTTCAAGAGCTTCGAGGATCGCCTCAAGCAGTACATGGCCAGCTACCAGGGCACCATCCAGGATACCGACGACCAGGAGCGCTTCGACACCTTCGTCAAACTTGAGGAAAACTACCTGAAGATCGTCGGCCAGGTGCTTGAAGCTTATCGGCAGCACAACTACGCCGAAGCCGAACGGCTGATTGTCGAAACGCTCACCCCGGCCTGGGTGGAAGGGCGCAAGCACCTCAACACGGTGATCGAGCACAACCGTCAGTCGGCAGACGCGGCGACCCATGAAATTGTCAGTGCCGTGAGCACTGCCAAGGGCAGCATGATGGTCTCGCTGCTGCTGGCGATCGTGGCTGCCGGCATATGCGGCTTGCTGCTGATGCGCGCCATCACCGCACCGGTACAACGCGTGGTGCATGCCCTCGACAAACTGCGTTCGGGCGACCTGAGCATGCGCATGAGCCTGGACCGCAAGGATGAATTCGGCGCCATCGAAAGCGGCTTCAACGAAATGGCCGAAGCCTTGGCCAACCTGGTGGCCCAGGCGCAGCGCTCGTCGGTGCAGGTGACCACGTCGGTCACCGAGATTGCCGCCACCTCCAAGCAGCAGCAGGCCACCGCCACCGAAACCGCCGCCACCACCACCGAGATCGGCGCCACCTCGCGTGAAATCGCCGCCACCTCGCGTGACCTGGTGCGCACCATGACCGAGGTTACCTCCGCCGCTGACCAGGCCTCGAGCCTGGCCGGTTCTGGCCAGCAGGGCCTGGCGCGCATGGAAGAAACCATGCACCAGGTGATGGGCGCCGCCGATCTGGTCAACGCCAAGCTGGGCATCCTCAACGAAAAGGCCAGCAACATCACGCAGATGGTGGTGACCATCGTCAAGGTGGCCGACCAGACCAACCTGCTCTCGCTCAATGCCGCCATCGAGGCGGAAAAGGCCGGCGAATATGGTCGTGGCTTTGCCGTGGTCGCCACCGAGGTGCGGCGCCTGGCCGACCAGACTGCCGTGGCCACCTACGACATCGAACAGATGGTGCGCGAGATCCAGTCGGCGGTGTCGGCCGGGGTGATGGGCATGGACAAGTTCTCCGAAGAAGTGCGCCGGGGCATGTTCGAGGTGCAGCAGGTGGGTGAACAACTGAGCCAGATCATTCACCAGGTCCAGGCCCTGGCGCCGCGGGTGCTGATGGTCAACGAGGGCATGCAGGCCCAGGCCACTGGTGCCGAGCAGATCAACCAGGCGTTGGCTCAGCTCAGCGATGCCAGCACCCAGACGGTGGAGTCGCTGCGCCAGGCCAGCTTCGCCATCGATGAGTTGAGCCAGGTGGCCGCCGGCCTGCGCGGTGGTGTATCGCGCTTCAAAGTCTGACCACCATGACCGACCTGCATTCTTCCCCGGCAGCGGTGGCCAGCGCCAAGGGCACGCTGTACCTGCAGTTTCGCCTCAACCAGCAGCGCTTTGCCCTGGATGTGCGCGAAGTGATCGAGGTGCTGCCACGCCGGCCGCTCAAGCCGATTGCCCAGGCGCCGGCCTGGGTGGCTGGCATCCTGGCGCATCGTGGTGTCCTGGTGCCAGTGGTCGACCTCAGCGCGCTGAGCTTTGCCCAGCCGGCTGCCGAGCGCACCAGCACGCGTCTGGTGCTGGTGCGTTACCGTCACGAACAGGTGCTGGGCCTGATCCTTGAGCAAGCGACCGAAACCTTGCGCTGCATGGCGGATGAGTTCCAGCCCTATGGCCTGGACAACGGCGAAGCGCGCTATTTGGGCCCGGTCCGCCAGGACGCCCAGGGCCTGCTGCAACGGATAGACGTGGATGACCTGCTGACAGAGCGCGTGCGCGAACTGCTGTTCCCGCAAGCGCCAGAACAGGTGGCGCCATGAGCGAGCAACGTTTCTTCCGCTTCCTGCAGGAGCGTATCGGCCTGGATGTCGAGTCGGTTGGCGTGCCGATGGTGGAGCGGGCCCTGCGCCAGCGCTGCGTCGCGTTGCATGCCGCTGATCTGGATGACTACTGGGTGCGCCTGCAGCAATCGCCGGATGAGCAACTGGCCCTGATCGAGGCGGTGATCGTCCCGGAAACCTGGTTCTTCCGCTACCCGGAGTCGTTCACTGCGCTGGTCGGCCTGGCCCAGAAACGGCTGGCCGAACTGGCCGGTGAGCGGCCATTGCGCCTGCTGAGCCTGCCGTGCTCCACCGGCGAGGAACCTTATTCGCTGGCCATGGCCTTGCTCGATGCGGGTATGAACCCGGCCGATTTTCGTATCGACGGTATCGATATCAGCCCTAGCTCGGTAGCCAGAGGCATACAGGGCGTCTATGGGCGCAACTCGTTCCGCGGCACCGACCTTGGCTTTCGCGAGCGGCATTTCCGTGAACATGAAGACGGCCACAAGCTGGATGAGCGGGTACGCCAGCAGGTGAATCTGGAAGTGGGCAACGTGCTCGACCCGGCGTTGGCCGGCCGCAATGGCCAGTACGATTTCGTGTTCTGCCGCAACTTGCTGATCTATTTCGATGTACCGACCCAGCAGCGGGTGTTCGAAGTGCTCAAGCGCCTGGCGCAACCGCAGGGCGTGTTGTTCATTGGCCCTGCCGAAGGCAGCTTGCTGGCGCGGTTGGGCATGCGGCCGCTGGGCATTGCCCAGTCGTTTGCCTACGTTCGTCAGCCTGCCGATGTGCCGGCTGTACCCGCCCAGCCTCTACGGCAGCTGCCCGCTGCGGTGGTTTCAAGCCGCCCGCGGCCCGCATCGGTGCCACCTGCGCGGCCCCTGCGTGTGGTGCCACCTGCTGCCTTGGCAGCCGAACCGCAGGAGAGCGAAAGCGAGTTGCTGGCCAACATCGCGCGCCAGGCCAATGCCGGTGACAGCGCCCAGGCCCGCGCCAGCTGCGAGCGCTACCTGCGCCAGTTCCCACCCAAGGCCCAGGTCTATTACTGGCTGGGGCTGCTGAGCGATACGCAAGGTGATGCACAGCAGGCGTTAAGCCTTTATCGCAAGGCACTGTACCTGGAGCCGCAGCATCCTGAGGCATTGTTGCACCTGGCCACGTTGCTGGCTGCCCAGGGTGACGAAGCCGGTGCCCGCCGCCTGCAGGAACGTGCGGCACGTGCTGGCCGGGAGTCTGAACGATGAAAGCCGAACACGCGATCGAGCTGCTGGCCAATGACGATGAGCGCATCGACGACTGCTGGAACCGTATTGGTGTACACGGCAACAAGGACTGCCCATTGCTGGAGCGGCATATCCATTGTCGCAACTGCGAAGTCTACGCCGCGGCGGCCACGCGCCTGCTTGACCGCTATGCGCTGATCGAAACGGACCTGGCGCATGAAACCGCGCCCGCCGAAACCTCGGCCGGGCGTTCGCTGCTGCTGTTCCGCCTGGGCGAGGAGTGGCTGGCCCTGGCCACTGCCTGCCTGGCCGAGATCGCCCCCCTGCAACCGGTGCATTCGTTGCCGCATCAACGCTCCCGGGCCCTGCAAGGGGTCGCCAATGTGCGCGGCGCGCTGGTGCCGTGCCTGTCATTGGGCGACCTGCTGGGCGTGGAGCGTTTGTCCGAGCAGGCGCGCAGCGGTCGGGCGATGCCGCGCATGTTGATCCTGGCAGCGTCGGGTGGGCCGGTGGTCATGGCGGTGGACGAGATCGACGGCATTCACCGCCTCGATACCACTTTGCAGGGTGCGACCGAGGATGCCGCACCGTTCACCGCTGCGGTCCTGCAGTGGCGGGGGCGCAGTGTGCGGGTGCTGGACGATCAACATTTACTGTCTGCCGTGCAGCGGAGCCTGTCATGACCCCAGAGCAAATGCGCGACGCATCGCTGCTCGAACTGTTCAGCCTGGAGGCCGAGGCGCAGACCCAGGTGCTCAGTGCCGGGCTGATGGCACTGGAACGCAACCCGACCCAGGCTGACCAGCTGGAAGCCTGCATGCGTGCGGCCCATTCGTTGAAAGGTGCGGCGCGCATCGTCGGCATCGATGCCGGTGTCAGCGTCGCCCATGTCATGGAAGACTGCCTGGTGGCGGCCCAGGAAGGCCGGCTGCTGTTGCGCGCAGAGCACATCGATGCACTGCTGCGCGGCACCGACTTGCTGATGCACATCGCCATGCCCGGCGATCCGAATGGCGAGGCATTGGTGCCGGCGTTCCTGGTGCAGATGGCCGGCCTGCTCGACCCTGCTGGCGCGTCGGTAGCGGCAGCGGTTGCACTTGAGCCGGCGCTGCCCGTGGCCCCACCATCCCAGGCTGATCCTGAGCCGATGGCGCCTGTCGTCGAGGCCGAGCCCGCTGCACCGCGCAAGGCCGGCAAGCGCACAGGCGAGGGCAGCGAGCGGGTTTTGCGGGTGACCGCCGACCGCCTGAACAGCCTGCTCGACCTGTCGAGCAAGTCATTGGTCGAGACCCAGCGCCTCAAACCTTACCTGGCCACCTTGCAGCGCCTCAAGCGCATGCATGGCCAAGGCATGCGGGCCCTCGACGGCCTGAAAACGCAGCTTGAAGACAGTGGCCAAAGCTCCGAAGTGCTGGATGCACTGGCCCAGACCCAGCGCCTGTTGCTGGAAACCCAGCAGATCCTGCAGCAGCAGGCCGCCGACCTCGACGAGTTTGGCTGGCAGGCCAGTCAGCGAGCTCAATTGCTGTACGACACGGCATTGGCCTGTCGCATGCGCCCGTTTGCCGATGTGCTCACTGGCCAGAGCCGGATGGTTCGCGACCTGGGGCGTTCGCTTGGCAAGCACGTGCAATTGCAGATCGAAGGCGAGAAGACCCAGGTTGATCGCGACGTGCTGGAAAAGCTCGAAGCGCCCTTGATCCATTTGCTGCGCAATGCTGTCGACCACGGCATCGAGCTGCCTGAGCGGCGCCTGCTGGCGGGTAAGCCGGAGGCAGGCACGATCCGCCTGCGCGCCTCGCATCAGGCCGGGTTGTTGATCCTCGAGTTGAGCGATGACGGTGCTGGCATCGACCTTGAACGGCTCAAGCGCAACATCGTCGAGCGCGGCCTGTCGCCGGCCGATACCGTGGCGCAGATGAGCGAGGCCGAGCTGCTGACCTTCCTGTTCCTGCCGGGCTTCAGCCTGCGCGACAAGGTCACCGAAGTGTCCGGCCGTGGTGTCGGCCTGGATGCGGTGCAGCACATGGTCCGCGACCTGCGCGGTTCGATCGAGCTGATCCAGCTGCCCGGCCAGGGCTGTCGTTTCCACCTGGAGGTGCCGCTGACCCTGTCGGTGGTGCGCAGCCTGGTGGTGGAAGTGGGTGGCGAGGCTTATGCGTTCCCGCTGGCGCATATCGAGCGCACCCTTGAGGTGGCGGCTGATGACATCGTGCAGATCGAGGGCCGCCAGCACTTCTGGCACGAGGGCCGGCATATCGGCCTGGTGGCTGCCAGCCAGTTGCTCAATCGGTCGGCAGGGCAGGGGGAGGCCAGCAGCCTGCGGGTGGTGGTGATCCGTGAGCGCGAGCAGCTTTACGGGGTGGCCGTGGAGCGCCTGGTTGGCGAGCGGGTGCTGGTGGTGATGCCGCTCGACCCGCGCCTGGGCAAGGTCCAGGACATCTCCGCGGGTGCCTTGCTGGACGATGGCTCGGTGGTGTTGATCATCGATGTCGAAGACTTGCTGCGCTCGGTCGAAAAACTGCTCAGCACGGGCCGCCTGGAACGTATCGAGCGCGGCGCGCAAGGGGCACGAGGCGCCAGCCGCAAGCGCGTCCTGGTAGTCGACGACTCGCTCACCGTGCGCGAACTGCAACGCAAGTTGCTGAGCAACCGTGGTTATGACGTAGCGGTGGCGGTGGACGGCATGGACGGCTGGAATGCCCTGCGCAGCGAAACGTTCGACCTGCTGATCACCGACATCGACATGCCGCGCATGGATGGCATCGAACTGGTCACTCTGGTGCGCCGCGACCAGCGGTTGCAGTCGCTGCCGGTGATGGTGGTGTCGTACAAGGACCGTGAAGAAGATCGCCGGCGTGGCCTTGACGCGGGGGCCGACTACTATTTGGCAAAGGCCAGCTTCCACGATGATGCGTTGCTGGATGCCGTGGTGGAGCTGATCGGAGGTGCTCAGGGATGAAGGTCGCCATCGTCAACGATATGCCCATGGCGGTAGAGGCGTTGCGCCGGGCCCTGGCCTTCGAGCCGGCGCACCAGGTGATCTGGGTGGCCAGCAACGGCGCCGAAGCCGTGAGCAAGTGTGCCGAGGACACCCCCGACCTGATTCTCATGGACCTGATCATGCCGGTGATGGATGGCGTCGAGGCGACCCGGCGGATCATGGCCGAAACGCCTTGTGCCATCGTCATTGTCACGGTCGACCGCAAGCAGAACGTGCACCGGGTATTCGAGGCCATGGGCCATGGCGCGCTGGATGTGGTCGACACCCCCGCAGTGGGGGCGGGTGACGCACGTGAGGCAGCGGCGCCGCTGCTGCGCAAGATCCTCAATATTGGCTGGTTGATCGGCCAGCAGCGGCCCGGCGCCAGCAAGTCGGTCGCCGCTCCCCTGCGCGAGGCCTCCCAGCGCAGTGGCTTGGTGGCCATTGGCTCGTCCGCAGGCGGCCCGGCAGCGCTCGAAGTGCTGCTCAAAGGCCTGCCGCGAGGCTTTGGCGCCTCGATCGTGCTGGTCCAGCATGTTGACCAGGTGTTCGCCGCTGGCATGGCCGAATGGCTCGCCAGCGCCAGCGGCTTGCCGGTGCGCCTGGCCCGCGAGGGCGAACCGCCTCAGCCCGGGCAGGTGCTGCTGGCCGGCACCAACCACCACATCCGCCTGCTTCAGGGAGGCCAGCTGGCCTACACTGCCGAACCTGTCAATGAAATCTACCGGCCCTCGATCGACGTGTTCTTCGAGAGTGTGGCGCGCTACTGGAACGGCGATGCGGTGGGCGTGCTGCTCACCGGCATGGGCCGTGATGGCGCCCAGGGCCTGAAGCTGATGCGCCAGCGGGGCTTTCTGACGATTGCCCAGGACCAGTCCAGCAGTGCGGTCTACGGCATGCCCAAGGCCGCTGCGGCTATCGATGCTGCAGTGGAGATCCGCCCGCTGGAACGCATTGCCGGGCGCTTGATGGAACTCTTCGCAAAATGACGACTTGTATTGAATCGCGCCGCCTGGGCGGCCGTGGTCAGGTGAATTCGAATGACTGATCTACCGATCGAAGGGTTCGCGACCCCCAATGAAAACATGGCGATGGTCCTGCTGGTCGATGATCAGGCGATGATCGGCGAAGCGGTCCGTCGTGGCCTGGCCCACGAAGAGAACATCGACTTCCACTTCTGCGCCGACCCGCACCAGGCGGTGGCCCAGGCCATGCGCATCAAGCCCACGGTGATCCTTCAGGACCTGATCATGCCCGGCCTGGACGGCCTGACCCTGGTGCGCGAGTACCGCAACAATTCGGCCACCCGGGACATCCCGATCATCGTCCTGTCGACCAAGGAAGACCCGCTGGTCAAGAGCGCAGCCTTCGCCGCCGGTGCCAACGATTATCTGGTCAAGTTGCCAGACAACATCGAACTGGTGGCGCGCATCCGCTACCACTCGCGCTCCTACCTGACCCTGCTGCAGCGCGACGAGGCCTACCGCGCCTTGCGTGTCAGCCAGCAGCAGTTGCTCGACACCAACCTGATGCTGCAGCGGCTGATGAACTCCGACGGCCTCACCGGCCTGTCCAACCGCCGCCACTTCGACGAATACCTGGAGCTGGAGTGGCGCCGCGCCATGCGCGAGCAGCAGCAGTTGTCGTTGCTGATGATCGATGTCGATTACTTCAAGGTGTTCAACGACAGCTTCGGTCACCTGGCCGGTGACGAGGCGCTGCGCCAGGTCGCCGAGGCCATTCGCGGCTCCTGCTCGCGGCCGACCGACCTGCCGGCGCGTTATGGTGGCGAAGAGTTTGCCCTGGTGTTGCCCAACACCTCGCCCGGCGGTGCACGCCTGATCGCAGAAAAGCTGCGCCAGACCGTGCTCGGCCTGAACATTGCGCACAGTGCGCCGACGGCGGACTCGCGGCTGACCGTGAGTATCGGCCTGGCAACCCTGACCCCGGCCATCGGCAGCCATTGCCGGCAGCTGATTTCGGCGGCGGACAAGGGCCTGTATCTGGCCAAGAACAGCGGGCGCAACCAGGTCGGCATTGCCTGAGGCCGATGCGGCTGCCCAACGGGCTGCCGCCGCTCTTTGGATGGGTTATACTCGCGGGCTTTTCACCGAATTCGCACGAGAGCTGCCCGCCCATGGAAATCCAACCGATTCTGAACACCATCAAGGACCTCACCGAGCGTTCGCAGTCCATTCGGGGGTATCTTTGACTACGATCACAAACATGATCGTCTGGTCGAAGTAAACCGCGAGCTGGAAGACGCAGCCGTCTGGAACAAGCCCGAGTACGCCCAGGCCCTGGGCCGCGAGCGTGCCATGCTGGCGCAGGTCGTCGAGACCCTGGACAAGATGGCCAACGGCCTTGCCGACTGCAAGGACCTGCTCGACATGGCTGTCGAGGAAGGTGACGAAGGCGCTGTGAGCGATGTCGAGACCGAGCTGCAGGCCCTGGAAGAATCCCTGGCCCAGCTTGAGTTCCGTCGCATGTTCAGCGGCGAGATGGACATGAACAACGCCTACCTGGACATCCAGGCCGGCTCCGGCGGCACCGAGGCGCAGGACTGGGCCAACATCCTGCTGCGCATGTACCTGCGCTGGGCCGACAAGCGTGGCTTCGACGCCACCATCATCGAGCTGTCCGAAGGTGAAGTCGCCGGCATCAAGGGCGCCACCGTGCACATCAAGGGCGAGTACGCCTTCGGCTGGCTGCGTACCGAAATCGGTGTGCACCGCCTGGTGCGCAAGAGCCCGTTCGACTCCGGTGCGCGTCGCCACACCTCGTTCTCGGCGGTATTCGTGTCCCCCGAGATCGACGACAAGGTCGAGATCGAGATCAACCCGTCCGACCTGCGCATCGACACCTACCGCTCCTCCGGTGCCGGTGGTCAGCACGTGAACACCACCGACTCTGCGGTACGTATCACCCACGTGCCGACCAACACCGTGGTGGCCTGCCAGAACGAACGCTCCCAGCACGCCAACAAGGACACCGCCATGAAAATGCTGCGGGCCAAGTTGTACGAGCTGGAAATGCAGAAGCGCAATGCCGCCTCGCAGGCGCTGGAAGACAGCAAGTCGGACATCGGCTGGGGCCACCAGATCCGTTCCTACGTGCTGGATGACTCGCGCATCAAGGACCTGCGTACCGGCGTCGAGCGCAGCGACTGCCAGAAGGTCCTGGACGGCGACCTCGACCAGTACCTGGAAGCGAGCCTCAAGCAGGGGCTGTAAGCCGCACATCACTGCCGCGCTACCTGGCCACCCGCCGGTAGCGCGTGCCCTGCCCGAAAAGGGCAACGAATACCTGATGGAAAGAATGACGACATGAGCGACCTCAAGACCGAATCGCAAGACCTGCAACAGGAAGAAAACGCCCTGATCGCCCTGCGCAAGGAAAAACTTGCCGCAGAGCGTGCCAAGGGCAATGCCTTCCCCAACGACTTCCGTCGCGACAGCTACTGCAACGACCTGCAGAAACAGTACGCGGACAAGACCAAGGAAGAGCTGGAAGCAGCCGCGATCCCGGTCAAGGTTGCCGGCCGCATCATGCTCAACCGTGGCTCGTTCATGGTCATCCAGGACATGACCGGCCGTATCCAGGTCTACGTCAACCGCAAGACCCTGTCGGAAGAAACCCTGGCCGCGGTCAAGACCTGGGACCTGGGCGACATCATCAGCGCCGAAGGCACCCTGGCCCGTTCCGGCAAGGGCGACCTGTACGTCGAGATGACCAACGTGCGCCTGCTGACCAAGTCGCTGCGCCCGTTGCCGGACAAGCACCACGGCCTGACCGACACCGAGCAGCGCTACCGCCAGCGCTACGTCGACCTGATGGTCAACGAAGAAACCCGCCACACCTTCCGTGTGCGTTCGCAGGTGATCTCGCACATCCGCAAGTTCCTCATCGAGCGTGACTTCCTTGAAGTCGAAACGCCGATGCTGCAGACCATTCCCGGCGGTGCAGCGGCCAAGCCGTTCGAAACCCACCACAACGCCCTGGACATGGCCATGTTCCTGCGGATCGCGCCGGAGCTGTACCTCAAGCGCCTGGTGGTCGGCGGCTTTGAAAAGGTGTTCGAGATCAACCGCAACTTCCGCAACGAAGGCGTTTCGACTCGTCACAACCCTGAATTCACCATGCTCGAGTTCTACCAGGCCTACGCCGACTACCGCGACAACATGGACCTCACCGAGGAACTGTTCCGCGAGCTGGCGCTGCTGGTACTGGGCACCACCGACGTACCGTACGGCGACAAGGTGTTCCACTTCGGCGAGCCGTTCGCCCGCCTGTCGGTATTCGACTCGATCCTCAAGTACAACCCCGAGCTGACCGCTGCCGACCTGCAGGACGTCGACCGTGCCCGCGACATCGCCAAGAAGGCCGGTGCCAAGGTGCTGGGCCACGAAGGCCTGGGCAAGCTGCAGGTGATGATTTTCGAAGAGCTGGTCGAGCACAAGCTGGAGCAGCCGCACTTCATCACCGAGTACCCCTTCGAGGTGTCGCCGCTGGCCCGTCGCAACGACGACAACCCGGCCGTGACCGACCGCTTCGAGCTGTTCATCGGTGGCCGCGAGATCGCCAACGCCTACTCCGAGCTCAACGATGCCGAAGACCAGGCCGAGCGCTTCCTGGCCCAGGTGGCCGAGAAGGACGCCGGTGACGACGAAGCCATGCACTACGACGCCGACTTCGTTCGCGCCCTGGAGTACGGCATGCCGCCGACTGCCGGTGAAGGTATCGGTATCGACCGCCTGGTGATGCTGCTGACCAACTCGCCGTCGATTCGCGACGTGATCCTGTTCCCGCACATGCGCCCACAGGCCTGAGTGAACTGAACAAGCCGCCTTTCGGGGCGGCTTTTTCTTGCCTGTACACTTGTATTGGCTGTACCGGCCAACCCCTGTCCATGAGGTAACCACCGTGACACCCGCAATGGCCCAACAAGGCGCCGCCGGCATCGCCACCGCCGTCGCCGAGAGCGTGCAGTACCAGGGTCGCAAGACCGCCCGTCAAGGCAGCGAACAGCGCCGCCAGCTGATCCTCGACGCTGCCATGCGCATCGTCGTGCGCGATGGCGTGCGTGGCGTGCGCCACCGTGCGGTGGCCGCCGAGGCGGGTGTGCCGCTGTCGGCCACCACTTACTACTTCAAGGACATCGAAGACCTGCTCACCGACACGTTCGCTCAGTACGTCGAGCGCAGCGCCGACTACATGGCCAAGCTCTGGGCCAACACCGAGGTGGTGCTGCGCCAGCTGCTCGCCCAGGGTGATGGCAGTGTGCAGTCGCGGGCGCGGCTGGCGGACGAAATCGCCCGCATGACCGCCGACTATGTGCAGCGCCAGTTGCTCAACCGCCGCGACTTCATGATGGCCGAGCAGGCCTTCCGCCAGGAGGCCTTGCTGTGCCCGCGCCTGGCCGAGCTGGTGCGTGCGCACGAGCAGATTCTGCTGCACGGCGCCCGCCAGCTGCTGCAGGTGGTCGGCTCGCAGCAACCGGAACAGGACGCCCAAATGTTGACGGCGATTATCGAGCAGATGGAATATCAGGGCCTGCTCAAGGATGCCGATGCGCAAGCCGATGGGCAGATGCTCGCTATGCTTACCCGTTACCTGCACCTGGTGTTGGCATCGGCCTGAGCTGTGACCGAACTTTCAAGGAGAACCTGATGAAAGCCTGGCGTGTGGTGTTGTTGACGTTGTCATTCCTCCTGCTGGGCGGTTGTCTGGTGACCTTTCATGAGCCGCTGCCGAGCAACCAGGCGGCGCCCAAGGCCTTGCTCGGCAAGTGGAGCAGCAAGGATGCCTGGGGCGAACCGCTGAAGCTGACCATCAGCCGCAGCGGCGGCGATGCCTACAAGGCGGTGGCCACGGCCAAAGGCAAGGCGCCGGAGGAATACACCTTCACCGTGTCGCGCCATGGCAACCGCTGGTACCTGTCGGCTGGCGTGCCCAAGCGCCTGGGCGGCAACTTCCTGATTGGCGGTTTCGACATCGTCGATGGCAAGGAACTGGTGGTCTACAACCTTGATGTCGAGCAAGTGCAGCAGGCAGTCGAGAAAAAGGAACTGAGCGGGCGCAGCACGCAGATTCCGGAAGAAAGCGAACAGGGCGTGCTGATCGACAGCCCGTCGCCACGTGTGCTGGCCTACCTGGATGACCCGGCCAACTCCGACCTGTTCGTCGAAGTGGCGCGCTTCCAGCGCAGCGGCAAGTAGTCAGGACCAGACCAAGGAGTCCTCCGTGGACGAGTACCAGCAAACCATCCGCGCCCTGTCCGACCGCATCGTCGCGGCACAGACCCCGATCCGGGTCCTCGACGCGGTGAAATGGGACGACAACATCCGCCAGGGCTTTCTCAAGGCCAAGGGCAAGGAGCCGCCCGCCGTTGACCGCGATTACTACCTGGCCCGCCCGTTGGCGTTCGACTCCAGCGCGGTGAAGGCCGAGTTCCAGGCCATCGAGCGTGACATCATTCGCCAGCTCGGCCAGTTCAACCCGGTCGGGCAGATCATGAAGCGCATGTGCCGCGAATACCGCATGGTTGTGCGCATGCTCGAAGCCCGCGGTACCGAAGACTTCGGGCTGATCTCCCAGGAACTGTACGGCGCGGCCTCCGACGCCTTCCACGCCGGTGACCCGACCCTGGCCGACCTGGGGCTGATGCTCTCGGACTACCTGAACAACATCGACGGGCGCGGCGACCTCAAGGACGAGCCGAAGAACCTGACCGCCAAGGAGGCCGTGGACATCCTCCAGCGCCGCCTGAACAAGGTGTTTGGCGAGGCCGAGGAAACCATCCGCGTGTTCGAGTCGGACGGTATCGTCGCCGATGCCGCAGCCGGTGCCGACTACATCAAGGTGCGCGCCGATGCCATGTTCAACAACCGGGACGTGCGTGCGCTGGAGGTGCATGAAGGCCTGGTGCATGTGGGCACCACCCTCAACGGCCTGAACCAGCCGATCTGCACCTTCCTGGCCAAGGGCCCGCCCTCGTCGACGGTGACCCAGGAAGGCCTGGCCATCCTCATGGAGGTGATCGCCTTCGCTTCCTATCCCAGCCGCCTGCGCAAGCTGACCAACCGCACCCGCGCCATCCACATGGTCGAGGAGGGCGCCGACTTCCTGCAAGTGTTCGACTTCTTCCGCGAGCAGGGCTTCGAGATGGCGCAGAGCTACAGCAACGCCAGCCGGGTGTTCCGCGGCTCGGTGCCCAATGGCCTGCCATTCACCAAGGACTTGTCCTACCTCAAGGGCTTCATCATGGTTTACAACTACATTCAGTTGGCCGTGAAGAAGGGCAAGCTCGAACAGATTCCGCTGCTGTTCTGCGGCAAGACCACTCTGGAAGACATGCGCACCCTGCGTCAGCTGGTCGAGGAAGGGCTGGTGGAGCCGCCCAAGTACCTGCCGGAGCAGTTCCGCGACCTCAACGCGCTGTCGGCCTGGATGTGCTTCTCCAACTTCCTCAACCACTTGAGCCTGGATCGCATTGAAGCCGACTACGCGAACATTCTCTGAGCGCTGCCGCCTGCTGGTCCTGAGCATGCTCCTGCTCGGGCTGGGCGGTTGCAGCAGCCTGCTGTTCTACCCGGAACCCGGCGAGCCGTTCACCCCGGAGCGGGCCAAGCTGGAATACCGCGATATCAGCCTCACCACCGCCGATGGCTTGCGCCTGCACGGTTGGTGGCTGCCGGCCAAGGCGGGGGTAGCAGTCAAGGGGACGGTGCTGCATCTGCACGGCAATGGCGGCAACCTGCCGGGCCACCTGGGCGGCAGCTATTGGCTGCCGGAGCAGGGTTACCAGGTGCTGATGGTCGATTACCGTGGCTATGGCCTGTCCGAGGGCACGCCTAGCTTGCCTGAGGTCTATCAGGACATCGACGCGGCGATGGCGTGGCTGGACCAGGCGCCCGAGGTCAAGGGCAAGCCCCTGGTGTTGCTCGGCCAGAGCCTCGGCGGGGCGATGGCGATCCACTACCTGGCGCAGCACCCCGAGCAGCGCCAGCGCTTCAGTGCCTTGGTGTTCGACGGTGTGCCAGCCAGTTACCGTGGGGTAGGGCGCTATGCCTTGAGCACCTCGTGGATGACCTGGCCGCTGCAGGTGCCGCTGTCCTGGCTGGTGCCAGACGGCGACAGTGCAATCCGTTCGATCGGGCAGCTGAGCAGCCCGCCGAAGCTGTTCTTCCACAGCATCGACGACACCTTGGTGCCGATGGCCAACGGCATCCGCCTGTACCAGCAGGCACCGGCCCCGCGGGTGCTGCAACTGACCCGAGGCGGCCACGTGCAGACCTTCGCCGACCCGGTGTGGCGCCAGGTGATGCTGCGCTTCCTTGATGACCCGAGCCATTTCAACGGCCTGCGGCGGCTTGCCGAAGTGCCCAACTACCCTGACGAGAAGAACAAGCAATGAGTGAAGAACGCAACGCCATCCCGCTGATCCTGACCGGTGTCGGCAGCATCATCGTGACGGTGGGGGCCCTCTGGTACTACGGCTACCTGCATTTCGCCAAACCTGAGGATGCGCTGCTGCTGCAGGACTTCACCATGCTCAAGACGATTCCTGGCGAGGACTACAAGGTCTCCCTGGATGCGGCGCCACAGGTGGCCCAGTGCGTGGATGGCGTGCTGGTGCTATTCGATACCGAGCAGAAGGGCCTGACGGGTGTGCTGGTGGACAACCGCAAGCGCGCGGTGCGCTGCTTGGGGCAGGAGACGCCGCAGCAGGTGCAGTGATCCAGAATTTCTAGCGGCTGTCCCGGCCCTTTCGCGGCTAAAGCCACTCCCACAGGTACTGCGCAACCCTTAAGTGTTGTGCTGACCTTGTGGGAGCGGGCTTGCCCGCGAAGAGGCCGGAACAGGCAAAAGAAAAGCCCCGCATCGATCGCGGGGCTTTCTCATTTCAGCTGACCAGCCTTACTGCTGAATCTGGCTCACCGAACGCGGTGCCACCGGCTGGTTGTCGTTGGAGATGGTCACCTCCACCCGACGGTTCTGCGCACGGCCCGAGTTGCTGCCGTTGTCCGCCACCGGGTATTCCTTGCCATAACCCTGGGCGACGACACGCGCCGGGTCCACGCCTGCACGTACCAGCGCCGCGCGCACGCTGGCGGCGCGGCGTTCGGACAGGCCCTGGTTATAGTTGGCCGAGCCAACGCTGTCGGTGTAGCCCTCGACAATCACCTTGCGCTCCGGGTTCTCCTGAAGGAACTGGGCCAGCTTGGTGATGTTCGGGTAGGCGTTGCTCTTGAGGGTGGCCTTGTTGAAGTCGAACAGCACGTCACCAAAGGTCACCAGGGTACCGCGGTCGGTCTGCTTGGCGTTGAGGCTGTCCTGCAGCTTGGCGATCTGCGCGTCGCGGGCATCGAGCTTGGCCTGGGCACGCTGGGCCGAGGCGTTCTTCAACTCGTTTTCGGCGGTGCGCAGGGCGATGGTTTCCTTGGCCACCTCGATACGCTGGTTGGTCAGGTAGGCGAGCTGGTCGACCTTCTTGCTGTCTTCACGGTCCATGAAGGCCTTGTCGGACTTGTTCAGCCAGTCCTGGGCATCCTTGGTCTCGAGCGCGGCCACCTTGCTCGACTGCGGGTCGCTCTGCAACGCCGAGAAGTTGCTGCGGGCCGACTCCAGGTTGGGGTTCGGGTCGTGGGAGCAGGCGGCGAGGCCGATGCTCACGGCCAGCAGGGCGGGAATCATGACGTAGTTGCGCATAGTGTTCATCCTTTGATCAGTTGCGAAGGCTAGGGTTGGCATGGCGGCGCTCATTCAGCGCTGCGCAGGCCTTCCTGACGCACGTCCTGAACGCCCTGGCGGGCATCCTGCACGGCCTTCTGGGCCTTGGCTGCCTGGGCCTTGCGCTCGGCGACGCGGGCGTCCCATTCGGCCTGCTCGGCCAGGCGCTTGGCCTCGTCATACTGCTTGTCGTGCATGGCGATTTCGGCCTGCTTGAACTTGTCCTGGGCCGCTTTCATTTCCACGGCAGCGAACTCGGTACCACCGGCACTGACGGCGGAGTTCACGGCGGACTGGGTGACGGCGTACTGCTCGGTAGGCGGGTTGCCTGCACAGCCGGCCAGGACCAGGCTACTGCCCAGGGCCAGCGCGGCCAGCTTCAACCCGCGAACGTGGCCGGACGTAGCTTTCGGGTTGCGGGTGTTGATGGTGGTCAGTTCCATTGGATCACTCCTGATTACGACGATGTCCATAGCAGTCCATCGCTCAATCCCTGACATTGCCTGCGCTTGCGCTGAACGATGCACCACGGCAGGTGTGCAGGGTTTTAGCGTGATGGCTATTGGCTGGGACTTGACCGTTTTTTGAAAGGTTCAGAAAAAGTTGCCTGGGCTGCCTAACTTTTTCTGACTGGTCGGTCAGCGGTTGTACCTGGAACTTCGCTGTCTGGAACGGGCATCCGGGCCCGTTGCAGGCCCGGAAAGTCAGGAGGAATTTAGTTGCCGCTGTCGCCGTCGGTGTTGCTGAGGTCGTGCAGGTGGCGCCGTGACAGCGCCAGAAAGCGCGGGGTCGGGCCGATGTCTTCGTACAGCGGGTCACCCTCCTCGTCAGTGGCGATGACCTTCTGGCCCTGCACGTAGGGGAAGCTGGCTTCTATCTCCTCCAGCGCGGCGGCGACCAGTTCGCCGAGCAGTTCCTCGGCGGTGCGTTTGGGGTACATGTCGATCAGGGCGGCCAGGCGTGCCTCGGACTCCAGGTCCAGGTGCAAGGCATGGCCGGTGGGGCTCAGGGTGCCGGCGGCATTCTGTTCCCAGTGCTGGGCGAGTTCGCGGATTTTCATGATGACCTCTGTCAACGCCAGTAAAGGCTGCAGTGCATCGGACTGCGCTGCCTTAACTTTAGTTTGCTTTGCGCGATCGCGGCTTGCCATCGCGCCCCGGCAGTGGGCACTCTTGGGCCAGTGCTGTTTCCTGAGCAGAGCGTGGCGAGCCGCGCCGAAGAGAGGGCCAATGACTGATATCGATGTGCGCCTGCGTGAAGATGTCCATGTGTTGGGGGAGTTGCTCGGCGAGACCATTCGCCAGCAGCACGGTGATGCGTTCCTGCAGAAGATAGAGGACATTCGCCACAGCGCCAAGGCCGACCGCCGCGGCGCTGGCGAGCAGTTGAGCTCGACCCTGGCCGACCTTGCCGAAGAAGACCTGCTGCCGGTGGCGCGAGCTTTCAACCAGTTCCTCAACCTGGCCAACATGGCCGAGCAGTATCAGCTGATTCGCCGTCGCGATGCCGGCCAGCCAGAGCCGTTCGAGGCGCGGGTCTTGCCCGAACTGCTGGCTCGCCTGAAGCAGGCCGGGCACAAGGATGACGCCTTGGCCCGGCAACTGGCCAAGCTCGATATCCAGCTGGTGCTGACCGCGCACCCGACCGAAGTGGCGCGGCGCACGTTGATCCAGAAATACGATGCCATCGCCGGCCAGCTGGCCGTGCAGGACCACCGTGACCTGACCCCCGCCGAGCGCGAGCAGGTGCGTGAGCGCCTGCGCCGGCTGATCGCCGAGGCCTGGCACACCGAAGAAATCCGCCGCACCCGGCCAACCCCGGTGGACGAGGCCAAATGGGGCTTCGCGGTGATCGAGCATTCGCTGTGGCAGGCCATTCCCAACCACTTGCGCAAGGTCGACAAGGCGCTGTTCGACGCCACCGGCCTGCACCTGCCGCTGGAAGCTGCGCCCATTCGCTTCGCCTCGTGGATGGGCGGTGATCGTGACGGCAACCCCAATGTCACCGCCGCCGTGACCCGTGAGGTGCTGCTGCTGGCCCGCTGGATGGCCGCCGACCTGTTCCTGCGCGATGTCGATGCGCTGGCGGCCGAGCTGTCCATGCAGCAAGCCAGTAGTGCCTTGCGTGAACGTGTGGGCGACAGTGCCGAGCCGTACCGGGCATTGCTCAAGCAACTGCGCGACCGCCTGCGCGCGACCCGCGCCTGGGCCCAGCTCGCGTTGACCAGCAACCCGCCGGCCAGCGCCGAGGTGCTGGTGGACAACCGCGACCTGATCGCCCCGCTGGAGCTGTGCTATCAGTCGTTGCATGAGTGCGGCATGGGCGTGATCGCCGACGGCCCATTGCTCGACAGCCTGCGCCGGGCGGTGACCTTCGGCCTGTTCCTCGGTCGCCTGGATGTGCGCCAGGACGCAGCCCGGCACCGTGATGCGCTGGCGGAGATTACCGATTACCTGGGCCTGGGCAGCTATGCCGACTGGGACGAAGAACAGCGCATCGCATTCCTCCAGGCCGAATTGAAGAATCGCCGGCCGTTGCTGCCGGCGCACTTCAAACCCCAGGCGGAGACCGCAGAAGTGCTGGCCACCTGCCGTGAGATCGCCGCTGCACCGGGCGCATCGCTGGGCTCGTACGTGATTTCGATGGCGGGCGCGGCCTCTGATGTATTGGCTGTGCAACTGCTGCTCAAGGAAGCCGGCCTGACCCGGCCGATGCGCGTGGTGCCGTTGTTCGAAACCCTGGCCGACCTGGACAACGCCGGGCCGGTGATGCAGCGCCTGCTCGGTCTGCCGGGCTATCGCGCCAGCCTGCGCGGGCCGCAGGAAGTGATGATCGGTTATTCCGACTCGGCCAAGGACGCGGGCACCACGGCGGCTGCCTGGGCTCAGTACCGTGCCCAGGAAAACCTGGTGCGCATCTGCCGCGAGCATCAGGTCGAGCTGCTGCTGTTCCATGGCCGTGGTGGTACGGTCGGCCGTGGCGGCGGCCCGGCCCATGCGGCGATCCTGTCGCAGCCCCCGGGCTCGGTGGCAGGGCGGTTCCGCACTACCGAACAGGGCGAAATGATCCGCTTCAAGTTCGGCTTGCCGGGCATCGCCGAGCAGAATCTCAACCTATACCTGGCCGCCGTGCTCGAAGCCACCTTGCTTCCACCACCACCACCAGAGCCCGCCTGGCGCGCACTGATGGACCAGCTGGCGGCCGACGGTGTGAAGGCCTACCGCGGCGTGGTGCGGGAAAACCCCGACTTCGTCGAATACTTCCGCCAGTCCACTCCTGAGCAGGAACTGGGCCGCCTGCCGCTGGGCAGCCGCCCGGCCAAGCGCCGTGCCGGTGGCATCGAAAGCTTGCGGGCGATCCCGTGGATCTTCGGCTGGACCCAGACACGCCTGATGCTGCCGGCCTGGCTGGGCTGGGAAACCGCCCTGAGCAATGCCTTGGCGCGGGGCCAGGGCGAACTGCTGGCGCAGATGCGCGAGCAGTGGCCGTTCTTCCGCACTCGCATCGACATGCTGGAAATGGTCCTGGCCAAGGCCGATGCGCAAATCGCCGAGGCCTACGACCAACGTCTAGTGCAACCAGGCTTGCTTCCTTTAGGTGCGCACCTGCGCGACCTATTGTCGCAGTCGTGCCAGGTGGTGCTGGGCCTGACCGGGCAACCGGTGCTACTGGCGCATAGCCCCGAGACCCTGGAATTCATCAGCCTGCGCAACACCTACCTGGACCCGCTGCACCGCCTGCAGGCCGAGTTGCTGGCCCGTTCGCGCAGCCGCGAAGCCGCTCTGGACAGCCCGTTGGAGCAGGCCTTGCTGGTGACCGTGGCAGGGATTGCCGCGGGCCTGCGCAACACCGGTTGACGCCAGCTGTTGCGGCCCATGCCAATTAACAGGGTGTCGGCCAGAACAGGGCGAGGAGGGTGGTTGCGCCGGGCGCAACCCCCTTCGGTTTCAGTTACAAATGACGCAATGCTGCAACTTTGGGACGCTTGTCTGGCTGCCGGGCGCTGTGTATCTTGAGCAGCCTTCTGACCGATTTATGGTCATACCCGATTTTCCGGACTTGGCCTCGATTGCCGAATCCATTGAATTTCATAAAAAAATTTGAGGAGCACGAGATGCGCGTAATTCTGCTGGGAGCTCCCGGGGCCGGTAAAGGTACTCAGGCAAAGTTCATCACCGAGAAGTTCGGTATTCCACAGATCTCCACCGGTGACATGCTGCGTGCCGCCGTCAAGGCCGGTACCCCACTGGGCCTGCAACTGAAGGAAGTCATGGATGCCGGCCAGCTGGTTTCCGACGAGCTGATCATCGGCCTGGTCAAGGAGCGTATCGCCCAGCCGGATTGCGCCAATGGCTGCCTGTTCGACGGCTTCCCGCGCACCATTCCGCAGGCTGAAGCCATGGTTGCCGCTGGCGTAGACATCGACGCCGTGGTCGAAATCGCCGTCGACGACGAAGAAATCGTCGGCCGTATGGCTGGCCGCCGTGTGCACCTGGCCTCGGGCCGTACCTACCACATTCAGTACAACCCGCCGAAAGTGGCAGGCAAGGACGACGTTACCGGCGAAGACCTGATCCAGCGCGACGACGACAAGGAAGAAACCGTGCGTCACCGCCTGTCGGTCTACCACAGCCAGACCAAGCCGCTGGTGGACTTCTACCAGAAGCTGTCTAAAGCGAATGATGGCAAGCCGAAGTACAGCCACATCGAAGGCGTCGGCTCGGTCGAGTCGATCACCGCCAAGGTGCTGGACGCCCTGCGCTGATCCAACGCCATGTGTCACAACGGCCCGCTTGCGGGCCGTTGTCGTTTATACTGCCGCTCTTTTCCCCTAGCACCTGGATACCCGTTCGATGACCACCCTGCTGGCCCTGGATACCGCCACCGAAGCCTGTTCCGTCGCACTGCTGCATGACGGCAAGGTAACCAGCCATTACGAGGTGATCCCGCGCATGCATGCGCAGAAGCTGCTGCCGATGATCAAGCAGCTGCTGGCAGATTCCGGCGTGGCGCTCAATGCACTGGATGCCATCGCCTTCGGCCGTGGCCCGGGCGCGTTCACCGGGGTGCGTATCGCCATTGGCGTGGTGCAGGGCCTGGCGTTTGCGCTGGAGCGCCCGGTGCTGCCAGTGTCCAACCTGGCTGCGCTGGCCCAGGGCGCGCTGCGCGAGCAGGGTGTGCAGCAGGTGGCCGCTGCCATCGATGCGCGCATGGACGAAGTGTATTGGGGTTGCTACAAGGCCGAAGCCGGTGAAATGCGCCTGCAGGGCCTGGAAGCCGTGCTGCCGCCTGAGCGCGTGGCCCTGCCTGAAGGCAGCAGCGGTGACTGGTTCGGTGCCGGTACCGGCTGGGGCTATGCCGAGCGTTTGGCGGTGCAGGCCAGCGCCAGCAACCCGGCCGCTTTGCCAAATGCTCTGGACATCCTCAGCCTGGCCAGCTTCGCCTGGGCCCGTGGCGAGGCAATCGCCGCCGAACAGGCGCAACCGGTTTACTTGCGCGATAATGTAGCCACACCCAAGGCGCGCTGAGTGCTGTTCGTCGGTTATCGCGGTTAACGATAAAACCTTCGGCGCAAACTGTGGTCCAGTTATCACTCGAGCATTAGCGACGGAACCCTGATGCTGCTAAATTGCCATCATTGGTCCTGAGTGCTCATGCCATGCGTATCGACGGTTTCTCATCGCAGTCCTACCCGATCAAGCGCACCCCGCGCAAAGCAGCGGTGCGCGACGAGAACGTGGACGATGCCGAGCTGGTGGAGGAGAGCGAAGTCACCCAAGAGGCTTCTGCGCGTCGTCGCCCGGCGGGCCTGCCGGCTCGCCAGCAGGACATGGTATTCCCTCGCGCCCGTGACCGGCGCACCGCCACTGCGTTGGCCAGCTACCTCAGCACGGCCGGTTTTACCGACTGGGACATGGAAGTACTGGGGCTCGACCTGTACATTTGATGGATGGATCCATTACCCCTCCCATATTTCGTAGGTTGCCCGTCCTGGAGCGAGAACGCCTGGCGCGACTACCTGTATCCCGCCGACGCCAGCACCCATGAAATGCTTGGCTACTACAGCCAGGTATTCAACGCCGTCGAGGGCAACACCACGTTCTATGCGCGCCCCGCCCCCGGCACCATCGCCCGCTGGGCGCAGGTCATGCCCGCACACTTCCGTTTCACCGCCAAGTTTCCCAGGGATATCAGCCACGAAGGTGACCTGCGCGATCAGCTGGAAGCGGCCTTCGACTTCACCCGCCTGATGGCCCCGCTGGGCCAGCGCGTATCGCCATACTGGCTGCAGTTGCCGGCCCAGTTCAGCCCCGCACGGCTGGGCGAACTGTGCCACTTTCTCGACGAAATCGGTGTGCCGGTGGCCGTGGAAGTGCGCAACCAGGCGTTCTTCGCCAAGGGCGAGGAAGAGCGGCTGCTCAACCGTCTGCTGCACGAGCGCGGCGTGGAGCGCATTTGCCTCGACCCCCGCGCCCTGTTCAGCTGCACTTCACGCGACCCCGCCGTGCTGCATGCGCAGTCGAAAAAGCCCAAGGTGCCACCGCGCCCCGCCGCCTTCAGCCAGCACCCGCAGGTGCGCTTTATCGGCCATCCGCAGCTTGAGGCCAACGAGACCTTCCTCACGCCCTGGGTGGACAAGGTCGCCGCCTGGATCGAGGAGGGGCGCAACCCTTATGTGTTCCTGCACACGTCTGACAACCGCCTGGCTGCCGCGCTGGCCCAGCGTTTTCACCAGCGGTTGATGGCGCGTCTGCCAGGCCTGGCAGCATTGCCGGAATTGCCGCGTGCCCCCGAGGTCGAACAACTGGGGCTACTCTGACCATTCCCTGACCCCGGAGGTTGTGATCATGGATGTACAGACCCTGCGAGCCGAAGCCTTCAAGGCACTGCACGAACGTGATGGCGCATTCGTCATACCCAACCCTTGGGACGCTGGTTCCGCCAAGCTGCTGGCCAGCCTCGGCTTCGAAGCCTTGGCCACTACCAGCGCAGGCCTGGCCTTCAGCCTCGGCCGACCTGATGCCGAAGGCGCCTTGAGCCTGGATGAAACCTTGGACAACGCCGGAACGATCGTCGATGCCACGCCCTTGCCGGTGGCTGCCGACCTGGAAAACGGCTTCGGTGACCTGCCGGAGGACTGCGCCCAGACCATCCTGCGTGCCGCCGAAGCAGGGCTGGTCGGCGGCTCGATCGAAGATGCCAGCGGCCGCGCCGAGGCGCCGATCTACGACTTCGAACTGGCCGTGGCGAGGGTACGAGCTGCGGTGCAGGCCGCCCGCAGCCTGCCATTCCCGTTCACCCTGTGTGCCCGTGCGGAAAACCTGCTGCACGGGCGCATGGACCTGGACGACACCATCCTGCGCCTGCAGGCCTTTGCCGAGGCCGGTGCCGACGTGCTCTACGCGCCGGGGTTGCGCAGTGTGGATGAGGTACGAGCGGTGGTGCAGGCCGTGGCGCCGAAGCCGGTCAATGTGCTGATGGGCCTGGCGGGTGTGCCATTGAGCGTCAACCAGTTACAGGACCTGGGTGTGCGTCGGATCAGTGTCGGTTCATCGTTGGCCCGGGCAGCGCTGGGTGCGTTCCAGCGTGCGGCCCTGGAGATTCGAGATCAAGGCACATTCAGCTACGGTGAACAGGCCTTGCCATTCGCCCAGCTCAACGACCTGTTCCGCCGCTGAGGCGCCATGCGCGCGGTGATGATGCTGTGCGGCCTGCTGTTGATGATGGCAGGCCTGGCCTGGCAATTGGGCTGGCGCCTTCCGGACGCCTGGAACCCGTGGGCGGCGCTGGATGTGCGCCAACCGCCGAACTGGCTGACGAGTTACAAGCTGTCGCGACTGCGCAATGACCCAAGCTTGTGCCGCCAGGTGCTGGAGACTTCCGGCCTGCGCTACCGCGCGCAAGCCGACAGCCCATCATCGGCCAGCTGCCCTCTGCGGAACGTATGGCGCATCGAGCAGGGGCAAGCCCGGCTAAGCAGCAGTTTCCTCGCCAGCTGCCCTTTGGCAGTGGCTTATGCGCTGTTCGAACAGCATGGGCTGCAAGCGGTTGCACAGCGGGTGTTTGGCCAGCCCGTTGCTCAGGTGGATCACCTGGGCAGCTTTGCCTGCCGCAATGTCTACAACCGCAAGCAGGGGCGCCTGAGCCAGCACGCTACGGCGAACGCGCTGGATATCAGCGGCTTTCGCCTGCAGGACGGTCAGCGCATCGTGCTGGCGCGGGACTGGCAGGCGGGCGGGCAGAAGGGTGAATTTCTAAGGCAGGTGCGGCAAGTGGCGTGCGACAGTTTCAGCACGGTGCTGGGGCCGAACTACAACGCGGCCCACCACAATCACTTTCATCTGGACATGGGGCGTTGGCAGGTCTGTCGCTGATCTCAGGCGTTGACGCGAACGTTGTTCAGCACTACCGGGCGCGCCCAGTGCATGTCGAACTCCAGATCGTTCTGCTGCCTGGCCATGGTCGCCTCATCAAACGGCTCTGGCGCGGGGTCGAGCAGGTTCATCTCGAATTCGGCGATCGGCAGGTGCAGCGGGCGCGGGGAGGGGGCCGGGCCTGGTTCGGGGAGCGGGTGACCCTGGCTCATCACCACCGGGCGCAGCCAGTTGTTGCTGATGTCGAGCTGGCGCTGTTGCTGAATCATCTCGGCGACGCTGAACGGCTCCGGCGCCGGTTCCAGCAGGTTGGCCTCAAGTTCCGCCTTGGGCAGGAACAGGGGCTCGGGCGGTGCGACGATGGTGTCGTGTACCGGGCAGGCGCGCTGGGTTTCGATCAGCGCCAGGGCCTTGGCCCCACCGATCGGCTCGCCGCTGGCCTGGTCATACTGCACCATGGCCTGGCTGACGCTGTCGGGCTCTTGCGCTTGCTGCTCTTCCATCGCGCGGGCAAAGAAATCCTGCCACAGGTGGCTGACGCCCCCGAGTGCCTGGGTATTCTGCCGACCATAGTTGCCGACAGGCGACAAGTAGGTCAAACCGATGGGAAGAGTGTCTGTCATGGCAGTCGTGCGCGCTGTGCTCTGGCAGAATAGCGGGATATTGCCTGTATCGGCCATGGCGGCCGATACATGAGGGGCAGGGGTCAATTTCTAGGTGTGAATGATGGAAGAGCAGGGCACAGGTATCCGGGTCGAGGCGCTGTCGGCTGAATTCGAGGCGCAAGCTGCCGCATGGGCCGAGCGCCTGGTGCTGCCGCTGCAGGACGACGCTGCCGGGTTTGCCGTGCAGGTGGGCGCCGACGGCTTGCAGATCCAGCAGCTGGGCCCGCAGGCGCCGGGGCCGGTGCGGGTGGACTTCGTCGAAGGCCAGGCCGCGCACCGGCGCCAGTTTGGAGGCGGCAACGGGCAGATGATTGCCAAGGCCGTGGGCATCGCCCAAGGCGTGCGGCCGCAGGTGCTGGATGCCACGGCGGGGCTTGGCAAGGACGCGTTCGTGCTGGCCAGCCTGGGCTGCCAGATGACCCTGATCGAGCGCCAGCCGCTGATTGCCGCGTTGCTGGAGGATGGCTTGGCTCGCGGTCGGTTGGATGAAGAAGTAGGGCCGATTGTCGGGCGCATGCGCCTGCTGACTGGCAATGCCATCGAGCGCATGCGCAGTTGGGAAGGCGAGCCGCCGCAGGTGATCTACCTCGACCCGATGTTCCCGCACCGTGACAAGAGCGCGCTGGTGAAGAAGGAGATGCGCGTGTTCCGGCCGCTGGTGGGCGATGACCTGGATGCGCCTGCATTGCTGGAGGCGGCACTGGCATTGGCCAGTCACCGGGTGGTGGTGAAGCGGCCGCGCAAGGCACCGATCATTGATGGGCCGAAGCCGAGCCACAGCCTGGAAGGCAAGTCGAGCCGCTATGACATCTATCCGAAGAAAGCCCTGAAGGCTTGATCGCCTGCGTCGGCTTCTTTGCGGTTAAAACCGCTCCTTCAGGGGTATCCCAGGTCCTGCAAGCCGTGCGGAACCTGGGGCAGCGGGCGTGCCTGCGAAGAGGCCGGTTGAGGCTGACTCAGGCCTTGAATGCCCGAATAAACAACGCCACCACCTCACGCACATGGGCCTCGGCCTCATCTCCCTCCAGCGGCCCGGCACACCCCAGCAACAGGCGATAATCAGGCGCGCCCTTGACCAGGCTGAAGAAGTGCTCGGCCGCCTGCAGCGGATTGGCAATCCGCAGTAGCCCGCACCCATCGATCCTGCGCAACAGTGCTTCCATCCCCACCAGTAGCCGCTTCGGCCCGGCTTCGTAGAAGTACGCGCCAAACCCCGGGTCCTGGCTGCTCTGGGCCATGATCAGGCGGCTCAGCTTGACCGCCTCGTCACTGCTGATCAGCGCCTGGAAGCTATGGCCGATAGTCAGCAACACCTCCTCCACCGCCGCTCCCTCCGGGTACTCGAACATCAAGTCCGGCAACTGGTTCTGGCAGGTCGCCATGACGGCAGAGCCGAACAGCGTCTGCTTGTCGGTGAAATGGCTGTAGACCGTGAGTTTTGAAACACCTGCCGCCGCAGCGACCGCATCCATGCTGGTGTTGGCATAACCGAGGCTAAGGAACAGGGCCTTGGCGGCTTCGAGGATGGCCTCGCGCTTTGCCAGGTCCTTGGGCCGGCCCGGGCCGTTGGGTGCGTCGTTGGACATTGGAATCCGCATCTGGTTGAAGGGGCGCCCATCTTACCGGGTGCAACGGCATCCGGCTGCAGGTCGCGACCTTCGTTAATGTTGATTTTCTTTCCGACGCTGGCTTCCCGGCCTCGGTTCCCTGATTTAATATACTCGCCAGTATAAATATTCAATGTGCACTTCGCGAAAGGATTCATCATGTTGCGCCATGCCTTGTCCCTCGCTCTGCCCGCTGCTGCCGCGCTGTTGCTGGCAGCCTGCGGCCAGGAAGCAGCCCCGCCTGCCGCGCCGCGCCCGGCCCTGGTGGTGCAGCCGCAGCCGGCCGAAGCCGCTGCCGACAGTTACCCCGGTGAAGTGCGCGCGCGCTTCGAGCCGGAGCTGGCCTTCCGCATCGGCGGCAAGGTCAGCAAGCGCCTGGTGGAGGAGGGGCAGCGGGTCAAGGCCGAGCAGCCGCTGGCCGAGCTTGACCCACAGGACGTGCGCCTGCAGCTGGAGGCCAACCGCGCCCAGCTGGCAGCGGCCGAGGCCAACCTGTCGCTGGTGCGCGCCGAGCGCGACCGCTACCAGAAGCTGCTCGACCGGCAGATGGTCAGCCACTCCCAGTATGACAACGCGGAGAACCTCTACCGTGCAGGCCTCGCCCGCCTGAAACAGGCCAAGGCCGAATTCGACGTGGCCGGCAACCAGGCTGATTACGCCGTGTTGCGTGCGCCGCAGGCGGGTGTCATCGCCAAGCGCCAGGTTGAAGTCGGCCAGGTGGTCGCGGCCGGGCAGACCGTGTTCACACTCGCTGCCGACGGTGAGCGTGAAGTGGCCATCGGCCTGCCGGAACAGCAGTTCGCCCGTTTTGCCGTGGGCGAGGCTGTCAGCATCGAATTGTGGTCGCACCCCAACCAACGCTTCCAAGGGCGCATTCGCGAGTTGGCACCTGCCGCCGACCCGCGCTCACGGACATTCGCCGCAAGAATTGCCTTCACCTCGGCCAAGGTGCCTGCCGAACTCGGTCAGAGTGCGCGGGTGTTCATTGCCCATGACGGAGTGATTCCGCTGGCAGTGCCACTGTCGGCCGTCACTGCGGAAAACGGTCAGGCCTATGTCTGGCGGGTCAACAAGGACAGCCGCCTGGAGCGTGCCGTGGTGCGTCTGGGCGCGTATGGCAGTGAAACCGTGCCGGTGCTCGAAGGCCTGGCACCGGGCGACTGGGTGGTCGCTGCCGGTGGCCATGTGCTGCGCGAGGGGCAGGAAGTGCGGCCGGTAGATCGCACCAACCGCGTGGTGAACCTGGCGGCCAAGGAGTAAGTCCCGATGGGTTTCAACCTTTCCGCGTGGGCGCTGCGTAACCGCCAGATTGTGCTGTTCCTGATGATTCTGCTGGCTGCCATTGGCGCCATGTCCTACACCAAGTTGGGGCAGAGTGAAGACCCTCCGTTCACCTTCAAGGCCATGGTCATTCGTACCCTGTGGCCAGGGGCCACGGCCGAGGAAGTGTCACGTCAGGTTACCGAGCGCATCGAGAAGAAGCTGATGGAGACCGGTGAGTACGAGAGGATCGTCTCGTTCTCGCGTCCGGGTGAGTCGCAGGTCACTTTCATGGCCCGCGACTCGTTGCACTCCAGGGACATTCCCGAGCTCTGGTACCAGATTCGCAAGAAGGTCGCGGACATCCGCCACACCTTGCCGCCAGAGATCCAGGGGCCGTTCTTCAACGACGAGTTCGGCACCACCTTCGGCAATATCTACGCGCTGTCCGGCGCCGGGTTCGACTATGCGGTGCTCAAGGACTACGCCGACCGTATCCAGATCCAGCTGCAGCGGGTCAAGGACGTGGGCAAGGTCGAGCTGATCGGCCTGCAGGACGAGAAAATCTGGATCGAGCTGTCCAACCTCAAGCTGGCTACCCTCGGGGTGCCGCTGGAGGCGGTGCAGCAGGCGTTGCGTGAGCAGAACGCGGTCAGCACCGCCGGTTTCTTCGAAACCCCTAGTGAGCGCCTGCAACTGCGGGTGAGCGGGCGCTTCGACAGCGTTGATGAGATCCGCCAGTTCCCCATCCGGGTGGGCGACCGCACCTTCCGCATTGGCGATGTGGCCGATGTGCACCGAGGCTTCAACGACCCGCCCGCCCCGCGCATGCGCTTCATGGGCGAGGACGCCATCGGCCTGGCGGTGTCGATGAAGGACGGCGGCGACATCCTGGTGCTGGGCAAGGCACTGGAAGATGAGTTCGAGCGCCTGGCGCGCAACCTGCCCGCCGGCATGGAGTTGCGCAAGGTCTCCGACCAGCCGGCGGCGGTCAAGGCCGGGGTCGGCGAGTTCGTCCAGGTGCTGGTCGAGGCGCTGGTGATCGTGCTGTTGGTGAGTTTCTTCTCCCTCGGCCTGCGCACCGGCCTGGTGGTGGCTTTGGCCATCCCGTTGGTGCTGGCCATGACCTTCGCCACAATGCATTACTTCGGCATCGGCCTGCACAAGATCTCGCTCGGCGCGTTGGTGCTGGCGCTGGGCCTGCTGGTGGACGACGCGATCATTGCCGTGGAGATGATGGCGATCAAGATGGAGCAGGGTTATGACCGCCTCAAGGCCGCCAGTTACGCCTGGACCAGCACGGCGTTCCCGATGCTCACCGGTACGTTGATCACGGCTGCGGGCTTTCTGCCGATTGCCACGGCGGCGTCGAGCACTGGCGAATACACCCGCTCGATCTTCCAGGTGGTGACCATCGCGCTGTTGACCTCGTGGGTCGCTGCGGTGGTCTTCGTGCCTTACCTGGGCGAGCGGCTGCTGCCAGACCTGGCCAAGCTGCATGCCGCTCGCCATGGCAAGGACGGGCACGCGCCGGACCCGTACGGCACGCCGTTCTACCAGCGCGTACGGCGTGTGGTGGAGTGGTGCGTGCGGCGGCGCAAGACGGTGATCCTGCTGACCATTGCCGCCTTTGTCGGCAGCATCCTGCTGTTCCGCTTTGTGCCCCAGCAGTTCTTCCCGGCCTCGGGGCGCCCGGAGCTGATGGTTGACCTGAAGCTTGCCGAAGGTGCCTCGCTGGCCAATACCGCCGAGCGGGTCAAGCAACTGGAAGCGCTGCTCAAGCAGCAGGACGGCATCGACAACTACGTGGCCTATGTGGGCACCGGTTCGCCGCGCTTCTACCTGCCGCTGGACCAGCAGCTGCCCGCTGCCAGCTTTGCCCAGTTCGTGGTGCTGGCCAAGTCGATGGAAGACCGCGAGCGCCTGCGCGGCTGGCTGATCAGCACCGTCGACCAGCAGTTCCCCGACCTGCGCGCCCGCATCACGCGCCTGGAGAACGGCCCGCCCGTGGGCTACCCGGTGCAGTTCCGGGTCACTGGCGAGCATATCGAGAAGGCCCGTGCCCTGGCCCGGGAAGTGGCGGACAAGGTGCGCGAGAACCCGCATGTGGTCAATGTGCACCTGGACTGGGAAGAACCGAGCAAGGCGGTGTTCCTGGAAATCGATCAAGACCGCGCCCGTGCCCTGGGCGTGAGTACCGCGCAACTGTCGAGCTTCCTGCAGAGTTCGCTGACCGGCACCACGGTCAGCCAGTACCGCGAGGACAACGAGCTGATCGAGATTCTCTTGCGCGGCACCCAGCAGGAGCGTGGCGAACTGGCTAACCTCGGCAGCCTGGCGCTGCCCACCAACAACGGCCAGAGCGTGGCGCTGTCGCAGGTGGCGACGCTGGAGTATGGCTTCGAGGAAGGCATCATCTGGCACCGCAACCGCCTGCCGACGGTGACCGTGCGTGCCGACATCTATGACAAGGAGCAGCCGGCGACGCTGGTGAAGCAGATCCTGCCGACCTTGCAGGAGATCAAGGCCAAGCTGCCGGATGGCTACCTGCTGGAAGTGGGCGGCACAGTGGAAGACTCCGAGCGCGGGCAGAAATCGGTGAACGCCGGCATGCCGCTGTTCATCGTGGTGGTGCTGAGCTTGCTGATGATCCAGCTGCGCAGCTTCTCGCGCACGGTGATGGTGTTCCTCACCGCGCCGTTGGGGCTGATTGGCGTGACCTTGTTCCTGCTGGTGTTCCGCCAGCCGTTCGGCTTCGTCGCCATGCTCGGCACCATCGCCCTGGCGGGGATGATCATGCGCAACTCGGTGATCCTGGTGGACCAGATCGAGCAGGATATCGCTGGCGGAATGGACCGTTGGCAGGCGATCATCGAGGCCACGGTGCGGCGCTTCCGGCCGATCGTGCTGACCGCGCTGGCGGCGGTGCTGGCGATGATTCCGTTGTCGCGGAGTGTGTTCTACGGGCCGATGGCGGTGGCGATCATGGGTGGGTTGATCGTGGCCACGGCGTTGACCTTGCTGTTCTTGCCGGCGTTGTATGCGGCGTGGTTCAGGGTCAGGAAGGGCTGAAAATCGAAGGGGGCGCAAGGCGCCCCCCCAGGGCGTCAAAGGGCGCCGAAGACTTTCTTGGCCAGGCTGGTAGCGGCCTGCGCCGGGTTCTGGCGAATGCTCTGTTCCTGTTTGGCAATCATCTCGAACAGGCCATCCAGCGCCTTCTCGGTCACGTAGTTCTCGATGTTGGCGTCATCCTTGATCAGCCCCAGGCCCTTGGCCTGACCGGCAAAGGCATTGTACTGCTGGGCGACGCCGACCTTGTCGGTGGCCTGCTTGACGATCGGCAGGAACTTGGCGCGGATCTGCTCGCGGCTGCTCTTGTTAAGGTACTGGGTGGCCGAGTCGTCACCGCCGCTGAGGATGCCCTTGGCATCGGTCACGGTCATCTTCTTCACGGCATCCACCAGAATCGCCTGGGCCTGTGGCACGGCAGCTTCGGCGGCCTTGTTCATGCTGGCTTCCAGGGCATCGACCTGGTCGCCCTTGCCGAACATCTTCATGGCCTTGGCAGCTTTACCGAGGTTGCCCGGCAGCTCGATGCGCACGTCAGGGTTGTTGCTGAAGCCGCCTGGCGTGCTCAACTGCTTGACGGCAATCTGCGCGCCCTGGGTGAGGGCATCCTTCAGGCCGCCGGTGGCGTCGGACTGGCTCAGGTCGCCAAGCGACAGCGCCAGGGCGCTGGCCGACAGCAGCAGGCCGGCGCACAGGGTAGTGAAGCGCAGGGAGGCGCGAATCATGGGTATTTCCTTATCGATGAAATGGGGCGGGCTCAGCGCACCGGGTCGACTTTGACCCGTACCGGCTGCGGGTCGCTGCCGTCGAGTGCGACGCCGTGGTGTTCGGTGTTGATGAACAGCAGCTTGCCGTCCAGCTCGATCCGCGCGCTGACCGCGTAGCGGTGGCCGGGCTTGACCTGGGCCGGGTCGTAAATGAGGTGGAACGGCAGTGGCACGTTGCCTTTGACCGGGCCGGCCTGGCGCGCCAGGGTCACGGCGGGGGCGTCCATCAGCGAGACATCCTGCAACTCGACGCTCAAGGTGGCGGCAGGCGGCAGGGCGATGCGCTGCAGGTAGAAGACTTCGCCATCCAGGCTGGCCTGGGTGGACGGGGTGTGGCTGGAACAGGCTGCGAGCAGGGATGCGCAACACAGCATAAAGAGTTTTTTCATGGAATCTCCGGTGTCCTTGGAGCTGGCTTGTGGCCAACCCCAGGACTTTAGCGGATTTCCCGGCGCAGTGGTCAACCCTTGCTGTTGTCGCCGTGAATCCCCTCAGTGGATGCCGGAGTGAGATTGCCTCCGTGGATACCCTCGGTGATGGGTTCCGGCAAGTTGCCGCCGTGGATGCCTTGGGTGACGGCTTCCGGCAGGTTGCCGCCGTGGATGCCTTGGGTGACGGCTTCCGGCAGGTTG
>NZ_VZII01000044.1 GCF_009391885.1 Pseudomonas sp. MN1F | reverse complement strand
TCATCAGGCCGACCTGGTGAAAATCAGGGCCTGCCTAACGGCAGGCCGTTACCGGCCCGCACACAAAAAATCTGACAGTCCCTAGGCGCTGAACTTCTCATGGCGAACACATGGTGGCCCTCCCCCAATCCCCAGCCATACATCCCCAAGCATTCCCTCGTAAGAAAATTCCCAACCTGAAACCAAATGCTTCAAGAGCAACCTGCTTGGGAATTATCCTACGCACTGCGCTGCCGTTTCTCTGTTGTTGAAGATCAGCATCAGGGCTAATTTCCCTGAGTCGTCAAATTCGGCGACCGGGTGTGAGAGCCCGTGTTGATCTAGCTGCAACCTCAGCGGTAGCTGTGCGCGGGCAGGACTCGTCCTGGCCGGTTTCCTAGATCACCGGTCTCTCACCCCGCGTACAGCTGCCACCCAAACCTGTGAGAGGGAATGGGCGTCAGCTCCTGACTGATCTAGGAGTAACAATGAAAAAAGTAGTCCCCGATCCACCCACCAAAATCTCTCCCCGCGCGTTCTACACCATCAACAACGACATGCCCTCGCCCGAGGCCCTGCTGTACGTTTCCCAATTGCTGCGCGGCATCGAAGACACACTGGACGAATACATCTGCGGCAATGCCGGCGAGCCTGGCATCGGGATGTTGGTCAACACCGTGCACAACGTGCAGATGGCCAGGGCGTTGAATGAGCTAGTCCTATTGCGGGATGTAGGGGAAATCACCTGGCATTGAAGCTGGGTTTACGAGTCCCTTCGCTGGCCTACGAAGGAACCCGCTCTGTCTGAACAGGATATGTCGCAATAAAGCGATTTCGAGTACACGTTTCGAATACATGTCGTCGACAGCGACACGTGGATACGCCACGCGGGCGGCGCTCGATCTCATAAGCGCTGGAGCATTCATGGCGAACATACGGCGCCCCAGTGACTTTCCCTCCCCCTCCCGAAGTCCCACTCCCTGGTACCCCCACAATCACAACACCAGGCCGGACCACCATGCACCCTCAACGCACCGCCTTGCACAACGAGTTGCACGCCCGCCCGTCGCTGTACTTCGACGGCCCGGCGCATGTCTTCCACCTGGCCCTGCTCGGCGGCGATGCCGCTTGCGCCGCGCTGCTGCAACGCTGCTGCCCGCAAGCGATCGACGCCGAGGCCGCCCAGGGCATCACGCGCCTGGATGGCCACCCGTTCAAATGGGAGCGGCACACCGAGTTCTTCACCCTGACCCTGGTGGTGCCTTGCTCGGCAGCCGACACCGAATGGCACACGCTACCGCCAGTGCTGGCCGAGGCCATCGCGCCGCAAGCGGCGCAGGTGATCAATGCCGTGCAGGTGCTGGTGCGCGACGAACAGGATCTCGACCTGCCCCGCTACGGCTTCAAAGACCCGTGCGGTTCCTGTGTCGGCGGTGGCGATGCGGTGGTGTGGAGCGATTTTCGCCTGACCGAAGATGGCACCAACCGCTTCCTGTTCATCAACCGTCGCCTCAATGCCTACCGCCAGGGCCGGATGATCCGCCGCCTGCTGGAGATCGAGACCTACCGCATGATGGCCTCGCTGACCCTGACCACGGCCAAGGCCCTGAGCCACGAGCTGGACGCCTTCGACACGACCCTGGTGCAACTGTCGGAGCGCAGCGCTGGCGGTGATGGCCACGACTCCAAGGCCCTGCTCGAAGCCATCGCCCACCTGTCGCGGCAGGTGGTCAGCCGCACGGTGAAGACCCGCCATCGCTTCGGTGCCACCCAGGCTTATGCGCAGCTGGTGTTCGAGCGCCTTGGCGAGTTGCGCGAGAGCCATGTGGGTGATTGCCAGCGCCTGGGAGTGTTCATCGAGCGCCGCTTCAAGCCAACCGTGCGCTATTGCGCGGCAACCGAGCAGCGTCTGGAACAACTGGCGAAGAACGTCGCCAACCTGGGCGACCTGCTGCAGGCGCGGGTGCAGGTGGAGATGGAAGAACAAAATGCCGGGATCCTGCGCAGCCTCAATGCCCGCGCCGATGCTCAGGTGAAGATTCAGCGGGCGGTGGAGGGGCTGTCGATCATCGCCATCACCTATTACCTGCTGAACCTTTTCAAGCTGCTGTATGGCGGGCTGAATGTGCTAGGGCTGGAGTTGACTGCGCGCAATGCGTTGCTGGGGATGGCGCCGCCAGTGCTGCTGGTGCTGTTGGTGATTTTGCTGCGAATCAGGCAGGCCAAGCAGCACTGAATTCGGGGGGGCTGTGCGCCCCCCGAAATTACGCCGACTCGTCAGCCGGACGCGAGCCTTCCTGTACCAGCACCATGCTCTGCGGCGACGACAGGGCAATCCCTTCATCGCGCAGGCGGCCAAGAATGGTGAACAGCAAGTCGCTGCGGGTGCCCGACACCTGCCGCGGCCCCGCCACATAACCACTCACACCAATGACCATGCCTGCTGAAGTCAGGTCCTTGAAGGTTACCGAACAGGCCGGCGCATCAAGGATCGCTTCATGCTCGTGATAGGCCGCCAGCAGCAAATCACGCACATGGTTGGCATCGGTCTCCAATGGCAAGGTCAGGGTGATGCCCACCACACCCAAGGCATTGCCCATGGTCACGTTGCGCACGTTCTGCGAAATGAACTGCGAGTTCGGCACGATCACCGTGGAGCGGTCGGACATCTGGATCTCGGTGGCGCGCACGTTGATCCGGCGGATATCGCCCTCGACCCCCGCCAGGCTCACCCAGTCGCCTACCTTGACCGGGCGCTCGGTCAACAGGATCAGGCCGGAGATGAAGTTCTGCACGATCTGCTGCAAGCCGAAACCGATACCGACCGACAGTGCACTGACCACCCAGGTCAGGCTGGTCAGGTTGATGCGCAGGGTCGACATCACCAGCATGGCCAGGAATATGAAGCCGAGGTAACCGACCAGGGTCACCAGCGAGGCGCGCATGCCGGCGTCCATGTCGGTTTCCGGCAGCAGTCGCTCGCTCAACCAGCGCTTGACCACGCGGATAGCGAAAAGGCCGCCGAAGAAGATCAGCACCGCCAGCAGGATGTCCTGCGGCACGATGTTGAGGTTGCCAAGCAGCTTGCCACCGGTGCCATCCCAGTCACCCAGGCTCAACAGCAACTCGCCGGGGCTGGTGCCCGACGGCATCAGCGCCAGCAATATCGCCAGGAACAGCAGCACCGTGCGGCTGATACCGACCAGGATGGTGCTGGCCTGGGCCTGGTGACGCGGCGCCAGGCCCAGGGTCGAAGCCAGTGCCAGGCCACCCGGTTGGCGTGGCGACAGCAGGGCCTCGCAGAGGTCGCTGAGGAAGGTAGTGAGCAGGTAGGCGCAGACCGCCACCACGCTGATCCACAGCAGCTTGGCCGTGAGGAAATAGGCCAGGGTCAGGTAGCCGGCGAGCAGTGCCAGTACGATCAGGCCGACCCACACCACGGTCACGAACGGGATCAGCCCGGCCCAGCCGGTCGGGCGCTCCAGGTCGTGCTTGCTCAGGGTACGGCGATAGCGCAGCAGTGCCACCGTGAAGATCACCGCCACCACCAGCGCGGTCAGGCCATTGGTGGCCACGGTCAGCGCCAGGCTGGTGCCGATCACGCTGTTGATGCGCTCCATGGTCAGCATGACCATCAGCGCCAGGGCCAGCAGCTTGGGGAACCAGCCCAGTGCACTGGCCACTTCGTCGTGAATCGGCGGCAGGCGCCAGGACGGGCGCTGCAGCATCAGCATGGCGCGGCCCAGGCCGGTGATGAAGGCGCTGAACACCACCAGGGTGAGGAAGTGATTGGTCAGGCTGGCGACATCGGAGCCCAGCTCCGAGCTGCTTTCCAGGCCCCAGCGCAGCAGCGAGACGGAACCGGAGATGGTGCCCAAGGTGGCCAGACTCACGCTCAGGGCCAAGGCACTGCGTCGCAGGCGGCCTTCTGGCAGGCGATGCACCATGATACTGGCGAGCAGACGTTCGAGCAGGCCACGCACCACGGTCCAGACCAGGATGGCCGACACCAGGCTGGTGAGGAAGAACCAGCGATGTTCGGCACTGAAGGCGCTGGCGACAGCGTCGGTGGCCTCCTCACGCAGATCACGCAGGCGTGATACGTCGTCTGAAGTAGGACGGATCAGGCTCTGCCAGAACGCCGGGCTCAGTGGCGTCGTCGCGCGGCTGAGAATCTGCGAGTTGAACTGGCTGCGGCGCAGGTTGACGATCTGTGTGGACAGGTCGCGGGCCGACTGGGTCAGCTTGACGGCCTGCTCCTGCTCGGCAACCACCGCCTTCTTCTCATCAGCCAGCTGCTGGCGCTGGCGGGTCAGCGCTTCGGCTTCGTTTGGCTGTACGGGGCCGAGGACCTTGAGCTTGTCGTCGAGTTTTTCCACATCGGCGGTGCGCAAGGCGCTCAGCGCCTCGGCCTGGCGTTGCACCTGCACGGCGGACAGGCGCAACTGCGACAGCAGGTCGTCATTGGCATTGCTGGTAACGCCCTGGCGGATCTGGTCGAGCCGATCGCTCAACTGCTCGTAGCTGGCATTTTCGTCCAGTACCGGGACTTCCGCCGCGGCCAGGCTGGACACCGGCGTGGCCGGTGCCGACCAGGCGGGTGTCGCCAGCGACAGCATCAGGGCCATGAAACCCAGGTAGAATCGGGCAAGGCTGACACGCCTCATCGAATGTTCCTCTTTACACATCGATTTGGCGGGGGATTCTACGCGGCTTCCGCCAATCAGGAGAGTGCCGTTTCTCGCGCCAGCAGTTGCCGCTTGCGCTCCACCCCCCAGCGATAGCCGCTGATGTCGCCGTCACGGCGCACCACCCGGTGGCAAGGGATGGCCACGGCAATGTGATTGGCCGCGCAGGCCATGGCCACGGCACGCACCGCCTTGGGTGCGCCGATGCGCTCGGCGATGTCGGTATAGCTGACCTGGCTGCCCACCGGCACCTCGCGCAAGGCCTGCCAGACCCGCTCCTGGAAGGCAGTGCCCTGGACATCCAGCGGCAGGCCCAGCCCCAGTGCCGGCGCCTCGACAAAGCCGACAACTTCGGCGACCAGCCGCTCATAGCCGGCATCACCGCCGATCAGGCGGGCTTTGGGGAACTGATCCTGCAACTGCTCAAGCAGCGTCTCAGGGTCATCACCCAGCAAGATCGCGCAAATGCCCTTCTCGCTCTGGGCCACCAGAATCGCCCCCAGGGAGCATTGCCCGAGAGCGAAGTGGAGAGTCGCCCCGGCGCCGCCTGCCCGGTACTCGCGGGGGCGCATGCCCAGGCGCTGGTCGGCACTTTCGTAGAAGCGGCTGTTGGAGTTGTAGCCGGCGTCGTAGATGGCATCGGTCACCGAGCTTTCCCCGTCGCCCAAGCGCTCGCGCAGGCGCCGGGCACGGAAGGCGCTGGCGTAGGCCTTGGGGGTGAGGCCGGTCTCGGCCTTGAACAGGCGGTGCAGGTGGAAGGGGCTGACGGCCAGTTGCGCGCCGAGCTGGGCGAGGCTGGGCGGGGTGTCGCTGCTTTCCAGCAGGCGACAGGCGCGGGCAATCAGATCAACGCGACGGCTTTCGCCCGGTTTGGCCATGCAGCGGCGGCAGGCGCGGTAGCCGCCGGCTTCGGCGCTGGCGGCGTCGTTGAAGAACTCGACGTTTTCGCGCTTGGCCATGCGCGATTTGCAGCCGGGGTGGCAGTACACGCCCGTGGTGCGCACGGCGTAGACGAAGTGGCCGGTGGCAGAAGTGTCACGGGACTCGACGGCTTGCCAGCGTTGGGTGTCGGTGGTGAAGGCTGTCATTGCGGTCTACCTCGACGCTTTGTTTCACCCGCGAAAGGGTCGGCAAAGCCTATGCAAAAAATCAGGCCCGCCACAGGTACCAGGCAGCCACTGTGCGGTAGGGGCTCCAGCCACCCCCGAGCGAGCGCATCTGCGCCGGGGTCGGTGCCTTTTCCAGCCCCTTGAGCCGACGATACCCCTCGCGCACGCCAAAATCGTCCACTGGCAAAATATCCGAGCGCTCCAGGCTATAGATCAACAGCATTTCGACTGTCCAGCGGCCCACGCCACGCAAGGGCACCAGGCGCTCTATCAATGCATCATCGGCAAGGCCCAACGCCTCATCCCGGCTCGGTACCACGCCCGCAAGGCTGGCCTGGGCGATACCCTGAATGGTCGCCAGCTTGCTCGCCGAAAAGCCGCACCCACGCATCACCTCGGGGCTGACCGCCAACAACTGCTCTGGCGCCGGAAACGCCTGCCCGGGGAACAGCGCCAGCAAGCGCCCAAGAATCGCCTCGGCCGCCCGTGCGTGCAGCTGCTGATAAGCAATCGCCCGCACCAGTGCTTCATAAGGTTCACGCCCAGGCGTTGCCTGATGCTGGCAGGGCCCGGTCACCTCGATATGCCGCGCCCAGTCCGGGTCCAGTGCAGCCAGGTATTCAGTGGCTTCGCGGTAGGCGGCAGGCGAAAGGTCGGCGAGGATCATCCGAAACTCCTGTGGGTTCAAGGCAGACCCAGCTTAGCCCAGCCGCTGATCGGGCAAACGCCGGATCTTGCGCCGCCAATTCCTCAGTCAGCAACAGCTCGCAACTTCCCCACCCGGCGGTACGATTGCCGGGCAAAGCACACGAACAGCCCCGCCATCAGCGCCAGCGCCATCGGCAGGCCATGCGGCGCCACATCCATCGCCGCTCCGCTCACCAGCGGCCCGACCAGGCTGCCGACGCCCCACAGCAGGCCCACGCTGGCGTTCGCCGTGACCAGGTCCTGCCCTTTGAAGCGTTGCCCGATCAACACCAACGCCAGGGTGTAGATACCGCCCGCCACCGCGCCCAACAGCACCAGCATCGGCCACAGCAGCCAGGTCACCTGCAGCAGCCAAGGCAGGGCGATGCCGATGGCCATCGCCACCAGCCCGCACACCAGGTGCAGCCCGGTACGCTCGACGCGGTCGGCCAGCCAGCCCAACGGCAGCTGGAAGACCATGTCGCCAGCGAACACCACGGTCACCATCAGCGCCGCCACGGCCACGGCAAAACCATGGCTGCTGGCATAAACCGGCAGCAGCGACAGCACCACGGCATCGAAGAACGAGAAGAACAGCACCGCCACGCACAGCGCCGGCGCCACGCGGAAGAAGCCCGCCAGGCCGAAGCTTTTCTCACCTGCTTCGCCGTGCTCGACATGGTCGTTGGGCACGGTCAGCAAGATGCACAGCAGGGCCAGGCCGTAGCCGATGGTAACCACGCCGATGATCCACGGGCTGTCGGCGCCAATCAGCGCGATCAGTGCCGGGCCAAGCACCTGGAAGCCGGTGAAACTGGTGGCATACAGGGCCATGATCTTGCCACGGTTGTGGTCCGGGCACAGCTCGTTGACCCATGACTCGCCGAGGATGATCGCGATGCCCATGCCGATGCCCAGGCCCAGGCGCAGCACCGCCAGCAGCCACAGCGTATCGAACGCCGAGTCGAGCAGGGCGATGCTCACGGTGCACAGGCTGAAGCACAGCAAGTAGATGGTGCGGCGGGTCAGGTGCCGGCAGCAGGCGTCGACCATGAACGCCGAGAGCATCATGCCCGCGGCCGGGATGGCCGAGATAATGCCGATTTCCAGGGTGCCGGCACCGGCCTCGTGCAAGCGCAACGACACCAGCGGCAGGCTGGCCCCCAGGCTGAAGCCCACTACCGAGACGGCGAACAGAAGGCCCGCCAGCAAACGCATGTTCATGTACCACTCCAGGCAAAACTGAAAAGACGTGCAGATACAGGCGCCCACACGCTCGCCGGGAAGGCGGACGACGCAGAGGCGCGGTGAAGTCAGCTCAGGGCTTGGTGTGGCGAGAAGGTGAAGGCGAACAGCACGCTGCGGCGACGCTTGAGCACCGTATCGCTCGGCCACGCACGACGCATGGCCTGAAGAGCAGGCTGGCGGGCGTGTGGGAGGGATTGGGTACGGCGCATTGCTGTGGCTACTAGGCAGGTGTTTTAGAAGAGGCGGCACTCTAGGCCAAGGTTGACCAAGTCGTCAATTGCCCGGGGGCCTTTGCCAGCGACAGGGCTGCAGAGCAGCCCCAGCGATGTCAGCGCTTACCGGTATTTGGCAGAAACACCGCCAACAAGCCGAACAACGGCAGGAACGAGCACAACCCGTACACGTACTCGATCCCGCGCAAATCAGCCAGATACCCCAGCAGCGCCGCACCAATCCCGCCAAAGCCGAACATCAGCCCGAAGAACACCCCGGCAATCATGCCCACGCTGCCCGGCACCAGTTCCTGGGCATACACCACGATCGCCGAAAACGCCGAGGCCAGGATGAAACCGATCACCACGCTGAGCACGGTGGTCCAGAACAGGTCGGCATACGGTAACGCCAGGGTGAACGGCGCCACACCAAGAATCGAGAACCAGATCACCGCCTTGCGCCCGATGCGGTCACCAATCGGCCCGCCGAAGAAGGTACCCGCCGCCACCGCGCCCAGGAACAGGAACAGATGCAGCTGCGAGCTGGCCACCGACAGGTCGAACTTCTCGATCAGGTAGAAGGTGAAGTAACTGGTGAAGCTGGCCATGTAGAAGTACTTGGAAAACACCAGCAGCCCGAGCACCACCAGCGCCGCGATCACCCGCCCGCGCGAGATGCCATGGGTGGCCTGCACCGCCTTGCGCGCCTTGGCCTGGTTCAGGTGCTCCTTGTACCAGCGGCGCAGCATCAAGGTCACGGCAAAGAAGAACAGCGCCGCCACACCGAACCAGGCTACGTGAGTCTGGCCAAACGGAATCACGATGGCCGCCGCCAGCAACGGGCCGAAGGCAGAACCGGTGTTGCCGCCAACCTGGAAGGTCGACTGCGCCAGGCCGAAACGGCCACCCGAGGCCAGCCGCGCGATCCGCGAGGTTTCCGGGTGGAAGGTCGACGAACCGATGCCGACCAGCGCCGAGGCCAGCAGAATCATCGGGAAGCTGCCAACGAAGGCCAACATCACGATCCCCACCAGGGTGCACAGGGTGCCCAGCGGCAACAGATTGGGCGTCGGCCTGCGGTCGGTGAAAAAGCCGACCCATGGTTGCAGCAACGAGGCGGTGATCTGGAAGGTCAAGGTGATCATGCCGATCTGGGCGAAGCTCAGGTCGTAGTTGGCCTTGAGCATCGGATAGATCGCCGGCAACACCGACTGAATAAGGTCGTTGATCAGGTGCGCCAAGGCGCAGAAGGCGATGATGCGCATCACCAGCGGATTGGCTTGATTCGCCGACCCGGTGCTGGCGGTGGGGGTGCTGCTGATGGCCATGGGCTTGAATTCCGTCCGCAGGTTTGGGATCCGATTATCGGGAAACAAATAGATACTTAGCTACCTTTTTTATTAACCGGGCAGCACACTTGCAAATGGTTCTCAATATATTTAGCATCCTTGGCCTACCCTCCCCCGTAATCGTTGGGCGAAACCGCCCTCACGCGAGCACACCGACCCATGAGTGCGATGCCCGCCACGCAGATGCAGGCCGATCCTCAGCAGGAAGCGCTGGTGTGGTTTTCCCGCCTGCGCCAGCCCGGCTGCGATGAAGCTGAACGCCAGGCATTCGGCCGTTGGTGCCAGGCGCCGAGCAACGCCCACGCCTATGCCGAACTGGAAGCGTGCTGGCAGCAACTTCAGGTGCCCCCCGCCCGGCCACGGCCGCGTTTGCTCAAGGTCCGCCGTAGTTACATGGGCAAGCTATTCGCCGTGGTGTTCCTGCTGCTGCTCGGCGCTTTGGCCTGTCTTTACTGGCCACTGATGCAACGCCTGGCCAGCGAACTGGCCACTGACGTGGGCGAGCGCCGCAGCGTGCGCCTGGCCGACGGTTCGACGTTACATCTGGACAGCGCCAGCGCTATGAACGTCGACCTGCGTGGGCGCATGCGCCAATTGCACCTGGTACAAGGCCAGGTGTCCCTGGAGGTAGTGCTCGATGGCCGCGCCATGGAGATTCAGGTCGACGATGCCCGTATCCAGGTGTACGGCACACGCCTGATGGTGGCGCGCCATGCCGATCAAGATGAACTGGTGGTGCTCAATGGCAAGGCCTTGGTCATCCAGGGCAGCGACCAGCGCATGGTGTCGGCGGGCGAACGGGTGACCTTCACCGATGCGCGGATCAACCCGCTGCAGAAAGTCGACGCGAAGACCGCGCAAGCCTGGCGCACCGGCCACCTCCTCGCCAGCGACATGCCCCTGGGGCAGGTCATCGAGCGCCTGGCCCGCTATCAGGGCCGCCGGGTCTGGCTGATGGATGAGCAGACCGCCTATCGACGTGTGAGTGGCGCCTTCAGCCTCGACCGCCCAGGCGAAACCCTGGCGGCACTGGCTGCCGAGCAGCATTTGCAGCTGTACGGCGTGCTCGGGCAGTGGCTGATCGTGCGCTGAAACCGGGGTAGGTCGCTAAGTTTTTGAAAGCGTGCAATTTTTTTTTGAAATGAGTGTTGACACAGGCCCATCACAAGGGAATAATGCGCCCCATCGGCTACATAGCTCAGTTGGTTAGAGCATAGCATTCATAATGCTGGGGTCCGGGGTTCAAGTCCCTGTGTAGCCACCAAACCTGAAAAGGGCTTACCGCAAGGTAAGCCCTTTTCTTTTGCCTGTCGAAAAGTCCAGCCTCCTCAACGCACCCCGGCGACCGCCACAGCCAGGCCCAGGCCGATCAGCGCGACACCAATCACACGGTCCACCAGCCGCTGCCTTGCAATCATCAGCGCACGCAACCCCGCACGGGAAAAGAACAACGCCACCAGGCTGAACCAGGCCCAGTGAGCGAACGACATGAATGCCCCGTAGGCGAAATCCACTGCCAGTGAGCTGCCCGGCCGTACCACCTGGGTGTAGGCGCTGACGACGAAGAGCATGGTCTTGGGGTTGAGCGCATTGGTTACGAAGCCTGTGCGCAATGCAGCCAGCACACCGGATTGCGCCACCTCCCCATCCAGGCTGATGTGCCCGGTATTGGTCAGTGACTGGTAGCCCAGGTAGATCAGGTAGCCCGCACCGAGCACTTTCATGACGAGGAACAGCGCCGGGCTCTGGCTGATGACCACCGCGATCCCCAGCACCGTGTACAGCACATGCACCTGCACGCCCAAGGCGATCCCCACTGCAGCAGCCAGCCCGGCCTTGCGGCCCTGTGCATAACTGCTGCGGGTGACCAGGGCGAAGTCGGCACCAGGGCTGATGACGGCCAGGAGGGTGAACAGGGCGACGGCGATGAGTTCGGTCACGGAGAAGGGCCTCGATAGACGATGAAAAAGCACAGATGCAGCTATTATCGAGCGCGCTCAGAACGTAAAAAAACGATTTAAAGTGGAGCAAATCTGATAGTTTTCCTCACACATATACAGGGCCTGCCCCGATGAAACTGCCAGCCCTCGCCGCCTTCCGCTACTTCGACATCGCCGCCGAAACCGAAAGTTTCGTCCGCGCCGCCGAGCGCCTGCATGTCACCCACGGCGCTGTCAGCCGCCAGGTGCGCCTGCTCGAGGAAAGCCTTGGCGTCGAACTGTTCGAACGGCGCAACCGGGCAATCTTCCTCACCCCCGCCGGGCGGGCATTGCATGGCACCACCCAGGCGATCTTCGAGCAGCTCGAAGGCGCCGTGCAGCGCCTGCAACAGCAGGAGCGCGACAACGTGCTGGTGCTGTCCTGCGAGCCGACTATCGCCATGCGCTGGCTGATCCCGCGCCTGCCGCGCTTCCACGCCATGCACCCGGGCCTGCAATTGCACCTGGTGGCTGCCGGGGGCCCGGTGGACTTCGCCCGCAGCGGGGTCGACCTGGCGCTACGCCGCGATGACTTCCATTGGCCACCGACGCTGCACAGCCTGAAGATCTGCGATGAGTGGATTGGTCCGGTCAGCCGTACCAACAGCGACAACCTGGACCACCAGCGCCTCCTGCACAGCAATACCCGCCCCAACGCCTGGCCCACCTGGCTGCGCCTGAGCGGGCAGCAGGCAACCCACACCGAACGCAGCGACTACGAACACTTCTACCTGTCGCTACAGGCCGCCAGCGCCGGTCTGGGCCTGGCCATCGCCTCGGCATTGATGGTGCGCGACGAACTCGACAGCGGCCAGTTGCAGGCCCCGCTCGGCTTCCTGCGCGATGGCTCGGCCTATCACCTGCTCAGCCCGCAGCCGCTGAGCGATGGCGGCAAGCGCCAGCGTTTCGCCGAATGGGTGACGAGCGAAAGCCAGGCCTGCCTCCGTCACCTGGGCTTGCTGCAGAACGACGAGTTTGAACCGCCATCACCACCCCAGGTGCGATAACCCGCCGTATCAATGTGGATGCGCCCGCTCGGATAGCGCCCCAGGCCCATGTTCCAAGCCTGGCCATGCTGCTGCCAGAAGCGGCACAGCGGATTGGGGTCGACCCAGCCCGGCAACAGGATATCGACCGCGAAAGCACGGGTATGGGCACTGCCCACGGCACCGCCCGCGCAGCGGTTGAGATCGGGGTTGCGATAGGCCGACACCACTTCAAACTGGCGCAGGAGGCCTTGCCCGTCGAGGGTATGGATCAACGACAACGTGGAACGCACTGCCGGCCAGTTGCTGGCAGGCGGCACCGCAAACGGCGAGGCATGGCACAGCTTCCAGTCCGACGCCGAACGCAGCAGCTGATGGATAGGCACCACACCATAAAGGCGCGCATCCACCAGCATCTCGCGAAACGGCCGGGTCTGATGGTCACCGGCCCACTGCGCGAACATCCACACGTCACGCGCGTCTGCCAGCGCCATTGTGCTCGACAGCACGCCTGCTGCCAGCAACAGCGCACTTGCTCTTCTCATCCCCATGCTCCCTGCCCCAGTATGAGCGCGGCCGCCAACCCGGATGGCCACTGACAAGGAGTTAAGCATGCACAAGACTGCCGCAACGAGCCTCGCCGCCCTCACCTTCAGCGGCCTGGTCATGGCGGATGCGCACATCGACCTGGGCGACGCCCAGCGCGTCACCCGCCTGTTCGCCTTCCCCAACAACTGCCACGTGATCTGCTACCGCGACTGGACGCTGGAGCAGACCGTCGAGCACTACCTGACGCAAAGCGTACGCCGCGACGGCCACGCCAACGCCCAGGTGCATGTCAGCCGTGAGCACGACCGTTTGCACGCCACCATCAGCGAGGTACCCGCCAACTATGCCGAGCCCCTGCGCAAGCTGCTCGACAGTGGCGAACTGGCCTACAACGGTGCCACCCAGCTGAACAAGGACGGCAAATGGTCCTACGACTGGTACCTGTTCCTGCCGCTGGGCATGGCCCTGCAGAACCGCCGCAGCATCGAGCTGCTGCACTTCCCGCCGGACTACTCACTGACCCAGGCTCAGGATTACCTGCGCTCCAACACCACGGACCGCTGGGCCGAGCTGCTGACCTTCAACGGCGTCGACGCCAGCCAGACCCCGGCCTACCAGACCATCATCGACATCGCCCCGATCGCCGCCCCGGCCAGCGCGGGGGATGCCCTGACAGGCACCTATGGCTACTTCAAGGACTACCAGCTGCGCATGGTCAAGGAGATGACCTTGCAAAGCGCCGCCAAACCGCTGCCGATGGTCGCCTTCGGCGCCCCGGTGCGTAACTGGATCCAGCAGCAGTACGGCCCGCAGGTGGGTGTGCTGGGTCTGGTCAGCATCAGCCCGCTACCGGGAACACAGGTGCCGGTGCTGGGCGCCAACCACCCCAGCGCGATCTGGTACGCAGCGGACAAGGACAGCCATGGCGGCGATCAGGATGCGGCCGATGCGGCAGGGCTGAAGATGATGGGGCAGGATTTGACGGCGGCCTGCTGGCAGGCGGGCATGGGGCGAAACCCTGGGGCCGAACCGAAGATGACCTTGAATGCCTGCTCGACCAAGTGGCAGGTGACGCAGAAGAAGCAGACCTGTGAGCTATTCTTCCGCACCGTGCGCAAGTACACGCCAGAGCAGGCGGCGGCGAAGTGCAATACCGGGGAGATGAGCAGAAGCCTACGGAACCTGCGCAAGCCGGTCGATCTTGAGTGAGGTGTTACGAACAATGTCACCTGCAATGCTGAGACATACATTTTAATTGCAGCCCCAAGGTGCGATGGATCCATTTTGAGCGATCATTCTCTCGCTTCAGCGATCCGGATCGGAGATGCCCGTTGACCTCCTCGGTCCCAGTGGCATAATAACTTCACTACTCAACCCCGTACGCGATGATTCAATTCGTCGGCAGTTGGGGTGAAGAAACCGGCCTAGTGCCGGTTTTTTCGTTTTCAGGGATATGCAGGCCTTGCGTACCGCGTGCTTCGTCGATGGTTACAACGTCTTCTACGGCCTGGTCGCAGGCACAAGTTTCAAATGGCTGAACCTGCCCTCTCTCATCCAGCATATCGTTCACGTAGAAGCACCAGAGAGCGAGCTGACTTCCATCGACTTTTTCACCTCAGGCGTAAAGCCGTCGCTGGCCAGCCGCGGAAGCCAGTCCAAAGAAGCTCAAGACACGTATCTGCGCGCCCTCATAGCGAAAGGCGTAGTCGTTCACTACGGCCGACATCAGCTGGAAGCACGCAATGCGCCTAGATTCATCAGCAAGGAATCACCTCCCTCGAGACTCGACCAAGTAGCCATCTGGAAGCTCGAAGAAAAAGAGACGGATGTTCACATCGCCATCAGCATGTACCGGCTCGCCTCCAGGCAAGCCAGCCTCCCGGCAGAGGAACGAGTCCAGCAGCTTGTACTGGTTTCTGCCGACACTGACATGACACCCGCGCTGAAGGCTATCAAGGAGGACTTTCCCGACTTGCGTCTTGGCGTAATCCTGCCGCACAGGGAGGGCATGAAGCGGACAACGCCAGGCTCTCTCAAAAACCACTCACATTGGATGCGGCACCTGGTAACGACTGAGGAACTTGCCGCTCATCAGTTCCCGGAGCGGGTACCTACCAAGAAAAGGCCAGCCATCAAACCCGAATACTGGTAGCCAGGCGACAAGTATCTCAGCTGGATATTAGTCCTCAAGCAGGGTACAAGCCATCACCAGCGCATCTTCACGCCCACCCGCAACCGGGTAATAGTCACGACGCCTGCCGATCTCATTGAAGCCATAACGCTCATACAAGCGATAAGCCGACTGATTACTGGCCCGCACCTCCAGGAAGCACTCACGGCCATTGAGCTGGTAGGCCCGCGCCATCAGGTGCTCAAGCAGCTTCAGCCCCAGCCCACGCCCCTGATTCTCGGGTTTGACGGTAATGTTGAGCAGGTGCGCCTCGTCGATGATCACATTGATCACCCCATGACCGACCTGCTGCTGCCCATCGAACATCAGCCACACTTCGTAAGATTTGAGCGCATCCTGAAAAATCCCGCGGGTCCAGGGATGGCTGAACGCGGCATATTCGATCTTAAGCACGGCATCCAGATCCGCCTCGGTCATCGGGCGGAAACTGATCGAGTCACTCATTCAACGCTCTTCCAGCGCGCCATCAGCTGGCGCATCGCTTGCCAGACGTCCGCCTTGCGCTGCGGCTCGTCCATCAACAGTTCAAGGCCCGGCAAAGCCCAGGCATCGCCCAGGCCATCGACCTTCAGTACTTGGTAATAAGTTGCATCGTCGGCGCCGGCCGCGTAACGCATGGCCGGCAAGCCGATCAGCCACAGCACGCTGCAGGGGGTTTCTTCGAGGCGCGCCTGGATGAAGCCCTGGACAAAATCACGTGCGGCATCCGGGCCCTGGTCCATGTTGCCACGCACCAGCAACGGCCAGCGCACGGGCTCGCCGATGATCTGCGGCGCATCGGGCAGGCCGGCGGCACGCAGCATGTCCTTGAGCAGCAGATAGGACGGATCGCGACTCTGGAAAGGCTGACCGGTAGCCAGCTCGACCAGCAGCAGGCAGCTACCGGCGCGCAGCAGTTGCAACGAGAAGCGCGGTGGCGGCACCGGGGCCGGGCGCGGCGCGGGGGCCTCTTCCTCGGCTTCGACTGGCTTGGCAGCGACCTTGGGCGTGCTGCCCGGGCGCGGAATCTCGATTTTCGGGCGCTCGCCGGAGCGGGCCTGGGGCGCGGCCGGGGCCTCGCTGGCCACCGGCGCGGAGGGCCGAACCTCGAAATCGACGTCCTCTACCGGCGCTTGCGGCAACAGCAGCTCGGGGCGCGACGGCGCGGCGAACGGCAGTTCGGCGCGCGGCAGCCAATGCACCACTTGCATGGCGGAAAGGTAGGCGCGGCGGCGGGGTTCGGTCAGCAAGGCTCGGGGATCCGGGGTTCGAAACGTCGCACATTCTAACGTTGTTGGCCCGGCTGTGCTGCAACTGGTCGGCGGAAATTTGTTGCCTGTGCCCCGCCCCAGGGGCCAGTGAATCCCCTACAAGAGCCAAGGTTATCTCTCATTACAGACCAAGGGGTGAAATCCTCCCCCCCGGATGAAGTACAATCGCCCCCTTTTTACTTGGCAACGAGTAGACGCCAATGATCGAACCCAAGCGCGTCCTGCGCGCCCTAGCCGAACACTGGGCCCTGATCGAGCCGCTGTGCGAGCGTTTCGACCAGGGCACCCTGAGCCTGGTGGAGCTGCGCCAGCAACTGGGCCGCCAGCAGGTGGAAAGCACGCCGCAGGACATCACCCAGCTGCTCGACGTGTGGATCCGCCTGGACATTCTGGTGCCAGTGGCCAAGAGCCCGAACCGCTTCGAGCTCAATGCCCAGATCCACGACTTCCTCGCCTACCTGCGCCGCGAGCACCGGTTGGGCCTGTGCCTGGAGATCGAGGCCTACCTGCGCCACCTGGAGCGCCTGGCCGGGCATATCCAGGATGCCTTCGACAACCGTGACAGCGACGACCTGGCGCGCCAGCTGCGCCTGCTCGACATGCGCGTGCGCGACGTGCTGAAGAAGCTCGACAACGACGAGCAGGCGCTGGTCGCCGTGGCCGAACGGGCCAAGACCAGCAACCGCCAGATCCCGCTGCGCCAGCGCTACGCCGAAGTACTGGCGACCTGGGACGAATACGTCGAGCCGATGATCCAGCTGGTGAACGCCGACGGCGCCTTCGAGCAAGGCGTGCGCAAAGTCGAAACCGTGCTGCTGAAGCTGCTCGGCGAACAGGCGCGCCTGGGCCACCTGGTCGACGACGACATGCTGCTGCGCACCCACGCACGCATTCTGGAAATGCAGACCAGCGCCCAGCTGACCCTGCGCCATGCCCGCGAACTGCTGCTGCCGCTGCGTGAAGAAGCGCGCCGGCACAACGCCGTGACCCGCGGCGCCGCACTGGCGCTGTCGGTGATCCGGCGAAAGGGTATCGACGCCGTGCCGCAGGCGGCCATGCCGCTGTTCACCCGCCCGCAAAGCACCTTCCTCGGCAGCGCCAGCCAGGTCGAGGCCTACGTCTACGCCCTGGCCCGCTTCGAGCCGAAGCCGGCCAAGTTCCCCAAGGCGCACAAGACCCAGAAAGGCCCGCTGCCGCGTGCGCCACGCACGGTCAAAGAGATGCTCGAGCGCTGCGAAGATGCCCTGCCACTGCCCGACCTGATGGTCTGGCTGCTGGACCAGGAGCCCGAAGGCGCCACCGACGAACTGCTCTACTGGTTCTCGCGCCTGTCGCGGGAGAAGCGCTTCAAGCGTGAACGCCTGGAGCGGCGCGAGTACACCACCCACGAACACCTGGTCAGCCTGCGCTCGTTCGCCCTGACGTCCAGCCGCGAAGCGCAACCTGAAACCCACTTGAGCCCAGCCAATGCATCTTGATCTTTCCGAACTGTCCCAGCTCGCGCCGATCTTCCGCGAGCTGTTCAAGGGCTTCCACGTCAGCCGCCGCGACCCTGAAATGTACGCCCAGCTGTCGAACTTCCAGGACCAGTACCGCACCTTGTTCAAGGCCCTGGGCTTCGAGCTGGTGTGCGACACCCGCGGCTTCTACTACTTCGTCCCCGAGCAGGCCGCCGCGCAGGTCAACAAGACTGCCCAGCGCCTGTCGCTGTTCACCTTCATCATCGTCGAGCACCTGGCCGACCAGGGCCGCGACCCGATGGCCGTGCTTGACGGCGGCAGCATCGGCCGCGATGAACTGCCCTCGCTGCTGGACAAGTACCGCGACCTGTTCCTGCAGGCCGAGGTGCAAACCGTCGACGAGCTGGAAGAAAAGATCATGCGCCGCATGACCCAGCTCGGCTTCGCCCATGAAGAAGGCGGCATCTACCGCTTCCTGCCACCGATGCACCGCTTCCTCGACGTGTGCCTGTCGGTGCAGCAGGACCGCGACCTGGCCGCCAGCCTGCACAGCGACCTGCCGCTGCCGACCCCGGTACTGGTGGAAGAAGAAAGCCCGGAGCAACTCAACCGCACCGACGACCCGCTCGACCTCACCCCGTTCGAGGGCGAGGAAAGCGAAGAGGACACCCTGGCCCGGGCCATCCGCGAAGAGCAACAGGAGATTGACGCATGAGCCAGGAACGCTACGGCATCCGCCGCTTCGCACTGCTCAACACCGCCGGCTACAGCCTCGGCCTGTTCCCGCTGGAACACCCGCTGTCGGTGTACGGTGCCAACAACCTGGGTAAATCGGCGTCGATCAACGCCTTGCAGTTCCCGATCCTGGCGCGCATGTCCGACATGAGCTTCGGCAAGTACAGCCTGGAGCAGTCGCGCCGCTTCTACTTTGCCAGTGACACCTCGTACATCCTCTGCGAACTGAACCTGCCCCACGGCCCGCACGTGATCGGCGTGGTCGGCCGTGGCCCGGGTGGCGGCTTCGGCCACCAGTTCTTCGCCTACAAGGGCGAGCTGGACCTGGCCCACTACCAGAATAACGACACCTGCCTGCGCCAGAAAGAGCTGTTCACCAACCTTGAACGCCTGGGCCTGAAAGCCTATGAGCTCAAGCCCGATGAGCTGCGCCGGCTGCTGGTCGGCGGCCACACCTCGTGCCCGCTGGACCTGACCCTGATCCCGCTGCGCTCCACCAGCGAGCAGAGCCTGAAAACCTTCCGCGCACTGTTCATCAACCTGCTGCACATGCGCGAAATCACCGCCGCCAAGCTCAAGCAGCTGTTCCTCGACGCCTTCGAGCACAGCCTGCGTTCGGGCAGCGTCGACTACATCGCCGCCTGTGAAGAAGCTTTCCGTGACGTGCGCCGCATGGAGCAGGACTACAACGCCCTGGTCGCCGCCGGCCCACTGGTCGAGGCCCTGGCCGGCGGCGTGGCTCAGCGCGACATCCTGCGCGGCAAGTTGCACCGCCTTTCGCCACTGCTCGACAACCTGCTGGGCACCTGGCAGGAATACGCCATGGCGCGCAAGGAAGAGCTGGTGATCCAGGCCGAGCACTTCCGTGGCGAGCAGGACCGCCTGCAGAACGACCAGCGTGGCGGCACCCAGGAGCTGATGCGCCTGGAGCGTGAAATCACCGGCATCCAGCGCTGGCTCGGCGAGCTGTCGGTGCTCAAGCACCGCTTTGCCCTGGTCGATGACGTCAAGGTGCTGGAACAGGGCCTGCTGGCCGCCAAGGACGCCCACGACGAACTGGCCGGCGCCCTGGCGCAGTCGCGCCAGTTCAGCGCCGAAGACCTCGACGAGCGCGTGCGCGACCTGGAAAAACGCCTGAAGCAGGTCAAGCAGCAGCTCGACCACGCCGACAACAACAGCTACGCCCGCCTGCGCGAAGAATTCTCGCAGCAGGACGTCGACCGCCTGATGCGCCTGTTCAACGGCGCGCTATTCAGCTTGCCGCTGGGCGAGCGCGGCATCGAGCTGGACGACAGCGACCTGTGGGTGAAATCCCTGGAAGCGGTGCTCGACAGCTTCAAGGGCGAGCGTTTCGAGGCCCCAGGCCTGTCCATCGACCTCTCCAACATCGACCCGCCGGCCCTGCAGGCCCTGGCCGACCGCGCGGCACTGCGCGACCAGAAGGAGCGTCTCGAGAAGGAACTGAAGCAGCTCAAGACCCAGCAGCAGGTCGCCGCCGACCGCACGGCCTCCAAGGCGCAGACAGAAGCCCTGTACCAGGAAGTGCTGGACGCCCAGAAAGCCCTGGAAGACTACCGTCGCAGCGAAACCCTGAGCGCCGAAGAGCCCGAGAAGCTGGAGCAACTGGCGCAGCTGGAAGCCGCCCAGGATGAGCTCAAGCGCTCCAGCGATGCCTTCACCGAGCGCGTCCAGCAACTGTCGGCCAAGCTGCAGTTGGTCGGCCGCCAGATCGGCGACCTCGAAGCCAAGCAGCGCACCCTGGAAGACGCCCTGCGCCGCCGCCAGCTGCTGCCGGCCGACTTGCCCTTTGGCACGCCGTTCATGGAAGCCGTGGACGATTCCATGGACAACCTGCTGCCGATGCTCAACGACTACCAGGACAGCTGGCAGGCGTTGCAACGCGTCGACAACCAGATCGAGGCGCTGTATGCCCAGGTGCGCCTCAAGGGCGTGGCCAAGTTCGACAGCGAAGACGACATGGAGCGCCGCCTGCAGCTGCTGGTGAACGCCTACGCGCACCGCACCGACGAAGCCCTGACCCTGGCCAAGGCACGCCGCGCCGCGGTCACCGACATCGCCCGGACCCTGCGCAACATCCGCAGCGACTACGACAGCCTCGAGCACCAGCTGGCCCTGTTCAACCGCGAGATCAACAAGCGCCAGGTGTCCAACCTGGAAAGCTTCCGCGTGGTGCTGGCGCCGAACAAGGAAGCGCTCAAGCACATCGACCAGATCATCCACAGCGCCGGCCAGTACGAAGAAGGCGAGACCCTGTCGGTGTTCGACCTGACCCAGAGCGCCGATCAGGACAACAAGAACGAAGAGGCCAAGGAGTACCTGGCGCGGCTGGTGGCGGCCAACCACAACCAGCTGGGCCTGAAGGACCTGTTCGAGCTGGCGTTCGAGATCACCAAGGTCAACGGCCAGCCGATCATCCACGCCGACATCGACGGCGCGGCGTCCAACGGCACCACCATGACCATCAAGGCGCTGACCAACATGTACCTGTTGCTGCACCTGATGGACCGCGACCTGGCCGGGCGCATTCGCCTGCCGTACTACCTGGACGAGGCGGCGGACATCGACGAACGCAACCAGGCGGCGCTGCTGGAGACCAGCCTGCAACTGGGCTTCGTGCCGATTCTGGCGAGCGTGAAGCCGCAGGTGTCGGCGCGCGTGGCGATCGACCTGGAAGGCGGCAGCGGGCCGAATGGCATCTACATCGACGAGGCGGACTGGAAGTACATCAGCCGGCTGGATGAAGTGAAGGCGATTGTGCGTGAGGATCAGGCCGAGGAGTTGGCCTGATTCAGGTGTATGGGGCCGCTCTGCGGCCCATCGCCGGCAAGCGCGGCTCCCACAGGTTTTGCACAGGCCCGAGGGCTGCACGGTACCTGTGGGAGCCGCGCTTGCCGGCGAAAGGAGGCCAAAGGCCTCCCGGCAATCTTCCAGGCTATCAGTGAGCCCAAGGCAGGATCGGGATCGCAGTCACCGCATTCTGCGGGCTGCCCTCGATCATGCGGTCGCTGTACACCAGGTACACCAGCGTATTGCGCTTCTTGTCCAGGAAGCGCACCACCTGCATGGTCTTGAACACCAGCGAGGTGCGCTCCTTGAACACCTCCTCACCGTCCTTCAATTCACCCTTGAAGTTGATCGGCCCCACCTGACGGCAGGCAATCGAAGCCTCCGCCCGATCCTCCGCCAGCCCCAACCCACCCTTCACGCCGCCAGTCTTGGCCCGTGACAGGTAGCAGGTCACACCCTCGACCTTGGGATCATCGAACGCCTCGACCACGATGCGGTCGTTCGGCCCGAGGAACTTGAACACGGTGGATACCTGGCCGATCTCCTCAGCCCCGGCCAGCATCGGCAGGGCAAAGACCGCCAGGGCAATGACCCGCTTGAGCAGCTTCATACCAGCACCAGGTTGTCGCGGTGCACCAGCTCCGGCTCGGCGATGTAGCCCAGCACGGCCTCGATCTGATCGGACGGCTGGCCGATGATCTTCTGCGCTTCCAGCGCGCTGTAGTTGGCCAGGCCACGGGCCACCTCGACGCCATCCGGGCCGACGCAGACCACCATCTCGCCACGGCGGAAGCTGCCCTGCACGGTCTTCACGCCGACCGGCAGCAGGCTCTTGTTCGCTTCACGCAGCGCCTGCACCGCACCCGCGTCGAGCACCAGGGTGCCGCGGGTCTGCAGGTGGCCAGCCAGCCACTGCTTGCGCGCAGCCAGCATGCCGCGCTCAGGCGACAGCAGCGTACCCAGGCGCTCACCGGCCTTCAGGCGGTCCAGCACGCGCTCGATGCGGCCACCGATGATGATCGTGTGGGCGCCGGAACGGGCTGCCAGGCGCGCGGCGCGCAGCTTGGTCTGCATGCCACCACGGCCCAGGGCGCCACCGGTACCACCGGCCACGGCATCGAGCGACGGGTCGTCGGCGCGGGCTTCGTAGATCAGCTGGGCCTCAGGGTTGTTGCGCGGGTCGGCGTCGAACATGCCGTCGCGGTCGGTGAGGATCACCAGCAGGTCGGCTTCCACCAGGTTGGCCACCAGCGCGGCCAAGGTGTCGTTGTCGCCAAAGCGGATCTCGTCGGTGACCACGGTATCGTTCTCGTTGATCACCGGCACCACGCCCAGGTCAACCAGGGTACGCAAGGTGCTGCGGGCGTTCAGGTAACGCTTGCGGTCGGACAGGTCATCGTGGGTCAGGAGGATCTGCGCGGTGTGCTTGCCGTGCTCGCCGAAGCTCGTTTCCCAGGCCTGCACCAGGCGCATCTGGCCGATCGAGGCCGCCGCCTGCAGCTCGTTCATCGCACTCGGTCGCGAAGTCCAGCCCAGCTGGCTCATGCCGGCAGCCACGGCCCCGGAGGAGACCAGTACCAACTCCACGCCTGCTTCACGCAGCGCGACCATCTGCTCGACCCATACGGCCATGGCGCCGCGGTCGAGGCCCTTGCCATCGGCGGTCAGCAGGGCACTGCCAATCTTCACGACCCAGCGCTTGGCGCCCGTCACCTTGCTTCGCATCTTCTTCCAACCTATGTCGAATCTGTAGATACCGTGGATACAAAAACGCCGCTCCTGGGAGCGGCGTTTAGTGTACTGCAACCGATCAGTCGCGCACGTAAATGATTTCCGGGCCGTCTTCGTCGTCCTCGAAATCATCGTCCCAGGCATCGTCGTCGTCGCCGATGTCGTGCACGCTCTTGACGCCGGTGCGACGCAGGGTACGGGCGTCGTCCAGGGCCTGCAGCTGGGCGCGGGCTTCGTCTTCGATGCGCTGGTCGAGGTCGGCCAGCTCTTCGGCGTAGGCCGGGTCGTTGGCCAGGCGGTCAGCACGGTCTTCGAGGTAGCGCATCAGGTCGTGGCTGAGCTTGTCGGTGCCCTGCTTGGAGATGGCCGAGATCACATAGACCGGGCCTTCCCACTCCAGGCGATCGATCACTTCCTGAACGCGCTCATCACGCTCGTCGTCCATGACCATGTCCGCCTTGTTCAGCACCAGCCAGCGCTCACGCTCGGCCAGCGACGGGCTGAAGCGGGTCAGCTCGTTGACGATCACTTCGGCGGCATCGGCCGGGCTGCTTTCGTCCAGCGGCGCGATATCGACCAGGTGCAGCAGCACGCGGGTACGCGCCAGGTGCTTGAGGAAGCGGATACCCAGGCCGGCACCGTCGGAGGCGCCTTCGATCAGGCCGGGGATGTCGGCGATGACGAAGCTCTTCCAGCGGTCGACGCTGACCACGCCCAGGTTGGGTACCAGGGTGGTGAACGGGTAGTCGGCGACTTTCGGCTTGGCAGCCGAAACCGAACGGATGAAGGTGCTCTTGCCCGCGTTCGGCAGGCCCAGCAGACCAACGTCGGCCAATACCTTCATTTCCATCTTCAGGTCGCGCTGCTCACCCGGCTTGCCTGGGGTGGTCTGGCGCGGCGCACGGTTGGTGCTGGACTTGAAGCGGGTGTTACCCAGGCCGTGCCAGCCACCCTGCGCAACCATCAGCTTCTGGCCAGGGGTGATCAGGTCGCCGATCACTTCCTGGGTCGAGGCGTCGATCACGGTGGTGCCGACTGGCACGCGCAGGAACAGGTCTTCACCCTTCTTGCCGGTGCAGTCGGTGCTGCCACCGTTGGAGCCGCGCTGGGCTTCGTGGTGGCGGGTGTAGCGATAGTCGACCAGGGTGTTGAGGTTTTCGTCGGCAACCATGTACACCGAACCACCGTCACCACCGTCGCCGCCGTTGGGGCCACCGTTCTCGATGAACTTCTCGCGGCGGAAGCTCATGCAACCGTTACCGCCGTCACCGGCTTTGACCCGAATGGATACTTCGTCAACAAACTTCATTGAAAACCGCCTCTCGCCTGCGGGCGAGTTGAATACTGAAAAACCTGAGGCTCTTGCAAAAATGAGCGCGGCGGCCCCGTACGACCGAAGAAACCCACGCCGGCAGCCCAAACAAACAGCTTTGCAAGAGGCTCACCACAAACGAAAAAGCCCCGTCGCATGACGGGGCTTCTGGAGCGACGTCGCGATTAGGCGGCGACGATGCTCACGTAACGGCGCATGAACTCGCCTTTCTTCTCGAACTTGATCACGCCTTCGATCTTGGCGAACAAGGTGTGATCCTTGCCCATGCCAACGCCGTAGCCAGCGTGGAATTCGGTGCCGCGCTGACGGACGATGATGTTGCCTGGCTTGATAACCTGGCCGCCATACATCTTCACGCCAAGGCGTTTCGATTCTGAGTCGCGACCGTTACGAGTACTACCACCAGCCTTCTTGTGAGCCATGGTTCAATTCTCCAAATAAATTCAGGGGACCGAGGCGATTAAGCCTGGATACCGGTGATTTTGATCTCGGTGAACCACTGGCGGTGGCCCATACGCTTCATGTGGTGCTTACGACGACGGAACTTGATGATGCGAACCTTGTCGTGACGGCCTTGCGAAATGACTTCAGCAACGACCTTGGCGCCGGCGACGACTGGTGCGCCGATGGTGACTTCTTCACCGTTGGCAACCAGCAGAACGCGATCGAAGGTTACGGATTCGCCAGTGGCGACTTCCAGTTTTTCGATCTTGAGGAATTCACCTTCAGCGACTTTGTACTGCTTGCCGCCGGTAACGATTACTGCGTAAGACATGGTATTTCTCCGATAATCCTGCTCACCCAGCGCTTTATAGGATAAGTATTGGCTGGCATGGCTGCACGGGGCTGGAACGGCCCTGTGCAATTGCGTAAGGCAGGTGCTGCCCAGGAAGTTAGGGTGCGCGATTGTACGCAACCGCGGTTTTGCTTGCAAGTCCCGCCCCCGGCCTGCGGGCACCGCGCCTTGACACACCGGGACCCGCGACCTAGCATGCCGCGCAACCTCACTGGAGCAGCCGATGCAACCCCAAACCTTCTACCGCGCGGTAGCTGAAGATTTCAGCGCCGTCGACGAGATCATCAAGAAGCAGCTGACCTCGCGCGTGCCGCTGGTATCGAAGATCGGCGACTATATCACCTCCGCCGGTGGCAAGCGCCTGCGCCCACTGCTGGTGCTGCTGTGCGGCAAGGCCCTGGGCCGTGAAGGCGACGACCTGCGCCTGCTGGCCGCGACCATCGAGTTCCTGCACACCGCCACCTTGCTGCACGACGACGTGGTCGACATGTCCGGCATGCGCCGTGGCCGTTCCACCGCCAACGCCCTGTGGGGCAACGCGCCGAGCGTGCTGGTGGGCGACTTCCTCTATTCGCGTTCGTTCGAGATGATGGTCGAGCTGGGCTCGATGCCGGTCATGCAGATCCTCTCCAAGGCCACCCGGGTAATCGCCGAGGGCGAAGTGCTGCAGCTGTCGCGGGTACGCGATGCCAGCACCACCGAAGAGGTCTACATGGACGTCATCCGCGGCAAGACCGCGATGCTGTTCGAAGCCTCGACCCACAGCGCCGCAGCGCTGGCCGAGGCCAGCGAAGCGCAGCGCGAAGCCCTGCGCACCTTCGGTGACCACCTGGGCGTGGCCTTCCAGCTGGTCGACGACCTGCTCGACTACGAAGGCGATGCCGAGGCCTTGGGCAAGAACGTCGGCGACGACCTGGCCGAAGGCAAGCCGACCCTACCGTTGATCTACACCATGCGTGAAGGGACGCCGGAGCAGGCTGCACTGGTGCGCAAGGCAATCCAGAAGGGTGGCCTGGAGGATCTGGAGCAGATTCGCGAGGCCGTCGAGGCGTCGGGCGCACTGAAGTACACCGCCGAGCTGGCGCGTGACTACGTCAAGCGTGCCATCGAGTGCCTGGAAGTGCTGCCAGCCAGTGAATACCGGGATGCGCTGGTTGAACTGAGCGAGTTTGCGGTCGCCCGTACTCACTGACAGACCGAGTCGCCTTCTTCGCGGGCCAGCCCGCTCCCACAGGAGCGTGCTGGCCCGCCTTGCATTTGTCCGGACAAAAATACTTCTCCCGCTAGACCTTATACAATATGGGCCTTTAACCGCCTGTCTGTTTAAGGAACCGAAGTGAGCACTCTGCCACCCTGCCCCAAATGCAACTCCGAATACACCTACGAGGATGGCACCCAGCTGGTCTGCCCTGAGTGCGCCCACGAGTGGTCGGCCAGCGGCGAAGCCGAAGCGGCCAGCGATGATGCGGTGAAGAAGGATTCGGTCGGCAACGTCCTGCAGGACGGCGACACCGTTACCGTGATCAAGGACCTCAAGGTCAAGGGCTCGTCCCTGGTGGTCAAGGTCGGCACCAAGGTCAAGAACATCCGCCTGTGCGACGGCGACCACGACATCGACTGCAAGATCGACGGCATCGGCGCCATGAAGCTGAAGTCGGAATTCGTGCGCAAGGTCTGATTACAAAATCCGCCAATTGGCGCTTGCTATTCTGATAATAAGAATTATTCTCATTGGAACCGCTTTCCAAGGAGAATAGCCATGACTTATCTGATCGACGCCTGGCTGGACCGCCCCCACCCCTATCTGCGCATCCTTCATCGGGAAACCGGTGAGGTGTGCGCAGTGCTCGAAGAAGAAGCACTGGACGAGCTACGCGACCAGGGAGACCTGGATCTGTACGGGCTGAATTCGAGTGAGCCGGGGGTGCTCAAGGAGCTGGTGCGCAACCTGTTTCTGTTCTGCTATGCACGGGCCTTGCGCCCAGGGGGAACAGACTGGAATTGAGGCCGGCAGCGCCGGCCTCAACGGCATTACAGAACGTCGAGCAGCTCGACGTCGAACACCAGTACGCTGTGCGGCGGAATGCTGCCAACGCCTTGGGCGCCGTAGGCCAGCTCGCTCGGCACGTACAGGCGCCATTTGCTGCCGGCGTTCATCAGCTGCAGGGCTTCGGTCCAGCCAGCGATCACGCCGCCAACCGGGAATTCAGCCGGCTGGCCACGGTCGTAGGAGCTGTCGAACACGGTGCCGTCGATCAGCGTGCCGTGGTAGTGGGTGCGCACGTTGCTTTCGCGGGTCGGCTTGGCGCCTTCACCTGCGGTCAGCACTTCGAACTGCAGGCCCGAAGCCAGGGTGGTGATGCCGTCACGCTTGGCGTTTTCGACCAGGAATTCCTTGCCAGCGGCAGCGGCGGCTTCAGCCTTGGCGGCAGCTTCGGCTTGCATCACGTCACGGATGACCTTGAAGCTGGCCGACAGGTCGGCTTCGCTGACACGGCTTTCGGCGCCGCTGAATGCGTCGGTCAGGCCGGCCAGGATGGCTTCCAGGCTCACGCCTGGCGGCGGGTTGTCGCGCAGCTGGCCGCCCAGTTGACGGCCGATGCCGTAGCTGACGCGCGTTTCGTCGGTGGACAGGTTGAGTTCGGACATTGTCGTGCTCCACTGCAGGGCGCAGTGCGGCCGCGCCCTTGATGAAAAGGGCGAGCAGCCTAGCACACTGGGGCGCCGCGAGCAGCTACCAGGCCGAACGCTGGGAAATCGGCACCTTCAGGTCTTCTTCCGGGTGCGTGCCCATGCCGCACATTTCGTCCTGTACCGACCAGTGCACGAGGTTCATCGACACCATCGGAATGGCCTGAAGCAACTTGCGAGCATCTTCCACCGAGTGCACGCGCAAGCGCTCACCACGGGTATCGGACAGGGGATGGGGATGGCCTTTGACCCGGGCCTCGATCAGGTAGTCGCCGCCTTCGATGGCAATGAGGTTCAATTCCTCGACATGGCCCGCCCTGGCCTCGGTGTTGAGCTGTTGCAGGTTCATGAGAGCACCTCGCTATGGGAACCACGCATGAGTGCTCATTTTTTGTACGGAGCGGCCGAAAGCACAAGCCAGAAACGGCACCGCCCGTCCGTTTTGCAACAGCCGGGCGGTGTGACAGGCAACCGCACTCAGTGCTTGGTCAGCTTGTCCAGGTAGCCCATGCAGAAGGCCGAGACCACGAAGGTCATGTGGATGATCACGTACCACATCAGGTAGTCGGTGGAGATGTTCTGCGCATCCATGAACACCCGCAGCAAGTGGATGGAAGAAATCGCCACGATCGAAGCGGCCACCTTCATCTTCAGCGACGAAGAGTCCATCTTGCCCAGCCAGTTGAGCTTTTCCTTGCTCTCGTCGATGTCCAGCTGCGACACGAAGTTCTCGTAGCCGGAAATCATCACCATCACCAGCAGGCCGCCAACCAGCGACATGTCGATCAGCGACAGGATGACCAGGATCAGGTCGGCTTCACTAAGGGCGAAAACGTTGGGCAGGACGTGGACAACTTCCTGGAAGAACTTCAGCGCCAGGGCCAGCAGGCCGAGGGACAGACCGAAGTAGATGGGAGCGAGCAGCCAGCGCGAGGCATACATCGCGTTTTCGAGAATACGTTCCATGGAGGGTTTTGAACTCGTCAGGTGACTGGAAAATCGGCCGCGAGTATAGCCAGCCACCTGTGACAGCAAAAGCCTGCGGCCGGATGCCGCAGCGCTGGGTATGTATGCTCAGGTTTCAGGGTGGAACTGATAATCCCCCAGGTTGCGGCAGCGTTCGCCGTTGATCCGCCGTAGCTGAGCCTGCAGGTGCAGGCACCAGATCTGTGGATCGTCGGCCACCTGATACCCATGCAGGGTCAGGCTGTCGACGATGGCACTGAGCACGGATTCGGCCACCATCGGCCCATGAAACGGCCCCTGGGCCTTGATTGCAGAGGGTTGTTCACCGGCCATGCCGGCGGCGAACAGCAAGGTCCACATGCCATTGTCGCCGGCCAGTGGGCGGATGCTGCATTCGATGCGGGTCACCAGGCCCAGGCACTGGCGAGTAAGGCTGAGGTTGCGCATGGCCGCGTCCCCTCCAATGAGCCCTGTTCAGCCTGAAACCCAGGCTGTTTCCATCCTGAACCCTGATACCGTCCTTAAGTTCCAGCATAGAAGAACAGCACAGAAAGATGGAAAACCGGCGCTGAACGGTAGCACATGGCCGCCAGCGCCGTTTTATTGACTCAGGCCGGTTTGGCCTGGGCAATGACCTCTTCCAGGCGTTCCTTTTCTGCCTTCTCGATCTCTTCCTCGCTGATCATCTCGGCGATCTCGCGCAAGCGCTCGACCACGCGGGCGTTGACGCTGCCTTCGGTAAATACGCCTTGGTCGTTGAGCTCGCCAGCATCTTCGCCCACCAGCAGGCTCAACGCTTCATCGGCCTGGCTGACCGCATAGACGTGGAACATACCGTTCTCCACCGCCTGCAGCACGCGCTCGTCGAGCATCAGCGTGGCGACGTTGGCGCGCGGAATGATCACCCCCTGCTCGCCCGTCAAGCCACGAGCCTCGCAGAGGCGGAAGAAGCCTTCGATCTTCTCGTTGACCCCACCCACCGCCTGCACTTCACCGAACTGGTTGATCGAGCCGGTGATGGCGAAGCACTGCTTGAGCGGCGTGCGCGACAAGGCCGAGATCAGCGTGCAGGCCTCACCCAGCGAGGCACTGTCGCCATCGACATAGCCGTAGGACTGCTCCAGGGCGATGCTCGCGGAAATCGCCAGGGGGAATTCCTGGGCATAGCGGCTGCCCAAGTACCCGGTGAGGATCATCACCCCCTTGGAGTGGATCGGCTGGCCGAGGTTGACCTCGCGCTCGATGTCGACGATGCCGCTGCCGCCCGGGTAGACGGTGGCGGAAATGCGTGCCGGCATGCCGAACGCCGAGTCGCCGACTTCCAGCACGGTCAGGCCGTTGCACTTGCCGATGGCCGCGCCTTCGCTGTCGATCAGGATGATGCCGGCGAGCATGTCGTCGAGCACCCGCTGCGAAACACGCCCGGTGCGGGTGGCCTTGGCCTTGAGCGCACGCTCGATGTGCCCGGCGTCGGTCATCTCGTCGTTGGCCAGCTGGCGGATGAAATCGGCCTCGCTGACCAGCTGGAACAGGTCGCCGATGCGTGCCGACAGGCGCGACTGGTTTTCTGCCAGGCGTGCGCTGTAGGTGGCCAGGCGCGCCACCGCATCGCTGGTCAGCGGTGCCATGCCTTCTTCGTTGGTGCGGGTGCGCAGCAACTGGGCGAACTGCTCGAGGTTCTCGTCGACCATCGGCATGTCTTCGTCGAAGTCGACCAGCACGCGGAACATCTCCTGGAAGTCCGAGTCGTGGTCCTGCAGCGCGTAGTACAGCTGGCGTGAACCGATGATCACCAGCTTGATGTTCAGCGGGATCATCTGCGGCGTCAGGCTGACCGTGGCAACACGGCCCAGCTCGCCCAGCGGCGACTCCATCTTCAGCTTGCGCGACTGCAGGGCGCGCTTGAGGGCATCCCAGACGAACGGCTCGCCCAGCATCTTCTCGGCTTCGAGAATCAGGAAGCCGCCGTTGGCGCGGTGCAACGCGCCCGGGCGCAACTGCCGGTAAGAGGTGTACAGCGCCCCCTGGTCGGTGCTGTATTCGATGCGGCCGAACAGGTTGTCGTAGGTCGGGTGCGGCTCGAACACCACCGGCGCCCCCCCGTCAGCGTGGTGGCCGACCACCAGGCTTGGCGCGTACTGCTCTTCCAGCAGCTTGCGCGCAGCCGCGTCGGTCTTGCTGTCTTCAACCAGCTGCTCGACCACGGTGCGCAGCAGGTTCAGCTGCACGGACTGCAGGTAGGCACAGACCGCTGCGTTCTCGGCGTACTTTTCCGACAGCGGCGCCAGCAATGGCTGCAGGGCCAGGGTGATGGTTTCTTCGTTGAGCTGGCGCAGCTGGTTGTTCGACTCGCGCTTCCACTGCGGCAGGCTGGCCAGCTCCTCGTTGAGGCGCTCCTCAAGCAGGGCGATGTCCTCGTGGAACTGCTCGCGCACCTCTTCGGGCAACTGGGCGAATTCGGCTTCGTCCAGCGCCTTGCCGTCGGCCATCGGGGTGAAGGCGACGTTGCTGGCATCGCGGTACAGGGCCACGTCCTTTTCCAGCGAGGCGCGTTCGATCACATCCAGCGCACGGTCATAGCGCTGGTTGAAGGCGCGGTCGATGGCGCCCTTCTTCTGCTGGTACGACGGGTGCTCGAACACCGCCGGGAAGGTCGCCAGCAGGTTGTCGATCAACCCGTTCATGTCGCTGATGAACTCGGCCGCGCTGCCGGAAGGCAGCTCCAGTGCACGTGGCTCGCGGGTGTCGTCGAAATGGTTGACGTAGAGCCAGTCGGCCGGGGTCTGCTGGCGCTTGCCCTCGGCCTTGAGGTAGCGCTTGACGAAGGAAAAGCGGCCGGTGCCCGGCTCGCCCATCACATAAACGTTGTAACCAGGGCGCGGCATGGCCACGCCGAACTGCAGGGCCTCGACAGCACGCTCCTGGCCCAGGACTCCGCGAAACGGCTCCAGATCGTCGGTATGGGTAAAGGCAAACTGCTCGGGGGAGAAACGCCGGGTCAGGGCTTCAGGCGCGAGACGCAGGCGCGCAGCGACAGGATCGGGCATTGGGTTTCCTTACTTCGGCGGGGCAGATACGCAGCATTCTGGCGCTGCCCGCGCGCGCCTTGCAAGGCTCCGCTGGACTTTATGTCGCAGCGGCGACGCTGTCATGTACGAGCAAATTTTTCGCAATCAACAACGCAACCTTTAGATCATGCCTAAACTCCAAGCTGCGCGGGTGGGTGAAAAGCTTTCCCGACCTGGCAACCGCGTTGCCAGACAACCCTGACCCTTGGTTAAGACAAATAGAGAACAATGCTATGAAACGGATTCTTCTGGGTACTCTGTTCACCGTGGTCTCGCTGAACGCGCTTGCCGAAGCGCCGGGTGGCCCGAACTGCGGCTGGGGCAACATGCTGTTCGAAGGCCAGCGCGGCACGCCGGCGCACTTCCTGGCCTCCACCACCAACGGCACCTCCGGTAACGCCACCTTCGGCATGACCTCCGGCACCAACGGCTGTTCGACCAAGGCTTCGCTGACCTATGGCGGCAAATCCTGGTTCGCCATGAACGGCATGATGAACGAGCTGTCCGAGGACATGGCCATGGGCCAGGGCGAAGCCCTGACCACCTACGCCGTGGTCCTGGGCGTCGCTCCGGAAGATCGTGGCTACTTCGCCTCGGTCACCCACCAGCACTTCAACCAGATCTTCAGCAGCGCCGACGTGACTGCCGAAACGGTCCACAGCAACACCCTGGCCGTTCTGAAGAACGACCCACGCCTGGCCAAATACGCCACCGAGGCCTGAGTGCAGCTGCTCCCGCCCCGGCCTCCGGGGCGGGTTTCGCCTTTTTTCGGCATCGTTAAGAAGTAGTTGCCCGACATGCTCAAACGCCTTGCATCCCTGGCGCTGTGTGCCTGCGCCCCCGTACATGCCATGCCCGTGCTGGACCCAGGCCGTATCCAGCAACTGGCCAACACCCCTTACTGGATTGCCCTGGGCCACTATGAAACCGCCAAGCTCGGCGGCTGGCGCAGCTATGTGGACGATGACGCCTTCTTCCTCGCCGAGGACGGTGCGCACCACCCGGACCAGGAACTCAAGGCCACGGTCGAAGCGCTGTACGCCCCCGCCAGCCTGGGTGACAAGCACGCCCAGTGCGTATTCCCCGCGCGCACCCGCTGGCTGCGTGAACAGCTCGGCCTGCAAGGCCTGCCGCAACCGGACTGCCAGGAATTCAAGACCTGGTACAAGTCGATCGACCCGCACAGTGCGGCGCTGATCTTCCCGGCAGCCTACCTGAACAGCCCGTCGTCAATGTTCGGCCACACCCTGCTGCGTATCGACCAGTCCAACACCCGCAGCGACGACACCACGCTGCTGAGCTACGCGATCAACTTCGGCGCCTACATCGAAGGCAGCGACAACAGCATCCTGTATGCCTGGAAGGGCCTGATGGGCGGCTACCCAGGCCTGTTCGCGCTGATGCCCTACCAGGAAAAGCTCTCCGAGTACCGCAGCCTGGAGAACCGCGACCTGTGGGAATACCAGCTGGACCTGACGCCGGAAGAGACCGGACGCATGGTCGAACACGTGTGGGAACTGAAGCAGATTCAGTTCGATTACTTCTTCTTCGACGAAAACTGCTCGTACCGCCTGCTGGAGTTGCTGCAGGTGGCCCGGCCGAGCCTGGACCTGACCTCGCAATTCCCGCTCACCGCCATTCCAACCGACACGGTGAAAGCGGTGAAGCAATCGGGCCTGGTCGCCAGCGAAACCTACCGCCCGTCACGCGAGCGCGAGCTGCTGGCCCGGGCCGAACCGCTGGACCATGACGAGAAGCGCCAGGTACTGGCCGTCAGCGCCGATACCACGCAATTGCAAAGCGCCGAATTCAAAGCCCTGCCCCGCGAGCGCCAGGCGCTGGTGCAGGATGCCGCGTACCGCCTGGAACGCTACCGGGCCAATGGCCAGGAGCGTGACCCTGGGCAGGCCAAGCGCAGTTTCGAGCTGCTGCGGGCGATCAACAGCAACCCGCCGCCGCCCTTGCAGATCGAGCGCCCCGGCTTGCCCGAGGACGGCCATGACTCGCGTACCTGGCAGCTGGGCGTCGGCACCCGAGAGGACCGCGCCTATGCCGAGTACGGCCTGCGCATGGCCTACCACGACCTCAACGACAATGCCTATGGCTTCCCGCTGGGCGCGCAGATCGAGATCCTGCAGCTCAAGGTGCGCCAGTACGAAGGCAACGATTGGCAGGTTCAACGCCTGGACCTGGCCACCATCCGCTCGCTGACGCCACGCAACGAGCTGCTCAAGCCTTGGTCCTGGCAGGTGGCGGGTGGCCTGGAGCGAGTGCCGGGCAAGCATGACGACGAGGTGCTGGTGAGCCACGTGAATGGCGGAGCCGGTGGCACCTGGCAACTGGCCGATGGCTTGCTGGGCTTTGCCCTGGGCACCCTGCGGGTCGAACACCACAACGACTTCGCCCAGTTCATCGCCCCGGCGACGGGGTTCAATGGTGGCCTGCTGTGGCGCAACGGGCTGGGCAACCTGACGCTGGAGGCCAAGGGCGATTACTTCACCAATGGCGAGGTGCGGCGCAGTGTGAGCCTGAACCAGCAGTGGGAGATCAGCCAGAACCTGGGGCTGAGGTTGAGTGCCTCGCGGGAGTTCAGCCACCTGGCCAGCGCGCAGAACGAGGTGATGCTGGAGCTGAAGTGGTATCACTACTGAATGTGAACCAACCGACTCTTTGACACTGTTTTGACAGCTCCCCGACAAATCGCCACCTAGACTTTCCGGTATCTCCCCAAGGGTCCAGGTGGTCATGTCGCGGTACTGGTTCGGCTTGTGCATCGCGTTGCTGCTGGCGGGTTGCGAAACCACCCACGATCAGATGGTCAATCACGGTTATCCCCCCGCCTACGCCGACGGCTACCAGGACGGTTGCAGCAGCGGCCGTCAGGCAGCCGGGCTGATGGTTGGCGACTTCAAGAAGGACGTACCGCGCTACCTGCACGACCGCCAGTACGAAACTGGCTGGGACGATGGCTTCCGCCAGTGCCACGCGATGCAGAACAGCGAGGAGCAGCGCCAGTACCACGAGCGCTTCTGGGACGAGCGTGATCGCGAGTGGCAGCAGGAGAAAGACCAGGGCGCCGCCCGCGCCTACCGCCGTTGATTTTAAGGGCGCCTGCGTCGCAAACGGACATCCCCTGAAACCACCGGCCTGCCATGCTGGTCTTCAGCACAAGGAGGCCATTGCATGAGCCGAGCATTCGTCAACGAAGACCAGGCCGCCGCCCAGGCCGATCAGCCGGTGGAGCGGCGCGTCAGCGACCAGCCCAATTACGTCACTGCCAGCGGCCTGCGCCAGCTGCAACAGCGCGTGAGCGAACTGAATGCCCTGCGCAGCGCGTTGCAGGCCGAGGGTGAGCGCGGTGACAAGCAGCGCCTGGCCGATACCGAGCGGGACCTGCGCTATTTCAGCGCGCGGGTGCAGAGCGCGCAGGTGGTGCCAGCGGCGACTTCGCGCAACAAGGTGCAGATTGGTAGCCAAGTCAGGTTCGTCGACGAGCAGGGCCAGGAGCATGTGGTGCAACTGGTGGGCGAGGATGAGGCGGATGCCGGGCGCGGGATGATCAACTGGGGGTCGCCACTGGGGCGGGCTTTGCTCGGGGCTGGGCCTGGGGACGAAGTGCTGTGGCGGCGGCCGGCGGGGGATCAGCTGATCGAAGTGGTCGAGATTGGAGGTGGGGCCTAAGGGGGGCCGCTGTGCAGCCCTCCCCCAGAGCCTCGAATCAGACTACGCCTTGCGCCAGCATGGCATCGGCAACCTTCACAAAGCCGGCGATGTTCGCGCCCTTCACGTAGTTGACCTTGCCATCGGCCTCTTCACCGTAATGCACGCAAGCATGGTGAATCGACTGCATGATGTTGTGCAGCTTGCTGTCCACTTCACCGGCGGTCCACAGCAGGCGCATGGCGTTCTGCGACATTTCCAGCCCCGACACTGCCACGCCACCGGCGTTGGAGGCCTTGCCCGGTGCGTACAGGATACCTGCCTCGATGAACAGGTCGACCGCCGCCAGGGTGGTCGGCATGTTGGCGCCTTCGGCCACACAGATGCAGCCGTTGCGCAGCAGGGTGCGGGCGTCTTCGATGCCCAGCTCGTTCTGCGTGGCGCACGGCAGGGCGATGTCGCACGGCAGGCTCCACGGGGTCTGGCCCTTGCGGAACTCCAGGCCGAACTGCTCGGCCAGCTCGCTGATGCGGCCGCGCTTGACGTTTTTCAGCGCCATCAGCGCATCCCACTGGGCATCGGTCAGGCCGGCTTCGGCGTACAGGGTGCCTTCGGAGTCGGACAGCGAAATCACCTTGCCGCCCAGGTCCATGACCTTGCGCGCCGCGTACTGGGCGACGTTGCCGGAACCGGAAATGGCCACGCGACGGCCGTCGATGCGCAGGTTCTGCCGCTTGAGCATTTCTTCAGCGAAGTACACGCAGCCGTAGCCGGTGGCTTCAGGGCGGATCAGGCTGCCGCCGTAGGTCATGCCCTTGCCGGTCAGCACCGACGTGAACTGGTTGGCCAGGCGCTTGTACTGGCCGAACATGAAGCCGATCTCGCGGGCACCCACACCGATGTCACCGGCCGGCACGTCGCAGTCCGCCCCGATGTGGCGGTACAGCTCGCTCATGAAGGCCTGGCAGAAGCGCATGACTTCGGCATCGCTCTTGCCTTTCGGGTCGAAGTCCGAGCCACCTTTGCCGCCGCCCATGGGCAGCGAGGTGAGGGAGTTCTTGAACACCTGTTCGAAGGCCAGGAACTTGAGCACGCTCAGGTTCACCGACGGGTGGAAGCGCAGGCCACCTTTGTAAGGGCCGATGGCGCTGCTCATCTGGATGCGGTAGCCGCGGTTGACCTGGACCTTGCCCTGGTCATCGACCCACGACACGCGGAACAGCACGGCGCGCTCAGGCTCGACCATGCGCTCGAGGATGCCGGACTGCAGGTAGTGAGGGTTGGCTTCGAGGAAGGGCCACAGGGTGCGCAGCACTTCTTCCACAGCCTGGTGGAATTCCGGTTGGCCCGGGTCGCGTTGCTGCAGGCGTGCAAGGAAATGGTCGACGGATTCGATCATGGTAGACATCTCACCAAGAGGATTGGACTTATTGGTTTTTCTCGAAATGTACCAAGAAGCAATCGCACCGGAATAGGGCGAAATGTCGTTTTTTTGAAATTATTTGGTGCGTTTTATATAAGTGTATACAAAACAACCTTCGATTAACCGGTAAAGCCGGCGCCTTTTCGTAGCAAGCAGGCACAAAAATGGGGCCGCGATGGGCCCCATTCTTGTGCGCCAGAAGACCGGCTTACTGGGCCAGCTTCTTGTGCCGTACACGGTGCGGCTGGGCAGCAGCATCGCCCAGGCGCTTCTTGCGGTCGGCTTCGTACTCGGTGTAGTTGCCCTCGAAGAACACCACGTTCGAGTCGTCTTCGTACGCCAGGATGTGAGTGGCCACACGGTCCAGGAACCAACGGTCGTGGGAAATCACGATGGCGGCGCCCGGGAAGTCCAGCAGGGCTTCTTCCAGGGAACGCAGGGTTTCGACGTCGAGGTCGTTGGACGGTTCGTCGAGCAGCAGGACGTTACCGCCCTCCTTCAGGGTCAGCGCCAGGTGCAGGCGGCCACGCTCACCACCGGACAGGTCCTTGACGAACTTCTGCTGGTCGCCACCCTTGAAGTTGAAGCGGCCAACGTAGGTACGCGACGGGATCTCGTAGCTGCCGATGCGGATCTGGTCGGAACCGTCGGAAATCTGCTGGAACACAGTCTTGGAGCCGTCGAGGTCTTCACGGCTCTGGTCCACGCAGGCCAGTTGCACGGTTTCGCCGATCTCGATGCTGCCCGAGTCCGGTTGCTCCTTGCCCATCAGCATGCGGAACAGGGTCGACTTACCGGCACCGTTACCGCCGATCACGCCGACGATGGCGCCTTTTGGCATGGCGAACGACAGGTTGTCGATCAGCACGCGGTCGCCGTAGCCCTTGGTGACGTTCTTGAACTCGATGACCTTGTCACCCAGGCGCGGACCGGCCGGGATGTAGATCTCGTTGGTTTCGCTGCGCTTCTGGAATTCCTGCGACTGCATTTCTTCGAAGCGCTGCAGACGGGCCTTGGACTTGGACTGGCGGGCCTTGGCGCCTTTGCGCACCCACTCCAGTTCCTCTTTCATGGCCTTCTCGTGGGCGCTCTGCTGCTTGGATTCCTGCGCCAGACGGTCCGACTTGGCTTCCAGCCAGCCCGAGTAGTTGCCTTCGTACGGGATACCGGCGCCGCGGTCCAGTTCGAGGATCCAGCCAGCGACGTTGTCGAGGAAGTAACGGTCGTGGGTAATTGCTACCACGGTGCCCGGGAAGTCGTGCAGGAAGCGCTCCAGCCAGGCTACCGAGTCGGCGTCCAGGTGGTTGGTCGGTTCGTCGAGCAGCAGCATGTCGGGGGCCGACAGCAGCAGGCGGCACAGGGCCACGCGGCGCTTCTCGCCACCGGACAGGTGTTCGATACGGGCATCCCAGGCCGGCAGGCGCAGGGCGTCGGCGGCGACGTCCAGCTGGCGCTCGAGGTTGTGGCCGTCAGCGGCCTGCAGGATGGCTTCGAGCTTGGCCTGTTCGGCAGCCAGCTTGTCGAAGTCGGCGTCGGGTTCTGCGTAGGCGGCGTAGACCTCGTCCAGGCGAGCCTGGGCGTCCTTGATCACGCTGACCGCTTCCTCGACCACTTCACGCACGGACTTGTTGGGGTCCAGTTGCGGTTCCTGCGGCAGGTAACCCACGTTGATGTCGGGCATCGGACGGGCTTCGCCGTCGAATTCCTTGTCGACGCCCGCCATGATCCGCAGCAGGGTCGATTTACCGGCGCCGTTCAGGCCGAGCACGCCGATCTTGGCGCCTGGGAAGAACGACAGGGAAATATTCTTGAGAATTTCCCGCTTCGGCGGCACGACCTTGCTCAGCCGATGCATGGTGTAGACGTATTGAGCCAAAACCAAGCCCTCTAGATAGGTAAAGACATCGACAAACGCCCCGGCGTTGTGGCCAGGGGGATGTGTTTACGGGGTTTCATTGAACAAAGTCGACCATTCTACGCCAACGCGCGGCGTTGCACAGGGTAGTCGGATGGTGGGGTGGGATCGTTGTGATCCTGGGAGGCATTGGTTACCTGTGCCGGCCTCTTCGCGGCTTCAGCAGTGAAGAGGCCGGCACAGCAGCCAGAAATGGCTCAGACGTGACGCTGTTTCCTGGCCTTGCCCCGCGGCAACCGGCAACGGTCGCTCTGCTCGGCCAGGCGCGCAGCATAGGCGGCCTTGACGCTGAAGCCACCACTGCGGGCAGGCTGTTCGGCAACCTTGGCCGGTTTGCCAGCAGCAGGCGTGCTGACAACCTTGCCAGCCGGCTTGGCCACCGCAGCCACAGGTGCCTGTTCAGCCGGCGCTGCCGCCGCCTTGGCGGTCTTGCGCAGTTCAGCCAGCGATGGCGTCTTGTTTTTCGAAGCCGTAGCCGCGTCGGGTTTGACCAGCGAACGCTGGCACGATTTGCAGGATACGTCCGCGGTCACGGCAGTGCTGACAAGGGTCTGACTGCTGCGCCCACAGGCGGAATCGAGGCCATTGGTGGAAAAGTGAGTAACCAAAACCGAACATCTCCGATGCGTTGTCATTGAAGCGGGCGGCATTCTCGCACAGGATGCAGGGTCTTGCCGAACGGGCCGGCATCACCACGACCACTGGCGCCGGACAATCAGGCTGGCACATTGCCACAATCACAGGCATGCTAGCCCGTTCGCATGTCCGGCTATTATAGTGCGCGGCCGCGGTCCAGGCCTGTGCAGATACCGGCATACACCGTGCATGTCCCTACCTGCCATCGCCAGCCCAAATGCAGGACCAACGCTTGACCGATCTCAATCATCCGACTCTGCTGCGCCCCGCTTCGCCGGCCCCAGTCGCTTCGCTGCGTGGTTCGGTCAAAGGGGCACTGGCCCTGCTAGCCCTGATTCTGCTGGGCTTGCTGCTGTGGCAACTGTTTTCCCAGTTTCGCCACACCCAGTCTGACCAGCGCCAGTTGAACCTGAACGCGAGCGCCGAACTCGCCGACCACTTGAGCCTGAACATGGCGCTCCAGGCCCAGCAGGCCCTGAACGTGGTCCAGCCCTACGTCAAAGCGCCGGCGCCCGCCGCCCTGCCGAGCCTGCTGGCGACCCTGCGCGAACACCTGCCAGCCCTGCGCGCCCTGGCCTGGCTCGACCAGGCCGGGCAACTGCGCAGCGACAGCCTGGCCGGCAGCCCCGACCGTGACCTGATTGACGAACTGGTCGGGCTGAACCAGGGCCGCAGCTACTTTTTCACCAACTCGCCGGACAACCGCACCCTTTATCTGCTGTTGCGCCAGACGGCGGAACAGGATCGCGGCTACTGGCTGCTGCGCCTGTCAGCGGACTATTACCAGGTGCTCACCGCGCATCTGGACGGCCCTGGGCACCCGCTCTGGCTGCTGGAAAACAGCCGCAGCAGCGAGGTACTGGAGCGTCACGCCCCGGTACAAACCAGCGGTGAACCGCTGCAAAGCGTGATGCTCGCCTTCATCGACAACAGCACCTGGCAATTGCGTGGCTTGTTCGACGCCGGCCTCGCCCGGCAGAAGCTGCTGCCGGCACTGATCGGCAAGTGCCTGCTGGCGCTGTTCTGCGCCCTGCTGCCGGTGCTGGCGCTGATCAACATGCGCCGCCGCCAGCGTGCGCTTCAGGAAGACCGTCGGCGCTACCACGAAATCTTCGAAGGCACCGGCGTGGCCTTGTGCGTGCTCGACCTGTCGAGCCTGCCGGGCCAGCTCGACCGCTATCACCTGCGCAACCTGGCCGGGCTCAAGCAGAGCCTGGCGCTGGACCCCAACCTGCGCCGCTCGCTGCTGCAGGAGTTGAGGATCACCGAGATCAACCAGGTGGCGCGCCAGTTGCTCAACGTCGAGTGCCACGAAGGCGCCTGGCAACGGCTGATCGATGGCAGCGGTGATGGCCTCGACAGCATCGGCATGCAACTGATCGACGCCCTGATCGAGCAACGCCCATCACTGGAGCTGGAAGTGCGCCTGCCCGCGCCGCTGGGCGGCGAGCTGCACCTGTGGCTGATGGCGCGCCTGCCGCAGCAGCGCCGCGATTACCAGGCGGTGATCCTCAGCATCAGCGACATCACCAGCCGCAAGCAGGTGGAGCTGTCGCTGCTGGAGCGTGAAAGCTTCTGGTCCGACGTGGTGCGTACCGTGCCCGACCAGCTGTATGTGCAGGACGTGCTCAGCCAGCGAATGATCTTCAGCAACCGCCACCTCGGCCAGACCCTCGGTTACGACCGCACCGAGCTGGCGCAGATGGGTGACCGCTTCTGGGAGCTGCTGCTGCACCCCGAAGACGCCGCGCACTATCAGCAATTGCGCCAGCAACAGCGCGACAGTGCTCACAGCCAGTCGCTGCACACCCAGCTGCGCTTCCGCCACCGCGACGGCGGCTGGCGCAGTTACGAAATCCGCGAGCAGGTACTGACCCGCGACGACGATGGCCTGGTCACGCGCATCATCGGCGTAGGCAAGGATGTCACCGTGCAGATCGAGGCCAGCCAGTCGCTGCGCGACAGCGAGCAGCGCTACCGCATGCTCGCCGAAAGCATCAGCGACGTGATCTTCTCCACCGACAGCCGCCTGCAACTCAACTACCTCAGCCCCTCGGTGCAGGCGGTGCTGGGCTACCAGGCCGACTGGATCTTCAACAACGGCTGGCAATCGATCATCGCCAACCCGGCCCAGCTCACCGGCATCTACAGCCTGATGGAGCGGGTCAGCAAGGCCATGGGCGACAACGAGCAACTGGCACAACTGCGCAGCCAGCTGCCGACGCAACTGTTCCTGTTCGACTGCCTGCGCGCCGATGGCCGCAAGATCCCCATCGAACTGCGCCTGGTGCTGGTGTGGGACGACCAGCAGCGCTTCGAAGGCGTGCTCGGCGTGGGCCGCGACATCAGCCAGCAACGCCGTGCGGAAAAAGACCTGCGCATGGCCGCGACGGTATTCGAACACTCCACCTCGGCCATCCTCATCACCGACCCGGCCGGCTATATCGTACAGGCCAACGAAGCCTTCAGCCGGGTCAGCGGCTACGCAGTCGGCGACGTACTCGACCAGCTGCCGACCATGCTGGTGGTCGAGGACCAACAGCAAAGCCACCTGCGCTACGTGCTCAAGCAACTGCACCAGCGCGGCAGTTGGGAAGGCGAAGTGTGGCTCAAGCGCCGCGACGGCGACCATTACCCGGCTTGGGTCGGCATCACCGCCGTGCTCGACGACGAAGGCGACCTGGCCAGCTACGTGTGCTTCTTCACCGACATCAGCGAGCGCAAGGCCAGCGAACAGCGCATCCACCGCCTGGCCTACTACGACGCCCTCACCCACCTGCCCAACCGCACGCTGTTCCAGGACCGCCTGCACACCGCGCTGCAACAGGCCGAGCGGCAGAAATCGTGGGTCGTGCTGATGTTCCTCGACCTCGACCGCTTCAAGCCGATCAACGACTCCCTCGGCCACGCCGCGGGCGACCGCATGCTCAAGGACATGGCCCTGCGCCTGCTGGCCTGCGTCGACGACGACGACACCGTGGCGCGCATGGGCGGCGACGAATTCACCTTGCTGCTGCAGCCGCGCGCCACCCGCGAGATGGCCCTGAACCGCGCCATTCACGTGGCCGAGAACATTCTTGGCAGCCTGGTGCGACCGTTCGTGCTCGAAGGCCGCGAGTTCTTCGTCACTGCCAGTATCGGCATCGCCCTCAGCCCGCAGGACGGCAACGAGCTGAGCCAGCTGATGAAGAACGCCGACACCGCCATGTACCACGCCAAGGAGCGCGGCAAGAACAACTTCCAGTTCTACCAGACCGAGATGAACGCCAGCGCGCTAGAGCGCCTGGAACTGGAGAGCGACCTGCGCCACGCGTTGGAGCAGAACGAGTTCATCCTCTACTACCAGCCGCAGTTCAGCGGCGACGGCAAGCGCCTGACCGGTGCCGAAGCGCTGCTGCGCTGGCGCCACCCGACCCGCGGCCTGGTGCCGCCAGGGGACTTCATCCCGGTGATCGAAGAGCTGGGCCTGGTGGTGGATGTCGGCGACTGGGTGCTGCGCGAGGCCAGCCGCCAGCTCAAGGCCTGGCACAAGAACAAGGTGCGCGTGCCGAAGGTGTCGGTGAACATCTCGGCGCGGCAGTTCTCCGACGGCCAGCTGGGCACGCGGATCGCCACCATACTCGAAGAAACCGGCCTGCCGCCGGCATGCCTGGAGCTGGAGCTGACCGAGAGCATCCTGATGCGCGAGGTCAATGAGGCGCTGCAGATTCTCGCCAGCCTGAAGAACCTTGGCCTGAGCATCGCGGTCGACGACTTCGGCACCGGTTACTCGTCGCTGAACTACCTCAAGCAGTTCCCGATCGATGTGCTGAAGATTGACCGCACCTTCGTTGACGGCCTGCCCGAGGGCGAGCAGGACGCGCAGATCGCCCGGGCGATCATCGCCATGGCCCACAGCCTCAACCTGGCAGTGATCGCCGAAGGCGTGGAAACCCACGAGCAGCTGGAATTCCTGCGCGAGCATGGCTGCGACGAGGTCCAGGGCTACCTGTTCGGGCGGCCGATGCCGGCCAACCAGTTCGAGGCGCAGTTCGCCAACGCCGCCCTGTTCATGTTCCAGTGAGCGCCCGCAAAAGCGGACTTTCGAGTCAACTCCAATCCCCAGCCAGCCCAGACACGGCGCGGGATGCAACATGAGCCCCATTGGTCCGCGACTTGATGCCACTTCATATGCCAGGCGCGGATCAATCGGTTAGAATGCCCCCCCAAATTACCCCGATCCTTGAGGACCGCCATGTTCAGCCGTGATTTGACCATTGCCAAGTACGACGCCGAGCTCTTCGAAGCCATGCAGCAAGAAGCTCTGCGCCAGGAAGAGCATATCGAGCTGATCGCTTCGGAAAACTACACCAGCCCGGCAGTCATGGAAGCTCAGGGCTCGGTCCTGACCAACAAGTACGCCGAAGGCTACCCAGGCAAGCGCTACTACGGCGGCTGCGAGTACGTCGACGTGGTCGAGCAACTGGCCATCGACCGTGCCAAAGAGCTGTTCGGCGCCGACTACGCCAACGTCCAGCCGCACGCTGGCTCGCAAGCCAACGCCGCGGTCTACCTGGCCCTGCTGTCGGCCGGTGACACCATCCTGGGCATGAGCCTGGCCCACGGTGGCCACCTGACCCACGGTGCTTCGGTGAGCTCGTCGGGCAAGCTGTACAACGCCATCCAGTACGGCATCGACGGCAACGGCCTGATCGACTACGACGAAGTCGAGCGCCTGGCTGTCGAGCACAAGCCGAAGATGATCGTTGCCGGCTTCTCGGCTTACTCGCAGGTCCTGGACTTCGCCCGCTTCCGCGCCATCGCCGACAAGGTCGGTGCCTACCTGTTCGTCGACATGGCCCACGTTGCCGGCCTGGTTGCCGCTGGCGTGTACCCGAACCCTGTGCCGTTCGCCGACGTGGTCACCACCACCACCCACAAGACCCTGCGCGGTCCACGTGGCGGCCTGATCCTGGCCCGTGCCAACGCCGACATCGAGAAGAAGCTGAACTCCGCCGTCTTCCCGGGCGCCCAAGGCGGCCCGCTGGAGCACGTGATCGCTGCCAAGGCCATCTGCTTCAAGGAAGCCCTGCAGCCTGAGTTCAAGGCTTACCAGCAGCAGGTGGTGAAGAACGCCCAGGCCATGGCCGAAGTGTTCATCGAGCGTGGTTTCGACGTCGTTTCCGGCGGCACCCAGAACCACCTGTTCCTGCTGTCGCTGATCAAGCAGGAAATCTCCGGTAAAGATGCTGACGCTGCCCTGGGCAAAGCCTTCATCACCGTCAACAAGAACTCGGTACCGAACGACCCACGTTCGCCGTTCGTCACCTCGGGCCTGCGTTTCGGCACCCCAGCCGTCACCACCCGTGGTTTCAAGGAAACCGAGTGCCGCGAACTGGCCGGCTGGATCTGCGACATCCTGGCTGACCTGAACAACGAAGCGGTGATCGACGCCGTGCGCGAGAAGGTCAAGGCCATCTGCAAAAAGCTGCCGGTTTACGGCAACTGATTGGCGTAAGCCTGATGTGAAGAAGCCCGGCCTAGTGCCGGGCTTTTTCGTTTCTCAAGCATAATTTGAAGCGCATGCCGGACTATCTATAAAATTTATCCAGACGTTGATGTGCGATAGCCCAGGGCAATCGACGCGCATTGGCCCGCATCCGGTCATATGCCTCGCGGGCCCGATGAGCAGTGATTACGCCCGATCGAATCAGCTCTTCAATCACCCAGATCGTCCCCTTCACTTCAACGGCTTCATTCTGGGCAGCTTTGCGAAGCGCCTCATCGCCGGACAACAGCGGGCATTTTTCCTGCTTTGCCAGCGCCAGCGCGAAGCAGTCATTGCGACTCGGCCCTCTCACCCGACCAACCAGCTCAAACGCATACGCCATGGTCGCAGGATTCAACTCTGCCAGCTCAAGCCCCATGCCCAGCAGATGAGCATGCTGCGCTTCAAGTTCATCAAAGTAGAGAATGTCCGGTATTGTGAAGCGATAGGGCAGCGCGAAGAGCTGAGCCAGTAACTCACCCTCTTCGAGGTCGATCAGGATGTTGGCATCACTGATGAGTAGCTGCATCCAGCAACTCCAGCTTGCGCGCCTGGTGGAATTGATAAACCGTCATACCCAGCAGTTCGGCCGCCTTGGACTCACCGAGAATCCCTTCCCCCAATGCCCGGTAGACCAATTGCTGGAACAACCGTGTGGTCTCCTGCCGATACGCGCTCCCAGGCTCCTGCTTGCGCCAGCCTTGCTTGACGAAAACCATGAACAACCGCTCACGCACGGTGTGCGGGATGATTTCCAGGTCCCCAGCGCGATACAGGCATCCCTGCATGCTGAGGCCATATTCAGCCTTGAGCAGATACAACTCGCGCACCTCCAGCATGTGGCGTTTATCGCCAAGATGCTGCCGCATGGCGCTGGCCGGCACCAGCAATGCCGAAGCGAAACGGTTACAAGCCTTTTCCTCATCTAGCCCTTCAGCCAAACGCTCATGCATCAGCAGGTGCCCCAGCTCATGGGCCAGGGTAAATCGCTGTCGGTCACCCGGCCAGTTTGCCGAAACCACAATTACCGGCTGGCCGGCGACACTTGCTTGCAAGCCATCGAATTTCGCCTGGGCATCCACCTGGGTAATGATTACCAGAATGCCATGTGACTCCAGCACATCGATCAAGTCTGGTATCGGGCTTAAACCGAGGCTCCATACCTCCCGAACCTGATCCGCCAGTTCATCGACTGCCTTCAGCGAAGCCAACTGCTCAGGCATACCGGCGGGCACACTGAATGGCCGCACGGGATATTCCGGCCATAAGTTGATCAGCTCCTGCCAACGCTCAGCCTGATCCAGTACATCGGCCTCGATGCGTTTCAAGGTGGACTTGGGTGTCGTTGAACGCTTGCGGTACTCGATACCAGACAGCTCGACCTTGGCAGGGCGAAAGAAATACTCGGCACGCACCGACAGCGCCTTGCACAAACGCACCAGCACACCAGAACTTGGCATGCTCTGGCCATGCTCGTATTTCTTGATCATGTTGGCGCTCACGCCAACTTGATCAGCTAACGCCTGCATCGACAACCCAGCAGCAGCGCGGGCGCGTTTGAGCCGCTCGCCTATCATCGCCGACCTCCTCCTGAGGTTTATGAAATCTAAGAATGGTCGACAAATATAAACCTGACAAACCAGCAAGTCGAGCAACGGTGTACTATCGCTGCCACTACCTGGACCCTCAGGAAAGCGTGCCCCGTAAACATTGGAGCGCCACAAAATCAGTCAGCAGGACCCGAACCTTGACCCGAGAACAACTCGAAACCCAGCAGATCCCGATCTACTTCGCCGCAGTACTCGCCGCCATTGTCTTCGGCCTACTGGCCAGCGACGCCGCGCAACACCTGCAACCCCTGGTCACCCCTGCCATCGCCATCCTGATGTACGCGATGTTCCTGCAGATCCCCTTCCTCGACCTGCGCCAGGGCCTGGGCAACCGCCGCTTCATGGCAGCCCTGCTGCTCGCCAACTTCATCCTCGTGCCATTGCTGGTTTGGGCCCTTACCCGTGGCTTGGCCGAGCACCCGGCGATCCTCATCGGCGCTCTGCTGGTGCTGCTTACGCCGTGCATTGACTACGTGGTGGTGTTCACCCACATCGGCAAAGGCGACTCGCGCCTGACCCTCGCCGCCACGCCCGTGCTGTTGCTGGTGCAATTGCTGCTGCTGCCGGTGTACCTGGCGCTGATGCTCGGCGACAACAGCGGCGTAACCATGCGCATCGCCCCGTTCGTGGAGGCCTTCGTGCTGCTGATCGTGCTGCCGATGATCCTCGCCGTGCTCACCAGCGCCGGTGCCCGCCGCTCCCGCGCGTTCGCGGCCTGGAATGACGCCTGGGCATGGATGCCGGTGCCCGCGATGGCCCTGGTACTGCTGGCGGTGATCGGCTCGCAGATTGCTGTGGTGCTACAGGATTTTGATCGCCTGTTGCCGGTGATTCCGGTGTACGTCAGCTTCATGCTGCTGGCGCCAGTGCTCGGGTTTGTTTCGGCGCGGTTGCTGCGCCTGCCGGTGGCCGAGGCACGCTCGGTGACCTTCAGCGCCGCGACACGGAATTCGCTGGTGGTGCTGCCACTGGCGCTGGCGTTGCCGGAAGAGCTGCGCGGGTTGGCGGCAGCAGCTGTGCTTACCCAGACATTGGCAGAGCTGGTGGCCGAACTCGTCTATGTACGTGCCGTACCGCGGCTGGTGCGCTGAACCGCCGCATCCGCCGCTGCCGGTCACGGGCGGTCGGCACACACGGCAAACACCTGCACCTCGACCAGGTAGCCCTGCCCCAGATCGGCCCCCACGCAGGCCCGTGCCGGTTTGGCACACCCCTGCAACCAGCGGTCATACACCTCGTTTACCAGGTCGAAATGTCGATAGTCTGCGATCCACAACTGAACCCGGGTCAACTGGTCCTTGGCCACCCTGGCCTCAGCCATCAACCCATCGATGGTACTCAGCGCCTGGCGCAACTGCCCCTGCACATCCTGTTGCAGGTCGTCGGCGACCACGCCGGCCGTTTCGAACAGGCCCCTGTAGCTGACAGCCAGCGACATCCGCGTGCCTGACCCATACCGTTCAATCATCAGACTCCCCCTTCAACCCAGCTGGTTGAGGCAAACGACTTTTGGCTGGGTCATGTCCTCGTAAGCGAACCTCACGCCCTCGCGCCCAAGGCTCCCATACTTGGAGCCACCGAAAGGCATGGCATCGAAGCGGTAGTCGGAAGAGTCATTGATCATCACGCCCCCGGCCTCGATTCGCCGCGCCAGGCTCAACGCCAACGACAGGTCGCGGGTGAATACACCGGCATGCAAGCTGTAGTCCGGCGCGTTGGCCAGCGCTATTGCCTGCTCGATAGTGTCGAAGGGCGCCAGCATCACGACGGGTGCGAATACCTCTTCACGCCACAGCCGGCTGGCAGGGTCAACGCCTTCCAGCACTGTCGGCGAATAGACAGCCCCCTGACGTCGATGGCCACAGAGCAAGCGAGCACCGCCTTGAAGAGCCTGGCTCACGCGCTCTTCTATGTGCCGGGCCGAGCCTTCGGTGATCATCGGCCCCATGTCGGTTTCGCGCAGGCCTGGGTCACCGACCACCATCGCCTGGGTCAAGGCAACGAAACGCTGGCGGAACGCCTCATAGATCGATGCGTCCACCAGAATGCGCTGGGTGCCAATGCAATTTTGCCCAGCTGCCCAGAACGCGCCAGACACGCAAGACTCGACAGTGGCTTCGAGGTCGCAGTCTTTGAGTACCAGCACCGGGGCGTTGCCCCCCAGGTCCATGGCCAACTTTTTCAAGCCAGCCCCGCAAGCTATCTGTTCGCCCGTGGCGAAGCCGCCTGTGAAGGAAATCATCCGTACTTCACGCACGGCCACCAGCGCCTTGCCCAGTTCGGCACCGCCCGTGGCGACGGTGACGACGGTTTCCGGCAACCCGGCATCGACCAGATACTGCACGAGCTTCAAGGCAGAAAGCGGGGCCAGCTCCGAGGGCTTGAGGATGACCGCATTGCCACCCGCAATCGCTGGCCCGAGCTTGTGCGCCACCAGGTTGAGCGGATCGTTGTAAGGTGTGATGGCCAGAATCAACCCCAACGGCTCGCGGGTGAACCAGCCCTGGCGCGATTCAGAACCTTCATAAGCATCGAAAGGCACCACCTCGCCAGCGTTGCGCCGCGCTTCCTCGGCAGACAGCTTGAGCGTGTTGATGCAGCGTTTTACCTCCTTCTCGGCTTGACGCAGGGTCTTGCCGGCTTCATCGACAATCAAACCGGCAAAATCTGCAGCGTCACGCTCGATGAAGCGCGCGGCCTGCTCCAGAATGCTGGCGCGTCGATGCCGGGGCAACGCGGCACACGCGTGCACCCCCTGGCGGGCGCGGACCAGCAGGCCTGGCACAGCGTCGGCAGGCAGGTTGGCGACGCTGCCCACCAGGCTGCCGTCGAAGGGGCTGAATACATCGATCAGGGCGGGTTGCTCAATCGCTAACCGCGACACGGAAGTCAGGCTCATGAACGTTGCTCCTCAGACCGAGCGGCCAGCGTTGTGAATGGCGACGATATCCGACAGCAGGGCAAATGCGGTTTCGACACGCCCGGCACCTGGGCCAGACACGGTCACCGCACCCAGCAATTCGGTGTTGAACGCCACCGCATTCGTGGCGCCGGAAATACCCGCCAAGGGGTGATTGCCGGCTAACAGGCGCGCTTCGACGCTGGCACGTACCGAACCATCGGTTTCACGGCTGGCGCTACCGATCAGCTTCCAACGCTGGCCCGCCGCTTGTGCTTGCTGGATCGCCACACTGTCGAGGTTGCTGATGCCGCTGCAGGTGACATCGCTTACCTGCAGGCAGGCGCCGAGCAACTCGTTTGCGAGAATGACCACCTTCAGGCGCACGTCATGCCCCTCCACATCGGCGCTCGGATCTGCCTCGGCGTAACCAAGCGCTTGAGCCTGGGCCACGGCATCGGCAAAACCAAGCCCCTCTTCCATACGCGTCAAAACATAGTTCGAAGTACCGTTGAGAATGCCCTCGAACCCCACCAAGCCGGCGCCGGCCAACGTCTGGCGCGCCATGCGCAACACCGGCGTACCGCTCATCACAGCACCTTCGTATTCGAACGACACCCCGTTAGCCTTGGCCAAGGCCTTGAGCGCCTGGGCATGCAAGGCAATGGGCCCCTTGTTGGTGGTGACCACATGCTTGCCCGCTTCCAGCGCCCAGCGGCAGAAGGTTGCCGCCGGCTCTCCGTCCTTGGGGTTGGTGAATGTGGCCTCAGCAATGATGTCGGCCCCCGATTGCTTGATCACCGCCTCGTTGAATGCCTCGGCCGACCCCTGAGGGATCTGCGCCAGCGCCCCCTTCTTGGCTGGCAGGGCTGCCAGCATGGTAGCGTCCAGGCCATCCCGGTCGATAACCGAGCCCAGGAACAGGTCGGTGACGCCAACAATCTTCAGGCCAAAGCCCAGCGCTTGCTGCCAGCGCGCATTGCGTTCGGCGATCAGTTGGGCCAGGGCACGGTTCACGCCGCCAAAGCCAACGAGTGCAATCTTGTATTCGGTCATGGTTTGCTGTCCTTTCCAGGCGATTGGTCGATGAGGACAAGCCTAAGAGCCGTGCAATGCCAGTTGAATATGGCAATTCGCTGTATTTGCTGGCCAATCTGACCAGTACCTGATGGTGGCCTGAACAGCCCCCAATGCACGACGCCGCCCGGGCGAAAGCCCGGGCGGCGTCGTAGTATCGATAGCGTTAATGTCTCAGGCGCGGCTTAGATCACGGTGGCCAGGACGAACGACGTCACCGTGTTCTCGACCCCTGGCATGGCGGCGATTTCCGTCCACACATGATGCACGCGCTCCGGGCTGGAGGCCTCGACGCGCAGCAACAGGTCGAACTCGCCGCTGAGCACCTCGCACTGGATCACCTCGGGTATCTGGCGCAACGCATCAAGCACTGCTGCGCCGCGCATGCGGTCATAGCGGTAGACGAAGATCACCGCATTGATCAACGATGTCGGCCGCCGCCCCTCACCGATGCGCAACGTATAGCCCTGGATGGCCCCATCGCGCTCAAGGCGCTCAATGCGCTGGCGTACCGCATTGCGCGACAGATTCACTTTCAGCCCAAGCTCGGCATGGGCGATCCGTGCATTGGCGGTGAGTTCGGCGAGAATCCGCTCGTCCAAGGGGTCGAGGATGCGCTTCATCGCCTGGCCTGCAACTGAGCCAATAACGCGTGAACGCCTGCCAGGTCTTCGCGGCCCAGCAGCGGCCCGCCGCCAGCATTGCCCACCACGTCAGCAGGCACATCGCCGTGCCAGGCGCCCAGCTCCGCCAGCAGCCCGGCGGATTTTTCCGGGGCAAACTGCCCCAGCGTGACGATGGGCGCGCCAATGTTGCGCCGATGCAGGCGACCGGCGAAGGCCCCGGTGGCGGCATGTGGGTCTACTGCACTGCCGGTCTCGTGAAACAGTGTGACGACTTCTTCGCGGATCAGCGCATCGTCCACGGCATACGAGTCGAACAGCATACGTGCATGCAACCACTGGCGGTTGCCGATGCTCAGTTCGCCACAATCCTCGAAATGCTCCATCAGCGCCCTGGTCGCTCCGCTGTCGCGGTCGTACAGCTCCCAGACGAAGCGCTCCAGGTTGGAGAACAGCGAGAAGTCCATGACGGGCGACAAGGTCTGACTGGGTGAACCACGGCTGTAGCGATTGCAGTGAATGAACCGGTGCAAGGCATCATTGCGGTTGGTCGAGACAATGATCTGATTGATCGGCAGCCCCATCTTCTGGGCAATGAAGCCTGCGTAGATCTCGGCAAAACTGGCGGTGGGAATGCTGAAGCCCACCGGCCGTATTCCCCCTCCCAACTGCAGCGCCGCGTGGAAATAAAACACGATCTGCGCCAGCACGCCGATCCAGTTGGTCGAGTTGAAGCTAACGGGAATCAGCTCGGGGCACGGCCATTCACGCAGCAGCGCCGACACCAGCGACTGGCAGTCATCGAAGCTGCCGTCCACGTCCACGCAGCTCACGCTTTCGCAAGCGGCATTGCGCATCACCGCCGCGCGGTCGGCCGGCGTCCCTGCGCTGGGGTACAGCGCCAACAGGCGTGCCGTAGGGCAATGCCGCAAGGCTTCGATAGCGGCCACCGCCGTATCGCCGTTGCTGGCGCCGACCAGCATCACCCGCTCGCAATCGGGCCCCAGGAAATGGCGGATAAGCCGCGCCTGCAACTGCGCGGCGAAATCCTTGGAAGACCGGGTAGGCCCGTGAAACAGCTGCAGAATCCATTCGTTATGGCCGATCTGTTGCAGCGGTGCAATCCCACGGTGGCGAAAGCCACGGTAACTGTCGCTGACCAGCGCCCTGAGGGTCGGCTCATCGAGGGTATCACCGACAAACGGTGCCATTACCCGCCAGGCCAGTTCGTCGAACGGCAACCAGGACCAGCTGGCAATTTCCTGCTGGCTGAACGTCGGCACTGCAGTCGGCACATAAAGCCCGCCATCAGCGGCCAGCCCGGAAAGCAGCGCCGTGCGGAAATCAACCCGTGTCTCATTACCGCGCGTGGATGTGTACTGCATCAGTGCTCCAGGATAAGTATTGGATTAACGGTGGGCCATCGCCACCAACCAGTAGCTGAAGGCCTGGGCATCGGTGGACAACGCTTCGCCCAGGCCACGTACCAGGTAAAAGGACTCGCTCGCCTCGATGCGCTGGGTAAACGGTGCTACCAGCCGGCCTTCTTGCAGCAGGTCATCGACCAGCGATGAGCGTGCCAGCGCCACCCCGAGGCCCATTTCCGCCATGCGCAAGGTCGACACCAGGGTGTCGAACTGCAGGCCGCTGGAAGAGTCGACCTGATCGGCACCAACCCGCTCCAGCCAATAGCCCCACCCCTCCTCGTAACCCAGCACATGCAGCAACGGAACCTTGGCCAGATCGCCAGGCTCGCGCAGCGGGGAGTCGGCAATCAGCGCGGGAGAGCAGACTGGCACCAGCAGGTCGCGGGTCAGGCGCTGCGCCTCCACGCCAGGCCACTGCCCACTGCCCCAGCGGATTTCAAGGTCATCCTCGGCATCCAGTTCCTTGACCCACAGATTGCTGATGTAACGGATGTCGACCTGCGGGTGCGAACGTCGAAAGTCGGCCAGCCGGGGCGCCAACCAGAAGTGCAGAAACGACAGGCTGCCGCGCACTTTCAGGGGCCGGCGCTGGCGTTGCCCGAAAATTTCATTGGTGCCTACCGCCAGGCGGATGATTGCGTCCTGCACTACCGGCAAGTAGGACTGACCTTCTTCGGTCAGCCCCAGCCCGCGGGGCAGGCGCTTGAACAGCGCCACCCCCAACTGGCCTTCCAGGTGCCGAATCTGCTGACTTACGGCGCCCTGGGTGAGGTGCAGTTCCTCTGCTGCGTGGGTGAAGTTCAAGTAACGCGCCGACACTTCGAAGGCTCTGAGCCAGTTCAAGGGAGGCAGGGTTTTCTGAGTCATCGGCGCTTTCTCATGGCAACGTTCCGGTGATCTAGTATCACCCTGCTCAGGCGACCTCGGAACCTGGCGCCACGGTTTCCAGTTGCAGCGGGCGACGCGCACGGTATTTACGGGTTAGCCAGTACGCCAGGTAACACCAGGCGATGAAGGGCAAGCCGAAATACAGGGCTACGCGTTGGGCCGGGTCGAAGGCGATGCCGACGCAGGCCAGGACACAGCAGAAGATCGCCGCCAAGGGCACGAACGGGTAACCGCGCACGCGAAATTTAAGGTCTTCGAGCTTGCCCCCATGGGCGATGTAATGGCGACGGAAGGCCATCTGGCTGACGGCGATGCTGATCCACACCACCACCACCGCCAACCCGGAAATGGACACCAGTGCCAGGTAAATGGTATCGGGCGCGAACACGCTGCTGAGCAACGAAGCCATGCCGCCCGCCATGCTGAGCACGATGGCATTGAACGGCGTGCCGCGACGGGACAACGAGGCATACCGGCGTGGCATGTTGCCTTGGTCGCTGAGGGTCCACAGCATGCGCGCGGCTGCATAAAGCCCAGAGTTGGCGGCGGACAGCAGCGCTGTGATGATCACGAAGTTCATGATGTCCGCCGCATAGGGGATACCAATCATTTCAAATACCATCACGAACGGGCTTTCCACCACACCGGCTTGCTCACGCGGCAACAAGGTAGCCAGAACAAAGATGGTGCCGACAAAGAACAGCGCCAGACGCAGCACGGTGGTGCGAATGGCCTTGGGCACGTTCTTTTCAGGGTCACGGGTTTCGCCGGCGGCAATGCCGATCAGTTCGGTACCCGAGAAGGCGAACGCCACCGCCAGCAGGGTCATGGCGATCGACCAGAAGCCAGTGGGGAACAGCCCTTCACGCGTGAAATTGCCCAGCCCGGCACTGTGGGCCTGGGTAATTTCGAACACGCCCAGGATTGCGCTGCCGCCCACTACCAGAAAGGCAACCACTGCCAGTACTTTGATCAGTGACAGCCAGAATTCGGTCTCGGCAAACGACCGCACCGAGATGATATTGCTGATGAACACCGCCAACCCGAACAGCGCACTCCATATCCACACAGGCGTGTCGGGGAACCAGCGCACCATCAGGATGCCGGCGGCGGTGAATTCTGAGCCGATGGCAACCGTCCAGGTCAGCCAGTACATCCAGGCCACCATGTAGCCAGTCCCCGGCCCGATGTAACGCGTGGCGTAGCTGCTGAACGAGCCCACCTCCGGCATGTGCACCGCCAGTTCGCCCAGGCACATCATCACCAGGTAGACCATGATCGCGCCAAGCACATAGGCGATGACCGCCCCCAGGGGGCCCGCCTGGTTGACCGTGTAGCCTGATGTCAGGAACAAGCCGGTACCGATGACACCGCCCAGTGCCAGCATGACGATATGGCGGGTTTGCATATCCTGCTTGAAGCTATGCGCTGAAGCATTTCTCGTTGTCGTAGTCTGCAGGGACATTGTGGTTTTCTCATGAAAGTTGGCGGGCAAGGACGTTGCAACGACCTCGTCTTGGCAGAGCGAAGTGAATTGCCTTGCATATTGTTTTTGTTCGACTTCATGAAGTGGCACCCACGCAAGTAGTGGGTGCTACGCATCGGCCTCAGGCCTGAACCGGGCAGCCGTGTGTGTCACCGTGCAATTCCATTGCGGCCAACTCCTGGCGCACCGACGCGCAGGCCTGCGCCAAATCTGCCAGCAGGTCCTCGGTGTCTTCGATACCCACCGAAATGCGCACCAGCCCTTCGGAAATGCCCAGGGCCAGCCGTTCTTCGAGGGTATTCTCGACATGGCTGGTGGTACGCGCCGGGCCGTATATGGTTTCAACCGCGCCCAGGTTGCCAGCCCGATGGGCATACTTCAGGCGTGGCAGCAGCCGCGCCACGGTGGGCATGCCGCCTTTGAGCACAAAGCTGACAATCGCGCCGAAGCCGCGCATTTGCGCCTTGGCGATTGCATGGCCAGGGTGCTGGGGCAACCCTGGGTAGTTGACCGTTTCAACCAGCGGTTCGCTGCTCAAGTAATGCGCCAGGGCCTGGGCACTGGCCTGTTGCTGACGCAGGCGCAAGGCCAGAGTCTTGATACCGCGGATGATCAGGTAGGCGGAAAACGGGTCCAGGGCTGCACCGTTGATCTCGCGGTAGTGGCGTACCTTCGCCATCAACGGCTCGGCCCCGCACACCACCCCGCCCAGTACATCGCCATGCCCGGACAGGAACTTGGTAGCGCTGTGCACCACCACATCCACGCCCAGGGCCAGCGGGTTCTGGTTCAGGGGGGTAGCGAACGTGTTGTCGGCCACCACCAGGGCGCCGGCTTGTCGGGCGGCAGCGCTCAGGCGTTGAATGTCCAGTACCTTCAGGGTGGGGTTGGTAGGGGTTTCCAGGTACAGGAGGTCGCAACCTGCAGCAATCTCTCGCTCTAGCGCCTCGCTATCGAGGGTGTCGCACAGACAGACCTGCACACCCATGCGCGGCAGGAACTCTTCGAAGATCTTGTTGGTGCCGCCGTAACTGTCGCGGGTCGACACCACCCGTTTGCCGCTGGACAGGAAGGTGTGCAGCACGGCACTGATGGCGGCCATGCCGCTACTGAATGCCACGGCCGACTCGGACTGCTCCAGCTCGCACAGTTTCGCTTCCAGCGTGGCGACGGTCGGGTTGCTCATGCGGCTGTAGATGTAACCCGGCAATTTGCCCTGGGCCACGTCATACCAGGCATCGATGTCGTTGTAGCCGTAGGCGGCGCTGACCACGATGGGAGTCTGGGTGGCGTTGTACGGGTGCTGGATCTGTTCCCCGCCCCACACCACCCGCGTAGCGACACCGGCCGCTGCAAGGCCCTGGTTTTTTTCGTTGTTGTTCATATACGGTTCCCGCACGGCTGAGTTGTATACGCCGATTGAGCATCGGCTGTCAGCGGACTATAGGGGCATGCCGGGGGGACTGAAAAACGATGGAATCCGGGTCTGAGTGGCGCTTTTTTTAATGGCTGGGGACCGGGCGGGCGCAACAGCCGCCCAGCCCCTCTGGGACCTCGGTCAAGGCCTGCCGAACTAGAGGCTGGCCAAACTTATAGCGCTTTCATTTCGGCAATATCCCGCACCACCTGGTCTGCCGACTGGTCGAACATCGCCTGCTCCTGGGCATCCAGCGGCAACTCGATCACCCTGGTAATCCCCCCCTCGGCCAGCACGCAGGGGACCCCCATGGCAATATCGGTACGCCCATACTCACCGTCGAGTATCGCAACCGCTGGCAAAATGCGATGGCGCCCGTTACCGATCGCATCCACCATCTGCGCAATGGCCACGCCTGGCGCATCGCAGGCGCTGCCGAGCTTCTTCAAGCCCAGAATCTCGCCGCCACCTTTGCGTGTGCGCTGCACAATCTGCTCGATATGCTCACTGGACAGGAAGTGCGACAGCGGCACCGAGCCGATCTGGCAGTAACGCATCAGCGGCACCATGCTGTCGCCATGCCCGCCCAGCACCAGCGCCGTGATATCCCGGGCCGAAAAACCCGTCTGCTCGGCAATGAAGCACTTCATGCGCGCGGTATCCAGCACACCGGCCTGGCCGAATACCCTGCTGCGCCCCAGCTTGCTGAGCGAGCAGGCCCGATACGTCAGCACATCGACCGGATTCGACACCACCAGCACCGTCGCTGTCGGCGCATGACGGTTGATGTCGTGCATGATGCCGTCAAGGATCGGCAGGTTGATGCTCAGCACATCCTGACGCGACTGGCCAGGCTTGCGCGGCACACCCGCGGTAATCACCACCAGGTCAGAACCCTGCAGCATTTCGGCCTTGGACCCGCCGACAACCCGGGTATCAGAACCTGATTCGACCGCCGCCTGCCAGACGTCCAGCGCCTTGCCCTGCGCCAGCTCACCCTGCACATCCATCAACACCAGCTCACGGCACAACTCATCCCGAGCGATGATCTGCGCCGCCGCCTCGCCGACCAGGCCGGCACCCACGATTGTCAGTTTGTTCACCAGACACCTCCCAGCGGCGCGCGCCACCAGGAGCACGCCTGCGTATACAGAGAAGTATTGCCTGCCAAGGCGAAAAGACCATGTGATGCGACCGCATGCTATTGACAGCATCCCACCGCCCCGGAAATACTTTGTAAAGATTCATATAGATGACCAAATAACAAGGTGAATCGCTACATGACCGCACTGCCCAGCCCTACGCGTTTGCCCGGCACCCCACCGCCGTCCGCCAACCCCATTCCTCCGAAGTTCGAAGTTTGCGCATCCAGTCGGCCATCTGCCCGCGACCGATAACGGCTCGCTACTGCCCGCAGAAACCCCTGTCATGCCTGCAATGCCTGAGTGCCGCTAGCGCCCCAGCCCAACCGAGATTCCCTGAATGACTCCCTTAGATATACAGCTGTTGCTGACCGCACTGGCCAGTGTCCTGGTGCTGGTAGCGCTGATCGTGTCCCGTCTCAAGATGCACCCGCTGCTGGCCTTGCTGGTGGTGTCCATTGGCGTGGGCTTTGCCACGCGCATGGAGCCCGGCAGCATCGTCGCCCACCTGCTCACTGGCGCTGGCAAGACGCTGGGTGCGGTCGGGGTGGTGATCGCGCTTGGCGCGATGCTGGGCAAAATCCTGGCTGACGCTGGCGTCACTGAACAGGTCGCGGATGTGATCCTCAAGCGCACCTCGGACCGGATGATCCCTTGGGCGATGATGCTGGTCGCCTTTGTCATTGGCATCCCGATGTTCTTTGAAGTGGGCCTGGTGATCATGCTGCCGTTGATCTTCAGCGTGGCGCGAAAGCTGGAAGGCCAGGCCCGCTTCAAGGGCTCGGCGTATGTGTATGTCGGTGTACCGGTGATTGCCGCGCTGGCCGCCATGCACGGCATGGTACCGCCGCACCCTGGCCCGTTGACCGCCATCGCGGTGCTCAAGACCTCGGTCGGGCCCACCATGCTCTATGGCTTCCTGGCCGCTATCCCGGCCATGATCCTTGGCGGCCCACTGTATGGCCTGTTCATTGCGCCGCGCATGAGCACCCGGCCCGATCAGGCATTGCTGGACCAGTTCACACTGGCTGAAAAAGCCGACGGCCAACCCCGCCCCGGCGTAGTGGTCGGCATGCTGGCGGCGTTGCTGCCGGCGATCCTGATGCTGGTGCATGCCGTGGCAGAGATGCTGCTACCCAAGGGCAATGCGCTGCTGGAGCTGGCCAGCTTCCTGGGTAACCCGTTGATCGCCATGCTGCTGGGCGTGCTGTTCGCCGGCGCGAGCCTGGTACTGGCGCGCGGCGGCGACGCCGAACAGCTGCGCGATGCGCTGGGCAAAAGCCTCAAGCCGATTGCCTCGATCATCATGATCATCGCCGGGGGCGGGGCCTTCCAGGAGATGCTGACCAGCGCCAAGGTCGGCGATGCCATCGTGCACCTGACCCAGCAATCGGCCTTCCCGCCGTTGATCCTGGGGTGGCTGATCGCGATGCTGCTGTCGGTGTCTACCGGCTCCGCCACGGTCGGTATCGTGGGCGCTGCCGGCTTGCTGGCGCCGCTGGCAGGTGCTGATCCGAGCCTGAACCTGCCATTGCTGGCCCTGTCGATCGGCTGCGGTTCGCTGTTCTTCAACTACGCCAACCATGCGGGGTTCTGGATGGTGAAGGAATCGTTTGGCATGACCATGGGTGAGGCTACCAAGACCATTTCGGTGGTGCAGTCCATCGTGGCGGTGGTTGGCTTGATCGTGGTGTTGATGCTGAACGCGGCGATTACGGTGAACTGAGCCGGGAAAACCGGCCCAGTTCATCAACTGCCTCAGCGTTTTTCTGCGACCAGGGTGTAGCACATGGGTATTTGTGCCCCGCCCTGCTCATAGACGTCGTACACCTCCTCCCGATTGGAATGCGGGTATTCGTCGAATGCACGGAGGCTCAAGCCTGCGCCAGTAACGCTCATGAGCACCTCGCTTAGCGGGTGGAGATGCCAGTAGGACTGCAGCTCGTTTGGCTCGCCCTTGCCTTCGTAAACAATGGCGCCCGTTTCGACCAGCGGTTCGGTCAGGAAATAGGACGTGCTGATGCGCCAAGGGTCGCTGGCTTCGGGGTCGAGCATTTCCAGGAAGGGGTGCGTTTCGTAGATC
>NZ_VZII01000043.1 GCF_009391885.1 Pseudomonas sp. MN1F | reverse complement strand
ATTTGGCGTCCCCTAGGGGACTCGAACCCCTGTTACCGCCGTGAAAGGGCGGTGTCCTAGGCCACTAGACGAAGGGGACACGCTGCTGGCATTGCTGCCTGCTTTCACTCCCTGCCGCGTTCCGCTGTGTGCTTTACGCTGCAAGTGGCGCGCATTCTATGGATGCTTCGAACAGGCGTCAACCCCTTTGTAGAAATTTATTTAAATCAATGACTTCGGTCCTTATAGGAGGTCCCGCCAGGCGACGCCGAAGGATTGGCGTTGATTTCCTGACGCAGCCGTCGCAAAGTGCCATCACTTGAGGAATGCGGCGCTCGGCCGACAAAGTGCAGCAAGGTGGCCACGTCGGTCCCTTCGCGGTAGCGGCCGCTACCACTACACTCTATTAAGCAAAACTTCTTGATGAGGCGTTAACGGTGACACCACTTCTGATCACTCTACTCATCGTGGCCGGTATCGCGTTGCTGATCGTGATCGGCTACCTCAACAACGTGGTCGAAAACAGCAAGCTCGAACGCGCGCGGCTGAAAGTCGAACTGGCCGACCGGGTACGTCGCTGTGGCGAAATCACCGAGACCTTCCCGGGCCAGTTCATGACCCCGGCCCTCAAGCTGCTGCTGGCGCGCCTGGAGCTGAACCTCAACCAGCGGCAACTGGCGCTGGACAAGCACAACGCCCAACTCAAGGCGCGCATCGCCGAACTCCAGGGGCTGATCGCCCAGGGCGAGCGTATTCCGGTCAACAACCCGCCCTGCCCGATCCAGACCGAGGCCAAGGCCAAGGATGTGCGCTTCCTGCTCGAAGCGCTGCACACCCAGATCGTCAAGGGCACCCAGGAAAACGTGTTGCCGAACAACGAAGGCAAGCATTGGGTCAAGGAGATCCGCCACATCCTGGTGCTGCTGCATATCGAGTTCTTCAACAACCTTGGCCAGCAGGCACTGCAGCAGGAACAGCCGGGGCAAGCGCGGTTGGCCTTCGAGCGCGGCGTGCAATACCTGCGCAAGCAGCCGGAGCCGAAGGTGTATGAAGAGCAGCTGACGTATCTTGAGAAGCTGCTGGCGCGGGCCAATGCCCAGGTGCTGGACAAGATGGAACCGGCGGAGAACGAGCAGAACGAACTGACCGAAGGGCTCAAGACCGATGACGAAGAGACCTGGAAAAAGCGGGTGATCTACGATTGAATTTTTGACCTGTGCCGGCCCTATCGCGGCTACAGCCGCGATGGGGCCAGTACAGGCAACACAACATCAGCAGTCAGTCAGCGCCAGGAAAATCGCCGCCAACCTTTCCAGCCCCACCTGGTCCGCCTCACTGAAACGCGCCAGCTTCGGGCTGTCCAGGTCCAGCACGCCAATCAACCGCCCGTCCTTCACCAGCGGAATCACCAACTCGCTGTTGGACGCGCTGTCGCAAGCGATATGCCCCGGGAACGCATGCACATCTTCCACGCGCTGGGTCTGCCGGGTGGCCGCCGCCGCGCCGCACACGCCCTTGCCGAACGGAATGCGCACACAGGCCACCTGGCCCTGGAAGGGGCCGAGCACCAGTTCTTCGTTGCGGTTGAGGTAGAACCCCGCCCAGTTCAGGTCGTCCACCTGGTTGTAGAGAAACGCCGAAAACTGCGCGGCATTGGCGATGAAGTCGCGCTCGTCGGCAAACAGCGCCTGTACTTGCGCCGCCAGCAGGTTGTAGCCGTCGAGGCCAGCGCCACTGGCATTGAGGTCGATCATGTTTACTTTTGCTCCAGCAATTGCAGCCCGACCCAGTAGCGGGCGAACTGATAGGCACAACGGCCATTACGGTTGCCGCGCCCGGTTGCCCAGCGCACGGCGAGAATTTCCAGCGCTTCGTCGCGCTGCCAGGCCAGGCCTGCAGGGCGGGCCAGCTGGCCGATCCAGTGCTCGACCACGTCGAGGAAGTGTTCCTGGCTGAATGGGTAGAACGACAGCCACAGGCCGAAACGGTCGGACAGGGCGATCTTGTCCTCTACCGCTTCGTTGGGGTGCAGTTCGCCGTCGACCATCTTCCAGTTTTCGTTGTCGCTCTGTTTTTCCGGCACCAGGTGGCGGCGGTTGGACGTCGCGTACAGCAGCACGTTGTCCGGGGCCTGCTCCAGCGAGCCGTCGAGCACGCTCTTGAGCACCCGGTAGTCGCCCTCCCCGGCTTCGAACGAGAGGTCGTCGCAGAACAGAATGAAACGTTGCGGCAGCTTCTGCAGCTGCTCGACGACGCGCGGCAGCTCGGCCAGGTGGTCGCGCTCGATCTCGATCAGGCGCAGCCCGGCGCCTGCGTGCTCGGCCAGCAGGGCGCGTACCAGCGACGATTTGCCGGTGCCCCGCGAGCCCCACAGCAGGGCGTGGTTGGCTGGCATGCCACTGATGAACTGGTGGGTGTTGCGGCCCAGCTGGTCACGTTGCTTGTCGACGCCGATCAGGTCGGTCAGGCGGATGTCCAGGCTGACTTCCAGTGGCATCAGGTAGCCCGTGCGGCCATCGCGCTGCCAGCGCGCAGCCAGCGTGGTATTCCAGTCGATCTGCGGGCGCGGCACCGGCAACAGGGGTTCGAGACGCGCCAGCACCGATTCGGCGCGCTCCAGGAAAGCATTCAAGCGAGCGTCCATGACGACTCCTAGCAAGACAGGTAAGATTTACCGCTGAATGTGTGACAGGCACGCCAGCAGCCGGGGCTATTCGGCTATGCTTGCGCAGCGCAAGGGACGTGGAACCGGCTCGGGACTCATGGATATCAAGTTCACCAATCGCCTGTCATACAAGCAAGCCCGGTTGACAGTCCTGGTCGGCTTCATCCTGGGAACATTGCTCAGTCTCATCCAGATCGGCATCGATTATGCCAGCGAAGACGCATCCATCAACCGCGAAGTGCAGGCGCTGCTGCAAATCAGCCACAATCCGGCCTCGCGCATCGCCTACAACATCGATGCGGAGCTGGCCCTGGAGCTCACCCGCGGCCTGCTGGAATCGCCGGCGGTCGTCCGTGCACGGCTGATCGACAACAACGAAACGGTGCTGGCCGACGTCGAACGGCCACGGCTCGAGGACCGCTACCGGCCGCTGAGCGACTTCCTGTTCGGCGAGAAACGCCAGTTCAAGGAACGCCTGTACCTGACCCACATGCCCGAGGAATACCTCGGCACGCTGTTCCTGGACGTCGACACCTACGCCTTCGGCAGCCGCTTCCTCGACCGTGCCGGGGTCACCTTGCTCAATGGTTTCGCCCGCAGCCTGGTGCTCACCGGCATCCTCCTGGCGCTGTTCTACATGATGCTGACCAAGCCGCTGGTCACCGTGATCGCCGCCCTCACCGGCCGCGACCCACGCCAGCCCGGGCAAACCCGGGTGGACTGCCCGCCCGGCCACGAACTCGACGAGATCGGCGTGCTGGTCCGGGTCGCCAACCAGCAGTTCGTCAGCATGGCTACCGAGATCCAGCAACGGCGCACCGCAGAAAACCGCCTGACGCAATACCTCAACGAGCTGGAAGACATCGTCTCGGCCCGCACCGAGGAGCTCAAGGGCAGCAACAACCGCCTCAGCCAGTCCAACCAGGAGCTGGAAGAGGCCCGCCAGCGTGCCCTCGACATGGCCCAGGCGCGCGCCGCCTTCCTGGCCAACATGAGCCACGAGATCCGCACCCCGCTCAACGGCATGCTCGGCATGATTGCCCTGGCCCTGGACAGCCCGCTGGCCGGCGAACAACGCCAGCAGCTGTCGATCGCCCACGACTCGGGCAAGGTGCTGGTCGAGTTGCTCAACGATATTCTCGACCTGTCCAAGTTCGATGCCGGGCAGCTGGAACTGGAGCGCATTCCCTTCGACATGGGCGCCATGGTCGAGGACACCGCCAACCTGCTGTCGCAGAATGCCGCACAGAACGTCGAACTGACCTGCCTGATCGCCGACGACTTCCCAAGCTCGGTGCTCGGCGACCCCACGCGGGTGCGCCAGGTGGTCAGCAACCTGCTGTCCAACGCCCTCAAGTTCACCCGCTTCGGCCGCGTCGATGTGCGCCTGGTGCGCATCGTCGGCGGTGTGCGCCTGGAAGTGCGCGACACCGGCATCGGCATTCCCGAAGCGGCCCAGGCACGGATCTTCCAGCCGTTCACCCAGGCCGGCGCCGGCATCACCCGCCAATACGGCGGCACCGGGCTGGGCCTGGCCCTGACCCGCAACCTGTGCAAGGCCATGCAGGGGCATCTGCACATCCAGTCCGAGCCTGGCTTTGGCAGCCGCTTCAGCGCCGAGCTGCCATTGCCCGCGCATACCGAGGCCATTGCTCCCGCCGCCTTGCAGGGCAAGGTTGTCGCCCTCAGCGACGCCGGCAGTGGCCTCAGCGAACTGCTGCAGGGCCTGCTGCCGGGCTGGGGGCTGGACTACCAACGGCATGACAGCAGCGCATTCCTGGACAGCAGCATCGACCTGCTGATCACCGACGACCTGGAGCAGCTGTTCCAGCTGCGCCCGGCACTGAAGGCGCCGATTCTGCTGGTGACCGCCTACGGCAACTTCCTGCCCGGCGAGCAATCGGCGCAACTGGCGCCCCTGCACCAGCTGGCCCGGCCGCTGGCGCGCAACGCGCTGTATCAGACCTTGCGCCGCACCTTGCAGGGGCATGCCCCGGAGCACCCGCTGGCCACCCCGCTGCTCACGGCCACCGAGGGCCGCGCGCGCATCCTGCTGGTGGAGGACAACCCGGTGAACCAGCTGGTGGCCAAGGGCATGCTGGCCAAGCTCGGCTGCCAGGTGCAGGTTGCCACCCAAGGCGTCGAGGCCCTGGAATGGCTGGAGCGCGAAGACTTCGACATGGTGCTGATGGACTGCAACATGCCGGTGATGGACGGCTACGAGGCCAGCCGGCGCATTCGCCAGAGCGGGCGCTGGCCGGAGCTGCCGATCGTCGCCCTGACCGCCAACGCCATGCCCGAAGAGCGCGAGCGCTGCCGCGCGGCTGGCATGAGCGACTACCTGGCCAAGCCGTTCCGCCGCGAGGAACTACTGGCGTTGATCGACCACTGGGTGCCGCTCAGCGGCTGAGCAGGCGCTCGATGTCGGCTTCCAGCGCCTGCGGCTTGGTGCTCGGCGCATAGCGGGTGACCTTGCCGCTGGCCGGGTCGACCAGGAACTTGGTGAAGTTCCACTTGATCTTCTGCGTGCCCAGCAGGCCAGGAGCGCGCTGCTTGAGCTCGACGAACAGCGGGTGGGCGCCAGGGCCATTGACTTCGATCTTGCGAAACAACGGGAAACTCACGCCGAAGTTGGCCTCGCAGAACTGCGTGATTTCCCGCGCATCCCCCGGCTCCTGCTTGCCGAACTGGTTGCAAGGGAAGCCCAGCACCACCAGGCCACGCGCGCGGTAGTCCCGCCACAGCTGCTCCAGGCCCTTGTACTGCGGGGTGAAGCCGCACTGGCTGGCGGTGTTGACCACCAGCAGCGCCTTGCCGGCGAAGTCGCCGAGCTTTTTCTGCTCGCCGCCCAGGGTCACACAGGGGATGTCCAGCATCGATCCGGGCATTTTCAGGCTCCGTCGCGGGGTTTGAAGTCCAGGCACACCGAGTTGATGCAATAGCGCAGGCCGGTCGGTGGCGGGCCGTCGGGGAATACATGGCCCAGGTGGGCGTCGCACTGGGCGCAGGTGACCTCGGTGCGGATCATGCCGTGGGAGGTGTCACGGATCTCGATCATCGCGCTCTGCTCGATCGGCGCATAGAAGCTCGGCCAGCCGCAGCCAGAGTCGAACTTGGTCTGCGCGTCGAACAGCGCCAGGTCACAGCAGATGCAGTGGTACACGCCCGCACGGCGCTCGCTGTTGTACTTGCCGCTGAATGGCCGTTCGGTGCCCTTGAGGCGGCACACCTGATACTGGGCGGGGTCGAGCATTTCGCGCCATTCTTCAAGTGTCTTGTCGATCTTTTGCATAAGTGAACCTCGGCAGGCTGAATTTCACCTCGCGCCGTCTTTTCCGTAACGCGGGTGGCACGTATATTAGTTGGCTTCGTGTGCAAGGCCTCCAGTCTGGCACCCGCTTCCTGCCCTTTCAAACCTTTCGAACGTTTCGAAGAGGGCCGCAGTGCGTATTCTCAATCGGGACCACATCATGCAGTTCAGCAAATCGAACAAGCTCGCCAATGTCTGCTACGACATTCGCGGCCCGGTGCTCAAGCACGCCAAACGCCTGGAAGAGGAAGGCCACCGCATCCTCAAGCTGAACATCGGCAACCCGGCGCCGTTTGGCTTCGAAGCGCCGGACGAAATCCTCCAGGATGTGATCCGCAACCTGCCGACGGCCCAGGGCTACAGCGACTCCAAAGGCCTGTTCAGTGCACGCAAGGCAGTGATGCAGTACTGCCAGCAGAAGGCAATCGAAGGCGTCACCATCGAGGACATCTACCTCGGCAATGGCGTGTCCGAGCTGATCGTGATGTCGATGCAGGCGCTGCTCAACAACGGCGACGAAGTGCTGATCCCGGCCCCTGACTACCCGCTGTGGACGGCCGCCGTGAGCCTGGCCGGTGGCAAGCCGGTGCACTACCTGTGCGACGAGCAGGCCGACTGGTTCCCGGACCTGGAAGACATCAAGGCCAAGATCACCCCGAACACCAAGGCGCTGGTGATCATCAACCCGAACAACCCGACCGGTGCGGTGTACTCCAAGGAGCTGCTGCTGGGCATGCTGGAACTGGCGCGCCAGCACAACCTGGTGGTGTTCTCCGACGAGATCTACGACAAGATCCTCTACGACGAAGCCGTGCACATCAGCACCGCCTCGCTGGCCCCGGACCTGCTGTGCCTGACCTTCAACGGCCTGTCCAAGTCGTACCGGGTGGCCGGCTTCCGTTCCGGCTGGCTGATCATCTCCGGGCCCAAGCACCACGCCCAGAGCTACATCGAAGGCATCGACATGCTGGCCAACATGCGCCTGTGCGCCAACGTGCCGGCCCAGCACGCCATCCAGACCGCCCTGGGCGGGTACCAGAGCATCAATGACCTGGTGCTGCCGCCGGGCCGCCTGCTGGAGCAGCGCAACCGTACCTACGAGCTGCTCAACGACATCCCGGGCGTCAGCTGCGTGAAGCCGATGGGCGCGCTGTATGCGTTCCCGCGGATCGACCCGAAGGTCTGCCCGATCCTCAACGACGAGAAGTTCGCCCTCGACCTGCTGCTGTCGGAAAAACTGCTGATCGTTCAAGGGACGGCGTTCAACTGGCCTTGGCCGGACCACTTCCGCGTGGTGACCTTGCCGCGGGTGGATGACCTGGAAGCCGCGATTGGCCGGATTGGTAACTTCCTGCGGACTTATTCGCAGTAAGTGCCGGCCTCTTCGCGGCTAAAGCCGCTCCCACAGCTACAGCGCAGCCCTTGAGCTGTACGCAAACCCTGTGGGAGCGGGTTTACCCGCGAATGGGCTGCAAAGCAGCCCGCTGCAATCTCACAGAATGTTTCTTACATCCTGCAACGCTCTATCTCACAGCCCGCGCAAAATCCTCTGCCATACTCCGCCGTACACAGTTTGAAATAGTCGCCCGATTGAAACCGTGCGGCCGGCACCTTATATACCCCGCAGTAAGCAACAACTCATCCGTCAGGAGAACGTAACAACCATGATGCGCATTCTGTTGTTTGTAGCCACCAACCTCGCGGTGGTGCTGGTTGCAAGCATTACCCTGAGCCTGTTCGGCTTCAACGGGTTCATGGCCGCCAACGGGGTTGACCTCAACCTCAGCAGCCTGCTGGTCTTCTGCGCCGTGTTCGGCTTCGCTGGCTCCCTGGTCTCGCTGTTCATCTCCAAGTGGATGGCGAAGATGACCACTGGCACCCAGATCATCAGCCAGCCGCGCACCCGCCACGAGCAGTGGCTGCTGCAAACGGTTGAAGAGCTGTCGCGCGAGGCCGGCATCAAGATGCCCGAAGTGGGTATCTTCCCAGCCTACGAGGCCAACGCCTTCGCCACCGGCTGGAACCGCAACGACGCGCTGGTAGCCGTGTCCCAGGGCCTGCTGGAACGCTTCTCGCCCGATGAAGTGCGCGCCGTGCTGGCCCACGAAATCGGCCACGTGGCCAACGGTGACATGGTCACCCTGGCGCTGGTGCAGGGCGTGGTGAACACCTTCGTGATGTTCTTCGCCCGCATCATCGGCAACTTCGTCGACAAGGTGATCTTCAAGAACGAAGAAGGCCAGGGCATTGCCTACTACGTGGCGACCATCGTTGCCGAGCTGATCCTGGGCATCCTGGCCAGCATGATCGTGATGTGGTTCTCGCGCCGCCGCGAATACCGTGCCGACGAAGCCGGTGCGCAACTGGCCGGCACCGCCGCGATGATCGGCGCCCTGCAGCGCCTGCGCGTGGAGCAAGGCCTGCCGGTGCACATGCCCGACACCATGAAGGCGTTTGGCATCAATGGCGGCCTCAAGCACGGCCTGGCTGGCCTGCTGATGAGCCACCCGCCGCTGGAAGACCGCATCGAGGCCCTGCGCCGCCGCGGTTGATCCCGCCAGTAAAGAAAAGGGCGACTTCGGTCGCCCTTTTCCATTTTCGCTCAGAACGTTACGCGGTACACCCGCTCGACCAGGCTCGTGACCCCGGCCTGCAGGAACTTCGGGCTCTCGCTGATCACTTCCCGCGCGTCAAGCGCCTCCACCTGCCAACCGGCAAACCCCCGCCTCACCTCATCGTCAGCCACCGAAAACGGCGGCCCGGCCAGCAGCTCCTGCTGGTAGTCCAGGGTTACCAACAGCCCGGCACCTGCCGGCAATACCTGCGAAAGCAAACGCATGTAATTTGCACGCATTTCAGGCGGCAGGGCAATCAGTGCGGCGCGGTCATAGAGCGCCACGCAATCCGCCACATCCTCGGCACGCAAGGCAAAGAAGTCGCCACACCATAGCGCCACATCGCCACTGCACCAGACTTCGAAAGCACCCTGCTGGGTCACCTGCGGCACCAGCCCGTGTTCATGGAAGAATGCCTGCACCGCCTGCCGTGACAGCTCGACCCCCAACACCCGGTGCCCCTGCCCCGCCAGCCAGGCCAGGTCCAGGCTCTTGCCGCACAGCGGCACCAGCACACGGCTGCCCGGCGCCAGCTGCAGCTGTGGCCAATACTGTTGCAGATAAGGGTTCACCTGCGCTTGATGAAAACCGATCTGGTTGTCGGCCCACCGCTGCTGCCAGAACGCTGGTTCCATGATCACTCCCGATTTTTAGATGGTTTTTCGGCAAAACTTGGTTTGGATTTCGATCGGTAGTTGATCGAAGATGATTGCATCTTAACCCTCAGGACCCCGCCATGCTGCCCAGCCTGTTCATTTCCCACGGTTCTCCCATGCTCGCCTTGCAACCCGGCGCCAGCGGGCCGGCATTGGCCGGGCTGGCCAACGCCCTGCCACGGCCAAAGGCGATCGTGGTGGTGTCGGCACACTGGGAAAGCCGTGAACTGCTGGTGACCAGCAACGCGCAACCCGAAACCTGGCATGACTTCTACGGTTTTCCGCCGGCACTGTACGCGGTGCAGTATCCGGCGCCTGGCGAACCAGCCCTGGCCAGCCGGGTCGCTGAACTGTTGCAAGCCCGCCTGGACCCGCAACGACCCTTCGATCACGGCGCCTGGGTGCCGCTGTCGCTGATGTACCCGGATGCGAGCATTCCGCTCATTCAGGTATCGCTGCCCAGCCAGATGGGGCCTGGGCTGCAGATCAAGGTCGGCCAGGCGCTGGCTGGGCTGCGAAAGGAAGGCATCCTGCTGATTGGCTCCGGCAGCATTACCCATAACCTCGGTGAGCTGGATTGGCATGCCGGGCCGGATGTGATCGAGCCTTGGGCGCTGGCGTTCCGGGACTGGGTGGTGGAACGGCTGCAGGCAGATGACCAGGCGGCGCTGCTGGATTACCGGAAACAGGCGCCGTTTGCGCTGCGCAACCATCCCAGTGATGAGCATTTGCTGCCGCTGTTCTTTGCGCTGGGGGCTGGGGACAGGTTCGGCATCGTGCACCAGGGCTTTACGCTGGGGGCGCTGGGCATGGACATCTACCGGTTCGACTGACGGCCCCACGCAGAGGCCGACCCAGGCAAAAAAAATCCCCGACCTAGGCCGGGGATTTTTTCATTGCAGCAGGATCAATCTTCGCGATAACGGCGCAGCTTCAGCTGCTTGCCGGCTACACGAGTGTCCTTGAGCTTGGACAGCAGCTTCTCGAGGCCATCTTCCGGCAGCTCGATCAGGCTGAAGCTGTCGCGTACCTGGATGCGGCCGATGGCGTCACGGGCCAGGCCACCTTCGTTGAGGATCGCGCCCAGCAGGTTCTTGGCAGCGATGCCGTCACGGGCACCCAGGGCGGTACGGCAACGCACGCGGCCTTCGGCCAGCGGCATTGGCGCACGACGCTCGCGGTCACCGCCACGGTCACCACCACGCTCGCCACGGTCGCTGCGCTCACCACGCTCGGTACGCTCACCACGCGGGGCGAAGCTTGGTACCAGCGGCTGCTCGCGCTCGACAGTCGCCAGGTCCAGCGCCTGGCCGTTGGTGGCCTTGCGCAGCAGGGCCGAAGCCAGGGCACGCGCGCTGCAGCCGAGGTCGGCAGTCAGGCGGTCGAACAGCTCGCCATGGGTGGCTTCTGCTTCGGCAACCAGCGGCGCCAGGCTGTTGGTCAGCTTCTTGATGCGGGCATCCAGTACCGCCTGGGCGTTCGGCAGACGGGCTTCGGCAACCTTCTGCCCGGTCACGCGCTCGATCACCTGCAGCATGCGGCGCTCACGCGGGGTAACCAGCAGCAGCGCACGGCCATCGCGACCGGCACGGCCGGTACGGCCGATACGGTGCACGTAGGATTCCGGGTCGTACGGCATGTCGACGTTGAACACGTGAGTGATGCGCGGCACGTCCAGACCACGGGCAGCGACGTCGGTGGCGACGACGATGTCCAGGCGGCCATCCTTCAGCGAGTCGATCACACGCTCACGCTGGTTCTGGGCGATGTCGCCGTTCAGCGCGGCAGCCTTGTAGCCCTTGGCTTCCAGCGCGGCGGCCAGGTCCAGGGTGGCTTGCTTGGTACGCACGAAGGCGATCAGTGCGTCGAACTCTTCGACTTCCAGCAGACGCAGCACAGCCGGGATCTTCTGGTCGGCGTGGACCATCAGGTGGGCCTGGTCGATCGCGGTAACGGTCTGGGTCTTGGTCTGGATCTTGACGTGCTTGGGCTCACGCAGGTGACGTTCGGCGATCGAGCGGATCGACGAAGGCAGGGTTGCGGAGAACAGTACGGTCTGGCGGCTGGCCGGGATGGCATCGAAGATCACTTCGAGGTCGTCCATGAAGCCCAGCTTGAGCATCTCGTCGGCTTCGTCCAGTACCAGGTACTGCACGGTCGACAGGACTTTTTCGTCACGACGCAGGTGGTCGCACAGGCGGCCCGGAGTAGCGACGACGATTTGCGCGCCGTTGCGAATGGCACGCAGCTGTGGGCCCATCGGGGCACCACCGTACACAGCCACCACGTTAACGCCCGGCATCTGCTTGGCGTAGGTTTCGAAAGCGGTGGCTACTTGCAGCGCCAACTCACGGGTTGGCGCCAGGATCAGGGCTTGCGGTTCGCGCTTGCTCACATCGATCTTGTTCAGGATCGGCAGGGCGAAGGCAGCGGTCTTGCCGGTGCCAGTCTGCGCCTGGCCGATCATGTCGTGACCGGCGAGGATGATCGGGATCGATTGTTGCTGAATGGCCGACGGCTCTTCGTAGCCGGTGGCCACAACGGCAGCAACAATGTTCGGATTAAGATCGAGAGCGGCGAAGCCGCCGGTTTCCTGGGTCATGGGTCTGCCTCTAAGTGCATCCGCAAAGACCCATGCTGCAAAGCTGCACGTGCCTTGAAAGACCGGAACGGTCACCCAGGCAGCTTTGTCGGCGGGGATTTGCGAAAACGATTGAAAAAGAAAACTTTGGGAAGGTCCGCCTAGCGGACGTGCAGCCGAAGCTGGACTCGGAGGATTTGCACCACCTGATTTTGAGGTCCGCTAAAAGACCGGCGCGTACTATACCCGAATTAATGCCGGGTAGTGAGTAAAATTTTCTGGCCCAACGGCCAGTATCAGGCCATCTGGCGGCGCCGGCTGAAACGGTTGTCTGCGCAAGCCCGCACGGCCTTCAGGTCGCGGGGCGAATCTCGCGGATCAAGCCTTCCAGGCTGTACCCCAATCGCGGTGCCAAGGCCTCAGCCCGCGCCCGCAGGCCGTCAAAGTCCAGTTGCTGCTCCAGGTCCGCCGGCACCAGCAGGATCACATTGCCCTCCTTCACCGGCAGCTCCCAGTAATGCCGGTGGTACAACCCGCGCAACAGCGCCGCCCCCAGCGGCTTGCCGTCGTCGTTGGCCCACTGGTTGATCACCAGCCAGCCGCCAGGGTTGAGCTGCTTCTGGCAGTTTTCGAGGAAACTCCACGCCAGGTGCCCGACCCCCGGCCCATGGTCGGTATACAGGTCGACGAACAGCAAGTCGGCCTGCTCTGCCGTGGGCAGCAACTCCAGGGCGTCGCCAATGCGCACGTACAGCCGCGGGTCATCGTCCAGCCCCATGTACTCCATGGCCAGGCGCGGCACGTCTGCACGCAACTCGATGGCCTCGATGTCTTCCAGCGGCAGGAACTTCATGCAGGCCTGGGTCAGGGTGCCGGCGCCCAGGCCGAGAAACAGCGCACTCTCCGGCTGTTCATGGCACAGCGCACCCACCAGCATGGCGCGGGTGTAGTCGTACTCCAGCCAGCTGGGGTCGGCGGTGAACACGCAGCTCTGCTCAATGGCATCGCCGAACTCAAGGAAGCGGTAATCCTCCACCTCGTACACGCTGATGACGCCAAAGGCATCCTCGACCCGGGCCAACAGATTCTCTTCCCGCTCCGTCGCCATCTACCTGCCACCCACCCGCGCAAAAACGCGCATTGTCCGCCAACGCCCCGGATGCAACAAGCTCGGCGCCGCTGTTACCATGGCAGGCAGCCTATAACAGATAAAACCGAGCCTGTGATGAACCGACCGTGGAGCCCCGACAGCTGGCGTGCCCTGCCGATCCAGCAGCAACCGACCTACCCCGACGCCGCGCACCTGCTCAAGGTCGAGCAGACCCTGGCCAGCTACCCGCCCCTGGTGTTTGCCGGCGAGGCGCGCGAGCTGCGCCGGCAGTTTGCCGAGGTCACCGAGGGCCGCGCCTTCCTGCTGCAAGGCGGCGACTGCGCCGAAAGCTTCGCCGAGTTCTCGGCGGCGAAGATCCGCGACACCTTCAAGGTGCTGCTGCAGATGGCCATCGTCATGACCTTCGCCGCCGGCTGCCCGGTGGTGAAGGTCGGGCGCATGGCCGGGCAGTTCGCCAAGCCGCGCTCATCAAACGACGAAACCATCGGCAACGTCACCCTGCCGGCCTACCGTGGCGACATCGTCAACGGCATCGGCTTTGACGAAAAGAGCCGCGTCCCGGACCCGGAGCGCCTGCTGCAGGCATACCATCAGGCCACCGCCAGCCTCAACCTGCTGCGCGCCTTCGCCCAGGGCGGTTTCGCCGACCTGCACCAGGTGCACAAATGGAACCTCGATTTCATCGCCAACTCGGCGCTGGCCGACAAGTACCACCAGCTGGCCAACCGCATCGACGAAACCCTCGCCTTCATGCGCGCCTGTGGCCTGGACAGCGCGCCACAACTGCGCGAAACCAGCTTCTTCACGGCCCACGAAGCGCTGCTGCTCAACTATGAAGAAGCTTTCGTGCGCCAGGACAGCCTGACCGGCGACTACTACGACTGCTCGGCGCACATGCTGTGGATCGGCGACCGCACCCGCCAGCTCGACGGTGCCCATGTCGAGTTCCTGCGTGGCGTGCACAACCCGATCGGGGTCAAGGTCGGCCCGAGCATGAACCCTGAAGAGCTGATCCGCCTGATCGACACGCTCAACCCGGCCAACGACCCTGGCCGCCTCAACCTGATCGTGCGCATGGGCGCCGGCAAGGTCGGCGCGCACCTGCCTGGGCTGATCCGCACCGTCGAGCGCGAGGGGCGCAAGGTGCTGTGGAGTTCCGACCCGATGCACGGCAACACCATCAAGGCCAGCAGCGGTTACAAGACCCGGGATTTTGCGCAGATCCTCGACGAGGTGAAGCAGTTCTTCCAGGTGCACCAGGCCGAGGGCAGCCATGCTGGCGGCATCCATATCGAGATGACCGGGCAGAACGTCACCGAGTGCATCGGCGGCGCCCGGCCGATCACCGAGGACGCCCTGTCCGACCGCTACCACACCCACTGCGACCCACGGATGAACGCCGATCAGTCGCTGGAACTGGCCTTCCTGATCGCCGAAACCCTCAAGCAGGTGCGGCGCTGAGCAGGGCCTGACGCAACTGGCTGCCCTCGGCCCGAGGGCAGTTCAGTTGCACCCTGTCCAGGCCCAGCCACCGGGCCAGGCGCAGCAGATTGGCCGCCAGGGCCTGATAGCCCTCCTCGTCCAACGGTAGCGACTCCACATGCACAGCGTGCACCGCCAATTGCCCCTGGGCGCGCTCGGCGCGCAAGTCCAGGCGTGCGGCGATGCGTTCGCGGTGCAGGAACGGCAGCACGTAGTAGCCGTATACCCGCTTGTGCGCCGGGGTGTAGATCTCCAGGCGGTAGTGGAAATCGAATAGCCGCTCGGTGCGGTTGCGCTCCCAGACCAGTGAATCGAACGGCGACAGCAGCGCGCTGGCTTCGACGCGCCGCGGGATGCGCGGTGTGCCGGCGCAGTAAGCGAGCTGTTTCCAGCCCTGCACCTCGACCGGCTGCAGGCGGCCATCGGCGAGCAGTTCCTGCAGCGCTGCCCGGCCCTGGCCGGGCTCGAGGCGGAAGTAGTCGCGCAGGTCGCGCTCGGTGGCCACGCCCAGGGCCGTGGCGGCGTGCAGCATCAGGCCTTGGTGGGCTTCGGCCTCGCCTGGCAATGCCTGGTCGAGGATGGCCCTGGGCAGGACCTTTTCCGGTACATCGTAGAGCCGCTCGAAACCGCGGCGCCCCGCCACCGTCACTTCACCTGCGGCGAACAGCCATTCCAGCGCGTGCTTTTCTTCGCTCCAGTCCCACCACGGGCCGGCCCGCTCCTGCCGGGTGGACAGGCTGCCCGCGCCCAGCGCGCCCTGTTCGCGTACGGCAGCCAGCACGCGGGCGATCACGTCCTGGCGCTCGCGGCCAAACTGCGCGAGCTGGCGGTAGATGCCACGGCCATCGGCGGCATGGGCCATGCGCCAGCGCAGCAAGGGGTAGAGGTTCAGGGGTAATAGCGAGGCTTCGTGGCCCCAGTATTCGAACAGCTGGCGCTGGCGGCCACGGCCCCAGGCGAGCTGGTCGAGCATTGCTGGCGGGTAGTTGCCCAGGCGCGAGAACAACGGCAGGTAATGGGAGCGGACCACGGCATTGACCGAGTCGATCTGCACCACGCCCAGGCGTTGCAGCATGCGCTTGAGTGCAGGCAGGGTCGGCGGGGAGTCAGGCAGCTTGCCGAATCCTTGAGCAGACAGGGCCAGGCGCCGGGCCTGGTTGATGGACAGCTTGAGGGGCAAGCCTGATCTCCTTGTTGTGCCTGAAAGGGCCTCTTCGCGGGTTTACCCGCGAAAGGGCCCTTACAGGTTTAGCCTATTTGCGCATCGGGTCATCCCAGAAATGCCGCTCGGCCTCTTGCTGGATGTCCGCCCGGCTCAAGCCCAGGTCATGCAAGGTCGCATCACTCAGGCTGGCCAGCTCCTGGCGCTGGCGGTACAGCTGCAGCCACCGGGCCGGACGGTCCAGGGCCACATGCCACAGGTGGTTCAGGGAAAAGGCAGGTTGCTGGATGCTGCTGACATGACCTTTCATCGTGAAGCCCTCCGTGTTGATGGCTCCAGTCTCTGCCCAGGCTTAAGATCAATCCAACGAATGTTTCTGATGCCATGCATCTCGGAGATTGATGCAATGTCCCAATACCAGAGCCTTGATGCCGACGTGCTGCGCACCTTCGTCGCCATCGCCGAGCAAGGCGGCTTCACCCGCGCTGGCGAAGTGGTCAACCGCACTCAGTCGGCGGTGAGCATGCAGATGAAACGCCTGGAAGAAGATATCCTCCAGCGCCAGCTGTTCGAGCGCGACGGCCGCCAGGTCCGGCTTACCGCCGAGGGCCAGGTGCTGCTCGGCTACGCCCGGCGCATCCTCAAGTTGCATGGCGAGGTGTTCAACACCCTGCGCATGCCGCACATGGTCGGCATGGTGCGCATCGGTACGCCAGACGACTACGCCATGCGCTTTCTGCCGACCATCCTTTCGAGCTTCGCCCAGGCCTACCCACTGGTACAGGTGGAGGTGCATTGCGACTCGTCCAAGCAACTGATGCTGCGCCAGGACCTGGACCTGACCATCGTCACCCGCGAGCCGGGCAACGAGGTTGGCCAGCTGCTGCGCCAGGAACGCCTGGTCTGGGCCGCCGCCGAAGGTTTCTGCCCGCAGGAACAGCGGCCAATGCCACTGGCCCTGTTCAACACCGACTGCTTCTGCCGCGCCTGGACCTGCAACGCCCTGGAGGCCCAGGGCATCGACTACCGCATCGCCTACACCAGCCCCAGCCTGGCGGCGATCTTTGCCATCGTCACCGCCGGGCTGGCGGTGACGGCACAATTGCAGAGCCTGGTGGGTGGCAACATCCGCATTCTCGGCGAGAGCGAAGGCTTGCCGCAGTTGCCGGTGGCCAACGTGATGCTGCTGCGCAACAGCCAGAGCCAGTCGCCGATCACCGACTGCATGGCCGATTACATCGTCGAAGGGTTCATGTGACCTTACAACTCAAAGCCCAGCATCACCGCACACACCACCAGGAACACACAGAACATCGCCCGCAGTACTTTTTCAGGCAGCGCATGGGCCAGTTTCACCCCCCAGCTGATGCTCAGCAGCCCGCCGACCGCCAGGGGAATACCCACGCTCCAGTCAACGCTGTGGTGCACCCCATAGGTCACCAGGGTCACCAAGGTACTTGGCGCCGCCAGCGCCAGCGACAGCCCCTGCGCCACCACCTGGGTAGTGCCGAATACACTGGTCAGGATCGGCGTGGCCACCACCGCCCCACCCACGCCGAACAGGCCGCCCATGGTTCCGGCAAAGCTCCCCAGCACCCCCAGCCACGGCCAGGCATAACGCAGCTCGGCGCTGGGCGGCGAGACCTTGAGGAACATCCGCGCCACGTTCCAGATTGCCAGTGCCACCAGGAAGCCGACAAAGCCCAGGCGCATCGAGTGGGCATCGATACCCACCGCCCAGATCGACCCGAGCCAGGCGAACAGGAAGCTGCACAGCGATAGCGGCACGGCATGGCGCAGCTCGATGCGGTTGCGCTGGTGATAGCGCCATAGCGCCAGCAGCACGTTCGGCACCACCATCACCAGCGCAGTGCCCTGGGCCAACTGCTGGTCAAGGCCGAACAGCACGCCCAGTGCCGGGATGGCGATCAGGCCGCCGCCGATACCGAACAATCCCCCCATGGTGCCCAGGCCGGCGCCCAGCACGATATACAACAACCACTCGATCATCAGGGCCTCATCCGCCTGTGTTTGCAATGCGAGCATGCTAACGACTGCGCTCTGGCGGGGAAACGCATAGCAACGCACAATGGCTGTGCGTTTCTCGCACAAGCGGAATGACCATGAGCCCCGATACCCTGACCGACCAGCTGAGCCTGTTTCTTGATGTACTGGAGAGCGGCAGCTTCTCTGCTGCCGCACGCCGCCACCCGCTGACCCCGTCCGCCGTGGCCCGGCGCATCGACAACCTGGAGAGCGCCGTCGGCAGCCGCCTGTTCACCCGCAGCACCCATGCCGTACGCGCCACCCCGGCGGGCAACGCTTTCGCCGAGCGCGCCCGGCGCATCATCGAAGAGCTGCGCCTGGCCCGCGCCGAGGCAGTATCGTTGAGCAGTGCCCCGGAAGGCCTGATCCGCATCGACGCCCCGGCCGCCTTCGGCCGCCGTCACCTGGCACCAGCGATCGCCGACTTCCTGGTGGCCTACCCGGGCCTGGACGTGCAGCTGCGCCTGATCGACAGCTTCGTCGACCTGCACGGCAGCCACTTGGGGGAGGTCGACCTGGTGCTGCGCGCCGGCCCCCTGGCCGACACCCGCCTGGTCGCCACCCGCCTGGTCGCCACCAAGCTGGCGCACATGGTGCGCATCGCCTGCGCCAGCCCTGCTTACCTGGCCAGCCGCGGCATGCCCAGCTGCCCCAGCGAGCTGCCCGGCCACGACGGCCTCGATTGGGACGGCCTGGCCCCCCCCTTCGCCTGGCGCTTCGCGGTCGACGGGCAGATGCGCCTGTACCGCCCGGCGCGCATGCGCATGGCCGCCAACAACGCCGAGACCCTGTTGTTCGGCGCCCTCGCCGGCCTCGGCATCGCCCACTTGCCGACCTGGCTGATCAGTGACTATCTGCTGCGCGGCGAACTGCTGCCGTTGTTCTGTGACAACGGCCTGCCCGAAGCCGAAACCAGTGGCATTTATGCGCTGCGCCTTGAACATGAAACGAACTCTCGCAGCCGTTTGCTGCTCGAATTTCTCAAGAGCCGCTTCAGCCCGGTTCCACCCTGGGACCTGGCACTGCGCAGCGAACTGCGCTGGCAGTAAGCGCCCCAACCTTCAGCGTGCTAGATTTCTCCATTGATGACATTCAAGGACCTGCATGAACGCCAACACTCAAGCTTCCTGTGACGAGCTGCTGCTGGACAACCAGGTCTGCTTTGCCCTGCACTCCACCTCGTTGCTGATGACCAAGGTCTACAAGCCCCTGCTGCAAGCATTGGGGCTGACCTACCCGCAGTACCTGGCCATGCTCGTGCTGTGGGAGCAGGACGGCCTGACCGTAGGTGAAATCAGCCAGCATTTGCTGACCGACCCCGGCTCGCTCACGCCCCTGCTCAAGCGCCTGGAAAGCGAAGGCCTGCTGCAGCGCAACCGCAGCCGTGAGGATGAGCGGGTGGTGCTGGTGCAACTGACTGACAAGGGCCGGGCCCTGCAGCAGCAGGCCCGGGAAGTGCCGCAGTGCATCCTCAAGGCTAGCGGCCGCAGCCTCGAACGCCTGCAACAACTGCAGGCCGACCTGCTGGAGCTGCGCGACAGCCTGCAAAAAAACCTCTGACGGCTACGCTGTGTGATGCCCGTTCGGACGAGCGGTGAAAATTTATCTTGCGCACTAACTAATTGCGCGCTAATTTAAATCCCGTACCCACATGACGCCACCTGATCACCAGGGGCGCACAGCACACTAGCGAGGCTCAAGATGCAAAAGGTCACTCCGCTGTACATCGCAGAAGCCACCTCCACCGGCGGTCGCGACGGCAAATCCCGCTCCAGCGACGGCAAGCTGGAAGTCAAGCTGAGCACCCCCAAGGAACTCGGCGGCGCCGGTGGTGATGGCACCAACCCGGAGCAGATGTTCGCCGCTGGCTACTCGGCCTGCTTCATCGGCGCACTGAAGTTCGTCGCCGGCCAGGAGAAGAAAGCCCTGCCAGCGGATGCCTCGATCACCGCCAAGGTCGGTATCGGCCAGATCCCGGGTGGCTTCGGCCTGGACATCGACCTGAACATCAACCTGCCGGGCCTGGCCCAGGCCGATGCCGAGGCGCTGGTGGAAAAGGCCCACAAGGTCTGCCCGTACTCCAACGCCACCCGCGGCAATGTGGATGTGCGCCTGCACGTGACCGTGTAAGTCACAGGCACAAAAAAACCCGGCCGAGGCCGGGTTTTTTGCGTTTCACAAGAAGGATTACTTCTTGGAGCGGCCTTTGAAGCTGTTGTCGCGAGTGTCGATGTCGATCCACTCGTCGATCTGGATGAAGTCGGCAACCTGGATCTCGGTACCGTTCTTCAGTTTGGCAGGCTTCATGACCTTGCCCGAGGTGTCGCCGCGAGCAGCGTTCTCGGTGTAGACAACCTGACGGCTGATGGTGGTCGGCAGTTCAACCGATACCAGACGGCCTTCGAAGAACACGGCTTCGCAGATGTCTTCCATGCCTTCTTCGATGTACGGCAGAACGGCGTCAATGTCTTCGGCGTTCAGTTCGTACATGGTGTAGTCGGTGGTGTCCATGAAGGTGTACGAGTCACCGCTGATGAACGACAGGGTCGCTTCTTTGCGATCCAGGATCACGTCGTCCAGCTTGTCGTCTGCACCGTAGACGGTTTCAGTCTTGTAGCCGGTCAGCAGGTTTTTCAGCTTGGTCTTCATGATCGCGCTGTTGCGACCCGACTTGGTGAACTCGGCTTTCTGAACCAGCCACGGGTCGTTGTCGATCCGCAGTACGGTACCGGGTTTCAGTTCTTTACCAGTTTTCATTACGAAGTATCCGAATCTGGATGGATTTATAAAAATCGAGGCCGCATATCATAGCCAATTTCGGTAAAACTGTACCAGCGCCTTGGCAAGGTCCGGCCGAGCGGCCTGGCGAGTGGCCCAATCACGGGCGTGCTGCTGCAGTTCCGCCCAGTGTTTGCGGGCCCCTTGCCAGGCCGCGTGCATGTCGTGGTTCATGTTCCAGGCACGCCAAAAGGCCATCAGCGCCTCGCTGGCGGCGTCCGACAAGCCCTGTCGATAATGCGCGAGGAAGGCTTCGAGCTTTTCCCAGTGGGCATTTTCGTCCTGCACATAGATGTGCCACAGCATCGGCCGGCCGGCCCACTGGGCGCGCACGAACGAATCCTCCCCGCGCACCGCGTTGAAATCGCAGCTCCACAGCAGGCGGTCATAATCGTCCTGGCTGACGAACGGCAGGATCTGCACGGTCAACGTGCCACGTCGGTGCACATCGCCAGCCTGCAACTGCTGCTCACCCAGCCAGGCGCCCAGGTCGCCGAGAATGCGCCCTTGCGGGACCAGCAGGTGAACCGGCTGGGCATCCTCGGCCAGCGCATCGAGCCAGCGGCCCAGTTGCCCGTTTTCGTAGGCGAACAGCGACATCAGCAGGGCCCCGGGCTGCGCCTGCACGCCCAGGCCCTGGAGGAATGCCGCACGCGCCTCGGCCGACTGCTCGAAGGCTTGCCGGCGCGGCAGCAGGCTGGCCTCACGCAACAGCCCACCGGTCTTGTCGGTGAAGCCCGGGAAGAAGAACACCTTGCGCAGGCCATTGGGCTGGGGCGAGGGCAAGCCATGGCAGCCTTCGACCCAGTCCTCGGCACTGAGGTATTCGAGGTTCAGCCACAGCACCGGCGCCGTGCGTGCGCGCATCGCTGCGACGTAAGCTGCCGGCAACTGGCAGGCAAAGGCACCGATCACCACGTCGGCCGGCTCTGCGGGCTGCCAGTCGGCAGGCCAGGCACGCACCTCGACACCCTGCTGCCATTGCTGCGCGGCACCGGCATCGGCGCCCGGGCACAGCGGCACGAAGGCATTCAGGTCGTCCACCCACAGGCGCACCGCCAGGTCGTGCTCGGCCACCAGCTGCCGGGCCAGGCGCCAGGTCACGCCGATATCGCCATAGTTGTCGACGACGCTGCAGAAAATGTCCCAGGTGGTTTTCATGTGCCCTCCCTCGCCCTGCGCAAAAACCGCGAATTCTGCGGATAAATTGTCGCCGACAAAAGCACCGCACGGAAAAAACTCCAGCGCCATGCGACAATGGCCCCTTCGCCCGCCCTGCCAGGAGGCCGCCATGCCCCGCCACCGTGAACTGAAGATCACCCTCAAACCGCTGCAACTGATTTTCTGCGTGGCCCTTGGCCTGTGGCTCGGCGCCGTGGCGATCGCCCTGAGCCTGTGGCTGGCCCTGCAGCTGTGGCCCGAACAGGTGGAACCCGTGGCCCAGGCGATGGCACCGGCCTACAGCAAGCCAGCGCCGGCGACTACACCCGCTCAGCCGGTGGACGCGCAAAGCGAGATGTTCGAGCGCTACAAGGACATCCTGCACAAGCAGGAAATGCAGCAGGCCGCCGAGGCTGCCCAAGGCAACCCGCGCAACCTGAACAGCCCCAAGTGCCAGTTCTGGCTTTCGCAGAACCGCACCGCACCTACCGACAAGAGCCAGGCCAACGTACTGGAGTTCTGTTACTGACCATGGACAAGGCCACCCTGCTCACGCGCATCGTCGCGGCCCTGGAAACCGACATGGAGGTATTGCGCCGCGCGGCCCAGTCCGCCTACGAAGCGGCCACGGCCGAAGAGAACATCGCCGAGAACAAGTACGACACCTTGGGGCTGGAGGCGTCGTACCTGGCCACCGGGCAAGCGCGGCGCACGGCTGAGATTCGCCAGGCGCTGCTGACGTACCAGCAATTGCTGTTGCGCGAGTACGACCCGGCGCGGGGGGTGCAGGTGAGCAACCTGGTGACCCTGGAGGATGAGGATGGAGGCCAGCGCTTGCTCTTTCTCGGGCCTGAGGCGGCGGGGTTGAAGATTGGCGAGGGGGATGAGCGGGTGACCGTGATTACCCCGCGATCGCCTCTGGGGCAGCAACTGGTGGGCAAGAAGGCCGAGGATGAGCTGAAGCTTGGGTCTCAACTTTTCTACATCATTGATGTTGCCTGACCTGCCAAGGCATCAAACCGCCCCGCCAACCCCCGCTCGGCAAACTGCTCCACCACAAAGTCGATGAACGCCCGGGTCTTGCCCGGCAACAGTTTGTGCTCGGCGTAATACAAGCAGATATGCCCATCATCCACATACCAGTCCGGCAGCACCCGCTGCAGCTGCCCGGCCTGCAGATAAGGCACGGCGAACGGCAAGCTGACCAGGGCAATCCCCAGCCCTTGCTGCGCCACCGCGCAGGCCGCATCCGAATCGCTCATGGTCATTGCCTGGCGCAACTGCAACGGCTGTTGTTCCTGCCCGCGACTGGTCAAGGGCCAGGAACGTACCCGCCCAGTCTGTGGGGAGCGGATCAGAATCCCGTCGTGGCGCTGCAGCACCTCGGGGCTGTCGATAGCGGCATGCCGGTTCAAGTACGCAGGCGCCGCCACCAACACCCGATGCGCCGGGGTCAGCTTGCGCGCCACAACCCCCAGCGGCAACTCGAAACCACCGCCAATGGCCGCATCGAAGCCCTGGCCGATCAGGTCGACCTGGCGGTTGTCGAAATGCCAGTCCGGGGTGATCGCCGGGTAACGTCGCAGAAACTCGCCGAGTAGCGGTAGCACATACAGCCGCCCGAATACCGTGCCCATGCTCACCCGCAGCAGCCCGGCCGGCTGGCCCTCGGCGCTGGCCAGGTTGGCCACGGCGTACTGGATGGTACGAACGCTGTCGCTTACCTCGCCCAGAAATCGCTGCCCGGCTTCGGTCAGGGTCAGCTTTCGCGTACTACGCTGGAACAGCCGTACCCCGAGGCGCGCCTCCAACTGGGCAACGTGCTTGCCCACTGCCGCCGGGGTAATGCTCAGGCGCCGGGCCGCCTCGGCGAAACTGCCCACCTCGGCGCTTCGGATGAAGCACTCGAGGGCGTTGAATGATTCCATGGCCATCGATTACCAACCATAGGTTTACTCTGCTGATAGTGATTGCCATCTTATCAGCAGGTAATCATCGGTCGATACTGCGTCCATCCAAGGCATCCGGCCTTGCTTCCAGCAGGAGATCAACATGTCCAAGCAACTTTCCCTCGAAGGCAAAGTGGCCTTCGTCCAAGGCGGCTCGCGCGGTATCGGCGCGGCCATCGTGCGGCGCCTGGCCCGTGAAGGTGCGCAGGTGGCCTTCACCTACGTCAGCTCTGCCGGCCCGGCCGAAGCGCTGGCCGACGAGGTCAAGGCCGCTGGCGGCCAGGCCCTGGCCCTGCGTGCCGACAGCGCCGACGCCGCCGCGCTGCAACTGGCGATAGACGACGCCGTGAAGGCCTTCGGCCGCCTCGATATCCTGGTCAACAATGCTGGCGTGCTGGCGGTTGCGCCGCTGGCCGAGTTCGACCTGGCGGACTTCGACCGCACCCTCGCGGTCAACGTGCGCAGCGTGTTCGTCGCCAGCCAGGCCGCTGCCCGCTACATGGGCCAGGGTGGGCGCATCATCAACATCGGCAGCACCAATGCCGAGCGCATGCCGTTCGCCGGTGGCGCGCCGTATGCCATGAGCAAGTCAGCGCTGGTCGGCCTGACCAAGGGCATGGCCCGTGACCTGGGGCCGCAGGGGATTACCGTGAACAACGTGCAACCGGGGCCGGTGGACACCGACATGAACCCGGCCAGCGGTGAGTTTGCCGAAAGCCTGATTCCGCTGATGGCGATCGGGCGGTACGGGCAGGCGGATGAGATTGCCAGTTTCGTGGCGTATCTTGCGGGGCCGGAGGCGGGTTATATCACCGGGGCCAGTTTGTTGGCCGATGGCGGGTTTGCGGCTTGAGGCGGGGTGTGGGGCGGCAATGTGCAGGGCTTGAGCTGTATGCTGGTGCACAGATCGAGCGCCGCCCGCGCGGCGCATCGCGAGCAAGCTCGCTCCTACATTTGTTGCAACGTGGCCATGCCTGTTAGGCCAT
>NZ_VZII01000042.1 GCF_009391885.1 Pseudomonas sp. MN1F | reverse complement strand
ACCTTTAATTTCAATAAATTGAAATATAAGAGGAACAGACCGCGTCAGGGCCACCAGGTGCTCGCCAGCCCCACCCTTAAAAACAAAGCGGGGAGGCCTACCGGCCTCCCCGCTTCTATATAGCTACACCAGCAGACGATCACTCAGCCTTCAGGGTAACCCGGCCAAACGACTTCTTACCTGCCTGGCACACATGGGTCGCACCGAGAACAAACATGAAGTCCTTGTCGACCACAGCACCATCGACCTTCACCGCACCACCACTGAGCAGGTCTCGCGCCTGCGCCGAGTTCTTCACCAGGCCAGCACGGTTCAGCACAGCAGCGATCGGCAGGTCCTCAGCTGCAGCCACTTCGATCTCCGGCAGATCTTCCGGCAGCTCGCCTTCCTTCATACGGTTACCCGCAGCACGGTGAGCATTGGCCGCCGCCTCTTCACCATGGAAGCGCGCAACAATCTCTTCAGCCAGCTTGATCTTGATGTCACGCGGGTTCGCGCCATTGGCAACGTCAGCGCGGAACTGCTCGATCTCTTCCATCGAACGGAAGCTCAGCAGCTCGAAGTAACGCCACATCAGGGTGTCCGGGATCGACACCAGCTTGCTGTACATCACGCCCGGCGCTTCCTGGATACCAACATAGTTACCCAGCGACTTGGACATCTTCTTCACGCCATCAAGCCCTTCGAGCAATGGCATGGTCACAATGTTCTGCGCTTCCTGCCCATAGGCGCGCTGCAGTTCACGCCCCATCAGCAGATTGAACTTCTGGTCAGTACCACCCAGCTCCACATCAGCCTTCAACGCCACGGAATCATAGCCCTGCACCAGCGGGTAGAGGAACTCGTGGATGGCGATCGGCTGATTGGTGGTGTAGCGCTTGTCGAAGTCGTCGCGCTCAAGCATGCGCGCTACGGTGTACTGCGATGCCAGGCGAATGAAATCGGCCGGAGTCAGCTTGTCCATCCAGGTGGAGTTGAACGCGACTTCGGTCTTGGCCGGGTCGAGGATCTTGAAGACCTGCTGCTTGTAGGTTTCGGCGTTCTCAAGCACCTGCTCGCGGGTCAGCGGCGGACGCGTGGCGCTCTTGCCACTCGGGTCACCGATCATGCCGGTAAAGTCACCGATCAGGAAGATGACCTGGTGCCCCAGCTCCTGGAACTGGCGCAGCTTGTTGATCAGCACCGTGTGCCCCAGGTGCAGGTCAGGCGCAGTCGGGTCGAAGCCTGCCTTGATACGCAGAGGCTGGCCGCGCTTGAGCTTCTCGACCAGTTCCGACTCGACCAACACCTCTTCCGCACCGCGCTTGATAAGCGCCAGCTGCTCTTCAACCGACTTCATAGACAGACCCGCAAGGCTCAGATTCAAAGGGAGCCAACCATACAAGATCGGCCATCAATTACAAGTTTCGAAATGAAATGTGACCCGACCGACGCGTCACGGCGTCTACGCGCCCTTGCGTGAAACTAGATTTGGTTATATTTTATACAGTTATTTCATCTTCATCATGTCATTCATCTTTTCCATATTCATTTTTCTTCAAAGTCACCTTACCTATGACCAACGAAACGCCTAAAGCGCCCCCGCTTTATCCGAAAAGCCATCTGTTGGCCGCCAGCGGCATCGCCGCCCTGCTCAGCCTGGCACTGCTGGTATTCCCCTCCAGCGAAGTCGAAGCCAAGAAGACCACCCTCAGCCTGGAGCTGGAAAGCCCGGCCGAGCAGTTGAAGGACGAGTCCAACACCGCCCCGCTGGTACAGACTCAAGGCGATCAGGGCTCTCCCTTCGCGCAGATTGACGGCGCCGACACCAACACCGAGCAGGCCGCACAAGAAGCGCCTGCCACCGAGAAAAAGCCTGAAGCCAAGGAGCCAGGTCACCGCGAAGTGACCGTAGCCCGTGGTGACACCCTCTCTACCCTGTTCGCCAAGGTCGGCCTACCGGCCAATGCGGTGCACGATCTGCTGGCCAGCAACAAACAAGCCAAGCAGTTCAGCCAGCTCAAGCATGGCCAGGTGCTGCAGTTCGAACTCGATAAGGATGGCGAACTGGCCAGCCTGCACAGCAAGGTCAGCAACCTCGAAACCATCCGCCTGACCAAGACAGCCAAGGGCTACACCTTCGATCGCGAGATCAGCAAGCCGGTGGTCCGTACCGCTTACGCCCACGGCGTGATCAAGAGTTCGCTGTCCGCCTCGGCCCAGCGCGCGGGCCTGTCCCACAGCATGACCATGGACATGGCCAAGGTCCTGGGTTACGACATCGACTTTGCCCAGGATATCCGCCCTGGCGACGAGTTCGATGTGGTCTACGAACAGAAGGTCATGGACGGCAAGGTGGTCGGCACCGGCAATATCCTGTCCGCGCGCTTCACCAACCGCGGCAAGACCTACACCGCCGTGCGCTACACCAACAAGCAGGGCAACACCAGCTACTACACCGCCGACGGCAACAGCCTGCGCAAGGCGTTCATCCGTACCCCGGTCGACTTCGCCCGCATCAGCTCGCGCTTCTCCGCCGGCCGCAAGCACCCGATCCTGAACAAGATCCGCGCGCACAAGGGTGTGGACTATGCCGCCCCGCGCGGCACGCCGATCAAGGCAGCCGGTGATGGCCGCATCGAACTGGCTGGCCGTCGCGGCGGTTACGGCAACACCGTGATCATCGCCCACGGCAACAGCTATAAAACCCTTTACGGTCACATGCAGGGCTTTGCCAAGGGCATCAAGACCGGCAGCAACGTGAAGCAGGGCCAGATCATCGGCTACATCGGTACTACCGGCCTGTCGACCGGCCCGCACCTGCACTACGAGTTCCAGGTCAACGGCGTACACGTCGACCCGCTGAGCCAGAAGGTGCCAATGGCTGACCCGATCGCCAAGAACGAACGCCAGCGCTTCCTGCAGCAGAGCCAACCACTGATCGCCCGCATGGACCAGGAAAAGGCCACCATGCTCGCGGCAAACAAGCGCTGACCCATGGCGCTTTATCTGGGGGTGATGTCCGGCACCAGCCTTGATGGCCTGGATATCGCCCTGATCGATCAAGGTGAGCAGCTTCAGTTGCTCGCCACTCACTATCTCCCCATGCCCACCGACCTGCGCCAGCAACTGCTCAGCCTCTGCAGTAGCGGCCCTGACGAGATTGCCCGCGCCGCCCTGGCAGAAAACCGCTGGGCCAGCCTGGCAGGTGAAGGTGTACGGCAACTGCTCGACAAGCAAGGACTGCAGGCCGACGCAATTCGCGCCATCGGCAGCCATGGCCAGACCATCCGTCATGAGCCGGCTCGCGGCTTCACCGTGCAGATCGGCAACCCGGCGCTGCTCGCCGAGCTTACCGGCATCAGCGTGGTCGCCGACTTCCGCCGTCGCGATGTGGCGGCAGGCGGCCAGGGCGCCCCTCTGGTGCCGGCCTTCCATGAAACCCTGTTCAGCCACCTCGGCCAGCGCCTGGCGGTTCTCAATGTGGGTGGTTTCAGCAACCTGAGCCTGATCGAACGCGACAAGCCCGTGCATGGCTTCGACTGCGGGCCAGGCAACGTGCTGCTGGACGCCTGGATCGAGCGCAAGCGTGGCCAGGCCTATGATGCCGATGGTGCCTGGGCTGCCAGTGGCGAGGTGCAAGGCGATTTGCTCAGCAGCCTGCTGAGTGACCCGTTCTTCGCCGGCAGCGGCCCGAAAAGCACCGGCCGCGAGGTGTTCAACCTGCCCTGGCTGGATGGCCACCTGGTTCGTCTGCCGGCCTACCGTGACGAAGATGTCCAGGCCACCCTGCTGGAGCTGACCGCGCGCAGCATCATCGAATCGCTGCAGAACGCCCAGCAAGGCACCGAGGCATTGCTGGTATGCGGCGGCGGCGCTCGCAATGGCGCCCTTATGGCTCGCCTTGCCCAACTGCTGCCAAAGGCCCGGGTCACCAGCACCGCTGCGCATGGCGTGGATCCGGACTGGGTCGAGGCAATGGCCTTTGCCTGGCTCGCCCACTGCTGCCTCGAGGGCATTGCCGCCAACCGCCCAAGCGTGACTGCGGCCAAGGGGCTACGTGTCCTTGGCGCGATCTATCCGGGCTGATCCCACGCCAGAATGCAAAACGCCGCGCAATAGCGCGGCGTTTTCGTACAGCCTGGCGTCAGATCGAGAACGAAGAGCCACAACCGCAGGTGGTCGCGGCATTCGGGTTCTTGATCACGAATCGCGAACCTTCGAGGCCTTCCTGGTAGTCCACTTCGGCACCAGCCAGATACTGGTAGCTCATCGGGTCGACCACCAGCGAAACGCCTTCGCGCTCGACAATGGTGTCATCTTCGGCCACGTCTTCATCGAAGGTGAAGCCGTACTGGAAGCCCGAGCAGCCGCCACCGGTGACGAACACGCGCAGCTTGAGGCGGTCATTGCCTTCCTCGGAAACCAGGTTCTTCACCTTTTGCGCGGCGCCGTGGGTGAATTCCAAAGCCGTAGGGGTGAAGGTTTCGACGCTCATGTTGATTCTCCCGGCGCAGTAGCCGCCATAAAACTCGATGACGCGCATTATCCGCTTCTCCGAGAAAATTGGTCAAGAATTGTGCGGCTTTAGTCGCGACAAACAAAAAGGCCCGCACGTGGCGGGCCTTTTCCATCAGCAAGCGCTTACGGCAGCAGGCCAGCGTGGGACAGGCCCATGCGCTCGTCCAGGCCGAACAGGATGTTGAGGTTCTGCACCGCCTGGCCCGACGCGCCCTTGACCAGGTTGTCGATCACCGACAGCACCACCACCAGATCACCACCCTGCGGGCGATGAACAGCGATGCGGCAGACGTTGGCACCGCGCACGCTGCGGGTTTCCGGGTGGCTGCCGGCCGGCATCACGTCGACGAACGGCTCGTCGGCGTAGCGCTTCTCGAACAGCGCCTGCAGGTCGATCGACTTGTCGGCGACGGTCGCGTACAGGGTGGCGTGGATGCCACGGATCATCGGGGTCAGGTGCGGCACGAAGGTCAGGTCGATGTCCTTGCCAGCGGCCAGTCGCAGGCCCTGGCTGATCTCAGGCAGGTGACGATGGCCCTTTACCGCGTAGGCCTTCATGCTTTCGCCAGCCTCACAGAACAGCGAGCCGACCGCTGCACCGCGGCCAGCACCGCTGACGCCCGACTTGCAGTCGGCGATCAGGCGCGAAGGGTCGGCCAGGCCAGCTTCAAGCAGCGGCAGGAAGCCCAGCTGGGTGGCGGTCGGGTAGCAGCCTGGCACGGCAATCAGGCGCGCTTGGCGGATCTTTTCACGGTTGACTTCAGGCAGGCCGTAGACGGCGTCCTTGAGCAGCTCTGGAGCGCCATGCGGTTGGCCGTACCATTTGCCCCATTCGGTGGCGTCCTGCAGACGGAAGTCGGCGGACAGGTCGATGACCTTGGTCCCGGCAGCCAGCAACTCGCCAGCCAGGGCATGGGCGACACCGTGCGGGGTGGCGAAGAACACCACATCGCAGGCGGCCAGGGTCTTGCTGTCCGGCACGCTGAAAGCCAGGCCGTCATAGTGACCGCGCAGGTTCGGATACATGTCGGCGACCGCCACGCCCGCTTCGGAGCGCGAAGTGATGACCGCCACTTCGGCCTGTGGATGCTGTGCCAGCAGACGCAACAGTTCGACGCCGGTGTAACCCGTGCCGCCGACGATACCGACCTTGATCATAACGCTTGCCCCTTATCAACGAGCCGTCTGGAAAGCGCACGATAATAGGGGTGCAAGGCGCCTGTAACAACTCTTGGGGTGCCCCTTCGGGCACTTGGGCTCTACTATCTGACGACCGTGATTACCTGAAGGAACTCCCTCCATGCTTTACCTATGGATCAAAGCGCTGCATATCGTCAGCGTGGTCTGCTGGTTTGCCGGCCTGTTCTACCTGCCCAGGCTGTTCGTCTACCACGCCCAGAGCCAGGACAGCATCAGCCAGGATCGCTTCGTCACCATGGAGCGCAAGCTGTACCGCGGCATCATGAACCCGGCAATGATCGCCACCTACGTGTTTGGCGCCTGGATGCTCTACCTCACACCCGGCTGGCTGAGCCAAGGCTGGCTGCATGCCAAGCTCACCCTGGTGATTCTGCTGACCGGCTACCATCACATCTGTGGCGCCCAGCGCAAACGCTTCGCCGCTGGCAACAATACCCGCAGTCACGTCTACTACCGCTGGTTCAACGAGGTGCCGGTACTGTTCCTGCTGGGCATCGTGATTCTCGTGGTGGTCAAACCGTTCTGACATAAAACGATGGAGCCGTACTCATGTCCCTGCCCGCTTCGCTCGAACAACGCCTGCGCTTGCCGGTGGTGGCAGCGCCGATGTTCCTGATTTCCAACCCCCAGCTGGTACTGGCCTGCTGTGGCAGCGGCGTGGTCGGCAGCTTCCCGGCACTGAACCAGCGTGACAGCGCCGGCTTCAAGGCCTGGCTGGAAGAAATCGAGGTGGGATTGGCCAAGTTGCAGGCGCCCGCGCCCTATGCGGTGAACCTGATCGTCCACCCGACCAACCCACGGTTACAGGCCGACCTCGCACTGTGCGTCGAGCACCGCGTGCCGATTGTCATCACCAGCCTCGGCGCAGTGAAGGAAGTGGTGGATGCGGTGCACGGCTACGGCGGGCTGGTGTTTCACGATGTCACCACCCGGCGTCACGCGGAGAAAGCCGCCGAAGCCGGCGTCGATGGGCTGATTGCCGTGGCAGCGGGCGCCGGTGGCCATGCCGGTACCTGGAGCCCATTCGCCCTGGCGGCCGAGATCCGCCAATTCTTCGACAAGACCCTGCTGCTGGCCGGCTGCATCAACCATGGTCACGAAATTCTCGCCGCGCAGTTGCTCGGTGCCGACCTGGCCTACATGGGCACACGTTTCATTGCCACCCACGAAAGCCATGCCCAGGCGGCCTACAAGCAGATGCTGCTCGAGGCTCAAGCCGCAGACATCATCCACACGCCTGCCGTGTCCGGTATCCCGGCCAGCTTCCTGCGCCCCAGCCTGGAACAGGCCGGCTATGACATGGCGGCACTGAAATCCGGGCACGAGCAAGGCAAGCTCAAGCCGATCGACGATGAAGCCAAGGCCTGGAAAACCGTCTGGTCGGCCGGCCAGGGCGTCGGCGATATCCATGACCTGCCCGCTGCCGCCACACTGATCGAACGCCTGCACGGCGAGTACCACGCAGCCCTGCAGCGTTCCCTGGTACTGCACGACAAGGCTCTGTAGCAAAAGGCAACAACTCGCCTGGCCAGGCTGTACACTAGGCGCCCTCTTCAACCCCCAGGAGCCTTGCATGACCCGTTACGCCATGATTACTGGAGCTTCCAGCGGCCTGGGCCTGGCCCTGGCGGAAGCCCTGGCACGGCGCGGGCGCAATCTGATCCTGGTGGCACGCCATCGAGAAACGCTGGAGCCGGTAGCGCTCGAACTGGCCCAACGTTTCGGCGTCGAAGTGCTGCTGCGTGCCTGCGATCTCAGCCAGCCCTTGCGGCTGTCCGGTTTCGTGCTGGAACTGGAAGAGGGCGAGCGACGCATCGACCTGTTGGTCAACTGCGCCGGCCAGCGCACCTACGGTCCGTTCCTGGCCCACGAATGGGCCGACGAGCAGGACCTGCTGGAGGTCAATGTCCTTGCCTTGAGCCGCCTGTGTCATGCCATCGGCAACCTGATGGCAGTGCAAGGTGGTGGGCAGATCCTCAACGTAGCCGGCCTGGCCGCTGTCGCGCCGGGACCGGGCATGGCCACCTATGCCGCCAGCAAGGCCTATGTGATGCATTTCAGCGAAGCACTGCGCGAAGAGCTCAAGCCGGCCGGCATCAAGGTATCGGTCCTTTGCCCCGGCCCCGTTCACTCGTCACGCCGGCGCATCCCCAGGCTTGAAGGCAACAGCCGCTGCCTGAGCCCTGAAGAAGTGGCACTGCACACAGTACGCGCATTGGCCAAAAATCGCGCAGTGATCATGCCGGTACGGCGCAATCGCTGGCTGGCCTTCGCTCCACGCCTGCTGCCGCGCTGGCTGACGCGCAAGCTGGCCGGCTTCATCCACCGGCGTTACTGCCCGGTCGGCATGGAATAGCCTCTGGGCGAGTGGCGCGCGGCTGAGTACACTCGGCCCGACACTCACCATGGAGCACGTGCTGTGGACGATCTATTCCTCAAAATCATCAACCGGGAAATCCCGGCGGATATCATCTACGAAGATGACCAGATCCTGGCCTTCAAGGACATCGCCCCAGCGGCGCCGGTACATTTTCTGGTTATCCCGAAGAAGCACATCCGTACCCTCAACGACCTGACCGAAGAGGACAAGGCCCTGGCCGGCCATATCCTGTTCACTGCCCAGCGCCTGGCGGTCGAGCAAGGTTGCGAAGAAGGCTTCCGCGTCGTGATGAACTGCAATCCGCAAGGCGGCCAGACCGTCTACCACATCCACATGCACGTGCTTGGCCAGCGCCAGATGCACTGGCCGCCGGGCTGACCCAAGGCAAGCTCCTCCCAAGCGATTGAGGTAAACTGTCGGGCATCACTTCAGCGGAGGTGCCCGATGGCCACCGAACGTCACTACTCGCCGCTCGACCGCTTGTTGCTGCAGGCCGATACCGCCATGCGCACCTTGCTGCCCTTCAGCGGCCAACCCTCCCGCCCATCGCCGGCGATCATCCAGCCTGACGCGGACCTGGATGACAACCAGACCCGCCACATTGCCGGGCTCATGCGCATCAACCACACCGGCGAAGTCTGCGCCCAGGCGCTGTATCAGGGCCAGGCCCTGACTGCCAAGCTGCCGCAAGTGCGCAAGGCCATGGAGCATGCAGCCGAGGAAGAAATCGACCACCTGGCCTGGTGCGAACAACGCATCCGCCAGCTGGGCAGCCACCCGAGCGTGCTCAACCCACTGTTCTACGGGATGTCGTTCGGCATTGGCGCCCTCGCCGGCCTGGTCAGCGACAAAGTCAGCCTTGGTTTCGTCGCCGCCACCGAGCATCAGGTGTGCAGGCACCTGGACGAACACCTGGAACAGCTGCCGCAGGAAGACGAGAAATCCCGCGCCATCCTCGAACAGATGCGCGTGGATGAAGAGCAGCACGCCGAGTCCGCGCTCGAAGCTGGCGGCTATCGCTTCCCGATGCCGGTGCGTTTCGGCATGAGCCTGCTGGCCAAGGTCATGACCAAGAGCACCTACCGCATCTGACAAGGGCGCACATATGACGGACCGTATCGACGCCAAGGACCTGGCGCGCGCCGTGCAAGCCGGCATTCTCCAGCCTGGCCAGGACCAGGCCCTGCTGGCGTTTTTGCGCCAGCAACCACCAGCCCGGGGCAGTTTCCAGCTTGCCCATGTCGCCTTCTACTTCGGCGCCCTGCTGATCATGGGGGCAATGGGCTGGCTGCTGACCGAAGCCTGGATGACAATTGGCGACGGGGCCTTGCTGGCCATCGCCACGCTTTATATCGTTCTCCTCACCTCGTTCGCCCTCAACCTGCAGGGGCGCAAGCAACCGGTTGCCGCCGGGGTACTGGCGGCCGTCGCGGTCAGCATCGTGCCGTTGGTCGTGTTTGCGATAGAACGCCTGGCAGGCTGGTGGCCACTGGATGATGCGCAAGCGGATTATCACCAGTACTACACCTACGTGCAGGGTGGCTGGCTGCTGATGGAGGCCGCCACCGTGGTTGCCGGGCTGCTGATGCTGCGCCTGATTCCCTACCCCTTCGTGGTGATGCCGATTGCCGTGGCCCTGTGGTTCATGTCGATGGACCTGAGCGAATGGGTGTATGGCTCGCCCTTCTCCTGGGAACAGCGGCGCACGGTGTCGCTGTGGTTCGGGCTCGGCATGCTGCTGGTGTTCCTGGTCGTCGACGGGCGTACCCGCGAGGACTATGCCCATTGGGGCTACCTGGCTGGTCTGGCGGCATTCTGGGGCGGGCTGACCATGATGGAAAGCGACAGTGAACTGGGCAAGGCGCTGTACTGCCTGATCAACCTGGGGTTGATGGGCATGGCGGTGCTGTTGCGCCGGCCCGTGTTCATGGTGTTCGGGGCGCTAGGGGTGGCGGCTTACCTGGGTTATCTGTCTTACGAGGTATTTGCCGAGTCACTGTTGTTCCCGGTGGTGCTGACCTTGATCGGGCTGGGGGTGATCGGTTTGGGGCTGGGGTATCAGAAGCGGCGGGAGCGGTTGAGCCAGGCTGTCAGAAGCAGCTTGCCGGAATGGTTGCTGACCGCCCTTCCGGCCCTGCGCGACTGACTGGAGATCGCCGGGGCCGCTGCGCAGCCCCAATATCTCGGACTCAGCCCAGCTCTACGATTTCATAGCCGTGGGTGATTTCAACACCGGCACGCTCGAGCATGATCGACGCCGAGCAATACTTCTCAGCCGACAGCTCCACCGCACGTTTGACCTGGGCCTCTTTCAGCCCACGCCCTTTGACCACGAAGTTCATGTGGATCTTGGTGAACACCTTCGGGTCTTCACTGGCACGCTCGGCCTCCAGGAACGCCTCGCAGCTTTCCACCGCCTGGCGCGACTTCTTCAGGATGCTCACCACGTCGAAGCTGCTGCAGCCACCGAGGCCGAGCAGGAGCATTTCCATCGGGCGCACGCCCAGGTTGCGGCCACCCGCCTCGGGCGGGCCGTCCATCACCACCACGTGGCCGCTTCCCGATTCACCGAGGAACATCGCTTCACCGGCCCACTGGATGCGTGCCTTCATCTGTCCGTACTCCTGGATTTCGCAAAAGGGTGTCAGCTTAAGCCTTGTATGCCTGTCGGAAAAGCTCAATGCGAGTCGCTTTAGTGTCAAAACTTCCAGCGCTGTCTGATAAGCTGGCGCCAATTGACTGGCGCGTCGCGTCAGACAAGGTTTAGAAAGCGCCTATGCCTCGCATCGAACAGGATTTCGTGATGGTTGCCTCAGCCCTACCCGCCAAGATCAAGAACATCGACAAACTGCTGGTTCACTGCCAGCGCCGCCGCCACACCGCCAAAAGCAACATCATCTGCGCCGGTGATCGTGCAGAAACGCTGTCGTTCATCATCAAGGGCTCGGTCACTATCCTGATCGAAGACGACGAAGGTCACGAGATGATCATCGCCTACCTCAACAGTGGCGACTTCTTCGGCGAGCTGGGGCTGTTCGAACCGGCCGGCGGCGAGCAACAGCGCAGCGCCTGGGTGCGCGCCAAGACCGAGTGCGAAGTGGCCGAGATCAGCTACGACAAGTTCCGCGAACTGGCCCGCCAGGACCCGGAAATTCTCTACGCCCTGGGCAGCCAGATGGCCCAGCGCCTGCGCAACACCACGCGCAAGGTCGGCGACCTGGCCTTTTTCGACGTCACCGGCCGCGTGGCCCGTTGCCTGCTCGACCTGTGCAAGCAGCCGGATGCCATGACCCATCCGGACGGCATGCAGATCAAGATCACCCGTCAGGAAATCGGCCGTATCGTCGGTTGCTCGCGGGAAATGGTCGGCCGCGTCCTCAAGGACCTCGAGGAACGCAGCCTGGTACAGGTCAAGGGCAAGACCATGGTGGTCTACGGCACGCGTTAATCCTTGGGCAGGGCTGCCAGCACGTCGTTGTAGGCCAGGGACAGGCGCTCGAACCAGGGCGCCGCGGGCACCACTTCGTGCAAGGCGATATGGCTGTCGGCGCGGCAGCGCTGCTCCAGGTCACAGCATTCATTGAAGCGGTTGACCGCCGCGACCATCGACTCACGCTCGTTATCCAGCAGCAGCGCGCCATGCACCAGCACCACCGGGCGTTTGCCACCCAGGCCCTGGCGCCAGCGCTGGGCCGTGCCGACCAGCTTGCGGCCATTGAGGTTGACGTTGTAACGGCCATCGCAGAAGGCACCGTCGATTTCACCCACCGAAGCGACGCCGCCCCACTCACGTAACACATCACGCAATGGCAGGCACAGGCGCTCGTAGGCGTTTTCGATACGGCCATGGTCGCCTTCGCTGCGCGGGGCCACGTAGACCAGCGCAACGTTTACTGTCGCGTGCGATTGCGGCACCGGCTCGCCACCGGTTTCACGCAGCAGGACCGGCCAGCCGGCAATCGCCAGTTCCGAGCAAGCCGCTTCGAAATTGTCCAGCCTGCTCATGCGCCGGGGCATGACCAGGGCGTGGTCGGTGGGGCGCCAGAACAGTACACCGGCATCGCGTTCGCCACGGCAGACGGCGGCCAGCAGATCCTGCTCGGCTTGCAGGCCCTGTTCGACAGTGAGGGCCTGGGGTTGATCGGTCATTGATCCACCTTTGATGTTGGTTTCACCGGTCTCTGCGCAGGCTTGCCCGCGAAGAGCCCGGATCAGGCATACAAAAAAGCCGGCATAAAGCCGGCTTCGTATTCGATCAGTCCAGAGGCTGAACAGTCTTCTTCACCTGATCCGGGAAGAACAACCGCTGCAGTTCCAGCCCCGGCTGCGGGGCGCGCATGAACGCCTCCCCGACCAGGAACGAGTAGACCTCGTTGATCTCCATCAGCTCCACATCGGCGCGGTTGAGAATACCGCTTTCGGTCACCACCAGGCGGTCACGTGGAATGCGCGGCAGCAAGTCGAGGGTGGCTTCCAGGCTGACCTCGAAGGTGTGCAGGTTACGGTTGTTCACCCCCACCAACGGTGTATCGAGGGTCTTCAGCGCGCGCTCCAGCTCATCGCCGTCATGCACTTCGACCAGTACGTCGAGGCCGACATCCTTGGCCACCGAAGCCAGTTCGGCCATCTTCACATCATCCAGCGCCGACACGATCAACAGCACGCAGTCAGCACCCAGGGCGCGAGCCTCGACGATCTGGTACGGATCAACCATGAAATCCTTGCGGATCACCGGCAGCGAAACGGCGGCGCGGGCCTGTTGCAGGTACTCGTCTGCACCCTGGAAGTAATCCACATCGGTCAGCACCGACAGGCAGGTCGCCCCACCCTTCTCGTAGCTGACGGCGATGTCCGCCGGCACGAAGTCTTCGCGGATCACGCCCTTGCTCGGCGACGCCTTCTTGATTTCGGCGATTACCGCCGGCTGCTTGCGCTTGGCCTGCTCGATCAGCGCATTGGCAAAGCCACGTGGCGCATCGGCTGCCTTGGCCAGGCGTTCAAGCTCGGCAAGGCTCACGCGCGCGCTGCGCTCGGCCACTTCCTGGAACTTGCGGGCGATGATCCTTTCCAGCACCGTCGGCACACTCATGCTTCGTTCTCCACCTTGAATACTGCAGTAAAGGCGCCCAGTTCCTGCAGCTTCTCCCAGGCCAGCCCGGTGTGCAGTACATCGTGGGCCAGTTCCACGCCAGTTTTCAGGCTCATGGCATGGTCAGCGGCATACAACGCCGCGCCGGCATTGAGCACAATCATTTCGGCGGCCTTCTGGCCGTTTTCGGTCTTGCGCCGGCCCAGGGCATCGCGGATCAGCTCCAGCGAGGCCTGCGGCGTCTCGACAGCCAGGCCATGCAGGCTCTGGCTCTTCATGCCGAGGTCTTCGGGTTCGACCCAATATTCGGTGATCTCATCATTCTTCAGCTCGGCGACGAAGGTTGGCGCAGCCAGGCTGAACTCGTCCAGGCCATCCTTCGAATGCACCACCAGCACATGCTTGCTGCCCAGACGCTGCAGCACCTCGGCCAGCGGACGGCACAGCGCCTGGGTGAACACGCCGACCACCTGGTGCTTCACTCCGGCCGGATTCGTAAGCGGGCCGAGCATGTTGAACAGGGTACGCAGCCCCAGGTCGCGACGCGGGCCAGCGGCATATTTCATGGCGGTGTGATGGCTTTGGGCGAACATGAAGCCGATCCCCAAGCTGTCAATGCAGCGAGCGACCTGGGTCGGGGTCAGGTTCAGGTAGATGCCAGCGGCTTCCAGAAGGTCGGCGCTGCCGCTCTTGCCCGATACCGCGCGATTGCCGTGCTTGGCCACGGTGCAACCGGCAGCGGCGAGGACGAACGACGACGCAGTGGAAACGTTGAAGATGTTGGCGCCATCACCACCGGTACCGACGATATCGACCACGCCATCGAGGCTTTTCAGTTCGACCTTGTCGGCCAGCTCGCGCATCACCGAGACCGCACCGACGATCTCGTCGATGCTCTCGCTCTTCATGCGCATGCCCATCAGGAAGGCACCGATCTGCGCTTCGCTGCACTGGCCGGTCATGATCTGGCGCATGACATCGCGCATCTCATCGGTGCTGAGGTCCAGGTGGCCGACGATGCGGCCCAACGCGCTCTTGATATCCATGATCGATCCTTAGCGGCGGCCGCCGGTCTGCTTGAGGAAGTTGGCGAACAGCTCGTGGCCCTGCTCGGTGAGGATGGACTCGGGGTGGAACTGCACCCCTTCGATGTTCAAGGTCTTGTGACGCAGGCCCATGATCTCGTCGACCGAACCGTCTTCATGGGCAGTCCAGGCAGTGACCTCCAGGCAATCCGGCAGGGTTTCGCGCTTGACCACCAGGGAGTGGTAGCGGGTCACCGTGAGCGGGTTGTGGAGCTCGGCGAACACACCGAGGTCACGATGGTGCACCGGGCTGGTCTTGCCGTGCATGACCTGGCGGGCGCGCACCACATCACCGCCAAAGGCCTGGCCGATGGACTGGTGGCCCAGGCAGACACCGAGGATCGGCAGCTTGCCGGCAAAATGCAGGATGGCTTCGATGGACACGCCCGCTTCGCTCGGCGTGCACGGGCCAGGTGAGACGACGATACGCTCAGGGTTGAGGGCTTCGATCTCGGCGATGGTCATTTCGTCATTGCGAATGACCTTGACCTCGGCACCCAGCTCGCCAAGGTACTGAACAACGTTGTAAGTGAATGAGTCGTAATTGTCGATCATCAGTAACATCGGGCTAAACCTCTTGAATCTACTGACTTCAAAAAACGAACCTTCCTACACCACCGCGGGCACGGTTTGGCCACGAAGGGCAGTCGCTAAACGGACAGGAAGGCAAACGGGGACGGGCCGGACGGGCCGGCAGGAGATAAAGTCAGGCGCGCCAACGCCAACGGGCGTGGGCCTTGATAACGCGCATCAAGAGTTTGCTGACGATCAACACAGGATAGGTCTCGCTCATACTTGCAGGCACAGTAGCCTACCGGGGCGGCTGGCGCAATATGCCCGTAAACACGGGGAAACGAATGGACTTGGGAGGGATGCACAGCGATTTGCTAAGGTCGGGCAGCTATCCCTCATAAAAACAATGAAAAGGATGTTCGACGATGCCAAAAGTCCCCTTGATGAGATTTACCCTTGCTTCACTGGCCTTGGCCTGCAGCCAGGCTTTCGCCGCCCCTTCGCCCTATTCCACAGTGGTCGTGTTCGGTGACAGCCTCAGTGATGCCGGGCAGTTTTTCGGCGCGCGCTTTACCAACCGCGATGCCAATGGCAACTATGCCGCGGTATCGCCGATGATTCTCGGCGGGCGGCTGGGCGTGAATCCGACACAACTGGGCCCCTCCACCTCCCCCGTCAACCCAGCGCTGGGGATTGCCGACGGCAACAACTGGGCGGTAGGCGGTTACACCACCCAGCAGATCCTCGATTCGATCACCAGCACGTCCGAGACGATCATCCCGCCAGGGCGCCCCGGCGCCGGGCTGGTTCTGCGTGAAAAACCGGGCTATCTGGCCAACGGCCTGCGCGCCGACCCCAATGCGTTGTACTACCTGACCGGTGGCGGCAACGACTTCCTGCAAGGCCTGGTTAACAGCCCGGCCGATGCCATAGCCGCCGCCGGCCGCCTGGCCGCCAGTGCCCAGGCTCTGCAGCAAGGCGGGGCCCGCTACATCATGGTCTGGCTGCTGCCCGACCTCGGACAAACCCCGAACTTCAGCGGCACGCCCCAGCAAAACCCATTGTCGCTGCTGTCCGGTGCATTCAACCAGTCGCTGCTCGGCCAACTGGGGCAGATCGATGCCGAAATCATCCCCCTGAATATTCCCGTGCTGCTGAGCGAGGCATTGGCCAGCCCCAGCCAGTTCGGCCTGGCCACCGGCCAGAACCTGGTTGGCACCTGTTACAGCGGCGAAGGATGCGTGGAAAACCCGATATACGGCATCAATGGCATAACGCCAGATCCGAGCAAACTGCTGTTCAATGACTCGGTACACCCGACCATTGCCGGCCAGCAACTGATTGCCGACTACGCCTACTCGATCATTTCCGCCCCCTGGGAGCTGACCCTGTTGCCGGAAATGGCCCACGCCAGCCTGCGCGCGCACCAGGACGAACTGCGCAATCAGTGGCAGACACCCTGGCAAACCGTCGGCCAATGGCAGGCCTTCGTCAGCACTGGCGGGCAGGACCTGGACTTCGATGACCAGCGCAGTGCTGCCAGCGCCGACGGGCGCGGTTACAACCTGACCCTGGGCGGCAGCTACCGGCTGAACGATGCCTGGCGCCTGGGCCTTGCCGGTGGGGTGTACCGGCAGAAGCTGGAGGCCGGTGAACAGGACTCGGACTACAAGCTCGACAGCTACCTGGCCAGTGCCTTCGCTCAGTTCCGCCAGGAGCGCTGGTGGGCCGATGCCGCGTTAAGCGCGGGCCACCTGGATTACCACGACCTCAAGCGCACCTTTGCGCTGGGCGTCAACGACCGTAGTGAAAAGGGCGACACCGATGGCGAGGCCTGGGCCGTAACTGCCCGGGTGGGCTACAACCTTGCGGCCGACAGCAGCAGCTGGCAACTGGCACCCTTTATCAGTGCCGACTATGCGCGGGTGAAGGTCGATGGCTATGAGGAGAAAAGCGGGCGCTCCACAGCGCTAGGCTTCGATGATCAGGAGCGGACTTCGCGGCGCCTGGGCGTCGGGCTGCTAGGCAGCGTGCAGGTGATGCCAAGCACCCGGCTGTTTGCCGAGGTGGCGCAGGAGCACGAGTTCGAGGATGACCAGCAGGATGTGACCCTGCACCTGACGACGTTGCCAGCGAACGACTTCACCTTGACCGGTTATACACCACACAGTGATTTGACTCGGGCGAGTCTGGGGGTGAGCCATGAGCTGGTGGCGGGGGTGCATCTGCGCGGGAACTACAACTGGCGCAAGAGTGATGAGTTGACTCAGCAGGGGGTGAGCCTGGGGGTCAGCGTCGACTTCTGAATCGTCGGGGCCGCAAAGCGGCCCCAATCGAATTACTTGGCGGTAGTCTGCTCAGCCAGCGCCACGGCACGGAACATCGCCCGGCGCTTGTTGATGGTCTCTTCCCACTCCAGTGCCGGCACCGAGTCGGCAACGATGCCGCCACCGGCCTGCACATGCAGCTCGCCATCCTTGATCACCGCAGTACGGATGGCAATCGCGGTATCCATGTTGCCATTCCAGGCGAAGTAACCGACCGCACCACCGTAGACGCCACGCTTGACCGGCTCAAGCTCGTCGATGATCTCCATCGCACGGATCTTCGGTGCACCCGACAGGGTGCCCGCCGGCAGGATTGCCCGCAGCGCATCCATCGCGGTCAAGCCTTCACGCAGTTGGCCGGTCACATTGGACACGATGTGCATCACGTTCGAGTAACGCTCGATCACCATCTTCTCGGTCAGGCGCACGCTACCGGTGGACGAGACGCGGCCCACGTCGTTGCGGCCCAGGTCGATCAGCATCAGGTGCTCGGCGATCTCTTTCTCGTCCGACAGCAGGTCGTCTTCCAGCGCACGGTCCGCTTCTTCGGTAGCACCGCGCGGGCGGGTACCGGCGATCGGGCGCACGGTGACCAGGTTGTCTTCCACCCGCACCAGCACTTCCGGCGAGCTACCAACCACATGGAAGTCGCCGAAGTTGAAGAAGTACATGTACGGCGTCGGGTTGAAGCAACGCAACGCGCGGTACAAGTCGATGGGGGCAGCCTTGAAGTCGATCGACATGCGCTGCGACGGCACAACCTGCATGCAGTCGCCGGCCAGGATGTATTCCTTGATACGGCCCACCGCGTTCTCGTAGTCGTCACGGGTGTAGCTGGAGCGGAATTCCGGCTCGGCAGCCATTGGCCCACTCAGGTCCAGGCCGCGGCGTGGGGTGATCGGCTGGCGCAGTTTCTCCAGCAGGCCTTGCAGGCGTGCCTGGCCTTGCTCGAAGGCCTGCTCTTGCGTCGGGTCGACCAGCACGATGGCGTGCATCTTGCCCGCCAGGTTGTCGAACACCACCACCGCATCGGAAACCATCAGCAGAATATCCGGCACACCCAGCGGGTCCGGGTTAGGGCTGGCACCCAGGCGTTTCTCGACATAGCGCACGCAGTCATAGCCAAAGTAGCCGACCAGGCCACCGTTGAAACGCGGCAGGCCAGGAATGTCGGCAACCTGGTAACGGTCCTTGAAGCTTTCGACGAAGGCCAGCGGGTCCTCGACGTCGTGGCTTTCCACTTCCACGCCATCCTGCAGGATGCTCACGTGGTAGCCATGCACGCGCATCACGGTGCGCGACGGCAGGCCGATCATCGAGTAACGGCCCCACTTCTCGCCGCCCTGCACGGACTCGAGCAGGTAGGAGTTGGCTTGGTCAGCCAGTTTCAGGTAGATCGACAGCGGCGTGTCGAAGTCGGCCAGGGTTTCACAGGCCAAAGGGATGCGGTTGTAGCCGGTAGCGGCCAGGCGCAGGAATTCTTCGCGGGTCATGGGTAGCCTCGTGGCAAGCAGCAGTAGGGTCAGGCAAGCGGACGGGCCGGCAGGCGCCGGCGGGCATAAGTCAGGCGCGCCAGCGCCAACGGGCCAGGGCCTTGATGACTTTCATCCAGAATTTGCCAGTGACCGCCACGGTGGACTCTCTGTCTTGGGAGGCTTGAAGGTCCGCCAACGTTATCCCAGTGGCCGGGTCTGTGCAACCGGGCAGCAGCGCGCGCAGGTCGTCGACCACCAGGCTGGGGGCTTCCTCGGTGATCGGCCGGCCATGGTTGTAGCCATAGCTCAGGCCCACACATTGCACCCCGGCCGCCTTGGCCGCCAGCACATCGCTGCGCGAGTCGCCGACGAACAGCGACTGCTGCGGGCTGACACCGGCCATCTGCATGACGAACAGCAGCGCCGCCGGGTCGGGCTTTTTCTGCGGCAAGGTATCGCCGCCGATGATCCAGCGGAAATAGCGGCCGATCTTCATCTGGTCCAACAATGGCGCGACAAAACGCTCTGGCTTGTTGGTGATCAGCGCCATTTCCACGCCCTGCTTCTGCAGCCAGCGCAGGGTGTCTTTCACACCGGGGTAGAGCATGGTGAGCTCATGGCTTTCGGCGTAGGCGTCCATGAACAGCGCCAGGCCCTTCTCAGCCAGCGCATCGTCCACGGCGTCATGCTCGATAGCACCGGCCAGTGCGCGGCGCACCAGTACCTGGGCGCCGTTGCCAACCCAGTGGCGAACCGCCTCAAGACCCGCTGGAGGGCGCCCCAGTTCGAGCAGCATGCGGTCCACGGCGGCCGCCAGGTCGGGTACCGAGTCGATCAGGGTACCGTCCAGATCGAACATCACCAGCCTGGGCAGCGTCCCCGGGAACAGCTGCTCGAAGCCACTCATGGGCGGGCCTGAGCCAGTTCGGCGCGCATCTTGGCGATGACTTCCTGATAGTCCGGGGCGTTGAAGATCGCCGAGCCAGCTACGAAGGTGTCAGCGCCAGCGGCGGCGATTTCGCGGATGTTGTTGACGTTGACGCCGCCGTCGATTTCCAGGCGGATGTCGCGGCCGCTGGCGTCGATCAGTGCGCGGGCTTCACGCAGCTTGTCGAGGGTGCCGGGGATGAACTTCTGCCCGCCGAAGCCTGGGTTGACGCTCATCAGCAGGACCATGTCGACCTTGTCCATCACATACTTCAGTGCATCCAGGCTGGAGGCCGGGTTGAACACCAGGCCGGCCTTGCAACCGCCGTCCTTGATCAGTTGCAGCGAACGGTCGACATGCTGCGAGGCTTCCGGGTGGAAGGTGATGTAGGTGGCACCGGCCTCGATGAAGTCACCGATGATGCGGTCAACCGGGCTGACCATCAGGTGCACGTCAATCGGCGCGGTCACGCCGTACTTGCGCAGCGCGGTGCAGACCATCGGGCCGATGGTCAGGTTGGGTACGTAGTGGTTGTCCATGACATCGAAGTGGACGATGTCGGCACCCGCGGCCAGAACCTTGTCGACGTCCTCGCCCAGACGGGCGAAATCGGCAGAGAGAATGGAGGGGGCAATAGCGTAGGGCTGCATGGCGCACCTGTTGGCAGAATCACGGTGGCGCGCATTGTAACTCAGGGAAAGGAATCGGGGCTGATTGGTATCAACCCCGATTACACCGTTGCATCAGGCAGGTTGTTGGGTGCGCAGTTTCTCGCTCCGCCCACGCAACCACTCCAGGGTCAACAGCAGCACCACCGAGAAGGCGATCAGCAGGGTCGCCGCCGCCGCAATGGTCGGGCTGAGGTTCTCGCGAATGCCACTGAACATCTGCCGCGGCAGGGTTGCCTGCTCAGGCCCGGCGAGGAACAAGGTCACCACCACTTCGTCGAACGACGTGGCAAAGGCGAACAACGCTCCCGAGATCACCCCAGGGGCAATCAGCGGCAAGGTCACCCGACGGAAGGTCAGCAATGGCGAGGCACCCAGGCTGGCCGCCGCGCGTACCAGGTTGTAGTTGAAACCCTGCAAGGTCGCCGACACGGTGATGATGACGAACGGCACACCCAGCACCGCGTGCACCAGGATCAGCGAGATGAAGCTGTTGCCCAGGCCCAGTGGGGCGAAGAACAGGTAGCTGGCCACGCCGATGATCACCACCGGCACCACCATCGGCGAAATCACCAAAGCCATCACCAGCGACTTGCCGGGGAAATCGCCGCGGGTCAGGCCAATCGAGGCCAGTGTGCCAAAGACCATCGCCAACACGGTGGCCGCCGGCGCGACGATGATGCTGTTCTTCAGCGCCCGCATCCACTCGGCCGAGGCGAAGAAGTCGTGGTACCACTGCAGCGAAAAACCCTGCAGCGGGTACACCAGGAAACTGCCGCTGTTGAACGACAACGGCACGATCACCAGCACCGGCAACACCAGGAACAGCAGGATCAGGCCGCAGAGGATGCGCAGGGTATAGAACCAGACCCGTTCGACGGGCGACATGTAGGGGCTCAGCATCTCAAGGCTCCTCAGCTCAGGCGCAGGCGGCTGGCGCCGACCAGCCAGCTATAGATCAGGTACAACAGCACGGTCGCCAGCAGCAACAGCCCGCCCAGGGCGGTAGCCATGCCCCAGTTGATGCTGGTGTTGGTGTAGAAGGCGACGAAGTAGCTGACCATCTGGTCGTTCGGGCTGCCGAGCAGCGCCGGGGTGATGTAGTAGCCGATGGCCAGGATGAACACCAGCAGGCAACCGGCACCCACGCCGGCGTAGGTCTGCGGGAAGTACACCCGCCAGAAGCTGGCGAACGGGTGGCAGCCCAGCGAAATCGCCGCACGCATGTAGCTCGGCGAAATGCCTTTCATCACGCTGTACAGCGGCAGGATCATGAACGGCAGCAGGATGTGCACCATCGAGATGTACACGCCGGTGCGGTTGAACACCAGCTCCAGCGGCTGGTCGATGATGCCCATCGCCATCAGCGCGCTGTTGATCAGGCCACCGGACTGCAGCAGCACGATCCACGCAGCCACCCGCACCAGGATCGAGGTCCAGAACGGCAGCAGCACCAGGATCATCAGCAGGTTGCTCTGCCGGGTCGGCAGGTTGGCCAGCAGGTAGGCCAGCGGATAGGCCAACACCAGGCAGATGGCGGTGATCACCACACCCATCCACAGAGTGCGGGCAAAGATATCCAGGTAGATAGCCTGGTCGGGGGTGGCCTTGGCCAGCTCGCCGAGGTCATCGATACGGTGGTCGAGCGAAGCCAGCAGGTAGAACGAGGTCACCGAACTGGTATTGCGGCGGATTGCCTGCCAGTAGGCCGGGTCGCCCCAACGCTCGTCGAGTGCCTGCAAGGCATCTTTATAAGAGGCAGGCTCGGCCTTGAACGGCAGCGCCCGAGCAGTCTTGGCCAGCAGGCTGCGGTAGCCGGCCAGCTCCATGTTCAGGCGCTTGGAGAGGTCGCCCAGGGTCTGGTTCTTGCGCGATTCGGCCAGGTCCTGGCTCAGCGCCTTGTAGACGTCTTCGCCGGGCAGGCTTTTGCCGTCCCACTGGCTGATCACCTCGACCGTGCGCGGCAGGCCACCGACCACTTCCGGGTTGCCGACGCTCTTGTACAGCAGCGCCGCGATCGGCACCAGGAACACCAACAGGAGAAACAGCGCCAGCGGCGCGATCAACGCCTGCGCCTTCCAGCGGTTAACCCGCTCGGCATGCTTGAGGCGCTGCTTGAGGCTTGGACCTGCGCCTTCGTTGAGGGGCACTGCAATGGCCATGGCGAACTCCGCGATACAGGCTGAAATTGGGGCTGCTGCGCAGCCCCGCTTCCCGGGTTGTTACTTCTTCGCCGCCCAGGCGTTGAAGCGTTGCTCCAGCTGCTCGCTGTTGTCGGCCCAGAAGGCCACGTCGATCTGCACCTGGTTGGCGATGTTCTCAGGCGTGGTCGGCATGTCCTTCTTCACCGCATCGGCCAGCAGTGGTACGGCCTTGGAGTTGGCCGGGCCGTAGGCGATGTTCTCGGAGTAGGTCTTCTGCTGCTCGGGCTTCACGGTGTAGGCGATGAACTTCTTCGCCTGGTCCAGATCCTTGGCGCCTTTCGGGATCGCCCAGGCGTCGAAGTCGTAGATGCCGCCGTTCCACACCACCTTGAGGTTGCTCTCTTTCTGCACGGCGGCGATACGGCCGTTGTAGGCCGAGCTCATGACCACGTCACCCGAGGCCAGGTACTGTGGCGGCTGGGCGCCGGCTTCCCACCACTGGATGCTCGGCTTGAGCTCGTCGAGCTTCTTGAAGGCGCGGTCCACGCCCTCCTTGGTGCCCAGCACCTGATACACATCCTTCGGCGCAACGCCGTCGGCCATCAGAGCGAATTCGAGGGTGTACTTGGCGCCTTTGCGCAGGCCACGCTTGCCCGGGAATTTCTGCGTGTCCCAGAAGTCGGCCCAGCTGGTAGGTGCGGTCTTGAGCTTGTCGGCGTTGTAGGCCAGCACCGTGGACCATACGAAGAAGCCCACGCCGCATGGCTGGATGGCGCCCTTCACATAATCGGACTCGTTGCCAAACAGCGCCGGGTCGAGCTCCTCGAACATGCCTTCGTCGCAACCACGGGCCAACTCTGGCGACTCCACCTCCACCAGGTTCCACGACACGCTCTTGGTGTCGACCATGGCTTTGACCTTGGCCATCTCACCGTTGTACTCGCCCGCGACGATCTTGCCATTGCCGGCCTTCTCCCACGGCTCGTAGAACGCCTTGACCTGGGCCGCCTTGTTGGCACCACCGAAGGAAACCACGGTCAGGTCCGCCGCCATGCTCTGGCCAACGGCGCACAGGCCGAGGGCCAGGGCGGTCAGTTTCAACTGCTTGCGCATTATTATTCTCTCCACAGTACAGGGTTGGTGAAGCAATCCATCAGTGGGCTTCGGCAATCGGATCGAGCGCGCGGGCGTGCTCCACCTCCCAGCCCAGCGGTACCACATCGCCCACGGCCAGCGCCGGGTCGAGCTCGGCGATCGGCTGCTTCACGAAGAAGTCGGCCTTGCCGCAGACTTCCAGGCGCACCCGTACGTGGTCGCCCAGGTAGATGAACTCGGCCACGCGGCCGGAGAAGCGGTTGACGCAGCTTTCGCTGTGGCCGTTGAGGCGCACGCGTTCGGGGCGAACCGACAGGGTCACGGGCTCGCCGGCCTGGCCGACGTTCACCGCCAGCGCCTCGACGCGCTCGCCACGGGCCAGCTGCACCTGGCAGCGCTTGCCATCGCTGGCCAGCAGGGTGCCGTTGATACGGTTGTTCTCGCCGATGAAGTTGGCGACGAAGGTGTTGCAGGGCTCTTCATAAAGGGTGCGCGGGTCGGCGATCTGCTGGATCTCGCCCTGGTGGAACACCGCCACGCGGTCGGACATGGTCAGTGCCTCGCCCTGGTCGTGGGTCACGTAGACCACGGTCACGCCCAGGCGCTGGTGGATGTGCTTGATCTCCATCTGCATGTGTTCACGCAGTTGCTTGTCGAGGGCACCCAGCGGTTCGTCCATCAACACCAGCTGAGGCTCGAACACCAGTGCCCGGGCCAGCGCCACACGCTGCTGCTGGCCACCGGAAAGCTGGCCGGGGTAACGCTTGGCGAAGGCATCGAGCTGGACCATGTTCAGCACCCGCTTGACCCGCTCGCTGATGTCGGTCTTGCTCAGGCCGCGTACGCTCAGCGGGAAGGCCAGGTTCTCGGCCACGGTCATGTGCGGGAACAATGCGTAGTTCTGGAACACCATGCCGATGTCGCGCTTGTGCGGCGGCACGTTGTTGATCGAACGCCCGGCCAGCTGGATCTCACCGGCGGTGGGGGTTTCGAAACCGGCCAGCATCATCAGGCTGGTGGTCTTGCCCGAGCCGGAGGGGCCGAGCAGGGTGAGGAATTCACCCTTGCGAATGTCCAGGTTGAGGTTTTTGACGATCAGCGACTCGCCGTCGTAGCTCTTCTGCACACCACGGAAGCTGACCAGCGTCTCACTGGTGGCAGCGTTCGAATTCGCCTCGCTCATGCCTGCACCTTCTTGTTGGAATGACTGCGTAGGCAACAGAGTAGAAGAGCCGCAAGCGCGCGGAAATCGGCGGCCCTGAGAGAATGCCATCATCCCGGTGGAAGATTTTCTGTAGGGCGATCCCTACAAGGATGTCGCAATCAGACCAGCTTGTGCTCCATGGCGTACTTCACCAGCTCCGCCAGCGAATTGACCTTGAGCTTCTGCATCAACCTGGCCTTGTGGGTGCTGATGGTCTTGCTCGACAGCGCCAGCTGCTGGGCGATGTCGTTGACGTTGGCACCCTGGGCCAGGCGCTCGAACACCGAGAATTCGCGCTCCGACAACAGCGTGTGCAGTGGCCGGGTCTCGGTCAGGCCTACCTCGAAGACCATGCGGTCGGCCAGCGCCGGGTCGATATAGCGCCCGCCGCCTGCCACCCGGCGAATCGCCGTGAGCAACAGGGCCGGGTCGCTGTCCTTGGTCGCATAGCCCGCAGCGCCAGCTTTCAGCGCACGGGCAGCCATCTGCGCCTCATCGTGCATCGACAGCATCAGGATCGCCGGGGCATCGTGCAGCGCGCGGATACGCGGGATCGCTTCCAGGCCATTCACCCCCGGCATGGAGATATCCAGCAACACCACCTCACAAGGCGTGTGGCGCAGGGTTTCGAGCAACTGCTCGCCATTCCCGGCCTCCCCTGCCACCTGCATGTCTTTGGCCAGGCCGATCAACTGTTTGATGCCTTCCCGGACAATGGTGTGGTCTTCGGCCACCAGCACTCGAATCACGCTCGCTCTCCTACTCCAAGGGAATGGCCACGCTCAGGCTGGTGCCCTCGCCTGGTTCACTGTCCAGCGCCATGGTGCCACCGAGCATCAGCACCCGCTCACGCACACCGACCAGGCCGAACGACGTGGGCCGGGGCTGGTCCCGGCAAAATCCGCTGCCATCGTCGCTGACGGTCATGCGCAATTGCCCGTCCTCACGCACCAGCTCGATCTCCACGCTGTGCGCCTGCGCATGGCGCATCACGTTGGTCAAGGCCTCCTGCAGAATGCGGAACAGGCCGGTGGCCTTGGCATCGCTCAATGCTGGCAGATTATCCGGTACCTGTACCAGACAGGGTATCTGCGTACGCGCTTCAAAGCGCCGCGCCTGCCATTCGATGGCCGAGGCGATGCCTGCGTCGAGGATCGGTGGGCGCAGCGCGGTGGCGACGTCGCGCACCAGCTGGAACAGCTGGGCAATCAGGCGCTTCATGCTGCCCAGACGCTCGTGCAGACCAGGATCCAGTTCGGCAAACGCCAGCTCGCACATCGACACTTCCAGCTTCAGCACGGTCAGCATCTGCCCCAGCTCATCGTGCACTTCACGGGCGATACGGGCCTTTTCTTCTTCGCGCACGCTCTCCAGGTGCGCTGACAGTTCGCGCAGCTGCTCCTGTGATTGAGCCAGCGCCAGCTCGGCGCGCTTGCCTTGGGTGATGTCCCAGACGATACCGTCCCAGGCCACCCGGCCATTGGGCAAGCGGCGGGCACTGGCCTTGATGTCGGCCCAGCGTTGCTCGCCCTGCCGCGTGAGGATGCGCCCTTGCCACGACCAGTCCTGATCGCTGGCGATGGCCAGATCCTGCACCTGGTGATAGTCGGCCCGATCGTCTGGATGAACGAGATTGCGCAACCCCATCAGCGGGTGCTGGATCTGCGCGGGCGTGTAGCCGACCAGCGCCTCGCTGCCCTCGCTGATGTAAGGAAATTCCGGCTCACCTTCGGCAGGCGCCGGTTCAAGGCGGAACACCAGGCCCGGCACGTTGCCGGCGATGCCCTTGAGCCGCGCCTCGCTTTCGCGCAATGCTGCCAGGGCGCGATGGCGCTCGGTGACGTCGGCGAGGTACACCACCAAGTACTCGGCATCGCGAAAACGCAGGAAGCTGAGCGACAGCTCCACCGGCAGCAAGCTGCCATCGGCGCGCCGGCACTGGGTTTCAAATTGCCGGGCACCGCCATCGCCCGCCCGGGCCCTTTTCCACAGTTCGAGCCAGCGGTCCATGGTCAGGTTCGGCTCGAAGTCGATCAGCGGGCGCTCCAGCAACTCGGCCTCGGCATAGCCGAGCATGTCCTCCACCGCATGGTTGGCGTAGCGCACATGGCTGTCCCAGTTGACCCAGAGAATGCCCACCGTGCTCTGATCGATGGCGAACTGGCTCAGGCGCAGCGCCTCTTCGCGCCCCTGCCGCTCGGTCAGGCTTTCCCGTGCGGCCAACAGGCTGCGCTCCAGCTGGCGTTGCTGCCGACGCTGCCACACCAGCGTGGCCAGGGCGCACAACAGCAACATGGCGGACAGCAAGGCCAGGTTCTGCCAGAAGCCAGGCGACTCGCTCAAGCGCGGGTACTTAGGTTGCAACCAACGCTGGTGAAGTTGTTCCAGCTCCTTGGCCGGCATGGCCTGCAGCCCGCGCTCGAGCACATCGGCGAGCACCGGCCAGTCGCGTCGCGACCCCACCCGCAGCAACTGCGGCAAGCCAATATCACCCACCACCACCAGCTCGGCGAACTCGCTCTCGCGTGACAGCCGGCTCAGTTGAGCCTCATCGAGCACGGCGTAACTGGCCTGGCCAGCGACCACCAGTTGCAACGCTTCGCGTTCGCCAGGCACGCCCTGCAGATTGAGGCCGCTGTAATTACCGCGTAGATAGTCGGCTAGAACGCTGGGCATGCGCACCGCGACGCGGGTTTGCGCATCGAGCTTTTCCAGCTCTACCGCCATCGCCCCCGTACGCGCCCCCACCACCAGCTGCGGTACCCGCATGTAGGGGTCGCTGAACAGCCACAGGCGCAAGCTGGCCGGGGTTTGCGTCAGTCCCGGGGCGAAATCGATCTCCCCGGCCTGCAAAGCATGTTCAAGGCTGGCCTGGTCGGTGAAGTTACGCCAGGTCAGGTCCAGGCCCAGCGCTTGCCCTAGCCAGTTCACCAACTCGACGTTGGCGCCGTAGAGTTGCTGGAGACGGCGGTCGAACTGCGCGTAAGGCGCCTGCAGCACCAGGCCGACACGCAAGCTGCGGTGGCTTTCGAGCCATTGCTGCTGGGCCGGCTCCAGCGCGACGGGCGGCGGCACCTCTGGCCGTGCCAGCGCGATCAAGGGCAGGCACAACCAGCCGATAACCAACAGGCGACGCAATCGCTTCATCTACACGCTCGTCTTGGCAAGGGCGGCCATGCAGCATGGCCGCCGCGGGCAAATACTATTAGGCTGCCGGTATCATTCTGGCCTTGGGTTGATTCATGTCCACACTTTATCGCACGACGCTGGCAATGTGCTGCCTGGCCTCGCTCCTACCTCTCGGCGCCCTGGCCGCTGATGCCGCCAAGCCACAGGCAGCAGCCGAGGCGCCCGCCGAGCCGGCGCCACGCCCGCCCCTGCTGGAGCGCAGCCAGGAAGACGCGCAAGCCCTGGAGCGCCTGGCCCCGAAAGCCGAGCAACAGACCCTGCAGGCCGGAGCAGACAGCTTCCTGGCCCTGTGGAAGCCCGCCAACGACAGTGATCCGCAAGGTGCCGTGATCATCGTCCCAGGCGCTGGCGAGAATGCCGACTGGCCCAACGCTGTCGGTCCGCTGCGGCGCAAGTTCCCGGATATCGGCTGGCACAGCCTGAGCGTGAGCCTGCCCGACCTGCTAGCCGACGCTCCGCAGGCGCGGGTAGAGGCCAAGCCGGCGCCTGCGCCGGAGAAGAAAGCAGGCGAAAGCGCACCGGCCAAGGACACCCCCGCCGACGCCAACGCCAACGTCGCCCAGGCCACCGCCGCCGACGCCGATGCCGCAGAAAGCACCGACGCCGTGCAAGCCAGCGAACAGAACGACGTGGCCGACGCCGAACGCGTCTTCGCCCGCCTGGATGCTGCCGTGGCCTATGCCCAGCAGCACAATTCGCGCAGCATCGTGCTGATCGGCCACGGCAGCGGCGCCTACTGGGCGGCGCGCTACCTGAGCGAGAAGCAACCGCCACAGGTGCAGAAGCTGGTGATGGTGGCCGCACAGACGCCGGCCCGGGTCGAACACGGCCTGGAAAGCCTGACACCAACCCTCAAGGTACCGACGGCCGACCTTTTCTATGCCACCCGTAGCGGCGACCGCAATGCTGCGGCGCAGCGCTTGCAGGCCAGCAAGCGGCAGAAGGACAGCCAGTACAAGCAGCTGTCGCTGATTGCCATGCCAGCCAACAAGGACGGTGAACAGGAGCAATTGTTCCGCAGAGTTCGGGGCTGGATGAGCCCGCAACCGTAGTTCGGATGGCCAGGGGCGCTGTGCGCCCCCTTCTAGAACCCACGCCGCTTGCGAACGATGGCGTAGGCCTGGTGCAGTTCACGGGTGCGCTCGGTCGCTTCGCGCACTTGCGCCTCGCTTGCTCCGCTGCCCGCCAGCTTGTCTGGATGATGCTTGCTGACCAGGCGCCGGTAAGCCTGTTTGACCTGGTCCCCTTCAGTGTCGGCCTCAACGCCCAGCAAGCGCAGCGCCGCCGCGTAGTTCATCACACCGGCTGACACCGGCGCCTTGCGCGGCTCGTACTCCAGCGACATCGCCTGCACCTGGCGCCGGCTCAGGCCCAGCTTGTGCCCCCACTCCAGCAACAGTTCACGCTCACGCCGCCCGGCCTTGCCGTCGGCCCAGGCCATGCGCCAGCAAGCGCGCAAGGTGCCCTCGGCAGCATGCGGTTGCAGGCGGATGCGGCGCAGGTGGCCAGTCAGCCGGTCCTTGCCGGCCTTGCCCCGGTTGAACGCGGCTATCGCCCGTAAACGCGCAGCCTCGGCCATGTCCAGGCGGACCATTTCCTGCCGCGCCTGCTGGATGTGCTGCTCGGCCACACGGCCATCGCTCTTGGCCAGCCGCCCGAGCAGCACGAACAGCAACTCATCGTCTTGCAGCGCCGGGCGACCACCCAGGCGCTCGCGCATGTCTTCCCAGCCCTGCAAACGGATGCGTCGGTCCATTGCCTGGCCGAGCAAGGCACCGAGCAGCGCGCCCGGAATATTGGCGACCGCAAAGCCTGCGCCTAGCCCGATCACCGTGCCTGGCCACCACATGTCAGGCGCGCTCGCCGATCAAGCGCTCGGCCTCGGCCAAGCGCTCAAGGGTACCGACATCTACCCAATGGCCACGGTAGTGCTCGCCACTCACCTGGCCCGAGGCCATCGCCTGGCGCAGCAACGGCGCCAGCTTGAAGGCGCCCGCCTGGCACCCTTCGAACAATGCCGGGTGCAGCACCGACAGGCCGCTGAAGGTCAGCGTACCGGGGGTGTCGTCACCATCGATCACCCGATCCTCGCTCAAGCGGAAATCGCCACGCCCGTGATGGCCGGGGTTGTCGACCAGCACCAGATGCGCCAGCCCGTGCAGCGGAGCGCGCAAGAGGCTGAAGTCATAGTCAGTCCAGACATCGCCGTTGATCAGGGCGAACGGTTCATCCCCTAGCAATGGCAGGGCCTTGAAGATTCCGCCGCCGGTTTCCAGCGGCTCACCTTCGGCCGAGTAGCGGATGCGCAGGCCGAACCGGCTGCCATCGCCCAGATGGTCTTCGATCTGCTGGCCAAGCCAGGCATGGTTGATCACCACCTCGGTAAACCCGGCCGCCGCCAGCGCACGCAGGTGATACTCGATCAGTGGCTGACCCGCGACTGGCACCAGCGGTTTTGGGGTATGCAGGGTCAGCGGGCGCATGCGCTCGCCTTTGCCTGCTGCAAGAATCATCGCCTTCATGCACGCGCTCCGGCTTGCAACTCGGCGATCAGCTGCCCCAGTTCGGCAAGCTCCGGGCGACGGCTGACCACTTCATCTATATAGGCGAAGAATCGCGGGACGTCGGCCAGATAACGCGGTTTTCCGTCACGATGGCAGATTCGCGCGAAGATACCGATCACTTTGAGGTGGCGTTGCACGCCCATCAGGTCGCTGGCACGCTGGAAATCGTCGAACACAGGCTGCACCGGAATGCCCGCGGCCTGCGCCTGCTCCCAGTAGCTGCGCAGCCAGCCTTCGACCTGCGCCTGCGGCCAGCTGAGGAATGCATCCTTGAACAGGCAGGTGATGTCGTAGGTGACCGGGCCGTAGACCGCGTCCTGGAAGTCCAGCACGCCTGGGTTCGGGGTGCTCTGCATCAGGTTGCGCGGCATGTAGTCACGGTGCACCAGCACCTTGGGCTGGGCCAGGGCGCTGTCGATCAGCAGCTGGCTGATACGCTGCCAGCTGGCCTTCTGTGCCTCAGTGAGGGCCAGGCCGAGCTCACGGCCAACATACCACTCCGGGAACAGCTCGACCTCACGGCGCAGCAAGGCGTCGTCATAGCTGGGCAACGGCGCATCCATCGGCAAGCGCTGGAAGGCCAGCAGGGCGTCGATCGCATCGGCGAACAGGCCATCGGCGTTGTCGGCCTGAATGATGTCCAGGTAGGTCTGGTGGCCCAGATCACCCAGCAACAGGAAGCCGCGTTCCAGGTCCTGCGCATGGATCTGCGGCACATGCACGCCTGCGCTGGCCAGCAGATGGTCAATGGCGACGAATGGTCGGCAGTTTTCCTGAGGCGGTGGCGCGTCCATGATCACGAAACTGTGGCCTGCCCCCTGCCAGCGGAAGTAACGGCGGAAGCTGGCATCGCTGCTGGCGGCGGTCAGGCTGCCCTCGGGCACCTCGCCCCAGGCGTGGTCGCGGAAAAGTTGATCGAGCTGCTCATGGAGCCAGACAGTCAGTTGTTGCAGGCGTACATCGTGTTCAGGCATTACAAGGGTCTCCGACGGCCCTAGCCGTCAAGCGGGTCATGCTTTATTATCCAGCATCTTTTTCAGACCATCGAGAGGCGTGCGGCCCCACACGCGGGCAGATGGCACGCAGGAAGCCCGGACTAATAAGATGGCATTGAAATCCCCCGCGTTTCGTAGAAAGTTTCCGTTGCTGGTAACCGGCGGTCTGCTGGCCATGCAACCTCTTGCCACCCCTTATGCGGTGGCAGCCGAGCAGTTCGACTGCCAAGTGTCCGCCTCCGGTGGTTGGGACTGCAAGCCCAAGACCCCAGCCAACAACCTGCCTCCGCGCCCGGTGCATGAAGGCGCCGCGCTCACTTCGGGCACCGAAGCCGAGCCGACCGAGTCCGCTGACAAGCCGATGCTGGTCACCGAGGCCAAGGGCCGTGGCCTGAAGTCGCGCAGCGAAGACTACAGCCACCTCGACTGGGTTCCACGCGAGAAGCTCACTGCCGCCCAACTGGCCGAAACCGGCCCGTACTGCGGTGGCGCGTACATCGAGCCCACTCGCCCAGGCATGGCCGACTCTACACCGAAGGACGAGTCGCCGACCTACATCAACGCCAAGGTATCCAAGTACCAGCAGGAGCAGCAGATCGCTACCCTCGCGGGTGACGTGGTCATGCGCCAGGGCAGCATGCAGGCTGAAGCCGACGAGGCCAACCTGTACCAGGCCGAGAACCGTGGCGAGCTCAAGGGCAACGTCAAGATCCGCGACAACGGCTCGCTGGTGGTCGGTGACGAGGCCCAGATTCAGCTCGATACTGGCGAAGCCCAGGTCGACAACGCCGAATACGTGATGCACAAGTCGCACATTCGCGGCAACGCCCTGTACGCCAAGCGTGGTGAAAACGCCATCATCCGTCTGAAGGACGGTACGTACACCACCTGCGAACCCGGCAGCAACGCCTGGCAGCTGAAGGGCAACAACATCACCCTGAACCCGGCGACCGGTTTCGGTACCGCGACCAACGTCACCCTGCGGGTCAAAGATTTCCCGGTGCTCTACACACCGTACATCTACTTCCCGATCGACGACCGTCGCCAGTCCGGCTTCCTGCCGCCGTCGTTCAGCAGTTCCAGCGACACCGGCTTCATGCTGGTCACGCCTTACTACTTCAACCTGGCGCCCAACTATGACGCCACGTTGTACCCGCGCTACATGGCCAAACGCGGCCTGCTGATGGAAGGCGAGTTCCGCTACCTGACCAAATCCAGCGAAGGGCAGTTCGGCGGCGCGTACCTCAATGACGAGGACGACGATCGCAAGCTGCAGACGGACTACAAGAAAGAACGCTGGATGATCAACTGGCAGCACAAAGGTGGCTTGGACGAGCGCCTGATGACTGAAGTTGACTACACCGATATCAGTGATCCGTTCTATTTCCAGGATCTGGAGTCTGACCAGATTGGCGTAGAGAGCCGAGACGTGGTCAACCAGCAGGGTGCCCTGACCTGGCGTGGCGACAGCTACACCGCTCGCCTGAATGCGCAAGCGTACGAAATGGCGACCCTGTCGCAGATCACCCCGTACGACAAGCTACCGCAGATCACCCTCAACGGCATGCTGCCTTATCATCCAAGCGGGTTCGATCTCAGCTACGAGACAGAGGCCGTGCGCTTCGATCGTGACCTGAAGAATGACACTGTGTTCGACAAGGACGGCAACCTGGATACCACCGCCGGTGCCGATGGACGCCGCCTGGACCAGAACATCAGTGGCATTGCACGGGCCAACGGCACACGCTTGAATGTCGCGCCGTCGATCAGCCTGCCGATGCAAGCCAGCTATGGCTACATCACGCCCAAGCTGAAGTATGCATACACGCACTACGACCTTGATCTGGACAGCCAGGGCCAGGCGCAAGCGATCACGCAATCGGCCAACCCGGCATACGGCAGTTACAACAGCACGCTGAACCGGGACATTCCAATCGCCTCGATTGACAGCGGTCTGTACTTCGACCGCAACACCTCGCTGTTCGGTACCAACTACCGCCAGACCCTCGAACCGCGTCTGTACTACCTCTACGTCCCGTACAAGGACCAGAAGGACATCCCGCTGTTCGACACAGGTGAAACGCTGTTCAGCTACGACTCGCTGTTCCGTGACAACCGTTTCTCCGGCACCGACCGCATCGGTGACGAGAACAAGCTGTCTCTGGGCGTGACCACCCGCTGGATCGAGGACAACGGCTTCGAGCGGCAGAACTTCAGCATCGGCCAGGCGTACTACTTCAAGGACCGCAAGGTCCAGTTGCCAGGCATCGATTACCGAACCCGCCAGGATTCGCAGTCGGATGTATCGCCGTACGCGTTGCTGTACAACTACTACTTCAACCGCGACTGGCGCTTCAATTCGGACTTCAACTGGGACCCGGACAGCCGCAGCACCCGTTCGGGCAGCGCGATGTTCCACTACCAGCCTGAAGACAATCCGAACAAGATCGTCAACTTCGGCTATCGCTACCGCAACGACACCATCGCCTACGACTCCACCACCGGTACCTGGAAAGTGGGTGGCGGCGACTATGGCACGCCGGGCACCGACAACTACATCAAGGATTACTACAAGATCCAGCAGCACGACTTCTCGGTCATCTGGCCGGTGGTACCGCAATGGAACGTAATCGCCCGTTGGCAGCATGACTACAACCGCAACCGCACCCTGGAAGCCATGGGCGGTTTCGAATACGACAACTGCTGCTGGAAGCTGCGCCTGATCAACCGTTACTGGGTCGACTACGACGACTTCAGCCAGGCCACGCCAGCCAACGAAAAAGGCGACCACGGCATCTTCCTGCAAATCGTCCTGAAAGGCCTCGGCGGCGTAGTAGGCAACAAGGTGGAATCGTTCCTCGACCAAGGCATTCAAGGTTACCGTACACGTGAAGACCAAGCTTATTGATCGACTGCGCCCGGTGTTGCTGGGCGCTGCATTGCTGAGTGGCGCGGTGCATGCCGCGGTACAACCTCTGGACCGTGTGGTGGCCATCGTCGACAACGACGTGGTCATGCAGAGCCAACTGGACCAGCGCGTCCACGAGGTGCAGCAGACCATCGCCAAGCGCGGCGGCGGCGTGCCGCCGACTGGCGCGCTGGAGCAGCAGGTACTGGAGCGCCTGATCGTCGAGAACCTGCAGTTGCAGATCGGCGAACGTTCGGGCATCCGCATCACCGACGAAGAGCTGAACCAGGCCATCGGCACCATCGCCCAGCGCAATGGCATGTCCCTGGAGCAGTTCCGCGCCGCCCTCGCCCATGACGGCCTGTCGTTCGACGACGCCCGTGAGCAGGTCAAGCGCGAGATGATCATCAGCCGCGTGCGTCAGCGCCGCGTTGCCGAGCGCATCCAGGTTTCCGAGCAGGAAGTGAAGAACTTCCTCGCCTCGGACATGGGCAAGATGCAGATGTCGGAAGAGTACCGCCTGGCCAACATCCTCATCCCGACCCCGGAAGCCGCCAACTCGGACGACATCCAGAAAGCTGCGCGCAAGGTCGGCGACCTGTACCAGCAACTGCGCCAGGGTGCTGACTTCGGCCAGGTGGCGATTGCCAACTCGGCCAGCGAAAACGCCCTTGAGGGTGGTGAAATGGGCTGGCGTAAAGCTGCCCAGCTGCCACCGGACTTCGCCAAGATGCTCAGCAGCATGGCAGTCGGCGACATCACCCAGCCCATTCGCATCCCCAACGGCTTCATCCTCCTCAAGCTCGAGGAGAAGCGCGGTGGTGGCGAGAACGTGCTGCGTGACGAAGTACATGTCCGCCACATCCTGATCAAGCCAAGCGAAATCCGCAGCGAAGCGGCCACCAAGCAGCTGGCCGAGCGCCTGTACGAGCGCATCCAGAACGGCGAAGACTTCGGCGAGCTGGCGAAGAGCTTCTCGGAAGACCCGGGTTCCGCACTCAACGGCGGCGACCTCAACTGGGTCGACCCGAACAGCCTGGTGCCGGAGTTCCGCGAGCAGATGGCCAACGCCCAGCAAGGTGTGGTGACCAAGCCGTTCAAGACCCAGTACGGCTGGCATGTCCTGGAAGTGCTGGGCCGCCGCGCCACCGACAGCACCGAGCAGGCGCGTGAGCAACAGGCCATGAACGTGCTGCGCAACCGCAAGTACGACGAAGAGCTGCAGACCTGGCTGCGCCAGATCCGCGACGAAGCCTACGTTGAAATCAAGCTGCCTGGCGCTGACCAGGCCGCACAGTGAAGCCCCTGCGCTTCGCCGTCACCCCCGGCGAACCAGCCGGCATAGGCCCCGACCTGTGCCTGCTGCTCGCCGCCGACGCCCAGCCCCATCCCCTGATTGCCATCACCAGCCGTGACCTGCTCGCCGAGCGGGCCACGCAGCTGGGGCTGGCCGTCAGCCTGCTGCCGGTAACGCCAGGCCAATGGCCCGAGCAGCCGGCACCTGCTGGCAGCCTGTACGTGTGGGATACACCCTTGGCCGCGCCGGTGGTGCCGGGCCAGCTGGACAAGGCCAATGCGGCGTTCGTGCTGGAAACGCTGACCCGTGCCGGCCAAGGTTGCCTTGATGGGCAATTCGCCGGGATGATCACCGCGCCAGTGCACAAGGGCGTGATCAACGAAAGCGGTATCGCCTTCTCCGGCCATACCGAATTCCTTGCCGACCTGACCAGCACCGCCCAGGTGGTGATGATGCTGGCCACCCGTGGCTTGCGTGTCGCCCTGGTGACCACGCACCTGCCGCTGCGGGACATTGCCGACGCCATCACTGCCGAGCGTGTGGAGAAGGTCACCCGTATCCTGCACGCCGACATGCGCGACAAGTTCGGCATTGCCAACCCGCGCATCCTGGTCTGCGGCCTCAACCCGCATGCCGGGGAAGGCGGCCATCTTGGCCGCGAAGAAATCGACATCATCGAGCCGACGCTGGCCCGCCTGCGCACCGAAGGCATGGACCTGCGCGGTCCGCTGCCGGCCGATACCCTGTTTACCCCCAAATATCTGGAGCACTGCGACGCAGTGCTGGCGATGTACCATGACCAGGGTCTGCCCGTACTCAAGTACAAAGGCTTTGGCGCTGCAGTCAACGTGACCTTGGGCCTGCCGATCATCCGCACATCGGTCGACCACGGCACTGCCCTGGACCTGGCCGGAAGCGGCAAGGTCGACACCGGCAGCCTGCGCGTCGCCCTGGAAACCGCCTACCAGATGGCCGAGAACCGACCATGAACGAGCAATACCAACACCGGGCGCGCAAGCGTTTCGGCCAGAACTTCCTGCACGATGCAGGCATCATCGACCGCATCCTGCGCGCCATCAACGCCAAGGCCGGCGAACACCTGCTGGAAATCGGCCCGGGTCAGGGCGCCCTGACCGAAGGCCTGCTGGGCAGTGGCGCCCAGCTGGATGTGGTGGAACTGGACAAGGATCTGGTGCCGATCCTGCAGCACAAGTTTGCTGGCCGCGATAATTTCCGCCTGCACCAGGGCGATGCCCTGAAGTTCGACTTCAATCAGCTGGGCGTGCCTGCGCGTAGCCTGAAAGTGGTCGGCAACCTGCCCTACAACATCTCCACCCCGCTGATCTTCCACCTGCTCAGCCACGCCGGGCTGATCCGCGACATGCACTTCATGCTGCAGAAGGAAGTGGTGGAGCGTATGGCTGCCGGCCCAGGCGGCGGTGATTGGGGGCGCCTGTCGATCATGGTGCAGTACCACTGCCGTGTGGAACACCTGTTCAACGTGGGCCCAGGCGCATTCAACCCGCCGCCGAAAGTCGACTCGGCGATCGTGCGCCTGGTGCCGCACGAAGTGCTGCCGCACCCGGCCAAGGATGCGCGGTTGCTGGAGCAGGTGGTGCGTGAAGCATTCAACCAGCGTCGCAAGACCCTGCGCAACACCCTCAAAGGCCTGCTCGACAGCGCCGCCATCGAGGCCGCCGGCGTAGATGGCAGCCTGCGCCCAGAACAGCTCGACCTGGCGGCCTTCGTACGCCTGGCCGACCAGCTGGCCAATCAGCAAGCCTGACTCAGCCTGCACCGCCCTGTCGCCGGCAAGCCGGCGATAGGGCCCTACACCGCTGGCCCTCCCCCCTCCCAATGGCCTAGACTGCATTATTGCGTCAGTTCGCCCAAGGCCCTTGCATGTCCGACCCTCGCTATCAGATCGACGTCAGCGTCGTGACCCGTTACCTGAAAGACCAATCCGACCCCGAAAGCAGTCGCTTCGCCTTCGCCTACACCATCACCGTGCAAAACAACGGCTCAGTCAAAGCCAAGCTGCTGTCACGCCACTGGCTGATCACCAACGGTGATGGCGAAGTCGAGGAAGTGCGCGGTGCCGGCGTGGTCGGCCAGCAGCCGACCATCGAGCCCGGCCAGAGCCATACCTACAGCAGTGGCGCGGTCATCAGCACGCGCGTCGGCACCATGCAGGGCAGCTACGAAATGTTCGCCGAAGACGGCAAGCGCTTCGAAGCCGACATCGCCCCCTTCCGCCTCGCGGTCCCCGGGGCGCTGCACTGATGGCCACCTACGCCGTCGGAGACCTGCAAGGCTGCCTTGGGCCGCTCAAGTGCCTGCTCGCACGGGTCAACTTCAACCCGGCGGTCGACCGCCTGTGGCTGGTCGGCGACCTGGTCAACCGCGGCCCCGAGTCGCTGGAAACCCTGCGTTACCTCTATTCGATCCGCCAATCGCTGGTGTGTGTGCTGGGCAACCATGACTTGCACCTGCTGGCCGTCTGGCACAACGTCGAGCGCCTGAAGAAAAGCGACACCCTGCGCGAGATCATCGAAGCGCCGGACGCCGACCAATTATTCGACTGGCTACGCCAGCAGAAACTGCTGCATTACGACGAGCCCCGCGGCATAGCCCTGGTACATGCCGGCATCCCCCCGCAATGGACCCTCGGCCAGGCGCTGCAGCTGGCCGGAGAAGTCGAACAGGTACTGCGTGACGACAATCGCCTGCAACCCTACCTGGACGGCATGTACGGCAACGAGCCGAACAAGTGGAGCAAGAGCCTCACCGGCGTAGAACGCTTGCGAGTGATCACCAACTACCTCACCCGCATGCGCTTCTGCACTGCCGCTGGCAAGCTCGACCTCAAGAGCAAGGAAGGCCTGGACACCGCGCCCAAAGGCTACAAGCCCTGGTATGCGCACAAGGACCGCCGCTCGCGCCACGTGAAGATCATCTTCGGCCACTGGGCCGCCCTTCAGGGTCAGGTCGACGAACCCGGCATCATTGCCCTCGACACCGGCTGCGTGTGGGGCGGCGCCATGACCCTGTACAACGTCGACAGCGGCGAATACCACCGCTGCGACTGCACCGACGACGGCAACTTACGCCTCCCGGCCTGACCACCTACACTCAACGATCCCCCCTGAAGGAAGCCGTACCCATGAGCGAATTCAAGCGCATCCCTCCCGAGCAGGCCCTGGCACTGCGCGCGCAAGGTGCGGTAGTCGTCGACATTCGCGACCCGCAAGCCTTTGCCGCCGGCCACATCACCGGTGCCAAGCACCTGGATAACCACTCGGTCGCCGAGTTCATCCGCAATGCCGACCTGGATGCCCCAACCCTGGTGGTCTGCTACCACGGCAATTCCAGCCAGAGCGCAGCCGCCTACCTGGTCGGCCAAGGCTTCTCCGAGGTGTACAGCGTCGATGGTGGCTTCGAACTGTGGCGCACCACCTACCCGGCGGAGACCGCCCAAGGCACTGCTGAATAATTTTTTCATTTTTACTGCAGCCCGCGCCCCACGCGGGCTCGCAGCCCACCTGACGAACGGTCGTTCGCAACTTCTCCGCCGCACGCCCTTGACCTTGCGGATAACCAACTATTCTTAAGCGCAGGCCATCCATAAAAAGGGGAGAGCCGGTACACCGGCGTGCGGGTCATCGGTAGCGTTACAGGGTGTTCTGGGGGGTATACAGCAATCGGTGACCCCGGTTGCATGCCAGCATCAGCTGACTGATCCGGCGTCGTCTCCACGTATCGAGCGAGGTGACGTCATGAGTATTTTTAGCCACTTCCAACAACGCTTCGAGTCCACGCGCCAGGAAGAACTTTCGCTGCAGGAGTACCTCGAGCTGTGCAAAGAGGATCGCAGTGCCTACGCATCGGCGGCTGAACGGCTGTTGCTGGCCATCGGTGAGCCAGAGCTGATCGACACCTCTACCAACTCCAGGCTGTCGCGAATCTTCTCCAACAAGGTTATTCGCCGGTATCCGGCCTTTGCCGACTTCCATGGCATGGAAGAGTGCATCGACCAGATCGTTTCGTACTTCCGCCATGCCGCCCAAGGCCTGGAAGAGAAGAAACAGATCCTCTATCTGCTGGGCCCGGTAGGCGGCGGTAAATCTTCGCTGGCCGAGAAACTCAAGCAGCTGATGGAAAAGGTGCCCTTCTACGCAATCAAGGGCTCACCGGTATTCGAGTCCCCTCTGGGCTTGTTCAATGCCACCGAAGACGGGGCCATTCTCGAGGAAGAGTACGGCATCTCGCGGCGCTACCTGAACACCATCATGTCGCCGTGGGCCACCAAGCGCCTGCAGGAATTCGGCGGCGATATCAGCAAGTTCAAGGTCGTCAAACTGTACCCCTCGATCCTTAACCAGATTGCCATCGCCAAGACTGAACCGGGCGACGAAAACAACCAGGACATCTCTGCCCTGGTCGGCAAGGTGGATATCCGTAAACTCGAGGAATTCCCGCAGAACGACGCCGATGCCTACAGCTACTCGGGCGCACTGTGCCGGGCCAACCAGGGCCTGATGGAATTCGTCGAGATGTTCAAGGCGCCGATCAAGGTCCTGCACCCTTTGCTTACCGCCACCCAGGAAGGCAACTACAACAGTACCGAGGGCCTTGGAGCCATTCCCTACACCGGTATCCTGCTGGCCCATTCCAACGAATCGGAGTGGCACACCTTCCGCAACAACAAGAACAACGAGGCGTTCATCGACCGGATCTACATCGTCAAGGTGCCGTACTGCCTGCGCGTCAGCGACGAGATCAAGATCTACGACAAGTTGCTGGTCAACAGCTCGCTGGCCAAGGCCCATTGCGCGCCAGACACCTTGAAGATGCTCGCTCAGTTCACCGTACTCTCGCGCCTCAAGGAGCCGGAGAACTCCAACATCTACTCGAAGATGCGGGTCTACGACGGCGAAAACCTCAAGGACACCGACCCCAAGGCCAAGTCGATCCAGGAGTACCGCGATGCTGCGGGCGTCGACGAAGGCATGAACGGCCTGTCGACTCGCTTCGCCTTCAAGATCCTGTCCAAGGTCTTCAACTTCGACCCGCATGAAATTGCAGCCAACCCGGTGCACCTGCTGTATGTGCTGGAACAGCAGATCGAGCAGGAACAGTTCCCGGCCGAAGTACGCGAGCGCTACCTGCGCTACCTGAAGGAGTACCTGGCACCGCGTTACATCGAGTTCATCGGCAAGGAAATCCAGACTGCCTACCTCGAGTCCTACAGCGAATACGGCCAGAACATCTTCGACCGCTATGTGCTGTACGCCGACTTCTGGATCCAGGATCAGGAGTACCGCGACCCGGAGACTGGCGAGATCCTCAACCGCATCGCCCTCAACGAAGAGCTGGAAAAGATCGAGAAACCGGCAGGCATCAGCAATCCGAAGGACTTCCGCAACGAGATCGTCAACTTCGTCCTGCGTGCCCGTGCCAACAACAACGGCAAAAACCCGAGCTGGCTCAGCTACGAGAAGCTGCGGGTGGTGATCGAGAAGAAAATGTTCTCCAACACCGAGGACCTGCTGCCGGTCATCAGCTTCAACGCCAAGGCCAGCAAGGAGGACCAACAGAAGCACAACGACTTCGTCACGCGGATGGTGGAGCGTGGCTACACCGACAAACAGGTGCGCCTGCTGTCGGAATGGTACCTGCGGGTCAGGAAATCGCAATAAGGCGGCAAGCTACACGCCGCACGCCCAAGGCAGGCCTGTTGGCCGCGGGCGGCGGCGGCTTTGCTGCCTTGTACGTGCAGCAGCTCGTAGCTTGAAGCGTGCAGCTGTTCCCAGCTACCGGAGGGACCATGAGCTACGTTATCGACCGACGCCTGAACGGCAAGAACAAGAGCACGGTCAACCGCCAGCGCTTCCTGCGGCGTTACCGTGAACACATCAAGAAGGCCGTCGAAGAGGCCGTGAGCCGCCGTTCCATCATGGACATGGAACACGGCGAGCAGATCAGCATTCCGGGACGGGACATCGATGAACCGGTGCTGCACCATGGTCGTGGCGGCAAGCAGACTATCGTGCACCCAGGCAACAAGGAATTCACCGCCGGCGAGCACATCCCCCGGCCCCAGGGCGGCGGGGGTGGCAGCGGCCGCGGCAAGGCCGGCAACTCTGGCGAGGGCATGGACGACTTCGTCTTCCAGATCACCCAGGAAGAGTTCCTCGAATTCATGTTCGAAGACCTCGAACTGCCCAACCTGGTCAAACGCCACCTGACCGGCGCCGACACCTTCAAGACCGTGCGCGCCGGCATCGCCAACGAGGGCAACCCGTCACGCATCAACATTGTCCGCACCCTGCGTTCGGCCCACGCCCGGCGTATAGCCCTGACCGGCAGCAGCCGTGCGCTGCTGCGCGAGGCACAGAAGGAACTGGACCGACTGAGGGTCGAGGAACCCGACAATTTCACCGACATCCAGGAAGTCGAACAGGAGATCGAACGGCTCAAGGCACGCATCAACCGCCTGCCCTTCCTCGACACGTTCGACCTCAAGTACAACCTGCTGGTCAAGCAGCCCAACCCCAGCTCCAAGGCAGTGATGTTCTGCCTGATGGACGTTTCCGGCTCGATGACCCAGGCGACCAAGGACATCGCCAAACGCTTCTTCATCCTGCTGTACCTGTTCCTCAAGCGGAACTACGACCGCATCGAGGTGGTGTTCATCCGCCACCACACCAGCGCCCGCGAAGTTGACGAGGAAGAGTTCTTCTACTCCCGGGAAACTGGCGGCACCATCGTTTCCAGTGCGCTGAAGATGATGCAGGAGATCATGGCCGAACGTTACCCGGCCGCCGACTGGAATATCTACGCCGCCCAGGCCTCCGACGGCGACAACTGGAACGACGACTCGCCGATCTGCCGCGAGATCCTGTCCAAACAGATCATGCCCCATGTGCAGTACTACACTTACGTTGAGATCACCCCGCGTGAGCACCAGGCGTTGTGGTACGAGTACGAGCGAATCGGCGAGGCCTTCCCCGACACATTCGCCCAGCAGCAGTTGGTATCGGCCGGCGATATCTACCCGGTCTTCCGTGAACTCTTCCAGCGCAGGTTAGCCACATGACCGCCAGAGCACAGAGACGCCAACCCATTTCCACCGGGTCCGAGTGGACGTTCGAGCTGATCCAGACCTACGATCGGGAAATCAGCCGACTGGCCGAGCGTTACGCCCTGGATACCTACCCCAACCAGATCGAGGTGATCACCGCCGAGCAGATGATGGATGCCTACGCTTCCGTCGGCATGCCGCTGGGTTATCACCATTGGTCCTACGGCAAGCAGTTCCTCAGTACCGAGAAGTCCTACAGCCGCGGCCAGATGGGCCTGGCCTACGAGATCGTGATCAACTCCGATCCGTGCATCGCCTACCTGATGGAAGAAAACACCATGTGCATGCAGGCACTGGTGATCGCCCACGCCTGCTATGGCCACAACAGTTTCTTCAAGGGCAACTACCTGTTCCGCACCTGGACCGACGCCACGTCGATCATCGACTACCTGGTGTTCGCCAAGCAGTACATCGCCCAGTGCGAGGAACGCCACGGCATCGATGCCGTGGAAGACCTCATCGACTCCTGCCACGCACTGATGAACTATGGCGTAGATCGCTACAAGCGCCCTTATCCGATCTCCGCCGAAGAAGAACGCCGGCGCCAGAAAGACCGTGAAGAGCACCTGCAGCGGCAGATCAACGACCTGTGGCGCACGATTCCAAAGAATGCCGAAAAAGGCGGTGAGCGTGACGATGCGCGCTTCCCCTCCGAACCACAGGAGAACATCCTCTACTTCATCGAGAAGAACGCCCCGCTGCTGGAGCCTTGGCAGCGTGAAGTGGTGCGTATCGTGCGCAAGATCGCCCAATACTTCTACCCGCAGCGCCAGACTCAGGTGATGAACGAAGGTTGGGCCACCTTCTGGCACTACACCCTGATGAACGACCTGTACGACGAAGGCCTGATCACCGAAGGCTTCATGATGGAGTTCCTGCAGTCGCATACCAGCGTGGTGTTCCAGCCCGGCTTCGACAGCCCGTATTACAGCGGCATCAACCCGTATGCACTGGGCTTTGCCATGTACACCGACATCCGCCGCATGTGCGAAAACCCTACCGAGGAGGATCGCCACTGGTTCCCCGACATTGCCGGCAGCGACTGGCTTTCTACCATCAAGTTCGCCATGAGCAGTTTCAAGGACGAGAGCTTCATCCTGCAGTACCTGTCACCCAAGGTGATGCGTGACCTGAAGCTGTTCAGCATCCTCGATGACGACCAACGCGACGACCTGCTGGTCCCGGCCATCCATGACGAGGCTGGCTACCGGATCATTCGCGAACAACTGGCCGCCCAGTACAACCTCGGTAACCGCGAGCCCAACGTGCAAATCTGGAGCATCGACCGCCGTGGCGATCGCTCGCTGACCTTGCGCCACCAGCAGCACAACCGCAAACCGCTGGGCGACTCGACCGAGGAAGTGCTCAAGCATCTGCACCGCCTGTGGGGCTTCGATATCCACCTGGAGACCGTACAGGGCGATCAGGTGGTCAAGACCCATCACATGCCACCGCGTGGCGAGCATGCCGAGAGCGGCGACTACGGGCGCATGGACCTCGCCGTCATCCACCACCTCTGATGCACCGCCATTACTGCCGACAGGGTATCCTGTGGGCAGTAATGGAGGCTGCACATGCACATCTACAAAGTCGGCGGCGCAGTACGCGACCGCCTGCTCGGGCGCCCGATCAGCGATATCGACTGGCTGGTGGTTGGCGCCACGGTCGAGGAAATGCACGCCAAGGGCTATCGCCCGGTCGGCGCCGATTTCCCGGTTTTCCTGCATCCGAAGACCGGCGAGGAATATGCCCTCGCACGCACCGAGCGCAAGAGCGGACGCGGTTATGGCGGGTTCACTTTTCACGCCAGCCCGGACGTTACGCTGGAAGAAGACCTGATCCGCCGTGACCTGACCATCAATGCGATGGCCGAGGATGAACAGGGTGTGGTCTACGACCCCTACCACGGCCAGGCAGACCTTGAACAACGCATCCTGCGCCATGTTTCCCCCGCGTTTGCCGAAGATCCCTTGCGTGTACTGCGCGTTGCCCGCTTTGCCGCGCGCTACGCCCCCTTGGGCTTTCAGGTCGCCGAGGAAACCCTGGCATTGATGCGCCAGATCGCCCAATCGGGCGAGCTGCAGGCACTGACAGCCGAACGTAGCTGGAAGGAGATCGAGCGGGCGCTGATGGAAAGCCAGCCGCACGTGTTCATTCAGGTGCTGCGCGCATGTGGTGCTTTGAAAGAATTGATGCCTGAACTGGAACACAGCGCTGATACGCTGCCAGCACTACGCCGGGCGGCAGAGCATCAACAGCCGCTGGTTGTGCGCTGGGCGTGCTTGCTGCGCGGGCTGGAGCCAGCGGCGATCAAGGCGCTCAATCAGCGTTTCAAGGCGCCACGTGAATGCCAGGAACTGGCCGTGCTGGTGGGTGAATTTGCCGGGCACGCCGACGACGCTTTACAGCTAACGCCTGCAAACTTGCTGGAGCTGCTGCAGAAGTTCGACGTTTATCGGCGCCCGCAGCGTTTCGAGGACTTCATTGCCGCGTGTGAAATGGCCACCTGTGAAGGTTATCCACAGGGCGATTATCTGCGTGGAGCCGCCGCCGCAGCCCGGGCGGTGGATGTGAAACCGCTGGTGGAAGCCGGGTTGACCGGGCAAGGCCTGGGCGAGGCCCTCAAAGGTGAGCGGCTCAAAGCGCTCGAGGCTTACACGCTGGGCTGAGCCTACCGGCCCTTTCGCGGCTGAAGCCGCGAAAGGGCCGGTACAGGCTCACGCCTGAGTCAGCTGCAACCCCCGCCACTCGAAAGCAACCGGCGCCAACACCTGGTCGATCCGCGCCTCCTGCCACAACTGCGCCATGCTCTTCCCTGCCCCGGGATGCACAAGCTCCGGCGCCAGTAGCGACAACGGCCACAGTACGAAGGCATTCTTCAGGATCTCTGCCCTGGGCAGTACCAACCCATCGAAGGTGCCGTGCAAATCGTTGTACATCAGCACATCGATATCCAGCGGCAAACCCTTGCGGTCCGGCGCATAGCGACCATTGTCTGCCTCGATGAACTTGAGCCGGCGATCCAGTTCCATCAGCGGCAGATCAGTCTTGCCGGTGACCACGAAGTTGATGAACGGCCCGCTCTTGATCCCCACCGCCTGGCTCTCGAACGCCGGGGAGCATTGCATGTCGCTGAGGATCGCCGCCAACGCGTCAAGCCCCGCACACAAGTGCTGGTGGCGGTCGATATTGCTGCCAAGGCCCAGGTAAACCGTGCTTAGAGACATCCGCGCTCGATCTCCACGCCAACACCGCCACGGGCCGCGGGAACGGCGCCGGGCTTGGTCAGCTTCAGCCGCACCCACGGAATGTGGAATTCTTCCATCAGCGTCGCCACCAGGCGCTCGGCGAAGGTTTCCACCAGTTCGAAGCGCGCTTGCTCGGCAAATGCCTGGACCCGTGCCGAAACACTGGCGTAGTCGAGCGCCAGGTTCAGGTCATCACCCGCCGCTGCCGGGCGGTTGTCCCAGGCAAAACTCAGGTCCAGGCGCAGGCACTGGCGAATATCCCGTTCCCAGTCATAGGCACCAATGACGGTATCGACTTCCAGGCCTTCGATGAACACTCTGTCCAAGCACTTCTCTCCACAGCACGACAAGGGCGACTGGCGCCGTTAGAATCAGGGCGTCCTCGCCCGGAATAGTTAGCATGTTTTGGTTATTGGCGCTGCTCGCCTACCTGCTCGGCTCGCTGTCCTTCGCCATCGTCCTCAGCCGCCTTACGGGCAGCCCGGACCCGCGTTCCAGCGGTTCGGGCAATGCCGGCGCCACCAACATGCTACGCCTGGCGGGCCGTAAACTGGCGATCCTGACCCTGCTCGGCGACCTGTGCAAGGGCCTGTTGCCAGTTTTGCTCGCCCGCGCTGCCGGCCTTGGCCTGCAAGAGCAGGCCTGGGTCGGCGTGTGCGCCGTGCTCGGCCACCTGTTCCCGCTGTACTTCCGCTTTCGCGGCGGCAAAGGTGTGGCCACCGCCGCCGGCATGCTCATGGGCCTGTATTTCCCGGCCGCACTGCTGGCCATCGGCGCCTGGCTGCTGACCTTCTACCTCACCCGCACCAGCTCGCTGGCGGCGCTTGTCGCGACCCCACTGACCTTGCCATTGCTGGCCTGGCGCGAGCCGGAGGCGCTGCTGCCGATCGCTGTGCTGACGGTGATGATCGTCTGGCGCCACCGCAACAATCTGCGCGATTTGTTTGCCGGGCGCGAAAGGCATTTCTGACGCACCCGCAAGCCTTCACACGGGCGGCAGCTGCTCCATCGGCCAGCGTGCCTGCACGCTGATCGCCAGGTCCTGCTGCTGCCCGGCCAACAGGCGCTGACAACCTGCATAGGCGATCATTGCGCCGTTGTCGGTGCAGAACTGCGGACGCGCGTAGTACACGTTGCCCTTCAGACCAGCCAGCATGTCTTCCAGCGAGGCGCGCAATGCCTTGTTGGCGCTCACGCCACCGGCGATGACCAGGCGCTTGAGGCCGGTCTGCTTGAGGGCGCGCTTGCACTTGATGGTCAGAGTCTCCACCACCGCCTGCTGGAATGCCAGGGACACGTCGCAACAGGTTTGCTGGTTGTCGTCGCCAGCATGCTTGCATTGCTGCCAGGTGTTCAGGGCGAAGGTCTTGAGGCCGCTGAAGCTGAACTCCAGGCCCGGCCGATCGGTCATCGGCCGCGGGAAGACGAAGCGCCCAGGCACACCCTGTTCGGCCAGGCGCGCGATTTCCGGGCCGCCTGGGTAGTTGAGGCCGATCAGCTTGGCGGTCTTGTCGAACGCTTCGCCTGCAGCATCGTCGAGGCTCTCGCCAAGCAGTTCGTATCGGCCGATGCCATCCACCCGCACCAACTGGGTATGGCCGCCGGAAACCAACAAAGCGACGAACGGAAACTCCGGCGGGTTTTCCTCCAGCATCGGCGCCAGCAGGTGGCCTTCCATATGGTGCACGCCGATCGCCGGGATATCCCAGGCGAAGGCCAGGGCCTGCGCACACGAGGCGCCAACCAGCAGCGCACCAACCAGGCCAGGACCCGCGGTGTAGGCGATGGCGTCGATCTCGCTGGCGACGCAGCCGGCCTCCTCCAGCACCTGGCGGATCAGTGGCAGCATGCGCTTGACGTGGTCACGCGAGGCAAGCTCGGGCACCACACCACCGAACACGCGGTGCAGGTCGATTTGACTGAACAGCGCGTCGGCTAACAAACCGCGCTCACTGTCGTATAATGCGACGCCGGTTTCGTCGCAGGATGTTTCCAATCCCAGTACTAGCATGGGCTCGTCCCTTGTGGGGGCTGAATTCGAAGCCGCGCATGATAGTCCCCGTGCCGGGTGCCGACCAGCGGTTTTCGATCAGAGGCTTTGCATTCCGGCGTACTAAGGGTTAACATCCGCAACCCTTGAAAACCGACGTTCTCCAGCACACCTTTGTTTTGCCAGGAGCACGTCTACCCCGGTAATGAATTAAGGTAGCCCTGGATGCCAGCCGTCAAAGTTAAAGAGAACGAACCCTTCGACGTAGCTCTGCGTCGTTTCAAGCGCTCCTGCGAAAAAGCCGGTGTACTGGCTGAAGTTCGTAGCCGCGAGTTTTACGAGAAGCCGACCGCCGAGCGCAAGCGCAAAGCAGCTGCTGCTGTTAAGCGTCACGCCAAGAAAGTTCAGCGCGAACAGCGCCGCGCCGTTCGTCTGTACTAATACAGACGTTCTACGCTAGAGCTTCTGCCCTGCCCGGCTCACCGCCGGGCCGATGGCAGCGGTTTGCTTGACCTTGAGCAGCTAGCCCAAGGTGCCTGTCGCAACTTGCAGCGGGCAAATGGTTTCAAAGCGTCAGATCTGGTTTCGGCCAGTCGTGCACGTCCTGACTGACGAGCCCCCGGCGAAGCTGGAGGCTGGCGACGAGCACACACCCTCTCGCACTTCCCCTAGCATCACTCGCCCCGTTAGCGTTTAGACTTGCCAGTTGCCAGATGACGAGACTGCCATGGCCGGGCTGATTCCCCAAAGCTTCATCGACGACCTGATCAACCGCCTCGACATTGTCGATGTGGTGAGTTCGCGCGTTCAGCTGAAAAAAACCGGCAAGAACTACTCCGCCTGCTGCCCGTTCCACAAGGAAAAGACCCCTTCCTTCACGGTCAGCCCCGACAAGCAGTTCTACTACTGCTTCGGCTGCGGCGCCGGCGGCAACGCCCTTGGCTTCGTCATGGACCACGACAATCTGGACTTCCCGCAGGCTGTCGAGGAGTTGGCCCGCGCGGCCGGCATGGAAGTACCCAGGGAACAAGGCCGGCGCGACAACAAGCCGCGCCAGCCGACCGACTCACCGCTGTACCCATTGCTGGATGCCGCCTCGGAGTTCTACCGCCAGGCCCTGCGCAGCCATCCGACCCGCAAGGCGGCGGTTGACTACCTCAAGGGCCGCGGTTTGTCGGGCGAAATCGCCCGCGACTTCGGCCTGGGCTTCGCGCCGCCGGGCTGGGACAACCTGCTCAAGCACCTTGGCGCCGACACCCTGCAGCAGAAGGTGATGATCGACGCTGGCCTGCTGATCGAGAACGCCGAAAGTGGCAAGCGCTATGACCGCTTCCGCGACCGGGTGATGTTCCCGATCCGCGACAGCCGCGGGCGCATCATCGCCTTTGGCGGCCGGGTACTGGGCGACGACAAGCCCAAGTACCTCAACTCCCCGGAAACCCCGGTGTTCCACAAGGGCCAGGAACTCTACGGGCTGTACGAGGCACGCAAGCACAACCGCAACCTCGACGAGATCATCGTCGTCGAGGGCTACATGGACGTGATTGCCTTGGCCCAGCAGGGCCTGCGCAATGCCGTGGCCACCCTCGGCACCGCGACCAGCGAAGAGCACCTCAAGCGCCTGTTCCGCGTGGTGCCCAGCGTGCTGTTCTGCTTCGACGGCGACCAGGCCGGGCGCAAGGCCGCCTGGCGCGCACTGGAGTCGACCCTCTCGGCACTGCAGGACGGCCGCCGTGCGCGCTTTCTGTTCCTGCCCGAAGGCGAAGACCCGGACAGCCTGGTACGCGCCGAAGGCACCGATGCCTTCATGGCCCGGATCAACCAGCACGCACAGCCACTGGCCGACTATTTCTTCGAGCAACTGAGCAACGAGGCCGACCCGCGCTCGCTGGAAGGCAAGGCACACATGGCCACCCTGGCTGCACCGTTGATCGAAAAGATCCCCGGCGCCAACCTGCGTCAGCTGATGCGCAACCGCCTGAAGGAAATCACCGGCCTGGACCCACAGCAGGTCGAGCAACTGGCACAACAGGCCCCGGCGACCAGCAGCGTGCCAGACTACGACCCTGGCTATGACTACGATGCCATGGCCAGCTACACCCCCGACTACGGCGATATGCCACAGCACGACTACGCTCCCGCTCATCAGGAGCAGGAGTGGAAGCCGAACAAAGGCGGGGGCAAAAAGCAGTGGAGTGACAAGCCCTGGGACAAGAACCGCAAGGGCGGCAAGCCATGGCAGCAGCGCGACGAAGCACCGCCGCGGGTGCCGGCACCGGTCGAACCACCGACCCTGGCTGCCCTGCGCACCTTGCTGCACCACCCGCTGCTGGCCGGCAAGGTCGAGGATGCCAGCCACTTCGCCGACGAAGAGCACCTGTATAGCCAGCTGCTGGTGGCCCTGATCGAAGCTGCGCAGAAGAATCCTGGGCTAAGCTCAATGCAGTTGATCGCACGTTGGCACGGCACGGAACAAGGCCGCCTGCTGCGGGCCTTGGCCGAAAAGGAATGGTTGATCGTTGCCGACAACCTTGAACAACAGTTTTTCGACACTATAACTAGCTTGTCCGCCCGCCAACGCGAGCGCAGTCTGGAACAACTGCTCAGGAAATCACGTCAAAGCGAATTGACCAGCGAGGAAAAATCACAGCTCCTCGCCCTGCTGAGCCGGAATGTTCCCGCACAAACGCCGACCTCATCTGGCGCGTGAGGCCCATGCTCGGGTATAATCCTCGGCTTGTTTTTTGCCCGCCAAGACCTTCAGTGGATAGGGTGTTATGTCCGGAAAAGCGCAACAGCAGTCTCGTATCAAAGAGTTGATCACCCGCGGTCGTGAGCAGGGCTACCTGACTTACGCGGAGGTCAACGACCACCTGCCTGAGGATATTTCAGATCCGGAACAGGTGGAAGACATCATCCGCATGATCAACGACATGGGGATCAACGTATTCGAGAGTGCTCCGGATGCGGATGCCCTTCTGTTGGCGGAAGCCGACACCGACGAAGCCGCGGCCGAAGAAGCCGCTGCTGCGTTGGCGGCAGTTGAAACCGATATCGGCCGCACGACCGACCCGGTGCGCATGTATATGCGCGAAATGGGTACCGTCGAGCTGCTGACCCGTGAAGGCGAGATCGAAATCGCCAAGCGGATCGAGGAAGGCATCCGTGAAGTCATGGGCGCCATCGCTCACTTCCCGGGCACCGTCGACTACATTCTCGGCGAATACGACCGCGTCACCGCCGAAGGCGGCCGCCTGTCCGACGTCCTCAGCGGTTACATCGACCCTGACGACAACATCGCCGCACCGACCGAAGAAGTACCAGTACCTGGTGCCAAGGCACCTGCGGCCAAGGAAGAGTCGGAAGACGAAGACGAAGAAAGTGAAAGCGGTGACGACGAGGAAGAGACCGAAAGCGGTCCTGATCCGGTCGTTGCAGCCCAGCGCTTCGGCGCCGTTGCCGATCAGCTTCAGGTCACCGCCAAGGTCCTGAAGAAGCACGGCCGTGACGTCAAGGAAAGCATCGAGGCCCTGCAGGCCCTGGCTGACCTGTTCATGCCGATCAAGCTGGTGCCAAAGCAGTTCGACGTGCTCGTCGAGCGCGTGCGCGATGCCTTGAACCGCCTGCGTCAGCAAGAGCGTGCGATCATGCAGCTGTGTGTGCGTGACGCCCGCATGCCGCGTGCCGACTTCCTGCGCCTGTTCCCGAGCAACGAAACCGACCAGACCTGGTCCGGTGACCTGGCCAAGCGCAACACCAAGTGGGCAGCCGCCCTGGGTGAAAAGGACGCCGCCATCGTCGCCTGCCAGCAGAAGCTGATCGACCTTGAGAACGAGACTGGCCTGACCGTCGCCGAGATCAAGGAAATCAACCGTCGCATGTCCATCGGTGAGGCGAAAGCCCGCCGCGCCAAGAAAGAAATGGTCGAGGCGAACCTGCGTCTGGTGATCTCCATCGCCAAAAAGTACACCAACCGTGGCCTGCAGTTCCTCGACCTGATCCAGGAAGGCAACATCGGCCTGATGAAGGCGGTGGACAAGTTCGAATACCGTCGCGGCTACAAGTTCTCGACCTACGCCACCTGGTGGATTCGCCAGGCGATCACCCGCTCGATCGCCGACCAGGCGCGCACCATCCGTATTCCGGTGCACATGATCGAGACGATCAACAAGCTCAACCGTATTTCCCGCCAGATGCTGCAGGAAATGGGCCGTGAACCGACCCCGGAAGAGCTCGGTGAGCGCATGGAAATGCCAGAGGACAAGATCCGCAAGGTATTGAAGATCGCCAAAGAACCGATCTCCATGGAAACCCCGATCGGTGACGACGAAGATTCGCACCTGGGCGACTTCATCGAGGACTCGACCATGCAGTCCCCGATCGACGTGGCCACGGTCGAAAGCCTCAAGGAAGCGACCCGTGACGTGCTCTCGGGCCTGACCGCACGCGAAGCCAAGGTGCTGCGCATGCGCTTCGGTATCGACATGAACACCGACCACACCCTCGAAGAGGTGGGCAAGCAGTTCGACGTGACCCGTGAGCGGATCCGTCAGATCGAAGCGAAGGCGTTGCGCAAATTGCGCCACCCGACTCGCAGCGAGCATCTGCGCTCCTTCCTCGACGAGTGATTACAAACCCCGGCCCAGGCCGGGGTTTTTCTTATCCGACAAATAGTTGTGATCGGCTACTCGGCTGGCTCAATGCCAGTCTACACTCGACTTCAGACCAACTGAATGCGAGGCTGCTATGCCGCCGATGCCGGCCATTCTGTTGCTGCTCCTGATGCTGTGGAACACAACGGCCGGCGCCCTGACCCTGACAGACGAGGAAAAAACCTGGCTCGCTGCCCATCCGCAGTTGAGACTGGGCGTCGACGCTTCCTGGCCACCGTTCGAGTTTCGTGACCAGGAGGGCCGGTACCAGGGATTGGCCGCCGATTACATCGCCTTACTCCAGGATCGCCTGGGAGTAACCCTGAAACCGGTCGAGCCCAGCAGCTGGACCGAAGTGTTGCAGCAGGCGCGCGAAGGCCGTATCGACCTGCTGCCTGGCATCATGTCAACGCCGGAACGCCAGGGCTACCTGGCGTTCACCCGCCCCTACCTCGATTTCCCTATCGTCATCCTGGCCCATGAAGGCGGCCCACAACCGCGTACGCTCAAGGACTTGTACGGGCTGAAAATCGCCGTAGTGGAAAACTACGCGCCCCATGAACTGCTGCGTACCCACCACCCGGACCTAAACCTGGTGGCGATGCCGAATGTCAGCTCGACCCTGCAGGCACTCGCCACCGACGCGGTGGACGCCGTGGTCGGCGACCTCGCCTCGAGCATCTGGAGCCTGCGCCAGCTCAAGCTCGAAGGGCTGTATGTGAGCGGCGAAACGCCCTATCGCTATCAGTTGGCAATGGCCGCGCCCCGTGACCAGCAGGTACTGGTCGGCATCCTCGACAAGGTGATGGCCGACATGTCCAGCGATGAGCTCAGCCATATCCAGCAGCGCTGGGTCGGCAACGTGGTCGACCAGCGCAGCTTCTGGCGTGACACGCTGTTCTATGGCCTGCCTGCCGTCCTGCTGCTGATCGCCATTCTCGCCGTGGTCATCCGCATCAATCGCCGGCTCAGTTCGGAAATCTCCCGACGCATCGCCCTGGAGCAGGAACTGCGTAGCAGCGAATACCATTACCGCGGCCTGATCGAGAGCCTCTCGGCAATCGCCTGGGAGGCCGACGCCAACGACTTCACCTATAGCTATGTCTCGCCGCATGCCGAAGACCTGCTGGGCTACCCCCTGCACGACTGGCTCAAACCTGGTTTCTGGCGCAGCATCCTGCACCCCGACGATGCGCTCTGGGCCCAGGCCTTCTGCGAAAGTGAAACCGCCGCAGGTCGTGATCACAGCCTCGATTACCGCCTGGTGCGTGCCGACGGCCAGCCGCTTTGGATACGCAATATCGTCAGCATGATCGAACACGGCCACCGGCCGGTAATGCGCGGCCTGATGATCGACATCAGCGAGACCAAGCGCACCGAAGACGCCCTGCGGCTGTCGGAGCAGAAGTTCGCCTCGGTGTTCGAGCAGTGCCCGGACATTCTGCTGATCGCACGGCACAGCGATGGCGTGCTGCTCGAGGTCAATGACGCCTTCGAAGAACAGATTGGCCTGACACCGGGCGAAGTCATCGGCCGCACCGCCACCGAGCTCAATCTGTGGGGCGTCGAAGGCATGGGCCCGAGGCTTCTCGAACGCCTGCAGCAAGGCGGCCTGCGCAACCTCGAAATGACCTTCCGCCGCAGCAACGGCCAGTTGTTCACCGGCCTGACCTCGGCCGAAACTTTCGAACTCGACGGTACCCTGGCGCTGGTCGTGGCTGTTCGCGACATCAGCCAGCTCAAGGAAACCCAGCAACAGCTGCAGACCTCCGAGGAAAAGTTCGCCAAGGCCTTCCACGCCTCACCTGACGGCCTGTTGCTGTCACGCCAGAGCGATGGCCTGCTATTGGAGGTCAACGAGGGCTTCTGCCGCCTGACCGGTTACGAATTCAACCAGCCTATCGATCAGACCTCGTTCGACCTGGGGATCTGGGTCGACCTGAACGAACGCAAGCGCCTGATCGACCAGCTTGGCCGCGATGGCTTCGTGCGGGACTTCAGCTGCCACCTGCGCCGCAGCGACGGGCAGATTCGCCTCTGCGAGCTGGCGGCTCGGCCACTGCCGATCGGTGGTGTCGACTGCATGCTGACCATCGCCCGCGACATCACCGAACGCCACCTGATGCAGGAAAAACTGCAACTGGCTGCCACCGTGTTCGAAAATACCGCTGAAGGCGTACTGATCACCGACACCGACCAGCGCATCAGTGCAGTCAACCGTGCCTTCAGCGAGATTACCGGCTACAGCGAGATCGAAGCACTCGGCCAGACTCCGCGCCTGCTTGCCTCCGGTCAGCATGACAGCGCCTTCTACGCCGCCATGTGGCACCAGCTCACCGCTGAAGGGCACTGGCAGGGAGAGATCTACAACAAGCGCAAGAATGGCGAGCTGTACCCCGGTTGGCTGACCATCAGCGCCGTACGCAACAACGAACGCAACATCACCCACTTCGTCGCCGTGTTCGCCGACATTTCCAGCCTCAAGCATGCCCAGGCCAAACTCGACTACCAGGCCCACCACGACCCGCTGACCGGCTTGCCCAACCGCGCCCTTTTCGAAAACCGGCTGCAGGCTGTGCTGACCAGTGCGCAGGTGTACAACCGCCAAGGCGCCGTGCTGTTCCTCGACCTGGACCGCTTCAAACACATCAACGACAGCCTCGGCCACCCGGTCGGCGACCTGTTGCTCAAAGGCATCGCCCAGCGCCTCAAGGAGCAGGTGCGCGACGTCGATACCGTGGCCCGCCTGGGTGGCGACGAATTCATCATCCTGCTGCCCGGCCTGCACAAGCCCAGCGATGCCCATGCCATCGCCAACAAATTGCTGGCCTGCTTTGTCGCCCCGTTCCAGGCCGGCGAGCACGAGTTCTTCACCAGCGCCAGCATCGGCATCAGCCTCTACCCGCAGGATGGCACCGACGTTGCCACGCTGATCCGCAACGCCGACGCCGCCATGTACCGCTCCAAGGCCAAAGGCCGCAACCGCGTCGAAGCCTACACCCGAGACCTGACCGTGCAGGCCAGCGAACGCATCGCCATGGAGCACGAACTGCGCCGCGCGATCGAGCGCAACGAGATGAGCCTGAGCTTCCAGCCGAAGCTGAGCATCAAGACCCAGACCCTGGTCGGGGCAGAAGCGCTGATTCGCTGGAGTCACCCGACGTTCGGCGAAGTACCGCCCGAGCATTTCATTCACCTGGCCGAAGAGAACGGCAGCATTCTCCAGCTCGGCGATTGGGTGCTGGAGCAGGCTTGCCAGCAGATGCACCGTTGGAAAAAGAATTTCGAGCCCTTTGGGCCGCTGTCGATCAACCTGGCTGGCGCACAGCTGCGCCACCCCAACCTCGCCAAGCGCATCGAGCACCTGTTGAAGGTCTACCAGCTGAAAGCGGGCGACCTGCAGCTGGAAATCACCGAGAACTTCATCATGAGCCAGGCCGAAGAAGCCCTGGCCGTGTTGCACCAGCTCAAGCAACTGGGCGTGCAGCTGGCGATCGACGATTTCGGCACCGGATACTCATCACTGAGCTACCTCAAGCGCCTGCCGCTGGATATCCTCAAGATCGACAAGTCATTCATCCGTGGCTTGCCGGATGATCCTCACGACGCCGCCATCGCCCGCGCCATCATCGCGCTGGGGCGCAGCATGCAGTTGACGATCATTGCCGAAGGTGTGGAGAACCAGGCGCAGCAACGCTTCCTCGCCGCCGAGGGCTGCGAGCAGATCCAGGGCTACATCGTCAGCTTGCCCCTGCCACCCGATGAGTTCGCAGCGACGTTTCTTCGTATAGCACTGTCTGATCTTTCGGATGGCACGCTTTCAAAACCCTCGTTATAATCCGGGCACTTACTGAGGGCCTATAGCTCAGTTGGTTAGAGCAGAGGACTCATAATCCTTTGGTCCACGGTTCGAGTCCGTGTGGGCCCACCAGATACAACGAAAGCCGCGCTGATGCGCGGCTTTTTTGTGCCCGATTGGTGACCATTCAGGGGCTTGCCCTGCTCACCTGCGGCTGGCTAGGCTAGCGGACCCTCCGTAGAGACTCACCATGTCGGACTCCCGCCCCATCACCCTCGACGAAATCGACCGCCAGCTGATCGCCCTGCTGCAGATCAACGCCCGCGAAAGCGTCGCCACCCTCGCCCGCCAGCTTGGCATCGCCCGCACCACGGTCAACTCGCGACTGGAGCGGCTGGAAAAGAACAAGGTCATCACCGGCTACGGTGTGCGCCTGGGCCAGCGCCTGATCGGCGGTGGGCTGCAGGCTTATGTCGGGATAAAGGTGCAGCCACGCTCCGGCAAAGAAGTGGTAAGGCGCCTCAGTGCCATGGGGCAGGTGCAGCAATTGTGTGCGGTGAGTGGCGAGTTTGACTATGTGGCCTGGCTGCGCAGCGATTCGCCAGAACAACTGGACCAATTGCTGGATCAGATTGGCAGTGTCGAGGGGGTGGAGAAGACCACTACTTCAATCATCCTCAGCAGCAAGGTCGATCGCGGACAGCCGGCCTGAATCCGCCCCCATGACGAGAGGCGCCACCCAGTGATCGTCAAAATCTAAACATTGTTAGTCAAAATGACGAACCAAGGCTCATTACGACACTACTTTGCATCTTAATTACGAACACCCCGCTTCATAAAATGACCGCCAGCCATCTCCTATACTCAGGCTCCGCCCCCGCGCAGCCGCTCTGGCAAGGTCACTTCATGAACAAGAAAAACCGCCACCCCGCCGACGGCAAGCAGCCCATCACCATCTTCGGCCCGGATTTCCCCTTCGCCTTCGACGACTGGCTGGAACACCCGGCAGGCCTGGGCAGCATCCCGGCCGAACGTCATGGTGAAGAAGTCGCCATCGTTGGCGCAGGCATCGCCGGCCTGGTCGCAGCCTACGAATTGATGAAGCTGGGCCTCAAGCCTGTGGTGTACGAGGCGTCGAAACTGGGTGGGCGGCTGCGTTCGCAGGCCTTCAACGGCACCGACGGCATCATCGCCGAGCTCGGCGGCATGCGATTCCCGGTGTCCTCCACCGCCTTTTACCACTACGTCGACAAGCTGGGCCTGGAAACCAAGCCCTTCCCCAACCCGCTGACTGCTGCCTCGGGCAGCACAGTGATCGACCTCGAAGGCCAGACCTACTACGCCGAAAAGGCCAGTGACCTGCCGAAACTGTTCCACGAAGTGGCCGACGCCTGGGCAGATGCGCTGGAAAGCGGCGCGCAGTTTGCCGATATCCAGCAAGCGATCCGTGACCGTGATGTACCCCGGTTGAAAGCGCTTTGGAACAAGCTGGTGCCGCTGTGGGACGACCGCACCTTCTACGACTTCGTCGCCACCTCGCGCTCGTTCGCCCAACTGAGCTTCCAGCACCGCGAAGTATTCGGCCAGGTCGGTTTCGGCACCGGCGGTTGGGACTCGGACTTCCCCAACTCGATGCTGGAAATCTTCCGCGTGGTGATGACCAACTGCGACGACCATCAGCACCTGATCGTCGGCGGGGTGGAACAGGTACCACAGGGCATCTGGCGCCATGTGCCGGAACGCTGCGCCCATTGGCCAGAAGGCACCAGCCTCAGTTCGCTGCATGGCGGCGCACCGCGCACTGGGGTCAAGCGCATCGCCCGCGCTGCCGATGGGCGCCTGGCGGTCACCGACAACTGGGGTGACACCCGCCACTATGGCGCGGTGCTCGCCACCTGCCAAAGCTGGCTGCTGACCACCCAGATCGACTGCGAAGAGTCGCTGTTCTCGCAGAAGATGTGGATGGCCCTGGACCGCACCCGCTACATGCAGTCGTCGAAGACCTTCGTCATGGTCGACCGACCGTTCTGGAAGGACAAGGACCCGCAAACCGGCCGCGACCTGATGAGCATGACCCTCACCGATCGCCTCACCCGCGGTACCTACCTGTTCGACAACGGTGACGACAAGCCGGGCGTCATCTGCCTGTCCTACGCCTGGATGAGCGACGCCTTGAAGATGCTGCCGCATCCGGTGGAAAAGCGCGTGCAACTGGCTTTGGATGCGCTGAAGAAGATCTACCCCAAGACCGACATTGCCGGGCACATCATCGGCGACCCGATCACCATTTCCTGGGAAGCCGACCCGCACTTCCTCGGTGCGTTCAAGGGCGCGCTGCCCGGCCACTACCGCTACAACCAGCGCATGTACGCGCACTTCATGCAGCAGGACATGCCTGCCGAGCAACGTGGCATGTTCATCGCCGGTGACGACGTGTCGTGGACCCCGGCCTGGGTCGAAGGTGCGGTGCAGACGTCGCTGAATGCGGTGTGGGGTATCATGAACCACTTCGGTGGCCACACCCACCCGGACAACCCAGGCCCGGGCGATGTATTCGACGAAATCGGGCCCATCGCCCTGGCTGACTGAAACCAAGGAGGCAGCATGCGCATCGCTCTGTTCCAGGGCGCACCCAACCCGCTGGACGTGCCCGGCAACCTGCAACGGCTGCGCCATCAGGCGCAGTTGGCGGCCGAGCGTGGCGCGCAATTGCTGGTGTGCCCGGAGATGTTCCTGAGCGGCTACAACATCGGCCTGGCGCAGGTCGAACGGCTGGCCGAAGCCGAAGATGGCCCGTCGGCCATGGAGGTGGTGGAGATCGCCCAGGCGCACCGCATCGCCATCGTCTACGGCTACCCGGAGCGCGCCGATGACGGGGCGATCTACAACAGCGTGCAGTTGATCGATGCCCATGGCCGCAGCCTGTGCAATTACCGCAAGACCCACCTGTTCGGCGAGCTGGACCGGGCAATGTTCAGCCCTGGCGCCGACCATTTCCCGGTGGTCGAGCTGGAAGGCTGGAAGGTCGGCATGCTGATCTGCTACGACATCGAGTTCCCGGAAAACGCCCGGCGCCTGGCGCTGGCAGGTGCCGAGCTGATCCTGGTGCCGACGGCGAACATGACGCCGTACGATTTCGTCTGCCAGGTGACCGTGCGCTCGCGGGCGCAGGAGAACCAGTGCTACCTGGTGTATGCCAACTACTGCGGGGCCGAAGGCGAGATCCACTACTGCGGGCAGAGCAGCATCATCGGGCCCGACGGCAGCCTGCTGGCCATGGCCGGGCGCGATGAGTGCCAGTTGCTGGCTGAGCTGGAGCGTGAGCGGGTGGTGCGGGGGCGTGAGGCGTTTCCGTACCTGACCGATCTGCGCCAGGAACTGCATCGGCGTCAGGGCTGACAGGGGCCGCTTTGCGGCCCATTCTTACAAATGGGTTAGCATGAACACCTGCCCCGGAGTTCCCATGCCTGACACCATCCGCCCCCTGACCCTCGCCAACGGCCTGCAGCTGACCCTGCGCCACGCCCCGCGCCTGAAGCGCTCGGCGGCCGCCTTGAGGGTGCATGCGGGGAGCCATGACGCCCCAACTGCATGGCCTGGCCTGGCCCACTTCCTTGAGCACCTGTTCTTCCTCGGCACCGCGCGGTTCCCGCTGGAAGACGGCCTGATGCGCTACGTCCAGGCCCTCGGCGGCCAAGTCAACGCCAGCACCCGCGAGCGCACCACCGACTTCTTCTTCGAAGTACCGCCCGCCGCTCTGGCAGGTGGCCTGCAGCGCCTGTGCCAGATGCTTGCCGAACCGGACCTGGGCATCGAGCGCCAACGCCGCGAGCGGGAAGTCATCCACGCCGAATTCATCGCCTGGTCGCGCAACCCGCAGGCGCAGCAGCAATTTGCCTTGCTGCAATCGGTGGCTGGCAATCATCCGCTGATCGGCTTTCATGCAGGCAACCGCTATTCCCTCGGCCTGCGCAATCTTGCCTTCCAGCATGCCCTCAGCGGCTTCCACCAGCGCTTCTACCGGGGCGGCCAGATCACCCTGAGTCTCTGCGGCCCGCAACCCTTGGATGAACTGGAACAACTTGGCAGGCAATACGCCGGCCTCTTCGAGACCGGCGCCCCTGTGCTACAAGCCTTGCCCCCCGCCCTGGCCACCAACAAGCCACTGCTGTTCGCCCACGACGGCCTGCCGGCAGGTGCAGCACAGGCGTTGGAGCTGCTAATCGCCAACCTGGGCGACAACCGCCCCGGCAGTTGGCTGGATGCACTGGAGCGACGTGGCTGGCTCAAAGGATTCAAGGTCGAGACGTTGTATGCCTTCGCCGGGCAACTGCTCTGGCACATCGACCTGAAGCTCGCTGCAGATGCCGACACCGATGAAGCGTTGAAGCTGTTGCACGGCTGGTTCGACTTCATCCGCCAGGCAGCCCCAACCCAACTCAACAGTACGTTTGGCTGCTTGCAACAACGCCGTCAACGCAGCGCCAGCGCACTGGAGCTGGCCCGCCGCGACAGCGCCGGGCAGCCGTTTGCAACATTGGATACACAAGCGCTGATTGCGTTCGAAGCGCTGCTTGAACAGCTGCCACGTCACCCATACGGGCAATGGCAACTGCCGGCGGCCGAGCCCTTGTTGTTCGCTGAACTGCCCACCGCTCGAACTGCAGAGCTGCCATCTGCGCTGGGTATCAGCGACCTGCTTCCACCTGCCAGGCAATACGCTGCACTGTATTTGCGCTGGCACGTGCCATCGGCACTGCGCCAGCGTCTTCATGGCGTACTTGAACACGCCTTGCACCCCCTGCAGGTACGTTGCGAGCAGGCCGGCGTGCAACTGCAATTCAACGCGTATGGCGAGTACTGGCAGCTACGCTGCACTGGCCATCCGGCAGCAGTGGTGCGCGCCGCAGGCCAGGCCCTGGCGCTGATGCAGGCGCCCTCCAACTGGCAGCCATCGCCACCTGAGGCGCTCGCCCTGATACCGATCCGGGCATTGCTCCATCAGCTACCCGACGCCGTGCTCGGCACTCGCGCTGCGGCAACGCCGTCCTGCACCCTCGACCAGGCGCTGCTCGAAGGCGCCTGGCAGCACAGCCACTGGCAAGGGCTGGCCGTGGGTTTCGATAGCAGCGCCGTGCAGGCACTGGGCGCAGTGCTGCAGGGCTGCCCAGGGCAAGGCGCGGTGCCCCCGCCTGCTGCCCTCTGGGCTGGCCATCGCTGGCACCATGCCGAGGTGCCGGGCAGTGAAAATGCCCTGCTGCTGTTCTGCCCGCTGCCTGCCGCGCGGCAAGCCAGTGGTCGCCTGCTGGCGCAGCTGCTGCAAGGTCCGGTGTATCAACGCCTGCGGGTCGAACTGCAATTGGGCTACGCGGTTTTCAGTACCTTCCGTCAGGTCGAAGGCATCGGTGGCCTGCTGTTCGGCGTGCAGTCGCCGCATGCCAGCCAGGCCGAAATCCTCGCTCACCTGCGCGAACTTCTAGGCCAGGGCGTCACACTCGACGCCCATGCTCGCCAGGCACTGGCCGATCAGTTCGACGAACCGGCCATGGCCAACGCCGAGGTCGCCGAATGGGCATGGCAGACACACCTGGCCACACAGCCGGGCGACCTACGTGCGCTGCAGCGGTCTATCCTGATGACGCAACAAGCAGATCTGGACGGCCTGCTAGGCGACCTGCTCGGTACCGATTGCGCCTGGCTTTGCCTGGCCAACTGCGCCGCGCCAGATGCCTCCTGGCACTGATTTCGCGGGGATTGTTACGTTTACTGCAAGGGCGCTTATCAAAGAATTAACCTTTCAGTACAAATTTTTCTTGTAAGATAACGCTATCTCAGCCAACGGAACCTCCTGCTCCAGGTGGCACCCAATGAGTAGCTGAAGCACCCCAACCCCATCCGGAAGGAGAACGCCCATGTGGACCAAACCTGCATACACTGACCTGCGTATCGGCTTCGAAGTGACCATGTACTTCGCCAACCGCTAAGCCCTGCTTTGCGGTTCGACGCCTCGGCCCGCCGGGGCGTCGTCGTTTTTCGGATACGGCTTTTCGCAGAAAGGAGTGGCCATGTACATCCAGATTCTCGGTTCCGCCGCCGGTGGTGGTTTCCCGCAGTGGAACTGCAACTGCGTCAACTGCAAGGGCTATCGCGACGGCAGCCTGCGCGCCACGGCACGCACCCAGTCGTCCATCGCCCTGTCCGACGACGGTGAGCACTGGATCCTGTGCAATGCCTCGCCCGACATTCGCGCCCAGCTCCAGGCCTTCGCGCCGATGCAGCCGGCGCGTGCCCTGCGCGATACCGGGATCAACGCCATCGTCCTGCTCGACAGCCAGATCGACCACACCACCGGCCTGCTCAGCCTGCGTGAAGGCTGCCCGCACCAGGTCTGGTGCACCGACATGGTCCACCAGGACCTGACCACCGGCTTCCCGCTGTTCAACATGCTCAGCCACTGGAACGGTGGCCTGCAGTGGAACCGCATCGAGCTCGAAGGCAGCTTCGTCATCGACGCCTGCCCCAACCTCAGGTTCACCCCCTTCCCCCTGCGCAGCGCCGCGCCGCCCTACTCGCCGCACCGCTTCGACCCACACCCGGGCGACAACCTTGGCCTGTTGGTCGAGGACACGCGCAGCGGCGGCAAGCTGTTCTACGCCCCCGGCCTTGGCCAGGTCGATGCCAAGCTGCTGCAGATGATGCACGACGCCGACTGCCTGCTGGTCGACGGCACGCTGTGGGAGGATGATGAAATGCAGCGCCGCGGTGTCGGCACCCGCACCGGCCGCGAGATGGGCCACCTGGCGCAGAATGGCCCGGGCGGCATGCTCGAAGTGCTCGACGGTTTCCCGCGCCAGCGCAAGGTGCTTATCCACATCAACAACACCAACCCGATCCTCGACGAAGACTCCCCCGAGCGCGCCGAAGTCCAGCGCCGCGGCGTCGAAGTCGCCTTCGACGGCATGAGCATCGAGTTGTAAGGAGGCCCCGTGAGCGACGCACTGCCAATGTCACCTGCCGAGTTCGAGCAGGCCCTGCGCGCCAAGGGCGCCTACTACCACATCCACCACCCGTACCATGTGGCGATGTACCAAGGCCGCGCCACCCGCGAACAGATTCAGGGCTGGGTGGCCAACCGCTTCTACTACCAGGTCAACATCCCGATGAAGGATGCCGCGATCCTGGCCAACTGCCCGGACCGCGAGGTGCGCCGCGAGTGGATCCAGCGCCTGCTCGACCATGACGGCGCGCCCGGCGAGGACGGCGGTATCGAAGCCTGGCTGCGCCTGGGCCAGGCGGTCGGCCTCGACCCCGACCAGCTGCGCTCCCAGGAGCTGGTACTGCCCGGCGTGCGCTTTGCCGTCGATGCCTACGTCAACTTCGCTCGCCGCGCCAGCTGGCAGGAAGCGGCCAGCAGCTCGCTGACCGAGCTGTTCGCCCCGCAGATCCACCAGTCGCGCCTGGACAGTTGGCCGCAACACTACCCGTGGATCGACCCGGCCGGCTACGAGTACTTCCGCACCCGCCTGGGCCAGGCCCGGCGTGACGTCGAGCACGGCCTGGCGATCACCTTGCAGCACTACACCACCCGCGCGGGCCAGGAGCGTATGCTGGAAATCCTGCAGTTCAAGCTGGATATCCTCTGGAGCATGCTCGACGCCATGAGCATGGCCTACGAGCTGAACCGCCCGCCTTACCACACCGTCACCCGGCAACGGGTTTGGCACAAGGGGATCGCCCTATGAATTTTGACCGCAAGCAAGTGCCAAACTGGCGCCCCGGCTACCGCTTCCAGTACGAGCCGGCGCAGAAGGGCCATGTGCTGCTCTACCCCGAGGGCATGATCAAGCTCAATGACAGCGCCGGCCTGATCGGCGGGTTGATCGACGGCAAGCGTGACGTGGCGGCGATCATCAAAGACCTCGAACACCAATTCCCTGGTGTGCCCGAAGTCGCCGACGACATCGAGCAATTCATGGAGGTGGCCCGTGCCGAACACTGGATCGTCCTCGCCTGAGGTGCCGGTCGGCCTGCCGCTGTGGCTGCTGGCCGAGCTGACCTACCGCTGCCCGCTGCAGTGCCCATATTGCTCCAACCCGCTGGACTTCGCCGCCCAGGGCCAGGAGCTGAGCACTGCACAGTGGTTCAAGGTGATGGCCGAAGCCCGCGAGATGGGCGCCGCGCAGATCGGCTTCTCCGGTGGTGAGCCGCTGGTGCGCCAGGACCTCGCCGAGCTGATCGGCGAGGCCCGCCGACTGGGCTACTACACCAACCTGATCACCTCCGGCATTGGCCTGACCGAAGCGCGCATCGCCGCCTTCAAGGAGGCCGGGCTGGACCATATCCAGATCAGCTTCCAGGCCAGTGACGAGCAGGTCAACAACCTGCTGGCCGGCTCGAAGAAGGCTTTCGCGCAGAAGCTGGAGATGGCCCGTGCGGTGAAGGCCCACGGCTATCCGATGGTGCTCAACTTCGTCACCCACCGGCACAACATCGACAAGATCGACCGCATCATCGAGCTGTGCATCGCCCTTGAAGCCGACTTCGTCGAGCTTGCCACCTGCCAGTTCTACGGCTGGGCGCACCTCAACCGCCTGGGCCTGCTGCCGACCCGCGCGCAGCTCGAACGTGCCGAACGCATCACCAACGAGTACCGGGAAAAGCTCAAGGCCGAAGGCAGCCCGTGCAAGCTGATCTTCGTCACCCCGGACTACTACGAGGAGCGCCCGAAAGCCTGCATGAACGGTTGGGGCAGCCTGTTCCTGACCATCACGCCGGACGGTACTGCCCTGCCCTGTCACGGCGCCCGGCAATTGCCGGTGCAGTTCCCCAACGTGCGCGACCATGACCTGCACCACATCTGGTACGACTCGTTCGGCTTCAACCGCTTCCGCGGCAACGACTGGATGCCCGAGCCGTGCCGTTCGTGCGACGAGAAGGAAAAGGACTTCGGCGGCTGCCGTTGCCAGGCCTTCATGCTGACCGGCGATGCCAGCAAGGCCGACCCGGTGTGCGCCAAGTCGCCTGACCACGGCATCATCCTCAAGGCCCGCGAAGAAGCGGAGACTGCCCAACTCGCCATCGAAGAGATGACCTTCCGCAATGAGCGCAACTCCCGTGTCATCGTCCGCGGCTGACTTCAGCGCCGCCCAGGCCGTTGCCGCTGGCACTGACTTTGCCGAACTCAAGGTCAGTGCCGAGGGGCTGTTCTGGAACGAGTTTCGCCCGGCCGATGGTGCCTGCCGTATCTGGCAGTGGCGCGACCACCAGGCGCGGTGCCTCACAGCCGATGGTTTCAGTGTGCGCAGCCGGGTCTACGAGTACGGTGGCGGCAGCTTCTGCCTGGGCGGTGACGGGCTGTTGTTCGTCAACGAACAGGATCAGCAGGTCTATACCCAGAGCCTCGAAGGCAGTGCCCCACGCGCCCTGACCGACGATGCCGATTGCCGCTATGGCGATGTGCAGTGGCACGACGGCCAGGTGCTGGCAGTCGAAGAGCGCCATGGCGAAAGCGTCGAACATCGCCTGGTGGCGCTGGAGGATACCCAGCGCGAGGTGCTCGCCGAGGGTGCCGACTTCTATGCCTCGCCAACGGTCAGCGCCGATGGCCAACGCCTGGCCTGGGTCGAATGGGACCGCCCGGCGCAGCCTTGGACCGTTACCCGGCTGATGTGCCGCGAACGCGACGCCAACGGTGACTGGGGGGCCGCGCGCTGTATCGCCGCCGAAGAGGAATCACTGCAACAGCCGCGCTTCGACGCCGAAGGCCGCTTGTACTGTTTATCTGACCGCAATGGCTTCTGGCAGCCCTGGGGCGAGGTCGACGGCCACTGGCAGGCGTTGCCGGCCGAGCCCGCCGACCATGCCGCCGCGCCTTGGCAACTGGGCACCAGCACCTGGCTGCCGATAAGTGCACAACGCTATCTGGCCACCTGGTTCGAAGGTGGTATCGGGCAACTGGGCCTGCAAGATGAAAATGGCCGCATGGAGCGCTTCGCCAGCGCCTACACCCGGTTCCGCAACCTGGCCATGGATGCCGAACACCTCTATGCCGTCGCAGCTTCACCGATCAGCCCGCCAGCAGTGATCGCCATTGCCCGCGCCAACCATGAGGTCAGCGTGCTGGCCGGCGGCGCCGAAGTGCTGCCTGCAGCGCAGATCAGCCTGCCGCATTCGATTCATTACGACAGTGGCGGTGCGCTTGCCCATGGGTTTTTCTATCCAGCAAGCGGCATCAAGGGCCCTGCACCTTTGCTGGTGTTTATTCACGGCGGCCCGACCTCGGCCTGCTACCCGGTGCTCGACCCGCGCATCCAGTACTGGACCCAACGCGGTTTCGCCGTGGCTGACCTGAACTACCGGGGCAGCACCGGCTATGGCCGGGCATACCGCCAGGCGCTGCACCTGCGCTGGGGCGAAAGCGATGTGCAGGATGCCTGCGCCGCCGTCGAGCATCTGGCCGGGCAAGGGCTGATCGACCCCGGCAAGGCGTTCATTCGCGGCGGCAGTGCCGGTGGCTACACCACGCTGTGCGCCCTGGCTTTCCACAACGTGTTCCGCGCCGGTGCCAGCCTGTACGGGGTCAGTGACCCGATTGCCCTGGGCCGGGCCACGCACAAGTTCGAAGGTGATTACCTGGACTGGCTGATCGGTGATCCGCAGCGAGATGCCAAGCGCTACCGTCAGCGCACGCCGGTGTTGCATGCCTCACGGATCAAGGTGCCGGTGATTTTCTTCCAGGGCGAGCTGGACGCCGTGGTGGTGCCTGAGCAGACGCGTTCGATGCTGGCGGCGTTGCAGGCCAATGGCATCGAGGCCGAAGGGCATTTTTATGCCGGCGAACGGCACGGATTCCGCAAAGCCGAGCACCTGGCGCATGCCCTTGAGCAAGAGTGGCAGTTCTATTGCCGGGTGTTGGAGGGCTGATGCCCCTGGGGCCGCAAAGCGGCCCCAGCATCCTCAGCGCTTGGCGATGATATAGACCGCATGCACGATCCCTGGGATGTAGCCCAGCAGGGTCAGCAGTATGTTCAGCCAGAACGCCCCGCCAAACCCCACCTGCAGAAACACACCCAGCGGCGGCAGGATGATGGCGATGATGATGCGAATGAAGTCCATGCGGGTCTCTCCTGAAGGGGTTACATCAGAGACTAGCCACGCATCGCAGAGGTTCCACAGGCAAAAAAAAACGCCCCGGGCCAAATGAAACAGGCACGGGGCGATGCGCAGAAACGCCAGACGGTTCGTTGAATTCTTGATCAGGCCGGCATTTCGCGGCGGGCCTGTTGTTGCGCATGCAGGCGGGCAAAGGCCCGGGCCAGGCGCAGGAGCATTTCGTCGATGTTGCCCTTGCTCACGGTCAGCGCCGGCGAGAAGCGCACGACATCGGCCTGCGGCGCGTTCAACAGCAAACCTTCGTGCAAGGCAGCCTCGACCAGTTCCTTGGCCAGGCTTTCCTGCAACTGCAAGGCCCACAGCAGGCCCTGGCCACGCACTTCACCCTGGCCATAGCGGCCAGCCAGGCGGCTCAAGCCATCGCGCAGATGGCGACCGCTGTCTTGCACCTGCTCGAAGAAACCAGGCTCCAGCACGGTTTCCAACACGGCTAGGCCGGCGGCACTCATCAACGCATTGCCGTGATGGCTGCCCTCCAGTTCGCCAGGTTCGGCACAGCAGGCTGTGCCGCGAGCGAGCAGGGCCGCCAGCGGCACACCACCGCCCAGCCCCTTGCCGAGGGTGATGATGTCGGCGCGCACACCGTAGGTCTGTTCTGCCAGCAATGCCCCACAGCGGCCGATACCCGTCTGCACTTCGTCGAGAATCAGCAGGATGCCCAGTTCGCGGCAGAGCTTTTCCACACCCTGCAGGTACTCGCGCGTAGCCGGAATCACGCCTGCCTGGCCCTGGATTGGCTCGAGCATGATCGCCACGGTGCGCGAATCGACCTCGGCATGCAGCGCCGCCAGGTCGTTGAACGGCACCTTGCTGAACCCCGGCAGGCCCGGTTCGCAGCGGTTGCACGGCAGCGGGTCGGAGGCCGACAGCGCGCCCAGGCTACGGCCATGGCAAGCCTGGCTGGCGGTGATGATGTGGTACGCGCCATTACGGTTCAGCTGGCCCCACTTGCGCGCCAGCTTGATCGCCCCTTCACAGGCCTCGGCACCGCTGTTGAGCAGGTAGGCCTGGTCGCTGCCAGTGCTCTGGCACAGGCGGTTGACCAGCGCCAGCAGGCCACGGCTGTGATAGCCCGCACCCGGGTTGATCAGCGCCTGGGTCTGGTTGCCCAGCGCCTTGACCAGCGCCGTCGGGCTGTGCCCGAGGCTGTTGACCGCGCCGCCCTGGGTGAAATCCAGGTAGGCATGCCCTTCGTTGTCCCACAACCAGGAGCCTTGGCCACGCACAAACACTTGCGCCGCACGCTCGGCGCTCGGCATCAGACGTTCACGCGACAACTGCGGCGCATCCGCCACGATCACCGGTGCACGCTTGGGCTCGGCAACCGCGGCAGGGGCCGAACGGCGCAGGTTGAACAGGTTCATCGGGGCTCCAACCAATCACGGTAAAGGGCGGCCAGGGGTCCGGTCTTGCTGCCGGCGCTGGATGATTTTGCCTTGCCTATCAAAAGTGTTTTTCAAACGCGGTAACAATGAGCTGATTGATCGCTGTAACCCGTTGGAATACGGCGATAGACTAGGCTTCGGCAGCGTTCGCGGCCATTTCGTTTTCCCAGCTTTTTCGATAAGTATTACTTATGGATTTTCGCCAACTGCGTTATTTCGTCGCGGTGTATGAAGAAGGCCATGTTGGCCGCGCCGCCGAACGCCTGTCGCTGTCGCAACCGGCACTGTCACAGCAGATTCGCCAACTTGAACACAGCCTCGACCTCAGCCTGTTCGAGCGCAGCAACAAGCGCCTGCTGCCGACCCTGGCTGCACACACCCTGTACAACCATGCCCTGCCGCTGCTGGATGGCCTGCAGCGAGCCCATGAGGCCATGCGCAACTTCAAGGGCCAGTCATTGCGCACCCTGGCCATCGGCGTGCTGCAGACCGTGCGGCCAAGCCTGGTGCCACAGTTGCTGGAGCGTGTGCGCAAGGCCCAGCCGCATCTGGTGGTGCAAATCTATGAACTGTCGGGGCTGGAAATCGAACGGCGCCTGCTCAATGGCAACCTGGACATCGGCATCAGCTACCTGCCACCACGCCAGCCAGGGCTGCATGGCTCGCTGCTGTACGAAGACGAGTTGCAGGTTGTCATCCCGGCTACCCACCCCCTGAAGGACTTCAAGAAAGTCTCCATCAAGCAGGCCGCCGAATTACCCATGCTGATGCTGGGTGAGGAATTCCAGATCCGCCAGATCTGGAAGGAGCAACTGGCCGCACAGGGCCGCCGCCCGCAGGTGCAAGCCGAAATGAACAACATGGCGGGGATTCTCGACAGCCTGGCACACACCTCGTTGGCGACCATCCTGCCAGGGCGGGCCAAGGATGCCGCCGAAGATGACCAGGGTTTGCTGTGGAAACCACTGAGTGAGCCGCGTGTGCCGCTCAAGGTCGGCCTGGTGTTCCGTGATGCCCAGCGCCAGCAGGCGTCGGTGGAGCTGCTGCGCACGCTGCTGGAAGAAGAGACTGACGCCCGGCAGTTGGGCACCACGCCGCTGGATGTGCTTGGCTGAAAAACACGCAGACGAAGAAAACCCCGCCGAAGCGGGGTTCTCTAGACTGTTTCCCTATGACATCCCTATCGCCCCGCCATCCTGGCAGGAAATCCTTCGTGTCCCTGTTCTGTCCTTTGCGCTTCCTGCGCAACGTCCATGTAGAAAGATTAACCGTGGATCCAATCTGACACCAGTGGCGAAAAGTCACCACGTCATGTAGGAAAAGGCTTACAAGACGTAGTCATTGGCAAACATTTCACACAATCAGAATTGCTCGGCATCAAGCAAGTACAACGACTCGCTGCCCGCCTTCACCGAAGCCACCAGCGAGCTCACCCGCGGCAACAGCCGTGCGAAGTAGAACCGTGCCGTGCCCAGCTTGGCCGAATAGAACGCCTCGTCGCCCTCGCCCGACTTCGCCGCACGCGCCATCAATGCCCACATGTAGGCATAGGCGACGTAGCCAAAGGCATGCAGGTACTCGACCGACGCGGCACCGATTTCATTCTGGTTGCCCTTCGCCTGCTCCAGCACCCATTCGGTGAGCCCGTCGAGCTGATCCAGGTAGGCGCCCAGCGGCTTGGTGAACTCGTCCAGCTGGCCATCAGTACTGGCAATGAACTGGCGAATCTCGTCAGAGAACAGCTTGTAGTACGCCCCGCCGCTGGCCACCACCTTGCGCCCCATGAGGTCCAGCGCCTGGATACCGTTGGTGCCTTCGTAGATCTGGGTAATACGCACATCGCGCACCAGCTGCTCCTGGCCCCACTCGCGAATGTAGCCGTGGCCACCGAATACCTGCTGGCCGTGCACCGTGCACTCCAGGCCAAGGTCGGTGAGGAACGCCTTGGCCACCGGGGTCAGCAGCGCCACCAGCTCTTCGCTGCGCTTGCGCGTGGCCGGGTCTTCGCTGTACTTGGCGCTGTCGAGCTGCATCGCCACATAGGTGGAGAAGGCACGACCACCCTCGATCAGCGCCTTCATGGTCAGCAGCATGCGCCGCACATCAGGGTGGACGATGATCGGGTCGGCGGCCTTGTCCTTGGCTTGCGGCCCTGTCGGGGCGCGGCTTTGCAGGCGATCACGGGCGTATTCCACAGCGTTCTGGTAGGAGCGCTCGGCCGACGCCAGGCCCTGGATGCCCACGCCCAGGCGTTCGTAGTTCATCATGGTGAACATGGCCGCCAGGCCCTTGTTCGGCTCGCCGACGATGTAGCCGACTGCCTCGTCGAAGTTCATCACGCAGGTAGCCGAAGCCTGGATGCCCATCTTGTGCTCGATCGAGCCACAGGTGGCCGGGTTGCGCGCACCGAGGCTACCGTCTTCGTTGACCAGGAACTTCGGCACCAGGAACAGCGAGATGCCTTTGGGCCCCGCCGGTGCATCCGGCAGCTTGGCCAGCACCAGGTGAATGATGTTCTCGGTCAGGTCATGCTCGCCGCCGGTGATGAAAATCTTGGTGCCGCTGACCTTGTAGCTGCCATCGGCCTGGGGCTCGGCCTTGGTGCGGATGATGCCCAGGTCGGTACCGGCGTGCGGTTCGGTCAGGCACATGGAGCCGGCCCAGACGCCGGCATACATGTTCGGCAGGTACTTTTCCTTCAACGCGTCACTGGCATGGGCGTTGATCGACAGGCAGGCGCCAGCGGTCAGCATCGGATACAAGCCGAAGGACAGGCTTGAGGCGTTGACCATTTCCTCGACCTGGGCCGAGATCGCCTTGGGCATGCCCATACCACCGAATTGCGGGTCACCGCCCACGCCCACCCAACCGCCTTCGGCGTAGGTGTTGTAGGCCTCGATGAAGCCGGCGGGGGTGCGCACGGCACCGTTGTCCCAGTGGCAGCCTTCTTCGTCGGCGGCGCGGCTGAGCGGGGCGATGCGCTTGCTGGTGACCTTGCCGGCTTCTTCCAGCACCGCCATGGCGGTGTCCGCGTCGACCGCCTCGGCCAGTTCGGGCAGCTGCGCCCACAACTCGGCCACATTGAAGACTTCATTCAGTACGAAGCGCATGTCGCGCAGGGGCGCTTTATAGTCAGCCATGACAACCTCTCGCTGGTCGGGTCGGGGCGGCCACACGGACCGCGGCACGGGGTTCGTAAAAAAAACAACCCGGGGTTGAATCCAGTGTAACCGAACAACTTTTGCGAGACATAGGGTCATCACGCGACCATACAGTCTACTTTGGTCACGCCATACGCACGGCCCCGCGCTGGGATTGTTGACCATAGACCATGACACAGTTGCGCCCCGCCCCCTTGGCACTGTAAAGCGCCTGGTCGGCGGACTTGAGCACTTCTTCCGGGTTGCGATGGTCGACCTGGCGCTCGGCCACGCCGATGCTGATGGTCACCGATACCGTACCGCTGGCGCCGCCACTGCGGCGCTGACGCCCGGCTGAATCGTCCTGCGGGCGGCTGTTCTGGTCACGCAGGTGCATGGTGTAGTTGGCGATCATCTCGCGCACTGCTTCCACATGCGGCACGCACTCTTCGGCGGTCTTGCCGGCGAACACCAGGGCGAATTCCTCACCACCGTAGCGATAGGCGCGGCCACCACCGGTAACCTTGGACAACCGGCTGGCGACCAGCCGCAGCACCTGGTCACCGACATCGTGGCCATGGGTGTCGTTGAATTTCTTGAAGTGATCGACGTCAGTCATGGCAATCACGTAGTTGCGGCCCAGGCGCTGCATGCGCTCGTTCAACGCACGGCGCCCCGGCAATCCGGTGAGTTCGTCACGGAAGGCCATCTGGTAGGCCTCGTGCGATACCGCAGCAGCAATCATCAGCATCACCTGGCTGCACATGATGTTCAAGGTGAAGGGCAGGATGAAGGTCTTGGGCAGCATCCAGAAGATGCCGACCAGGCCGATCAGCTGCGCCGCATGCAAAGGCCGGGGCTCACGCAGGTATTGCACGACCAGCAGAACAAACACCACGAAGAACACCGGGTAGACCATCTGGATCAGGCTCATCCACTGGCCATGCAGCGACGGCCAGCGGATCTCCGCCAACCAGGTCAGCAGCGCCTGCGGGAAGCTCTGCTCCAGGGCCACGGCCACGCTGCCGACAGCGAACAGTACGGCGAAGCGGGCCAGCAGATCCTGGGCCAGGTGGGTACGCTCCTGCCAGGCGCCGAACAGCCCGTACAACGCGGGCAGCAGCAGGCACACCAGATGGAAGATCACCGCCGCATCCTCGCGCACGCGGCCGTTGTCACGATAGAAATCGGTCTGCGTGTCGAGCAGGAAATAGGCGATGTACACCGTGACCATCAGGAACAGCTCACGCTGGCGGCGATACACGGCGCAGTAGGCGCCGCCCAGCAGCAGGACCAGGGTGGGGAGGACGTTGAACAGTGATGTGAAGAAGACGCTGAGGTCTCTTACATAAGCCGCCGCAAGCCCGGCCAGCAGCAAAAAAAGCGAAGGCAGGAAATGGCTCGCGCGAACAGCGTTTAGACGAAACAAGGGTAATCTCCGACCCGGCAGATCAATAATAGCATTGTGCCTCTACTTCATCGGCAGCACACGTGAATAGATGAGTACACCGGTGTGTGTTAACGGCAGTGGGAGTGGAGGGCTTGAGCTTTTCTTGTAACGGCATCTTTGCGGGTTACTGAAAAAGAGCGTCACTGGCATCCATCAGACGCCAGTGACGCAAAGGGCAAGAGCGCTACAAGTCGTTGTTGTAGGGCAGCAGTGGCCCCTGCGCAGTGGAGCGACCTGAGGCACCCACGGCATTGAGCTGGAACTCGGCGTCCAGCGCTTGCCGAGAGGTGATCTGTGCGCTGGCCGGTTTTTGCCCGACCGAGTTTTCATCGCCCTTCTCACCCTGTGGCAGCACCAGCGACGGGTGATCGAACGGTGCCCGTTCCCAGGCGACGCGTGGATCGGTCAGGCCGACTTCCATGAACTTGACCAGTGCATCCACTTCATCCGGCGTCAGGTTCAGCGGGGTCATGTCCGGATCGAGGTTGGAGCCGTTGTGCTGGTTGACTGCCGGGTGCTCGAAGCCACTGGTGTTGCTGGCGTCCTCGCCACGCCGGTCACCGCCGCGGTTGTAGAACTCCATCACCTGCTGCAGCGTTGCCCGGCTGCCGTTGTGGAAGTACGGCCCGGTCAAGGCGATGTTGCGCAGGGTCGGGGTCTTGAAGGCGCCATCGACCGAGTCGCGGAAGCCGACACTGGGCTTGAGTGTCGGGTCGCAGGGGATCGCTGCGCTCAGCGGCACTTCGAAGGTGCACACATCGACATCCAATGGGTCAGGGATATTCCCGCCTTGCAGCTGGGTGTTGTATTCGCGGGTGAAGGACAGTGGGTTGCCCCAGGCGTCCGAGCCTCCCAGCGCCAGGTCCTCGAAGGTCGGGCGCACACCGGTGTTGTAGAACCCGTTGTCGTAGAGCGTGGTCAGGCCGTCGGCCATGACCATGCGCTCGATGCGCTCACGAGGCTGGAACAGCAGCCTGCTGCCGGCGTTGGTCAACTCCGCGCCACCATGGCAGCTGACACATTTGCCCTTGCCCAGGAACAGCTCCATGCCTTGCACCTGCTGGGCGCTCATGGCGGTGTGATCGCCCTGCAGATAGGCATCCAGCGGTGCCTGGTCGGAGATCAGCGTCGACTCGTACATCTGGATCGCCAGCCCGAAGAACAACGGGAAGTTTGCCTCCATCTGGCTGTAGGGCTCGCTGCCCAGCAAGACCTGTTGGGTGGCATTCCACAGGCGGGGCTGGAAGGCGTTCTTGATCAGTTCGCGATAGGTCGGCCGGCGGGCACTGGAGACTGGCCCAAGCACCGAGTCGGTAGGCGAAATCTTCTGCCCCTTGAGCATCATGGTGTCGAGCATGCGCCGGCCAATGTCGGCGAAGGTGCGCCCGCCACAGGACATTTCCACCGCGCTGCCGGGAGGCCCGACGGCTTGCGAGGCAGCCGAGGCATCCTTGAGGGCCAGGCGCACCTTGACCGCCACGCCACTGGCATCCTTGGTCACGAAGATCCCTGCATCCGGGTCGCGGTTACCGAACGGCGAGAGGCCGTTGAATATGTTGTTGGCCCGACCATCCCAGAAGTTGCGCACGTTGAATGCCGCGTTGATCACCGACGGCGCATTGCGCCCGGTGGCGCGGCGCACGTTGATGCCGCCCACCTGGAAAATACCATCCGGTTGCTGGGTACATTTGTCGAAGCGCGACTGACGGGGTTTGACGAAGTTGGCGTCGAACACACCTTGCGAGCCGATGACGTCATCGCTCGAATAGACGATCGCCGAGTTGCGATCCAGAGGGTTGGCCAGCACGTGAGTCGGGAAGTCGCCTTTTTTCAACGTGTAGTTCGGGCCGCCCTTGCCACCGGAGCGTGTGGCGTAGCTCGGCACGTCGCCGGGGATGTCGGCGGCCGTGAACGGCTTGTTGAAGATCGACGCTACGTTGGCATTGGTATTGGCCTGGCCTGGGTTGATCTGGTTGGTGACCCGGTGATCGACACCCGCGTGATAATGGCACGACGCGCAGGCGGTGGCGCCGTCACTGCCGATCGCCATGTCCCAGAACAGGGCCTTGCCCAGGAGCACCACCGCCCCGCGATTGATCACGTAATCGGACATCAGGTCGACCTTGCGGCCACCTTCGGTACCTGAAGGGTCCGGCGGCGTCATGCCTCGCAGTGAGTGCAGGCTGGGGACATCCGGCACGACCGGTACGGTCCCGGCCGGGTCCGCGGCCCGAACGCTGGTCAAAGGAAGGCCGGCGGCGAGTGTCATCGCTATCGCACAGGCCAGGCGGGGGATTCGCAAGTTACTCAGATAGTCGACCATGATGGACTTCCCGACGGCTCAGGTTTTTCAGGCTGATCGTTCACGCAAGCAAGTGCGCTTAATGCCACCATAGCTGTAACAAAGTATTTCAGCATGAAACATCTAATTATTTTTTATACCGGTTTATTTAGGCACTCATATCAATAACTGCTGACACCCAAACTGCCTCAGTTCCGGTGTAATTTCGCCCCCACAAGTGGGGAGCATCCCCCAAAACTTCCCACACGAAGCGTTCACAAACCCAACGAAAGGCCCGGCCTAGAAGCATCCAGCACGACAACTGCGAGCAGGCAAAACCTGGCAATGTATTTGCAATATCAGACTGAACGGGAGAGCAATAGTTAGCGAAACCTGAAATCCCGACAAAGCCAACGCCCACAAATAATGGCACCTGCGCGCACCCGAAAGTTGCGCTGCGCCAGCTATGCTTAATTGAAGATACGGAAGCAGAAAGATTAATTAAAACAGGTGAAGTTAAAAATCAAAGCAAAATAAACGCCGCTCACTAGGAGCGGCGTTTTCTTCGGTACCTCACCAGGGCTTAGTAACCCAGAGAGAAGTCTTCTTCCTTCATGTCCATCAGGTTGTTGGCGCCCGACAGCATGGTGGCCACGTGAGTGCGGGTACGCGGCAGGATGCGCTGGAAGTAGAAGCGCGCGGTTTGCAGCTTGGCAGTGTAGAAAGCCTCTTCGCTGGTGCCGGCTGCCAGTTTTTCAGCCGCCAGGCGGGCGATGTCAGCCCAGAAGTAGGCCAGGCACGCATAACCGGAATACATCAGGTAATCCACCGAGGCGGCGCCGACTTCCTCGCGGTCCTTCATCGCGGCCATGCCCACTTTCATGGTCAGCTCGCCCCACTCCTTGTTCAGCGCAGCCAATGGCTCGACGAACTCCTTGACCGCGTCATTGCCTTCCTGCGCCTGGCAGAACTTGTGCACGATCTTGGTGAAGCCCTTGAGCGCTTCGCCCTGGGTCATCAGCACCTTGCGGCCCAGCAGGTCGAGGGCCTGGATGCCGGTGGTGCCTTCGTACAGCATGGAGATGCGGCTGTCGCGCACGTTCTGCTCCATGCCCCACTCGGCGATGAAGCCGTGGCCGCCGTAGATCTGCACGCCATGGTTGGCGGCCTCGAAGCCGACCTCGGTCATGAACGCCTTGGCGATCGGGGTCAGGAAGGCCAGCAGGGCGTCGGCCTTCTTGCGCTCTTCCTCGTCCTGGCTGTACTTGACGATGTCCACCTGCTTGGCGGTGAAGTACACCATCGCACGGTTGCCTTCAGCGAAGGCCTTCATGGTCAGCAGCATGCGACGCACGTCCGGGTGGACGATGATCGGGTCAGCGGCCTTGTCGGGTGCTTTCGGGCCGGTCAGCGAGCGCATCTGCAGGCGCTCACGGGCGTATTTCAGGCCGCCCTGGAACGCCACTTCGGCGTGGGCCAGGCCTTGCAGCGCGGTACCCAGACGTGCGGTGTTCATGAAGGTGAACATGCAGTTCAGGCCTTTGTTGGCCGGGCCGATCAGGTAGCCGGTGGCACCGTCGAAGTTCATCACGCAGGTGGCGTTGCCGTGGATGCCCATCTTGTGCTCGATCGAGCCACAGCTCACGCCGTTGCGCTCACCCACGCCGCCGTCGGCGTTGGGCAGGAACTTCGGCACGATGAACAGGGAAATACCCTTGGTGCCCGCTGGGGCATCCGGCAGACGCGCCAGCACGATGTGGACGATGTTGTCGGCCATGTCGTGTTCGCCGGCCGAGATGAAGATCTTGGTGCCGGACACTTTGTAGCTGCCGTCGGCCTGGGGCTCGGCCTTGGTGCGCAGCATGCCCAGGTCGGTACCGCAGTGGGGCTCGGTCAGGCACATGGTGCCGGTCCATTCGCCAGACACCAGCTTGGTCAGGTAGGTGTGCTGTTGCTCGGCAGTGCCGTGGGCGGAGATGGTGTTCATCGCGCCGTGGGACAGGCCTGGGTACATGCCCCACGACCAGTTCGAACCACCGACCATTTCGCTCAGGGCCAGGCCCAGCGACTCCGGCAGGCCCTGGCCGCCGTGCTCGACGTCATGCGCCAGGCTAGGCCAGCCACCTTCGACGAACTGCTGGTAGGCCTCCTTGAAACCGGTCGGGGTCTTCACGCCCGACTCGCTCCAGGTGCAGCCTTCCTGGTCACCGACGCGGTTCAGCGGCGACAGCACCTGCTCACAGAACTTCGCGCCTTCTTCCAGGATCGCGTCGACCATGTCGGGTGTGGCGTCCTGGCAACCCGGCAGGCTCTGATAGTGCGCCTCGTAGCCGAGCAGCTCGTCGCGGACGAAACGAATATCACGCAAGGGGGCTTTGTAATCAGGCATTGCGATGAACCTCTGTGATGAGTTCGGTAGGGGACCGCTGATACCGACCAGCTCTTGTCGGCTTTCGGTCAAACAGTTGTTTGAAACTTACGTTTAGGACCGCCCGATGTCAAGGAGGGACTATGGTGCCATTTACGCCGCGAAAGATGGCGTTTGTGCCATTGCATGAAATCGCAGGCAGAAACGACTGTGGGAGCGGGTTTACCCGCGAAAGGGCCAGCCCAGACACCAGAGATGTCTGAGCTGACGCATTCGCGGGTAAACCCGCTCCCACAGGGCTCGCCAGGGAGGCTGGAATCAGGCGTAGGTGTCGATGAACCGCCCGAGCATTTCGTCGGAAGCCTTGGCCACCTTTGCAACCAGTTCGACCTCGGTCTTGCCCAGGGCCAATTGCACGGTGCTGGTTGCCAGGTCCATCTGCTGGCTGCGGTCGACCCCGCGCAGGCGCTCGGCCTGGAAGTCGCTGGACTGGCTGGTGGCGGCGCGCTCGACCGAAGCATTGGCGATCTGGCCGGCGGCCTGATCGACGCGGTTCTGGCCGTTGTAGATGGCGTTGAGGCCCGCGTAGTACGCGGTGCTGCCGGTGATTTCCATGTCAGAACTCCAATGACGCTGGATGTGAACAAGGGCAATTAAAGCAGGCCGAAGGCGAAAAGGCCCGTTTAAATCCCTAATGGCTCAGTGCCACTTGATAGGCCACGGGCATATCTGCCCACGCTCAATCCAGCAAGTCGAGTTGCAAATGCTCCGCCACCGCATCCGCCGTTGCCTGCTTGAGCTTCGGCACCCGCCCCAGGCACGGCGCAGGTAAACGCTCCGCCAGGCTGGCCAGGTTTTCCTCCAGCCGCGAAGTCCGCGGTTCGATGATATTCGCCACCCAGCCCGCCAGTTGCAGGCCGTCGCGGGCAATCGCCTCGGCACTGAGCAGCGCATGGTTGATGCAACCCAGGCGTACCCCGACCACCAGAATCACCGGCAGCTTGAGGGCAATCGCCAGGTCCGACAGGTTGGCATGGTTGGACAATGGCACGCGCCAACCCCCCGCGCCTTCGACCAGGGTGAAGTCTGCCCGCTGGTCCAGCACATGGCGCATGGCCTTTGACAACACAGCGACTTCCAGGGCAACACCCGCTTCCCGGGCAGCCACATGCGGCGCTATAGCCGGCTCGAAGGCAAACGGGTTGACCTCCTCGTAGGCGAGCTTGATCGAACTTTCGTCGATCAACGCCTGGGCGTCGCTGTTGCGCAGGCCCTTGGAGGTCATCGTGCAACCCGAAGCCACCGGCTTCGCACCCAAGGTGCTCAGCCCCTGCAACCGTGCCGCATGCAGCAGCCCGGCAGCGATGGTGGTCTTGCCGACATCGGTGTCGGTCCCGGCAATGAAATAGGCCTGGCTCATGTCGCTCCTCTCATGCCTGTGGCTTGCGCAGCACACCATAGACCACCTGATAGGTGGCGGGCAGCCCCTGGGGCTGGCGAAACGCTTCGTAGGCCTGCAACAGGCCTTGCATACGCGCGCGACCGGTCAGGCCGGCAGGCCGCCCGGGGTTGAGATTGTGAGCACCGAGCGCCTTGAGTTCATGGGTCAGGCTACGCACATCGGGGTAGTGCAGCACATGGGCCTGGCGCTGCACGCTGACCTGGGCGAGGCCACTGGCAGCACACAGGCGCTGGTAGTCTTCGAACCTGCGGAAGCGATTGACATGCACCATGCCATCAACCGCCTGCCAGCTGGCGCGCAACTCATCGAGCGTACCGACGCACAGGCTGCTGAAGGCCAGCACCCCGCCCGGGCGCAATACTCGCCGAGCCTCCTCCAGCACGCTGGCGAACTGACCACACCACTGCACCGCGAGGCTGGTGAACACCAGGTCGACACAGCCATCACGCAGCGGCAGGCGCTCGGCATCGCCGGCCACGTGATACTGCGCCCCACCCTGTTCGCCACGCGCGTGGCACAGCATGCCTTCGGCAATATCCACGGCAACGCCGGTGGCCTGGGCAAAGCGCTCGCCCAGCACTCGGCTGAAATGCCCTGTGCCACTGCCAAGGTCCAGCCAGCGCGTCGGTGCCACATCATCCGGCAACTGCTCCAGCAGGCTCACGCCCACCGCACGCTGCAAGGCCGCAACACTGTCGTAGCTGGCTGCCGCACGGGAGAACGAGGCGGCCACCTGGCGCTTGTCCGGTAGCGCGCCGGGCAGGGTTGGACGGGAAAGGTCAGTCATCGCCACTCTCATGCAGAAAACTCTTGATGCCCGCCGCCAGCTCCTGTGGATACTCCAGCAGGAAGGCGTGGGAACTGTCTTCGACCAGGCCGACTTCCACGTCAGGCAGCAGCTCGCTCAGCGCTTTGGCCGCCTCTGCCGGCACCAGCGCATCGCTGCCGGCGAACAGGTGCAACTGCGGGCCGCCATAGGCCTGCAGGGCCTCACGGGTGTCGAGCCTGGCCAGCACTTCAAGGCCGGTGGCCAGGTACAGCGGGTCGGTATTTGGCACGCCGACACCCAGTTGCCGCAGCAGCGTGCGAGGTTGCAGGGCACCGTCGCTGCACAGGGTACGGAAGCGCTTGAGGGTCACCGAGGTGTGGCTGCGGCAACCATCGAGAAACGTGCCGAAGGTATCCTCGGCCATGCCATGGGGCCAATCGGCGCGAGCCACAAAGCTGGGGTTGCTGCCCAACGTCAGCAGGCCGCAACAGTGGTCGCCACGCTTGCGCGCCAGTTCGCTGGCGAGCATGCCGCCGAGCGACCAGCCGCCCAGCCAGGCATCACTGGGCAATTTGCGATCAAGGTAGTCCACCCAGGCTTGCACGTCGGCATCGGCCAGTTCCGGCAGGGGCATCAGTTCGACCTGCAGGCGTGCGTCCTGCGCCCGCAGGCTGGCGGCGAGCGGTTCGAGGGCGGCGGTGCCCAACCCCCAACCGGGAAGAAGGATCAAACGGTTACGCATCGGCGGCCTCCAGCTGTGGATAACACTCGGCCAATGCATTCAACAATAGCTGCACCTGCGCCTCGCTGTGCGCCGCGCTCAGGGTGACCCGCAGGCGGGCGCTGCCGGCAGGTACGGTTGGTGGGCGGATTGCGGTCACCAGCAGGCCACGGTCACGCAGCATGCGCGACAGCTTGAGGGCCTGGGCACTGTCGCCGATCAGGATCGGCTGAATTGGCGTCGGGCTGTCCATCAACTGCAGGCCGATTTGCGAGGCGCCCTGGCGGAACTGGCGGATCAGCGCAGCCAGGTGCTCGCGGCGCCAGGTTTCACGGCGCAGCAGTTCCAGGCTCTTGAGCGTGGCGCAGGCCAGCGCTGGCGGCTGACTGGTGGTGTAGATGTAGGGCCGGGCGAACTGCACCAACGCTTCGATCAGCTCTTCGCTGCCGGCGACGAAAGCGCCAGCAGTGCCACAGGCTTTGCCCAGGGTGCCGATCAGCACCGGCACGTCGTCGATACCCAGGCCGAAATGCTCGACGATGCCGCCGCCTTGCGTACCCAAGGTGCCCAGGCCATGGGCGTCGTCAACCATCAACCAGGCACCGCGGGCGCGGGCCACAGCGGCCAGAGCCGGCAGATCGGCGAGGTCGCCGTCCATGCTGAAAACACCGTCAGTGACCACCAAGGTGTTGCCAGTTGCCTTGTCCAAACGGCTGGCCAGGCTGGCAGCGTCGTTGTGCAGGTAGCGGTTGAAACGGGCACCACTGAGCAATCCACCGTCGAGCAGCGAGGCGTGGTTGAGGCGGTCCTGCAGCACGGTGTCGCCCTGCCCCACCAGCGCGGTGATGGCGCCAAGGTTGGCCATGTAGCCAGTGGAAAACAGCAGCGCGCGCGGGCGACCGGTCAGGTCGGCCAGCGCCTCTTCGACGGCATGGTGCGGCGAGCTGTGGCCGATCACCAGGTGCGAGGCGCCGCCACCGACACCCCAGCGCTCGGCACCGGCCTGCCAGGCGGCAATCACTTCAGGGTGGTTGGCCAGCCCCAGGTAGTCATTGCTGCAGAAGGCCAGCAGGCGCTGGCCGTCGACCACGACTTCAGGCCCTTGCGGGCTTTCCAGCAATGGCCGCTGCCGATACAGGTCTGCGGCGCGCCGTTCGGCCAGGCGCGCCGCCAGGTCGAAGGCCATCTCAGGCAGACGCGGCGTCGTAGAACAGCTCGCTGCTGCGTTGCTCGACCAAGGCCTGCTCGATGGCCGCCTGGTGCACTTCGTCGGCATGCTCTTCACGCGCTTCGGGCTTGATGCCCAGGCGGGCGAACAGCTGCATGTCCTTGTCGGCCTGCGGGTTGGCGGTGGTCAGCAGTTTCTCGCCGTAGAAGATCGAGTTGGCGCCAGCCATGAAGGCCAGGGCCTGCATCTGCTCGTTCATCTGCTCACGGCCGGCGGACAGGCGCACGTGCGACTTGGGCATGAGGATACGGGCGACTGCCAGCATGCGGATGAAGTCGAACGGGTCGACGTCCTCTTCCTCGGCCAGCGGGGTACCGGCGACCTTGACCAGCATGTTGATCGGCACCGATTCCGGGTGCTCGGGCAGGTTGGCCAGCTGGATCAAGAGGCCTGCGCGGTCGTCCAGCGACTCGCCCATGCCAAGGATGCCGCCAGAGCAGATCTTCATCCCGGCGTCGCGCACGTAGGCCAGGGTCTGCAGGCGCTCGCCGTAGGTACGGGTGGTGATGATGCTGCCGTAGAACTCAGGCGAGGTGTCAAGGTTGTGGTTGTAGTAGTCCAGGCCGGCCTGGGCCAGCGCCACGGTCTGATCCTGGTCGAGCTTGCCGAGGGTCATGCAGGTTTCCAGGCCCATGGCCTTCACGCCTTTGACCATTTCCAGCACATAGGGCATGTCCTTGGCCGACGGGTGTTTCCAGGCTGCGCCCATGCAGAAGCGGGTGGAGCCGATGGCTTTGGCGCGCGCGGCCTCCTCAAGCACCTTCTGCACTTCCATCAGTTTCTGTTTTTCCAGCCCGGTGTTGTAGTGGCCGGACTGCGGACAATATTTGCAATCTTCCGGGCAGGCGCCGGTCTTGATCGACAGCAGTGTCGAAACCTGTACGCGGTTCGGGTCGAAATGCGCGCGATGCACGGTCTGCGCCTGGAACAGCAGGTCATTGAAGGGCTGCTGGAACAGTGCCTTGACTTCAGGCAGGGACCAGTCGTGACGTGTTGTTGCAGTTGTGCTGGCGCTCATCGGCGTTTCCTTGTTTAGGCTGTAACTGGCGCCGAGGCACAAGTGCCCGCCAGCGCATCACGGATAGCTCGCATAGTCATGGAAGGCCTATGAACTGTCAACCTTGGTTAAAAGCACTGGTTTACAACTGTACAAATATTAATCATTCATGCTTGTTATGCAGTGAACTCGCTGAACAGCGCTACCCGCTGTGTGTCGCCTGCGAGCAAGAACTGCCCTGGCTCGATGAGTATTGCCTGCGCTGCGCCCTGCCCTTGCCAATGGCCGGCCTGATCTGCGCCCAGTGCAGCCGCCGCCCGCCCTCCTACGATCAGGTCATAGCGCCCTGGCACTATGGGTATCCACTGGACACCCTGATCAGCCGCTTCAAGCACAACAGCCAATGGCCGCTGGGTCGCTTGATGGCCGAATTGCTGTGCCTCAACGTGCACCATCGCTATCAGGAGGGCCTGCCCAGGCCAGACCTGCTGTTGCCGGTGCCGCTGGCCCGGCGTCGGCTGCGCGAGCGAGGCTTCAACCAGGCCGGCATGCTCGGGCGCTGGCTGTCGAAGGCACTGGTTATCGAATGCGATGAACGGTTGTTGCTGCGCACGCGTGAAACACCGGCACAACAGAGCCTGGATGCCCGGACACGCCGGCGCAATCTGCGCCAGGCGTTCGCGCTGGCCAGCGAGGCATCGCTCAAGGGCAGCCACATTGCCGTGGTCGATGATGTGCTGACCACCGGGGCCACCGCGCAGGCCATCGCGCAGCTGCTGCGTCAGGCCGGCGCACGCAGGATCGATGTGTATTGCCTGGCACGCACGGCAAAACCGGGGCAAGCTTGACGGGTCAGTTCCAGATAGGCACCACCATGTCCCTGCCCGCCCTCCTCACCCAGCACATCGCCCGCCGCCCGCAGCGCATCGCCCTGCTCCAGCACATCGCCGAGCAAGGCTCGATCACCCGCGCCGCCAAAGCAGCCGGCATTAGCTACAAGGCGGCCTGGGATGCGATCGACGAACTCAACAACCTCGCCAGCAAGGCCTTGGTCGAGCGCAACACGGGTGGGCGTGGCGGTGGCGGCGCAAAGCTTTCGGTTGAGGGTGAGCGGGTGCTGCGCCTGTACCAGAAAGTGCAGGCACTGCAGGCACAGATTCTCGAAGCGGCGGAAGAGTCCAGCGACCTCGACCTGCTCGGTCGGCTGATGTTGCGCACCAGTGCGCGCAACCAGCTACAGGGGCAGGTCAGCGGTTTGCGACGGGAGGGCCGGCATGATCGGGTCAGCCTGGCGCTGGGCGGCGGGCTGGAGATCGATGCATTGATTACCCACGACAGTACGGCGCGGCTGGAGCTGACATTGGGGACCACGGTGATGGCGCTGCTCAAGGCCGGGTGGGTACAGTTGCGCACGGCGGAGGATGAGGCCGAGGCTGGCTGCAATGAGCTTAACGCTACCGTCGAAGAGGTGCAGGCGGATGCACAGGGCGACTGCGAGGTGCGCTTGGCGCTGGGCAATGGGCAGACGCTGTGTGCGTTTGCCGAGGCATCTTGGTTGGCCGAGCAGTCGGTGAAGGAAGGAAGCAAGGTGAAGGTGCAGTTCCATCCTTCCTATGTTTTGCTCGGGGTTCCTGTGTAGCGATCGCCGGCAAGCCAGCTCCGGCCCGTGCCGACCTTGAGGCATTGGAATGCGCTACCATGCCGACCTGTTGCCCACCCCCGGAGCCCTCATGTCCCACCCCTTCGACACCCTCACCCCCGACCTGGTCCTGGACGCCGTGGAAAGCCTGGGCTTTCTCAGCGATGCCCGGGTCCTGGCGCTGAACAGCTATGAGAACCGCGTCTATCAGGTGGGCATCGAAGATTCGCAACCGTTGATCGCCAAGTTTTACCGTCCGGGCCGCTGGAGCGATGCGGCGATTCTCGAAGAGCACCAGTTCACCGCTGAACTCGCCGACTGCGAAGTGCCCGTGGTCGCGCCGTTGCAACACGACGGCCAGACCCTGTTCGAGCACAAGGGCTTTCGTTTCACCCTGTTTCCGCGCCGAGGCGGCCATGCACCAGAACCCGGCAACCTCGACCAGCTCTACCGCCTCGGCCAGCTGCTCGGCCGCCTGCACGCCGTCGGCGCTGCGCGCCCATTCGAACACCGCGAAGCGCTGGCTGTGGACAACTTCGGCCACGCCTCGCTGAACACCCTGCTCGACGGCGGTTTCGTTCCCAACGACCTGCTGCCGGCTTTCGAGTCCGTGGCCCGCGACCTGCTCAAGCGGGTCGAGGATGCCTACGCCCGTACCCCGCATCAGCTCATCCGCCTGCATGGCGACCTGCACCCCGGCAACCTGATGCACCGCGACGACGTGTATCACGTGGTCGACCTTGATGACTGCCGCATGGGCCCTGCCGTGCAGGACCTGTGGATGATGCTCGCCGGCAGCCGCGAGGAGCGCATGGGGCAACTGGCCGAGCTGGTGGACGGCTACAACGAATTCCACGATTTCGACCCGCGCGAACTGGCCCTGATCGAACCATTGCGCGCCCTGCGCCAGCTGCATTACAGCGCCTGGCTGGCGCGGCGCTGGGACGACCCGGCGTTCCCGCCGAGCTTCCCGTGGTTCGGCCAGCCGCGTTACTGGGGTGACCAGATCCTCGCCTTGCGCGAGCAAATGGCAGCGCTGGATGAACAACCGCTGAAATTGTTCTAGAAGCAAGCGCGCCGCTGTCTACAATAAGCGTCGCTTTACTGAGCAAGGACACTCCATGCACGCTGCAAACCCGCGCCGCGGGTACCTCCTGGGCCTTGGTGCCTACATCATCTGGGGCCTGTTTCCGCTGTACTTCAAAGCTATCCAGAGCGTTCCGGCGGTGGAGATCATCGTCCACCGGGTGCTCTGGTCGGCCCTGTTCGGTTCACTGTTGCTGCTGGTGTGGAAGCACCCCGGCTGGTGGCGCGAGCTGCGCGAAAACCCGCGCCGGCTGGCAATCCTGGCACTGAGCGGTGCGTTGATCGCTGGCAACTGGCTGACCTATGTCTGGTCGGTGAACAACGGCCGCATGCTCGAAGCCAGCCTGGGCTACTACATCAACCCCTTGATCAATGTGCTGCTGGGCATGCTGCTGCTCGGCGAGCGCCTGCGTCGCCTGCAATGGCTGGCGGTGGCCATGGCGGCGGTGGGCGTTGCGCAGCAGGTGTGGCAAGTGGGCAGCCTGCCCTGGGTGTCGCTGGCGCTGGCGCTGAGCTTTGGCTTCTACGGCCTGATTCGCAAACAGGCACCGGTGGCGGCGCTGCCCGGGCTGGTAGTGGAAACCTGGATGCTGGTACCGCTGGCCCTGGGCTGGTTGCTGCTGCATCCGACGGCGATGAGCGCACAAGCTGGCTTCTACGGCAGCAGCGAGGCGCTGTGGCTGATCGCTGCCGGGCCGGTGACGCTGGTGCCGCTGGTATGCTTCAACGCCGCGGCGCGGCACCTGCCCTACACCACCCTGGGCTTCCTGCAGTACCTGGCGCCGACCCTGGTGCTGCTGCAGGCAGTGCTGCTGTTCGATGAGCAGCTGTCGTCGAGTAGCTTGGTAGCGTTCATCTTCATCTGGGCGGGGTTGGCGGTTTACAGCGTCGATGCCTGGCTGAATCTGCGCAAGCGCGCCTGATCAAAAAACGATCAAAATCGTGCAGGCCACGTCGTTCGTGGCCTGCAGCAACATCTCCAAAGGTTATCCACACCCTCATCCCCGCGCTTTGTGCACAAGCGACTGATTCCTGTACGTTTTTTGCTCAAACCTCGGGAAGGCTTGCCGTGCCTGGGCTGGCGAGGTGCGCCCCCAGCTTATCCACAGGGCCGTCCCCGTGAAATCGGGATAACCCGATTCAGTCCTCAGGCCGCAACTTCAACTCCACCATCAAGTCGTCCGCCAGGCTTTCCAGCTTCTGCTGCAGATCATCCAGCGACAAGGTCAACGGCAGCGCCAGCAGCGCATCAGCATGGAACAGCGGCTCACTGCTCATCGGCGCCGGCCGCACTTCGGTGGTAAAGCGCTCCAGGTTCACCCCCTGATCCGCCAGCAGTCGGGTGATGTCGCGCACGATGCCCGGGCGGTCATTGCCCACCAGCTCCATGGCAATCGGCTTCCACGTGCAGGACGGTTCGATGCCGCTCTCGGCAATGAGCACGCGAATATCGTATTGCCCCAGCGCCTGCAGCGACTTCACCAGCTCGTCGTAGTTTTCCGCTGGCACCGCCACCCGCAGAATCCCGGCAAACTGCCCGGCCATCCGCGACATGCGGCTCTCCAGCCAGTTGCCGTTATGATCGGCAATGCACTGGGCAATGCGCTCGACCTGGCCGGCCTTGTCCGGGGCAATCACGGTGAGTACAAGATGATCCACAGGCCCTTCCTCTGCGTCGGGCCGCCCAAGGCGGCGAAAAATCGGGGGATCGACTCAGTATAGGCAAGGCGCGGCAACCTGCCGCAGGGCAATCCGCACAAACAATCGTGTACTGTTTCAAGATTTATCTGGAACAATCCACCCGTTTTTTGCGAACATACGTTCTCCCAGCGTGACCCTACGCGACCAACCGGTCGCATAACGGCGCTTTTAGTCTGATTTTGCCTCGCCTACTGCTTCATGTAGTATCCCGTGGCGCGGACTACAAAACGTCGTTTGGATGTCTGCCAAGGCGCCTGTGAAAATACGCACACTGTCTGCCAGACCGTCTGGCAGGCCGCACCCAGCCGCGCTCGTGCCATCCGACGAGGGCAAGCACTGGAACGTGTTTAGAGAAGCGCTACAGGCTTAATACAGAAGAGCGAAATAGCTGAGCAGAGTGAGGCAAGCAATGACTGGATACGTTCAAGTCGGTGGCCTTCAGGTCGCCAAGGTCCTGTATGACTTCGTCAACAACGAAGCCATTCCGGGGACCGGCATCGTCGCCGAGCAGTTCTGGGCCGGTGCAGAGAAGATCATCAATGACCTCGCTCCAAAGAACAAAGCCCTGCTCGCCAAGCGCGACGAGCTGCAAGCCAAGATCGACGCCTGGCACCAGGCACGCAAAGGCCAGGCACACGACGCCGTAGCCTACAAAGCATTCCTCCAGGAAATCGGCTACCTGCTGCCACAAGCCGACGATTTCCAGGCCACCACCCAGAACGTGGACGAAGAAATCGCCCACATGGCCGGCCCGCAGCTGGTCGTTCCGGTGATGAACGCCCGCTTCGCCCTGAACGCCGCCAACGCCCGTTGGGGTTCGCTGTACGACGCACTGTACGGCACTGACGCCATCAGCGATGAAGGCGGCGCCGAGAAAGGCCAGGGTTACAACAAGCTGCGCGGCGACAAGGTCATCGCCTTCGCCCGTGCCTTCCTCGACGAAGCCGCGCCACTGGCCGCAGGCTCCCACGTCGACTCCACCGGCTACCGCATCGAAGGCGGCAAGCTGGTCGTCACCCTGAAAGGCGGCAGCAACAGCGGCCTGCGTGATGACGCCCAGCTGATCGGCTTCCATGGCGACGCCAAGGCACCGACCGCCGTACTGCTCAAGCACAACGGCCTGCACTTCGAAATCCAGGTCGACGCCAGCACCCCGGTCGGCAGCACCGATGCCGCCGGCGTCAAAGACATCCTGATGGAATCGGCACTGACCACCATCATGGACTGCGAAGACTCGGTTGCCGCCGTCGATGCCGATGACAAGGTCATCGTCTACCGCAACTGGCTGGGCCTGATGAAAGGCGACCTGGCCGAGAGCGTAAACAAAGGTGGCAAGACCTTCACCCGCACCATGAACCCGGACCGCGAATACGCCGCGCCCAACGGCGGCAGCGTAACCCTGCACGGCCGTTCGCTGCTGTTCGTGCGCAACGTCGGTCACCTGATGACCAACCCGGCGATCCTCGATGGCCAGGGTAACGAAATCCCCGAAGGTATCCAGGACGGCCTGTTCACCAACCTGATCGCCCTGCACAACCTCAACGGCAACACCAGCCGCAAGAACACCCGCAGCGGCAGCGTGTACATCGTCAAGCCGAAGATGCACGGCCCGGAAGAAGTCGCCTTCGCCGCCGAAATCTTCAGCCGCGTCGAAGACCTGCTGGGCATGAAGCGCAACACCGTCAAGGTCGGCATCATGGACGAGGAGCGCCGTACCACGGTCAACCTGAAGTCCTGCATCAAGGCGGCCGCCGAGCGCGTGGTGTTCATCAACACCGGCTTCCTCGACCGCACCGGTGACGAAATCCACACCTCGATGGAAGCCGGCGCCGTGGTGCGCAAGGGTGCCATGAAGAACGAGAAGTGGATCGGCGCCTACGAGAACAACAACGTCGACGTCGGCCTGGCCACCGGCCTGCAAGGCCGTGCGCAAATCGGCAAGGGCATGTGGGCCATGCCTGACCTGATGGCTGCCATGCTCGAGCAGAAGATCGCTCACCCGCTGGCCGGCGCCAACACCGCCTGGGTACCGTCGCCAACCGCCGCCACCCTGCACGCCCTGCACTACCACAAGGTCGACGTGCAGGCGCGTCAGCGCGAGCTGGCTGCGCGCACCCCGGCTTCGGTCGACGACATCCTGACCATCCCGCTGGCGGCCGACACCAACTGGTCGGCTGAAGAAATCCGCAACGAGCTGGACAACAACGCCCAGGGCATCCTCGGCTATGTCGTGCGCTGGATCGACCAGGGCGTGGGGTGCTCGAAGGTACCGGACATCAATAACGTCGGCCTGATGGAAGACCGTGCCACCCTGCGCATCTCGGCCCAGCTGCTGGCCAACTGGCTGCGCCATGGCGTGGTCACCCAGGAGCAGGTACTGGAGAGCCTCAAGCGCATGGCCGCGGTGGTCGACCAGCAGAACGCCGGTGACGCCCAGTACCGCCCGATGGCGCCGAACTTCGACGACAACGTCGCGTTCCAGGCGGCGATCGAGCTGGTGATCGAAGGTGCCAAGCAGCCGAACGGCTACACCGAGCCAGTGCTGCACCGCCGTCGTCGCGAGTTCAAGGCGCGTAACGGGCTGTAAGCAACATCAGTGAAAGGGGCCGCTTTGCGGCCCCGATCCTGTGTCACTCGATCTTCAGTTCCTTCTTCACCAACGCCAGCAGTTTCCCCAGGTCCACCGGCTTCAGCAGAAAATCCACCACCCCCAGGTGCATCACGTCCACCGCCTCCTTCACATCGGTGTCGCCCGACACCACGATGATCGACAACGCCGCCCGCTCCGACTCACGAATCCGCCGGATCAACTCCAGGCCATCGTTGGGCTGCATGCGCAGGTCGGTGATCATCAAGGCAATGCGCGGTTCGTAATGCAGCTTGAGCATCGCCTCCTGGGCGCCGTCAGCGGTCATGCTCTCGATGCCCCTGCTCTTCAGGTACAGCTTGAGCGCTTCACTGTTCACCGGGTTGTCATCGACAACCAGTACTACCGGGCTGGGCGCAACAGGCGCACTCACCACGGCCAGGGCTTCGCGTTCGGCGTCACTCAGAATCTCGTCATGCTCAGCCATGGTCATCTCGTCAAAAAAATCCCGCTCAACGGTTAGGACCGCAAAACCCGCGCACCCCGGTTCGCCTTTCGTCGGGTCTTTGACAGTGCGTCCCATAGACTTACGTCCAATGGGCACCACCCCGCTGCCAGCCGACCATGGGGACCGAGAACAACAAGGCCGCTCCTATATATAGATATATATAGTTCGGCGTAGCGATACGGTCAGTGTCATGAGCAAAAAGGACGCCTACAGTCAGGCGGGCAGAACGGCAGTACTGCAAAACATTCAGGGCACCTTGCAGTTCCTGCAGCGCTTCCCGCCGTTCAACCAGATGGAGCAGAGCCACCTGGCCTTCCTGGTGGAACAATGCCAGCTGCGCTTCTATGCCAGCGGCGAAAGCATCATCAAACCCACGGATGGGCCGGTCGAGCACTTCTACATCGTCAAGCAGGGCCGTGTGGTCGGCGAGCGCCAGCACCTGGTCAAGCCCGGGGTGGAAACCACCTTCGAGATCACCGGCGGCGAGTGTTTCCCGCTGGCGGCGCTGCTCGGCGAGCGGGCGACGCGCACCGAACACCTGGCTGGTGAAGACACCTTCTGCCTGCAGCTGAACAAAGCCGCGTTCATCCGCGTATTCTCGATGTCGGAAGTGTTTCGAGATTTTGCACTGCGCGGGGTCAGCAGCCTGCTCGACCAGGTCAACCAGCAGGTACGCCAACGTGCGGTGGAAACCCTCGGCACCCAGTACTCGCTGAATACCCCGCTGGGCGAACTGGCCATGCGTCACCCGGTGGTCTGCGCGCCGGCTACACCGCTACGCGAGGCGGTGCGGCTGATGCATGAACAGCAGGTCGGCAGCATCGTCGTGGTCGACCCGCAGCGCTACCCGGTGGGCATCTTCACCCTGCGCGACCTGCGCCAGGTGGTGGCCGCCACCGATGCCGACCTCGGTGCGCCGATCGAACAGCACATGACCGCCAGCCCGTTCTACCTCAACCCCCAGGCCAGCGCCTTCGATGCGGCCATGGCGATGACCGAACGGCATATCGCCCACGTTTGCCTGGTGGACAACCAGCGCCTGTGTGGCGTGGTGTCCGAGCGCGACCTGTTTTCCCTGCAGCGGGTCGACCTGGTGCACCTGGCGCGTACCATCCGCCATGCGCCACGCCTCGATTCGCTGGTGCAGCTGCGCGGCGAGATCGGCCAGCTGGTCGAGCGCATGCTCGCCCACGGCGCCTCTTCGACACAGATCACCCAGATCATCACCCTGCTCAACGACCACACGGTGTGCCGGGTGATCGAGCTGGCCATTGCCGAACGTGGCGACCCCGGCGTGCCGTTCAGCTGGCTGTGCTTCGGCAGCGAAGGGCGCCGCGAGCAGACCCTGCACACCGACCAGGATAACGGCATCCTCTTCGAAGCCGCCGACGACGCCGAAGCCGAGGCCATTCGCGCTCGCCTGCTGCCCCTGGCGCAGTACATCAACCAGTGCCTGGCCCAGTGCGGTTTCACCCTGTGCAAGGGCAACGTCATGGCCGGCAACCCCGAGCTGTGCCTGTCCCGTGCGCAGTGGGCACGGCGCTTTGCCGGTTTCGTGCGCGAGGCCAGCCCGGAGAACCTGCTGGGTTCGAGCATCTACTTCGACCTGCGCGTGGTCTGGGGCGATGAACAGGGCTGTGAGCAACTGCGCCGGCAACTGCTGGAGCAGGTGGCGGACAATCGCATCTTCCAGCGCATGCTGGCCGATAACGCCCTGCGCCAGCGCCCGCCGGTGGGCCGCCTGCGCGAGTTCGTGCTGACCCGCCAAGGCAACGACAAGGCCGCCACCCTCGACCTCAAGGTCCAGGGCCTGACCCCCTTCGTCGATGGCGCCCGCCTGCTGGCCCTGGCCAATGGCATCGCTGCCTGCAACACCTTGGAGCGCCTGCGCCAGCTGGTCGACAAAGGGGTCATCGAAGCGCTCGATGGCGCTGCTTACGAAGAGGCCTACCACTTCATCCAGCAAACCCGCATGCAGCAGCACCAGCGCCAGACCCGCGACAACCTGCCGTACTCCAACCGCCTCGATCCGGACAGCCTCAACCATCTGGACCGGCGCATCCTGCGCGAATCCCTGCGCCAGGCCCAGCGCCTGCAGAGCAGCCTGGCCCTGCGGTATCAGTTATGAGCCTGTTCGCCTGGCTGCGCCCCACTGCCCCACTGCTCGACGCGGCCTTGCGCCAACGCCTGGCGCGGCTGCCCAAGGCCAGGCCGCTGGGGGTGTGCTCGTTGCGCGAGCAGCGCTGGGTCGTGCTCGACCTGGAAACCAGCGGCCTGAACCCCAATCGCGACCAGGTATTGTCGATTGGCGCGGTGGCCATCGCGGATGGCGCCATCGATTTCGCCCAGCAGTTCGAACGCACCCTGCACCGCCCTGAGCAAAAAACCAACGCCAGCGTGCTCATCCACGGCCTCGGGCCGAGTGCCCTGGCGGCTGGCTGCGACCCGGCCGAGGCCTTGCTCGACTTGCTCGAATTCATCGGCGACAGCCCGGTGCTGGCGTTCCATGCGCCGTTCGACCAGCGCATGCTTGCCCGCGCCTTGAAAGAGAGCCTGGGCCATCGCTTGCAATTGCCCTTCCTCGATGTGGCGGAACTGGCGCCGATGCTCAACCCCGACACCGTGTTGCGCGAAGCCGGGCTGGACGATTGGGTGGCACGCTTCGGCCTGCAGGTGGACGAGCGTCACCATGCCAGCGCCGATGCGCAGGTCACGGCGGAACTGGCGCTGATCCTGTTCAGCCAGGCCCGGCGCCAGCAGCTCGACAGCCCGTTGCAGCTCGAGCAGCGGCTGAGGGGATGGCGGCGGCGCAAGGTACAGAGTCAAGGATTCTAGAAATTCAGGACTTGAGTGGTCTCACAGCCCCCATACCCCCAATGATGGCCATCCGATAAGCGCCCATTGCACCCACCCTTCCCCTCTGTAACAATCGCGAATAATTATCGTTAGTTAATGCATTCGTTCCGGGGGGACGCTGCGTGTCTTCTGCCCACAGCCCACACGCCGAACTGGTCGGCTCGCTGTACCGCGACCATCGCGGCTGGCTGCTCGCCTGGCTGCAACGCAGCATGGCCTGCCGCCAGCGTGCCGAAGACCTGAGCCAGGACACCTTCGTGCGCCTGCTGGGCCGCAGCCAGCTGGATACCCCGCGCGAACCGCGCGCCTTCCTCGCCGCCGTGGCCAAGGGCCTGATGTTCGACCACTTCCGCCGCGCGGCGCTGGAGCAGGCCTACCTGGCCGAGCTGGCGCTGGTCCCCGAAGCCGAACACCCTTCCCCGGAAACCCAGCACCTGATCCTCGAAGACCTCAAAGCCATCGACCGCCTGCTCGGCAAGCTGTCGAGCAAAGCCCGTGCAGCCTTCCTGCACAACCGCCTGGATGGCATGGGCCACGCCGAAATCGCCGAACGCCTGGGCGTTTCGGTGTCGCGCGTACGCCAGTACATCGCCCAAGGCATGCGCCAGTGCTACGTGGCCCTGTACGGGGAACCGACGTGAACAACACACCGGTTTCGTCGCGGGTGCTGGAAGCTGCCATTGCCTGGAAAATGAGCCTGGACGATGGCAGCGGCACACCTGACGAGCGCAACGAATTCATCCGCTGGCATGCCGCCAGCGAGGAACATGCCCGCGCCTGGCGCCAGCTCGGCGCCCTCGATCAACGCGTCAGCGCCGCTGCCGGCCCGGCTCGCCAGGCCCTGCTGCAATCGCGCGTCAGCCTGCGACGGCGGATAGGCAAGGCCGGCAGCGGGCTTGCCGGCCTGTTCCTGCTTGGCGCTCTGCTGACCGGCGTCGGCACACCGTCACTGGCCCCCAGCTACTGGCTCGCTGATCAGCGCACCGCCACCGGTGAACTGCGTACCCTGCGGCTGACCGACGGCACGCTGCTGAGCCTCAATACCCACACCGCCGTGGATATCGACTACGACGGCGAGCAGCGCGTGCTGGTACTGCATCAAGGCGAAATTTCCGTGGAAACCGGCCACGACGACCCACGGCCATTACTGGTGCGTACCGACGATGGCCGCCTGCGCCCGCTGGGCACGCGCTTCCTGGTGCGCCGCGAAGACAACGGCACGCGCCTTGAGGTCTTGCAGTCGTCAGTAGGCGCCATGCCAAACAACAGCGGTGACGAACAGGTCGTGCACGAAGGCCAGCAAGTGCTGATGAACAGTAACGGCCTCGGCCAGATAAGCCCGGTGCAAGCCGGGGCCGATGCCTGGACCCGCGGCATGCTGGTGGTTGACAACGTGCGCCTGGCAGACCTGCTGAAACAGCTGGGCCACTACCGCAGCGGTCACCTGGGCGTGGCCGATGATGTGGCCGACCTGCGCGTGACCGGCAGCTTCCCGCTGACCGATACCGACCTGGCCCTGGCTTCGCTGGTGCCGGCGCTGCCGGTGAAGATCGAGCGGCATACGCCGTGGTGGGTGACCGTAGTTCCCAAATAGATTGATTTCGCTCCCATCGTAGCCTTGCCCGCAAAGGGGACGGCGCAGGCGAAAACCAGATTCAAATAATTCTCACTTTTTTTCCGATTTCCCCTGTCACTTTTGAATTCTCGCTCGGCAAGGAAGCAGTTAGCACTTATCCGTCGAGGAACCGCTGCATGTCCCGTGCCGTTGATCGTATCCTGCGTCCCAGCCTGATGGCCCTGGCTATCGCCGTGGCCGCGCCATTGTCCAGCACCGCCCTGTTCGCCGCCGAGCAGGCTGCGCCACGCGCCTACAACCTGCCCGCCGCACCGCTGGCCTCTACGCTGAACCAGATCGCCAGCCAGTCGGGCATCGCCCTGGCCATCGACCCAGCGCTGGTCAGCGGCCGTACCTCGGCCCCGGTCACCGGCCAGTACAATGGCCTCGGTGCCCTGCAGGCAGCCCTGCTTGGCACCGGCCTGCAACTGCAGCAGAGCAGCGTGGGCAGCTACAGCCTGGTCGCCGTGCCGGAGGGTGCCCTGGCCCTGCCGGAAACCACCGTGAATGCCGCCAGCGCGTCGGAAAGCGCCTGGGGCCCGGTCGACGGTTACCTGGCCAAGCGCACTGCCGCGGGCACCAAGACCGACACCGCGCTGGTCGAAGTACCGCGTTCGATCTCCGTGGCAACCCGCCAGCAGATGAGCGACCGCGGTGTGCACAGCCTCGACGACGCCGTGAAATATATGCCGGGCATCGTCTCCGCCAGCTTCGGCAGCGACACCCGTTACGACTGGATGCGCGTGCGCGGCTTCAAGCCGACCCAGTTCCTCGACGGCCTGCCGCTGCCACGCGGCGTGTACGCCAACCCGAAAGCCGAAACCTGGAACCTCGACCGCCTGGCCCTGCTGCGCGGCCCGGCCTCCTCTGTCTACGGCCAGACACCGCCTGGCGGCTTGCTGGACATGGTCAGCCGCCGCCCGCAGGCAGAAAGCGCTCACGAAATCGAACTGCAATACGGCAGCGACAACCACCGCCAGATCAACTTTGCCAGCACCGGCAAGATTGATGACGAAGGCCGTTTTCTATACGGCGTCAGTGGTGTGATTCGCGATGGCGGCACGCAGATCGACCATATCGATGACAAGCGCTACAACATCGCGCCAAGCCTGACCTGGAACATCGACGAGGATACCTCGCTGACCCTGCTGACCCAGTTCACCCGCGACGATACCGGCGTCACCAGCCAGTTCCGGCCAATACAGGGCACCAAAATCGACATGCCGTTCGGCAAGATCTCCCACCACAAAAACCTGGGCGACCCGGACTACGAGTTCTACGACCGGACCTACTACGCACTGGGCTACGCCTTCGAGCACCGCATCAACGATGTCTGGCAGTTCCGCCAAAACCTTCGCTACACCAAGTCGGACCTGTCGTTCCAGACCATCACCGTAAACAGCTACTTCCCCGAGTACGGGATGGTAGTGGATAACGACGGCAATGTTGGCCGGAGTACTACAAACGTTGATGAGGACATCAGCCAATTTGCCGTCGACAACAATTTCGAGGGCAACTTCAACACCGGCGACATCAGCCACACCTTGCTGATTGGCCTGGACCACCAGCGCACCAACAACAACTTCCTGACGATCTACGGCACTGCACCCAGCATCAACGTGAACAATCCCGTTTACGGTTTGCCGATCACTCGCCCGAATCGCTCCACTGCCTACTACGACTACGACCAGAAAACCCGCCAGACAGGCGTCTATATTCAAGACCAGATGGCGCTCGGGAACTGGCGTTTGACATTGGGTGGCCGTGAGGATTGGGTACATACCAGCACCAAATTCTTCAATAAGGGTGACGCCACCAACACACAACGCGACAGCAACTTCAGCGGTAACGCAGCAATCAGTTACGTCTTCGATTCTGGATTCGTTCCCTATCTGTCTTATGCCGAATCTTTCCAACCGGCCAGCAAGGCGGACGTAGACCCAACCAGCTCGTTCAAGCCAACCGAAGGCAAGCAATGGGAACTGGGTATCAAGTACCAGCCTCCAGGCTCCAACACGTTGCTGTCGGCTGCGGTGTATGACCTTACCCAGAAGAACGTACTGGTCACCAATAACGACGGCAACACTACTGTCACCAGCCAGACCGGCGAAGTGAAAGTCCATGGCCTGGAGCTGGAAGCCGTTTCCGACGTCACCGAAAACCTCAAGCTGACGGCCGCCTACACCCTGGCCAAATCGGAAGTGCAGGACGGCCTGTACAAGGGCAACCGCCTGCAGCTGATGCCCAACCAGCAAGCCTCGCTGTGGGCCGACTACACCTGGCATAGCGGCGTGCTCGACGGCTTCGGCATCGGTGGCGGTGCGCGCTACACCGGCAACACCTACGGCGACCAGGCCAATACCTACCTGGGCAAGGCGAACGCCTACACCGTGTTCGACGCCTCGGTGCACTACGACCTCGGTCGCCTGAGCAGCAGCCTCAAGGGCGCGTCGGTGGCGGTCAACGCGACCAACCTGTTCAACAAGGACTACATCTCCACCTGCGACAGCTTCTACTGCTACTACGGCGACGAGCGCAGTGTCGTGGCCAGTGCTTCCTACAAGTTCTGAGTGACCGGGGGGCTGTTGCGCAGCCCCCACGCTCCAACAGACAAACGTCGGTACCGTGATGAAAAGTCCAACCCTGCGCCGCTGGTCGGTGATCCACACCTGGAGCAGCCTGGTCTGCACCCTGTTCCTGCTGTTGCTGGCACTCACCGGCCTGCCGCTGATCTTCCACCACGAACTCGAACACCTGCTCGGTGACGCACCAGAGCTGCGCGAGATGCCCGCTGGCACCCCGCATCTGGACCTGCAACAGCTTGTGCTGAAAGCTGAGCAGCACCGCCCCGGCGAAGTGGTGCAGTATTTCGGCTTCGACCAAGACGAGCCCGACGGCGTACTCACGATCACCGCGGCCACCGCCGGCACCGAACCCAATTCGTCGCACACCTTCATGCTCGACGCCCGCAGCGGCGAAGCCGTGGCCATGCCCGCCGCCAACGGTGGTTTCATGATGCTCATGCTGCGCTTGCATGTGGACATGTTCGCCGGCCTGCCCGGCAAGTTGTTGCTGGCGTTCATGGGCGTACTGTTCGTCGTTGCGATCATCTCCGGCACCGTGCTGTATGCGCCGTTCATGCGCCGCCTGGAGTTCGCCACCGTACGCCAAGACAAATCCTCCCGACTGCGCTGGCTCGACCTGCACAACCTGATCGGCATCGTCACCCTGGCCTGGGCGCTGACCGTCGGCGTCACCGGGGTGATCAGCGCCCTCTCCGACCTCGTCATTGCCGCCTGGCGCAACGACAGCCTGGCCGCCATGGTCGCCCCTTATCGGGATGCCCCGGCACTCACCGAGCGCGCCCCGGCCACGCACCTGCTGGAGATCGCCGAGCGCGCCGCGCCCGGCATGCGCCCGGACTTCATCGCCTTCCCCGGCACTCGCTTCTCCAGCGAACACCATTACGCCGTGTTCATGAAAGGCGCTACGCACCTGACCTCGCACCTGCTGACGCCCGTACTGATCGACGCGCAGACACTCGACGTGACAGCCGTTGGCGAGCGCCCCTGGTACATGGACGCCATGGGCCTGTCGCAGCCGCTGCATTTTGGTGACTACGGCGGGCGACCGATGCAGGTCCTGTGGGCAATCCTCGATGTGCTGACGATCATCGTGCTGGCTAGCGGCCTGTACCTGTGGTGGGGCAAGCGCAGCAAGCGCCGGGAGGCTCGCCCATGAGCCACACGTCGCAGACCAGCTCGCGCATCTTTGCCTGGCCAGCGCTGATTGCCGCCCTCGGTGCGCTCGGCCTGTTCGCCGCCTTGCTTGGCGACGGCTGGTGGGACGGGCTGTCCTGGCTCGGTCTTGGCCTGCCCGCCTGGCTATCCATGCGTGGCCTGTGGCGCGCCAGTGGTAACTGACTAACACCGCCAGCTCGCCACGCCCGCGCAACATGGTCTGCCTCGCTCAAGGAGACGAAGCATGACCACACAGCCCTTGTTCCAGGTGCTGGACGCCCAGCTGGACACCTTGCTGCCACCGCTGCAAGGCATCGAACATGCCCTCGATCAGCACCTCGCCGGGCTCTTTCCAGGGCTCGCCATCAGCGCCCGTACATTAATGTTCGAAGGCCATTCACTGTTTCAGCTGGTGGGCTTTCATCTGTTCGATGGCGGCGCGTTCCGCGTACCCGCAGGCAGTCGGCCACGACATACCGATTATCCGGTCATCAGCCTGCCACTCGATTTCAACCAGCGCATCCACAGCTTCTGCAATGGCCTACGCCAGGGCTTGCACGCGCGCCTGGCCACCTACTGGATGGCGCGTGGTGGCAATGGTTTGAGCCGCGTGGTTCGGCTGGCTTCGTACTTGCGCGACCGGTTCGAGGCAGAAATCCGCGTGCGCATGACCGACCAGACCCTTTCCCCCCAGCACGCACAGTTGCTCAGGACCTGCATACAGATGCCTTACCCCTGGCAACGACGGCAATTGCCTACGGACATGCGCCCGCAAATCTATCGAATCCTGCTGAGCAGCACCGCCCCCAACTGGCGTAGTTATCTGCCAGGTTTTCTGGTGCTCACCGAGCGCGGCCTGGAGGGGGGCTTGCTGGAGCCTCACGAGGGTGTTGGCCGAGCGCTGCTGTGCAGCGTGGCCCACGGCATCGAGACCTTCGACAGCCTGACGGCCCTTCATCAGGAAGTCTGCGAGCGCCTGGAAGACCCCCAGCAAAGCGAGCACCTGGTCAGGCTGATGATCGACCCTGCTGAACAACATAATGCCCGCCAAGCCGAACGCTTGCGCTACGACTGGTACACCGACGATCTGGCCGACTACTTCGCTCACGCTATCCGCGACGCGCAGATCAAGCAGCTCAGCCACGCCTGGCAGGCCGCCTGGAATCGCGGGCAGCAGCGTGACATCGAGCAGTTCGACCAGGCATTGGCCAAGGCCCTGGACTGGCGCGGCGCCGTCAGCAGCAAAGGGCCGATGGCCAACCGCTACGGCCTGCTGCTGGAAAAACACTTGCCCAACTGGCTGAGCAAGACCTCGGCGCAAGGTGTCGCGCACATCATGCAGGCCATGCAAGAACAGATAGCCGCCATCGAAGGCGCCAGCGGCCCTGGCATCCTGACACTGGATCAATTCACGCAACGGCACAGCTTGCTGCATTGGGTCAACGAGCGCCTGCGCGAGTACCTGCAACGTGACCCAGGCCTGGATATCGACCCCAAGGATATTTCCGTCAGCGTCACCCTGGCGCGCCAGAAAGGCCCGTTCATCCACCCACAACCCACTGGCAGTACCAGCAGCTACATCCCGATTGCGAGCCGCCCGCAGGTCGGCGACACCATCGAACTGGTGCATCACACCTACCGCCTCGAAGAACTGGCATTGCTGAACATTGCCTGGTTCGACGTGGATTACTGGCTGACGGCGCGCGTATACGTGCATGGCGACCAACCTCTGCCCGCGCTCACGCCTCAGCGGGTAAAGGACATCGTACGGCGACTCAACGCGGGCAACGGCTACCAAGCCTACCTGCGCAGCGAGCTACTCGATTCAGCGCAAGGCCGCTGGCGACAAAAGGCCCATGGACAGCTGATGCGCACGCGCATGCATGCCGAAGCGGTCAAGGCACGCTACGCCGGCCATTTCCTCGATGACGCCAGCGAGCAGGGCTATGGCTGGGCCAGCACGGTCATCCACTCAGCCGACAGCCAAAGCCGGCCACCGTTCGCAGGGCACGCGGTGCACGCACAGCAGTTGCTCATCAATGAAGACACCCTGCAAGGCGTGGTGCTGCTGGTCTCACCACAGGCATCCCGACGCATCGTGGTGTACTGCCCGGACGTCCCGGACCGCCGCTACTGGCGCGAATACAGCGGAACGCGCGCGCTGATCAAGGCGGTGCGCGGCGACCTTCACCTGCAGGCCTATCTGCTCCAGCGCTTGCCGACGACTACCGGACGCTTGCTGGAAAGGCGCCTGCGCAAGGGTGGGCTCGGAAGTACCGTGAAGGCCCAGACGATAACCGGCAACCTGTTGCAAGCGCTCTACCGTGCGGAGGTCAACGGCCTGATGAGCGAAACGGATACGTCAACGCGCAGCAACCAGGAGTTGCTCGGTGAATTTTCAGTCAATGTCGTCCGGCTTCTGCTGGATATCGTCAGCCTGGTATTGCCGCAGCGCGCAATGATTGCCCTGGCATTTGCCCGCATGTCGATATCGATATGGGATGGTTTCGAAGCCTTCGAACAGGATGATCATGCTGGCGCCCTTCACCATGCCATCGCCGCCCTCGGCCATGGCACCGCAGGGCTCAACGAAATGGCAGGGTCGGGCCTGATGCGCCGAGCCCTGCGCGGGCTGCCCAAACCGCCTCCGGTGCCGCTGCCCAGGCATTACGAGGCCTTGCCTGAGCGGGCCCGGCTGCGCTACCGAATCGATACCCTGCATGGCGAGGCGGTCTATGAGCTACCGTCGGCCAATCCGGGGCTGAGCCAGTACTATGTGCAAGACAACCTGGGGCGGTTTTTCAATGTCAGCTATGACGGCCGGCGCTGGCGAGCCACCGACCCGGACCAGCCCTTTGCCTTTCTGAAGCTGCCGATCAAACGCAAGCAAGACGGCAGCTGGACAGTGGACTCGCCCGTGCTCTGGTATGACGGGTTGCCCGACATTGCCACACTGCTGGAGCAATGCAGCCTGAGCCCGGCACAGCAAGGCAGCGCGATCGAAAATCAACCAGGCCTCTTCGCAGCGGGCAGCCTGCTGTACCTGCAGCTGGGTAGGCACCAGCTTCCCGTTCGCCAGCACCTGCTCGCCGGCCACTACCATCTGCTGCTGCCTGACACCCTCAGCGGCGCCGTGCCAGCTTCGGCAGTCTTGCAGCAGCAAGGTGGCGCATGGCGCATTCGTGTGCGCCAGTCCGGCCGCAGCAGCGACTGGCTGGCACTGCCTGCGGCCTACTCGGACAGCCGAGGCAGCAGTCGATCCAGGCGCTGATACAAAGCGCTGCCTTTTGGCCAGTTACGCAGCAGACGCGCCCGGTCACGGGCATAGGCCGGAGCGAAACTGAGCTGGGTGGCGTGCTGGCACATCGCGTCGAGGTCGATCAGTGACCACTGGCCGTTGTCCCAGAACAGGTTGTGGCCCTTGAAATCACCGTGGCTGATGCGCTCGCGGATCAACTGCTGCATGAGGTGCACCAGGGCATCGACCTGTTCTTCCGGCACTTCGCCGCTTTCCACGAAGGGAGCGAAGCAGGCGGTCAGGTCCGGGCCGTCGACATACTCGGTGACCAGGTAGGCGCGGCTGCGCAGGCCCATGATGCGCTGTTCCAGCACGGCCAACGGGCGCGGGGTAGCAATGTCGAGGAATTCCAGGCGATGCCCTTCGATCCACGAATGCCAGGCCCGGCTCGGGCGCCAGAAGCGCTTGAACCAGTGCGCGGTGTTCTTGATGTTGTAGCGTTTGAGCACCAGCTGGCGGCCATTCGCCTCGATACGCGCCACGCTGGCGGCACCACCGGTCTTGTACAGGTGGCCCTGGTCGATCAGCGCGTCAGCTTGCTCCAGCACGGGCAGCATGGCGTCTACCTCACTGCGGCGGATCGCACGCAGGCCAGAGAGGCTGCGCTCGACGCTGAACAGGCTGCACTCGCGGCCAGCCTTCTCCAGGTAGTCCTTCTGCCGCCAGCTGCGCACCTTGTCCACCTGCTTCTGCAGCGCTTCCAGTGGCAGCGCGTGCTCGGCGTTAGCCAGCAGGTAGTGCACCAACAGCTCTTCGATGAACGGCTCCAGGCGCTTGGGCAACTGGGCGAAGAACACCCCGAGGTTTTCCAGTACACGCGGGCGCGACAGCTGCTGGCCAGGCGTCTCGGCCTTGATGCCGGCGCCGTCGATCAGGTACAGCTTGCCGCCGTGGCGCAACAGGTTGTCCAGGTGCAGGTCTTCCTGCCACAGGCCTTGCGCATGCATCCGTGCCACGGCGGTGAGGGCTTCGCCCAGGACCAGGTGCTGCTCGTCAGCCAGCACCGGCAGTTTTTCCACCGCAGCCCAGGCATCGGCCAGGCTTTCGGCACCCTCGAGGAATTCGAACAGCAGCCAGCCGCCCTCGCCTTCCTTGAGGCCGTCGGCAAGCAGTTGCGGCGTGGTCAGGCCCTCTTTGGCCAGCAGCTTCACGCCATCCAGCTCACGCTGGAAATGCCGTGCGGCATTGCCGCCGACCAGCAGCTTGGCCAGCACCGGGGTGCCGCGCCAGATGCCGGCGCCGACATAGCGCTGGCCAGGCAACACCCGCAGCAGGCTGAGCAATTGCAGGTCAGCCGTGCCAGCGGCATCGGCCAGGGTGATGCTCAAGGGCAGCGTCGGGCTGCGCCCGGCGTCTTTGAGTTCGGACAAACGCATCAGCGGGCCTCTTTTTCACGACGGCGTTGCGTCAGGCGTTGCAACCAGGTGCCGACCAGCGCGCCGTCGGCAGGCTGCTGCAGGTAGGCGGCCAGCAACTGGCGCACGTCCGCCTCGCTCCAGGCGCCGGCACGGCGCAGCAGCGGCTCCAGGTCGCGCAAGCGGTCGCGCGCGCCGAACAGCAGCGGCCGGGTCTTTTCCAGGTCGATCAGCTGCGCTTCCCAGCCTTCGCGGCGTTGGCGCAGGAAGATGTGCTTGGGATAGAAACAGCCGTGCACCAGGCCTGCACTGTGCAGGGTGCGCGCCAGCTGGCCGCAGGCCTTGAGTATGCCCGCCCGGGCATCATCGGCAAGCTGTGGCCACTGAGCCAGCAGGCCTTCGAGGTCGCTCCAATCGTCCAGCGCACGGGTCATCAGGATCGCCCGGTGCTGGCCGTTCTGCTTGCGCTCGCCATAGAACACGGCCTGCAAGGCCGGGATGTGCAGCTTCTGGTAGCGGCTGATGTTGCGGAACTCGCGGGCGAAGGTCGGTTCGCCAAACGGCCGGTGCAAGCTGCGGGTCAGGTAATCGCTCTGGCGCTTGAGGTAATAGCCTTTACCTTCGAGCTCCAGGCGGTAGACGCTGCTCCAGCCGCCACGGCCGGTGTTGGGTTCGTCCACGGCGTCGAGTTGCAGCGCCCACAGCGCCTCGAAATCGTTCAAGCCATGGCGTTTGAGCAGCGCGAGGTCCGCGCTGGCCAGGTAATCGGTCATTCCCTTCCCTCGAAGAAGCTCAGCACCTGGCGAATGCGCCGCTTGTCGCGCACATTCAGGCGCTGACGCCCACGGTACTGCAGGTAGAAACGCAGGCGCTGGGTCGCCGACAGGTGATATTTGGCCACCTTGTCCAGGCATGCCAGGTCTTTGATCATGCGGTGGCGCCACATGAAGCCGCGCCAGAAGTCGCCGGTCGGGCAGTCGATGAAGAACAGCGTGCCCAGGTCGTCGACCAGCAGGTTGCGCCATTTCAGGTCGTTGTGGGCAAAACGGTGCTCATGCATCACCCGGGTATGGCGCGCCAGCTGACGGCTCAGCTTGTCGACCCAGACCCGGTCAGCCAGGCGTGGGTCGTTGCGCTCGGCCAAGGCCGAGAGGTCTTCGGTACGCGGCAGTTCGCGGGTGATCATCGCGCCACGGCCAAAGGCCAGGCCCTTTCGTTCCAGGCCCCAGGCCACCACCTCGGCAGTGGGAATCTCCCACTTGGCGAACTGCTTGAGGTTCTGCCATTCGGCCTTGATGCGTGGCCGGCCCAGGTAACGGCGCATGTGCTTGCCGGCGCCGGTGTAACGCTTGACGTAGTAGTTGACCCCGTCACGCTCGATGCGGATGACTTCGCTGAGCGGGTCACGCGTGAGGTGTTCGCCCTTGAGGGCAAAGACCGCATCGAGGCTACCGAAGTCCGACGCCAGATGTTCGTAGCCTGGCGCCAGTGTCCAACCCGCCATCAGAGTGCATCCCCATAGCGTTGCTTGCGATCGTAGAGCTTCTGCGCCTTGCGTTCGAGCCAGGCGAGCAGCGCGGCCTCTTCGGCCAGAACCTGGCGCAACGGGCGCTGGAAATAACCACGCAGGAAGCGCAGCTTGTCGCGCCGGGTCAGGCCGATGTCCAGCGCCGAGAAGTACAGCGCGGCCAGGTCCTTGTCGCGCCAGCGGCGGCTGATTTTCGCCCGGGTCTGGGCGCGGTGCAGGTCGATGACCGACAGTTTGAAGTCTTCCGGCGTCACTGGCCGGTCAGTGTGCAGCAGGAAGTGGCAGATGTAGCAGTCGCGGTGGTTGACCCCGGCACGGTGCATGCCGCCGGTCATCTTCGCCACTTCAGCGATCAGCGCACGCTTCAGGCGCGGCTCGGGCGGGTTCTTGACCCAGTCGATGCTGAAGTCTTCCAGGCTGATGGTCGGCGCCAGCTCTTCGGTGACGATGAACGAATGCTGGCTGGCCGGGTTGCTGCCACGCTCGCCATAGGCGACCGCGGTCATGGTCGGCACACCCACTTCATGCAGGCGCTGGATGGCCTGCCATTCCTGGCCGGCACCGAGCACCGGCAGCTTGGCGGTGAACAGGTTCTTGAAGATCTCGCCCCAGCCGATGCCGCGGTGAATCTTCACGAAGAAACCTTCGCCCTCGACCTCGGTACGCAGCGTGCGACGGCCTTCCAGCTCGCGATAGACCTCGCCTTGCAGCGCTTCCACGGCATCGAAGGCATCACGCCCGGCCCACAGGCGCTTGAAGGGTTCGGCCAATATCAGCTTCATGCGTTCTCCTGCCCCAGGATCACATCGGCAGCATGCTGCGGCATGCTGTACAGGTCGGCGCTGTCGGCAAAGGCCAGGCCGTTGCGCGACCAGTCGGCGCGGGCCTGCCCGTCTTCGAGCATGCGCTGCAGGTAAGCATTGAGCTGCTCCTGCTCGAACGGCTCGTCCAGCACCAGGCCGCTGTCGGCCTCGGCGATGTAGTGGGCGTAGCCGCAGACCTTGGACACCAGCACCGGCAGGCCGGCCACCAGTGCTTCGAGCAGCACCGTGCCGGTGTTCTCGTTGTACGCCGGGTGAATCAGCAGGTCGGCACCCAGCAGGAAGCGCGGGATGTCGCTGCGGCCCTTGAGGAACTGCACCTGCTCGCCCAGGCCCAGGGTGGCGCTCTGCAGCTGGAACACCTTGGGGTCGTCCTGGCCGATCACCATCAGCCTGGTGCGCTTGCGCAGCGCCGAAGGCAGCGCGGCCAAGGCCTTGAGGCTGCGGTCGACGCCCTTGGTCTTGAAGCCCGAACCGATCTGCACCAGCAGCAGGTCGTCATCGCCCAGGTTGAATTCCTTGCGGAACTCGGCGCGGATCTCGGCGGCATTGGCCGGCGCGCGGCGGTCCTGGGAAATGCCGGGCGGCAGCAGGTGGAAGCGTTCCACCGGAGTGCCGTAGTGCTTGATGAACAGCGGCTGCTGCACTTCGGAAATCATCAGGACTTCGGTGCGCGCGTCCTTGGCGAACACGGCGCGCTCATACTCGGCAAAATGCCGGTAGCGGCCCCAGCGGCGGTACAGGCCGCCGCGCAGGGTCTGCGCCTTGTCCTCGAAGCAACCGTCGGCGGCGTAGTACACGTCCAGCCCCGGCATCTTGTTGAAGCCGATCAGGCGGTCGACCGGGCGCTTGGCCAGGTCCGCTTCCATCCAGGCGCTGAGCTTCTCGTTGCGCCGGTGGTTGAAGATCGCCTTGACCGGCGCCACCAGCACCTCGAAGCCCGGCGGAATGTCACCCTCCCAGATCAGCGTGTACACGCGGATCTGGTGGCCCCGCTTCTGGCATTCCAGGGCAATGCGCATGAAGTCGCGCTGCAGCCCGCCGAAGGGGAAATATTTGTAAAGCACGAAAGCCAGTTGCATCAACGAACATCCTCAGCCAGCAGCAGCGCGCTCAGGCGGCTCGCTACATGCTCGGGATTCAGGCGAGTGAAGCACAGTGGCCACTCGCGTTTCAGATCGAACCGGCGCCGGTCGTCAGCGCTCGGTTTATAGGTGCATTTCTTCTGCAGGCACGGCGCGCAAGGGAAATCGCTGGCCTGGTGAACCTGCACGCGGCCATAGGCGCCGGTCAGGCCCGGGTTGGTCGGGCCGAACAGCGAAATGGTCGGCACATCCAGCGCTGCGGCCAGGTGGCCGAGGCCGGTATCCACGGCCACACAGGCCTTGGCCGCCGCCAACACGCGGGCGACGCCGACAAGGTTCAATTTGGGGAGCACCTGGCAGTTGTTCAAGCCCAGGGCAATGCGCTCGGCGCGGGCCTTCTCGGCCGGGTTGCCCCACGGCAGGCGCACCTGCAGCTTGCGCCGGCCCAGGCGCTCGGCCAGTTCGCGCCAGTAGGCTTCGGGCCAGTGCTTGGTCGCCCAGGTCGTGCCGTGCAGGAACACCACATAGGGCGCAGCCGGCGGCAGTTGCAGGCGGTCGAGGTCGAGGCCGTAGTGGCCGATGCCTTCCGGCAGGTCATAGGCCAGGGCCATGGCGAACAGTTGTCGCACTCGCTCCACGGCATGCTGGCCAACGGCGACCGACAGCGGCCGGTCATAGAAACGGCTGGCCCAGCCTTCACGGGCCGAGTAGCGGTCCAGCCCAGCGACCGGGGCCTTGACGTAGCGGGTCAGCCAAGCCGACTTGACCAGGCCCTGGGCATCGATCACCAGGTCATACTTGCGCTCGCGAACGCGCTGCTTGAACGCCTTCCACTCGCCACTCTTGATCGTCTGCCAGATGTTCTTGCGCCAGCGGCGGATCGCCACCGGGATGACCTGGTCGACCGCCGGGTGCCAGCTGGGGATCTCGGCGAAGCCTTCTTCCACCACCCAGTCAAAACGGATGCCCGGGATGGCATGGGCGGCGTCGGTCAGCGCCGGCAGGGTGTGGATCACATCACCCAGCGACGAGGTCTTGATGATCAGTACCCGCACTTAGTCGACCTCGGCCACGGTATCGATCAGGTTCGGACCACCCAGGCTGTGCAGGGCGGCGATGACTTTGCCAGGTTCCAGCAGGCGCAGGCAGTTGTAGTGGCCGAAGCGGCAGGTGCGGTCGAAGCACGGGCTGCACTCGATGCCGGTGCGCACCACTTCCACCTGTTCGGCCAACGGCGGCGTGAAGCCTGGTGAGGTGGAACCGTACACCGCGACCAGCGGGCGGTTCAGTGCGGCGGCCACGTGCATCAGACCGGAGTCGTTGGACACCACGGCATCGGCGCAGGACATCAGGTCGATGGCCTCGGCCAGGGAGGTTTCGCCCGCCAGGTTGTACGACTCTTCACGAAGGCCCGGGATCAGGCGGTCGCGGATCTGCTCACCGACCGGGTGATCGTTCTTCGAGCCGAACAGCCACACCTGCCAGCCCTGGCGGATCATGGCGTCAGCCACTTCTGCGTAATGCTCGGCCGGCCAGCGCTTGGCCTCGCCGAACTCGGCGCCAGGGCACAGCGCCAGCACCGGGCGGTCCAGCGCCAGGCCGAACTTGGCCATTGCGGCTTCACGGCTCTGCGCTTCGATCTGCAGGTTCGGCCGTGGATACGGCTGCGGCAGCTCGGCACCGGGCGCGTAGGCCAGGGCCATGAAGCGCTCGATCATCAACGGGTAGCGGGCCTTGTCCAGCTTGCGCATGTCGTTGAGCAGGCCGAAACGCATTTCGCCGCGCCAACCGGTGCGCTTGGGGATGCCGGCAAAGAACGGCACCAACGCCGACTTCAGCGAGTTGGGCAGCAGGATGGCCTGGTCGTACTGGCCGGCCAGGGACTTGCCGATGCGCCGACGCGTGGCCAGTTCCAGCGCGCCGTGGCCGAGCGGGAAGCTCAAGGCCTGGCGCACTTCGGGCATGCGTTCGAGGATCGGCCGGCTCCACTCGGGCGCCAGCACGTCGATCACGCAGTCGGGGTGCTGCTGTTTCAGGCACTGGAACAGGGTCTGCGCCATCACCATGTCGCCGACCCAGCTGGGGCCAATGATCAGTATTCTCATGCTTAGTCCAGAAACGCTCGGGGAGGCTACAGGCTGCATACAGCCAGGCCTCCCCTCTTTATATTCAGGCTATGTGGCGGACAGTGTACCACTCAGACCCTTTCCGGGCCTTCAGGTCAGCCCCAGCTCACCCCAGATCCGCCGCACCTGGCGGCGCTCATCGGCAAACTGCGCCGCGTCGATCACCCCGGCCTGCTTCTGCAGGGCCTGGCGGTGCGACGCCGAACGGAACGCCTTGTACACCTCACGCAACAGCACCGCGTCACTGGCCGGCATCAAACCTGCCTGCTCCAGCTCTTCCAGAATGCGGATGTTATCGGTCCATCGGAGTATGGCCGGGTGCTCGTGAGACCAGGCCAAAGCGGCGTATTGCACCATAAATTCGATATCGACGATACCGCCGGCATCCTGCTTGATATCGAACGGCACCCCGGCATCGAAGGCATTGGCCGCGGTACCGGCAAGCGTGGCCTTGGTGCCGAGGTTGTCGCGCATCTTGGCACGCATCTCGCTCACTTCGCTGCGCAACTTGCCCAGATCACGGGCCTGGCCCAGCACCTTGGCGCGCACGCCCTCGAACGCCGTCGCCACCTGCTTGCAGCCCACCAGCACACGGGCACGGACCAGGGCCTGATGCTCCCAGGTCCAGGCCTCACTTTGCTGGTAACGCTCGAACGCCCCCAGCGAGCTGACCAGCAGCCCCGCCGCGCCGGACGGTCGCAGGCGCATGTCGACGTCGTACAGCTGGCCGGAGTTGGTCTGGGCAGTCAGCAGGTGGATGATGCGCTGGCCCAGGCGGGTGAAGAACTGCGCACTGTCGATCGGCTTGGCGCCGTCGGTTTCCGCTTGCGGGTCGCCATCGTGAATGAACACCAGGTCCAGGTCCGAACCATGGCCCAACTCCAGGCCACCGACCTTGCCATAGCCGATGATGATGAAGCCCGGCTCGCACAAGCTGCCGTCGCTGCGTTTGGGCTGGCCATGGCGGGCCACGGTCTGGCGCCAGGCCAGGGCCAGCACCTGGTCGAGAATGGCTTCGGCCAGCCAGGTCAGGTAGTCGCTGACTTTCATCAACGGCAGGTTGCCGCTGATTTCCGAGGCGGCCACACGCAGGCTGTGGGCCAGCTTGAAGTGGCGCAGCGCTTCCATCTGCTGCTCCAGGTCGTCCTCGGGGATGCGCGTCAGCCGCTCGCGCAGCTCGGCAGCCAGCTCTGGCGCCAGTGGCGGGCTGAACAGGCGGCCTTCGTTGAGCAGCTCATCGAGCAGCAACGGGTAGCGAGCGATCTGCTCGGCGATCCATGGGCTGGCCGCGCACAGGGTCAGCAAGCGCCGCAGTGCACCCGGGTTTTCGGTGAGCAGCACCAGGTAGGCCGAACGCCGTGCAACGGCCTCTACCAGCGGCAGCACGCGTTCCAGTACCAGGTCCGGGTTGTCATGCTCCACGGCCTGGGCCAGCAGGCGTGGAATGAAGGCATCCAGGCGCTCGCGGCCGATGCGCTGCATCGAGCGCAGCTGCGGGCTGGCGCGCAGTGCGGCGAGGCGGCGCAACGCTTCGGTCGGCTGCTTGAAACCGGCCTCTTCCAGCTGACGACCCGCGGCTTCTTCATCCTGCGCCTGCTCCCACAGCGGCGACCACTCGCCACCCACCACCAGCTCGCCTTCGCCTTCGTCTTCATCGGGATCGGCGATGACCTGGCGGAAGTGCCAGTCGACCCGGCCGCGCCAGTACATCAACTGCTCGTGGAAGCTCTGCCAGTCGGCAAAACCGAGGATATAGGCAACACGTTCACGGTCGAGCTCGCTGTCCGGCAGCATCTGCGTCTGGCGGTCGGCGATGGCCTGGATGGCGTGCTCGGTGTAACGCAGGAATTCATAGCCTTCGCGCAGCTCTGCCACCACGGCGGGGGGCAGGTAACCTTGGCCTTCCAGGGTTGCCAGCACCTTGAGCAATGGCCGCAGTTGCAGGCTCAGGTCGCGGCCGCCGTGGATCAGCTGGAAGGCCTGGGCGATGAACTCGACCTCGCGGATGCCACCGGCGCCGAGCTTGATGTTGTCGGCCATGCCCTTGCGCCGCACTTCCTGCTGGATCAGCTGCTTCATGGTGCGCAGCGCTTCGATCGCCGAAAAGTCCAGGTAACGCCGGTACACGAAGGGCTTGAGCATGTCTTGCAGCTGCGCGCCAGCGGCCTGATCACCGGCCACCACCCGCGCCTTGATCATCGCGTAGCGTTCCCAGTCGCGGCCCTGGTCCTGGTAGTACTGCTCCAGTGCATTGAAGCTGAGCACCAGTGCGCCGGCCGAGCCATAGGGGCGCAGGCGCATGTCGACACGGAACACGAAGCCGTCGACGGTCACCGGGTCGAGCGCCTTGATCAGGCGCTGCCCCAGGCGGGTGAAGAATTCCTGGTTTTCCAGCGAACGCTTGACGCCTTCGGTTTCACCGTTCTCGGGGAAGGCAAAGATCAGGTCGATATCCGACGACAGGTTCAATTCCACCGCGCCCAGCTTGCCCATGCCCAGCACCACCATGTGCTGCGGCTGGCCGCTGCGGTTGCCGATCGGCGTGCCGAACTGCTGGCAGTGGCGCAGGTACAGCCATTGGTAGGCTTCGTCGATGGCCGCGTCGGCGAGGTCGGACAGGTCGCGGCAAGTCTCGCCCAGTTCGGCCTGGCGGGTGATGTCACGCCAGATGATGCGCACCTGCTGGCGGTTGCGCTCGCGGCGCAGGTTGCGCGCCAGCTCGTCCTCGCTTTGCGCGGCCTGGGCCGCCGCGGCGATCTGCCCGCGCAGCTCGCCCGCAGCGTAACGGCGGTCCAGTTCACCGCTGGCAATCAGGGCAAACAGCATGGCCGGCTCGCGCTGGGCCACGCCAAGGACGAAGTCACTGGCAGCGGCAACCTGATCGAACTGTTGCCGGTGCAATGGGCTCCAGGTGTGCAGGTCGAGGTCGGCGTGGCCTGCCACGGCATCGCTCAGGAACTGCTGGTTGCGAACGACCAGCGGTTGCAGGGAAGCAGGCAGTTCGAGCGGCAAAGGTAGGCGCATGGTCTATCCTTGATCGGCGTGAAATGGAGGGGAAAAAGCGGCCAAGAGGAAGCCGGACCACGGTTGGACTGTCATACAAAAGTTGGAAATAGCTGAAAAAAACGAATCATTGGCAAGAAACATCAAGATTCACCTGTTCGCGACACACCGCCAACCAACATGAACGTTTTTCCTCACAAGCCAAGGTGCGACCAAACGTCGCATTTGTGTAGTTTTACTACTACCCATGACGTGCAAAAGCATGAAATGCCGGAGCAAATGTAGTAAAACTACACGGCGCCGGGAGACACCCCGGTAATCCAAGAATTCACGACGTCTGCCCATAAGGCCAGTCGCAAACTCAGGCCCCCGATTCTGGTGGCCTTTCCGCCCTGGAGCAAGCCATGCAAGACCTCGATCCAATCGAAACCCAGGAATGGCTGGATGCCCTGGAGTCGGTCCTCGACAAAGAAGGCGAAGACCGCGCTCATTACCTGATGACCCGCATGGGCGAGCTGGCCACCCGCAGTGGCTCCCAGCTGCCATACGCGATCACCACGCCATACCGCAACACCATCCCTGTCACCCACGAAGCACGCATGCCTGGCGACCTGTTCATGGAACGCCGCATTCGCTCGATGGTGCGTTGGAACGCGCTGGCCATGGTGATGCGCACCAACCTGAAGGATTCGGACCTGGGCGGCCACATCTCCAGCTTCGCTTCCAGTGCCACCCTGTACGACATCGGCTTCAACTACTTCTTCCAGGCGCCAACTGAAGAACATGGCGGCGACCTGATCTTCTTCCAGGGCCACGCATCGCCAGGCGTCTACGCCCGTGCCTTCATGGAAGGCCGCATCAACGAAGACCAGATGAACAACTTCCGTCAGGAAGTGGACGGCAACGGCCTGTCTTCGTACCCGCACCCATGGCTGATGCCTGACTTCTGGCAGTTCCCGACCGTATCCATGGGTCTGGGCCCGATCCAGGCTATCTACCAGGCGCGCTTCATGAAGTACCTGGAAGCCCGTGGCTTCATCCCGGCCGGCAAGCAGAAGGTCTGGTGCTTCATGGGCGACGGCGAGTGCGACGAGCCGGAATCCCTGGGCGCAATCGCCCTGGCCGGCCGCGAGAAGCTGGACAACCTGATTTTCGTCATCAACTGCAACCTGCAGCGCCTCGACGGCCCGGTTCGCGGCAACGGCAAGATCATCCAGGAACTCGAAGGCGTGTTCCGTGGCGGTGGCTGGAACGTCAACAAAGTCGTCTGGGGCCGCTTCTGGGACCCACTGCTGGCCAAGGACACCAACGGTGCCCTGCAGCGCCGCATGGACGAAGTCATCGACGGCGAGTACCAGAACTACAAAGCCAAAGACGGCGCGTACGTGCGTGAGAACTTCTTCAACACGCCAGAGCTCAAGGCCATGGTCGAAGACCTGTCCGACGACGAGATCTGGAAGCTCAACCGTGGCGGCCACGACCCGTACAAGGTCTACGCGGCGTACCACCAGGCTGTGAACCACAAAGAGCAGCCGACCGTCATCCTGGCCAAGACCATCAAGGGTTACGGTACCGGTGCTGGCGAAGCCAAGAACACCGCGCACAACACCAAGAAGGTCGACGTCGACAGCCTGCGTCACTTCCGTGACCGCTTCGACATCCCGGTCAAGGATGCCGACCTTGAGAACCTGCCGTTCTTCAAGCCGGAAGAAGGTTCTGCCGAAGCCAAGTACCTGGCCGAGCGCCGTGCTGCCCTGGGCGGTTTCGTGCCACAGCGCCGCGCCAAGAGCTTCAGCGTGCCGACCCCGCCACTGGAAACGCTGAAAGCGATCCTGGACGGTTCGGGCGACCGCGAAATCTCCACCACCATGGCCTTCGTGCGCATCCTCGCGCAGCTGGTCAAGGACAAGGACATCGGCCAGCGCATCGTCCCGATCATCCCGGACGAAGCCCGTACCTTCGGTATGGAAGGCATGTTCCGCCAGCTGGGCATCTACTCGTCGGTCGGCCAGCTCTACGAGCCAGTCGATAAAGACCAGGTGATGTTCTACCGCGAAGACAAGAAGGGCCAGATCCTCGAGGAAGGCATCAACGAAGCCGGCGCCATGTCGTCGTTCATCGCTGCCGGTACCTCGTACAGCTGCCACAACCAGCCGATGCTGCCGTTCTACATCTTCTACTCGATGTTCGGCTTCCAGCGCATTGGCGACCTGGCCTGGGCCGCTGGCGACAGCCGCACCCGTGGCTTCCTGATCGGCGGTACTGCCGGCCGTACCACCCTCAACGGTGAAGGCCTGCAGCACGAAGACGGTCACAGCCACATGATGGCGGGCACCATCCCGAACTGCCGCACCTACGATCCGACCTACGGCTACGAGCTGGCGGTGATCATCCAGGACGGCATGAAGAAGATGACCGAAGAGCAACAGGACATCTTCTACTACATCACCGTGATGAACGAATCCTACCAGCAGCCAGCCATGCCGGCCGGTGTCGAGGAAGGCATCATCAAGGGCATGTACCTGCTCGAAGAAGACACCCGCGAAGCCGCGCACCATGTACAGCTGATGGGCTCCGGCACCATCCTGCGCGAAGTCCGCGAAGCCGCGAAGATCCTGCGTGAAGAGTTCAACGTCGGCGCCGACGTGTGGAGCGTCACCAGCTTCAACGAACTGCGTCGCGACGGCCTGGCCGTGGAACGCGCCAACCGCCTGAAGCCTGGCCAGAAGCCACAGCAGACTTACGTCGAGCAGTGCCTGAACGGCCGCAAAGGTCCGGTCATCGCGTCCACCGACTACATGAAGCTGTTCGCCGAGCAGATTCGCCAGTGGGTGCCGAGCAAAGAGTTCAAGGTCCTGGGTACCGACGGTTACGGTCGCAGCGACAGCCGCAAGAAGCTGCGTCACTTCTTCGAAGTCGACCGCCACTTCGTGGTGCTGGCTGCCCTGGAAGCCCTGGCTGACCGCGGCGAGATCGAACCCAAGGTTGTGGCTGACGCCATCGTCAAGTTCGGCATCGACCCGGACAAGCGCAACCCACTGGACTGCTGAGGAGTATTTTTAAGTGAGCGAACTCATTCGCGTACCTGACATCGGCAGCGGTGAAGGTGAAATCATCGAGCTGTTCGTCAAGGTCGGTGATCGTATCGAGGCTGACCAGAGCCTGCTGACCCTGGAGTCCGACAAGGCCTCCATGGAGATCCCGGCGCCCAAGGCCGGCGTGGTCAAGGAACTGAAGGTCAAGCTGGGCGACCGCCTGAAAGAAGGCGACGAGCTGCTGGTTCTGGAAGCCGAGGGCGCCGCTGCTGCGGCCCCTGAGGCTCCGGCTGCCGCTCCTGCCCAGGCTGCTGCTCCAGCGCCAGCCGCTGAAGCAGCACCGGCCCCTGCTCCGGCCGCAGCCCCGGCTGCCGCCAGCGTGCAAGACATCCACGTGCCGGACATCGGCTCGTCGGGCAAGGCCAAGATCATCGAAGTGCTGGTCAAGGTCGGCGACACCGTCGAAGCCGACCAGTCGCTGATTACCCTGGAGTCCGACAAGGCCTCCATGGAAATCCCGTCGCCGGCTGCCGGCGTGGTCGAAGAAGTGCTGTGCAAGCTGGAAGACGAAGTCGGCACTGGCGACCTGATCTTCAAGCTCAAGGTTGCTGGCGCAGCGCCTGCTGCTGCCCCGGCCCCAGCCGCCGCTGCACCTGCCCCGGCTGCCGCGCCTGCCGCTGCCGCCGCACCTGCTGCGGCTCCAGCCGCTGCTCCAGCGCCGGTCGCTACCGCGCCGGCTGCCGGCAGCAACGCCAAGGTTCACGCAGGCCCGGCAGTTCGCCAGCTGGCCCGTGAATTCGGCGTCGAGCTGGGCGCAGTTGCCGCCACCGGTCCGCACGGTCGCATCCTGAAAGAAGACGTGCAGGTCTACGTCAAGGCGATGATGCAGAAGGCCAAGGAAGCACCAGCAGCCGCTGGCGCAACCGGTGGTGCTGGCATCCCGCCAATCCCGGCCGTGGACTTCAGCAAGTTCGGTGAAGTGGAAGAAGTCGCCCTGACCCGCCTGATGCAGGTCGGTGCCGCCAACCTGCACCGCAGCTGGCTGAACGTGCCGCACGTGACCCAGTTCGACTCCGCCGACATCACCGAGCTGGAAGCCTTCCGCGTTGCGCAGAAGGCCGTGGCCGAGAAGGCGGGCGTCAAGCTGACCGTGCTGCCACTGCTGCTCAAGGCCTGCGCCTTCCTGCTCAAGGAACTGCCGGACTTCAACAGCTCGCTGGCGCCAAGCGGCAAGGCCATCATCCGCAAGAAGTACGTGCACATCGGCTTCGCCGTGGACACCCCGGACGGCCTGCTGGTCCCTGTGATCAAGAACGTCGACCAGAAGAGCCTGCTGCAACTGGCTGCCGAAGCCGCTGCACTGGCCGAGAAGGCGCGCACCAAGAAGCTGTCGGCTGACGACATGCAGGGTGCCTGCTTCACCATCTCCAGCCTCGGCCACATTGGCGGCACCGGCTTCACGCCGATCGTCAACGCGCCGGAAGTGGCGATCCTGGGCGTCTCCAAGGCGACCATGCAGCCGGTCTGGGATGGCAAGGCCTTCCAGCCGAAGCTGATGCTGCCTCTGTCGCTGTCCTACGATCACCGCGTGATCAATGGCGCTGCCGCCGCGCGCTTCACCAAGCGCCTGGGCGACGTGCTGGGCGATATCCGCACCATGCTGCTGTAAGGCGGCACACTGCCCCTCCTTGCGAGGGGCAGTAATCTTTTCGAGCTGCCACGCTCGTACCTCAACCCCGCCAGTTGGCGGGGCTTTTTTTTGTCCGCCTGTAGTGTTTTAGCGCCTGGGAGATCGAGCGCCGCCCGCCCCCAATAATCCAACTGCCGCCTAAGGATTTCAGCCCAGCGGCCGAAAACATATACATGACAGCCCTCATGGCCGCTTGCCAGCCTCAGGGACATGATGCAACCTTGCCAGATGCGCCGCCGCCCAGGCCGCGTCCCCCTTCAAGCGAGTCTTCGATGAAAAGCCAACCCGATGCCGCCAGCCGTGTGGCGGCCGAGGTCGTCACGCAGCTTCCCGTGCCCTCGCGGCTCGGCATGCTGCGTTTCGAAAGGCTGAACGAAGCCAACTGGGCGATGCTCTACCTCGACCCGGCCTGCGATCGCCAGTTTGGCCTGCCCGCTTCCGAGCTGTGCGCACTGATCGATTCGCCCTACGCCAGCCTGATGGAGCCCGAGGCTCGCTACCGGCTGCACGATGAAATCCAGCTGCAACTGAGCAACCGTGGCTACTACCGCGTGCGCTACACCCTGCATACCCAGGCCCGCGCGCTGCGCCTGCTGGAAGCCGGCGAGGCGTTCAAGCAGCACAACCGCCAGCTGCTGCGCGGCTTCCTGACGGTGCTCGACGACGAAGACGACAGCGACCTCGACACCAACGACCTGGAATCGCGCAACAATCGCCTGCAGCTGGCCCTGCAGATCAACCAGCGTGCCCAGCAAGAACAGCTTGAGCACCTGGAACGCGTGCGTGCCCAGCAGGACCTCATCCTGCGCCTGGCCCGCCAGCGCTACAGCGCCGGGAACTCGCTGCTCGAAGCGGCCCAGCTGATCACCCGCAGCGCCTGCGAAATCTACAAGGTCGACAGCGCCAGCATCTGGCATCTGGACGACCAGCGCCTGGAGCCGATCAGCGCCTGGCTGCGCGACGAGCAGGCGCACCGCCTGCCCGAACCGATCGATGCCAGCCGCTTCCCGGACTACCTGGAAGCCCTGCATGCCAGCCGTGCCATCGACGCGCACAACGCCAATCACGACCCTCGGACCCGTGACTTGGCCGAGAGCCTGTATGCCGACAACAACGCCATGCTCGACGCCAGTATCCGCGTCGATGGCCAGGTGGTCGGCGTGTTGTGCCTGGAGCAGACCGGCCAGCCGCGCGCCTGGCAGTCCGATGAAATCGCCTTTGCCGGTGAGCTGGCCGACCAGTTCGCCCAGGTCATCACCAACCACAACCGGCGCACTGCCGCCAGCGCCCTGCACCTGTTCCAGCGGGCCGTGGAACAGAGCGCCAGCGCCTTTCTGCTGGTCAACCGCGACGGTGTGGTGGAGTACGTCAACCCAAGCTTCACGGCCATTACCCAGTACAGCACCGAGGAAGTCCAGGGCCACCACCTGGCCGAGCTGCCAGCCTTGGAAAACCTCAGCGAACTGCTGTTCGACTCGCCGTCGAGCCTGGCCATGGGCAACAGCTGGCAGGGCGAGTTCAAGAGCCGGCGCAAAAGCCTCGAGCCCTACTGGGGGCAGCTGTCGATCTCCAAGGTGTATGGCGACAACCGTGAGCTGACTCACTACATCGGTATCTACGAAGACGTCACCCAGACCAAGCTGGCCCAGCAGCGCATCGAGCGCCTGGCCTATACCGACAACCTGACCAACCTCGGCAACCGCCCGGCGTTCATCCGCAAGCTCGACGAGCGCTTCGCCCGCGACAGCGAGAACCCGATCTGCCTGCTGCTGGTGGACATCGACAACTTCAAGCGGATCAACGACAGCCTCGGCCACCAGACCGGCGACAAGCTGCTGATCAGCCTGGCCCGGCGCCTGCGCAACAGTTTGAGCGTAAACGGCGTGCTTGCCCGTTTCGCCAGCAACGAGTTTGCCGTGCTGCTCGACGACACCAGCCTGGAAGACGGCCAGGGCGTTGCCCTGCAATTACTGCGTACCCTCGACAAGCCGATGTTCGTCGACAACCAGCTGATCAACGTTACCGCCTCGGTGGGCCTGGCCTGCGCGCCGCTGCACGGCAGCGACCCGACCACCCTGATGAAAAACGCCGGCCTTGCCCTGCACAAGGCCAAGGCCAACGGCAAGCACCAGGTGCAGGTGTTCACCGAAGTGCTCAACGCCGAAGCCAGCTACAAGCTGTTCGTCGAGAACAACCTGCGCCGCGCCCTGACCCAGAACGAGCTGGAGGTGTTCTACCAGCCCAAGCTGTGCCTGCGCAGCGGCCGCCTGCTAGGCCTGGAGGCGCTGCTGCGCTGGAACCACCCCGAACGCGGCATGATCCGCCCGGACCAGTTCATCAGCGTGGCCGAAGAAACCGGCCTGATCATTCCCATCGGCAAGTGGGTGGTGCGCCAGTCGTGCCGCATGAGCCAGCAGCTGCAGGAAGCTGGCATGGGCTGCCTGCACGTGGCCATCAACCTGTCGCCCAAGCAGTTCTCCGACCCTGACCTGGTGGCCTCGATCGGCTCGATCCTCAAGGAAGAAGGCCTGCCGCCGCACCTGCTGGAGCTGGAGCTGACCGAAGGCCTGCTGCTGGAAGCCACCGAAGACACCCACCGCCAGCTCGATGAGCTCAAGGCCCTGGGCCTGACCCTGGCCATGGACGACTTCGGCACCGGCTATTCGTCGTTGAGCTACCTGAAGAAATTCCCGATCGACATCATCAAGATCGACCGCAGCTTCATCAACGAGATCCCCGACAACCAGGACGACATGGAAATCACCTCGGCGGTGGTGGCCATGGCCCACAACCTCAAGCTCAAGGTAGTGGCCGAAGGGATCGAAACGCCGGAGCAGCTGGCGTTCCTGCGCAGGCACCGCTGCGACGTCGGCCAGGGCTACCTGTTCGACCGGCCGATACCGGGCCGGGAGCTTGAAGAAAAACTCAAGCGCTACCCGCGCGGTCCAATGGCCTGACAGCTGCTTCAAGGTCGGGCACACTAGATCCCATTCGAGCCTCATCGCGGATAAATCCGCTCCTACGCAATCCCTGTAGGCGCGGATTTATCCGCGATGGGGCCAACCCGAATTCAACTGACATACAGAGGAACAGCCATGGTCCTGCGCTCGGAAATCCTGGTGAACAAAAACGTCATGCCAACTGCAGAGCAGGCCCTGCCTGGCCGCGAAACGCCCATGCAGCTGCCCGAATTCCACTACGTCTTCAAAGGCACCCCACTGCTCGGCCCGTTCTTCGAAGGTGCCATCGATTTCGCCATCTTCGGCCTGGGCTGCTTCTGGGGCGCCGAGCGGCGCTTCTGGCAGCGTGAAGGCGTAGTCAGCACCGTGGTCGGCTACGCTGGCGGCTTCACCCCGAACCCGACCTACGAAGAAGTCTGCTCGGGCCTTACCGGCCATACCGAGGTGGTGCTGGTGGTGTTCGACAAGGACAAGGTCAGCTACCAGGAGCTGCTGGCGATGTTCTGGGAACTGCACAACCCGACCCAAGGCATGCGCCAGGGCAACGACATCGGCACCCAGTACCGCTCGGCCATCTACTGCACCAGCCCGGAACAGCTGGAGCAGGCCAAGGCCAGCCGCGACGCCTTCCAGGCCGAGCTGAGCAAGGCCGGTTTCGGCGAGATCACCACCGAGATCGACCAGGCACCGACCGTGTACTTCGCCGAGGCCTACCACCAGCAGTACCTGGCCAAGAACCCGGACGGCTACTGCGGCATCGGCGGCACCGGCGTGTGCCTGCCACCGAGCCTGCAGGGCAACTGAACCATGAGCACGATGACCCTGTTCCACTCGCCGCTGTCGCCCTTCGTGCGCAAGGTCATGGTGGTGCTGCACGAGACTGGCCAGCTTGACCGTGTCGCGCTACAGCCGGTGAACATCAGCCCGGTGAACGGCGACGAGCAGCTCAACCACGACAACCCGATCGGCAAGATCCCGGCCCTGCGCCTGGAAGACGGCACCGTGCTGCACGACAGCCGGGTGATCTGCGAGTACCTCGACCTGCAGCATGTCGGCTTGCCGCTGCTGCCGCGCGAGGGTTCGGCGCGCTGGCGGCGCATGACCCTGGCCTCGCAGGCCGATGCGATCATGGATGCGGCGGTGTCGAGCCGCTATGAGAGCTTCCTGCGGCCTGAAGCCAAGCGCTGGGATGGCTGGCTCGAAGCGCAGGCCGAGAAGATTCGCCGCAGCCTGGCCAACCTTGAGCAGGAGCACCTGGCCGAGCTGGCGTCCGGGTTCGATCTTGCGGCAATCGGCTTGGCCTGTGCGCTAGGGTATCTGGACCTGCGTCAGCCAGAGTTCGGCTGGCGTGAGCGCCAGCCTGGCTTGGCGGCGTGGTATGCCGAGGCGGCCAAGCGGCCGTCGATGGTAGCTACCGCTCCGGTGGCCTGAAGGGCCTCTTCGCGGGTAAACCCGCTGCCACAGGAACGGCACAGGCTTCAAGGGCTGTGCAGTACCTGTGGCAGCGGGTTTACCCGCGAAAGGGCCGGTAAGGCCCACATCAAATTCAGCAGTCAGGACTGCCCGCAGTAAACTTCTTGGCCGGGTTGACTGCCGCCTTGAACTGGCGCAGCGCCTTGGAGCCAATCAGCAACGGGTAGTTGAAGTGGCTGCGGTCCACCAGGTTGACCTCCATGGTGCGCTTCACGCCACCCAGGCACATCTCCAGGTCGACCACCGGCCGCTTGGAACTCTCCGGCGCATCACCCTCTTCTTCATCATCGACACGGCCCTTGATCTTGCTGATGCGCGAGACCTGGTGCTCATAGACCTTGCCGTCGGAGTCCTTGGTGGCCAGGCGGAACCGTACCCACTCCTCGCCATCGCGGGTGAACAGCTCGATATCCTTGGCCGACAGCGAGGCAGTCCAGGCACCGGTGTCCATCTTGGCCTCCAGGGTCTGGCCAAGCTCGGGCAACTTGATCTTCTCGTAACGGCCATACAGCGTGGGTTCGGCAGCCATCACCGGCAACGCCAACAGCGATAACAGGGCAAGCAGAGATTTCACAGGCAGGCTTCCTTGAAAAGGGTCAGTGCTTAGACTGCACTGGCTGAATAGGTTCGCTGTCACAAGCCTAACCAACATGTTGTGAAACATTTGTCCCCACCATCGGGCATTGGACATTTGGCGTAGACCCCGGCGCTGCTTATCATTGCGCCCTGCTAATTTCCCACAACAAGAGTTTCCTTATGCGTCGCCTGTTTACCGGCATTCTCACGACCACCCTGCTGCTGCTCAACACCGTGGTGTTGATCTGCCCGCTGCTGGTCTTCGCCCTGCTCAAGCTGGTGCTGCCAGGCCGTGGGCGCGACTATGCCTCGTGGGCGGTGATGTGGGTGGCCGAGACCTGGTCGGAAATCGACAAGGCCATCTTCGCCCTGTGCATTCCTACGCAGTGGGACATCCGCGGGGTCGAGAACCTGCGCAGGGACACCTCTTACCTGGCTGTCAGCAACCACCAGACCTGGGTCGACATCCCGGCGCTGATCGAAAGCCTCAACCGCCGCACGCCGTTCTTCAAGTTCTTCCTCAAGAAGGAGCTGATCTGGGTACCGCTGCTGGGCTTGGCCTGGTGGGGCCTCGATTACCCGTTCATGAAGCGCTACAGCAAGGCGTTTCTTGAAAAGCACCCGGAGCTCAAGGGCAAGGACCTGGAGATCACCAAGGCCGCCTGCGAGCTGTTCAAGCGCCAGCCGGTAACCGTGGTCAACTACCTCGAAGGCACCCGCTTCACCGAGGCCAAGCACCGCGAGCAGCAATCGCCCTATCGCTACCTGCTCAAGCCCAAGGCTGGTGGCGTGGCGTTCGTGCTGGCGGCGCTGGGCGAGCAGCTGGATGCGCTGCTGGACGTGACCATCGTCTATCCCGGCAACCAGGCGCCGGGGTTCTGGGCCTTGCTCAATGGCAGCATCAGCCGGGTGATTATCGATATTCAGGTGCGTGAGCTGGACCCGGCCTTGTGGGATGGGGATTACGAGAATGACCCTGCGTTCCGCCAGACCGTGCAGGCCTGGGTGAACCAGTTGTGGCTGGAGAAGGACCAGCGGATTGAGCAACTGCGTGCGCAAATGCGCTGAGATCTTCAATGCCTGCACTGGCCTCTCGCGGATAAATCCGCTCCTACGGGTAGCGATTCCTGTAGGAGCGGATTTATCCGCGAGAGGCCGCTACAGGCACTGCAAAGCTCCAATTAAAATCCAGGCTAATAATCAGAATAAGTAATACTTTTTTGTCATCACCCACCCAAGTGGATAAAAATCGACCAAAGCACAACTACAAAAATGCCTGGATCGATCGATGGCCAACCCACCCAGCTCCAACTCCGCCCAACTTCGCCGTGTCCTCGGCCTCCCCGCCCTGGTGTTCTTCGGCCTGGTGTACATGGTCCCGCTGACCATCTTCACCACCTACGGCATCGTCACCGAACTCACCGGTGGCCGCACCGCCAGCGCCTACATGGTCACCCTGGTAGCCATGCTGTTCACCGCCGCGTCCTACAGCTTCATGGTCAAGCGCTTCCCGGTTGCGGGTTCGGCGTACTCCTACACCAACATGGCCTTCGGCCCCAACGTCGGCTTTCTCGCCGGCTGGTCGCTGCTGCTCGACTACCTGTTCCTGCCGATGATCAATTACCTGTTGATCGGCCTGTTCCTCAACATCGCTTTCCCGGCCATCCCGGCGTGGTCCATTGCCCTGGCCTCGATCGTGCTGGTAACGGTGCTCAACGTGGTCGGCATCCATTCGGTGGCCAAGACCAGTAACTTGATCGTCGGGGCGCAGATCGTCTTCATCGTGGTGTTCGTCGCGCTGTCGTGCCAATCGCTGGCCGGCCAGCCGCTGGACCTGCTGTCGCCACTGCTGGGCGATGGCTCCAAGCCGGGCTTCGGCGCGATCATGGCGGGTGCTGCGGTGCTGTGCCTGTCGTTCCTCGGCTTCGACGCCGTCTCGACCCTGGCCGAAGAATGCCGCGACGCCCGCCGCGACGTGCCACGGGCAATCATCCTCACCACCCTGTTTGCCGGCGTGCTGTTCACCGTACTGGCCTACGTCAGCCAACTGGTGATGCCGGGCACCACCTTCGCCAATGCCGATGCGGCGGCCAACGAAGTGATGTTCAAGGCGGGCGGGCAGTTCCTGGCCAACTTCTTCACGGCAGCTTACGTTGCCGGCAGCCTGGGCTCGGCGCTGGCCTCGCAGGCGGCGGTGTCGCGCATCCTGTTCACCATGGGGCGTGACAACGTGCTGCCACGGCGTAGCTTTGGCTACCTGTCGCCACGCTTTGGCACGCCAGTATTTGCCATTGCGCTGGTGTCAGCGTTCTCGCTGCTGGCGTTGGTGATCGACCTCGCTACCCTCGCCTCGCTGATCAGCTTCGGTGCGCTGGTGGCATTTTCGGCGGTGAACCTGGCGGTGGTGAAGACGCACCTGATGGATGATGGCGCCCAGCGTAACCTCAAGGGGTTGCTGTGCTATGGCCTGGTGCCGCTGGTGGGGCTGGGGTTGACCCTGTGGCTATGGACCAGCCTGTCGGCGCTGACGTTGGTGATTGGGCTGTGCTGGTTTGCGTTTGGCCTGGCATACCTGGCGGTACTGACCGCCGGTTTCCGCCGTCGGGTGCGCCTGGTGGACTTCAGCGAAGCTGCCTGACCGGACGCAGGGCCGCTCCCGCAGGTACACCCCCTGTGGGAGCCGGCTTGCCGGCGACAGGGCCGGCACTGGCGCTAAAGAATCATCAGACCGAAGGTTGGGTCAACGGCGCCGGTGTAGTCCACAAACCTCCCAGATTCTGCAACAACGACCCGGCAATCCCCTGCTGCCCCAGATACTGCAGAATCAACGGCGCAAACTGCCCGATCATCCCGGTATCCATCCCCAGCGCCTTGAACGCACTGTCCAGGTCGCTGCGATTCTGCACATCGTTGCCCAGCGCCTTGTCCAGGGCCGACTGGCTGCCCTTGTCGTTGCCCAGCAATTCACCCAACCCGCTCAGCCCGCCCAGGGCATTGGCGCCCGACAGCAGGTCCAGGCCCGGCACGGCCTTGGTCAGTTGGCCATAGTCGTCGCTGCTGAGGTTATTGCGCGCCAGCCCCAGCATGGCCCCTGCCCCGCCCACGGCCTGTTCGGGGGTGATGTTCAGCTGGCTGCCCAGGGTGTTGAGCAGGTTGGCCTGCCCTTCGGGTGCCTGTACCTGGCCTTGCTGCTGGTTCTGCATGGAGGAGACGGCGTTGGCGGCGTCGCTGAGGTTGAAGGCGAACACCGGGCTTGCGGCCAGGGTCATCAGGGTTGCCAGGGTGAATGCTTTCATCGGGAGGGACCTCGTCGGCCGGGATGGCCTGGGAAACGAGGACTTCGACTGATTGGAACAAGGTTTGTTCCTGGCCATGCATCGGGTGTACGCGGCTCACCTACCTGCCTGACAGCGAACGTACCGTATCGACCTAGCATTTCTGCCAGTTGTAGCGTTGATCCAAACCAACAGACACTGGAAACCAACACCTACCCGTCGAGTGGCAGGTCAAACGCATACACGAGGATAGACGAGTGACCATTCACCAGAACTTCTATCAGGGCAGCCACCTGCGTACCATCAAGTCGAGAGACCAGGCGACTTCACTGTTTCGTCACCAAGA
>NZ_VZII01000004.1 GCF_009391885.1 Pseudomonas sp. MN1F | reverse complement strand
ATCGAGTGGTGGGTGATGACGGGATCGAACCGCCGACCCTCTGCTTGTAAGGCAGATGCTCTCCCGGCTGAGCTAATCACCCTTCGTCTCGGTGTGGCGCGCATTCTACGGACGGCCTGCCACCCTGGCAAGCACTTTTTTAATTTTTCTCAAAAAAAATTCCAAGCCTTTCAAAGACCTAGCGCAGCCGAGGCTTTTCTTCCCTTATATGGCACTGCTGGCCCTCTGACAGGGTTGGCCTTGGAGCACTGCTCGGAGAATAATGCCCGCCTTATGCATTAAGGAGAGATTGCCCCCCATGTGGTTCAAGAACCTGCTGTCCTACCGCCTGACCCAGGAAGTACCGTTCGAGCCTGAAGCGCTGGAAGCTGCGCTGGCCACCAAGCCAGCCCGCTCGTGCGCCAGCCAGGAGCTGACCACCTACGGTTTCATCGCGCCATTCGGCAAGGGTGAAGACGCTCCCCTGGTGCACGTCAGCGGCGAGTTCCTGCTGATTGCCGCGCGCAAGGAAGAACGTATCCTGCCGAGCAGCGTGGTCAACGATGCGGTGAAGGAAAAGGTCGAAGAGATCGAGACCGAGCAAATGCGCAAGGTCTACAAGAAGGAGCGCGACCAGATCAAGGACGAGATCATCCAGGCCTTCCTGCCGCGCGCGTTTATCCGCCGCTCGATGATCTTCGCCGCCATCGCCCCGCGCCTTGGCATGATCCTGGTCAACTCGGCCAGCGCCAAGCGCGCCGAAGACCTGCTGTCGACCCTGCGTGAAGTGATGGGCTCGCTGCCGGTGCGCCCGGCCACGGTGAAGATCGCACCGACCGCGACCATGACCGACTGGGTCAAGTCGCAACAGGCTGCCGAAGGTTTCTATGTGCTGGACGAATGCGAGCTGCGTGACACCGCCGAAGACGGCGGCATCGTGCGCTGCAAGCGCCAGGACCTGACCAGCGAGGAAATCCAGCTGCACCTGAGCACCGGCAAGGTAGTCACTCAGCTGGCCTTGGCCTGGCAGGACAAGCTGTCGTTCGTGCTCGACGACAAGATGGTGATCAAGCGCCTGAAGTTCGAAGAGCTGCTGCAGGAGCAGGCCGAACAGGACGGTGGCGACGAAGCCGCGCAGCAGTTCGATGCCAGCTTCCAGCTGATGATGATGACCTTTGCCGAGTTCCTGCCGGCGCTGTTCGAAGTGCTCGGTGGCGAAGAGATTCCGCAAGGGGTCTAAAAGCAGCTGCAAGCTTCGAGCTGTAAGCTACAAGAACAATCAAAAGCGATAGTGCGGTGCCCCATGCGGCACCGTACTGCTTTCACTTGCAGCTTGAAGCTTGCCACTTGAAGCTGAAACCGGAGGTTTCCCAATGCGCGCCCTCGCCGCCCTCAGCCGCTTCGTCGGCAACACCTTCGCCCTGTGGGTGCTGGTGTTCGCCGTACTGGCCTTCCTGATGCCCCAGTGGTTCATCGCCCTCAAGGTGGCCATCGTGCCGCTGCTGGGCCTGGTGATGTTCGGCATGGGCCTGACCCTCAAGCTCGACGATTTTGCCGCCCTCGCCCGCCAGCCCTGGCGCGTGGCCCTGGGCGTGGTGGCGCATTTCGTGATCATGCCGGGCATGGCCTGGCTGCTGTGCCAGCTGTTCCACCTGCCGGCGGAAATCGCCGTGGGCGTGATCCTGGTCGGCTGCTGCCCGAGCGGCACGGCGTCGAACGTGATGGTCTGGCTGTCCAAAGGCGACCTGGCGCTGGCGGTGGCGATCGCCGCGGTAACCACCCTGCTCGCCCCACTGCTGACCCCGGCGCTGATCTGGTTCCTGGCTTCAGCCTGGCTGCCGGTGTCCTTCATGGACATGTTCTGGTCGATCCTGCAGCTGGTGATGCTGCCGATCGTGCTCGGCGTAGTGGCCCAGCGCTTGCTGGGTGCGCGGGTGCAGATGGCGGTGCAGGTGCTGCCACTGGTGTCGGTGGTGAGCATCGTGATGATCGTCTGCGCGGTGGTGGCGGCCAGCCAGGCCAAGATCGCCGAATCGGGGTTGCTGATCATGGCGGTGGTGGTGCTGCACAACACCTTTGGCTATCTGCTGGGCTACCTCACCGGCCGGCTCTGCAAGCTGCCGCTGGCCCAGCGCAAGTCGCTGGCACTGGAGGTGGGGATGCAGAACTCGGGGCTCGGGGCGGCGCTGGCGGCGGCGCATTTTTCGCCGCTGGCGGCGGTACCGAGCGCGCTGTTCAGCGTCTGGCACAACATTTCCGGGGCGCTGCTGTCGACCTGGTTCCGCAGGATGGAGGATTCATCGGCCGCCATTGAAGAGGTTGAGCCGGCCAGGCAATGATGTGTACCCTGATGGCCACTGTGAGGACGACCTCACGACGCACCGCGTGACCATCCCGGGGACGGCCCCATCATTCACAACGATGGAGACGCATCATGTCCTGGATCATCCTGTTCTTCGCCGGCCTGTTCGAGGTCGGCTGGGCCGTCGGCCTGAAATACACCGACGGCTTCAGCAAACCCCTCCCGACCGTACTCACCGTCGCTGCCATGGCCATCAGCCTGGGCCTGCTGGGCCTGGCCATGAAGGAATTGCCGTTGGGCACTGCCTATGCCATCTGGACCGGCGTCGGCGCCGTCGGCACGGTGATCGCCGGGATCATCCTGTTCGGCGAGTCGATGGCCTTGGTACGGCTGGCCAGCGTGGCGCTGATCATTACCGGCCTGATAGGCCTGAAAGTCAGCGCCAGCTGATTCCCCTTCCTTAACGCAGGCCGCCGCGCAGGCGGCTGACCTGCTCACGCAAGGTCTCTGGCTGCGCCGCCTCCACCGGGATGGCGGCGCCCGCCACGATGGTCACCTTTGACCACAGGCGCTTGAAGAAGCCCTTGGCCGGGTCGCGGCTGAAGAAGCTCCCCCACAGGCCCTGCAACGCCAGCGGAATTACCGGCACCGGGGTTTCTTCAAGGATGCGGCTGACGCCCCCCTTGAACACATCGATCTCGCCATCGCCGGTCAGTTTGCCCTCCGGGAAGATGCACACCAACTCACCGTCCGCCAGGTACTCGGCGATACGCGCGAAGGCTCGCTCGTAGGTGGCCTGGTCTTCGTTGCGCCCGGCAATCGGAATGGCGCCCGCCGTGCGGAACACGAAGTTGAGCACCGGCAGGTTGTAGATCTTGTAGTACATGACGAAGCGGATCGGCCGGCGGATCGCCCCGCCCAGCAGCAGCGCATCGACGAACGACACGTGGTTGCACACCAGCAGCGCCGCGCCTTCATCGGGGATGCGTTCGAGGTCGCGGTGCTGCACGCGGTACATCGAATGGCTGAGCAGCCAGATCAGGAAGCGCATGGTGAACTCGGGCACGATCCTGAAGATGTAGGCGTTGACCAGCACGTTGAGCAGCGACACCACCAGGAACAGCTGCGGGATGCTCAGCTTGAGCACACTCAGCAGGACAATGGTGAAGATCGCCGAGACCACCATGAACAGGGCATTGAGGATGTTGTTGGAGGCGATCACCCGGGCCCGTTGGTCTTCAGCGGTGCGCGCCTGGATCAGGGCATACAGCGGCACGATGTAGAACCCGCCGAACACACCGAGGCCGACGATCGACATCAGGATCCACCAGGCCTGGTGCATGCCCAGCAGCGCCAGCCAGTCGTGCGGCTGGTCACCAGCTGGCACGTCACCCGAGTGCCACCACCAGAGCAGGCCGAACAGGGTCAGGCCGAACGAGCCGAACGGTACCAGGCCGATTTCCACCTTGCGCCCACTGAGGCGTTCGCACAGCAGCGAACCGAGGGCGATGCCCACCGAGAACAGGGTCAGTACCAGGGTCACTGCGGTCTCGTCGCCGTGCAGCCACTCCTGGGCGTAAGTCGGGATCTGCGTCAGGTAGATGGCGCCGACGAACCAGAACCACGAATTGCCGACGATCGAGCGCGACACCGCCGGGGTCTGCCCCAGGCCCATGCGCAGGATCACCCACGACTGCTTGAAGATGTTCCAGTCCAGCGTCATCTGCGGCGACGCAGCCGCGGCCCGGGGGATCCAGCGGCTGGCCAGGTAACCCAGCACGGCAGTGCCGACCACGCCGCCGGCCACCACCGTGGCGTAACTGTCGTGGGCCATCATCACCCCGGCGCCAATGGTGCCGACCAGGATGGCGAGGAAAGTGCCCATCTCCACCAGGCCGTTACCACCGACCAGCTCTTCTTCACGCAGGGCCTGGGGCAGGATCGAGTACTTCACCGGGCCGAACAGCGCCGAGTGGGTGCCCATGCCGAACAGCGCCAGCAGCATCAGCGTGAGGTGGTTGGTGACGAAGCCGATGGCGCCAACCGCCATGATGACGATCTCGGCCAGCTTGATCGCGCGGATCAGCGCGTCCTTGGCGAACTTCTCGCCAAACTGCCCGCCCAGCGCCGAGAACAGGAAGAACGGCAGGATGAACAGCAGCGCGCAGAGGTTGACCCAGATCGAACGGTCACCGTCGCCCAGGCTGAGCTTGAACAGGATCGCCAGGATCAGCGACTGCTTGAACAGGTTGTCGTTGAAGGCACCCAGCAGCTGGGTGACGAAGAACGGCAGGAAACGCCGCTTGCCGAGCAAGGTGAATTGCGAGGGGTGACTCATCGTCCTTGTTCCTGAGTGTCTTTTGTCATTGGAGGCACGCGAAGCGCTGCGAGCCACAAATCTGCATGGGAAAGCCTGTGCCTGGCAAGAAACACGGGGCAACACCGGAACCCGCTCACAATTTGATATCACAGTGACATTAATTTCAGCCCAATCACTGTTCAGATTTTGTTACATGAGCCGATAATTCATATAGATGACTATATCTGACAGAAGGAACAGACCTCAGGTCTCCTCCAACGCATAAGAAAAGGAGCTCGGCAGTAATGTTTACCTGGTTTGGCGACCTCAAGATCGCCCACAAACTCTTCCTCGGTTTCGGCCTGGTGCTGTGCCTGACACTGGTGCAGTCGCTGATCAGCTGGGACGGCCTGGGCAGCCTGGTACGGCGCAGCGAGGTAGTCAGCGATGTATCGCGCCTCAACGACGCCCTCGGCGACCTGCGCGAAGCGCGCTTGCGTCATGCCATGGCCAATGGCGCCCCAGCCGAGAGCAAGCAACTGCAGGCTGCGCTGGACGCCTTCAAGCCGACGCTGGCCAAGCTGCGCGAGGTGATGGTCAAGGCGCAGAGCCATGCGCTGATCAATGCCGCCGATCAGGCCTTGCAGGGCTACAGCGGCAACCAGGCCGCCAGTTTCCGCGCCTATGAGAAGATGCGCGCCGCACAGAAGGAGATGGGCGAACTGGCCACCCAGTCGTTTGCCAGCATCGAGCAGATTCGCAACCAGGTACGCGCCTTGCCCGATGCCGAGCAGCGCTTCGTGCGCATTGAGGCCATCAACCAGATCCGCGAAAACCTGATCCTGCTGCGCTATCACGTTCGCGGCTACACCGGAAACACCAACGCCGAGACCGAGAAGCTGATGAACGCCCAGATCGCCAGCACGGTGAACGACCTGCCTGGGCTGGTCGCCCGCTTCAACGGCAATTTCCCGCAGCATTTCCAGCAACTGGAGCAACAGGTGCACGCCTATGCGAAGGCCGTCGAGGCGTTCCGTGGCGAGGTCAGCAACCTGGTGGGCTACCGCGCCGCCATGGCCAACGACATCGAGACCCTTAATGGTGTCATCGGTCAACTGCTGGACGACCAGGCCGTGTGGGTCGCCAAGGACAGCCATTTCGCCCGCACCCTGCAGATCGCCACTACCCTGCTCGCCTTGCTGCTCGGTGCCCTGGCTGCCATGGGTATTGCCCGGCAGATCAGCCAGCCGCTGCGCCAGGCACTGAAAACCATGGAACAGGTGGCTGCCGGTGACCTCAGCGAACAACCGGCCAGCCGCCGCCGCGACGAAGTCGGCCAACTGCAGAACGCCCTGCAGGGCATGACCCGCAACCTGCGCGAGCTGATTGCCCAGGTGCGCGATGGCATTTCGCAGATTGCCAGCGCTACCGAGGAGCTTTCGGCAATCACCGAGCAGACCAGTGCCGGTGCCAACAACCAGAAGGTGGAAACCGACCAGGTGGCCACGGCCATGCAGGAAATGGCCGCCACCGTGCACGAGGTAGCGCGCAATGCCGGCGAGGCCTCCGTGGCCGCCAGCGCCACCGACGAGGAAGCCCGCGAAGGTGACAGCGTGGTCAACCGCGCCGTGGCCCAGATCAGCCGCCTGGCCAGCCAGGTGGATGCCACGGGCGAGGCCATGGGGGCGCTGCGCACCGAGAGCCAGCGTATCGGCAAGGTCATGGACGTGATCAAGGCCGTGGCCGAACAGACCAACTTGCTCGCGCTCAATGCCGCCATCGAAGCGGCCCGAGCCGGTGAAGCAGGCCGTGGCTTTGCCGTGGTGGCCGATGAAGTGCGCAGCCTGGCACAGCGCACCCAGGCATCGACACTGGAGATCGAATCGGCAATCGGCAGCCTTGAGGAAGGCACTCGCTCGGTGAGCGAATTGATGGAGCAGAGCCAGAGCCTGACCGAAAGCAGCGTGGCACTGGTGCGTGAGGCCGGGGTAGCGCTGGAGGGGATTACCCAGCGCGTGTCGGGGATCCAGCTGATGAACCAGCAGATTGCGGCGGCTTCGGAACAGCAGAGCGCGGTGGCTGAAGAGATCAGCCGCAGTGTGGTGACGGTGCGTGATATTTCCGAGCAGACGGCTGAAGCCAGCCTGCAGACTTCGGCGTCCAGCGTGGAGCTGGCGCGGTTGGGTGGGCAGTTGCAGCAGATGATCAGCCGGTTCCGCTTCTGATCGACAAAAATGCCCTGCTGCCGGTGTCGGCAGCGGGGCATCTTTTAGAGTGACTTCGCCTGCACCCGCGAAGGGGCCGGTAAAAGCCCCCGATCATTCAAACCCGAACAGCGCCTGCGCGGTATCCGCCAGCAGCGCCCGGCGCAATTCAGCCGAGCAGCCCAAGGCTTCGAACTGCTCGACGACCCTGGCAAAGCTCACCACTGACTCATGCTGGGTATGCGGCCAATCGCTGCCCCACATCAACCGCTCGGCACCATAATGGGCTTCAAGCGCACACAGGGCCTGACGTGCAAACGCCAGGTTCTGCTCCGGCGTGCCTTCCAGCCGGTAGATACCCGACACCTTGACCCACACCTTGCCCTTGCCACCCAGCGTCAGCAGCTCGGCAAACCCCGGCTGCCCAAGCCCCAGGCGGGCATCGGGCCGACCGAAATGGTCGACCACAATGTTCAGCCCATAAGGCTCCAGGGCCCGCACCAGCGCAGGAATGTCCGCGACATGGCGGTGCAGTTCCAGGTGCCAGCCCTGTTCGCCAACACGCTCCAGCATCGGTCGCCATTCGGCCCCCGTCAGGTCTGGCAGGTTCTGCCCCATGAGGTTCAGGCGCACGCCCCTGACCCCAAGCCGATGCATCTCCTGCAATGTCTCGCGCTCGACGTCCCGATCAAGCATCACCACCCCGCGCAACTGCCCCGGCACGGTCTGCAGGGCGCTGAGCAGGTAGCGGTTGTCAGTGCCCAGGAAACTGGGCTGCACCAACACGCCATGGCTGAAACCATGGGCCAGCAGCTGGCCCAGGTAGTCACCCAATGGCGCATCGTAGCTGGGCGCGTAACGCCGCTCGCTGGCCAGGTTCAGCCCACGGCTGAACACGTGGGCATGGCTGTCGATGGCGGTCAGGTGTGAAACGGGAACGTCGGGCATGGTCATCACAGGACAGTCAGGTTACTTGGCGACAGCGCCAGCCATTTCCGGCGCTGGCGTGGCCTCAAGGTTGCGGCCACGGGTTTCCGGCAGGCACAGCGCGGCGAGCATGGCCACGCCGTATGCGATGCCGGCATCGATACCGATCGCGCTACCTAGCGACATGGATTCGCTCATGTGGCCGACCAGGAACGGGAACACCGCCGACAGCACGCGGCCGAAGTTGTAGCAGAAGCCGACCCCGGCACCGCGCACGTCGGCCGGGTACAGCTCATTGAAGAACGCCCCCAGGCTGGCCGGGATGCCGGCGGCAAAGAAGCCAAGCGGGAAGCCGAGGAACAGCATCTGGGTATTGCTCAGGGGGAAGAACACATAGGCCTGCACCGTGAGCACGCAGCACAGCGCGAACAACAGGATGTTCTTGCGCCGGCCGATGCGGTCGATCAGCAGGCCGCTGACCACGCAACCACACCAGAAGGCGAAGATGATCACCGCCAGGTAGCCACCGGAGTTCAGTACCGACAGGTTGCGTTCGGTCTTGAGGAAGGTCGGCAGCCAGGTCATCACCGCGTGGTAACCGCCGTGCGCGCCCAGGCCCAGCAGGCCGCCGAGCAGGGTCACGCGCAGCAGCTCTGGGCGGAAGATGCCGGACATCGACTTGAAGAAGCTGCCGGGAATGGCCTTCTCCTTCTGCAGGCGCTGGAAGCTGTCCGGCTCTGGCACGTTGCGGCGTACCCAGATAATCAGCAGCGACGGCAGCAGGCCGACGAAGAACATCACCCGCCAGGCGTACTCGGCCGGCACCAGCGAATAGATCAGGGTGAACAGCCCCACTGCCAGGCCCCAGCCCACGGCCCAGGCGCTCTGCACGGTGCCCATGACCTTGCCGCGGTATTTCGGGTTGATGGTCTCGGCCATCAGCACCGCACCGGCCGCCCACTCGCCACCGATGCCGAAGCCCTGCATGGCCTTGACGAACAGCAACGGGTAGAAGCCGGTGACGAACGCCGAAAGGAAGGTGAAGAAGGAGAACCAGAGGATCATCCACTGCAGGGTGCGCACGCGGCCATAACGGTCCGACAGGGTGCCGCCGAGCCAACCACCGATTGCCGAGGTAACCAGGGTCAGGCCGCTGATCAGGCCGGCATCGCCCTTGGTCAGGGAGAACGCGGCGATCAGCGCGGGGATGGCCAGGCCGAACATCTGCACTTCCAGCGCATCGAGCGACCAGCCACCGAAACAGGCCCAGAACGTCTTGCGTTCCCGTGAAGTGATCTGGCGGTACCAGCTGAACATGATTGTTATCCTTCTAGTCGTGTGTGTTACGGGCAGGCGAAGCCACTGCGCCGTGGCAGAACGGCGCAGACGGGTAACGGGCGAAGCGGCCGGCTTAACGGCTCAGCGAATCTCGACGCGGTAGCGGAAGTGCTGCGCGTGGCCGCGCGAGCGGCGCCATTCCAGCGGTTTGCCGGCGTAATCGCGGGCCAGGCGCTCGATCACCACCACCGGGCTGTCGACCGGCAGTTGCAACAGGCGGCCATGGGCTGCGTCGACCGCTTCGGCGGTCAGGGTCTCTTCGGCGTAGGCAACCACCTGGCCGCACAGCTCCTCGTAGATGGGGTAGAGCAGCGGGCCTTTGCTATCCAGCTCGACGTCGAGCAGTGGCTGGAAGGTCTGGCGCGGCAGCCAGATTTCCTCGGCAAGCACCGGCTGGGCGCCGAGCAGACGGGTACGGACAATGCGGATGACCTCGGCCTCGACGGCCAGGCCCAAGGCCTGGGCAACGGCCGACGGTGCCAATACCGGCTCGATCGAGAGGATGCGGCTTTCCGGCATCAGCCGCTCGCCGGTAGCGCTTTCGAAGCGGAAGAAGCGGAACAGCGAAGACTGGAACTGCGGGCGGCGGATGAAGGTGCCGCGGCCCTGCTGACGCTCCAGCACGCCTTCGGCGACCAGCACGTCGACGGCCTTGCGCACGGTGCCGACGGACATGTCGAACTCGGTGGCCAGGGCGGCTTCGGTGGGAATGGCCTCGCCCGGACGCCAGCGGTTGTTGGCGATCTGCTCGATCAGGTGATCGCGCAGCTGTTGATAGCGTGGTAGTCGAGCATCACCTGACAGTGGGTGCATGGGTCGGCTCTCGTCTTGTTATGTAAACATATATATGAATTTTCGGAGAGTATTCCCCGTGGGGTACGGGCTGTCAATCCTCCGCTGGTCGCCGTCGCTGGCCTCGCTTATCCTCAAGCATCGGAAATCCCCACAACAAGGACGTGGTAATGCTCGCCGCCCTGAAAGGCTATCCCGCCAGCGTCCGCCTGTTACTGGCCACCACGTTCACGCTGACTGTCGCCCGTGCCCTCACCCTGCCCTACCTGGTGGTTTACCTGGCCGACAACTTCAAGTTGTCGGTCGGCCAGATCGGCCTGCTGATCGGTGGCGCACTGATCGTCGCCTCGCTGCTGAGCCTGTACGGCGGGCACCTGGTCGACACCGTGCGCAACCACACCCTGGTCAGCGCCAGCACGCTGGTCTTCGCCCTCGCCTTCGTGGCGGCCATCGCCAGCCGTTCGGTGTGGCTGTTCTTCACCTGCCTGGTGCTGATCAACCTGGCCCTGGCGGTGGTCGACATCGCCGCCAAGGCCGGCTTCTGCGCGCTGCTGCCGGTGGAGCAACGGGCCGAGGTGTTCGCCATCAAGTACACCCTGAGCAACGTCGGCTATGCCGTCGGCCCGCTGCTCGGCGTGGCCATGCTGGAGCTGGACGATCACCTGCCGTTCGTTGCCTCTGCGCTGACCGGCCTGGGCATGTGCCTGGCCTACTGGCGGCTCGGCGACCGTGGCCTGCAGGCCAGCGCACAGGAGCAGCCGGGCGCCGGGTTCACTCAGGTGGCGCTGGGGCTGGCGCGTGACCGTCGGCTGGTGTGCTTCACCTTGGGCGGGGTACTGAGTGCGGTGGTGTTCGGCCAGTTCACCGCCTATCTGTCGCAGTACCTGGTGGTGACCAGCAGCGCCAGCGAGGCGGCGCGGCTGGTCGGCTACCTGGTGACCACCAACGCCGTCACGGTGATCGCCCTGCAGTACCTGATCGGTCGGCGCATCGGCCGCCAGCAGCTGATGCCCTGGCTGCTGGCCGGCATGGCGCTGTTCATTGCCGGGTTGCTGGGTTTTGCGGCGGCCGGGTCGCCCTTGGCCTGGTGCCTGGCAATGCTGGTGTTCACCCTCGGTGAGATCATCGTGATCCCTGCCGAGTACATGTTCATCGACCTGATCGCCCCTGAGCACCTGCGCGGGGTGTATTACGGGGCGCAGAACCTGTCCAACCTCGGGGCGGCGCTGGGGCCGGTGATGGTGGGCTTCGCCCTGGGGCGGTGGTGGCCGGGGCTGATCTTCTACCTGCTGGTGATGTCGGTGATACTGGCAGGGGTGTTCTACTGGCTGGGCACCCGCAGAGCTTGATGCTGCCTGCGACGACTCACCGCTGCGACCATCGTCGGCGCTGACGAACCGCCGCCTGCGTGCCAGACTGATTGATCGGGACCGCGTTATCTTTTTTGCTCCGGAGTCTTCATGTCGTTGTCCAGCGGGCTGATCGCCGTGGTCGCCCTGGCCTATATGGCCGTCATGTTCGCCATCGCCTTCTACGGCGACCGCCGCAGCACGCCGTTGCCGCCGCGCCTGCGTGCGTGGGTGTACAGCCTGTCGCTGGCGGTGTACTGCACCAGCTGGACGTTCTTCGGCGCGGTCGGCCAGGCGGCCGAACAGCTCTGGGCGTTCCTGCCGATCTACCTCGGGCCGATCCTGCTGCTGATCTTCGCGCCGTGGGTGCTGCAGAAGATGGTGCTGATCAGCAAGCAGCAGAACATCACCTCGATCGCCGACTTCATTGCCGCCCGCTACGGCAAGTCGCAGTCCCTGGCCGTGGTGGTGGCGCTGATCTGTCTGGTCGGCGTGCTGCCTTATATTGCCCTGCAACTGAAGGGCATCGTACTCGGCGTCAACCTGCTGATCGGCGCCAACGCCGACGCCACCGGCACCCGCGTGCAGGACACCGCACTGGTGGTATCGCTGGTGCTGGCACTGTTCGCCATCGTCTTCGGCACGCGCAGCCTGGATGTCACCGAGCACCACCGCGGCATGGTCCTGGCGATTGCCTTCGAGTCGCTGATCAAGCTGTTGGCATTCCTCGCCGTGGGCGTGTTCGTGGTGTTCAACCTGTACGACGGCTTCGACGACCTGTTCACCCAGGCGCGCCAGTCGGTGCAGCTGGACAACTACTGGCAGGAAACCATCAACTGGCCGTCGATGGTGGTACAGACCGCCGTGGCGATGATGGCGATCATCTGCCTGCCGCGGCAGTTCCACGTCACCGTGGTGGAGAATATCGAAGCCCAGGACATGCGCCTGGCGCGCTGGGTGTTCCCGCTGTACCTGGCCCTGGCTGCGCTGTTCGTGGTGCCGATCGCCCTGGCTGGGCAGATGCTGCTGCCGGGTACGGTGATATCCGATTCCTTCGTCATCAGCCTGCCGTTGGCCGAAGCGCACCCTAGCCTGGCCCTGCTGGCCTTCATCGGCGGTGCTTCGGCCGCCACCGGCATGGTCATCGTCGAGGCCGTGGCGCTGTCGACCATGGTCTCCAACGACATGCTGCTGCCCTGGCTGCTGCGCCGCAACAACGCCGAGCGGCCGTTCGAAGCGTTCCGCCACTGGATGCTGTCGGTGCGCCGGGTGACCATCGTGGTGATCCTGCTGCTGGCCTATGTCAGCTACCGCCTGCTCGGCTCTACCGCGAGCCTGGCGACCATCGGCCAGATCGCCTTTGCCGCCGTCACCCAACTGACCCCGGCCATGCTCGGCGCGCTGTACTGGAAGCAGGCCAACCGCCGTGGCGTGTTCGCCGGCCTGGCAGCGGGCATCTTCCTGTGGTTCTACACCCTGGTGCTGCCGATCATCGCCCATAGCCTGGGCCTGTCGCTGGGGCTGTTCCCGGGCCTCGCGTGGCTGCACGGCAACCCACTCAACCTGCCGATCAGCCCCTTGACCCAGGGCGTGGTGCTGTCGCTGGCGGGCAACTTCACCCTGTTCGTGTGGGTGTCGATGCTGTCGCGCACCCGCGTGTCGGAACACTGGCAGGCCGGCCGCTTCATCGGCCAGCAGACCAGCGCCCGGCCCAGCAGCAAACCGTTGCTGGCGGTGCAGATCGAAGACCTGCTCACCCTCGCCTCGCGCTTCGTTGGCGAGGAGCGCGCACGACAAAGCTTCATCCGCTTCGCCTATCGCCAGGGCAAAGGGTTCAACCCCAACCAGAACGCCGACGGCGACTGGATCGAGCACACCGAACGCCTGCTTGCCGGCGTGCTCGGCACCTCCTCGACCCGTGCCGTGGTCAAGGCCGCCATCGAAGGCCGCGACATGCAGCTTGAGGACGTGGTGCGCATCGCCGATGAAGCCAGCGAGGTGCTGCAGTTCAACCGTGCTTTGCTGCAGGGCGCCATCGAGAACATCAACCAGGGCATCAGCGTGGTCGACCAGAACCTGCATCTGGTGGCGTGGAACCGCCGCTACCTGGAGTTGTTCAACTACCCCGAGGGGCTGATCAGCGTCGGCCGGCCGATCGCCGATATCATCCGCTACAACGCCGAGCGCGGCCTGTGCGGCCCGGGCGAGGCGCAAGTCCATGTGGCGCGACGCCTGCACTGGATGCGCCAGGGCCGTGCCCACTCTTCAGAGCGGCTGTTCCCCAACGGCCGGGTAATCGAACTGATCGGCAACCCGATGCCCGGCGGCGGCTTTGTCATGAGCTTCACCGACATCACCCCATTCCGCGAGGCCGAACAGGCGCTGCGCGACGCCAATGAACGCCTGGAGCAGCGCGTGGCCGAACGTACCCACGAGCTGTCGCAACTCAACCAGGCGCTGTCGGAAGCCAAGAGCCAGGCCGAAGCGGTAAGCAAGTCCAAGACCCGCTTCCTGGCTGCGGTCAGCCACGACCTGATGCAGCCGCTGAACGCCGCAAGGCTGTTCTCCGCGGCCTTGTCGCAGCAGGCCGAAGGCATGAACGAAGAGGCCCAGCAGCTGGTGCAGCACATGGACAGCTCGCTGCGCTCGGCCGAAGAGCTGATCAGCGACCTGCTGGACATCTCACGCCTGGAAAACGGCAAGATCACCCCCGACGCCAAACCCTTCGCCCTCAACGAACTGTTCGACACCCTTGGCGCCGAGTTCAAGGTGCTGGCCGCCGAAAAGGGCCTGGAGTTCCGCCTGCGCGGCAGCCGCCTGCGAGTCGACAGCGACATGAAGCTGCTGCGCCGGGTGCTGCAGAACTTCCTTACCAATGCCCTGCGCTACGGCAAGAGCCCGATCCTGCTAGGCGTACGCCGCCAGGGCGAACACCTGTGGCTGGAGGTGTGGGACCGTGGCCCGGGGATTGCCGACGACAAGCTGCAGGTGATTTTCCAGGAATTCAAGCGCCTGGACAGCCACCAGACCCGCGCCGAAAAAGGCCTGGGCCTGGGCCTGGCGATTGCCGACGGCCTGTGCCGGGTGCTTGGCCACACGCTGGAAGTGCGCTCCTGGCCCGGCAAGGGCACGGTGTTCCGCGTCAAGGTACCGATTGCCCATCAGGCTGCGGCAGCACCGAGCGCCCCGGTGGAAACCGCGAGCCAGCCGTTGGCCGGCTTGCAGGTGCTGTGCGTGGACAACGAAGACAGCATCCTGATCGGCATGAACAGCCTGCTCAGCCGCTGGGGCTGCCAGGTGTGGACTGCACGCAACCGCGCCGAATGCGAAGCGCTGCTGGCCAAGGGCATGCGCCCGCACCTGGCGCTGGTGGACTTCCACCTGGATGACGGCGAAACCGGCACCGGGCTGATGGGCTGGTTACGTGCGCGCCTGGGCGAGCCGGTGCCCGGCGTGGTGATCAGCGCCGACGGCAGCAAGGAAACCCTGGCTACCGTGCATGGCGCAGGCCTGGATTACCTGGCCAAACCGGTGAAACCGGCGGCCTTGCGCGCCCTGCTCAATCGCCATCTGAGCCTGGTTCAGTAACCGCCTCGTCGGCCAGCGCCTCGTCTGACAGTGCCCGCTCCAGCAGCTCGGCCGGCAGGCTCTTGCTGGCACGCGCACCGAGCAGCTTGAGCTGTTCGCTGCGGCTGACCAGGTTGCCGCGCCCTTCGCACAGTTTGTTGCGTGCTGCGGCGTAGGCCTTGTCGACCTGCTGCAGGCGGTTGCCGAGTTCGTCCAGGTCCTGGATGAACAGCACGAACTTGTCGTACAGCCAACCGGCGCGCTCGGCGATCTCGCGGGCGTTCTGGCCCTGACGTTCCTGCTTCCACAAGCTGTCGATGACCCGCAGGGTGGCCAGCAAGGTGGTCGGGCTGACGATCACGATCTGCCGGTCGAAGGCTTCCTGGAACAGGTTGGGCTCGGCCTGCAAGGCTGCCGAGAAGGCCGCCTCGATCGGCACGAACAGCAGCACGAAATCCAGGCTGTGCAGGCCTTCGAGACGGTTGTAATCCTTGCTCGACAGGCCTTTGACATGGTTACGCAGCGACTGCACGTGCTGCTTGAGCGCGGCTTCGTCATTGCTGCCGACAAATTGCTGGTAGGCGGTGAGGCTGACCTTGGCATCGACCACTACTTGCTTGTCGCCGGGCAGCATGATCAGCACGTCAGGCTGGAAGCGCTCGCCGTCGGCGCTCTTCAGGCTGACCTGGGTCTGGTATTCGCGGCCTTTCTCCAGGCCAGCATGTTCCAGCACCCGCTCGAGGATCAGCTCGCCCCAGTTGCCCTGGGTTTTCTGGCCCTTGAGTGCCTGGGTCAGGTTGGTAGCTTCGTCGGACAGGCGCAGGTTGAGTTGCTGCAGGCGCTCCAGCTCCTTGCCCAGCGAGAAGCGCTCGCGGGCTTCCTGCTGGTAGCTTTCCTCGACGCGCTTTTCGAACGCCTGGATGCGCTCCTTGAGCGGGTCGAGCAACTGGCCCAGGTGCTGCTGGCTGGTCTGGGCGAAGCGTTGCTCGCGCTCGTCGAAGATTTTCGTGGCCAGGTCGGCGAACTGGGCGCGCAGGGTGTCACGGGCCTCCTGAAGGTCTTCCAGGCGCTGCTGGTGGCTGTCCTGTTGTTCGCGCAGCTCGGCTTCCAGGCGCGCGGTCTGGGCCTCCAGGCGACGCAGTTCGGCTTCGCGATTGGCGCGTTCGAGGTGCCAGGCGTGAGCCGCATCACGGGCATTGTCGCGGTCGATCTGCAGCAGCTCCAGTTCACGGCCTTGCGCGGCCAGTTGAGTCTGCTTGACGGTGTTGGCTTCGCTGAGGTCGCTGACCTCGTCGCGGCTGGCGTCCAGTTGCGCCTGCAGGCCGGCCTGAGCCAGTTGCGCACTGTTCAGGCGCTCCTCGAGCAGGGCCAGCTCGCCCTGCCGCGCGCCGTGACGGCGCTGCACCTGCATGACCCACCCCAGGCAAGGCAAGGCCCCTGCCACCAAGCCCAGCAGAATGCTGGTCAGATCCACTGTCATGCTTACCCCGATCACACTAATGCGCGTTGAGTGCAGCTTATCAGTCTGCCCGGTCGGGCGCCTGTTCCGGCGCATCGGCCTGGAACAGCCGCGCGTACTCCAGCTGCGCCCGCAGGTCCCCGGCCCGCGCCGCCTGACGCAGCAGCTCGTGGCCGATGCGGCGGTCCCGGGCATTGCCGCAATCACGGCAGAGCATCTGCCCCAGCCGGCTCTGCGCAACTACCACGCCTTCACGCGCAGGCTGCTTGAGCAGGCGCCCGGCAAGGTGCTTGACCTGCTGCTTGTCACCCAGGCGCGGGCTGTCGAGCAGCCAGAGGGCCACTTTCAGGGAAAAGCGTTTGGGCGCAGGGGCTGATGAGGCAACAGCGGGGCTAGCGAGGGATTTACCGCGAAACTTCATGACCGACAGGGATGGCAACTCGAAAGGCGCGCCACTCTACTCCTTTTTTTTGTGCATGGCCTGTCGATTTCCGGAGGATTGAAATTTTTTTCGATGATTTTTTCTTGACGTTTCCGAGTGGATGACTGGCTGCTCGGTTGGTGCCTGTCGATTGTCGGACAGATCTCTGATTTGCTGGCACGCCCGTCCTAGAGCAAGCGCTCGGGACAATCCACAGTTCCTGTGGATAACTCGGTGGACAACCCTTCCAATGAGCCCGCAAACCCCCGTGAAATGGGGCTTACAGTCAAACTGACGATTTTTTCACCAGCAAAAATTAGTGTTTTTTTTCATTGACTTAAGGTGCCAGTCAAGTCATTGGCGAGCCTGAACCGGGCTGTTGCCGGGCTGTTACAAGTCACGCCTCGAATGTGAACAAGTGCACCGAAAGCCTGCGTTTGGATGCACGAAATTGGCACATCGGGCCGGTTGGAGGCCAGTTGCCCCCTCTTCCCATCAGGCGAAAGACGCGCCATACTGCACGGCTAGCCTGAACAAACGTACAAAGCTTGCAATGGCGTCACATTTTCGGTAAGGTGCGCCTCGTTAGTACCAAGCTGAAAGTCAATTCTGGCCAGAAGCGTCCTTGCAGCCCATCGCTCTCCCGAACGATCGCTGCTGAAACCAGGACCGGCCCCCTCGATGATTCACTCGCCAGCCATGCGCTGCTCAAGCACGAATCAAACGGAAGATTGATCAGGATTCCACCCCGATGGCCTAGAACCTTGGCCCCGGTGTGCTGCCTGCCTTCTGAAGTACCTACCAGTCAGCCCAAGCGCCCACACATTGATTGCGCTCTCTCTGGCTGCCCTGTTCCAGTCAGGTTCGTTCGTCCCTTAATAAAGGCGTCACTGGAACGTTTCTATCATGCACGGATCATAACCCCGTGTTTAAAGCAGGAACCTCCAAATAACATGCAAACTCATCATCAAATTCAGGCTGCCATTGGCACCCTCTCCCAAGCCTTCTCGCCGTTGAAGTGCCTTATCGTTGCCCCACGCAAGGGCAGCTTCAGTTTCACCCTGGTGGACGAGCACGGCATCGCCTGCCACACCGAACGCCTGTACCCCGAACAGTACAGCCGCTCGGAACCTCTGCAGGCGGTAATCGCCCGCACCCGTCAATCGCTAACCGCGTGAGTGGCGAATATCGGGGTATTCAAAGGCTGAATGGCACCTGCCACGGGCTGCCTGATCGTTCTTGGCCTAATTGCCGCAAGGCATATAGCGCAGGGCAGCAGGCAGCAATCGATTTAAAAACAGCCCTTTACACCACGATTATCACACTACACTTCAACTCGAGCGGTCCTTACCGCTTCCGGCGGGCCTGACCAATTACCAGCTGCCAAGCTCCAGCGCCCGTCGGCCCTTTACTGCTCGAGGGCATCATGGGTATCGCGGCGAGTGAATTGTGTCAGTATGTGATCCGACCAACCCTGGTCTACCTGAATCGTCATTGCGCCAGCGCCGAGGCCCTTCTGTTGGGTATCGCGGCCTGCCAATCGGCACTCGGTTCAGCCTTGCACGACCGCCGCGGCCACGGCCTCTACCGCATAGGTGAAAGCCGTCACCAGGCCGTCTGGGACCACTTTCTTGCCCGTGACCCGGAGCTGGCCAGCCTGGTACGCGGCCTGGCCAGCCAGCACGCCTTCCTTGGCGGGCCGCACCTGGAGCTCACGGTGAACCTGCGCTACTCCACCGCCATCGCCTGGATGCTCATTGAAGAGCAGGCCACGCCGCTGCCAGCGGCCGACGACCTGCTCGGCCTGGCACGTATCTGGCGGCAGATTTTCCACCCTCAAGGTCGCCTGCGCGACTTCACCCAGGCCTGGCAATTGTGCATTGAGCAGAAATTGCCACAGGCATCTTAAGAAGCGTCCTACGCTATTACCGGAAAAAAGGGAATTTTGGTCGGATTGTCCTACAAAACCGCTCTATCTCCTGTGATATGGGCTATAGCGCGGCGCGTGATTTGTTGGTAGCTTTTCGCCCCGGAGATCACAAGGAGTTTCTAATAATGAAAAAAGCAATGCTCAAAACCTCCCTCGGCGTAGCCGTTGCCCTGGCATCCAGCCAACTGTTCGCTGCCGGCTTCGCACTTAACGAACAAAGCATCAGCAGCATGGGTACCGGCTTTGCTGGTCGTTCTTCTTCTGCCGAAGACGCGAGCACCGTGTATGGCAACCCTGCCGGCATGTCGCGCCTCAAACGCCAGGAAGTGACCGTGGGCGGAGCAGCAGTAATCGCCAAGACTGACATTTCGGGCCCGGGCAGCCGCCCACTGCCAGGCGAAACCGACGGTGACATGGTGCCTACCGTTGGCGTCCCAATGGGCTACTACGTGAAACCGATCGATGAGCACTGGAGCGTCGGCTTTGGTGTTTACGTCCCATACGGCTTGGTGACCGATTATGGCAGCGGTGACGCCGCTCGCTATTGGGGCAAGAAGAGCCACGTCGAGGTCATCACCTTCCAACCTACCGTCAGCTACGCCTTCAACGACAAGGTGTCGATCGGTTTCGGCCCGACCATCAACCGTATCAAGGGCGAACTGGGCTCGAACACCATCAACCCGCGCTCTCCAGGCGTGAACGATGGCGAAGTGAAGATCAAGGGTGACGACACTGCCGTTGGTTACAACATCGGGATCCTGGTGCAGGCCACCGACCGCACCCGCGTCGGCCTGACCTACCACTCCATGGTCGACTACAAACTGGAAGGCGACACCAAGATCAACAACGCCCTGATCGGGCCTTTCAGCGGCAGCAAGTTCGATGCCACCCTGAAGATCAAGACGCCTGAGTCGGTGGACTTCTCGGTCACCCACGAACTGGACGACCAGTGGACCCTGTATGCAGGCAGCACCTGGACCCGCTGGAGCCGCCTGGAGAACATCACTGTCAACAACGACGTCCCGGCACCGCTGAGAGCCCAGTTTGGTACCATTACCGAAGAGCAGAACTGGCATGATACGTGGGCTCACGCCATTGGCGCCTCCTACAAGGTGAACAAGGAGTGGGTTCTGCGTACCGGCTTCTCTGTCGACCAGTCGCCAACCAACAACACTGACCGCTCGCCGCGCATTCCTACGGGTGATCGCAAGGCGATCAGTATTGGCGCTGGCTGGAGCCCAAGCGACGACATGACCATCGACGTGGCCTACTCCTACCTGTGGGAAGAGGACACCAAGGTCAACCTGGCAAGCCCAACCAAGGGTCGCTACCAGGCCAAGTACGAGAACAGCGCACACGGTATTGGTGCCTCGCTCACCTACCGCTTCTGATTCGTACAGCAGCATGAATAAACCGCCCTCGTGGCGGTTTATTCATGCCAGCACTTGCCAGCTGTCGCCCAACGACTCACGCAAGTAGTCCATTGGTGCGCCCTAACGACGACCCACCTACGGGTGCGAGGCTATCGCCTTCTCGATCGCCGCCCTGAAGGCGGGATCATCAGGCTTGGTCAGGCTCGAAAAGTTGCCAATCACCTTGCCCTGGCGATCCACCACGTACTTGTAGAAATTCCACTTCGGCGCACTGCTCTGATGCGCCAGCTCGGCAAACAGCGGTATCGCATCCTGGCCGCGAACCGCCTGGGTCTTGGTCATGGTGAAGGTCACACCGTAGTTGGCGTAACAAACCTTGGCCGTCTTCTCACTGTCGGCGTCTTCCTGCTTGAAGTCGTTGGACGGCACACCGAGCATTTCCAGGCCCTGCTCGTGGTACTCCTTGTAGGTCGCTTCCAGCCCTTCGAACTGCGGCGCAAAACCGCAATAGCTGGCCGTATTGACCACCACCAGCGGCTTGCCGCCGAAGCGCTGGCACAGATCAACCTGCTCCTTGCCACGCAATTCAGGCAAGCTGCCCTGCAACAGCGCCGGGCAATCGGCAGCCCAACTGGAACTGGCGGCCAGCAGAACCAGCAACGGCATCGTCAACCATTGGGCACGCATGATTCATTCCTCCTGCAAGACAATCCTTGAACTTGCAGGGTAGCGCTTAACAAACGCTCATGCCCAGTTGCATCAACGCCATCCCACCCCGCTGCCAGCCCCACCACACCAGCGCCAGCAACAATGCCGCAGCCGCCAGCAGCAGCCCGCGGGCCAGATAGCGGTTCATGCCGCCTGTACCTGCAAGCGGGCGACCGGCCGTTCACGCACCGGCCAGTTGAGCGCCGCTGCCAGCACGCTGAGCAAGATCGAGATCTGCCAGACCAGGTCATAGTTGCCGGTCTGGTCATACACCACGCCACCCAGCCAGCCACCGAGGAAAGCGCCCAACTGGTGGAACAGGAAGACGATGCCGCCGAGCATCGAAAGGTTGCGCACGCCGAATACCGTGGCCACGGTGCCATTGGTCAAAGGCACCGTGGAAAGCCACAACAGCCCCATGGCGATACCGAACAGGTAGGCGCTGACCTGAGTCACCGGCACCCACAGGAACAGCGCAATCACCACGGCACGCAGCAAATACAACGCAGTAAGCAGGCGTGGCTTGGACATGCGCCCACCCAGCCAGCCAGCGGTGTAGGTACCAACGATGTTGAACAGCCCGACCAGCGCCAGCACCGTGGTACCGGTGGTCGCCGGCAGGTGCTGGTCGACCAGGTAGGCCGGCAGGTGCACGCCAATGAACACCACCTGAAAGCCACAGACGAAGAAGCCCAGCGCAAGCAGCCAGAAACCGGAGTGCGAGCACGCTTCGCGCAGCGCCTCGCCCAGCGTCTGCTCCGCACCATGACTGGGCAGCGGGCGGTCACGCAGCAGGCCGACAAAGGGCACGATCAGCGCCACCAGCAAACCAAGCACCAACAGCGCCGACGACCACCCCAGCCATTCGATCAGGCCGAGGGTACCGGGGAGCATCGCGAACTGGCCGAAGGAACCGGCAGCACTGGCGATACCCATGGCCATGCTGCGTTTTTCCGCTGGCACAGCGCGGCCGACCACACCGAGGATGACCGAGAACGAGGTGCCAGACAGGCCGATACCGATCAGCAGGCCCGCGCTGAGTGACAGCGACCAGGCCGAATCGGCGGTACTCATCAACAGCAGGCCAGCGGCATAGAGAATGCCACCGATAATCACCACCCGCGCCGCACCCAGGCGGTCAGCCAGCGCACCGGCAAACGGCTGCGCCAGGCCCCAGATCAGGTTCTGCAGGGCGATGGCAAAGGCAAACACTTCACGGCCCCAGCCAAAGTCGGCACTCATCGGCGCCAGAAACAGGCCGAAACCGTGCCGCACACCCAGGGATAGCGCCAGGATAAACGCGGCCCCCACAAGTACCCACCCGCTGGTTCGCCACACCGAAGTCATTGTCGTTATCTCCAGCACATCGCAAGGTTGTACGGGTATATACCCGCTTCTAGTCGTAATGATTCAGGCAAGCCGCTCCAGCAAACGCACAAGCTCGTCACGCTGCCCATCACCCAACTGCTCGACCAGCATCGATTGCGCCCGCTCCCAGGCAGGATGGGCCGCTTGCAAACGTGCAGCTCCCGCCTCGGTCAGCAACACCATGCGGTTGCGCTGGTCATCGCCATCAGCGAGGGCTACCAGGCCTTCGGCCTCCAGCACGCGCAGGTTACGGCCCAAGGTACTGCGCTCCAGGCCCATGGCCTCGGCCAGCGTGGTGATACTGGGGCGATCGAGCCGCTGCAGGTGACGCAACAGGGAAAACTGGGCGACATTGATGCCGAAGCCGGCAAGGGCCTCGTCGTAATGCCGGCTCACCCCGCGGGCGGCGCGACGCAGATGGGTGCAGATGCATTCACTGGTCAACATGAATACGTGTATATACCCGCACCCGGGTTGTTGCAAGAAGTTTCAGTCTGCCAAACGCCGCCGAATCGGCTCGAACTCAACTGTGGCCTCGCGTGCCAACGGGTCGGGAGCACCTTGCTCGATCGCTTGCCAATACCGCCACGGCACCTTTGCCGATCCCAGTTCGTAGTCCATGCCATCCCAGTTGTCTTCGCGGAAGCTGTAGAAGGCCCAGTGCAACCGATGCCGGTCCATGACCGAGAGGACATCTTCCAGATACTCGCTGCAACCGGGCAGCCGGCGCATGCACCCGAACTCCCCCACGACCAGCCGGGAACGTGGCAGCTTCATGCGCTCCATCCAGGCTAACGGCAGCTCCATAAACTGACGAACCCGTTCGGCATCCCATTGCTGGATTTCACCCGCAAACGGCACCAAACCGGGGTAATCGATTGGGACCTTGCGCGACAGGTTCGGCGCACTGGTGGCCGAATAGGGCTCATACATGTGCACGCTGTAGAGCACGCGATCATCCTGCAAGGGCACTTGCCAGTAACCAAAGGCGTCGGCGCTGGCGTACCAGCCGGCGTCGACCATTATCGGGGTCTTGGCATCCACTTCGCGTATCGCCGCTATCAATTGCGTGTAGAGCGCAGGCAGGTCACGCGCCCCACTCCGTGCCTGGGCATACCATTGCTGCATGCGCTCAGCCGAAGCGTGCTCCGCCAGGCCACCAAATTTCTCGGGGGCAGGCTCGTTGACCAGGTTGTAGGCGGCGATGGCTGGGTGGTCTTTCAACTCCTGGGCCAGATCTCGCCAGAAGTTGGCCGCTTGCCGGGCGTATCCGTTGCCTTGCCACAGACGGTCATCGAACTGCCCCTGGTTGTTTTGCGACCAGCGCATGCCCGGCAGCGATAGCGGCGCAATGACCACCTTGAGCCCTGCCCTGTGGGCGCGATCCAGGGTCTCGCGCAGCTGCTTGAGGTCGGCGGCGGCCAGTTGCTCATACCGGTCCGCATTGCCCAACAGAAAGTCACGCTGCGCCGGCTTCCACTTGTCGTAGGACAGCCGTACCCAGCTCGCGCCGTATGCACTCAATGCATCGAAGTAGGCCTGGTCCGGCGGCAAACGATTGAAGCTGTTGCCGCCGTGGCGCGGGGTGTTCCAGAAGTCGATCAGGTCGGCTGCCGTAACGGCGCCGCTGACGGCGACCAGCAACAAGGCCAGCAGGAGTCGTCGCATTGTCCATGCCTTCGCGATGGAAGAGAAACCGCGAGCATAGACAGCTGCAGAAGATGCGTCATTTCCTGAATTTTTTCAGCGATTTTCCGAAAATTGACAGCAAAATTAATCCGTAAGGAATTTCGCCAGGCACTGTAGGACTATTCCTAAATCGCCAAGCCCAACAGCACAGTCAGTTCGAGAATCTCCAGCATTGCGCCTGCGGTATCACCCGTGGTCCCACCCAGACGCTTGCACATCAACCGGCGCAACCCGAAGAACACAGCGATCGCCGCCAGCATTGGCAAAATCGCGTGGGTGCCACCCACCAGTAAGCACAGCAGCAGGCTGGCCAGCAGAACCCACACGGCCGTACGCCGCGGCAAGTGCTCGGCCAGCGCCTGCCCCAGGCCCCCGCGGCGCACGTAAGGCGTGCCGAGAAACAACCCGAGCATCGCCGCCCGCCCCACCACCGGCGCCAGCAGCAAGGCCATGCCCGCGCCCTGCTCCACCAGCATCCACAAAGCGCAGAACTTCAGCAGCAGCACCAGCACCAGAGTGACCACGGCAATCGGCCCGCTGCGCGGATCTTTCATGATCTGCAGCGTGCGCTCGCGGTCACCGAAGCCACCCAGCCAGGCATCGGCACTGTCGGCCAGGCCATCCAGATGCAACGCGCCACTGAGCAACACCCACAGTGTCAGCAACAGGGCCGCGTGCAACGGCGCCGCAGCACCTTGCAGCAGGTGGCTGGCCAGCCACAGCAACAGACCGAACAGCAACCCTACCAGCGGGTAGCACAACAACGATCGGCCCATTTCACGTGGTTCGGGCATCCCCGGCAAACGCACCGGCAAGCTGCTGAGGAACTGCAGGGCAATCCAGAACGGCAACATGTCAAAGCACCTCGAGCATCGCGCCATCTTCGTCCACCGCCAGGCGCATCAGGGCGCCATGGCCAACCTCGACCTGCAGCAACTGCGCTCTCGGCAGCCCGCGAGCACGTGCCAGCAGCAGCCGCATGACGCCGCCATGGGTAACCAGCAGCACGCGCTTGCCGGCATGCTGCTGACGCAGGCGCCCGACGGCAGCCAGAACTCGCTCGGCAAAGGCAGCGACGGGCTCCCCAGCGGGCGGTGTGTAGCTGTACGGGTCGGCCCAGAAACGCCCAAGCTCGTCTGCTTGCGTTTGCATGATCTGCAGGGCATTGCGCCCTTCCCACTCGCCAAAGTGCAACTCTTGCAAATCGGCTTCGAGCTGAACCGGCATGCCCAACTGCTCGGCAAACCGCGCACAGCGCTGCAATGGCGAGCTGACCAGCACATCCCAGGGGCCTGCACCTGCCAGCGCTTCACGCATCTGGCCCCAGCCTTTGTCGGTCAAGGCATCGTCCAGGCTGCCACGCAGGCCGCCGCCCTGCTCGGTTTCACCGTGGCGCAGCAGGTCGAGGATCATGCCGGGCGGTCCGCCACCGCTGCTTCGGCGAAGGTCGCCATTTGCCCGTGCAGGGCGCAGGCCAGGCGCATCAGCGGCACCGCCAGGGCGGCTCCACTGCCCTCGCCCAGGCGCAGGCCCAGCGCCAGCAAGGGCTGGGCCTGCAGTGCCGCGAGCAGGGCCTTGTGCCCAGGCTCGGCGCCCTGGTGAGCGAACAGCAGCCAGTCTCGGCTCTGCGGATTGAGGCGCACCGCCAGCAATGCCGCGACGCTGCAGATGAAACCATCCACCAGCACGGCAATACCTTGCTGGGCGCAGGCCAGATAGGCACCGGTCAGTGCAGCGATCTCGAAGCCGCCGACACAGGCCAGCGCCTGCAGCGGCTGGTCGGCGCGCAGGCCGTGCAGCATCAGGGCGCGCTCGATCACTTCGGCCTTGTGGCGAACACCGGCGCTGTCCAGGCCGGTACCCGGCCCGCTCAGCTCACGTGCCGGGCAGGCCAGCAAGGTACTGGCCAGCGCGGCAGCGGCAGAGGTGTTGCCGATGCCCATCTCGCCACCGATGAACAGCTGCGCGCCAGCGGCCGCAGCACGCAAGGCGCTGTCACGCCCCGCCTGCAAGGCTGCCTGCAGTTGGGCATCGGTCATTGCCGGCTGGCGGGCGAAGTTGGCGGTGCCGGCGCCGAGGCGCAAGTGCAGCACCCCTGGCAGTTCCAAATCAGGGTCGATGGTGCCCAGGTCGACCACTTCAAGGCTGGCCTGCAGTTGGCGCGCCAGCACGCTGATCGCCGCGCCACCACCGACGAAGTTGCGCAGCATCTGCCCGGTGACTGCCTGCGGGTAGGCCGAAATACCTTCTTCAACCACGCCATGGTCGCCCGCGAAAATGGTGATAGCGACCTGATCCAGAGTCGGCCGCTCGCGGCCTTGCAGGCCAGCCAGTTGCACGGCCAGGCCTTCCAGCTGACCGAGCGAACCGGCAGGTTTGGTCAGCTGCTGCTGACGGGCGCGTGCCTGGTCCATGGCGGCGTTGTCGAGGGGTTGGCAGGCATCACGCCACCAGGCTTGGTTCATAGAGCGGGTCCTTTGAGCATGAGAGGTAGGCCGGCCACGGTCAGCACCACGCGCTGGCAGCGTTCGGCAACGGCCTGGTGCAGCCAGCCGGCCAGGTCGACGTAACGGCGGGTCAGCTCGCCCATGGGTACCACGCCCAGGCCGGTTTCGTTGCTGACCAGGATGATTGTGCCGGGCAAATGCGCCAGGCAGTCGAGCAGCGCATCGCGCTCAGCGGCCAGCCGCTGCGGGTCTTCGAGCATCAGCAGGTTGGTCAGCCACAAGGTCAGGCAGTCCACCAGCAGGCAACGACCTTCAGCAGCTTCTGCACGCAGCACGGCAGCCAGGGCCAGGGGCTCTTCGATCAGCCCCCAGTCGTCGGGCCGACGCTGGCGGTGCAGGCGCACGCGCTCGTTCATTTCACCATCGAGCGGCTCGCTGGTGGCGATGTAGGTGACCGGCAGGCCGCTGTCGCTGGCCAGTTGCTCGGCCAGGCGGCTCTTGCCCGAGCGGGCGCCGCCGAGGATCAGGTTGCGCATGTCAGGCGACTCCACAAAGCGTTCGCAGGAAGGCGGTGTCCAGGTGCTTTTCCACCAGGTCGGCCAGGCGCTCGATGTCACGTTCGCGCAGGGCCTCGTAGTCGATGGTCTGCGCATGCTCCAGCCCCGCCCAGCGCAGCAGCGCGGCACACGACCGGCTGCCCTCGAACAGGCCATGAAGGTAGGTGGCGAGGACCTGGCCATCGGCACTGACAGCACCGTCACAACGGCCATCGGCGAGCTGCACGGCGGGCTGCTCCAGGGCAGGCCCGGCGGTGACGCCAGCATGAATTTCATAGCCGGCGACCGGCGCATCTTCAAGGCTCAGGGTCCCGGCAACGTTGCGCAGTTGCTTGTCGGCTTCGAGCACCGTCTGGTAATCGAACAGGCCGAGGCCAGGGCTGGAACCGGCGGCGCCCTCCAGGCCGAGCGGGTCGTGCACTTCGCGGCCGAGCATTTGCAGGCCACCACAAATCCCGATGAGCTTACCGCCATAGCGCAGGTGCCGCTCGATGGCCTTGTCCCAGCCACGCTCGCGCAGTTGCGCCAGGTCGCCGCGCACGCTCTTGGAGCCGGGCAGGATGATCAGGTCGGCGGCCGGAATCGGCTGGCCTGGGCCGATGAACTGCAAGTCGACTTGCGGGTGCAGGCGCAGCGGATCGAAGTCGGTGTGGTTGCTGATGCGCGGCAACACCGGGACGATCACCTTGAACACGCGCTCCTGCTTGGCGCCCTGGCGGGTGTCGATGCCATCCTCGGCTTCCAGGTGCAGGTCGGTGACATAGGGCAGCACGCCCAGCACGGGTTTGCCGGTGCGTTGCTCCAGCCAGTCCAGGCCCGGCTGCAGCAGCGCGATGTCGCCGCGGAAGCGGTTGATGACGAAGCCCTTGACCCGCGCCTGCTCGCTCGGTGACAGCAGTTCGAGGGTGCCGACCAGGTGGGCGAACACCCCACCTCGGTTGATGTCGGCCACCAGGATCACCGGGCAGTCGACCGCCTCGGCGAAGCCCATGTTGGCGATGTCACCGGCACGCAGGTTGATTTCGGCCGGCGACCCCGCCCCCTCTACCATCACCACCGGGTAGGCGCCACTGAGGCGCTGGTGCGAGGCCAGCACCGCCTGCATGGCGATGACTTTGTAGTCGTGATAAGCCACCGCGTTCATGCTGGTGACGGCACGACCGTGGATGATCACCTGGGCGCCCGTGTCGCTGTTGGGCTTGAGCAGCACCGGGTTCATGTCGGTGTGCGGTGCCAGGCGGCAGGCTTGGGCCTGCACCGCCTGGGCGCGGCCGATTTCGCCACCGTCGGCGGTGACCGCGCTGTTGAGCGCCATGTTCTGCGGTTTGAACGGCACCACGCCAACGCCCTGGCGCAACAGCCAGCGGCACAAGGCGGTGACCAGCGTGCTTTTGCCGGCATCGGAGGTGGTGCCTTGCACCATGAGGGTGGTCATGCCGTTTCCTTCTGGTAATCAGTCAGGGCCTGGGCGAGGCGCTGCTCGTCGGCGGCAGTTGCCGGCAGGCCAAGGCGCACGGCAGCCGGCTGCTCGAACAGGCGCACGAGGATGCCGCGGCGGGCGAGAAAGTCATGCAGCTGGGCTGCGCGCTCGCTGCGCACGTACTGGAACAGGTCGCAGCCGCCGCTAGGCGCCAGGCCACAGCTTTGCAGCAGCATAGCCAGGCGCTGGCTGGCCTGGGCGCAGCGTTCGATCTGGGCCTGATGCGCCGCGTGGTCGGCAAAGCAGGCTTGCGCCAGCACCCGGGTCGGACCACTGACGGTCCACGGCCCGAGCCATTCGGCTAGGCGCCGCAACAATGAGGGTTCAGCCACTACACAGCCCAGCCGCACACCGGCCAGGCCGAAGAACTTGCCGAACGAACGCAGCACGATCAGGCCGGGGTGTTCGGCACAATCCGCCACGCTGTGTTCCGGTGAGTTGTCCATGAACGCTTCGTCCACCAGCAGCCAGCCTCCGCGCTCTGCGAGCCGCGCATGCCAGGCCAGCAGCCGTTCACGCGGCACCCGCCGCCCGGTCGGGTTGTTCGGATTGACCAGCACCAGCACGTCGAGCTGATCGAGCTGTGCCTCGACCTGGCTTTCATCCAGCTCGATCAGCTGATGCCCCGCCCGCTGCCAGGCATGCGGGTGCTCGGCGTAACACGGCGTCAGCACCCCCACGCGCCCCGGCGGGCGCAACAGGGGCAAGGCCTGGATGGCCGCCTGGGAACCTGCCACCGGCAACAGTTGCCGCACACCGTAATAGTGTCGCGCGGCGTCTTCGAGACCGTCGTCGGTTTCCGGCAGGCGTGCCCAGGCATCCAGCGCAATGGGCGGAATCGGGTAAGGCCAAGGGGCAATGCCACTGGACAGGTCCAGCCAGTCTTCACGGGCGATTGCGTATTGCCGCACTGCCCGCAGCAGGCGGCCACCGTGTTCAAGCATTCAGATAGGCTCCCACGCAGATCAGCAGCACCCACAACCAGACGCCACGCTGCACCAGGCTCCAGCCGCGCTCGATGGCCTCGGCATCGGCCATCGGCCCGTCACCCAGGCGCGGGCGCTCGTGCAGTTCGCCGTGGTACACCGCCGGGCCACCCAGTTCGACACCCAGCGCACCGGCACCGGAGGCCATCACCGGCCCGGCGTTGGGGCTGTCCCACAGCGGCGCCTGCTTGCGCCAGCAGGCCAGGGCCAGGCGGGTCTTGCCCAGCAGTGCGTAGGTCAGCGCCACGAGCCTGGCGGGAATGTAGTTCAGCACGTCGTCGATGCGTGCGGCGCACCAGCCGAAGCGCTCGAAGCGTTCGTTGCGGTAACCCCACATCGCATCCAGGGTGTTGCTCAGGCGGTACAGCACCACCCCCGGCGCACCGGCCACGACAAACCAGAACAGCGCGGCGAACACCGCATCGCTGCCGTTTTCCAGCACCGACTCGGTGGCTGCGCGGGCCACGGCTGGCTCGTCCAGTTCGCGGGTTTCCCGGCTGACCAGATAGCCGACACGGCGCCGCGCCTCTTGCAGATCACCTTGGCGCAAAGCATTGGCCACCGGCAGCACATGCTCGCCGAGGCTGCGCAAACCGAGCGCGCAATAGAGCGCCAGGGCGTCCACCAGCCAGCCGACATAGGGCAGCCAGGACAGGATCAGTGCCACCAGGGTCAGCGGTACCACGGCCAGGAACCAGGCACTCACGCCATGGCTGCGCCAGCCGCGCCCACCGGCATTCAGGCGGCGCTCCAGGCTCGACGCCAGGTTGCCGAAGCCCACCAGCGGGTGCCGGCGCTCAGGCTCGCCCAGCAGCGCATCGAGCGCCACTCCGGCCACAGTCAGCAAGGCCACGCTCATGGGCGTTCTCCCCATTGGTTCTCGAACAGCATTTCACTCAAGGGGCGTTGTTGCGCCCAGTTTTCCTGTACCAGCATCGGCTGCGCGTAGAATTCGCTGACCGGCCCCAGGCACAACACTGCCACCGGCTTGGCGCCGGCGGGCATGCCCAGCAGCGCGGCCAGGGCTTGCGGGTCGAACAGCGACACCCAACCCAACCCCAGGCCCTCGGCACGGGCGACCAGCCACAGGTTCTGAATGGCGCAGGCCAATGAGGCCAGGTCCATTTCCGGCAAGGTGCGGCGGCCGAAGATGTGCGGCTCGCGGTTGTCCATCAACGCCGCTACCAGCACTTCGGCGCAGTCGCTGATGCCCTCGACCTTGAGTTTCATGAAGTCATCGGAGCGCTCACCCAGGGCTTCGGCGGTGCGCACCCGCTCCTCTTCGACCAGGCCCTGAATGCGCCCGCGCAGCTCACGCTGAGTGATGCGGATGAAGCGCCAAGGCTGCATCAGGCCAACACTGGGCGCCTGGTGCGCGGCAGCCAGCAGGCGGCCGAGCAGCTCCGGCGCGACCGCGCCACCGGCAAAGTGGCGCATGTCGCGGCGCTCACCGATGGCGCGGTAGATCGCGGCGCGCTCGGCGGCGCTGTAGGCGTGATCGCTCATGGTCGCAACAGCGCCGCCGCCGCATCGGGGTTGGACGGGAAGTAGAAGTGCACATAGGAGGCGGTCAGCCGGCCCAGCCGATACACCGCTTCGTTGCCGCGCCCGCCGTTGGGGCTCAGGCCCCGGGCGATCGGCTCCAGGCCGGTGCTGGTCAGCGAATGGTGGTAGGTGTGCCCGCGCAGGGTGCCTTCCGGCAGTTCCACGGCCTGCAGGGCCAGGGCCGCCAGGCGCTTTTGCATGCTCGCCTCGCCCGGCAGCAGGCCGAGCAGTTCGGCACGCTCGCCAGCGACATCGGTCAGCGCATCGAGCAGGTACAGCATGCCGCCGCACTCGGCCAGCAACGGCTTGCCCTGGGCGTGATGGGCACGGATCGCCTCGCACATCGGCGTATTGGCAGCCAGTGCCTGGTGATGCAGTTCCGGATAACCCCCTGGCAGATACAGGCTGTCCACTACCGGCAGTTCACGATCATGCAAAGGGGAGAAAAACGACAGATGCGCGCCCAGGTCGCGCAACAGATCAAGGTTCGCGCCGTAGGTGAAGGCGAACGCTTCGTCACGTGCCACGCCGATGCGCACACCGCTCAGCGACCCAGCACACGGCTGCGGTTCAGGCGCGGCAAACGCTACCGGCGGCGGCAAGGCGGCATCGCAGCTGGCGCCGAGGGCTTCGGCAGCGGCATCAAGGCGGGCATCCAGGTCGTTCAGTTCGCTGGCCTGGACCAGACCCAAGTGGCGACTGGGCAGCTCGATACCGCGCTCACGCGACAGGCCGCCATACCAGCGCAGGCCTTCGGTCAAGCTGCCTTCGAGCAGTTGCGCATGGCGCAGGCTGCCGACACGGTTGGCCAGTACGCCCGCGAACGGCAGGTCGGCTTGGTAGCGCGCCAGCCCGAGGGCCAGGGCGCCGAAGGTCTGGGCCATGGCGGTACCGTCGATCACCGCCAGCACCGGCACGCCGAAATGACGCGCCAGGTCAGCGCTGGACGGGGTGCCATCGAACAGGCCCATTACCCCTTCGATCAGGATCAGGTCGGCTTCTTCTGCGGCTTGCCACAGCAGGCGACGGCTTTCCTCGGCACCGATCATCCACAGGTCGAGCTGGTACACCGGCGCGCCGCTGGCCCGCTCCAGAATCATAGGGTCAAGGAAATCAGGGCCACACTTGAACACCCGCACCTTACGCCCAAGGTTGCGGTGCAGGCGGGCCAAGGCTGCGGTCACGGTGGTCTTGCCCTGGCCGGAGGCGGGGGCGGCGATCAGCACCGCCGGGCAGCTGCGCGTTTCACTCACAGTTCGACGCCCTTCTGTGCGCGGATACCGGCCTGGAAGGCGTGCTTGAGCATACCCATCTCGGTGACGGTGTCGGCCAGTTCGATCATCTCGGGCTTGGCTGCACGGCCGGTGACGATCACATGCTGCATCGGTGGCCGAGCCTGAATGTCGCTCAGCACCTGGTCGAGGTCGAGGTAGCCGTGCTTGAGGGCGATGTTCAGCTCGTCGAGCACCACGAACTGCACGCTCGGGTCTTGCAGCAACTGGCGTGAGACCGCCCAGGCGGCTTCGGCGGCGGCGATGTCGCGCTGGCGGTCCTGGGTCTCCCAGGTGAAGCCCTCGCCCATCACGTGATAGCGCACCTGCTCGGGGAAGCGCCGGAAGAACAGCTCTTCACCAGTGCTGTTGCGGCCCTTGATGAACTGCACCACGCCGCACTGCATGCCATGGCCCAAAGCGCGGGCCAGCATGCCGAAGGCCGAGCTGCTCTTGCCCTTGCCGTTGCCGGTGAGCACCAGCAGCAGGCCACACTCGTTGGGGGAATTGGCAATGCGCTCGTCGATGACCGCCTTCTTGCGCTGCATGCGCGCCAGGTGGCGTTCGTCGCGTTCGGTGGATTCGCTCATGAAGGGTTCTCCGCAGGCTGGCGCCACATGAAATGCGACGACAGGTAATAGGCGGGCAGACGGAGAACGCGCAGGAGCCATGGCCGCAGCCACGGTGCACCGCGCATCACCCTCCGTGATGCCGTTGGCAGTTCCAGGCCGGTCTCCGGGCTCGTGAGCGGGCAATCGGCCCTGGCCTGCGCGCCTTCCCGGGTATTCGTACCCAGTGGCCCTGCGCGGCCGCTACTCACCTACCGTTGCGGGGGCAGCGCCGGAATCGCGCCATGCTGGCGACCACCGGCTTCCCAGTTTCACCCTGCCCAGTCGGGGCTGGCAGGGCACCTGAAACACGCCGCGAAGGTTAGAGGGTTGCACTGGGAGCGTCAATCGAACGGGGCCTTTTACTTCGGCAGAACTGGCCAGGGTCAATGGCCGATCCGCCAGCTTGTGCCACACTGAGCGCAGTGATATCACATAGCCATCACTTTGCACTGAACGCGATCACAACGATAACAGGAGTGCGTAGCATGCAAGGCCAGATCATCAACAACCCGCACCTGGAGTTTCTGCAACCGGTACTGGAGCGCTGGGTAGACTGCATCGACCGCTTCAACCAGTTCAATGGTGATGCCGAGGCCCCCTACTGGCACGGCACCGCCGCCAACATCGGCATACTCGCCGCAGCCGCCTGGCAGGCCGAACTGGCAGCACTGCCGCAGTTTGCCAGCAAGAAGCAACGTGACGAGGGCGAGCAGGAGAGGCGCTGCGACCTGTCGATCTGCAGCGCCGACGAGGCGCTTTACCTGAGCGTGAGCCAGCGCTGGCCAAAAATCGCCCAGCTGGACATGGAAGCAGCCCTGCAGGAAACCGCCACCCTCGCCCGCCAGGTGGCCTACCCCAGCCAGCTGAAGGCCGGTGCACTGTTCGTCACACCCTGGAAGGCAGGCCAGCATGCCAGCCCGGAAGAGCTGCAAGACTTGGTCGATGACCTGCAGAAGCACACAGCCTGTGCCATTGCCTGGTACTTCCCTTATGCCTATCGCAAGCTGCACAACGAGCTGGGCCAGTATTTCCCTGGGGTGGCACTGCTGCTGAAGCAGGCCTGAGTTTAACGGCGGATCAGCGCCAGCACCGCATCGGTCACCTCACGCGTGGTGGCCTTGCCGCCCAGGTCCGGCGTGTGCAGGCCGCTTTCGGTCACTGCTTCGATGGCCGCCATCAACTCACGCGCAGCGGCGGCCTCGCCCAGGTGCTCAAGCATCATTACCGCGGTCCAGAAAGTCGCGACCGGGTTGGCCACGCCCTTGCCGGTGATGTCGAAGGCCGAGCCGTGGATCGGTTCGAACATCGACGGGAATTCGCGGTTCGGGTTGAGGTTGGCAGTGGGCGCGATGCCCAGGCTGCCAGACAGCGCAGCGGCCAGGTCCGAGAGGATGTCGGCATGCAGGTTGGTCGCTACCACCACATCCAGCTGTTCGGGCTTGAGCACCATGGTGGTGGTCACGGCATCCACCAGTTCACGGTTGGTGCGCACGTCCGGGTAATCCTGGGCCACCTCCGCGAACACCTCATCCCACAGCACCATGCCGTGGCGCTGGGCGTTGGATTTGGTCACCAGGGTAAGGTGCTTCGCCGGGCGGGTGCGGGCCAGTTCGAAGGCGAAGCGGTGGATGCGTTCCACGCCCACGCGGGTGAAGGTCGAAACCTCGGTTGCCACTTCGATCGGCAGGCCCTGATGCACCCGGCCACCGCTGCCGGAATATTCGCCTTCGGAGTTCTCGCGCACGATCACCCAGTCGATAGCCTTGCCCTTGGCCAGCGGGCTGGTCACGCCAGGCAGCACGCGCGCCGGGCGCACGTTGGCGTACTGGTCAAAGCCCTGGCAGATCGGCAGGCGCAAGCCCCACAGAGAGACATGGTCGGGTACTTCCTGGCTGCCAACGGCGCCGAAGAAGATGGCGTCGAAGGCCTTGAGCGACTCCAGGCCACCCTCGGGAATGTACTGGCCCTCACGCTGGTAGCGTTCCGAGCCCCAGTCGAAGTGCTCGAAATCGATGCCAAAGGTACCGCGCCTGGCAGCCAGGGCCCGCAGCACTTCCACACCCGCCGCAATCACTTCGACGCCGATGCCGTCACCCGGGATGGCGGCGATCTTGTAGTTGTTCATGTCTCGACTCCCATGCTTATGGTGGCCCGCCAGGCTTGTGCCAACGGGGATGGGGCGAGTATATGTAGTGAAATCAGGGCAGCAGTTAACCCTGGATTACCTCTTAAGTAACCATGGGTTAATGATGAATCCGACACAGGACCTGGGCTTCTTCCACCTGCTGGCCAAGCAAGGCAGCCTGGCCGCCACGGCGCGTGAGCTGGGCGTGACACCACCGGCGGTGAGCAAGCGCCTGGCTGCGCTGGAAGCGCGCCTGGGCATCCGCCTGGTCAACCGCACCACCCGCTCCATGAGCCTGACCGCCGAGGGCGAGCTGTACTTCGCCCATGCTGCGCGGATCCTCGCCCAGGTGGATGAAGTGGAGCAACTGATCGGCCAGCACCGCGCCGAACCCAAGGGGCTGATCCGAGTCAACGCGTCATTGGGCTTTGGCCGCCGCTACATTGGCCCGGCACTGGCTGATTTCTATGCCCGCCATCCGGACATCGAGGTGCAACTGGAGATCAGCGACCATCCGCTGGACCTGGCCAGTCATGGCTTCGATCTGGGCATCCGTTTCGGCAGTTTGCCGGATGCGTCCTTCCACGCCCGCAAGATCGCCTCCAACCGCCGATTGCTGTGTGCCTCACCGCTGTATCTGGAAAAACACGGCACGCCGCAGAAGCTTGCAGACTTGTCCCAGCACAACTGCATTTTCCTGCGCCAGAACGAATCGCCCTACGGCGTGTGGACTTTTACCAACGGCGGACGCACCCAGAACATCAAGGTCCGAGGCGCACTGAGCTGCAATGATGGCGAAGTGGCGCTGAACTGGGCACTGCAGGGCCACGGCATCCTCCTGCGCGCCGAGTGGGACATCGCCCGCTACGTGCGCAGCGGGCGCCTGCGCCTGTTGCTGGAAGACCAGACGCCTACCCGCGCCGATGTCTATGCCGTGTACCCACAGCAATTGCACCTTTCAGCACGGGTTCGACGCCTGATCGACTTTCTCATCGAGCGCTTCGAGCGCATCGACCACCTCGACCTGGAGGATGTCGACTAGGTCGCAATCAACCTGGGAAGAAACGCTCGACCAGGGCGGGTGTACGAAAACGCCTGCGGTAGTCCGCTTCGTTGAACTGCAACCCGGAACGCAAGTCGTACACCACCCCGTCAGCAGGCTTGACGGTTTGCTTCAGGGTCACCTTGATAAACTGGTAGTGCTCGCCCTTGACCTCCTCCAGGCCCTCGATGCGGAAGTAATGCCCTGGCAGGAACAAGCTCTCGGCCTCATCCCAGTACAGGGAAAACGCACTGACCGGCGTGGCATCACGGTATTGCCCGGCCGGCAGCTCGAACACCACCGAACTGTTATCGAAGCGCCCCGGCAAGCCGTCTGGCACTTGCCGGCTCGGCACCGAGGCGAACTCGGCAACCTTGTAGGGGTTTTCGGTAAACGAGGTGATGTCGGTATTGACCAGCACATCACCCACCCGCAAATGACCGGCCCTGTAAGCGTCTCCGCCGGTGCCACGGGAATGGTTGCCACCTCGGTACAGCGTCACCTGGTTATTCTTGGGCAGCAGTCCCAGACTGTCGGCCAGGTCGGCGATGTATGTGTCTTCATCACCGTATTTGTACGTACCCCAACGGAAAACGTCATTCACTTGTGACTCATCGCTGGTGTAGTACTCGATCAGGGTATTGAAGTACTGGCTGCCATAGCGGTAGGAATAGTAACGCTTGCCGCCGACCATCACGCAGTCCAGGCCCAGCGCATCGAGGTCGGGGACCCGGCCGCGCGGCAACTCAGCCACTGGCCAGCTCGCCAGCAGGGCTTTTTGCCTGCGCAATGCCCTGGCCGCCAGTCGCCCAAGCCGCGCGCCCTCACTGACCGTATAGACGTCCCAGAAAGATGACCGGGTAATGGGCAGGCCCTCCTCCTCCGGCGCCATACCGCCGTGCAACCGTGGCGGTGCCAGTAGCTCCCACTCGCCGACCTCGTTCAAGCGCAACGGCTGCAACGCAGCGAAGGCGAACGGATTGTCTGCGGGCACCACCAGCCAGACCGCCAGTTCGTGGCTGTAGCGCACGCGATAGCTCAGGCCATTGAGCGTGATCCAGCAGCGACCGTCCTGATCGACACGTATGCCACGCAAACGCCCGCTCTGCGTCAGCTCGCCGTCGAGCACGGCATTGCTCTCCTGCCCCTCTACCGCCACGCTGGCTGACTCCACCGGCTGCCAGTCATCGAGACTGACGCTGACCTCGTGAGGCGGGGTTTCGTAAGCCAACGAGGCATGCATCGAGGCGAAGCCGATGTCCACCATGTTGAAGGTCGCATAGATGCTTTCGATCATCGCCGAACGCAACGCCTGCTTGCGTTGCTGCTCATCGGTGGCGTGCAGCGCCGCATCCACATCCAGCCCGACCTTGGCGACAGTGGCCCCGAGCAGCATGAGTGACATCGGCCAGCCCAGCGGCGCAAGGCCGCCAAAGACGTTCAGGAAAGCCGAGAGGTAGCCGCTACACATGGCCTTGCGCAGTCCCGCGTTGTCTTGCAGCAGCTGCCCGTTGCGGCGCATTTCTGCGGCAGCCTGATCGCACAGCCAAGCAAAAAGATCGCTGCCGAGCGAGCGCTTGAACAGCGACAACGCAATCAACCCGGCCTCATCGTCACGGCTATTGGCGATGCCTTGCAGGTGCACCCTGATCAGCTGGTTGACCGACCTGTCGCGAGGGTTATTGTGGGCCGCCATGACGAACGCTTGCAACGCGCCCTCGGCCTGCAACTGGGTACGCAGCCAGGAGGCCATCGCCTGCGCCGAATCGAAACCCCGCAATGCCTCGGCCGCCCAAGGCAAATAGGCGATCACCCGGCCATCAGCCGCCTGCATCGTTAGCAGGCAGCCCCTGTCTCCCTCACCGAAGGTATAACGGCTGACGGCCAAGCTGTTGTCAGTGGATTGGCTTTGCAGCATGGCAAGCGAAGGCATGGCCACGTTGGCCAGCTCCGGGGCCACCAGCCTGCGCAGACGCTGGGCGTCTTGTGCCGTAATACGCTTGTCGAGCAAGGCCGCGGTCACTTGCCCCAGCAGGTTGATCTTGGACAACGTACGAAAATGGCTAGCGTTGCTCGACCAGAAGCGCTCAACCGATTCGCGATACAGCACCGCCAGGTCCAGGGCCCACAGATCCTTCTGCACCTCGCTGCCCAACATCGGTACTTCATTGCGTTCATTGTAGGTAGAGGCGTGGGGCCCTTGCAGGTAGAAGCCTCCGCGCTGGTCGAGCTCATCGGCTGCATCCTGGTAGTACAGGTCGAAACGCTCGATCAGCAACTCGGTCATCACCATCGACTTCTGCGGTGGACCGCTGTGCTGCCAGCCCGTGAAGCTGCGCGCACTGCTGTGTTCGTGGTTGAACTGGTGCCACCAGACCAACCGTGGGTTCATCCATTTGCCGGTGTGCGTGTGCAGGAGCTGCGCGGCATGGTGATGTGCCAGCTCATACAAGTCAGGGAAGTCCGTGAGGATCTGGTCCACCAGGCGCACCAGCGGGCGCGCCTCATCCAGGCTATCCAGGCTGCGGTTCATTCGTTCATCAAGGGTATTCATGGCCCACTCCAAAGCGTTGCTATCGCAGGCGCATACTGGCGACCTCGCGGCAACGTGGAGTGGTAGATGTATGCCCCAGGCGGGGGCGGCGCAAAATCAGCGGTTCTGCGCGAGGTTCCCTTGCGGGATGACCCGCTTGGCCTGCAGGTAGGCTTTGGACCAATAGCTGTTGGAGAGGTAATCCAGGCGTACCGTACCGCCCGTGCGGGGCGCATGCACGAAGCGCCCTTCTCCTACATAGATGCCGGCATGGCTAACCTGCGAACCACCACCGGTGGCAAAGAACACCAGGTCACCCGACTGCAATGAGTTGATGTCCACGGTGGGTGCGCGCATGACGATCATCTCGCGCGTCGAGCGCGGCAGGCTGATACCCGCCGCATCGCGGTACACATAGCCGATCAAGCCGCTGCAATCGAAGCCGGAGTCCGGTGTGTTGCCACCCCAACGATACGGAGTGCCAACCAGACCGATCGCGCGGATCAGCACGTCGTCGGCGAGCGGCGAGCCTTCTGGCTGGTTGTAGGTGAACTGTGGCTGCACCACAGGAGCCGGCGCCGGGGCACGACTGGAGCAGGCGGCAAGCAATGCCACCAGGGAAAGGAATGCGAAGCGCGCCATCATCGCCATGGCCAGAACTTCCTGTCTGAGACCGAACGGCCGCAGCCGAAAAGAGTTGAGAATTTAGATTAGACGCTTTCTGTAAATGCGCACGGCGGCGAGCTTTTCAGCTACGCCGCCGCGGCAGGATATATCATTTTGATATCAGTTGCGCGCGATATTGGTAGTCGGCGCCATGGCCAAGGCACGCTTGGCTTCGATGAAGGTCTTGCTCCAGTAGCGGTCACCGAGGCTGTCGATGCGCACACCACCGCTGCGGCGGCTGCTGGAGTGGATGAACTGGTTGTCACCCAGGTAGATGCCAGCATGGCTGACACGGCCACGGCCATTGGTGCTGAAGAACAGCAGGTCGCCTGGCTTGAGCTTGTTGCGAGCCACCTTCGGCGCATCGACGTTGATCATTTCGCGGGTCGAGCGCGGCAGGTTCATGCCGGCCTCTTCGCGGAACAGGTAGCCGATGAAACCGCTGCAGTCGAAACCGGAGGCTTCCGAGGTACCGCCGAAGCGGTAGCGGGTGCCGATCAGCGCCATGCCGCGCTCAAGGATGCTGTCTGCCAGCACCGGGAGCTGATACGGCTTGCTGCTGGAGAAGGCCTCCAGGTCATCTTCAGTGGCCTGTTCTTCTTCGCCGAAAACGGACGAAGGCGAAGCCTTGGCCTTGTTGACCGATTGCGAGGCAATCGGGGTGTGATCCTGGGGCTGGGAATCCGGGCCGTGGGCCGCGCAGCCAATAAGCAGGGTCACGAGTGCGAGGGGCACGAGGGGTGCGAAGCGCTTCAGCATGGGCACGACCGTGTCTGTAATCCTTTAGAAGGGTGAAACTATGCCCTCTATCATGGCCATTTGCAAATTTTATCGAAAAAGATGTGACTTTTTCGTTTTTCGCCTCAGAGCCCAGTGTTTACGGGCGTTACCAGCCGAGGGTTTCCTTCAGGAAGGGGATGGTCAGCTTGCGCTGGGCCTGCAGGGAGGCCTGGTCGAGGCGTTCGAGCAGGTCGAACAGCGCGCTCATGCTGCGCGTCCCGCGCGTAAGGATGAAATGGCCGACTTCGTCGGTCAGGTGCAGACCACGGCGTGAGGCGCGCAGTTGCAGGGCGCGCAGCTTGTCTTCATCGGACAGGCCACGCATCTGGAAGACCAGGGCCAGGGTCAACCGTGATTTGAGGTCAGGCAGCTTGATCGGCAGCTCGCGAGGTGAAGCGGAAGCCGCCAGCAGCAGGCGGCGGCCGCTGTCGCGCAGGCGGTTGAACAGGTGGAACATCGCCTCTTCCCAATCCGCCTTGCCGGCGATCACGTGCAGGTCATCGATGCACACCAGCTCGTACTGGGCCAGGTAATCGAGCAGTTCCACGCCGCGCTCGAGCAATTGCGCCAGTGGCAGGTATACCGCCGGTTCGCCGCGTTGCTGCAAGCGATGGGTGGCGGCCTGCAGCAGGTGGCTGCGGCCAACGCCCTGCTTGCCCCACAGGTAGATGAGGCTCTCGGTCCAGCCGGCGTCGGCTTCGCACAGCCGCTCGACATAGCCCAACGCCGCGGCATTGGCGCCCGGATAGTAGTTGATGAAGGTGGCGTCATCGCGCAGGCGCACACCCAGGGGCAACTGGATCGGTGGTTTCATGCTCGCGGGCGGTCGGCAGGACCGCAGGGGGCCTTTGGTGAACAATGTGCAAAGTCTATACCCGCATTGCAGGGCGCACAATCATGCAGGCGGATAGCACAAAGAAAATCAACGAGTTGCGCCACTTTGGGGCGACGCAACCCGGCACCCAGGTCACAAATCCGGGTCGACATCCCCGGCATACATGTCCGATTCCTTGTACAGGTCATGCACATGCCGCAGCAGCACCATGATCACCGCCGCCACCGGCAACGCCAGCAACACCCCGGTGAAGCCGAACAGTTCGCCACCGGCGAGGATGGCGAAGATCACCGCCACCGGGTGCAGGCCGATGCGGTCACCGACCAGCAACGGGGTCAGCACCATGCCCTCCAGCGCCTGCCCGACCATGAACACGGCGACGATGCCGAGCATCGGATACAGGTCACCGCCAAACTGGAAGAGCCCGGCCACCAACGCAGCACCGATGCCAATGATGAAGCCCATGTAAGGCACGATGGCCGCCAGCCCCGCAAGCATGCCGATCAGCAGGCCCAGTTCGAGCCCGACCAGCATCAGGCCGGCAGAGTAGATGACGCCAAGCGCAAGCATCACCATCAACTGCCCGCGAACGAACGCACCCAGTACTTCATGGCATTCGCCCGCCAGGCTCACCACCTGGGGCTCGCGCTGGCGCGGCAACAGGCCCCTCAGCTTGGCCATCATCAGGTCCCAGTCGCGCAACAGATAGAAGCCCACCACCGGGATCAGCACCATGTTGGCCAACCAGGCGATCAGTGCCAGGCTCGACGCGGTGGCGTGGGACAGCAACATGCCGACGATGTCGGTGGTCTGGCCCATGTGTGCGCCAATGGCAGCCTTGATCTTGTCGAACTTCCAGAACCCGTCGGCCAGGCCCAGGCGCCCCTGCACCCACGGCAGCGCCACATGCTCGAGCCAGTCGAGCATCTGCGGCGCCAGCTCGTACAGGCGCAGCAACTGTTTGGCCAGCAGCGGCACCAACACCAGCAGCAAGGCCATCAGCACCAGCGTGAAAAGGCCGAACACCACCACCACACCCCAGGTACGCGACAGGCCCATGCGCTCCAGGCGGTCGACCAGCGGGTCGGCCAGGTAGGCCAGCAGGATGCCTACCAGGAAGGGTGTGAGAATGTTGTGCAGGCTATAAAGAAGCACGGCGATCAGCAGCGCAGCACCCCAACCGATCCAGCGACGCATGTCAGTCATCGATCGCGCCCCTTACCAATGAAATCGCAGGCCGTCGAACGGTTTGGCGGCGACAGGTGCGGGCGTGCCTGGCTGGCCAGCTGCTGCACCCGGGGGCGCAGCAGGTGTGACCGGGGTCGGCGGTGCCTGCTCGGGTGGCACTTCCTGCAATTTGGCCAGGCCCAGCTGGGCACGCAACTGCTCGCGGTTGCCGGTGACCGCATAGGTCAAGGTTGCCCCTTCGGCCAGTTGCAGGCGCGGGCCATAAGGCTCGAGTACACGGCTCAGCTCTGCATAGCGCTGCAGGTTCATGCCTTGCACCTGCAACTGCAGCAGGCTGCTGGCACCGGCCTTGATCACATAGCGCGGCGCCAGGCGGCTGCTGACCGCCAGCATGACAGCGTCTGCCAAGGCCGCCTGGTCAGCGGCCTCAACGTTGCCCTGCTCGCGCTGGTCGCCCTGCCACAGCTGCCATTTACCTTGCCACTTGCCATCGGCTTCATGGGCGTGCACGGCCAACATGGCATCGGCGCCGTAGCGTTCCGAGGCTTGCCGCAAGGGCGCCGGGTCAGTGCCTTCGAGTTGCTTGGCATTGGCTACCAGTTGCTCCTGCAGATCGGCCAGCGGCAGGCGCAGCGGCAGGCCACGGTGCTGGGCCGCTCGGCGCAGCGGCTGGGCGCTGGCCTGGCCGTCACCGACCAGGTTGCTGCCTTCGGCGCTGTCGTTGAGCCACCAGCCGAGGATGGAGGGCCGGTTACTGCCCCACAGCGCCAGGCCGGCCTTGCGCAAGGCACGTTCGGTACTGCCGGGGTCGAACTCGACCAGCACCGACTCCGGTGGCCCGGCCTCGGTGCCGACCTGGTTGATGACCTGTTGCGGGTCCTTGCGCAAGTCGGCCAGCGCCGGGTTCTGCGCCGCCTTGGGGTCGCCGGTCAGGCGCAGCACCAAGGTATCGAAGGCCTTGACTGTGGCTGCGGAGCGGGCTTCGGCGCCCTGCCCTTCGAGCGGCTCGCGCACCTGGTACAGGCCGGAGACATTTTCAGCCAGGGCGGTGGCTGAGATCAGGGCCAGGCAACTGGCTGCCAGAATGTTGGATAAACGCATGGAGGATTCCTGTCCACTTGCCGCAATGCCTATACCTTATACACGGGGGCACCAGGTAACCAGTCGCGAGGGGTGAAAGATTGATTGCCGGGGAGATGTGCTGGGTCTGACAGGTGTTCGCCGCAACAGGTTCAGCGCCGGTGAGCTCGAGCGCCGCCCGCGCGGCACATCGCGGATAAACCGCTCCTGCGTCTGTTTCGGGCCAGTTCCTCCTGTGACGTCACCGCGCTCGATCTACCAGGCGATACACCTCTGGCGGCAGACATCTCAACTTTTTACCCATTTCATGCCCTGCCCGTCGGCCTGAGGATGGCCGCTGCACGGCAACCCTGATAAAATCGCGCGCCTTCACAGACCACTGACGTTTCAGGCAGCCGCCGCTTCATAGCCGGCCTTGGCCGTCATGGTCGTTTTTACGAATCCCTCCCTCTTAAAGGCCTGGATCAATGAGCAAGCAACCCTCCCTGAGCTACAAGGACGCCGGTGTAGACATCGACGCCGGCGAAGCACTGGTCGAACGCATCAAGGGCGTGGCAAAACGCACCGCACGCCCTGAAGTCATGGGTGGCCTGGGCGGCTTCGGCGCCCTCTGCGAGATCCCGGCCGGCTACAAGCAGCCGGTGCTGGTCTCTGGCACCGACGGCGTCGGCACCAAGCTGCGCCTGGCACTGAACCTGAACAAGCACGACAGCATCGGCCAGGACCTGGTCGCCATGTGCGTCAATGACTTGGTGGTCTGCGGCGCCGAGCCGTTGTTCTTCCTCGACTACTACGCCACCGGCAAGCTGAACGTCGACGTGGCCGCCACCGTGGTCACCGGCATCGGCGCCGGCTGTGAACTGGCTGGCTGCTCCCTGGTCGGCGGCGAAACCGCCGAAATGCCAGGCATGTACGAAGGCGAAGACTACGACCTGGCCGGCTTCTGCGTCGGCGTGGTGGAAAAGGCCGAGATCATCGACGGTTCCAAGGTTGCCACCGGCGACGCGCTGATCGCCCTGCCATCCTCCGGCCCGCACTCCAACGGCTACTCGCTGATCCGCAAGATCCTCGAAGTGTCCGCCACCGATATCGAGAACACCCAGCTCGACGGCAAGCCGCTGACCGAGCTGCTGATGGCGCCGACCCGCATCTACGTCAAGCCACTGCTGCAGCTGATCAAGAACACTGGCGCCGTCAAGGCCATGGCCCACATCACCGGTGGCGGCCTGCTGGACAACATCCCGCGCGTACTGCCGAAGAACGCCCAGGCCGTGGTTGACGTGGCCAGCTGGCAGCGCCCGGCAGTGTTCGACTTCCTGCAGGAAAAAGGCAACGTCGACGAGCACGAAATGCACCGCGTCCTGAACTGCGGCGTCGGCATGGTCATCTGCGTGGCCCAGGATCAGGTGGAAGCGGCCCTGAACGAACTGCGCGCCGCCGGTGAGCAGCCGTGGGTCATCGGCCACATCGCCGAAGCCGCCGAAGGCGCCGCCCAGGTCGAGCTGCAGAACCTCAAGGCACACTGATGCCGAGCAAGCCCTGCAATGTAGTGGTACTGCTGTCGGGTTCCGGCAGCAACCTGCAAGCCTTGATCGACAGTTGCCGCGCGCAGGACAGCCAGGTGCGCATCGCCGCGGTGGTTTCCAACCGCGCCGATGCCTATGGCCTGCAACGGGCCCAGGCGGTCGGTATCGACACCGTGGTGCTCGACCACACCCAGTTCGACGGCCGCGAAGCCTTCGATGCCGCGCTGATGGCGCGCATCGACGGCTTTACCCCGGACCTGGTGGTGCTGGCCGGCTTCATGCGCATCCTCAGTGGCGACTTCGTGCGCCACTATCAGGGCCGCCTGCTCAACATCCACCCGTCGCTGCTGCCCCGCTACAAGGGCCTGCATACCCACCGGCGGGCACTGGAGGCCGGCGATGCCGAGCATGGCTGCAGCGTACACTTCGTCACCGAGGAACTCGATGGCGGGCCTCTGGTCGTACAGGCTGTGGTTCCGGTGCTGTCTGATGACACGGTGGAAAGCCTGGCCCAAAGGGTCCACCATCAGGAACACCAGATCTACCCGCTGGCGGTGCACTGGTTTGCCCAAGGGCGCTTGCGCCTGGGTGAGCAGGGTGCCTTACTGGATGACCAACCGCTGCCGGCCAGTGGTCACCTGATCCGACCCTAGGAGAATTTATGCGTCGTGCCCTGCTATTGGCTCTCGCCGTGCTCGCCCTGCCCCTCCAGGCAGCTGATCTGAAGCCGTTCTCGGCCAGCTACACCGCCGACTGGAAGCAACTGCCCATGAGCGGCACCGCCGAGCGCAGCCTGGTCAAGAATGCCAACGGTACCTGGGACCTTAATTTCAAGGCCTCCATGATGATCGCCAGCCTGACCGAGAACAGCACCCTGCGCCTGGACAACGACACCCTGCTGCCGCAGAAGTACCACTTCGAGCGCGGCGGCCTGGGCAAGGCCAAGACCGTCGACCTGACCTTCGACTGGAACGCCAAGAAGATCACCGGCACCGACCGCAAGGACCCCATCAACCTGCCGCTCAACCGCGGCGTGCTGGACAAGTCGTCCTACCAGCTGGCCCTGCAGCACGATGTGGCCGCTGGCAAGAAGAGCATGACCTACCAGGTGGTCGATGGTGACGAGATCGATGCCTATGACTTCCGCGTACTCGGTACCGAAAAAGTCACCACCAAGACCGGCCAGGTCGACGCGGTAAAGGTCGAGCGCGTGCGCGACCCGAGCCAGAGCAAGCGCATCACCGAGCTGTGGTTCGCCAAGGATTGGGATTACCTGCTGGTACAACTGCGCCAGGTCGAGACTGATGGCAAGGAGTACGTGATCGTGCTGCAGGATGGCACGGTCGACGGCAAGACGGTGAAGGGTAACTGATCCGCTACAGCCCGCAGCATCCGGAGCCCCGCCCTGCGCGGGGCTTCTTTTTGCCCGGCCTTCATGAAACTTGTTTCATGCCTGTTTTATTTACTTAGCCTGCTAACAAACTCTATAAAGGGGTTGTGCGACACAGTGTCGCAGCCAACTCAAGCAGTGGAGTTTAACGATGACAGTCCAAGTAACCGAACGCGACGAATCGAAAATGTCCCACGAAGGCCTGGCCGCTGGTGTGCGGATCTGGGATGTGCATCAACAAGGCCAACTGGTCGGTATGTTCCACCATGAACATGAAGCCCACCAGTACCGGGCGGAGCTCGAAGAGCTGGAAAACCAGCGCACTACTCAATGAAGTAGGCCATGACACCGTCTTTCAATAAAAAACCCCGCTTCGGCGGGGTTTTTCGTGTTTACCACATCAGATCGTCCGGGATCTTGTAGGCCGCGTACGGATCGTCTTCGTCCGCCTCCTCGACATGGGTATTGAGTAGCAGGATGCGGTTCGGGTCGCGCTCCTGGATCTTCACCGCCGCCTCGCGCGGGATCACTTCGTAGCCACCGGCATGCGACACGATGGCCAGCGCGCCGTTGCTCAGGCGGGTGCGCATCAGGGCGTTGACGGCAATGCGCTTGACCTTCTTGTCGTCGACGAAGTTGTAGTAGTCCTCGGTGGTCAGCTTGGGCAAGCGGGTGGCTTCGATCAACTGCTTGATCTGCGCCAGGCGGGCCTTCTGCTCGGCCTTTTCCTGCTGCTGGCGATTCAGCTCCTGGTCACGCTTGGCCTTCTCGGCCATGGCTTCCTTGGCCATGCGCTGCTGGCTGTCGTCGATTTCGACCTGGCCTTTGTGCTCCATGCGCTTCTGTTTCTTTTCAGCTTTGTTGGTCTGCGAGACCTGTTTCTGGTTGACCAGACCGGCTTTGAGCAATTGGTCGCGAAGGGAAAGGCTCATGAATGTTCACTCACTTATGCATCAGCTCAGCCGCAGCTGGGCAGGTTCTTTTCCTGACGCTTGGCTTCACCCCAAAGGGCGTCCAGCTCGTCAAGGTTACATTGTTCAATCGGCCGACCGCTGTCGCGCAATGCCTGTTCGATGAAGCGGAAACGCCGCTCGAACTTGCGGTTGGCGCGGCGCAGGGCGTTTTCCGGGTCTTGCTTGAGGTGGCGGGCAAGGTTCACGGCGGCAAACAGCAGGTCACCGACTTCATCCTCGAGGGCATCGGCGTCGTTGTCGGCCATGGCCTGCAACACTTCATCGAGCTCCTCGCGCACCTTGTCCAGCACAGGCAGTGCCGCTGGCCAGTCGAAACCGACGGTAGCCGCGCGCTTTTGCAGTTTGGCCGCCCGCGACAGCGCCGGCAATGCCGTCGGTACGTCATCGAGCAGCGACAGTTGCTCAGGGGTGCTTTTCTCGGCGCGCTCCTCGGCCTTGATCTCCTCCCAGCGTGACTTGACCTGGGCCTCGTTCAGGCTGGGGGTGTCCAGCGGCGCGTACAGCTCGCCAGTCGGGAATACGTGGGGATGACGGCGGATCAGCTTGCGGGTGATGCTGTCGACCACGCCATCGAACTCGAACCGCCCTTCTTCCCGGGCCAGCTGGCTGTAGTAGACCACCTGGAACAACAGGTCGCCCAGCTCACCCTGCAGGTGCTCGAAATCGCCGCGCTCGATGGTGTCGGCGACTTCGTAGGCCTCTTCGATGGTGTGCTGCACAATGCTCGCGTAGTTCTGCTTCAGGTCCCACGGGCAGCCGTACTGCGGGTCGCGCAGGCGGGCCATGAGGTGCAGCAGGTCTTCGAGGGTGTAGGTCATTTAAGCAGGTCCTTCGGGGGTGCCTTCATCGCGAATAAATCCGCCTACAGGCGCCATTCCTGTAGGAGCGGATTCATCCGCGATGCAGGCGCCGCAGTCTCAAGGGGTACGATTACGCCGTGTCTCGATAATGTTCGGCAACTGCGAAATTCTGCCCAGGAGGCGCCCCAGCGCATCCAGGCCCGGAATCTCGATGGTCAGCGACATCAGCGCGGTGTTGTCTTCCTTGTTCGAGCGGGTATTGACCGCCAGCACGTTGATCTTCTCGTTCAGCAACACCTGCGACACGTCGCGCAGCAACCCTGGGCGGTCGTAGGCGCGGATGACGATGTCGACCGGGTAGGTCTGCACCGGGATCGGCCCCCAGCTTACCTGGATCATCCGCTCCGGCTCGCGCCCGGCCAGCTGCAGCGCCGAGGCGCAGTCCTGGCGGTGGATGCTGACGCCGCGGCCCTGGGTGATGTAACCGACGATGGCATCGCCCGGCAGCGGCTGGCAGCAGCCGGCCATCTGCGTAAGCAGGTTGCCAACGCCCTGGATCTGGATATCGCCACGCTTGCCGGTACGCGGGCCGGTAGGCTTGCGCGGCGTCAGCTCGATCTGCTCGATGCGCTCGGGCTCGAGCAGCTGCTGGGCGGCGTTGACCAGGTGCGCCAGGCGCAGGTCACCGGCACCGAGCGAGGCGAACATGTCTTCGGCGGTCTTGACGTTGGTCTTTTCGGCCAGGCGTTCGAAGTCCACCTGCGGCAGGCCCAGGCGGCTGAGCTCGCGCTCGAGCAAGGTCTTGCCGGCAGCGACGTTCTGGTCACGCGCCTGCAGCTTGAACCAGTGGACGATCTTGGCCCGCGCCCGCGAGGTGGTGACGTAGCCCAGGTTGGAGTTCAGCCAGTCACGGCTCGGGTTGCCGTGCTTGCTGGTGATGATCTCCACCTGCTCGCCGGTCTGCAGGCTGTAGTTGAGCGGCACGATGCGCCCGTTGATCTTGGCGCCACGGCAGTTGTGACCGATCTCGGTGTGCACGCGGTAGGCGAAGTCCAGCGGCGTGGCACCCTTGGGCAGGTCGATGGCGTGGCCATCCGGGGTGAACACGTAGACCCGGTCGGGCTCGATATCGACCCGCAGCTGCTCGGCCAGGCCACCGATGTCGCCCAGCTCTTCATGCCATTCGAGCACCTGGCGCAGCCAGGAGATCTTCTCTTCGTAGTGGTTGGAACTCGGCTTGACGTCGGTGCCCTTGTAGCGCCAGTGGGCGCAGACGCCGAGCTCGGCTTCCTCGTGCATGCCGTGGGTACGGATCTGCACTTCCAGCACCTTGCCCTCGGGGCCGATCACCGCAGTGTGCAGCGAGCGATAGCCGTTTTCCTTGGGGTTGGCGATGTAGTCGTCGAATTCCTTGGGGATGTGCCGCCACAGGGTGTGCACGATACCCAGCGCGGTATAGCAGTCGCGCACCTCCGGAACCAGCACGCGCACCGCACGCACATCGTAGATCTGGCTGAATTCCAGGCCTTTGCGCTGCATCTTGCGCCAGATCGAATAGATGTGTTTCGCCCGGCCGCTGATGTCGGCCTTGACCCCGGTGGCCAGCAGCTCGTTCTGCAACTGGTTCATCACATCACTGATGAAGCGCTCGCGGTCCAGCCGACGCTCGTGCAACAGCTTGGCGATCTGCTTGTACTGGTCGGGCTCCAGGTAGCGGAAGGACAGGTCCTCCAGCTCCCATTTGATGTGGCCGATGCCCAGCCGGTGGGCCAGTGGCGCATAGATGTCGAACACCTCGCGCGCCACGCGCAGGCGTTTTTCGTCATCGGCGGACTTCACCGCCCGGATCGCGCAGGTCCGCTCGGCCAGCTTGATCAGCGCCACGCGCACGTCGTCGACCATGGCCACGAGCATCTTGCGCAGGTTCTCGACCTGCGCCTGCGAGCCCAGCACCAGCGACTGCCGTGGGCTGAGGCTGGCGCTGATGGCGGCCATGCGCAGCACGCCGTCGATCAGCTTGGACACTACCGGGCCAAAGCGCTGGCCGACTTCGGCCAGGGTTACCTTGCCTTCACGTACCGAGCGATAGATCACCGCCGCAACCAACGAGTCCTGGTCCAGCTTGAGGTCGGCGAGGATTTCGGCGATTTCCAGGCCGGCCTGATAACTGGACGTACCATCGGCCCACGAATGCTTGGCCGGATTGCCCTTCTTTTCGATTTCCTGGGTGAACTCGCAAGCATCTTTCAGCGCCACGCGATCCAGAGCCGAATCGACGCTCACCACATGATCCAGCCATGCTTCGAGATTGATACTGCCGTCTGTGTTGACCGGCTGGTGCACTCTCACCTGTACCATCTTTGTTTTACCTTTCCATACAGCGCACCACACGGGTGCACTGGCTATCACCGTACGGCTTCGCTTCCGTGGAAGCCGCACCAAGGGGCCAGTTCGCTAGCCCGCTTCGAATAACGCCATGGCTTCGACATGCGCCGTCTGAGGAAACATGTCGAGAATCCCGGCCCTTTTTAACCGGTACCCCTGGCCGACCAGCACCTGGGCGTCTCGCGCCAGCGTGGCCGGGTTGCACGATACATACACCAAGCGCTTGGCGTTGAGACGGGCGATGCCTTGCACCACCTCGTATGCACCGTCGCGCGGTGGATCCAAGAGTACCGCAGAAAAGCCTTCGGCGGCCCATCCGGCACCTGCCAAAGGCTGCGATAAATCGGCCTGAAAAAACGCGGCGTTATGCACATCGTTGTTCCGGGCATTGGCCGCGGCCCGATCGACCATGGCCTGTACACCTTCCACCGCCACCACTTCACGTGCCTGGCGCGCCAGCGGCAGGGCGAAGTTGCCGAGGCCGCAGAACAGGTCCAGCACACGCTCGTCAGCTTGCGGTGCGAGCCAGGCCAGGGCCTGCTCGATCATCGCCGTGTTGACCTGGGCATTGACCTGGACGAAATCGCCCGGGCGCCAGGCCAGTTCCAGCTGCCAAGGCTCCAGGGCAAAACCCAGTTTCGCCTCGGCGTCCACGGGTGCCGGCTCACCTTCACCCTGCAGCCAGAGCTGCGCCTTGGCCACGTCACAGAACGCCTGCAAGCGTGCCAGGTCGTCCGCTGGCAACGGTGCCACATGGCGCACCAGCACGGCTTCGGCGGTACCGCTGAACAACTCCACATGGCCGATCGCCTGTGGCTTGCCCAGCGAGCGCAACACGCTCGGCAAGTGGCGAAGAATAGATTGCAAAGGCTGTACCAGCACGGCGCAATCATCAATCGAGACAATTTCCTGACTGGCCTCGGCACGGAAGCCGACATCCAGCTGCTTTGCCTTCACGTCCCAGCGCACCGCCACCCGCGCCCGGCGCCGGTAGCCGAATTCCGGCCCGCTCAGGGGTGCGGCCCATTCTTCGGGCTGCACGCCGGCCACCCGTTGCAGCTGCTCCGCCAGGGTACGCTGCTTAAGCGCCAGCTGGGCTTCGTGGGGCAGGTGTTGCAGGTTGCAGCCGCCGCAACGCTCGTAGTGACGGCAAGGTGCCTGACGGCGCTCGGGGCTGGCTTGCAGCACGCGCTCCAGGCGCGCCTCCACGACCTTGCCGCGGGCATTGAGCACCCGCGCCTCGACCGTTTCACCGGCCAGGGCGCCACTGACGAACCAGGTGCGCCCTTCAAGGAAGGCGATGCCGCGGCCGTCACCGGCCAGGCGCTCGATATCCAGGCGCTGCTTCTTGCCCACGGGGACCTGGGGCGTGCGGTTGCCGCCGGCCGGCTGGAAGCGCAGGCCGCTGTTGCTTTTTTTCTTGGACATTTAGCTCGGGTCGAACAGGCCGGTGGACAGGTAACGGTCGCCGCGGTCACAGATGATCGCGACCATCACGGCGTTTTCCACTTCGCGGGACAGGCGCAGCATGGCTGCCACCGCACCACCGGAAGACACGCCGCAGAAAATGCCCTCTTCGCGCGCGAGGCGGCGAGTGGTGTCCTCGGCCTCCTGCTGGGACATGTCCATCACGCGGTCGACGCGGGTGGCATCGAAGATCTTTGGCAGGTACTCCTCGGGCCAGCGGCGGATACCCGGGATGGCCGAGCCTTCCATCGGCTGCAGGCCGACGATCTGCACGTTGGGGTTCTGTTCCTTGAGGTACTGCGAGCACCCCATGATGGTACCGGTGGTACCCATGGAGCTGACGAAATGGGTGATGGTGCCCTGGGTCTGCTGCCAGATCTCCGGGCCGGTGCTGGTGTAATGGGCGATCGGGTTATCACCGTTGGCGAACTGGTCAAGGACCAGGCCGCGGCCTTCGGCCTGCAACTTCTCGGCGAGGTCGCGGGCGCCTTCCATGCCCTCTTCCTTGGTCACCAGGATCAGCTCGGCGCCATAGGCAGTCATGGCTGCCTTGCGTTCGGCGGTGGAGTTGTCGGGCATGATCAGGATCATCTTGTAACCCTTGATCGCCGCCGCCATCGCCAGGGCGATGCCGGTATTGCCGGAGGTGGCTTCGATCAGGGTGTCGCCTGGCTTGATCTGGCCGCGCAGTTCGGCGCGTGTGATCATCGACAGTGCCGGGCGGTCCTTCACCGAGCCGGCAGGATTGTTACCTTCGAGCTTGAGCAGGAGGGTATTGCTGGTTTCGCCAGCGATGCGCTGCAGGCGAACCAGGGGCGTATTGCCGACGCAATCGGCGATGGTTGGGTACTGCAAGGTCATGGCGTATTTCACAATCCGGACGGCAGGGGTGCCTATCATACCGGCAAACCCTTCCCGGCCATATCACGCAATCTGTGGTCGCTATAGCCACAAGCTATAAGGCTGTCGCCTGCTTCGCGGGTACATGAAGCGGCAGCCGCATGCACAGCCTGAGCCCTGCCTTGCCATTCTCCGCCCACAAGGTCCCACCCTGGCGCTGAATGGCACTGCGGGCAATGCTCAACCCCAGGCCAAAACCGCCATCCCCGGGCCGCGAACCATCGAGCCGGGAAAACGGCGCGAAGATGCGCTCCAGATCCTCATCGGCCACACCCCCGCCTTCATCTTCCAGCCACAGATGCCAATACCCACCTTCGCGCTGCCCGCCCAACCGCACCAGGCCGTGTTCCGGCGAATGGCGGATGGCATTGCGCAGCATGTTCTCCAGGGCCTGGGCCAGGTGATTGAGGTTACCCTGCACCCAGCAATTGCCCGGCAGCTGGCAGCGCAAGCGCGCGGGTGACCAGCCGCTTTCGTAGCTGGCGTCTTCGGCCAGCAGGTCCCACAGCGCCTGAACCTGAATCGGCTCAAGGTTCATCGGCGCGCGTTCGGCATCCTGCCAGGCCAGTTGCAACGTGTTCTCGACCAGCTGCTGCATGCCGTCCACTTCACGCCCAAGTCGCTCCCGCAGGCGCGCAAGGTCAGTCTCGCCATCACAGGCCACGCGCAGGCGGCTGAGTGGGGTGCGCATTTCGTGTGACAGGTCGCGCAGCAGTTGCTGCTGCATCACCACGGTACCTTGCAGGCGCTCGGCCATCTGATCGAAAGCCCGGGCCAGTTCGCCCAACTCGTCGTGGCGGGCCGTGGTACGTGTATCCAGGCGTGCCGAAAGCTGGTCGGCACGCCAGGCATTGGCCTGCTCGCGCAGCTGGTTGAGCGGTACGATCAGCATGCGGTACAGGCCGACACACAGCAGCAAGGTGAACAGGCCGGGGATGATGCCATTGGTGACGATTTGCCAGAACACCCGGTACTGGCCAGGGTTGAAGCGCTGCGGCAACTCGATCACCAGCATGCCCTGCTGCGGCGCACCGGGGAACGGAATGCGCAACCAAGGCTGGTCGACGCTGCGCCGGCTCATCGGCCAGTCGACACCTCGCAGGCGAGTGAGCCGCTGCATGATCGCAGGGCCGAGCATGGCACTGTCCAGTGGCCGCAGATTCAGGTCGAGCACACCGATCCAGCCATGCTCACGCTGTTGCATCATCGCCACCCAGCGGTCCAGCCCTTCCCGCCCGCCTGTGCGCCAGGCCTTTTCGGCGTCGCTGGCATAGTCGCGCAGCACCTGGCGGGCCGGCGGGTCGAGAAAGGCGTTGCGGGTTTCCATATGGCGGCCCCAGGTGTAGCTGAGGCCGATCATCAACAGGCAGAAACCCACCAGCAGGATGGCCAGCTTCCAGAACAGCGAATGGCGATCGAGCATGGCTTACTCCACCTCGCCGGCACTGAGCATGTAGCCCTTGCCCCACACGGTGCGGATCTGCCGCTCGTGGTAGCCGATACCTTTGAGCTTGCGGCGGATCTGGCTGACGTGCATGTCCAGGCTGCGGTCGTGCCGCGAGTAGCCGCGCTGCAGCACCTGCTGATAAAGGAAGGGCTTGCTCAGCACTTCATCGACATTGCGGTGAAGGATGTCGAACAGGCGGTATTCGCTCGGCGTCATGCCAGCCTGCTGACCGCCCAGGCTGACATCGCACAGGCCTTCGTCGAAGTACATCGCGCTTCCGGCAACCTCCAGCGGAGGCTGATGACGCCGCTCAAGGGCAACCCGGCGCAAGATCGCCTCGATCCGCACCTGCAGCTCGGCCATGCTGAAGGGCTTGGGCAGGTAGTCGTCGGCACCACGCTGGAAGCCGCTGATGCGGTCGGCCTCGGCGCCCAGCGCCGACATCAGGATCACCGGCGTGGCGCTGCGCTGGCGCAACCGGGCCAGGGCATCCAGGCCATTGAGGCCTGGCAGCAGGATGTCCATCAGCACCACATCGAAGGTTTGCCGACCGGCCGCCTCCAGGCCATCCAGGCCATTGCGGCACCAGGTGACCTGGAAGCCGCCGCGCTGAAGCTCTTCGTGCAGGTACGCACCCAGGACAGGATCGTCCTCGATCGCCAGGATGCGGGACGCGCAATTAGTTACAGGATTCATTGGCAACTGCCATCCATTCTCAATTACGCGATTATTGTGCAAGCTCTCCTTCCAGGCAACTGCCCTGCGACCAACGCCTTGGCCAGGCAACGAAATGACATTCAAAGGGTGCATTAGCGCTGCCAGCGGAGTAACTTTCCGCATTGTTCCGTCGCAGCGTCGACGGCATCCAGGCACATCACAGGAGGCGAGTGTGCTCGATCGTTTGGGAATCAGAAGCCGGGTGCTGCTGCTGGCATTGTTGCCAGCCAGCCTGATGGCACTGGTGCTGGGCAGCTATTTCACCTGGCTGCAGCAAGACCAGTTGCGCACCCAGCTGCTGCAGCGCGGCAAGATGCTCGCCGAGCAGCTGGCACCGCTGGCCGCACCGGCCCTGGCACGCCTGGCGCCTGCCCAGCTGGAGCGCATCGCCGCGCAGACCCTGGAGCAGGCCGACGTGCGCGCCGTGGCCTTCCTCGCCCCCGACCGCAGCCGCCTGGCCCATGCCGGGCCAAGCATGATCAACCAGGCGCCCAGCGGCGGCACCGGCACGCAGTTGCTGCAGCGCACCGGCAACGACGCTACCCGTTACCTGATGCCGGTGTTCGGCCACCACCGCGACCTGGCCACCGATGCCGTACCGGCCGAAACCGAGCGCCTGCTCGGCTGGGTCGAGATCGAACTGTCCCACGACGGCACGTTGCTGCGCGGCTACCGCAACCTGTTCACCAGCGTGCTGCTGATCCTCGCCTGCCTGGCCCTCAGTGTGCTGCTGGCGATGCGCATGAGCCGTACCATCAATGACCCGATCGCACGCATCAAGCATACGGTCAACCAGCTCAAGGACGGCCACCTCGACGAACGCCTGCCGGCCATGGGCAGCCATGAACTGGACGAACTGGCTCGCGGCATCAACCGCATGGCCGAGACCCTGCACGGTGCTCATGAGGAACTGCAGCACAGCATCGACCAGGCCACCGAGGACGTGCGCCAGAATCTGGAAACCATCGAGATCCAGAACATCGAGCTGGACATGGCGCGCAAGGAGGCCCTGGAGGCCAGCCGCATCAAGTCGGAATTCCTGGCCAACATGAGCCACGAAATCCGCACCCCGCTCAATGGCATCCTGGGCTTCACCCACCTGCTGCAGAAGAGCGAGATGACCCCGCGGCAGCTGGACTACCTGAGCACCATCGAGAAGTCCGCCGACAACCTGCTGGGGATCATCAACGAGATCCTCGACTTCTCCAAGATCGAGGCCGGCAAGCTGGTGCTCGACAGCGTCCCGTTCAATTTGCGCGACCTGGTCCAGGACACCTTGACCATCCTCGCCCCCGCCGCCCATGCCAAGCAGCTCGAGCTGCTCAGCCTGATCTACCGCGATACGCCAACTTCGCTGATCGGCGACCCGTTGCGGCTGAAACAGATCCTCACCAACCTGGTGAGCAACGCGATCAAGTTCACCCGCGAAGGCACCATTGTCGTGCGGGCGATGCTCGATGACGAACACGAAGACAGTGCCCAGCTGCGCATCAGCGTGCAGGACACCGGCATCGGCTTGTCACCACAGGACGTGCGCACGCTGTTCCAGGCTTTCAGCCAGGCCGACAACTCGCTGGCCCGCCAACCCGGCGGCACCGGCCTGGGGCTGGTGATTTCCAAGCGCCTGATCGAGCAGATGGGCGGCGAGATCGGCGTCGACAGCACACCGGGCGAAGGCTCGCAGTTCTGGATCAGCCTGAGCCTGCCCAAGGCACACGACGACATCGAGGAGCAGCCGCTGCAACCGTTGCTGGGCCGCAGGGTGGCCATCGTCGACAGCCATGAGCTGGCGCGCCAGGCTCTGGAGCACCAGCTTGAGGATTGCGGCCTGAGCGTCAGCCTGTTCGCTTCCTATGACCAGTTGCTGCACGGCGTGCAAGCGGGCTTCCAGGCCGGCATGCCATTCGAGTTCGCGGTGCTCGGCGCCAACCTCGGTACGCTTTCACCGGAACAGCTCGGCCAGTACAACCAGCAACTGGAGCGCCTGCACTGCCAGTGCGTGGTGCTGTGCCCAACCACCGAACAGGCGATGTACCACCCCTACCTGCCCAACGGCCATGGGCAGTTGCTGTCCAAGCCGACCTGCACACGCAAGTTGCGCCGCCTGTTGCTGGAACTGGTGCAACCGCGACGGCCGCAGGCCGAACCGGGGTTGTCTGGCAGTAGCCAGCGCCGGGCGAAGATCCTGTGCGTCGACGACAATGCCGCCAACCTGCTGCTGGTGCAGACGTTGCTCGAAGACCTGGGCGCCGAAGTGCTGGCGGTCGACAACGGCCATGCCGCCGTGCAGGCGGTACAGGCCGAGCCCTTCGACCTGGTGCTGATGGACGTGCAGATGCCCGGCATGGACGGCCGCGCCTGCACCGAGCAGATCCGCCTGTGGGAAAAGACCCAGAGTGGCAGCCCGCTGCCGATCGTCGCCCTGACTGCCCATGCCATGGCCAATGAGAAGCGCGCCCTGTTGCACAGTGGCATGGACGATTACCTGACCAAGCCGATCAGCGAACGGCAGTTGGCCCAGGTAGTGATGAAGTGGACCGGGCTGAGCCTGGGCACGTCGCCACTGGAGCCTGCCAGCGAGCCGCATGGCGACAGCCATGAGCTGCCCGTGTTGGACCCGGACGAAGGTTTGCGCCTGGCCGCCGGCAAGCCGGACCTCGCGGCTGACATGCTGGCCATGCTGCTGGCGTCGCTGGAAAGCGACCGCCAGGCAATTCGCAGCGCCTGCGAGGCCGATGACCGCGCGACGCTGATCGAGCAGGTGCACCGGCTCAATGGTGCCTCGCGTTATTGTGGTGTGCCGCAGTTGCGTGCGGCGTGTCAGCGCAGCGAGACACTGCTCAAGCAGGACAGCCCGCAGGCACAGCAGGCGCTGGATGAGCTGGATGCGGCGATCAATCGGTTGGCGGCGCAGGCGCGGCTGAGCGCTTGACTGGATTTTTTCGGCGCCCGTGAGATCGAGCGCCGCCCGCGCGGCGCTCGGTCTCAATGGCACCACACAACCCAAGACATGCACTGCAAAGGACTCTCACCATGCGCGTTCTGTTGTTCAGCAGCCAGCACTACGACCAGGAAAGCTTCACCCGGGCCGCCAGCGACAGCACCCTGGACCTGCACTACCAGCCCACCCGCCTGACCCTCGACACTGCCCCTCTGGCCCACGGCTACGAGGTCGTCTGCGCCTTCATCAACGACGAGCTCGACGCCCAGGTGCTGCAACGCCTGGCCGCTGGCGGCACGCGCCTGATCGCCCTGCGCTCGGCGGGCTACAACCATGTCGACCTGGCCACCGCGCAGCGCCTTGGCCTTGCGGTGGTACGCGTGCCGGCCTACTCGCCACATGCCGTGGCCGAGCACGCCGTAGCCCTGATCCTGGCGCTCAACCGCCGCCTGCACCGGGCCTACAACCGCACCCGCGAAGGTGACTTCACCCTGCACGGGCTGACCGGCTTCGACCTGCATGGCAAGACCGTCGGCGTGGTCGGCACTGGCCAGATCGGCGCCGCCTTCGCCCGGATCATGGCCGGTTTCGGCTGCCAGCTGCTGGCCTACGACCCCTACCCCAACCCGGAACTGCAGGCCCTTGGCGCGCGCTACATGGCGTTGCCCGACCTGCTGCGCGAGGCGCGGATCATCAGCCTGCACTGCCCGCTGACCGAGCACACCCGGCACCTGATCAATGCGCAAAGCCTGAACCAGTTGCAGCCAGGCGCGATGCTGATCAATACCGGCCGTGGCGCGCTGGTCGACACACCGGCACTGATCGACGCCCTGAAAAGCGGCCAGCTCGGCTACCTGGGCCTGGACGTCTACGAAGAGGAAGCCCAGCTGTTCTTCGAGGACCGCTCTGACCTCCCGCTGCAGGATGATGTGCTGGCACGGCTGCTGACCTTCCCCAACGTGATCATCACCGCACACCAGGCATTCCTGACCCGCGAAGCACTGGACGCGATCGCCGCCACCACCCTGGACAACATCATCCGCTGGGCGGCGGGTAATCCGCAGAATCTGGTCAGCGGTTGATGCTAGGATACGCGGCATTTCTGGAGGACCCATGGTCGAGCACGATTTCCGCTACACCCTTTTCAACCCGCAACACACCCTGATCGAGTGTCGCGCCCTGGTTCCGGGCCGTTACCAGGTGACCGGCAACGGTGGCTCGATGCACAAGGGCGACGTCCTGATCGTGACCCTCAAGGGCAGCAAGGACCTGGCCATGCGCCTGACCGTGGACAGCGTGCGCCACCTGATCAACCCACGCGGCCAGTGGGTTGCCGTGGCCAGTGGCCCGGTGTTCAACGAGCTGGAAATTCTCACCTGGAAGGTCGAGTGCGACAGCTGCGACGCGGTGCTGGACTTCGAGTTCGCCGTCGACGCCAAACTCGGCAAAGCGGCCCGCCAGCCGGCTGCCAGCGCCCGTATCGCCGAACTGGGCTGGGCCAGCCGTGGCCACAAGCACCTGTGCCCGCGTTGCCAGGAGAGCGCCGAGTGAAGAATCTGCTGACCGGCGTGCTGATTGCCACCGGCCTGCTCGGCTGCGCCGCCGAACCTTCGAAGCTGCAGCAGGAACGCAGCTACGTGCTGGAGTGGATCGGCGAACGTCCGCTGATTGACTACAGCCACCTGACCCTGACCCTGGCCAGTGATGGCCGCGCCTATGGCAATGCTGGCTGCAACCACTGGTTTGCGCCGTACACTCTGGACGGTGAGCACCTGAGCTTCGGCAAGGTCGGCAAAACCCGCAAACTGTGTGCCCCGGCGTTGATGGAGCAGGAAAAGCGCTTCCTGCAGGCGTTGGAGACGGTTCAGCGTTGGGATGTGTCGCCCATCGAACAGATGCGCTTCTGGCCGGCCGAAGGCAAGCCGCTGCGCTTCTGGCCTGAAGAAGGCTGAAGATCCTTGGGGCCGCACGCAGCGACCCCAATTGCATCAGGCGCCTTTCAGGGCCTTGATCTTGGCCTGCAACCCTTCCAGGGTCTGCTCGCCCATCAGTTGCTCACGCACCTTGCCCTTGTCATCGATGATGTAGGTCACCGGCAGCGCCTCGCTGCGGGGCAGGTCATAACGCTCGGCCGGGTCCTGCGCCAGCACCGTGAAGCCGATGCCCAGGGCCTGCGCTGCCTGCTTCAGCTCCGGGCCCTGCAGGCCATCGAAGTTCACCCCGACCACCTTGATGCCATCGTCCGCCCACTGCTTGGCCGCCTGGTTCAGCTCAGGTACCTCGGTACGGCACGGGCCACACCATTCGGCCCAGTAATTGAGCACTACCCAGTGCCCGTCGATCTGTTCCGCCTTTACCGTCTTGCCATCTTGGTCCACGCCGTAATCGGCACCGCAACCACCGAGCAAAAGGCTCGCGGTGATGGCCAGTACTGCTGCCAGACGCCTTGCCATGGGTCAATCCTTCTCGAAGTTTCAAGCAAATAGGTCAGTCGCTGCGGTTAGAATAGCCGCCACACCCAGCTGGATGCGACCCGACATGACTGACTTGACGCTCTATCATAACCCGCGCTGCTCGAAATCCCGCGGCGCGCTGGAACTGCTTGAACAACGCGGCCTGGCACCGACCATCGTGCGCTATCTGGAAACCCCGCCCGACGCCGCAACCCTCAAGGCCCTGCTCGGCAAGCTGGGCATCGCCCCACGCCAGTTGCTGCGCACCGGTGAAGACGAATACAAATCCCTCGACCTGGCAAACCCGGCACTGAGCGACGCGCAGTTGATCGACGCCATGGTAAACAACCCCAAGCTGATCGAACGCCCGATCCTGATCGCCGGTGACAAGGCCGTGATCGGCCGCCCGCCGGAGAAGGTGCTGGAGATCCTGCCGTGAGTGCGCCGTATATCCTGGTGCTGTATTACAGCCGCCACGGTTCGACCAGCGAAATGGCCCGGCACATCGCCCGTGGCATCGAACTGGCCGGCATGGAAGCACGCCTGCGCACGGTGCCGGCGATTTCCACCGAGTGCGAAGCGGTGGCCCCGGACATCCCGGCCAGCGGCGCGCTGTACGCCACCCTCGACGACCTGCGCCACTGCGCCGGTCTGGTGCTGGGCAGCCCGACCCGCTTCGGCAACATGGCCGCACCGCTGAAGTACTTCCTCGATGGCACCAGCAGCTTGTGGCTGGGTGGCGAACTGGTCGGCAAACCGGCTGGCGTGTTCACCTCCACCGCCAGCCTGCACGGCGGCCAGGAAACCACCCTGCTGTCGATGATGCTGCCACTGATGCACCACGGCATGCTGGTGATGGGCCTGCCGTACAGCGAGTCGGCGCTGCTGGAGACCCGTGGCGGCGGCACGCCTTATGGCGCCAGCCACCATGCCGGCGCCGATGGCAAGCGTGAGCTGGACCAGCATGAGATCGCCTTGTGTCGCGCCCTTGGCCAACGCCTGGCGACCACCGCCAAGGCCCTGGAGGCCGCGCGTGGCTAAAAAGCCCAAGGTGTTGCCGCCACTCGAATGGCTGGCGCCGCGCCTGCGCCTGACGCGGGCGTTGAGCCTGGCGTTCTTCTTCGGCCTGATCGCGCTGCTGGTGGTGAACAACCTGTGGTTCGCCAACCTGCATGGGGCGCGGGTCGAGGTGATCCTGGCGATCGAACTGGTGCCGCTGCTGTTGCTGCTGCCGGGCATGCTGATGGGCAGTGCCCGGGCGCATGCCTGGACCTGCTTCGTGGTGAATATCTACTTCATCAAGGGCGTGCTGGCAGCGTTCGACCCGGCACGTGCGGTGTTTGGCTGGGTTGAAGTGCTGGTGAGCCTGGGATTGTTCATTGCCGGGCTTTTGTATGTGCGCTGGAAGTTTCAGTTCGAGCGGCGCATGGCGGGCGAAGGCAGTTGAATGCAGGGGGGGCCGCTTTGCGGCCCCAAGGACTCAATGGTTAACGGTATGCGCCAGCATCACCGACAACTGGCACAGCGGCCGCCCGCTCTCTGCGTGCCATTGATTGAACGCTTGCTGCACCAGCGCCAAGTCGCGCTGGCTGGTCGGCTGCTTGTCGATCACCTTCTGCGCGATCAACGCCGCCGCCATGTCTTCGGTGGGGATGAAGGTGTCCTTGCCGACCATGCGCAGGAAGCGCGGCGCCGACAGCCCGCCCAACTGGTTGCCGTGCTTGGCCAGGTACTTCCACAGCCCGACGATATCGGTCACCGGCCAGTCGGCGATGAACGCACCGAAACTGCCCTTCTCCTTCGCCACATCGAGGATCATCTGCGCATTGCGCGGCACGCTCTTGAGCTTGCCCAGGTGGCGGATGATACGCTCGTCGTGCATCAACCGCTCCAGGTGCTCGGCGCCCATCAGCACCACCTTCTCCGGGTCGAAACCAAAGAACACCTGCTCGAACGCTGGCCACTTGGCATCGACCAGGCTGTGCTTGAGCCCGGCGCGAAACACGCGCAGGGCCAGGGTCGACAGGTAGCGGTCGTCAGCGATATCGCGCAGCTGCGCCGGCGTGCGCGGCTGTGGCAGGAAGGCTTCCAGTGCCTGGGCCGAGCCGAAGCGGTTCAGGCAATACGCATGCAGCCACTGGTAATCGCGCATGGCCTCAGATGTTCACCACGTCGAGGAAGCGCGGGGTGGCGTTCTCGTCGATCTTCAGGCTGGTGAAGTCGAACAGGTTGCGGTCGGCCAGCTGCGACGGCGCCACGTTCTGCATGGCGCGGAAGATGCTCTCGGTGCGGCCCGGGTGCTTGCGCTCCCACTCCACCAGCATGTCCTTGACCACCTGGCGCTGCAGGTTCTCCTGCGAGCCGCAGAGGTTGCACGGGATGATCGGGAATTCCTTCATGTCCGAGTAGGCCTGGATGTCCTTCTCGCTGCAGTAGGCCAGCGGGCGGATCACCACGTTGCGGCCGTCGTCGGCACGCAGCTTGGGCGGCATGCCCTTGAGCGCGCCGTTGAAGAACATGTTGAGGAAGAAGGTTTCGACGATGTCGTCGCGGTGGTGCCCCAGGGCCATCTTGGTCGCACCGATTTCATCGGCGAAGGTGTACAGGGTACCGCGGCGCAGGCGCGAGCACAGCGAGCAGGTGGTCTTGCCCTCGGGGACCAGCTCCTTGACCACCGAGTAGGTGTCCTTCTCGACGATGTGGTACTCGACGCCCAGTTCCTTGAGGTAGGCCGGCAGCACATGCTCGGGGAAGCCCGGCTGCTTCTGGTCCATGTTCACCGCGACGATCTCGAACTTGATCGGTGCCACCTTCTGCAGGTGCAACAGAACGTCGAGCATGGTGTAGCTGTCCTTGCCGCCAGACAGGCAGACCATGACCTTGTCGCCATCTTCGATCATGTTGTAGTCGGTGATGGCTTCGCCGGCGAGACGACGCAGGCGTTTTTGCAGTTTGTTCTGGTTGACCGAGAGGGTGCCCATAGCGCTTGGATCCGCGAGGTGTGACAAAAGCCGGCTATTTTACGCACAAACCACGCGCACCTGTAGGGATTCCGATAAAGACTTCAAGGTAATCAACAACGGCCCTGACAGCGCAATTTGCTCTAAAAAGCCGGGTTTGTGCGGGGATTGGCTTCCTATACTGCGACATAAGGCCACATTACCGTTCTGCTTCGGTGTCCTGGCCTCGGGCCGCTTGCGCTCCATGTGGGGGGCGATTGGCAATATTGAGAGGAGTGACCGGCATGATTCATCACGTTGTGGGGCTGTTTACCCATCCCGACCAGGAATGGCGGGAGATTCGTGGCGAAGAAGAAAGCATCAGCCACATGTACCTTACTCATACCCTCATCCTGGCGGCGATTCCCGCCATTTCGGCCTTTATCGGCACAACCCAGGTGGGTTGGGTGATCGGCGGCCGGCCGGCAGTGATGCTGACCATGGATAGCGCAATATGGATGAGCATCATGTCCTACGTGGCGATGCTCGCCGGGGTTGCGGTGATGGGCGCATTCATTCACTGGATGGCCCGCACCTACGACGCCAACCCGTCCATGGCGCAATGCATCGCCTTTGCCACCTACACCGCCACCCCGCTGTTCCTCGGTGGCCTGGCGGCGCTGTATCCGCACCTGTGGCTGGGCATGCTGGTGGGGACCGCTGCCATTTGCTACACCGTGTACCTGCTGTATGTCGGCTTGCCGACGTTCATGAACATACCGTCAGATGAAGGCTTCCTGTTCTCAAGCTCCGTGCTGGCAGTGGGCCTCGTGGTGCTGGTGGCGATCATGGCTGCAACCGTGATCATCTGGGGTTTGGGCGTGGGGCCCGTGTACACCAACTAGATCAGATCCAGCCAACATAGGGCATCAAGCAGAGGCCGCCGCAAGGCGGCCTTTGTCTTTGTGCGGATGCCTGCTGACCGGTGGCTCGGCAACCGCGACAGGCATGCGGCATAATGCCCGGTCAGGAGAACCACCCCGCCATGCCCGAGCTGCTCAAACAACGCGTCGAAACCTGTTACCAGCAAGCCGAAGCCTTCTTCAAACGCCCCTTCCCGCGCCCGGAAGTCAGCTTCAAGCTGCGCGGCCAGAAAGCCGGCGTCGCCCACCTGCACGAGAACCTGCTGCGCTTCAACCTGCAACTGTATCGCGAGAACCAGGAAGACTTTTTGCGCCAGACCGTGGCCCATGAAGTGGCACACCTGGTGGCCCACCAATTGTTTGGCGACCGCATCCAGGCCCACGGTGAGGAATGGCAGCTGATCATGCGCGGGGTCTATGAACTGCCGCCGAATCGTTGCCACAACTATGCAGTGCAACGGCGCGTGGTGACCCGCTACATCTACCGCTGCCCGTGCCCGGAGGCTGATTTCCCGTTTACCGCGCAGCGGCACAAGCTGGTGCGCCAGGGGCGGCGCTATCTGTGCCGGCGCTGCCGGGAGATTCTGGTGTACAGCGGCGAAACCCGCGTCGAATAGCCAGGCACAAGAAAGGCGACCCGAGGGTCGCCTTCTTTTTTACCGCATCAGGATCAACGAACCGGGGTTTCAGCAACGCCCAGGTCATCGGTAGGTACCGACAATTCCAGCGGCGCGCCACCGGAAGCCAGCTCGGAGGCCAGCTTGTCGTCGTCCATCTCTTTCACCCACTTGGCCACGACCACGGTGGCCACGGCGTTGCCGACCAGGTTGGTCAGTGCGCGGGCTTCGGACATGAAGCGGTCGATGCCGAGGATCAGCGCCAGGCCGGCAACCGGCAGGTGGCCAACGGCCGACAGGGTGGCTGCCAGCACGATGAAGCCCGAACCGGTCACGCCGGCAGCACCTTTGGAAGCCACCAGCAGCACCAGCAGCAGGGTGATCTGGTGGGTGATGTCCATGTGGGTGTCAGTGGCCTGGGCGATGAACACCGCAGCCATGGTCAGGTAGATCGAGGTACCGTCGAGGTTGAACGAGTAGCCGGTCGGGATCACCAGGCCGACGACCGACTTCTTGGCACCCAGGCGCTCCATCTTGGCCAGCATGCGTGGCAGGGCCGATTCCGAGGACGAAGTGCCCAGCACGATCATCAGCTCTTCACGGATGTAGCGGATCAGCTTGAGGACACTGAAGCCGTGGGCGCGGCAGATACCGCCCAGTACCACCAGCACGAACAGCAGGCAGGTGATGTAGAAGCACGCCATCAGGTAGCCCAGCTGCACCAGCGAACCCACGCCGTACTGGCCGATGGTGAAGGCCATGGCGCCGAAGGCACCGACCGGGGCCAGCTTCATGATCATGTTGATGATGTTGAACATCACGTGGGCGAAGCGGTCGATCAGGTCCAGCACCGGCTTGCCATAGCTGCCCAGGCGGTGCAGGGCGAAGCCGAAGATCACCGAGAACATCAGCACTTGCAGGATGTCGCCGTTGGCGAAGGCACCCACCACGGTGTTGGGGATGATGTTGAGCAGGAAGCCGACGGTGGTCTGCTGCGCGCCGGCGGCGGCGTAGGCAGCCACGCTGCTGGCGTTCAGGGTGCTGACGTCGATGTGCATGCCAGCGCCAGGCTGGACCACGTTGACGACCACGAGGCCGATGATCAGAGCGACGGTGGAGACGATTTCAAAGTACAGCAGCGCGTAGCCGCCGGTCTTGCCGACCGACTTCATGCTCTGCATGCCGGCGATGCCGCTGACCACGGTACAGAAGATGATGGGCGCGATGACCATCTTGATCAGTTTGACGAAACCATCACCCAAAGGCTTAAGGGCGACGCCGGTTTCGGGGTAGAAGTGGCCGAGCAGGATGCCGATGGTGATGGCGACCAACACCTGGACATACAGGGATTTGTACAGCGGCTGACGTGTCGTCATGGCTCATTTTTCCTCAAGTGTGCCGGCTCCACCCTTCCCAGGGTGTGTGGGCACCTGAATCGCTAACCCTCCTGCACCCGGAGGGATTTGTCGTTGTGTTCGAGCTGCCTGGGCAGGCCTCTGCCAAGTGAGATAGCAAGGGCGATGCCAAAATGCCCATCCTGGGTGCAGAGGCAGTATTTACGGGCTGTAAATGCCCAACGACGGGGCGATTTTTCTGAGCAAAGGTGGCGGATTTCCGCCCGGTGGCGGGAAATGTACAAGGGATATGGCGGGAATCCGCCCGAGCAGCGGATCAATCAAGGTGCAGGGTGATGCAGAAGGCGGCTCCGCCCAACGCGGATTCATCAAGGGTCAGTTCGGCGTCATAGCTGTCGACGATGTCCTTGACCACCGCCAGGCCAATGCCCTGGCCGGGGTGCTGCCGGTCCAGCCGTTCGCCGCGTTCGAGAATCCGCTCACGCTGGTCAGCCGGTACCCCGGGGCCGTCGTCCTCGATGCACAGCGTCAGCGTGCCGGGCGCCTCCTGCAGGCTCACCCGCACGTGCCCCAGGCTCAGCCGGTAGGCGTTTTCCAGCAGATTGCCCAGCAGTTCCAGCAACGCTCCCTGCTCCATCGGCACATGTGCCTGCGCAGGCACATCCAGCTGGACCTCCACCCGCTTGTCGCGATAGACCTTGGCCAGGGTGCTGCACAAGCTCTCCAGCACCGGCAGCAACCGCACGCGGTGGCGTACCAGGCCGCTCTTGCGCAGGCTGGCGCGCTGCAGCTGGTAATCGATCTGCTGGCTCATGCGTTCGATCTGGCTCTGCAGCACCCGTGCCTGTTCGCGCTCGCTAGCCCGCTGCTGCATGCTCTCGCCCACGCCCTGCAACACCGCCAACGGGGTCTTCAGGCTGTGCGCCAGATCGCCCAGGGAGTCGCGGTAGCGAGTGCGCTGTTCGCGCTCGCTACTCAACAGACGGTTCAGCGAACGGGTCAGGCGCAGCAGTTCGCGCGGGTGCTCGCCACTGAGCCCATCCCGCGCGCCAGACTCCACCTCATCCAGCTCAAGGCTCAACCGGCGCAACGAGCGCAACCCCCAGGTCAGGCCGGCCCAGAGCAGCGCCAGCAAGGCCAGCAGGGCCGCGCCAAAGCCCAGGTAGAGCTTTTCGCGCAGGCCATCGAGCGTGGCCTTGTATTCACTCACCGGCTGCAGCGCCACGATACTGTAGGCCGCGCTCTGGCCACCGAGCAGCTTGATCTCGACGTCATAGACGAAGAACTCTTCGCCATCCGCCTGGTGGATGCGGGCGAACTCGTTGCCGCGCCCGTCGTAGCGCGGGCGGTAATTGATGTGCCGGTCGGCGGTGGCGCGCGAGCGCCACACCAGGTTGCCGTCACGGTCGAAGATATATCCCAGCAAGCCGGTGTACGGCAGGTTGTAACGTTCGTCCGGCAACAGCTCGGGCATCTGCAGCTGGCCGTGCTCGATGCGCGCAGCGGATATCAGCGTGGTCACGTCCGAGGCCAGGCGCTGCTCGATCGATTCCTTCAGGGCCAGGCTGAAGGCCTTCTGCAAGGCCGGCAGCAAGCCCAGCATGAACAGCAGTGCCAGCACTGCCGCCGCGAGCATCAGCCGCACCCGCAGCGAACGGATCATCGGCAGCGCTCGGTAAACAGGTAGCCGAGGCCGCGCACCGTGTCGATCGGCTTGAAACCGTTCTCGCCCTCGAGTTTGCGGCGCAGGCGGCCGACCAGCACCTCGATGACGTTAGGGTCGCGCTCCTCGTCGCCGGGATAGAGCTGCTCCATCAGGCGGTCCTTGGCCACCACCTGCTGGTGATGACGCATGAGGTACTCGAGGATGCGGTACTCGTAGGCCGTCAACGCCAGCGGCTGCTCATCCAGGGTTGCCTGCTTGCGGTTGAGGTCCAGCACCAGGGGGCCGGCGGCGATGGTCGACTGGGTGAAACCGCTGGAACGGCGCAGCAAGGCGTTCAGGCGCGCTTCGAGCTCCTCGAACTGGAACGGCTTGACCAGATAGTCGTCGGCACCGGTAGCCAGGCCTTCGACCTTGTCCTGCCAGTTGCCACGGGCGGTGAGAATGAGGATGGGGAAGGTCTTGCCCTGGCTGCGCAGGCGGCCGATCAGCTCGAGACCGCTGATGCCAGGCAGGCCCAGGTCGACGATGGCCAGGTCGAAATGGAAGTGTTCGGCCTGGTACAGCGCCTCTTCGGCATCGGCCACGGCTTCGACCACATGGCCGCTTTCACCCAGGCGTGTATGGAGGTGGTGCCGCAGCAGGGCTTCGTCCTCGACCACCAGCAGTTTCATTCAGGGCTCCTCTTTAATGTATTGCCTGTACCGGCTCGCGGGTAAACCCGCGAAGAGGCCGGTACAGGATAACCTGGCTCGCCGGTCAGAACTTGTAGGTTGCCGCCAGGTAGGTTTGTGCACTGCTGGTCAGGCGCAAGGTGCCCTCCTTCGGCCCGCCACTGGCACCTACCTCAGTGTCGGCATTGGTGCGCAGGTAGCGGTACCCCAACTCCATCGAAGCATTGTCGGTAATCTCCTGGATAACACCGGCCTGCAAGCCCACTGCATAACCGTAGCCGGTATCACGGCTGGCCCCTGGCGAATCCTGGGTCAGCTTGGTCATGCCCAGGCTGCCACCGCCGAACAGCTTGGTGGTGTCCCCTACCGGCAGGAGCAGGTCGTAGCTGCCGAGCAGGTTTTCCTGGCGCAGCTTGTAGCCGCTGTGGTCGCCGGAAACGTTGTCGTAGGTCATGTAGTAGCGAGCCTGATCATTGATCTTGCCCAGGCGCACGCCCCAGGTAGCGTCCTTGGCGATGATGCCGTCGGCGTTGAGGTGGTCGGTGTTGCTCTGCAGCAGCCCGGACTTGCGTACCTTGTCGCTGGTCTGGCCATAGGTCAGGCTGGCGAAGTTTACTTCCGCAGCCTGGGCGCTGGTGATGCCAGCGGCGCAGACGGCCATGGCGGCGAGCAGGGAATTGAAGGTTTTCATAGCACGGTACTCCAGATGAATGCGCTGTTGCGCTCTGGAAGCTAGAGTAAGCAGGGTGCACTGAACCGCGGCTGAACCCAGGCTGAACCGCGGCTGAACGATCTACCTGCCAAACAAGGAGTAGTAACATGCGCGTCCTGCTGGCCCTGATACTGATGTGCAGCGCCGCCCTCACCCAAGCGGATGTGAAAACCCGCGAGATCCGATACCAGGCCGACGACGGCACGGCACTGATTGGCTACTACGCCTACAACGACGCCGTGGATGGCAAGCGCCCAGGCGTGCTGGTGGTGCACGAATGGTGGGGGCTGAACGACTATGCCAAACGCCGTGCCCGCGACCTCGCTGCACTGGGCTACAACGCACTGGCCATCGACATGTATGGCGACGGCAAGCACACCGAGCACCCACAGGACGCCCAGGCGTTCATGGCCGAGGCAATGAAGGACCCGAAAGCGGCAGCACAGCGCTTCGACGCCGGGCTGGAACTGTTGAAAAAACAGCCTAACACCGACAAGCGCAAACTCGGTGCGGTGGGTTACTGCTTCGGCGGCAAGGTGGTGCTTGATGCCGCACGCAGGGGTGCGAGGCTGGATGCCGTAGTGAGCTTCCACGGCGCACTGGCCACCCAGACACCGGTCACCCAGCCTGGTGTGGTGCGGGCCTACCTGCTGGTCGAACACGGGGCGGACGACAGCATGGTCACCCCGCAGCAGGTGGATGCCTTCAAGAAGGAGATGGACGCGGCCAAGGTCAACTACCAGTTCGTCAGCATTCCGGGCGCCAAGCATGGGTTTACCAACCCGGATGCGGACCGGCTGAGCCATGGCGACCACGGTGGTCCGGACATTGGTTACAACGAGGCGGCGGACAAGAGCTCCTGGGCGGACATGCAGGCGTTTTTCAAGCAAGTATTCAAGTAGAGATCGCTGGGGCTGCTTCGCAGGGCTCATGGCTGGCACAATGGTCGCCATGAACACACTCCCCGCCTGCTGCGCCCCGCTCCAGCATCACTGGCCCCTGCCCTGCCCGCTGCCCGGTGCGGTGCTGGTCAGCTGCGCCTTCGACCCCGCCCACCTGGCCGCCGATGACTTCCAGCGCGCCGGCATCGTGCCCAGCGCCAGCCTGCAACGTTCGGTGGCCAAGCGCCAGGCCGAGTACCTGGCCGGCCGCGTTTGCGCCCGCGCCGCGCTGCAGCGCCTGGATGGCCGCGACTACGTGCCCGGCACCCATGAGGACCGCTCGCCGATCTGGCCCACCGGCATCCACGGCTCGATCACCCATGGCAAAGGCTGGGCCGCTGCGGTGGTCGCTGCCGATGGTGCCTGCCGCAGCCTGGGCCTGGACCAGGAAGCGCTGCTGGATGACGCGCGTGCCGAGCGATTGATGGGCGAGATCCTGACGCCAGCCGAACGCGAGCGCCTGGACCGTGGCCAGCTGGGCCTGACGGTTACTCTGACCTTCTCGCTCAAGGAAAGCCTGTTCAAGGCGCTTTACCCCCTGACCCGACAGCGCTTCTATTTCGAGCATGCCGAAGTGCTGGAGTGGTCTGCCGCAGGCCTGGCCCGCCTGCGCCTGCTCACCGACCTGTCACCCGAATGGCGCCAAGGCGCCGAAGTCGAAGGCCAGTTCGGCCTGCAGGACGGCCACCTGCTCAGCCTGATCAGCGTCTGAGCCTTACTGCGGCGCTTGCTCACGCGGCCAGTTGAGGCTGAAGCAAGCCCCGCCCAGCGCCTCGCTGCGCCCCACCGTGGCGCGGCCAGCGTGCCAGTAGATGATCCGCCGCACGATCGACAGCCCCAGGCCATGCCCGCCGGAAGCACGGGTGCGGCTGTCGTCGAGCCGGGTGAAGGGGGTGAAGATGCGATCCCAGACGCCTTCGGGGATGCCCGGGCCATCGTCTTCCACATCGATGCGGCAACGCTGCTGGCCCAGTTGGTAGCTCAGGCGCACCTCACTGCCGGCATGGCGCAGGGCATTGCTCACCAGGTTCTGCAGCGCACGATGCAGGTAACGCGGTTCGGCCTCGACCCAGCAGCCGTCGCTGGCCTGGCACGCCCCACGCAGCAAGCGCACCTTGCTGTTGAGCGGCGCCAACTCTTCGATCACCCGGTCGAGCAAGGCATCCAGTTCGATACGCTGGAACTTCAGCGCCGGGGCGCCCTGCTCCAGGCGTGCGTAGGTCAGCATCTCGTCGACCAGCTTGTCCAGGTCCTGGATATCGCCATCCATGCCGGCCAGGTGCTTGGCGCGGGCCTGCTCGGTGGTCGCGCTTTCGATCATCTCCAGGCCAAAGCGCAGGCGTGCCACGGGGGTGCGCAGTTCGTGGGACACCGCACGCACCAGCTCGCGCTGCATGTTAAGCGAGCGCTGCAGGTGCTCGGCCATGCCATTGAAGGCCGCAGCCAGGCGCCCCACCGAATCGGCATCACCGGCCGGCACGCGGGTGTCGAGGCTGCCCTGGGCGATGCGCGTGGCGGCGATTTCCATGCCCGACACGCGCCGTTCCAGCTGGCGCACCAGCAGGTACACCACCAGGCCGATCAGGCACAGGCCGAGGAAGGCAATCAGGATCAGCAACTGCGGCGGATAAGGGTTGAGCTGATACAGCGGGCCGATCTCCAGCACCAGCGGCGAGCCTGGCAGGCCGGCGAACACACGGATCGAATCACCATCGCGCCCCAGCGCCATCACCGTATCCCCCTCCTCCACCCGGCGCCGCTGGTCATCGTCCAGGCCGACCCGCTCGATGCGCTGCAAGGCGACGCCGAAACCGAAGCCCTTGCTCTGGGTGATGTCTGCCAGGCGCTGCTGCTGCTCGGTCACCGGGTAGCGCACCAGTTCATCGGCCAGCAGATAAAGCGTGGCACGTGCCAACTGCTCGCTGACCTGCTTGACCTGGGCCACCAGCAACAGGTCTTCCTGGCCGACCTTGCGCAGCACCTGGGCGGCGTGCGGCCCGGTCTTCTCCACCACCACCAGGCCACGGTACAGGCGGGCGCGCTGGCCGCCATCGAGTGTGCGCGCCGACATCGGCTGCAGCTCCAGCGGCACGCCCAGCAAGCGCTCCCACATCAGCAACGAGCGCTTGCGCTCGGTCTCGTTCTGCTGCGCCAGGTTGTCGGCCATCAGGCTGAACGTGCCCTGGGCCAGCCGCTCGCGGTGCTGGGCCGCGCGCACTTCGTTGACCAGGTGCAGGCTGAGCGCGCCAAGCAGCGCCACCAGCACCAGCACAGCGAGCATGCCGCCGTAGATGCGCAGGAAGATCGAGCGGTTCATGGGGCATCGCCAACGAACAGGTAACCCTTGCTGCGCAGTGTCTTGATCAGCCGCGGGTGGATCGGGTCGTCGCCGATCTTGGGGCGGATCCTGGAAATGCGCACGTCGATGGAGCGGTCCTGGCCGTCGTAGCCGACCCCGCGCAAGGCGGTGAAGATCTGCTCGCGCGACAGCACCCGCCCGGCGTTGCTGGCCAGCAGCCAGAGCAGGTCGAATTCAGCACCGGTGAGGTCGATCTGCTGCGCGTCGAGCCAGGCTTCGCGCAGGCGGTTGTCGATGCGCAGCGGGCCGAAGGCCAGGTCGTGGCGCTTGTTGTCCGTGCTTTCGCTGCGCCGCAGCAGGGCCTGAATCCGCGCCAGCAGCAACCGCGGGCGCACCGGTTTGCACACATAGTCGTCTGCGCCCAGGTCCAGGCCCTGGACCTGATCGAGCTCGTCGCTACGGGCCGTCAGCATCAGAATCGGGCCGGGATATTGGCCGCGCACGCGGCGGCAGATGCTCAGGCCGTCTTCGCCGGGCAGCATCAGGTCGAGGATCACCAGGTCCGGCTGACTGTCGATGATGCGGCGAGCGGCACGGGCGCCATCGCCCTCCACGGTGACCTCGTAGCCGTTGGCCTGCAGGTATTCGGCGGTGAGCTCGGCCAGGCGCTGGTCGTCTTCGACGATGAGGATGCGATTGCTGGGTTGGTCCATGGCCCCTGCCTTTGTATTGTTGTTTTTATGTCGGTACCCGCCTTTAACCAAAAGGCAACATCACCCCCGGATACTACGTGCCGCCCGCCGGCACTGCCAAGCTGCCCGGCGGTAACCTCGACTGAACCGTTTTTTGTGGTAGGGTTCGCCCCCGCAAAATTCTGCCTGGGGGCAGCGAGCAAGAGAAAAATAGTGAACACCACTTGGCACTAGGCCTACAGCGATTACCCACTATTCACTCACAAAGTACGCACAAGTTATCCACAGCCGATCGCCTTGCAAAGACCCCTGTACCGCATTATCTTGTATCCCCAGCGCAGCAAACCACTAGATGTTGGGTTTCAGTCACCCACGCCAAGCATGAGTCAGCAGAAAAATTCAAGCGATTTTTCTGGCAGAACTCGTCGTGGTTTCAACGATCCAACCGCTCCTAGCGGATACTGAACAGCCTGCTCTGGCTCAACCCAGAGCATTTGACTTCGGCCAGGGAGCGGCAAGGTTCTTGCCCCCATTTCCTGATCTGTCCCGAAGTCGGTACGCCCGAGCGGGTGGATGCGCGCGCATGACGCATCCTCGCCAAGGCCATCGAGCAAGTGGACGGAACGGTGGGCGCCCAGAAGGCGCCTGAACACTATTGAAACTGTGGAGACACCCACCCATGCAAACCGACACGACTCGCGAGAACCCGCAGGCTTTGGCGCCGCAGGCCGCCGATTCCAACCAGGATCTGGCCGCCACCGCTCCGGGCCAACTGCGCGTGATCAAGCGCAACGGCACTGTCGTCCCCTACACCGACGACAAGATCACCGTGGCCATCACCAAGGCGTTCCTCGCAGTTGAAGGCGGCACCGCCGCTGCCTCGTCGCGCATCCACGACACCGTTGCACGCCTGACCGAGCAGGTCACCGCCACGTTCAAGCGTCGCATGCCATCGGGTGGCACCATCCACATCGAAGAAATCCAGGACCAGGTCGAACTGGCCCTGATGCGTGCCGGCGAGCAGAAAGTCGCCCGTGACTACGTGATCTACCGCGACCAGCGCGCCAAGGAGCGCGCGACCCGCAGCAACGCCGAGTCCGTGGTCGAGCCGCACCCAAGCATCCGCATCACCCTGGCCGACGGCAGCCTGGCGCCGCTGGACATGGCGCGCCTGAACACCATCATCAGCGAAGCCTGCGAAGGCCTGGCCGAAGTCGATGGCGACCTGATCCAGCGCGAAACCCTGAAGAACCTGTACGACGGCGTGGCCATCAAGGACGTCAACACCGCCCTGGTGATGACCGCCCGTACCCTGGTCGAGCGTGAGCCGAACTACTCGTTCGTCACCGCCCGCCTGCTGATGGACACCCTGCGCGCCGAAGGCCTGGGCTTCCTCGAAGTGGCCGACAGCGCCACCCACCACGAGATGGCCGACCTATACGCCAAGGCCCTGCCGGCCTATGTCGCCAAAGGTATCGAGTTCGAGCTGCTGAACCCGGCACTGGCCGACTTCGACCTGGAAAAACTGGGCAAGGCGATCAACCACGAGCGCGACCAGCAGTTCACCTACCTGGGCCTGCAGACCCTGTACGACCGCTACTTCATCCACAAGGATGGCGTGCGCTTCGAGCTGCCGCAGGTGTTCTTCATGCGCGTGGCCATGGGCCTGGCGCTGGAAGAGAAAGACAAAGAAGCCCGCGCGATCGAGTTCTACAACCTGCTCTCGTCGTTCGACTACATGGCTTCGACCCCGACCCTGTTCAACGCCGGCACCCTGCGCCCGCAGCTGTCGAGCTGCTACCTGACCACCGTGCCGGACGACCTGTCGGGCATCTACCACGCGATCCACGACAACGCCATGCTGTCGAAATTCGCCGGTGGCCTGGGCAACGACTGGACCCCTGTGCGTGCACTGGGCTCCTACATCAAGGGCACCAACGGCAAATCCCAGGGCGTCGTGCCGTTCCTGAAAGTGGTCAACGACACCGCCGTTGCCGTCAACCAGGGTGGCAAGCGCAAAGGCGCCGTGTGCGCCTACCTGGAAACCTGGCACCTGGACATCGAAGAATTCATCGAGCTGCGCAAGAACACCGGTGATGACCGTCGTCGTACCCACGACATGAACACCGCCAACTGGATCCCTGACCTGTTCATGAAGCGCGTCTTCGATGACGGCAAGTGGACCCTGTTCTCGCCATCGGAAGTGCCTGATCTGCACGACCTGACCGGCAAGGCCTTCGAAGAGCGCTACGAGTACTACGAAGCCCTGACCGAGTACAACAAGATCAAGGTGTTCAAGACCATCCAGGCCAAAGACCTGTGGCGCAAGATGCTGTCGATGCTGTTCGAGACCGGCCACCCATGGCTGACCTTCAAGGACCCGTGCAACCTGCGTTCGCCGCAGCAGCACGTGGGCGTGGTCCACAGCTCGAACCTGTGCACCGAGATCACCCTGAACACCAACAAGGACGAGATCGCGGTCTGCAACCTGGGCTCGATCAACCTGCCGAACCACATCGTCGATGGCAAGCTGGACACCGCCAAGCTGCAACGCACCGTGAACACCGCCGTGCGCATGCTCGACAACGTGATCGACATCAACTACTACTCGGTGCCGCAAGCGCGTAACTCGAACTTCAAGCACCGCCCGGTCGGCCTCGGCATCATGGGCTTCCAGGACGCGCTGTACCTGCAGCACATCCCGTACGGCTCCGACGCTGCCGTCGAGTTCGCCGACAAGTCGATGGAAGCGGTCAGCTACTACGCGATCCAGGCGTCCTGCGACCTGGCCGACGAGCGTGGCGCCTACGAGACCTTCCAGGGTTCGCTGTGGTCCAAGGGCATCCTGCCGCTGGACTCGCAACAGATCCTGATCGAAGCCCGTGGCCAGAAGTACATCGACGTCAACCTGGAAGAGTCGCTGGACTGGGCGCCGGTGCGTGCCCGCGTGCAGAAAGGCATTCGTAACTCGAACATCATGGCCATCGCGCCAACCGCGACCATCGCCAACATCACTGGCGTGTCGCAGTCGATCGAGCCGACCTACCAGAACCTGTACGTGAAATCGAACCTGTCGGGCGAGTTCACCGTGATCAACCCGTACCTGGTTCGCGACCTGAAGGCCCGCGACCTGTGGGACTCGGTGATGATCAACGACCTGAAGTACTACGACGGTTCGGTGCAGCAGATCGAGCGTATCCCGCAAGAGCTGAAAGACCTGTACGCCACCGCGTTCGAAGTCGAGACCAAGTGGATCGTCGACGCTGCCTCCCGTCGCCAGAAGTGGATCGACCAGGCCCAGTCGCTGAACCTGTACATCGCTGGCGCCTCGGGCAAGAAGCTGGACGTGACCTACCGCATGGCCTGGTACCGTGGTCTGAAGACCACCTACTACCTCCGTGCCCTGGCCGCGACCAGCACCGAGAAGTCGACCATCAACACCGGCAAGCTCAACGCCGTTTCCAGCGGTGGCGACAGCGCCCCGGTCCAGGCAGCGGGCCCCGCGCCAGTGCCGAAGGCCTGCGCGATCGACGAGCCGGATTGCGAAGCCTGCCAGTAAGGCCGGGCTGAGGCTTCCTTCGGGAAGCCTCGACGCGTTTTCCGCATCACTGCGGACCCTGTGCGAGCGGGTTCACCCGCGATGAGGCCGGCATTCCCGCCGCCTCTCCACAGCCAGACACAATAAGCCGTGACTGCAAAGCCCCGGCCAGCCCTCCCCGGGCACTCCAGATTTGCGTGCACCGCACCGCAACCAAGATCCACCGGCCATACTTCATAGATGGCCCTCAAGCAGGAGAATCTCACCATGCTGAGCTGGGACGAATTCGATAAGGAAGACGGCGAAGTCGCCGCCAAAGGCAACACCGCTGCGCAGGCCACTGCCGCCGCCACCCTCGACAAGCTCGACAGCGCCGGCGGTGCCGCCGCCCTGGAAGCCCGCGCCGCCACCGCCTCTGACTCCGACGCTGTCAAGCGCGCCAAGGCCGCCCTCGACGCCCTCGACGTCGCCGAAGGCCTGGCCGAGCTGGAAGGCTCCTCGGCCCGCGTCGCCGTTGACGAAAAGCGCATGATCAACTGCCGCGCCGACCTCAACCAGCTGGTGCCGTTCAAGTACGACTGGGCCTGGCAGAAGTACCTCGACGGCTGCGCCAACCACTGGATGCCGCAAGAGGTCAACATGACCGCCGACATCGCCCTGTGGAAGAGCATGGACGGCCTGACCGAAGACGAGCGCCGCATCGTCATGCGCAACCTCGGCTTCTTCTCCACTGCCGACTCGCTGGTTGCCAACAACCTGGCACTGGCCGTGTACCGCCTGATCACCAACCCGGAGTGCCGCCAGTACATCCTGCGCCAGGCCTTCGAAGAGGCGATCCACACCCACGCCTACCAGTACTGCATCGAGTCGCTGGGCATGGATGAAGGCGAGATCTTCAACATGTACCACGAGATCCCGTCGGTCGCCAAGAAGGCAGCCTGGGGCCTGAAGTACACCCGCGCCATCTCCGACCCGGAATTCAACACCGGTACCGTCGAAACCGACAAAGAGCTGCTGCGCAACCTGATCGCCTACTACTGCGTTCTGGAAGGCATCTTCTTCTACTGCGGCTTCACCCAGATCCTGTCGATGGGCCGCCGCAACAAGATGACCGGCGTTGCCGAGCAGTTCCAATACATCCTGCGTGACGAGTCGATGCACCTGAACTTCGGTATCGACGTGATCAACCAGATCAAGATCGAGAACCCGCACCTGTGGGACGCGGCGATGAAGGAAGAAGCGACCCAGATGATCCTGCAAGGGACCCAGCTGGAGATCGAATACGCCCGTGACACCATGCCACGCGGTGTGTTGGGCATGAACGCGGCGATGATGGAGGATTACCTCAAGTTCATCGCCAACCGTCGCCTGACTCAGATTGGTCTGAAGGAAGAATATCCGGGGACTACCAACCCGTTTCCGTGGATGAGCGAGATCATGGACTTGAAGAAAGAGAAGAACTTCTTCGAGACTCGCGTGATCGAGTATCAGACGGGTGGGGCGCTGAGCTGGGATTAAGCATTATCTACTGAATCCATCTTAATTTCATGCAACGACGAAAGCCTCAGGAATGAGGCTTTCCTCCGGACAGCATATGTCATTCGAAAAATTCTATAAAAAATTTGGCTTTGACAAATACCCTTTCTCAGCTTTCACCGCAGAAAATGAACTTGAAGACCTAAAGGATATCTTCGTTCAGCCCAGTGCATACTCACCGATTCGGCAGAATATAGAGAGCGGAGCACCTGCATTCATCTACGGGGAGCGAGGCACAGGTAAAACCGTACTTCTTAAAGAGATCACAAACAACAAAAAAACCATCGACATTGACAATTTCTCTTCAGTCCCTGTCGAAAGCTCAAGCGAAAAGATCTATGATCTTTTCCTGATCGGGATAACTAAAAGTTTACTTCTTGACCTATCATCAAAAAGAGTCAGAAAAGCTTTTCTTGCTAACGACGAAAAGATACTGGTCTCATATCTTATAAAATTCTACGCCAACCATACCACGATGGAATTGGCTCACGAGAAGATAAAGTCGATACAGCAAAACCCGCTCAAGGCACTTGCAGTCAAAATCTACAATCCGTTTAGGTCCTTACTAAACAACATTGCCTCATCTACTATCGACATAGCTTCAGATGCGGTACTAAAACACCTAAATCTCCCTTCAACAAACACCTTTGAAGCAAGGGATTTTTTCAAAGAACTCAGCCTTGATAAAATCTCCGACCCGGAGCAAAGCCCCGAAAACTACCATATCCTAGAAAAAACCCTAGCCTTGTATAAAAAAATCAATGGCCAGAAAGCAGTTTTTTGCTTGGACAAAATCGATGAAGATCATCGCTTAGAGAATGACGCTGATAAAATATCGGAATTCATAAAGCCGCTATTCACTGATAACAAATTCTTGCTTCATAGAGATATCCAAATTGTTATCTCCGTATGGTCTATCCCCTTTAATAGAATCCTACCCTATTTCAGGAAGAACAAATTTTGCTGCGAAGAGATAAAGTGGGAAAAAGATGAGCTTGAAAAACTACTTGATACTCGCCTAGGTAGCTTTTCCGGAAGCAAAGTAAGCTCCATGAAATCCATCATGGCAAACCCAAATGACTTCGATAAATTATGGAACATCTCTCATGGCAACCCCCGAGACATGCTCCAAGCGCTCAACTACATATTTAAAGCCCAGCACAAAAGCAATAAAAACTCAGAGCTACTAACTGAAAGCGCTGTACAAACAGGAATTGCAAACTTTGTAAAAGGTTTCAGCTTCTACGAGTACTATCCGCGCAAGAGCACTGCGAGAAAGAATTCAATGGATGTATACTCCTACATCTCGCACCTCTCCAAGCTTGACGCCCCTAAATTTACTGCTAACGCGCTAAACGAACAGGCAAAAACAGGCAGCTCAACTACGAACTATATTGTCGGCATGGAAAGCATTGGCCTGATTGTTAGATGCGAAGAAAAAGGACCAAACGGTAGTACCATGTATGAGATTCGCGACCCTAAAGTACTCTATGCTTTGTCTGAAAAAATAGACATTCGACGAGAGCGCTAGCCAAAAGAGCCATCTATTAAGATGGCTCAGCATCAAATCAGAAAAGTCCTACAGAATTTCAGATTGACCTGTTAAACCGCTGCGTTTTAACTATTGTTCGGCGCCTAAGAAACGCCTCACGTAGCGGTCAATCCGCACCCGACAGATGCGGCTTTTTTGTGCCTGTGGTCTAATCCTGCGCGCAGAAAACGTGTTATGTCGGGAGCGGACTAATACAAGACCCGCAAGGGGAATACGTCCGGTCCACTACGTGGGATTTCTTAGCTCCCGACACCCAGCCCTAAGAAAGCTGAAATCACGTAGAGGTAAGGAAATGCCTATAAAAGCTAGCAATACCCCGCCTTTCGCACATGCATCTGGCGAGTTCAATTCATCCAGGACTACGGAGGCCAACCATGACTGACCTTCGCACCCCCACGCTCTTCACCCGCCACAACCGCCCCCTCCACTCCCTATGGCTCGAATCCCAAGCCTGGTTCTGCGCCCACGAACTCGGCCGGCTGAGCGCTCGCTTCTTCGACGAACACTGCATCCGCAAGCTCGACCCGGACCAGTACCGCAACGTGCAACTGCTGCGCTATGGGCAGTATCAGGAGACCACGATGGTCAGCGAGTCCGGGGCGTATACCTTGCTGGCGCATCATCATGTTCCGGAGAACCGCCATCTGCGCTGGTGGCTGACCCATGAGGTGGTGGCGGTGCTGCGTGATGGCCAGGTGGATGGAGAAGCGGATACACCGCGACTGGGGCGAATGTGCTGGCCTGGAGGGCGGACGGCGACGTTGTTGTATTGGCAGAGTGAGCCTTGGGTGAGGATGCGGGATATGCCGGTGGTGATGGCGGCTGAAGATGCAGAGATGACGCCGATGGTGAAGCGCAGGATGAACTGGCGGGAGTGTGCTCAGCGGGCACTCAGACTACACGGGGTCTAGCTGGGCTGCGCAGGTACTTCGGGAGCGGGCTTGCCCAGCGAAGCAAACGACGCGGTGTCTGGCACCGGCTTCGCCGGCCTCATCGCTGGCAAGGCCAGCTCCCACAAGTACCAAGAGATCCCAGAGCAAACGGAGATCCTGTGGAAGCGGGCTTGCCCGCGAACACCGACGGAGCCGGTGCCATTCGCCACGCCGCTTGATGTGAGCAGTGGGTCATGTATAACGCCCGGGCATGCGACCCCCTCTCAATCATAAGACTTGCTATAGTAGTTTTTATCTCTCATAAGCACTGCTATAGCAGGTCTTAAAATGAACGTTTTTCCCTTGGCATGCGCCGACAGGCTAATGAAAATAGGGCATCTGGCCAAAACCAGGCGCCTTGAACGAAAAATTCGCCAGAAAGACCTTGCCGCTCAGTCCGGATTGTCCATCACCACGCTTGCCAAAATTGAGGCAGGAACGCCGACCGTGGAGATGCGTAGCTACATGATCGCGCTCTGGCACTTGGGCTTGCTCGACGAGGTATTCCAGGACGTGCCGATGTCTTCCCCTGCTTCATTCGCAACTGAACACAGGGTGCGTCTCAAATCGGTGACCGAGAAAGACTTCTGATCGAGGCGGCAGAGTCGAACCTGAAAGGCGTGCAGTAGAGGAGTCTGAGCGGAATGAACTCAAGGGCGAAAAGCAGTTGAAAGGGTCACTACAATCGCTCGGCCGCCTTCCGATAAACCTGATCGCGCTCGCGACGATCAACGGCCACCACAAACACCACCACCTCTTGATCAATGACCTGATAGACCAAGCGGTAGCCACTGCTGCGAAGTTTTATCTTGTAGCAATCGGGCAACGAGCCAAGCCGGTTGGCCTCCACTCGCGGGTTCAGCAGAACCTCGGCCAGCTTCTTCTTGAACTGCTGACGAACCGTATCCCCCAGCTTCTTCCATTCTTTCAACGCACGTGAATCGAAGTCGAGACTATAGGTCATCCAGTTGGACCCTCACGCGCTGCGGGGAGGCAAGTCGCTCCCTCACAATCGCGATCAGGTCTTCGTCTTCCTCAGTCATCAGGACGGGTCGAAAAGGTAGCTTGCCTCGTTCGGCCACGTATTGCAGCGCCTGGCGCATGAGTTCGGAAGGGGTTACGCCCAGCCGTTCTAGTTCCTGGTAAGCGCGGGCTTTGAGTTCGTCATCGACGCGGATATTGATGGACGCCATGGGACGACCCTCCAGGTAAAGACATTCGTCATTACAATGCACTTATCTTAGCCATTGCGCAACTGCTGTCCGTCTTTAAGAACCCTAGGAATGATGGGCCTTCATGGCACCAACTCCGCCGGTGTTCACGGGCAAGCGCGCTACCGCTGGGTGAGGCGCTAGGCACGAGGCTCTGCATAGCCGAAGCAGTTAACGAAAAAAAGGCGCCAGCGGCCATCCATGTGCCCGCTGTCATAGTATGACTTTAAATTCATCCAAGTCCTTGAGCTAGAGCCATCGCCGATGAGTTTTCACTTGACGGCTCGAATTTATTGATCTTCAAAGCGTTGACAGTTGATTTTCGGCTTGATAAAAATCGCCGCAGTTGTACGACAACACATAACAAAAACAATATCAGCGGACCCATCCCATGTCGAAAATCTGCCAGACATCCCTTCCCTTTGCGCTGATCGGCGCCAGCCTGCTCGGCGGCATGCCGGGGATCAGCCTCGCCCAAGGCTTCATCGAAGACAGCAAGGCCGTGCTGGGCCTGCGCAACTTCTACATCAACCGTAACTTCACCAACCCCAGCAACCCGCAGAGCAAGGCCGAAGAGTGGACCCAGAGCTTCATTCTCGATGCCCGTTCGGGCTTCACCGAGGGGCCGGTGGGGTTTGGCGCGGACGTGCTGGGGCTGTGGTCGGTGAAGCTCGATGGCGGTGGCGGCACCTATGGCACCGGGCTGTTGCCACGTCATGATGACGGACGGCCGGCGGATGACTACGGGCGCCTGGCAGTGGCGGGCAAGGCGCGTATCTCCAAGACCGAACTGAAGATCGGCGAATGGATGCCAGTGCTGCCGATCCTGCGCTCTGACGATGGCCGCTCGCTGCCGCAGACCTTCCGCGGCGGCCAGGTGACCTCCAGCGAAATTGCCGGGCTGACCCTGTACGGCGGCCAGTTCCGCGGCAACAGCCCGCGCAACGACGCGAGCATGGAAGACATGAGCTACGGCCGCGGCCTGTCGGACCGCTTCAATTTCGTCGGTGGTGAGTACAAGTTCAACCAGGACCGCACCCTGGTCGGGCTGTGGAACGCGGTGCTCAAGGATGTCTACGAGCAGCAGTACCTGCAACTGAGCCACAGCCAGCCGCTGGGCGACTGGACCCTCGGCGCCAACCTGGGCTACTTCCACGGTGGCGAGGACGGTTCGGAACGCGCCGGCAAGCTGGACAACAAGACCTATTCGGGGATGTTCTCGGCCAAGTACGGCGGCAACACCTTCTGGGTCGGGCTGCAGAAAGTCGATGGCGACACCTGGATGCGGGTCAACGGCACCAGCGGCGGGACCCTGGCCAATGACAGCTACAACTCCAGTTTCGACAATGCCGAGGAGCGCTCGTGGCAGGTGCGCCATGACTTCAACTTCGTGACGCTCGGGGTGCCGGGGCTGACCCTGATGAACCGCTATATCAGTGGCCACGATGTGCGTACCGGGGCGGTGACCGATGGCAAAGAATGGGTGCGCGAGTCGGAGCTGGCGTATGTGATCCAGAGCGGGCCGTTCAAGGACCTGAGCGTGAAATGGCGCAACTCGAGCATTCGTCGTGACTACAGCAACAACGAGTTCGATGAGAACCGGTTGATCTTCAACTATCCGCTGTCGTTGTTGTGATCGCATGGCACGGGCTTGGCCCGTGTTCGCGGCTAAAGCCGCTCCTCAAGGCCCGCGTGGCACCTGAAGGCAACGCTGTACCTGTAGGAGCGGCTTTAGCCGCGATGAGGCCGGAGAATCCCACGCAAACAGCATTGACAACCTCGGAAAGCGCTGCCGATAATCAGCAAAGTCATACGACAACTTACAACAATCACAAGTAGAGCCGCCATGACCACCACCCCCTTCAAGCGCCTGCTGCTCACCGGAGCCGCAGGCGGCCTGGGCAAGGTGCTTCGCCAACGCCTCACCGGCTGCGCCGAAGTCCTGCGCCTTTCCGACATCGCGCCGATGGCCCCTGCCACCGGCCCCCATGAAGAAGTCATCCCTTGCGACCTGGCCGACAAGGCTGCGGTCCATGCTCTGGTCGAAGGCGTCGACGCCATCGTCCACTTCGGTGGCGTGTCCACCGAGCATTCTTTCGAGGACATCCTCGGCCCCAACATCTGTGGCGTATTCCACATCTACGAAGCCGCACGCCAGCACGGGGTCAAGCGCATCATCTTCGCCAGCTCCAACCATGTGATCGGCTTCTACCGCCAGGGCCAGACGATCGACGCCCATGCCCTGCGCCGGCCCGACAGCTACTACGGCCTGTCCAAGTGCTACGGCGAGGATGTCGCCAGCTTCTACTTCGACCGCTACGGCATCGAGACCGTCAGCATCCGTATCGGCTCCTCGTTCGAACAACCACAGAACCCGCGCATGCTCAGCACCTGGCTGAGCTACGACGACCTCACCCAGCTGATCGAGCGCGGCCTGTTCACCGCCGATGTCGGCCACACCGTGGTCTACGGCGCATCCGACAACCGTACCGTCTGGTGGGACAACCGCTACGCCGAACACCTGGGCTACCAGCCCAAGGACAGCTCGGAAGTGTTCCGCGCTGCGGTAGAGGCCAAACCGGCACCCGCCGCCGACGACCCGAGCATGGTCTACCAGGGTGGCGCCTTCGTCGCTGCCGGCCCATTCAGCTGATCCGCGCCCTGCCAGGAGGCTCCAGCATGCATTGCGAACTGATCGTCGACGCCCGCAATGGCACCGGTGAAAGCCCGGTGTGGCACCCCAGCGAACAGGCCCTGTACTGGGTCGACATCCCGGCCCGTCAGCTGCACCGCTGGCAGGACGGCGCCCATCAGGTGTGGCAGGGGGACGAGATACTCGCCTGCATCGCCCGCACTGAACGGGGTTGGCTCGCCGGCATGGAAAGCGGCATCTTCCAGTTGCAGGCCGGGGCTGACGGCAGCCTCGACAGCCGCCTGTTCGCTGCGGTCGAACACCCACAACCAGGCATGCGCTTCAACGATGGCCGCTGCGACCGCCAAGGCCGCTTTTGGGCCGGCAGCATGCTCATGGATATGCAGCAAGGCGCCCACGTCGGCGCGCTGTACCGGGTCGACGGCGAGGGCCGGCTGCACCGGCAGCTCAAGGACATGATCGTGCCCAACGGCCTGGCCTTCAGCCCGGACGGCTCGCGCATGTACTTGTCCGACTCGCACCCCAACGTGCAGAAGATCTGGGCCTTCGATTACGACATCGACAGCGGCACCCCGCACAACCAGCGGCTGTTCGTCGACATGCGCGCCTTCCCCGGCCGCCCCGACGGCGCTGCCATCGATGCCGACGGCTGCTACTGGATCTGCGGCAACGACGCCGGGCAGATCCACCGTTTCACCCCTGACGGGCGCCTCGACCGCTCGCTCAGCGTGCCGGTGAAGAAGCCGGCGATGTGCGCCTTTGGCGGCGCCAACCTCGACACCTTGTTCGTCACTTCGATCCGCCCTGCAGGCAGCGACCTCAGCGACCAGCCCCTGGCCGGTGGCGTGTTCGCCCTGCGCCCCGGCGTCCAGGGCCTGGAGGAACCTGCCTGGCGCGGCTGAACACGACATTGCAGCACCCGACACTCACGCGCGAAACCAGATAATAAAAACCACGGAGTTTCACCATGACCTTCAAACGCAAGCTGCTTCTTGCCGTACTCCCGTTCGCTTTCAGCCTGTCGATGCCAGCTTCGGCACTCGACATCAAGTTCGCCGAGATCCACCCGGCCGGCTACCCGACCGTGGTCGCCGAACAGAACATGGGCAAGAAGCTCGAACAGGCCAGCAATGGCGAAATCACCTTCAAGATGTTCCCCGGCGGCGTGCTCGGCTCGGAGAAGGAAGTGATCGAGCAGGCGCAGATCGGTGCGGTGCAGATGACCCGCGTCAGCCTCGGTATCGTCGGCCCGGTCGTGCCGGACGTGAACGTGTTCAACATGCCGTTCGTGTTCCGTGACCATGAGCACATGCGCAAGGTCATCGACGGCGAGATCGGCCAGGAGATCCTCGACAAGATCACCCACTCCGAATTCAACCTGGTGGCGCTGGCGTGGATGGATGGCGGCTCGCGCAGCCTCTACACCAAGAAGCCGGTGCGCAGCCTCGCTGACCTCAAGGGCATGAAGATTCGCGTGCAGGGCAACCCGCTGTTCATCGACATGATGAACGCCATGGGCGGCAATGGCATCGCCATGGACACCGGCGAAATCTTCAGCGCCCTGCAGACCGGGGTGATCGACGGCGCCGAGAACAACCCGCCGACCCTGCTCGAACACAACCACTACCAGAGCGCCAAGTACTTCACCCTGACCAACCACCTGATCCTGCCGGAACCGGTGGTGATGTCCAAGACCACCTGGAACAAGCTCACCCCCGAGCAGCAGGTGCTGGTGAAGAAGCTCGCCCGCGAGGCGCAGATGGAAGAGCGCGTGCTGTGGGATGCCAAGTCCGCCGCCAGCGAAGAGAAGCTCAAGGCCGCCGGCGTGGAGTTCATCGCCGTCGACACCAAGCCGTTCTATGACGCCACCGCCCCGGTACGCGAGAAGTACGGTGCGCAGTATGCCGACCTGATGAAGCGTATCGACGCGGTCCAGTAACCCCCGCCCCTTTCAAGATGACCTCGGCAGTGCGACGCCCGTCGCCCTGTCGCTTTGGTGATGCCTATGAAAATGCTTTTCCTGAGCGTCAACGACACGCTGTACCGCGCCTGCATCTGGGTCGCCGGGCTGTCGGTGCTGGCGATGACGCTGATCATTCCCTGGGGCATCTTTGCCCGCTACGTGCTCGGCACCGGCTCCAGCTGGCCGGAGCCGGTGGCCATCATGCTGATGGTGGTATTCACCTTCGTCGGCGCCGCCGCCAGCTACCGCGCCGGCGCACACATGGCGGTGGCGATGGTGACCGACCGGCTGCCGGAACCGCTGCGCCGGCTGGTGTCGGTGTTCACGCAGCTGTTGATGGTGGGGGTCTGCGTGTTCATGACCTGCTACGGCTTCAAGCTGTGCGTCACCACCTGGAACCAGTACATGGCCTCGCTGCCCAGCGTGCGGGTAGGCATGAGCTATGCGCCGATCCCGGTCGGTGGCGTGCTGACGCTGATCTTCGTGCTGGAGAAACTCCTGCTGGGCGACCAGAGCCAGCGCAAGGTGGTGCGGTTCGACCTGGTGGAAGAAAACGAGGGGGCGGCGTAAATGGATGCGTTCATTCTGTTGGGCAGTTTCATTGCGCTGATCCTGCTGGGCATGCCGGTGGCCTATGCCCTGGGCCTGTCGGCACTGATCGGCGCCTGGTACATCGACATCCCGCTGCAGGCGATGATGATCCAGGTGGCCAGTGGGGTTAACAAGTTCTCGCTGCTGGCCATTCCGTTCTTCGTGCTGGCCGGTGCGATCATGGCCGAGGGCGGCATGTCACGGCGCCTGGTGGCGTTCGCCGGGGTGCTGGTGGGCTTCGTGCGCGGCGGCCTTTCGCTGGTGAACATCACCGCGTCGACCTTCTTCGGCGCCATCTCCGGCTCGTCGGTGGCCGACACCGCTTCGGTGGGCTCGGTGCTGATCCCGGAAATGGAGCGCAAGGGCTACCCCCGCGAGTTCTCCACCGCCGTGACCGTCAGCGGCTCGGTGCAAGCGCTGCTGACCCCGCCCAGCCACAACTCGGTGCTGTACTCGCTGGCGGCGGGTGGCACGGTGTCGATCGCGTCGCTGTTCATGGCCGGGGTGATGCCCGGGCTGCTGCTGAGCGCGGTGATGATGGGCCTGTGCCTGATCTTCGCCAAAAAGCGCAACTACCCCAAGGGCGAGGTGATCCCGCTGCGCCAGGCGCTGAAGATCGCCGGTGAAGCCCTGTGGGGCCTGATGGCCATGGTGATCATCCTCGGCGGCATCCTGTCGGGCGTGTTCACCGCGACCGAGTCGGCTGCGGTGGCGGTGGTGTGGTCGTTCTTCGTGACCATGTTCATCTACCGCGACTACAAGTGGCGCGACCTGCCCAAGCTGATGCACCGCACGGTGAGGACCATCTCGATCGTGATGATCCTGATCGGTTTCGCCGCCAGCTTCGGCTACGTGATGACCCTGATGCAGATCCCGTCGAAGATCACCACGGCGTTCCTGACCCTGTCGGACAACCGCTATGTGATCCTGATGTGCATCAACTTCATGCTCCTGCTGCTGGGCACGGTGATGGACATGGCGCCGCTGATCCTCATCCTCACCCCGATCCTGCTGCCGGTGATCACCGGTATCGGCGTGGACCCGGTGCACTTCGGCATGATCATGCTGGTCAACCTGGGGATCGGACTGATCACCCCGCCGGTGGGGGCGGTGCTGTTCGTCGGGTCGGCGATTGGCAAGGTCAGCATCGAGGCCACGGTGAAGGCGCTGCTGCCGTTCTACGTGGCGCTGTTCATGGTGCTGATGGCGGTGACCTACATTCCGGCCATCTCCCTTTGGCTGCCGAGCGTCGTCTTGTAACGCTGGTAATTGGGGCCGCTTTGCGGCCCATCGCAGGCAAGCCAGCTCCCACAGGGACCGCGCAGGACTCAGGGCTTGCAACACCCCTGTGGGAGCTGGCTTGCCTGCGATGGGCTGCAAAGCAGCCCCAGGTTCTCAATGCAAACGGATCCTGCACATGGCTGTCCCTTCTTCTGCTGCAAACCTCTTCCCGCGCAAACTGGCCATCGCCCTGCTGGCCCTGCTGGCCTGTTCGTTCGCCGGCAACCATATCGCCGCGCGCATCGCCTTCGACGACGACACCGGCGTGCTGCTGGCCATTCTCTGCCGCTCGGGCATCACCTTGCTGGTGCTGGCCAGCCTGGTGCTGTGGCAACGCCAGCCGCTGGGCCTGCCTGCCGGCACACGGCGCTGGCAACTGCTGCTGGGCCTGCTGATTGCCACCCAGAGCCTGTGCCTGTATTCGGCCGTGGCGCGCATTCCGGTGGCCCTGGCCTTGTTGGTGGGCAACACCTTCCCGATGCTGCTGGCGCTGCTCACCTGGGCCTTGGGCGGCACCCGCCCGACTGGGCGCAGCGTGTTGTTCATGGGCCTGATCCTCTGCGGCCTGGTGCTGGCGCTGGACGTGCCGAGCCACCTGAGCGACAACCACGACACCAACCCGCACTGGGCCATCGGTGTGAGCCTGGCGTTCTGCGCCGCCTGTGTGTTCGCCTGCGCCCTGTGGATCACCGACCACAAGCTGGCCGCCGTGCGCGGCCCGGTGCGCAGCCTGCTGACCTTGCTGATCGTGTTCACCAGCATGCTGGTCGCCGGTATCAGCGGCGTGATGCCGGCCGGCTTGTCGCTGCCTGGCAGCGCCAGCGGCTGGATGGCGCTGGCCAGCCTGGTGGTGCTGTATGGCGTGGCCTTCACCTTGCTGTTCGTCTGCGTGCCGAAGCTGAACATGGCGCAGAACGCGCCGGTGATGAACGTCGAACCCATCGCCACGCTGCTGCTGGGCTGGGCATTGCTCGACCAGCATCTCAGTGGCGTGCAATTGATTGGCGGCGCCGTGGTGGTGTGCGGCATCGTCCTGCTGACCTACCGGAGGCCCTGATGAGCGTCCCCCTGCTGCACCTGCAAGACCGCCTTACCTGCCTGAGCATCGCCCCCGAACTGGGCGCCAGCCTGGTCAACTGGCAGGCCAGCGCCACCGGCCAGGCGCTGCTGCGCCCTGCCGACGAAGCCGCCCTGGCCAGCGGCAACCCGCGGCGCCTGGGCTGCTACCCGTTGGCGCCATGGTCCAACCGCATCGCCGAGGGCGGCTTTCAGCGCCCTGATGGCTGGCTGGCCCTGGCACCGAACACCGGGCATGACCCTTACCCGATCCACGGCAGTGCCTGGCAACAGGCCTGGCAGGTGGAGCACCACAGCGAGCACCACGCCCGCTTGAGCCTCGACAGCACAATACCGTTCGCCTACCGGGCGACGCTTGATGTGCAGCTGCACGAGGGCTGCCTGAACATTGACCTGCAGGTGACGCATCTGGACCCGGCGGCCACCTGGTATGGGTTGGGTCTGCACCCGTACTTCCCGCGCCATCCCGATACACGATTGCATGCACAGGCGCGCACCGTTTGGCTGGCGGAGAATGGAGCGTTGCCGTCACGGCAAGCTGAGATACCTGATCACTGGAACTTCTCAACCGAACAGGCATTGCCGGCAGCCGTGGTCGATCACGCCTTTAGCGAATGGCCTGGTAACTGTGTGATCGAACAACCGGGCGCGGGGTATCGGCTAGTGTGCAACGCTCGCGGAGCCGAACACTTTCTGTTGTTCTGCCCCCATGAACAGCCGTTCTTTTGCTTCGAGCCGGTTAGCCACCCGATCAATGCGCATCATCTGCCGGGGCGGCCGGGATTGAGATTGTTGCAGGAGGGAGAAACAACCAGTCTGGGATTCAGGATGCAATATCAGCCATTGTGACTGCCTGAGATTGGGGCTGCTTTGCAGCCCCGGAATCTCAAACCCTACGCCAATGCTTCAGCCGACGCTTCCAGCGGTTTTTGCGAAGCAGCCCCATTGACCTCGCGGGCGACCTTCCACACCAGCACTGCCGCCACGATATCGAACGCCGCCAGCACCACGAACAATGGGCTGTAGCCGATCTGCGTAACCAGGATGCCAAACACCAGGGTAAACAGCGCCGCGCCCAGGTAACCACACATCCCGCCCATGCCGGTCGCGGTCGCCACCTGGTCCTTGCTGAACGAATCCGAAGTGATCGAATACAGCGCCCCCGACAGGGTCTGGTGGGCAAAGCCGCCAACGCACAGCAGCACAATCGCCATGTACGGGCTTTCGACCAAGCCGATGCAAGCCGGGCCGATCATGCAGCTGGCGCCGAATACCAGCACCATCTTGCGCGAGGTGAACAGCGACACCTTGAAGTATCGATGGAACATCGGGCTCAGGTAACCCCCGAGCACGCAACCGATGTCGGCAGCAAGGAACGGCAGCCAGGCAAACATCGCCACTTCCTTGATGTTCATGTGCCGCTCGGTCATCAGGTACAGCGGAATCCAGGCGTTGAAGGTCTGCCAGGCCGGCTCGGAGAGAATACGTGCCGAAGCGATCGCGTAGAAGTTGCGGGTCTTGAAGATGCGCTTCCAGGCCCCCTTCTCGCGCTGCTCGGCTTTGAAGTGGGCTTCCTGGCCGGACAGGATGTAGTCACGCTCAGCGTCGCTCAGGCGCTTCTGATCACGCGGATGCTTGTACAGCAGCATCCACAGCAAGGTCCACAGCACACCGGACACGCCAACGATGACGAACGCCAGCTGCCAGCCACTGTGCAGGATCGCCCACACCACCAGCGGTGGCGCCAGCAGTGCACCCAAGGACGAGCCAATGTTGAACCAGCCAATGGCGACCGAGCGTTCCTTGGCCGGGAACCACTCGGTGGTGGCCTTGACCCCGGCCGGCAAGCCGGCAGCCTCGGTCATGCCCAGCAACCCGCGCAGCAACGCCATGCTCTGCCAGCCGCTGGCCAGCGCGGCCCCTGCACAGGCCAGCGACCAGGCCAGGGCGAACACGGCGAAGCCCAGTTTGGTGCCGATGAAATCGATGAGCCAGCCAGCGATCGGCTGCATGAGCGCGTAGCACATCTGCCAGGTCGCAACGATCTTGGCGTATTGCTCGGTGGTGATGGAGAGGTCGGTCATCAGCGTGGGGGCTGCCACCGAGAGGGTATTGCGGGCGAGGTAGTTGACGACGAGCCCGGCCGTGACAAGGCTGACCATCCACCAACGGATGCCTTTGATCTTCATGGTTCACCTGAATCTTGTTTTTAGAGTGACGGGTGATCGGCCTCATGCGCCGGCAGGGCGAAATGAGACAAATTGTTTCAGGCGAAGATTGCCACGTCATAGGTCATCGTACAACAACAATTATTCATGACCCGTCAAAAGGGTGCTCTTGCTGCAAGCCTATGGGTAAACCAGCTTAGTTGTACGACCTCGTCGCTCAGTCCAATTGCCGGGCTCGCAGGTCCTGCGCCAGCATGTCGATGAACGAACGCACCTTGGCCGAGCCGTACTTGCTCTCACGGTGCAGGATATGGATCGGCCAGGGAGCCTCCTCGTAATCGGCGAGAATGACCTGCAACTGGCCGCTGGCCAGTTCATCGACCACTTGGTACGACAGCAGCCGGGCGATGCCCAACCCGCCCACTGCCGCAGCGATCGCGCCATCGTTGCTGGTGACTGTCAGCCGCGGCTTCATGCGTACCAGGGTCGGCTCATCGGCCAGGCCGAAGCGCCAGCCAGCGCGCGGCGAGAGGGTGGTAGTGGCGATCACCGCATGTTCCGGCAAGTCCGACGGGTGCTGCGGCTCGCCCATCCGCGCGAGGTAGTCGGGCGATGCGCACAGCATCCGCCGCACCCGGCCCACGCGCAGCGCCTTGAGGCCGGAGTCGGGCAGCGGCCCGATGCGCACGGCCACGTCCATGCCCTCCTCGACCATGTTCACCACGCGGTCGAGGAAGTACGCCGACACATCGACTTCGGGGTATTGCTGCAGGTAGCGCACGATGCAGGGCATGACGAACTTCTTGCCGAACAGGATCGGCGCGGTGACCGCCAGTTCACCCTTGGGCGTGGCGTTGATACCGGCCGCGGCTTCGTTGGCTTCGTGGATGCTGGCGAGGATGTGCCGGGTGTGCTCCAGGTAGCGGCTGCCTGCCTCGGTCAGGCGCACGCTGCGGGTGGTGCGCAACAGCAGCTTGACCCCGATCTGTTCTTCGAGCGCGCTGACCGCACGGGTGACGGCGGCGGGCGAGATGTCCAGGCGGCGGGCGGCAGCGGCGAAGCTTTCGAGCTCGCCGACGGCAACGAACACCCTCATCAGGTGGATCTGGTCCATGCGCGCTCCTGGGCATCGGGGGTGTCGGCATTATCCGTTATTTGCGTTGCCTGTGCCGGCCTCACAGCTCCAGCACCAACGCCTGGGCCGGCACCGCACAACAGATCAGCGCAGTCCCCTCCTCCGGCATCTCGGCAGGCGGATTCGGGTAATGCACTTGCCCACTCACCACCTTGGTCTTGCACGTCCCGCACGACCCACCCCGGCAACTGAACTCCGGCGACAGCCCGCGTGCCTCGGCCAGCTCCAACAAGGTGCCAGCACCAGGCGCCCAACGCGCCTCCTTGGCAGAGCTGGCGAAGTACACCGGCACCGGCTCGCTGGCAGGCGGAGGCTGTTGCAGCGTGGGCCGGTTGTCGTCGCCATGCCGCCGCAGCGTCGATGGCCCGAACGCTTCGGCACGAATGCGGGCATCCGGCACATGCACGCTGCGCAGCCCCTCGTACACGTCCTGGGTGAAGCTGGCCGGACCGCACAGGTAGAAGTCGTAATCGTCCAGCCCCAGCGTTGCCTTGACCTGCTCGATACCCAAGCGCCCTGTGTGCTCATAGTCACGCCCTTGCACCGCTTCAGCCTCAGGCTGGCTCAACGAACGATGCACGCTCAAACGTGCACCGGCTCGCTGACGCAATTCGGCCAGTTCCTGCTGGAACGGCAGATCACTCAGGCTGCGGGCACCGTGGAACAGATGGATGCGCCGCCCCTGCTCGTTCGCCAACAGCTCGCGCAGCATGGCGATCAATGGTGTGATGCCCACGCCCGCACCGATCAGCACCACAGGCCTGTCGCTGGCGCTATCCAGGGTGAAGCTGCCCATGGGCAGGCGCACCTCCAGCCTGTCCCCTGCCCTGACATGCTCATGCAGATAGCGCGACGCCGGGCCCTGCGCCTTGACGCTGATCCGCAGGTAGCCATCGGACGGCGCGCAGGACAGGCTGTAGGTGCGAATCAGCGGTGCATCGGCCCCCAGCGGGATACGCACGGGAATGTGTTGGCCTGGCGTGAACGCGACCGGCTCATCCACAGCGAAATAGAACGAGCGGATATCGCGACTCTCCTGCTCCACGCGCGCCACCCGCCAGGCCAGCCACTGGCGCTGCCGCTCACGTTGCTGAAGGCGCTGCTCCGCCTCGGCCCAGGTGCCGGTCAGCAAGCTGGTTGGCGCGTATTCCTCAAAGGCCCAGCGCAAACTCACCGCTGCACGGCGCAGTACCACGTGCTCGATGTCCAGCGTCCACAGCCGCTCGGCGCCCTCGAACGCGGTGATCAACGGGCTGTCGAGTATCACCTCGGTGCGCCCGGTCACTTGCAGTACATCACCGCTGCTGAAATCGACGAACAACAACCCGGCGAGCGGGTTCTCCAGCAGGTTGCCGAGGGTATTGAAATGCAGGTTGCCGGCATAATCGGGAATGCTCAGGCGGTTGCCTTCAACCCTGACGAAGCCAGGGCGGCCGCCACGGTGCGAGACGTCCACCGAACGTTGCCCGTCGGCGTGATCGATGTAACTGGCGACGAACAAGGTATCAGCGTTGGCGATCATCTGGGTGGTCGTTGCATCCAGCCCTTGCGCATCGCTCCGCCCTTGCGAAGGTTCATCGACGCGGCGGTATCCGCGCAGCTGGATGTACTGCGGGCAATTGCCGAAAGCCTGCTCGACCCGCACCTCCAGCGCCCCACCCGCCGTGTGAGCGATCAGCCCGTTAATGCGGTTGCGCCGGCGCGAATGTAGCTCGATGCCGAGCAGCCCGATCGCCTCGCCATCAGCCAGCCCGGGCGTTGCCGGGTCGTCGCTGGCCAGGCGGGTGTCTATCCGCAATTGCCGCGGGTCGGGCGAGCTGACGAAGCCTTCCGGGCCTTCGAGCAGCGTCGCCCAAGGCCTGCCGGCCTGGTCCACAGCGCCGGCGACGATGAACGGCAGCTGCTGGTAGAACGCGCGGTGCTGGTCGGGCATGTAGTCACGAATGACCTTCTGCCCGAACACTTCCATGCGCTCTGAAACACCGACCTGTTCCTGCAGGCGCTTCTCGCCGGCATGCCAGGGCGAAGTGCGATGACGGGGGAGTTGCTGCATGGCGGCAGTCCTCGTGTGGAGTAGCGGCTCAGATGGTGGTCTGCAAGCCAGCGGCAGTGCGCGGCATGGCGACGAAGCCAGGCAACGCTTCTATCCGGGCCAGCCAGGCGCGCACGTTGGGATAGGGTTCCAGCGAGACATTGCCCTCGGGGGCGTGGGCGATGTACGAGTAGTTGGCAACATCGGCGATGGTCGGCTCATTGCCGGCGAGGAACGCCGACTTGGCCAGTTCGGCATCCATTACCTTGAGCAAGGTGTGCGCGCGACCGATGACTTCGTCGGCGTTGAACGAAGCGCCGAACACCGTCACCAGGCGGGCGGCTGCAGGGCCGAAGGCCAATGGCCCGGCGGCAACCGACAACCAGCGCTGTACGCGGGCGGCATTCACCGGGTCATGGGGGAGCCACTTGCCCGCCTTGTCGTAGGTGCTGGCCAGGTAGACAAGGATGGCGTTGGAATCGGCGATCACAGTGCCGTTGTCATCGATCACCGGCACCTGGCCGAACGGGTTGAGGGCGAGGAAATCTGGCTGCTTGTGCGCGCCTTTGGCCAGGTCGACGAACACCAGCTCGGTAGGCAGGCCGAGCAGCGACAGCATCAGCTCGATGCGGTGGGCGTGGCCAGACTTGGGGAAGTTGTAGAGTTTGATCATGGGTTGGGCTCCAGGGTTGGCACCGGGGTGGTGCCAGGTGGAGCCCATCCTGCGCTGATTCGGCTGGCAGCAGAATCAGTGCCGGGGACAAACCATAATTTCGCCTAGCGAAATAATCGACGGATCAGTGCCGCGACTGCTTCTGATAGCGGTACAAGCCCCGCGCAGCCTCAATCACATGCGGCACGCAAGCCTGCAACTCATCGAAGCTCATGGCATCGAGCAACTCGAAGTTGTCTTCAAGCCCATGCAGTGAAATCGCCTTGAGCAGCTGATCCTGCTCTGCTGGCAACTCGCCCCAAGCCGCGACCTGCGTGCCGCGCATGTAGCCGAAGCACCACTCCTCCATGATGATCGCCGGCCCTTCCTCGGCCTCGCTCTCCTCGAACAACGGCTCGAAGCCTTCGAGGTCCTCCGCCAGTTGCTCGGCGACCTGGTAGGCATAGCGCAACATCAAGGCGGTGTAGGCCTCCTCATGGGCGGGTTTCTTGAACTTCGGTACCTTGCCGCCAGCGACGGTGGGCAGCCATTGCTCTGGCAGCACGTCGACCGGCGAGCTGGCCAGGGCGGTGAAAAAACCGTTGAGCTCGGCCAGGTTGAGCACCGAATAATCGTTGCCGTAGGTGATCAGCAGGTCTTCGAGGCGGGCGAGTTCTTTTTCGCTGAGGGCGGGGAGCATGTGCGGGTGTCCTGGGGTGAAGATTAGCGTGCACCCTAGCACATGGGGGATCGGGTCTGCAGAAAGCATTCGCGGCGGTTAGGTGCCCCGATGAACCCGCCCCCTCAGGGATTGCACAACTATCAAACGCTGTGCAGTCTCTGTGGGGGCGGGTTCATCGGGGCGCCGAACCGCCGCGAACAGGACGCTAAGGCTTATACCGCCAGCGCGCGCTCACGCAGCTCGCTGTTGAGGATGCGGTCGTTTTCGCTGTAGTCGACCGGGCAGTCGATCACGTGCACGCCAGGGGTCTTGATGCAGTGCTCGAGCAGCGGCAGCAAGGCTTCGGCGCTTTCGACGCGGTGACCATTGGCACCGTAGGCTTCGGCGTACTTGACGAAGTCCGGGTTGCCGTAGTCCAGGCCGAAATCGGTGAAGCCCATGTTGGCCTGCTTCCAGCGGATCATGCCGTAGCCGTCGTCACGCAGGATCACCACGGTGATGTGCATGCCCAGACGCACCGCGGTTTCCAGCTCCTGGCTGTTCATCATGAAGCCGCCGTCGCCGCACACCGAGATTACCGGGCGATCCGGGTAGACCAGGTGCGAAGCCATGGCCGATGGCAGGCCGGCGCCCATGGTCGCCAGGGCGTTGTCCAGCAGCACGGTGTTCGGCTTGTGCGCCTTGTAGTTGCGGGCGAACCAGATCTTGTAGATGCCGTTGTCCAGGGCAACGATGCCTTCGGATGGCAGCACACGACGGATGTCGGCGACCAGACGCTGCGGGTAGACCGGGAAGCGGTTGTCGTCGGCGCCTTCGGCGATTTGCGCTTCGTTGGCTTCACGGATGGCCATGAGGCGGGTGAAGTCCCAGTGCGCGGTGTCGTTCAGCGCTTCGCTGATCTGCCACACGGCGTTGGCGATGTCACCGATCACTTCGACCTGCGGGAAGTACACGGCATCGACTTCGGCGGAGCGGAAGCTGATGTGGATGACTTCGGTGCCGCCACGGACCATGAAGAATGGCGGCTTCTCGATCACGTCGTGGCCGATGTTGATGATCAGGTCGGCCGCTTCGATGGCGCGGTGAACGAAGTCACCGGACGACAGCGCAGCGTTACCCAGGAAGCGCGGGTGGCGCTCGTCGACCACACCTTTACCCATCTGGGTGGTGATGAACGGGATACCAGTCTTGTCGATCAGCTGCTTGAGGACCTTGGCGGTCATCTTGCGGTTGGCGCCGGCGCCGATCACCAGGATCGGGCTGCGAGCCTTCTTCAGTTTCTCGACGGCGGCTTCGATGGCCACGTGCTCGGCCAGCGGGCGACGGTGCAGGCTGCGCGGGATCGGCAGGGCGTCGGTCTGCTCGGCGGCGATGTCTTCCGGCAGCTCCAGGTGCACGGCGCCGGGCTTTTCTTCCTCAGCCAGGCGGAATGCTTCGCGCATACGGGCCGGGATGTTGTCGGCCGAAGCGAACTGATGGGTGTACTTGGTGATGGGGTCCATCATGCCGCACACGTCGATGATCTGGAAGCGGCCCTGCTTGGACTTCTTGATCGGCTTCTGGCCGGTAATCATCATCATCGGCATGCCGCCCAGGTAGGCGTACGCACTGGCGGTTACCAGGTTGGTTGCGCCAGGGCCCAGGGTCGACAGGCTGACGCCGGTCTTGCCAGTCAGGCGGCCATAGGTGGCAGCCATGAAGCCCGCAGACTGCTCGTGGCGGGTCAGTACCAGCTTGATCTTCGACTTGCGCAGGGATTCCAGCAGGTCGAGGTTTTCCTCACCAGGAATGCCGAACACATACTCGACACCTTCGTTTTCCAGGCATTGCACAACGACATCGGCGGCCTTGGCCATCTTGCTTGTAACCTCAAGTGATCGGACGGTGGAGTCCAGAAATGCGCAGCACGGTACGCTGGCATCGCTCGGTTCGGGGGCCAGGATTGCCCCGAACTTAAGTCTTGACGCAGCTTAAGCGCAAACAAGTCACGTTAATTTGCGAGAAATATTGTCGCACCGTACAAACGGTGCAGATAGGAGGATACAGACAAAAGACATTTGGCTGCAGCGTCATAGCGCCGCATTGCCGGTGGGCGGAAAAGACAAAACCCCTACCTGCATGTGCAGATAGGGGTTTTGCGAAATGAATCTTGACGATGACCTACTCTCACATGGGGAAA
>NZ_VZII01000041.1 GCF_009391885.1 Pseudomonas sp. MN1F | reverse complement strand
CAGGCAAAGTCAAACCCATCATCCAGACCGGATTGTTGAGCCTTGCCGTGCTCGACCCGAAAGTGGCACATCAGGTGATCCCGGTCAGCGTCTGGGTCGAAGGCACGGCGCATGAGCTGCATGAGCGGTTGGCCAGAGAGGTGAAGCTCAATGTCAATCAACTGAATGACACCGCGAAGATGGCGTTAGTGGACATCACAGTCGCGGCGGGAACACTGGAGCTGGATGCGCGGAAGGCACTGAATGGCATGAAAATCAGTGCGGGGCAGGCTTCACAGTTGGTCCGTGACAGTTTTACGGGGCTACGAGGAACGGGAAAAGGCTGGGAGTTGCTACTTTCGCTGGGCGGGCTCTACTTACTGAGCGACAATCTTGTAAAGAATATGAAGGTGGTTGAAGAAGAAATTGGCCCGAAATCCAGCGAAGCCATCATGGCCCTATACGGGTCGAGCTTGGGCGTTCTGGGCGGTGGATTAGAACTTGGGGGATTATTGATTCCTCGCAAGGCAAGCACTGTCAACAAGTATTCTATCGGTCGTACTGTCGTTCGCACTGGGGCGGTGATCAGCGCTGCAACGGGCCTCTTTGATACCCTGCAAGCATTACTTGCAACCAGGCGCGCGACGAACTCAGGCGACAATAGAGCCTTCCTATGGTATCGGCGAGCCACTTTTACAGGGGCATTAGGAACCGTATCTGCAATAGCAGGTGTATATTACCCATTCCTAATGGGGCCAGTGGGAATTGCAATAGCACTGAGCCTTACGACTTTTGCCTTTTTAAAGAAAGGCGGACAGAATGAATCGACTCCATTACATCGATGGGCACGCCGATGCTACTTCGGCAACGCCGACGAATCCCCCCGCATCCATTGGGACTCACCCAACCATACCGATATCGCATTGGCTGAACTGAATGCCGCAACATCAGAATTAACTGGCATAGCAAAATTTGAAGTCACTATTGCCAACCAGCCAATCAGTTCCAAAATCGGAACCCCAATCGGCCTAAAAACACAGCACGATTTAAGCTTCAAAATTATCATTCCCGGTTTCAACAAAGCAGTGTCCGGATATCAATGGGCAGTTGTCGTACATCGACATGGCGATGGCAATTCGCCTGAGTACACTGGCGGTGAAACCATCGTACAAAGAAATCACTTCCCGCCGGCACTGCCGACAAGATACTCAAAGTTAACCTTGTTGAAACCCTTCAATAAGCCGAAAAACCTTGATTACAACCCTGACACTATGAAGCTAGCTTCAAGCTGCCAGAACCACAGCCCGCAAGACAATAGCATCTGTACCCTATCGTTCGTCGGCCGCTTAGAACTGACCTTGGACATCGGGAAACACAATATTACATCCGCATCTCTAATCATTACTTACTGGCCGGACCGCAACATACCGGACGCCTACGCCGAATTTCTTACCGAGGTGCATAACCAGTGAGCATGTCAGCCCGTGGTTTTGGTTGGAAATACGACCTACCGCCCCCAAACGAAAAAATCGAACGTGAATCAATCAAAGCAAACTTACACCCTGCACCCAATTGCTTCAACGAGCGCTTTATAGAACTGCCGCGCTCAACTTTGAAAGCAAGAGGCTATTGGCTTGCAGCAGGTTCCATAACACTTACCCTGGCCCTATGCCTATACTTCTTGTACTCACCCCCACTCAACATGGCAAGCCTAGAGTCCGGCGCTATCGATTTACTCATCTTTGCCATAGCCGTGTTTTTTGTTGTTCCCTACATTCGCATGGATCTTGGTTTCCCTCGCGACGAACCAATACGGTTCAACAGACTCCGCCGCAAAGTCTACTTTTACCAGTACAGATTCAGTCGACTTCATCCGTTCGGGCGGAAAAACTGGGGGATTAAGCCCGTCGTCTGTGACTGGGATGACCTCACCGCCGAGGTTTATCGCATTTATCTACCTATGGGCTATGGCGGCCTGAAGGAATGGATCATGCTATCAATTCATAGTCCCGATACTAACGAAATAATTGATCGCATTTTCCTTACAGACGACATTGAGAAAGGTGAACAATATTGGGCCCTTGCCAGGCTCTTCATGCAACAAGGCCCCGACGCACTTCCCGACTTCGTCCATCCGCCAATAGATTGGGATGAGTTCCCAGATATCAGCCCTTGGGGACAATCACGGCATCGCAACCCGTTTGACCGCCTTGCCCCCAAGGTCCAATGGCCGGTGGAAATGGACCTGGAATCCCGAACCGCCCCCAATCCAGGAGACCACAAATGAAATCCGTAATACTCGTTGGCCACCGCCATGACTGCCCAATTCACGGCCCAGGCGTGTTGGAGACTGGCAGCCCCCACTACACCTTCAATGGCAAAGCTGTCGCCAGAGTCGGCGACCGCACCAGCTGCGGTGCGGTGATCGAGACCGGCGCAAGCGGTTTTCAAATCGAAGGTAAAGCCGTAGCCCGTGAAGGCGACCGAACCGACCACGGCGGCGTACTGAGCCAAGGTGACAAGAACTGGCTACTGGATTGACTGTGCTCCAATCAGGGCCGCCAGGCGGCCCTTCGTCGGCCCACTCCAAAAACCCCGTGAAAACCCATGAAATAAGTTGAACATCCAGCTCCGGTAAGCTTCCAAATGATAATACGTGCCATCCTTTTGCCAGGAGCCTGCCGCCCATGCCCACTCAGCCTTACCTGCTGTGCCAGCGCCCAGGAGCCCAGCGGCCATGAAGATGCCAGGCCGTGCGCCCAACTCCAGCCTGCAGCTCGACTATGTCCGCGACACGCTGTTCGGCCCGGTCGCCCTGAGCGTGGAGTGCCAGTGCCAGATGGCGGCCCTTACGCTGCAGGGCCGCCCCGCCCTGCGCCTGCACATCTGCCCGCCGCTGCCAGACAAGGTCGAGCGTGCCCACAGCGTGGCGTTCGTCTGGGATGGGCGCAGCTACCACGGAGTGGTCCGTGATCATGGCAAGTGCGGTGATGGTGGCCTGAACCTGTTGCTGGAGCTGCAGTAACAAGCCGATCAACGGCCACACTCCAGGCTGAACCCGACGCAAACCGCGGATCTCCATAACTACATGGCCCTGCCTTCTGGAGAACGCCATGAACAGCCCGTTGCTCAAGCTTTTCACCCACCCCTCCGACGCCTGGATCGACATCCGCCGCGCCGAGGAAGACCACCCGCAACAGTACCTGCCGCGCCTGTTGGCGCTGGCGCTGATCCCGGCCCTGTGCCTGTTCGTCGGCACCACCACCTTTGGCTGGAGCCTGGCCGCTGAGGACCGCGTACGCCTGAGCATTGCCAGCGCCGCGCAATTGGCCGGGCTGCTGTATGCCACCACGGTGGTCGGGGTAATGCTGATGGGGGTGATGATCCGCTGGATGTCGCGTGGCTTCGATGTGCAACCGACGCTCAATCAATGCATCGGCTTCGCCGCCTACTGTGCCACGCCATGGTTCTTCGCCGGCGTCGTTGGCCTGCTGCCGATCCGCTGGCTGGCACTGCTGGCATTGGTCGCAGCGTCAGCCTATGCCACGCTATTGCTGTACGGTGGCTTGCAGACCTTCCTGCGCCTGCGCAGGGAGCAGGCCATGCTGTTTGCCAGCTGCGTCTGGGGGGTAGGCTTGCTGTTGCTGGTGACCATCCTGGTGTCGATGATCCTGTTCTGGACCAATGGCCTGATGCCGGAATACGTGCGTCCGGCCAGCCTCGGCTGACCGGCGCACAACGGTTGCTCAGGCGATGGCCCTGAGTGCCGCCGGGTGGCTGTCTCGCAGGGTGTGCAACTGGCCGACCAGGTTCACCAGGTCGCGGCAACTGTTCAAGCTCTGCAGTGAGACCCCGGAGAGGGTCACGCCCTCCTCCAGGCTTTGCCCCTGACCCAGGCGGATGGTCAGGGTGGTGCCGTCCGGGCAGCTGACTTCGCAGCGGTCGGGCAGGCAGGCCTGCTCGATGATCTGCCGCATTTCCAGCATCGAAACTCCTATCAACGACATGGTACGACCCTCTCTGTACTGGATGGCCTGTTGTGTGTGAGTACGCCTAAGGCAGGCAAGGTGCCAATTGATATTGCGCATGCCCAAGCGGCCGTCCATGCGCCGGGGCAATGATCGTGCGGAGAATCCTTTAGCACCTTAGTGGAAGAACGACGGGAGGCCTGGGCTGTTCGATCGAATGCTGGCACTTCGCGACAGGCGGTCGCGGCGCACGCCTATCGGTCCGCCAAAAACGCCCACAGATGCTGCGCGGCATACGCGCGCCAGGGGCGCCAGGCCTGGGCGCGTTCGGCCAGTTGGGCGTCAGGCCCTTCCAGCAGGCGCAAGGCCTTGACCAGCGCGACATCGCCCAGTGGTAATGCATCATGAGCGCCCGCCTGGCGCAACGCCAGGTACTGGGCACTCCAGGGGCCGATCCCTTTCAAGCAACACAGATTGGCCAGCAGCGATTCCAGTGCCTGGCCGTTACGCAGCAGCGCGGGTTGTGCCCGCAATGCACGGGCCAAGGTCCCGAGCGTGGCAGCACGTGCGCGGGGCATACCCATGTTTTCCAGGTCAGCAGCGGCAAGCACGCTGAGCGCAGGAAACACGTGCGTCAGGCCGCTGGAAGGGAGCAGCAGCGCCTGGCCGTGACGGGCGACCAGGCGCCCGGCCAGGGTCATGGCGCCTGCCACGCTGATCTGCTGGCCAAGCACCGTGCGCATGGCCTGCTCGCAGGCGTCCCAGCCTTGCGGCACGCGCAAGCCCGGGCGGGCGGCAAGCAGCTTGACCATCAACGGGTCGCGGCACAGCTCGGCGGCGATGCGGGCAGGGTCGGCATCGAGGTCGAAGAAACGGCGGATGCGCGCGATCAGGCAGGGAACGGCTGCGGCGGGCACACCGCTGAGTCGGACAGACAGGCGATTGCCGCTGGCGGGCCTGGCTTCAAGTACACCGTGCTTGCCAGCCACGGACAGACTGCGGCGATAGGTGCCATCGCTGAAGGTTTCGATGCCGGGAATGCAGCGGGCGGCCAGGAAGGCCTGGGTCGAAGGCCAGTGGTAGGGCGTGGGGTAGCGCAGCCACACAATGTGCTGGCCTGAAGCGGTGAGTGAACGGTGCACAGCGTGCAAGTGAGAGAGATGCATCGCTACATCATGCCAAGTTTTGCAGGGATTGTAGCGGCCTCTTCGCGGCGTTTCGGCGCGAAGAAGCCGCTACAGGCCGTCAGTGATCCAGGCCAGCCCCCTCGCCCGCCATCTGCCCAAAGCGCCCGGCGTGGAAGTCATCGAACGACTCGGCAATCTCCGCCTGGCTGTTCATCACGAACGGGCCATAGCCTACGATCGGCTCATCGATCGGCTCACCGCTGAGCAACAACAGGCTGCTGCCTTCAAGCGCCTCGATCGCCACATCCTCGCCACCGCGCTCCAGCAGCACCAGGCTGGCCGGGCCGGCTTCGTGCTCGCCGTTGACCCGCACGCTACCGCGCAGCACCACCAGTGCCGCATTGTGGCCGTCGGCAACCGGCAACTGCAGGCTGGCCCGCGCCTTCAGGCGCATGTCCCACACATCCATCGGGGTAAACGTCCGCGCCGGGCCTGCGTGGCCCTGATAGGCACCGGCGATCACCCGCAGGTTGCCGGCGTCGCCCTCCAGTTGCACCACCGGTATGTCCGCCGCCAGCAGCGTCTGGTACCCGGCCGGTGCGCGCTTGTCACGCGCCGGCAAGTTGACCCACAGCTGCACCATCTCCAGCGAACCGCCACTGCGGGCAAAGGCCGGCGAATGGAACTCTTCGTGAATGATGCCGTTGGCAGCGGTCATCCACTGCACGTCACCCGGGCCGATCAGCCCGCCGGCACCGGTCGAATCGCGGTGTTCCAGCTCGCCCTGATAGACGATGGTCACGGTTTCGAACCCACGGTGCGGATGCTGGCCAACACCGCGACGGTCAGTGGTCGAGGCAAAGTCGTAGGGGCCGGCATAGTCCAGCAACAGGAACGGGCTGATCTTGCTGGCCAGGTTGTCGTAGGTGAACAGGCTGCGCACGGGGAAGCCATCGCCCACCCAATGGGCATGCGGGCTGCGGTGGATACCCAGAATCTTTTTCATGAGAAGTCTCCTCTCTAAGCTGGGTTAACCTTACCAATGAGCCCAATCAGCCGGTAGCCGGCTGATATGGCACTGATCGTTCCATAAATGGAACAACCACTCAGGCTTGCAGGTAATCGAGCACCTGTTGCGCGGCCATCGCCGGATCTTCCTGCATGAAGCAGTGCCCTCCGGGGACCTGAACGGCGTTCACCGCAGGATTGAGGCTGGCCAGGCGCTGCACCGAGTGCGGCACGAAGGGATAGGTGTGCTCGCCATAGAGCACCCGCGTGGGCACCTGGATGGAAGAAAGATGCGCCCACATGCGCGACGGGAACGAGCTGAAAATTTCCACTTCGCGGCTGGGCCGGCACTTGAGCACCACGCCTTCGCCGCACTCACCGATCGCATGCTCGACATATGCCTGCAGCGCAGCGTCGGTCCAGCCCTTGAAGATGCCACGCCCGTGCAGCGATGCCCGCGCCGCCTCACGGTCCGGCCAATGGCTGCGCCGGCTGGCGGCCTTGCGCGCCAGGGCATGCCGGCGGTGCAGGCCGACCAGCGCAGCCGCGCCCATCACGCCGATCATGCGCCGGCTGAACAGCACCGGGTCGAGCAGTACGGCACGGGCAAACAAGCCCGGCTGGCTGGCCAGCATCAACCCGGTCAGCACGCCACCGAAGCTGTGCCCCACGGCGTAGCGGGGAACCTCGCCATATTCCCCACGGCCGGCCTCGAAGGCCTCCAGCGCCAGCGCGGCGGTACGGTTCCAGCCGCGGAATGCACCGCCATGGTCACTGTCACCATGGCCCTGGACATCGCAGAGCCATAGATCGAAATGTTCACTCAGGCTCAGCAGCAACGGTTGGTAGGCCAGGCAGCAGAAGCCGTTACCGTGCAAAAAGTGCAGCAACGGCTTGCCGCTGGCTGGCGAGCGCCAGCCACGTAGGGTGAAGCCTTCGGAGCTGTCAAAGGACCAGGGAATCAACTGCATCGGCTTGCTGTACTCATGGGTTCATGAAAACGCCGATTCTACAAACAGCAGCGGGTAGAGTGAAATCACCAGCAGCACGGCCATCAGGACATTGAACAGCATCAGCCAGCGCGGGTTCTGCAGCAGGTTGCGCAAGGCGCTGCCAAACATCACCCAGACGCCGACGCTGGGCAGGTTGACCAGGGCGAACAGCGCGGCGATGACCACTACATTCATCACATAGCCCTGGGCCGGCGTGTAGGTGGTGATCGCCCCTACCGCCATCACCCAGGCCTTGGGGTTGACCCACTGGAATGCCGCAGCGCCCCAGAACCCCAACGGCTTGCGCGCGCTCGGCGAGTCAGCGCCGAGCGGCCCTGAGGTGGCGATCTTCCAGGCCAGGTAGAGCAAGTAGGCCGCACCGGTATAGCGCAACACGCTGTACAGCACCGGCCAGGCCTTGAACACCTCACCAAGGCCCAGGCCCACCGCCAGCACCATGACCATGAAACCGACGCTGATACCGATGGCATGCGGGATCGAACGGCGCACACCGAAGTTCACGCCCGAGGCCAGCAGCATGGTGTTGTTAGGCCCCGGGGTGATCGAGGAAACGAAGGCAAACAGCACGAAGGCGGTCAGCAGGTCGGCAGAGGCAAGCATGGCAGGCATTCCAGAATTGTTGCAGGTGCTGTCACACTAACGGAGTCACCCTGCCCTGCGACCGCTACAGTTGCATTAAATTATGCAGATACACATCACTGTACCGTTCACCAGCGCACCCTCAGCCAAGAACAAGGAAGCCCCTGCATGAGCCTGACCATCCGCCCTGCCGTTCGCGCCGATGCCGCGCAAATTCTCGCCTACGTCACCGAGCTGGCCGAGTACGAGCGCGCCCGTCACGAAGTGGTTGCTACCCTGGCCGATATCGAGCACAGCCTGTTCGATGACGGCAGCACCGTGCACAGCCTGATCTGCGAGCGTGATGGCAAGGCCATCGGCTTTGCCGTGTACTTCTACAGCTACTCGACCTGGCTGGGCCGCAACGGCATCTACCTGGAAGACCTGTATATCACCCCTGAGCAGCGTGGCGGCGGCGCAGGTCGGGATGTGCTGCGGCACATCGCTCGCGAAGCCGTGGCCAAAGGGTGCGGGCGCTTCGAGTGGAGCGTGTTGGACTGGAACGAGCCGGCGATCAGCTTCTACAAGTCGCTGGGCGCCGAGCCGCAAGATGAGTGGGTGCGCTATCGACTGGATGGCGACAGGCTGTTGCAGTTTGCCCAAGGCTGACCTTCGGCCAGAACCGACCCTGTCGCCAGCAAGCCGACTTGCCAAGGACAGGGCCGCAACAGGCTTCAATCCTGGTGCCAGACCGCACCGGCAATGTCGACCCGCTTGGGCAACACCCGGTTCTCGAAGAACAGCTGCGCCGTGCGCTGTTGCGCGGCGACGATTTCTTCACTCACCGGTATCAACGGCGATGCCGGCCGATGGCTGAAACTGCGCCGCACCACTTCCTCCGGCACCCCCATGAACTGCGCCAGTACACGGACGCTGCCCGCCTCGTCAGAGCGCGTCAGTGCCTCCGCCTCGGAGATTTGCGCCAGCAGGCGCTTGATGAAATCGCCATTGGCTTCGACATAGCCACGCGCCCCCAGCATGAACGGCCCGATCAACCCCAGCCCCTCGCCGTCCGCCAGCAGCCGCGCCTTGCCTTCCAGATCGATGGCCGAATAGTACGGGTCCCAGATCGCCCAAGCGTCGACGCTGCCACGCTCGAAGGCCGCCCTGGCGTCAGCGGGTGCCAGGTACACCGGTTGCACGTCGCGCATGCTCAAGCCCACGCTGGCCAGGCTGCGTAGCAGCAGGTTGTGGGCACTGGAGCCCTTCTGCAGCGCGACACGCCTGCCTTTGAGCTGAGCCACCGCAGTGATCGGGCTGCCTTTGGGCACCAGAATGACTTCGGCCTTCGGCTTGGCCGGTTCGGCGCCGATGTACAACAGGTCTGCGCCCGCTGCCTGGGCGAAGATCGGCGGGATGTCCCCGGTGGCACCTACATCGAGGCTGCCAATGTTCAGCGCCTCGAGCATCTGTGGCCCGGCGGGAAATTCGATCCACTCCACACGCGTATTGGCGAAACGCTGTTCCAGCAGTCGGTGCTGCTTGGCCAGCACCAGGCTGATCGAGCCCTTCTGGTAGCCGATGCGCAGTGTGGCAGGGTCCGCCGCATGAACGGCCCCCGCCAGCGCCAGCAGTACAAGCGTGGCAAAGCGTAGTACGCGCATGGCTCATTCCTTCCAGTCGGTCGAGGGCTTTTCCCACAGGTTGATCCCACCTTCAACGGCATGACGGTCGATTTCGGCGAGTTCTTCAGGGCTGAATGCCAGGTTATCGAGTGCCGCGACATTCTCGATGATCTGCTCGGGCCGGCTGGCACCGATCAGTGCCGAGCTCACCCGCGGATCGCGCAGGGTCCAGGCCAGCGCCAGTTGCGCCAGGCTCTGGCCGCGACGGCGGGCAATTGCGTTGAGCGCACGGGCGCGGGCCAGGTTGGCCTCGGACAGATGGTGCGGCTGCAGCGAGCCGCCACCGGGGCGATTGACCCGTGCATCAGCCGGGATGCCGTCCAGGTACTTGTCACTGAGCAACCCCTGGGCCAGGGCCGTGAACACGATGACACCGGCTCCCAACGCGTCGGTGGTGTCCAGCAGGTCGTGCTCGATCCAGCGGTTGAACAGGTTGTACGAGGGCTGGTGAATCAGCAGCGGCACCTTCAACTCGGCCAGCAGCGCGGCGATCTCGCGGGTCTTGCCGGCGGAATAGGAAGAAATCCCGATGTACAGCGCCTTGCCCTGGCGCACGATATCGGCCAGGGCGATCGCGGTTTCCTCCAGCGGGGTGTCGGCATCGAAGCGGTGCGAGTAGAAGATGTCCACGTAGTCCAGCCCCAGGCGCTTGAGGCTCTGGTCAAGGCTGGCAAGCAGATACTTGCGCGAACTGCCACCTTGGCCGTACGGCCCAGACCACATATCCCAGCCGGCTTTGCTGGAGATGATCAGCTCGTCCCGGTAGCTGCGCAGGTCTTCACGCAGAAGGCGGCCGAAGTTGCGCTCGGCGCTGCCATAGGGCGGGCCGTAATTGTTGGCCAGGTCGAAATGGGTAATGCCGGCATCGAAGGCCGTGCGCAGCAAGGCGCGCTGGGTGTCGATCGGCGTCGCATCACCGAAGTTGTGCCACAGGCCCAGGGACAGGGCCGGCAACACCAGGCCGCTGCGGCCGACGCGGCGGTACGGAATGCGCGCGTAGCGCTCAGGGTTGGCAATGTAGCTCATGGTTGACCTCACTCGGCAAAATAGGGGTTGGCGGGCCGCTGCAGGCCCAGGTGCTCGCGCAGGGTGCGGCCCTGATACTGGCGGCGGAACAGGCCCCGGCGCTGCAACTCCGGGACCACCAGGCTGGCGAAGTCTTCGAGCCCCTGCGGCAGGTGCGGCACCAGCACATTGAAGCCATCGGCCGCGCGGTTTTCGAACCAGCTCTGCAGCGCGTCGGCGATCTGCGTCGGCGTACCGATCAGGCTGTAGTGCCCTCGCCCGCCAGCGATGCGTCGGCCCAGCTCGGCGAGGGTCAACTGCTCCTGCCCCGCCAGTTCGGTCAGCAATTGCTGGCGGCTGCGCTGGCCATCTTCGGTCAGCGGCAGCTCCGGCAGCGGGCCGTCCAACGGGTAGCCGGACAGGTCGAAGTTGCCGAGCATGCGGCCAAGCAAGGCAACGCCCACACGGGGGTCGACCAGGTCCTGAAACTGCTGGTACTTGGCCTGGGCCTCAACGGCACTGCGGCCGACCACGACGAACACGCCCGGCATGATTTTCAGCGCCTCCTCGCTACGCCCATAGCGGCCCAGGCGCCCCTTGAGGTCAGCGTAAAACGCCTGGGCGCGCGCCAGGCTGGGTTGCGCGGTGAACACCACCTCGGCGCTTTCGGCCGCCAGTTCGCGGCCGGCTTCGGAAGACCCGGCCTGGACCAGCACCGGTCGGCCCTGGGGCGAGCGGGCCACGTTCAGAGGACCGCGCACACGAAAATGCGCACCGGCGTGGTCGATGCTACGCACGGCCTGCGGCCGGTGAAACTGGCCGCTGGCCTTGTCACGGACGAAGGCGTCATCGGCCCAGCTGTCCCATAGGCCCTGCACCACCTGCTGGAACTCGCGAGCCCGGGCGTAACGCTCGGCATGGGGAATATGCGCATCGCGGCCGAAGTTGCCGGCCTCGGCTGCGGCGTCGGAGGTGACCAGGTTCCAGCCGGCACGGCCGCCCGAGAGATGATCGAGCGAGGCGTACTTGCGTGCCACATGGTATGGCTCGTTGTAACTGGTGGTGGCCGTGGCGATCAGGCCAATGCGCTCGGTCACCACGCTCAGCGCCGACAGCAGGGTCAGCGGTTCGAAATACACCGACCGGGCGCTGTGGCTGGCCAGTGCATCGCTGGGGGCGGCGACGCTGTCAGCGACGAACAGCGCATCGAAACAGGCAGCTTCGGCGATTTGCGCGGTACGCCGGTAGCTGGCGAAGTCCAGCGGGTCGGCGGGCACGTCCGGGTGACGCCAGGCGGCGACATGGTGCCCGGTGGCCATGAGGAAGGCACCCAGGCTCATTTGACGACTCATGCTCTGTCTCCTTGCAGTGCTCGCACAGTCAGAAATCCTTGCGCAGCTGAACGCCGAAATAACGCCCGTCATCCCGCGGCACAGCCCGGTAGATATAGTCACCGCCACTGGCCAGCATCTGTGCGTAGGACTTGTCACCCAAGTTCTTGCCCAGCAACGCCACGCGCCAGCCGTCGTTGTAATCGGCCAGGGCGATACTGGCGTTCCAGATGCCATAAGCGCCTTGCACGGTGTCGGGGTTCTGGTCGAGGCTGAACTGCACCGAGTCCTGCCAGCTGTAGTCGCTGGCCAGTTCCACATCCAGGCCGTTATCCAGCGGGATCACGTAATCGGCGCGCACATAGGTCTTCCAGTCCGGGGTGAACGGCAGACGGCCGCCGTCGATGTTGCAATTGGCTGCCGCCCCGACCGGGCAGTTGAAATGATCGACCCGCGCCTTGGTGTAGGCCGCAGCGGCGGAAAACTTGAGCTGACGGGTAGCCTGGAAGCTGGCATCGAGTTCGACGCCTTGGGTCTTGACCTTGCCGGCGTTGACCAGGCGGGTCACCACCTGGTTGGCCACGGTGTCGAAGAAGTTGGCCTGGTAGTTATCGTAATCGGTGTGGAACACCGCCAGGTTGGCCATCAGCCGGTTATCCAGTGCGGTGCCTTTGAGGCCGACCTCGTAGGCGTCGGATGTTTCCGGCTTGAGCGCGCCGGTATCACGCGGCTGCATGTTGAAGAACACGTTATAGGCCGGGCCTTTATAGCCACGCGAATAGGTTACGTAGCCGGTGAGGTTGTCCTTGAAGTCGTACTGCAGGCCAGTGCGGCCACTCCAGCCGTCCTCGTCCACCGAGCCGGAACTGGCGGTCGACGGCTGGATGCCGGTGACCGCCGTGGCGGAAGTCGACACGCGACGGTGGTCGTACTCAAGGTCGTCGTGGGTCCAGCGCAAGCCGAAGATCGCACGGAAATCCTCGGTGAAGTTGAAGGTGTTTTCACCAAACAGCGCGACGCTGTCGTTACTGGTCGAGTAGTCCGCCCTGCCCGTGTTCGCCACCCCGCTGTTGACCGAGAGCCGCTGATACGTCTCGTTGGAGGTGCCGTGCATGTAGAAGGCGCCCAACACGTACTCATTGAACTGCCCCTTGGGCGACGTCAGGCGAAACTCTTGGCTGTACTGGTCATAGTCCACCGTACCCTTGTCGTGGGAGGCCGTGACCGGCAGCAAGGCGCGGCGGTCGCCATCCTGGTACTGGGTGTTGTCCCAGCCGCGCCAGGCGCTGATGGACGTCAGCGTGTAGTCGCCCAGCTGCCAGTCGAGCTGTGCCGACAGGCCCTGGTTCTCGTCTTCGACGTGGGTCTTGAAGTCACTGTTGATGTCGCGGTTGTGGGCGCTGGGCACAACCGGGCGCAGCTGGTTGGTGATGGCTGTGCTGGCGCTGGTGATCACCCCGCTGGGCAAGCTGTCCTCACCTTTCATGTAGTCGGCGATCAGCGTCAGGCGCAGGTCGTCACTGGGCTCGAATTCCAGCTTGCCGCGGGCGCCCTTGCGTTCGTAGCCATTGACGTCGTGGCCATTGGCGACGTTCTCGACGTTGCCATCGTAGTCACCCCACAAGGTACTCAGCGAGCCTTTGAGCTGCTCGTTGAGGCGGCCACCGATGCCGAAGCGCAGGCGGTTTTCGTCGCCACCGCCGAAGTGCGAGTAATCCACATAGCCTTGGGTCTGCTCGGGGATGGCCTTGCTGACCACGTTCAGCACGCCAGCGGAAGCATTCTTGCCAAACAGCGTACCCTGGGGGCCGCGCAGCACTTCGATACGCTCCAGGTCGAGCAGGTCGAGGGTGGACTGACCGGGGCGGCCGAACACCACGCCATCGACCACGGTAGCCACGGTCGGCTCGACGCCGGGCGAGGTGGATATGGTGCCCACGCCGCGGATGAACAACGACGTGTCCTTGTTCGACGCACCGGCGCGGTAATTGAGGGTCGGCACCTGCTGGACGATGCTGGCGACATTGTTGCGATTGTCACGTTCGAGTTGTTCGCCGTCGATCACCGAAACGGCCACCGGCACCTCCTGCAAGGTCGACTCGCGGCGGGTGGCGGTCACGGTCACCGCGTCCAGCGACGTGGCCTGCGGCGTTGGTTCGGCCGCTTGCGTGGATTGGCCGATGGCGGCCAGCAGTACAGCGGCAGCCAGCGGTTGACGTTGCTTGAACGGGAATGCCTTGCGGTGTTTGTGCATGATGATGCGACTGCCTTCAAAGACCAGACCATGGCCCGCACGGGGCCGACACGGGTGATGCTGTGGGTGTCTGGTCTCGCTCGTGCGAGTGGCAGGCGCTTGCCAACAGCAGCGCTTGTTAGCGCTAACATCAGCAAGTATCAGAGGCTCTGGCTTAGCAGGTCAAATACTTAAAAATACGATTTATATTCCATAAAGCTATTTGCCAGGCTGGGACTCGTTAGCGCTAACATCGCCTCATCTCCCAACGAGGCCAGCCTGTGAGCCAAGCCAAGGAACCCACCCGCAAGCGCCGTGGCGCGGGCCGTGTCACGCTCGCTGAAGTGGCGCGGGCCGCCAATGTGTCGGCCATCAGCGTATCGCGCTACTTCAACCAGCCCGAGCAGGTGTCACCCCCCCTGCGCGAACGCATCGAAGCAGCGGTACAAGCGCTGGGTTATGTGCCGAACCTGGTGGCGGGAGGCCTGGCCTCTGCCCGTGGCCGTATCGTCGGCATGGTCATTCCGAACATCTCCGGGCCGATTTTCGCCCAGACCATCCAGGCCTTCAGCGACACCATGAGCCGGCATGGCTACCAGCTGTTGCTGGCGTCCAGTTATTTCAGCGAGGCCCAGGAAGAAAGCGCCGTGCGGGCCTTTCTCGGCTGGTCGCCGGCAGCGTTGGTGGTGACCAGCCATTTCCACAGCCCGGCCACCGAGAAGATGCTCAGCGAGGCCGACGTACCGGTGGTGGAGATCTGGGACTATCGCCCGGAACGCTCGCCGCTGCAGGTTGGCTTCCTCCATCACCAGGTGGGTGTGCAGGCGTGCCGCTATCTGCTGGGCAAGGGCCATCGACGCATCGCCTTTGTGCAGAACAGCGCGGCAGGCGACTTCAGCGCGCTGGAGCGGCGCGATGGCTACATCGAAGCATTGCGTGAAGCCGGGCTTGAGCCCTGGGTGTTCGTGCCTTCGGCTGACTGCGCGCCGTTCGAGGCCGGCAAACAGGCCATGCAGGCGTTGATCCGCCGCGACCCTCGCCCTGAGGCGATCATCTTCGCCAACGACAACCTGGCCGCCGGCGCCCTCCTTGCCGGCCAGCGTGCCGGGCTGCGCTTGCCCGAGGACATGGCCATCGTCGGTTTTGGCGACTACCCGTTCGCCGAGATGCTGTTGCCCAGCCTGACCACGTTGCGGCCACCGTCGCGGCAAATTGGCGAATTGGCAGCCATGCGGGTATTGCAGCATTTGGGATGCGTGGAACATGAGGGCGAAGTCGAACGCTTGAACTTGCTGCAATGCGAATTGATTACCCGCGAAAGTGCATGACGCGTCACGGCGAATGCGACTTGAGAGCACCGAACGCAGGCCTGACGCAGCAGGCAGGTTAGACTACTCGATCAGCCATCACCTCCTCTGCCATCGTCAGGAGCCCCCCCTTGGAACTCAGGCAACTGCGCTACTTCGTCAAAATCATCGAACACGGCAGCCTTGGCCGCGCCGCGCTCGAACTGGAGGTTGGCGTCTCCGCCCTGAGCCAACAGATCGCCAAGCTCGAAAGCGAGCTGTGTACCCGCCTGCTCAACCGCAGCAGCACAGGTGTCACGCCAACCAGCGCCGGCATGGCGTTCCTGCACCATGCCCAGCTCAGCCTGCGCCAGGCCGAAAACGCCATCCTGGCCGCCCACCGCGGGCGCATGAGCGGCTACGTGACTGTCGGCTTGCCACCCACCACCGCGACCGTGCTGGCGCTGCCGCTGATCAATGCCATGCGCGAGCGCTACCCCGATATCCAGCTGCACTTGGTGGAAATGCTCTCCGGGCACCTGGCCGCGCAGCTCAACGCCCGGCAAATCGACCTTGCCATCCTGTTCCAGCTCGAAGGCGGCAAACGCTGGAGCGTGACGCCGCTACTGGATGAGCGGCTGTTCGTCATCAGCCCGCCACAGCTGCCCCGCGCGCCCGAAAGCAGCGTGCAACTGGCCGACCTGGGCCAGCTGCCGCTGGTCATGCCCAGCGCCCAGCACGGCCTGCGCTCGACCCTGATGACGGCGTTCGAACGCTCCGGCCTGGTGCCGAACATCATCATGGAAGTCGATGGCCTGGCCGTCCTGATGAACGCCGTGCGCGCCGGCCACGCCGCCACCATCCAGCCGGGCGCCGCCGCCGCGCTCAGTGGTGAAAGCGGGCTGCGGGTCGCGCAGATCAGCGACGCCCACGTCGGCCGGCGCAACCTGCTGGCAACCCTGGCGGACGATGAGCTGTCACCTGCCGCGCTGGCCGCCCGGCGCGTAATCATCGACGTTGCGCACCAGCTGGTCAGCCAGCGGCAATGGCCCGGGGCGACCTGGATCGAAGAGGCCAGCCTTTAGAAAAACTGAACACCCCATGCCGTAGCCCGCCTTTCGACACTTGGCCGATCGCCCTACTTTCTCCTCACTCGTAAGGGGCCCTACGTTCATGCCTCCTTGCGACCGAGGAGCGAAAATGATCGATGTTCTTGTAATTGGTGGTGGCAACGCCGCCCTCTGCGCCGCGCTGATGGCCCGTGAGGCCGGCGCCAGCGTCATGCTGCTGGAGGCCGCGCCCAAGGCCTGGCGTGGCGGCAACTCGCAGCACACCCGCAACCTGCGCTGCATGCACGACGCGCCCCAGGATGTGCTGGTCGACGCCTACCCCGAAGAGGAGTACTGGCAGGACCTGCTCAAGGTCACCGGCGGCCTGACCAACGAAAAACTCGCGCGCATTGCCATCCGCGCCTCCTCCAGCTGCCGTGACTGGATGCGCAGCCATGGCGTGCATTTTCAGCCGCCGCTGTCCGGCGCACTGCATGTAGCGCGGACCAACGCGTTTTTCATGGGCGGCGGCAAGGCGTTGGTGAACGCCTACTTCCGCAGTGCCGAACGGCTCGGCGTGCAGGTGCGCTACAACGCTCAGGTCAACGATATCGAACTGCAGGGCGGCAGGTTCGTCGCCGCTCACCTGCCCGCCCGCGAAGTCGAGGGCCGGCAGCTGCCTGCCGAACGTATCGAAGCCAAGACCTGCGTGCTGGCGGCGGGCGGCTTCGAGTCCAACCGTGAGTGGTTGCGCGAAGCCTGGGGCCAGAATGCCCGTGGCGAATGGCCGTCGGACAACTTCCTGATCCGCGGCACGCGCTTCAACACCGGCATCCTGCTCAAGCGCATGGGCGAACTTGGCGCCGATATCATCGGCGACCCGACCCAGGCGCACATGGTCGCCATCGACGCCCGCGCACCGCTGTATGACGGCGGTATCTGCACCCGCATCGACTGCGTGTCACTGGGCGTGGTGGTCAACCGCGACGGCGAGCGTTTCTATGACGAAGGCGAAGACTTCTGGCCCAAGCGATATGCCATCTGGGGCCGCCTGGTGGCTGGCCAACCGGGTCAGCAGGCCTATTCGATCATCGACCAGCAGGCCATCGGCCGCTTCATGCCACCGGTATTTCCGGGTACCACGGCCAATTCCCTGACTGAACTGGCACACAAGCTGGGCCTGCCAGAAGCGCAGTTTTGCCAGACCATCGAGGCGTTCAACAATGCCTGCCAGGTCGGCACCTTCGACCATACCGCGCTCGACGACTGCCACACCACAGGCCTGGCCCCGGCCAAGACCCACTGGGCCCGCCCGCTGGTCAAACCACCGTTTTACGCCTACCCGCTCAAGCCAGGCGTCACGTTCACCTACCTGGGCCTGGCGACCGACGAAAGCGCCGCCGTGCATTTCGCCGGCAAGCCCAGCCCCAACCTTTTCGTCGCAGGAGAAATGATGGCCGGTAACGTACTGGGCAAGGGCTACACCGCCGGCATCGGCATGGCCATCGGCACGGCGTTCGGCCGTATCGCCGGTGTCCAGGCGGCCGCCAGCGCAGGCTTTGTCGACAACCAGGAGGCACGCCATGCAGCTGTTTGATCCGCAGGCACAAAAAAGCGAACTGATCCCGGTGCTGAACGTGCACGAAAGCGAAGTGCAGCGGCAGATGAGCATCTGCAATGCCTGCCGCTACTGTGAAGGTTTCTGCGCGGTGTTTCCGGCGATGACCCGGCGCCTGGAATTCGCCCAGGCCGACATCCACTACCTGGCCAACCTCTGCCACAACTGCGGCGCCTGCCTGCACGCCTGCCAGTACGCCGCGCCCCATGCGTTCGAGGTCAACGTGCCCAAGGCCATGGCCAAGGTACGCCTCGACACCTACGTCGAATACGCCTGGCCCCGTGCCCTGGGCCGTCTGTACCAGCGCAACGGCCTGACCCTGGCACTGGCCAGCGGCTTCGCCCTGGTGCTGTTCCTGTGCCTGAGCCTGCTGGCCATGGGCAACCTGTTCAGGCCCATGCCTGGGGGCAACTTCTACGGCATCTTTGCGCACAACACCCTGGCGCTGATGTTTGGCGCGGTGTTCGGCTTTGCAGCCATCGCCTTGGGCCTGGGCGTACGCCGGTTCTGGCGCGACGTTTCGCCACCTGCGGCCGCCGCCGGGCTGAAAACCGCCGCAGCAGTGGAAGCGACAGCCAGCGTGGCCACGCTCAAGTACCTGGACGGTGGCCACGGCGAAGGCTGCAACAACGCCGATGATCGCTTCACCCTGTGGCGGCGGCGCTTCCATCACCTGACCTTCTACGGCTTCCTGCTGTGCCTGGCGGCCACCGCCAGCGCGACGCTCTACCACTACCTGCTGGGCCTGGCGGCGCCCTACCCGGTGCTGAGCCTGCCGGTCATGCTCGGCATCGCCGGAGGCCTGGGCCTGCTGGTCGGCCCTGCCGGGCTGCTGTACCTGAACCTGCAGCGCAACCCCGCCCACGGCGACGCCGAGCAAAAGCCCATGGACCGCGGTTTCATCGCCCTGCTGTTGCTGGTCAGCGCCAGCGGCCTGGCCCTGCTGGCGTTTCGCGAAACCAGTGCCCTTGGCCTGCTGCTGGCCCTGCACCTGGGGCTGGTGATGGCGTTCTTCCTGACCATGCCCTACGGCAAATTCGCCCACGGCATCTTCCGCAGCGCGGCGCTGCTCAAGCACGCCATCGAGAAACGTCAGCCCAATCCGATCAATGCCGGCAGCGATTGAACATCCCAAAACAACAAAAGCGAGCAAAACGGTAGCCATGATGAAAACAACAACACAGACCAGGGGCGCCAAGCTGGGCGCCATCCTGCGGGTCACCAGCGGCAACTTCCTCGAACAGTTCGATTTCTTCCTGTTCGGTTTCTATGCCACCTACATCTCCCAGACGTTCTTCCCGGCAAGCAGCGAGTTCGCCTCGTTGATGATGACCTTCGCGGTGTTCGGCTCGGGCTTCCTGATGCGCCCGCTGGGCGCCATCGTGCTGGGCGCCTACATCGACAAGGTCGGCCGGCGCAAAGGGCTGATCGTGACGCTGTCGATCATGGCCGCCGGCACCGTGCTGATTGCGCTGGTACCGGGTTACGCCAGCATCGGCGTCCTCGCCCCGTTGCTGGTGCTGCTGGGGCGGCTGTTGCAGGGCTTTTCCGCTGGCGCCGAGCTGGGGGGTGTTTCCGTCTACCTCTCGGAAATCGCCACGCCGGGGCGTACCGGCTTCTACACCAGCTGGCAATCGGCAAGCCAGCAGGTGGCGATCGTCGTGGCGGCGGCACTGGGCTATACGCTCAATGCCTGCATGGATACCCATGAAGTGGCCAGCTGGGGCTGGCGTATCCCATTCTTCGTCGGCTGCGTGATCATCCCGTTCATCTTCGTCATCCGCCGCTCACTGCAGGAGACCGAAGCGTTCAAGGCGCGCGCGCATCACCCGGGCGCGGCCGAGGTGTTCCGTTCGATGTGCGACAACTGGCGCACGGTGCTGGCCGGCGGCCTGCTGGCGGCGATGACCACCACCACGTTCTACCTGATCACGGTCTACACCCCGACCTTCGGCAAGACCGTACTGCAGCTGAGTACCACCGACAGCCTGGTGGTGACCCTGCTGGTGGGCGTCAGCAACTTCATCTGGCTGCCCATCGGTGGCGCCCTCTCCGACCGCATCGGCCGGCGCCCGCAGTTGTTGGCGATTTCGCTGCTGTGCGTGCTGACCGCCTACCCGGCCATGCACTGGCTGGCCGAGGCCCCCAGCTTCGAGCGCCTGCTTGCGGTGTTGCTGTACTTCTCGTTCTTCTTCGGGATGTACAACGGCGCCATGGTCGCGGCGCTGACCGAGGTGATGCCGGCCAACGTGCGGGTGGTCGGCTTCTCGCTGGCCTTCAGCCTGGCCACCGCGCTGTTCGGCGGCTTCACGCCGGCGGTTTCGACACTGTTGGTACAGGCCACCGGCGACAAGGCATCGCCGGCCTACTGGCTGATGTTCGCGGCCGTGTGCGGGTTTACCGCCACGACCGTGCTGTACCGTCGCCACAGACCACAGGCGGTAAGCGCCTCCTGACCCTGAGCCCATGGGCACCTGTCATTTTTATCAGGTTACGCACTGACGAATTTGCTGGAAGCTAGCCTCGCATCGAATCACGCCCTGATCCTGCGAGGTCGCTTTCCCATGGGTCGTATGGAAAAGGCAGTCTACCGCAACACCCCGACCGTAATGGCCCACGAAAGCCGTGGCCTTGCCGTGCGCGAGATTGCCTTTTACCGTCACCCTGACCCGCTGGATGAAACCCAGGTACGCATCACAGGTCACCGCCTCACTGCCTCTGGCTTCTTGAAGCAGAGCGCGGACCCGCGCCTCGCCGACCAGGGGCTTGCGAACTTCATCTACACCTGCGATCTGCGAGGCAATGCCTTGCACACCCGCAGCGTGGACGCGGGCACCTCGGTCAACCTGAAAGACACCGCCGGCCGGCCACTGCTCACCGTGAGTGGCATCCTCGGCACTGGCGACAGTACCGGGGACCACAGCCAGGCCGTCAACCACACCTGGCATTATGAGGTGCCTACCCTGCCTGGTCGGCTGCTAGCCGTTTCCGAGCAGGTTGCCAGTGGCGACCCACGAACAACGCAGCGCTTCATTTATGCGGCCAGCACGGCTGCAGACAAAGACCTGAACATCGCCGGGCTTTGCATCAACCATTACGATACCGCCGGGATGATGGCCACTGAATGCATGGCCCTTTCTGGCGTGCCATTGTCGACGACTCGCCGCTTGCCCAAAGCAGCGACCGCCCCCGATATCCAGGTCGATTGGCACGGCGCGGATCCGGCAGCCTGGGATACGCTGCTGGCGCCAGAAACGTACACCACCGTCACTTGCACCGACGCCACGGGCAATGTGCTGCTCACACAGGATGCAGCCGACCATCAGCAACGTGTGACGTATGGCGTGAACGGGCAGCTGGCGTGCAGCTGGCTGACCGTGAAGGACAGCGCGGAGCAACCTGTGGTGACGACGCTGGCCCACTCGGCCGCGGGACAAAAGCTGAGCGAGACCCACGGCAACGGCGTGACATGCACTTACCAATACGAGCCGCGAACGCAACGACTGGCAATCATCCGAGTAGAACGTGCAACCGGCTTGCTGCAGGACCTGCATTACCAATACGACCCGGTAGGCAATGTGCTCAGTGCCTGGGACGAGGCTCAGCAAACACGTATTTGGCGCAACCAACGGGTGGAACCAGCAAGCCTCTACGGCTACGACAGCCTGTACCAACTGGTCAGTGCCAGCGGGCGGGAAATGGCCAATGCCGGTCGCCAGAACAGTCGATCGACTCCGGTATCCCTGCCACTTGCCAGTGACAACACCAGCTACACCCGATACACCCGCCACTACCACTACGACACCGCAGGCAATCTGACACAGATCCGCCACAGTGCGCCCGCCACCCACAACGGCTACACCACGGACATTACCATCAGCAACCGCAGCAACCGGGGGGTGACCAGTAGCTTGGCTGGCACCCCTGAGGAAGTGGATGCGCTGTTTACAGCCGCAGGCCATCAACGCCAGTTGCAGCCAGGCCAGTCACTCGAATGGACACCCCGGGGAGAACTGCAGAAAGTCATCCCCGTGGTGCGCGACGGCGCCCCGGGCGATCATGAACTCTACCGCTACGATGCCCACTGCCAGCGCGTACTGAAAAGCAGCACGCAACAGCTGAACAGCCAGCAAGTCATCTATCTGGGTAATCTGGAGCTGCGAACGACGGGGAAGGAAAACCTTCAGGTGCTGTGCGTGGGTGAAGCCGGGCATGCGCAAGCGCGCGTTTTGCACTGGGTGGCCGGCAAGCCGGCCGAGATTGCCAATGATCAGTTGCGCTACCAGTATGGCGACCTTATCGGCAGCCATGGCCTGGAGCTCGATGCTAGCGGCAACCTGATCAGCCAGGAAGAATATTACCCGTACGGGGAGACGTCGGTATGGGCGGCGCGCAGCGCGGTTGAGGCTGACTACAAGACCGTACGCTTTTCGGGCAAGGAGCGCGATGCGACCGGCTTGTATCACTACGGCTATCGGTATTACCAGCCTTGGGCCGGGCGCTGGTTGAGTGCGGACCCGGCTGAGACAGTGGATGGTTTGAATCTTTACTGCATGGTCCGAAACAACCCTCGCACCTATGCAGACTCAAACGGCCTCGTGCTGACGATCACGGTATATGGGCTATCACAGTTCCCCCCGAATGAAGCAGAAACAGTAAAACGAGCAATTGATACGGCACGCCTCGCGCTCAAAAAAGTAGTGGAACCTGGTCAGCCAATGTACAGCAGGGAATTGGAAATATTCTTTGGACCGGAATATCAGAGCGTACTAGCAAACGTAATAGACAATTGGAAACGAATCGAGGGCATGCTAACCAGCTACGCCAAGCCCGAGATAGGGCACGAGAAGATAAACCGAGCAACAGGAGGCCCCAGCGGCGCCACAGCGGGAGCTGATGTAACTGACTTCCAGGGCGGGATTACCATCCTGGACGAATTTTTTTCACCTTCAATTACAAACGAATTTCGCGCGACAATAATCATTCATGAAATTAGCCATCTTCGGCGGGTGCCAGGCATACCGTCAGTCAGCGTGGGTTCCCAGGATTTTTTTTACCTTGCCGCCAGCAACCCGCCAGCAGATTCTTTCGAAATCGCTTACAAAGGAGCGCTCTTGCCAGACGATGTCGTAGACCCAATCGGTTTATACAATGAAATTGCCGCTGAAAATAATTACGAAATATTCCAAGTTAGCGACACCTCAGCGCATTATATGGACCAACAAGGACTAGGCTACCTGCCACTCGATCATGCAGTATCGATATTCAATTCAAGCGAATCTCTGCGCGCCCGCATCACTAGCAAAAATGCTGACAGCCTCGCTCACTCAGCCATGGCAATGGCTGCAAGGTTATGAATGCAACTCACTGTCTTCACCCTCATGATTAATATGGCGGCAAGATTACAGGCGATCTGAGCTAGCCAATACGAACCTTACGCATCACCGTGACCACCAGCAGCACATTGGTCAGCGCCAGCAGGCACAGCGTCAGCAACACCCCCATCGAGCCGAAATGCTCGAACAGAAAACCACCCACCACGGGCGTGAGTGCCTGCCCTATCAGCGAAGGCCGCGACATGCGCCCCATCAGCAACACATATTGCGCCGGCGGCATCATCGCCAGCGGCAGCAACCCCCGCACGATCGCCCGCAGGCCATTGCCGCAGCCGAACACCAGCAAGCCCACTGCGGTGGCGGCTGGCACAAAGGTCACCATCAGCAACCCGACCAGCACCAGGCTGACCCAGGCCAGCGCCGTCCAGATCGGGTGCCGTTTGCCCGCCAGAATCTGCAGCACCCGCGACGCCACCTGGCTGGGGCCGAGCATCGCCGCCAGGCCGATGGCCACCGGCAGCGAATGCCCCAACCCCTGCAGCACGGCCACCAGCTGTACGGCGATGGCGGTCATGATGATCGCGCCAATGGCGAACATACTGGTCAGCAGCAGGTACAGCGGGCGGTCCACGCCAACCGCATCGCCTTGCGCCTGCGCCTTGGCCGGCACCTCGACCCGCCCTCCTGCAGGCAGCACTCGCCAGTACAACGGCGCCACCACCACGATCAGCACCAGCGCATAGCACACGCACGTCGCCCGCCAACCGAAATGTTCGATGGCCAGCGCCACGGTCGGCCACGAGATCGTCGAGGCGAAGCCAGCGATCAGGGTGATACCGGTAATCGCCTTGCCCGCGCCTTCGCCATACAACCCGCCAAGGGTGGCGAATAGCGCTTCATACAAGCCCATGGCCATGCCAATGCCGATCACCGCCCAGGCCAGGAGGAACAGTCCGAGGGTGTGGCTGGCAGCCATGATCAGCAGCCCCACCGCTACCACCGCGCCGCTGGCAGCCATTTGCGGGCGGCCGCCGTAGCGGGCGACCAGTCGGCTGGACAACGGGGCCAACAGCGCCGAGACCATCAGGCTCAGGGACAGCGCGCCGTAGACCCATTGGCTGGGCCAGCCGGTATCACGGCTGATCGGGTCGGCCATCACCGCCATGAGGAAGAACGAGCCGCCCCAGACCAGGATTTGCAGCACGCCGAGCAGGACGATGCCGAGGGGGCCGGGCAGGCGGTGGTAGGTGTGCACGGTGAGGCCTTTTTCAGTCGCTATACGGCTGTTAGAGCGCTTGCCGGCAAGCGCCGTCACATGCCCGCCATCGATGATTGATCCAGACATATCATTGCGCGTGATATTAACCTTCGCTGCGTTCGATTCGTGCGTCACGCGCAAGGCACTCACACTCCGCCCACTACTAATACATTGGCGGAGTTCTCCATGGATCACTCACTCAAACCCTTGCGCTTCCCCCTCGCTGCCCTGGCAGTGGTGGTGCTCAGCGCTTGTGGCCGCACCCCCGACGCCGTGCAGGCTCCCGCCGCGCCCAAGGTCAGCGTCGCCAAGGTCATCGAGCAGCCGATCAACGAATGGGACGAGTTCACCGGCCGCCTGGAAGCGCCGGAAACCGTCGAAGTGCGCCCACGGGTCTCGGGCCAGATCGATCTGGTCGGTTTCACCGAAGGCGCCCAGGTGAAGAAAGGCGACCTGCTGTTCCAGATCGACCCGCGCCCGTTCCAGGCTGAAGTCCGCCGCCTCGAAGCGCAGCTGCAACAGGCCAAGGCCACCGCCATCCGCAGCGCCAACGAAGCCCGCCGTGGCGAGCGCCTGCGTGACAGCAACGCCATTTCCGCAGAGCTGGCCGAATCGCGCAGCAGCGCCGCTGCCGAAGCCCGCGCCGGGGTCGATGCGATTCAGGCCCAGCTCGACCTGGCCCGCCTGAACCTCAGCTTCACCCGCGTCACCGCGCCGATCAGCGGCCGCGTCAGCCGTGCCGAATTCACCGCCGGCAACATCGTCACCGCCGATGTCACGCCACTGACCAGTGTGGTGTCCACCGACAAGGTGTACGCCTACTTCGACGCCGACGAGCGCGTGTACCTCAAGTACACCCAGCTGGCGCGTGAAGGCCAGCGCGGCCAGAGCACCCCGGTGTACCTGGGCCTGACCAACGAAACCGGCAACCCGCACCTGGGCCAGATGAACTTCGTCGACAACCAGGTCAACCCGCGCACCGGCACCATCCGTGGCCGCGCCGTGTTCGACAACCGTGACGGCCAGTTCACCCCAGGCCTGTATGCGCGCCTGAAGCTGGTCGGCAGCGCCCAGTACGACGCCGTGCTGATCAACGACGAAGCGGTCGGCACCGACCTCGGCAAGAAGTTCGTGCTGGTCATGGACAAGGACAACAAGGCCGACTACCGCGCCGTGGAACTGGGGCCAAAGCTCGAAGGCCTGCGCATCGTGCGCAGCGGCCTGGCCAAGGACGACCGCATCGTGGTCAAGGGCCTGCAGCGCGTGCGACCTGGCTCGCCGGTGACCCCGGAAGAAACACCGATGGCCAGTGAACAGACCCTCGCCGCCCTCGCCCAGCAGCGCCAGGCCCTGGAGGCCAGCAACCCGGCGCAGAAAGTAGCGGGCTCCACTGAAAAAGTCGCCAGCGCCCAGGCGCCACGCGGTTAAGGGACCACACCGATGAACTTTTCGAAATTCTTCATTACCCGGCCGATCTTCGCCGCGGTGCTGTCGCTGGTGCTGCTGATCGCCGGTTCGATCTCACTGTTCCAGCTGCCGATCAGCGAATACCCCGAAGTGGTCCCGCCGACCGTGGTGGTGCGCGCCAACTTCCCCGGCGCCAACCCCAAGGTCATCGGCGAAACCGTCGCCGCGCCGCTGGAGCAGGCCATCACCGGTGTCGAGAACATGCTGTACATGTCCTCGCAGTCCACCGCCGACGGCAAGCTGACCCTGACCATCACCTTCGCCCTGGGTACCGACCTGGACAACGCCCAGGTGCAGGTGCAGAACCGCGTCACCCGCACCCAGCCCAAGCTGCCGGAAGAAGTGACCCGGATCGGTATCACTGTCGACAAGGCTTCGCCTGACCTGACCATGGTCGTGCACCTGACCTCGCCGGACAACCGCTACGACATGCTCTACCTGTCCAACTACGCCATCCTCAACATCAAGGATGAGCTGGCCCGCCTGGGCGGCGTCGGTGACGTGCAGCTGTTCGGCATGGGCGACTACTCGCTGCGGGTGTGGCTCGACCCGAACAAGACCGCGTCGCGCAACCTGACCGCCAGCGACGTGGTGGCTGCGATTCGCGAGCAGAACCGCCAGGTCGCCGCCGGCCAGCTGGGCGCCCCGCCCGCCCCTGGCTCGACCAGCTTCCAGCTGTCGATCAACACCCAGGGCCGCCTGGTCAACGAGGAAGAGTTCGAGAACATCATCATCCGCGCAGGTGCCGATGGCGAAATCACGCGCCTGAAGGACATCGCCCGGGTCGAGCTGGGCTCCAGCCAGTACGCCCTGCGTTCGCTGCTGAACAACCAGCCGGCAGTGGCCATCCCGATCTTCCAGCGCCCGGGCTCGAACGCCATCGAAATCTCCGACGAAGTGCGGGCGAAGATGGCCGAGCTGAAGAAGGACTTCCCGGAAGGCATGGACTACAGCATCGTCTATGACCCGACCGTGTTCGTGCGCGGCTCCATCGAAGCGGTGGTGCACACCCTGTTCGAAGCGCTGATCCTGGTTGTGCTGGTGGTCATCCTGTTCCTGCAGACCTGGCGCGCCTCGATCATCCCGCTGATGGCCGTACCCGTCTCGCTGATCGGCACCTTCGCGGTGATGCACCTGTTCGGCTTCTCACTCAACGCCTTGTCGTTGTTCGGCCTGGTGCTGGCCATCGGTATCGTGGTGGACGACGCCATCGTCGTGGTGGAGAACGTCGAGCGCAACATAGGGCTAGGGTTGAAACCCCTGGAAGCCACGCAAAAAGCCATGAGCGAAGTGACCGGGCCGATCATCGCCACGGCGCTGGTGCTGTGCGCTGTGTTCGTGCCTGCCGCGTTCATTTCCGGCCTCACCGGGCAGTTCTACAAGCAGTTCGCGCTGACCATCGCCATCTCCACCGTCATTTCGGCATTCAACTCGCTGACCTTGTCGCCCGCCCTGGCTGCCGTGCTGCTCAAGGACCACCACGCACCGAAGGACCGTTTCTCGCGCTTGCTGGAAAGGCTCCTGGGGGGCTGGCTGTTTGCGCCGTTCAACCGCTTCTTCGACCGCGCCAGCCATGGCTATGTCGGTGGCGTACGCCGTGTGATCCGCGGCAGTGGCATCGCCCTGTTCGTGTACGCCGGGCTGATGGGCCTGACCTACCTGGGCTTCTCGTCGACGCCGACCGGTTTCGTCCCGGCCCAGGACAAGCAGTACCTGGTGGCCTTCGCCCAGCTGCCTGACGCTGCCAGCCTGGACCGCACCGAGGCGGTGATCAAGCGCATGAGCGAAATCGCCCTGAAGCAACCTGGTGTGGCCGACTCGGTGGCCTTCCCTGGCCTGTCGATCAACGGTTTCACCAACAGCCCGAACAGCGGCATCGTGTTCACCCCGCTCAAACCGTTTGACGAGCGCAAGGATCCGAGCCAGTCGGCGGCCGCGATCGCTGCCGCGCTGAACGCCCAGTTCGCTGACATCCAGGACGCCTACATCGCGATCTTCCCGCCACCACCGGTACAAGGCCTGGGCACCATCGGCGGCTTCCGTCTGCAGATCGAAGACCGTGGCAACCTGGGTTACGAGGCGCTGTACAAGGAAACCCAGAACATCATCGCCAAGAGCCACAACGTGCCGGAGCTGGCGGGCCTGTTCACCAGCTACCAGGTCAACGTGCCGCAGGTCGATGCTGCTATCGACCGGGAAAAGGCCAAGACCCACGGCGTGGCGATCACCGACATCTTCGACACCCTGCAGGTTTACCTGGGCTCGCTGTACACCAACGACTTCAACCGCTTTGGCCGCACCTACCAGGTCAACGTCCAGGCCGAGCAGCAGTTCCGCCTCGATGCCGAGCAGATCGGCCAGTTGAAGGTGCGCAACAACCTTGGCGAGATGATTCCGCTGGCGACCTTCCTCAAGGTCAGCGACACCTCCGGGCCTGACCGGGTGATGCACTACAACGGCTTCATCACCGCCGAGATCAACGGCGCCGCAGCCCCAGGCTACAGCTCCGGCCAGGCCGAGGCGGCGATCGAGAAGCTGCTCAAGCAAGAGCTGCCCAACGGCATGACCTTCGAGTGGACCGACCTGACCTACCAACAGATCCTCTCGGGCAATACCGCGCTGTTCGTGTTCCCGCTGTGCGTGCTGCTGGCCTTCCTGGTGCTGGCCGCCCAGTACGAGAGCTGGAGCCTGCCGCTGGCGGTGATCCTGATCGTGCCGATGACCCTGCTGTCGGCCATCACCGGGGTGATCGTGTCGGGTGGCGACAACAACATCTTCACCCAGATCGGCCTGATCGTACTGGTGGGCCTGGCGTGCAAGAACGCGATTCTGATCGTCGAGTTCGCCAAGGACGAACAAGCCAAGGGCCTCGACCCGCTGGCTGCGGTGCTGGAAGCCTGCCGCCTGCGTCTGCGGCCGATCCTGATGACTTCGATCGCCTTCATCATGGGCGTGGTACCGCTGGTGTTCAGCTCCGGTGCCGGCTCGGAAATGCGCCATGCCATGGGTGTGGCGGTGTTCTCGGGGATGATCGGCGTGACCGTGTTCGGGCTGTTCCTGACCCCGGTGTTCTTCTTCCTGATCCGCCGTTTCGTCGAGCGTCGCCAGGCCCGCAAGGCCGAACACGCGCCCGTGCTGGAGAACCACGCATGAACCTGCTCAAACCCCTGACCCCGAGCCTGCTGGCGCTGGCCCTGGCGGCCTGCGCAGTCGGCCCGGACTACAAGACCCCGGACACCGAAGCCGCGCACTTCGACAGCACTGATGTGCAGGCCAAGGCCTTCGACCGCAGCCGCTTCGAAAGCGTGTGGTGGAAGCAGTTCGACGACCCGGTGCTGAACCAGCTGGTGCAAGCATCGCTGGACGGCAACCGTGACCTGCGCGTGGCCTTCGCCCGGCTGAAGTCGGCACGGGCAATTCGTGATGACGCCGCCAACGACCAGTTGCCAGTGGTTACCAGCCGCGCCAGCAGCGAGATCGGCAAGGGCCAGATTCCCGGCCAGACCACCCAGCGGGTCAATCAGGAGCGCTACGACCTGGGCCTGGACATGGCCTGGGAGCTTGACCTGTTCGGCCGCATCCAGCGCCAGATCGAGGCCAGCGAAGCCCAGGAAGCAGCAGCCCAGGCCGACCTGCAACAGTTGCAGGTGAGCCTGATCGCCGAACTGGTTGACGCCTACGGCCAGCTGCGCGGGGCGCAACTGCGCGAAAAGATCGCCATGGCCAACCTCAAGACCCAGCAGGAATCACGCAGCATCACCGTGACCCTGCGCGACGCCGGGGTTGGCAACGATCTCGACGTCGTGCGTGCCGATGCCCGCCTGGCGGGTGTCGAGGCCACGGTGCCGCAGTTGCAGGCCGAACAGGCCCGGGCGCGGCACCGCATCGCCACCCTGCTCGGCCAGCGCCCGGACGCGCTGAGCGTCGACCTGTCGCCCAAGGCCTTGCCGGCCATCGCCAAGGCCTTGCCGGTGGGTGACCCGGGCGAGTTGCTGCGCCGCCGCCCTGATATCCGCAGCGCCGAGCGCCAACTGGCCGCCGCCACCGCCAATGTCGGCGTGGCCACCGCCGACCTGTTCCCGCGGGTGAGCCTCAGCGGCTTCCTCGGCTTTACCGCCGCCCGTGGCTCGCAGATCGGCTCCTCCGCGGCCAATGCCTGGGCCTTGGGGCCAAGCATCACCTGGGCCGCCTTCGACATGGGCAGCGTGCGCGCCCGCCTGCGCGGCGCCAAGGCGGACGCCGAAGGCGCCCTGGCCAACTATGAACAGCAGGTGCTGCTGGCCCTGGAAGAGTCAGCCAACGCTTTCAGCGACTACGACAAGACTCAGCAGCGGCTGTTGTCACTGATCCGCCAGAGCGAGGCCAGCCGCAAGGCAGCCGACCTGGCCTCGGTGCGTTACCGCGAAGGCACGGTGGATTACCTGGTGCTGCTCGATGCCGAACGCGAACGCCTGAGCGCCGAAGACGCCCAGGCCCAAGGTGAAGTCGAGCTGTATCGCGGCATCGTCTCGATCTACAAGGCCCTCGGCGGTGGCTGGCAGCCAGAGACCGTCGCCAGCGCGCGCTGATCCACCCCGTTTCAACGACTCCTTTGGTTGGTTACTCCCCCAACCGTTTGCCCCGCCGGCCTTGGTCTGCGGGGCTTTTTTATCGCCTGGTGACAACCCTGTGGCTTGCAGCCCAGGGCATTCTGCCCCAAGCTCTGCCTTCCCACCGCCATGGATCGCTGCGCCCGATGCCCAGACGCCACAGCTACCTGATCGCCGTACTGCTGCTGATTCTGGTGTCGATCGCCATCGTTTTCCTGCGCCGGGACGACAAGCCCGCACCGCCGGTGCTGCCGCCGCACAGCTATGGCAAGGCGCTGCGCCAGGCCCACGACGGCCTGCCAGGTGCCGCCCGGGTGCTGTACCAACAGCTGCAGCGCGATGACCTGACGCCGATCCGCCGCGCCGCGCTGTATGCCGAATTACCCAACTACCCTTCGCCGCAAGCACTTAAGCTGGCCCGCCTGGACCTGGAAAACGATGATCCGCTGGTGCGTCGCGCAGCCATCGCCAGCATCCGCAAACTGCTGCCGCCGTCTCAGCGCAGCCTGGTGCTGGGGCCACTGCTGGACGATGACGAGCAGAGCGTGCGCTTCGCCGCCGTGGATGCCTTGCTCGGCCTCGACCCCGATGCCATCGGCCTGTACTTCGGCCCGTTGCAGATCGCGCTGGAGCAATACCAGCAGGCCCTGGAAAAACAACCCGACGACGCCGCGGCCCAGGTACACCTGGCGCGCCTGTACCTGCACGAAAATGACTACGATCAGGCAGCCGCTGCCCTGCAGCGCAGCCTCGCGGTGGCCCCGGATGGCCTCGACGCCCTGGCCACGCAGGCGCGCCTTCTGGAGCGCCAGGGCCATCACGATCAATCCCGCCAGGTGCTGGCCAAGGCCCTGGCGCTGCGCCCGGACTCGGCGTTCCTGCAGTACGAGCTGGGGCTGTGGCTGATCCGCCATGATCAGCGCGAATACGCCCTGCTGGCCTTGTCGCGCGCGGTGGAGCTGGAGCCGGAGAATGCCGACTATCGCTACACCCTGGCGGTCACCCTGCATGAGCTGGATCAGTCCGATGCCGCGCAGAAACAACTGGAAACCCTGCTCAGCCGCCAGCCAGCCAACCGCCGGGCGCGTGTGCTGCTGATCCAGTACTGGAAAGAAACCGGCCAGTTGCAGAACGTTCAGGTTCTGCTGGCCGAACTGGAGCGGCAGAACCCGGATGATCCCTTCCTGCAACAGGGGCTGTAGATTGCGTTGAACCCTGGGAGAGCGCCTGTGGTCCAGTAGGTATCGGACCCTTTCAGGCGGCAAGGACACAGACCGACCTTGCCGACCGTTTCAGGAGAATCGCATTGGCCAGTTCGTTGTCGATGGACGAACGTGCTGTGATCCTGGCCCCCGACCCGCTTGCCAGCAATGCTACGAAGTTGCTCGCGGCTGCCGGTGTCGACTGTCTGTGCGCGCCAGATATCGCCAGGCTGCAGGCCTGCCTGATCGAGGGCGCAGCCCTGGCGATCATTGCCGAGCAGGCCCTTGACGTCGAAGCAGCCGAACTGTTGAAGGGCTATATCGACCAACAGCCGGCCTGGTCGGACCTGCCAATCCTGCTGTTGACGTGCACGCCTGCGGTCACCTCTTCTAGCGCCACGCTTGCCCAGGGCAACCTGAGCCTGCTGGCCCTGCCTTTCGAAGATGGGAGCTTGCTGCAGCTGGCCCAGACAGCGTTGCGCAACCGACGCCGTCAATACTTGGCGCGCGACCAGATGCTCGACCTGCAACAGCGCCTGGATGCGCGTAGCGAGGAACAACCTGCCATCGACCAGGCCTTGCAGCAGACCCGCAAGATGGAGGCAATCGGCCAGCTGGCCGGCGGTGTGGCGCATGACTTCAACAACTTGCTGACCAGCATCGGCGGCAGTTTCGAGCTGATCGACCGGCGCCTGAAACACGGGCGCAGTGACGGCCTTGAAGGGATCCTGCGCAGGGGCCAGGAAGCCGTGTCACGGGCCGCGGTGCTTACCCATCGCCTGCTGGCTTTTTCGTCCAGGCAGTCGCTGCACAGTCAGCGCATCGACCTGCTTGCACTCCTGCAACCGCAGCGCCTTGAAGCCATCCTTGACCCACGGGTAAATCTGCAACTGGACCTGCCCGCAGACCTCTGGGCAGTGCAGGCAGACGACGAGCAATTGCAAGAGGCGGTGAACAACCTGTTGATCAACGCCTGCGAGGCCATGCCCAACGGGGGCTTGTTGCGTTTAGAGGCCAGCAACCAGAGGGTAGACACGCAGCGGTTCGCCGGCAGTGTGCTGGATGGCGGTGATTATGCCTGCCTGCGCTTCATCGACGAGGGCCAGGGCATGTCACAGAGCACCCTGGAACATGCCTTCGAGCCCTTCTTCAGTACCAAACCGGTTGGCCAGGGCATTGGCCTCGGCCTGTCGATGGTCTACGGCTTCAGCAAGCAGTCCAATGGCCATGTAGCGCTGTTCAGCGAGCTCGGCCATGGCACCCAGGTGGACCTTTACCTGCCACGTCACCTGGATACGCCACAACCCCAGGCAGCCGAACCGCACCCATCCCCTGCAGGCAAAAGCCGGAATGTGCTGGTGGTCGAGGATGATCCCCATGTCCGCGACCTGCTTTGCCAGTCGTTGCAGGACGAGGGTTACCCCTGCCACAGCGTCAGCAACGCCAGCGAAGCCTTGCAGTTGCTGCGTTCAGCGCAGGCGATCGACCTGCTGCTCAGCGACGTCGGGCTGCCGGGCATGAACGGCCGGCAACTGGCCGAGATCGCCCGCACGCTGCGCCCGCACCTTCCGGTGCTGTTCATCACCGGCTACGCCGAGACCGCGGTAGCGCGCGAAGGGTTTCTCGCGCCGGGCATGCAACTGATCTGCAAGCCGTTCGAGCTCAAGCAGTTGCGGGCACAGGTTGCCAACATGCTGGGCAAGCCCTGAACCCGTTCAGTCGCTCAGCATCAGCAGGGCCTGGTCCATCAGGCTGGCCAACGCGAACGGTTTGAGCATCAAGGCCGTGCCTGGTGTCTCGGACAGTTGCGGGTCCAGCGGTTGGTCGTTGAACCCGGTAATGAGCAGAATCTTCTGATCGGGCTTGAACATGCGCATCGCCCTGGCGACCTGCCGCCCACTGAAACCACCCGGCAGGCCGATGTCGGTAATCACCAGATCGAAAGGACCGTGGTGGCGGAAGCGATCCAGCGCCGAATTCGCGTCGCCCACATCGCACACGACGAAGCCACGCTCCTGCAGGTATTCCTTCATCACCGAACGCAGGTTTACCTCGTCATCGACCAGCAGCACGCGTTGGCCACTGGCCCCTGTCACGGCCGGTACCGGCTGAGGGGGGGCTTGCACGATGTGTTCAAGGCTACGCGGGAACAACATACAGACCTTGAGGCCGTGATCAGGCGCTGGCTCGAGCCACACGTGGCCACCCGACTGGCCGACGAAGCCATAAACCATCGCCAGCCCCAACCCGGCGCCATGCCCCAAGGGTTTGGTGGTGAAGAACGGCTCGAATGCACGAGCCATATCCATTTCGGGCATACCATGGCCATCGTCCGTGACATACAAGGCGACATAATCACCAGGCGGGACGCCTTGCTCGTCGGGGAATGGCGCATCCAGGCGCTTGTTGATCGTGTGCAGTGTCACCAGGCCACGCCCAAGGCATGCCTCACGTGCGTTGGCGAACAGGTTGACCAGGGCATTCTCCAGCTGTGCAACATCCAGGCAGGTGGTCCAGGGTTCTATGTCCAGTTCCCAACTCACCCGCATTTCAGTCCCCAGCACCTGACGCAACAGCGGCTCCATGGCGGTCAGCTGGCGATTGATGTCCAGCGGTTTGGGTGACAACGGCTGATGACGGGAGAACGCCAGCAGTCGGTGTGTGAGCCGCATGGCACTTTGCACAGAATCGCTGGCCAGCGTCACATAACGGTCGATGTGCTCCAGGCGCCCTTGCTCCATGCGGCGCTGCAACAGCTCCAGGCTGCCGCCGATACCCGACAGCAGGTTGTTCATTTCGTGGGCCATGCCGCCTGCCAGGTGGCTAACCGCATCCAGGCGCTGGGTTGTCCGCATCAGGGTTTCGGATTGGCGCAAGGCCTCTTCATGATCCTGTGAAAATGTCTCGGCCTACGGCCGTCAGCAGCGTGCCGTCGAAACTCGCCGTCCAGCAGAATATGCAATAGTGCCCGTCCTTGTGGCGCAAGCGCGTCTCGAGCTGCTCGGCCCCGCGGTCGTTAATGAACTCCATGACCGCAACTTCCACCTCGGCCCTGTCGCCAGGATGGACAAGCTCCAGGACCGATTCACCGCGCACCTCGTCTTCAGTCCAGCCCAGAACGCGCTGCCAGGTCGGATTGACCGCATGCAGGCGCAAATCGCGGGTCACGATGATCATGGCATCGCGAGACAGCTGCCAGATGTGATCACGATCGGCCATGATGCGCTCGAGCTTGCGTTCGAACGCCAACGCCTGCTCACGCCATACAGCATGTGCATCGCCACTGGCACTGGTTTCGATCACCGTGTGCAGGAACCCCACCACCTCATGCTGCTCATCGCGTAACGGCGTGTAGCTGAAGGCGTAGCGGGCTTGAGCACCCGTTTGCTTGTTGGTTAGCGTTAGCGGCTGGTCTTCGACAAAGTTGGAGCCACCTTCAAGCACGTTGAACACCCAGGGGCCGATGGCCTTCCAGGCTTTAGCCCATAGTTTGTCGAACGCCTGCCCCAAGGCGTGGCCGTCACACTCGAGCAATTTCGCGTAAGCATCGTTGTGAATCACGGTCATCTGGGCGCCCCAGACCACCGCGCAGGGAAACGGCGAAAGCACCATCATGTCGACAGCGATGCGCAGGGGGGCCTGCCAATGCGGCAGCGGCCCAAGAGCGCTGTATGACCAGTCGAACCGCGTGACCTGCTCAGCCATGCCCTGAGCCGTTGACGACCGAGTGGCGAACTCCATGCCTTGCGCAGAAGGGTTGCGCGGTGTGTCGTTTACGAACACTGTCGGGATTCCATCATTGCTCTTGGGTAAAAATTCCGTTTGCGCATCATCGGCCCGACGGCTTGCCGCTGCAATAGTTGCACGTATCACAGCTTCACATCAGGCGCACCGCGCAGGCACTAGCATAGAGCCATTACCAGAATGGCGCCTTCGCAAACGGGAGCTATGCTCAATAGGTTTTCCCCGCGCCAAGCAACGCATTGCCCTTCAACGACAAACCAGGGAGCGTGGTGATGAGCAAGAAGATTCTGGTAGTACTGACCAATACCGCCAAATACCCGACCCTGAAGCGGGCCACCGGCCTGTGGCTGGGTGAAGCGGTGCATTTTGTCGAGGTCGTGCAGAAAGCCGGGTATGAAGTCGATTACGTGAGCCCCGATGGCGGCTATGTGCCAGTCGACCCGCACAGCCTGCAAATGGCCCCCGAGCTGGACTGGCAATGGTACGACGACAAGTCGTTCATGAGCCGTCTGGGCGCGTCGTCCAGCCCGGGCAAGGTCAGGGCTGGCGATTACTGCGCCATCTACTACACCGGTGGGCACGGGGTGATGTACGACTTCCCGGACAACCAACCGTTACAGGAACTGGCACGCAAGATCTACGAGAACAATGGCATCATCGCCGCCGTCTGTCATGGTGTCGTGGGGCTGTTGAACATCAAGCTCAGCGACAACAGCCTGTTGCTCAAGGACCGGCAGATTACCGGGTTTTCCAACACCGAAGAAAAACTGGCAGAGCTGGACAAGGTGGTGCCCTTTCTCACTGAGAACGAACTGGTTGCCAGGGGCGGCATCTACAGCAAGGACGATGACCCGTGGAAGCCGTTCGTGGTTTGCGACGGCCGGCTGATCACCGGGCAGAACCCCGCCTCGACTGGCCTACTGGCCGAAAAGGTCATCGCTGCACTCAAGCCGAAATGAGTCCTACACCTTAGTGGCCAAATTCGCAAAGCAGGCATGGCGTTAGATTACAGCAGGAAGGGTCATTGATTCATAGGCTCTGCATTGGGCTAGCCATGTCGGGTAGCCCAGTGAATTTGGGGCTGACCACTTATGTCAAAGAGCAGAACTGCAGGGCACAGCTTGGTAGAGTTGTTGCTGGCATTGGCAATCAGTTTGCTGCCCGTTCTCAGCGGGCTGATGATCTTGTTCTATCAGCATGACAAGAAACTTGAAGAAACCGCACGTATTTCAGTCAACGAAGCGATCTATTCCGTGGACCTGGCACTCGACCGAATACACGCATCGGCTTCGGCAGCACTGATGTTGGCAGGGGCTACCTGCGAGAGCGCCGAACCGCAATTGCTCGATCAGATAGCGAAAGCACCGCACTTGCGCTCGCTGGCATTGACCGTTGACGGCAGTACGTATTGCAATACCTTGAAAACGCCGTTTCCACCGGATCACATGTTCCCAGATGCACAATCGCAATTTCGTCTGGCGCTGGACCCGCCCGCAACACCCAATGCCGTCCTGCTCGCCTATCAACTTACTGAGCAGAATCTGGGCGTTATTGCCACATCCTATGGCATGTTGCTGCGCAATGAACTGCGTGCGTTTCAGACAGGGCTGACGTTGTTGCTCGAATTCGGAGATTTATACATCTGGACCGATGGCGACAGTCGCGATCCGGCGCGGCCATCGCAAGATGAATTTTTCAGCGAGGGTGTCTCGACCAAGTATGGCTATACCGTCAAGGCGGGCTATGCAGCAGGTTACTCGGCACGAGAGACGCGCCAGACGATGAAACAGCTTTTCCCCTCCCTGGCACTGGTCGGGATCATTACCGGCTCGATCACTTACTGGGGTTTGTTCAGGCAACGTAACCAGCGTGTTCGTAGCGCCGCCAGCCAGGGCTGACGGCGCTGCGCTTCACTTATTCGGCATTGAGCACGCCACGGCGCACCTGATCACGTTCGATGGACTCGAACAACGCCTTGAAGTTGCCTTCACCGAAGCCGTCATCCCCTTTGCGCTGGATGAATTCGAAGAACACCGGGCCGAGCAGCGTTTCCGAGAAAATCTGCAGCAACAGGCGCTTGTCGCCCGGCTCGGATGCGCCATCCAGCAGGATGCCGCGGGCTTGCAGCTGGTCGACCGGCTCGCCATGCCCCGGCAGACGTTCTTCGAGCATTTCGTAGTAGGTCTGTGGCGGCGGGGTCATGAAACGCATGCCCAACCCCTTCAGCGCATCCCAGGTCTTGAGCAGGTCATCGGTGAGGAAGGCCACATGCTGGATGCCCTCGCCATTGAACTGCATGAGGAACTCTTCGATCTGCCCGGCGCCCTTGGAAGACTCTTCGTTGAGCGGAATGCGGATCATGCCATCAGGCGCAGTCATGGCCTTGGAAGTCAGGCCGGTGTACTCGCCCTTGATGTCGAAGTAGCGAATCTCGCGGAAGTTGAACAGTTTCTCGTAGAAGCCGGCCCAGTAAGCCATGCGCCCGCGATAGACGTTGTGGGTCAGGTGATCGATGATCTTCAGGCCTGCACCCGGCGGGTTGCGGTCAACGCCTTCGATGAAATTGAAGTCGATGTCATAGATCGAGCTGCCTTCATCGAAACGGTCGATCAGGTAAAGCGGTGCCCCACCGATGCCCTTGATGGCCGGCAGGCGCAACTCCATCGGGCCGGTTTCGATCTCGACTGGCTGGGCGCCCAGCTCCAGGGCCCGGGCATAGGCTTCATGGGCGTTGCGCACGCGGAACGCCATGCCGCACACCGACGGGCCATGCTCGGCAGCGAAGTAGGAGGCGATGCTCTTGGGTTCGTTGTTGAGGATCAGGTTGATGCCGCCCTGGCGATACAGGTGCACGTCCTTGGAGCGGTGAGTGGCCACCTTGGTGAAACCGAGTATCTGGAATACCGGCTCCAGTACGCCCGGCGTCGGCGAAGCCAGTTCGATGAACTCGAAGCCCATCAGGCCCATTGGATTGTCAAAGATATCAGCCATGTTCGTACCCTCATCTGCAGCGAAAATTAATGAATGCGTAGGATGTGGAACGGCAATGGTGGAGAGCACGGGATACCACGCACGCTGCGGGCGAGGAAGTCACCAATGATCAGCTTGAACCCATGGTATGTCATATGGACCCATTCTCGGCGGGGGTGATCCTTCAAGAACGAAGGACTTTATTGTTGTATTCGTAAATCGATTCTACATTGCGTAAATAGCTTTGTCGCGCTTTAGTTCGCCACCTGCGCCGACAAACGGCTATCCTCAGCACGTCAGTCATCAGGAAGATCACCCCAGCATGCCCCTCACGGTCAAACGTCCCGCTCGCTGGAGCTGGCGCACGCTACTGCCCTGGATCGTCGGCGTGGTGCCGCTTGCCTGTGGCCTGGCGGTGATGAACTGGCAAATCGAACGCGAACTGCGCACCCGCAGCGAGGCGACCACACGCCAGGTGGTCGAGCATGTCGATCACATTCTAGACAACCTGGCCAGTGCCGCGCAGGCCCTGCTGCCGCTGGCTGGCAAGCCCTGCGCGGACGCCCAGCTGGCCTTGCGCAGCGAGGTCACGCGCAATGCCTTCGTGCGTTCGACCAACCTCATCCAGCACCATAACCTGTACTGCAGTTCGCTGTTCGGCGACTTCGAGGAACAGGTAGAGGCCAATGACTACACCGATGGCCGGCTATGGCTGATGGATGGCAACTCGGTAACGCCTGGCCATGCCCTGCTCGTCTATCGGGCCAGTGATGGTGACCGCGGCGCGATCGCCACCGTGGATGGCGACCATCTGCTCACCGCCTTGCGCCTGATCGGCCCGGAGGAAGCCCTGCAGATCCGCGTCGGCAATGCCTGGATGGGCAAGGACGGCGTGGTGCATCCCGGTGTCCCACCGGCAGCCGCCGCCGCCGATGTAACCCTGGGCTCGACCCGCTACCCGTTCAGCGTGCACGGCGGCTACGCAGCAGGCAAACAAGGTGAGGTGCTGCGCAGCCACTACCCCGCCCTGCTCAGCCTGCTGCTGGCGCTCGGCGTGGTGGCCGGTTGCGCCTGCCGCTGGCAGATTCGCCGGGCCAGTTCACCGCGTGCCGAACTGCGCCGCGCCCTGGAGGCGGACGAATTTCTGCCCTACTTCCAGCCGGTGGTGCGCAAGGGTGACTACCGCTGGGCCGGGGCTGAAGTGCTGATGCGCTGGAACCACCCCCGTGAAGGCCTGGTACGCCCGGACCTGTTCATCCCTTACGCCGAACACAGCGGCCAGATCGTTGCCATGACCCGGGCCCTGATGCTGCACACTGCGCAGAGCCTTGCGCCCTACACCGCACTGCTGGAAGACGGTTTTCACATCGGCATCAACATTACCGCCGACCACTGCCGCGACCTGAGCCTGCTCGACGACTGCCGCACCTTCCTCCAGCACTTTCCCCCCGGGCGAGTCCGGCTGACCCTGGAGCTGACCGAGCGCAAGCTGCTCGAAGCCACCCCGGTAGCCCTCGAACTGTTCGCCAAACTGCATGACATGGGGGTAATGATCGCCCTGGATGACTTCGGCACCGGCCAGTCGAGCCTCAGCTACCTGCGCCAGTTCAAGGTCGATTACCTGAAGATCGACCAGAGCTTCGTCGCCATGATCGGTGGCGACGCGTTGTCGCAGCACATTCTCGACAGCATCATCGAACTGTCCGCCAAGCTGGGCCTGGGCATCGTTGCCGAGGGGGTGGAAACCGACGTCCAGCGTGACTACCTGGCTCGCAGCGGGGTGGACTTCCAGCAAGGCTATCTGTTTGCCCGGCCGATGCCGGCGGCCGACTTCCTCAAGGCACTCGCCACCCACCCAGGTGTCGCGCGGTTGCCGCAGGACGCGCCCCCTGAGATCATGCGCGGCTGATCCACCCGCTCACTCCCCCATCAGAGGCATTCGTGTCAAAAGGCATTATTTCGTCGGTCATGGCGTCCTGTCTGTTCGCCGTGATGTATTTCTATACCTCCTTGCTGTCGCCGCTCGATGGCGAAGAGATCTTTGGCTGGCGCACGCTGTTGACCCTGCCCTGCCTGACCCTGTTCATGTGGCTCAGCAAAGACTGGAAGCGCGTTGGCGAACTGCTCGCCCGCGTGCGCCAGACGCCGGCCCTGCTGCTGGGCATGCTCGGTACTTCGTGGTTGATGGGGGTGCAGCTGTGGCTGTTTCTCTGGGCGCCGCTGCACGGGCGCAGCCTGGAAGTGTCGATGGGCTATTTCCTCCTGCCGCTGGCGATGGTGCTGACCGGGCGCGTGGTTTATGGCGAGCGCCTGTCACGCCTGCAGAAAGTGGCGGTCAGCTGCGCCGCGCTGGGTGTCGGGCACGAGTTGTACCAGAATGGCAGCTTCGCCTGGGAAACCTTGTTGGTGACGATCGGCTACCCGATCTACTTCGTCTTGCGGCGACGCTGCCGCACCGACCACCTCGGTGGCCTGTGGTGCGACATGTGCCTGTTGCTGCCCTGGGCGGTGTACTTCGTGACCCAAGGGCCGTTGTCGACCGCCGACCTGCACGAACACCCAGGCCTCTACGGGCTGATCCCGCTGCTGGGGGCGATCAGCGCCTGCGCACTGATCGCCTACGTACTGGCCAGCCGCCTGTTGCCGTTCAGCCTGTTCGGCCTGCTCAGCTACGTCGAGCCGGTGTTGCTGGTGGGCGTGGCCCTGCTGCTGGGCGAAACCATTGGCCCGGATCAGTGGCTGACCTACCTGCCGATCTGGGCCGCAGTGCTGGTGCTGGTGCTCGAAGGCTTCAAGCACCTGCTGCGTCAGCGTCGGCGCTCGGTGTAAGGCGCACCTGGCGCACCCGGCGCTCCTCCACCGCCACCACGGTCATGCTCCAGCCGTTCCAGGCCAGCTGATCACCCACCATCGGCAGGCGGTCCAGCAAGCTCATCACCAGGCCCGCCAGGGTCTGGTAGTCCTCGGTGGCGCGGGCGCTGAAGCCTGTACGCGCCTGGACCTGGCTCAGGTTCAGCGCGCCACTGACGACAAAGCTGCCGCCTTCTTCGACGATCGCCGGGCCTTCCACCTCGCTGGCATCCGGCAGCTCACCGGCGATCGATTCGAGGATGTCGGTCATGGTCAGCAGGCCGGTGAAATCACCGAACTCGTTGATCACGAAGGCGATGTGCGTCGACTGGCTGCGCATTTGCTCCAGGGCGTTGAGGATGCTGAAACTCTCCAGCAGGTTCAACGGCGCTCGGGCCATGCGTTCAAGGTCCGGCTGGCTGCCGGTCAACAGCTCCTTGAGCAGCTCTTTCTTGTGCACGAAGCCCAGCGGTTCCTCGATATGGCCGTCGCGAATCAGCGGCAGGCGCGAGTACGGCGAGTTGGCCAGCGCCTCGGTAATGGCGTGCGCAGGTTGCGCCAGGTCGATCACGTCGACTTCGGCACGCGCGGTCATCACCGTGCGGATCGGCCGCTCGGCCAGGTTCAGCACGCCGCTGATCATCACGCGCTCACGGCGGTCGAACAGCACCTGCTCCTCACCCCCTTCGACCAGGTCGGCGATTTCCTCACCCACCTCGTCAGCCTCGACCCGGCGGCCACCCAGCAGGCGCAGCACGGCATGCGCGGTGCGTTCACGCAGTGGCCGGTGCTGCTGCAGGCTGCGCTTGCGGCGGGCACGGGCCAGCTGGTTGAACAGCTCGATGAGGATCGAGAAGCCGATGGCCGCATACAGGTAGCCTTTCGGGATGTGGAAGCCCAGGCCTTCAGCGGTCAGGCTGAAACCGATCATCATCAGGAAGCCCAGACACAGCATGATCACTGTCGGGTGGGCGTTGACGAAGCGGGTCAGCGGCTTGCTGGCGACGATCATGATGCCGATCGAGAAGATCACCGCGATCATCATCACCGACAACTCTTCGACCATGCCCACGGCGGTAATCACCGCATCCAGCGAGAACACCGCGTCGAGCACGACAATCTGCGCCACGATGGGCCAGAACGCGGCATGGCGCACCGCGCCACTGGCCTGGGTGACATGCCCTTCCAGGCGCTCGTGCAGTTCCATGGTGGCCTTGAACAGCAGGAACACACCACCAAACAGCATGATCAGGTCACGGCCGGAGAAGCTCTTGCCGAATACCTCGAACAACGGCGCGGTCAGGGTGACCATCCACGAGATACTGGCGAGCAGGCCCAGGCGCATGATCAGCGCCAGGCTCAGGCCAATGACCCGGGCGCGGTCGCGCTGATGCGGCGGCAGCTTGTCGGCGAGGATGGCGATGAACACCAGGTTGTCGATACCCAGCACCAGCTCGAGGACGATAAGCGTCAACAGGCCTAGCCAGGCCGTGGGATCGGCTAGCCATTCCATTAGCGGGTACTCACGAAGAAGGCGTCACGGGGACGGAGGGGGGATGGCCGGGATGGCCGGGGACTGGGGGGTTCCGCGAAGGTGCTCATATAGACCTTGATTGAAAACAGGGACGACGATCCTACAAGCACAGCAGGTTTTTCTGATAGCGCGAAACTATTACAAAACCTGTAACAACCTTGTAGGAGACTTTTCTTCAATACACCCGCTGCCAGAGGCCCCAGGATGGCGCCATCGTCCAACACACGGAGTTACGGAACATGAGCCTTTCCCTTTCCATGGCCGCCTTTGCCCTTGCCGCATCGATCTCTCCCGGGCCGGTCAATGTCGTCGCCCTCGGCAGCGGTGCCCGTCATGGCCTGCGGGCGAGCCTGTGGCACGTGACAGGCGCGACGTTGGGCTTTTGCCTGCTGCTGGTGCTGGTTGGCCTGGGGCTGCACGAACTGCTGTTGCGCTGGCCGCTGCTGGGGGTGGTGCTGCACTGGGGAGGCGTGGCGTTTCTGCTGTACATGGCGTGGAAGCTGGCCAGCGATGATGGCCAGCTGGGTGGCGCCGATCAGCAGCGCGCACCTTCGGCCTGGCATGGCGCGGCGATGCAATGGCTGAACCCCAAGGCCTGGCTTGCGGCGGTGGCAGGGGTGGGTGCCTATACCGGTGGCGAACAGCAACTGCTGTGGTTGTTCACCTGGATCTACGGGCCGATCTGTTTCGTTTCGGTGGCCTGCTGGGCCTGGGCTGGCAGTGTGATTCGCCAGTATCTGCGCGAGCCGCGGTATCTGCAGTGGCTGAATCGGGGGCTGGCAGTATTGCTGGTGGGCAGCGCGGTTTATCTGCTGGTTTGATAATGCCCGGGGGTCGCCGCCAGGTGCTGCTTGAACGCCCGCTGCAGATGCGCCTGGTCGGCGAAGCCCGCCTCCAGTGCCACCTCGGCGATCGCCCGGCCCTTGCGCAATTGCGCCCGTGCAAGCTGCACCCGCTGATCCAGCAGGTAACCGTGAGGCGTCAGGCCGAAGCGCTGGTGGAACGCACGGATCAGGTAGGACCGGGACAGGCCGCAAGCGGCGCAGATATCTGCCAGGCACAACGGGTCGCCGCGGTGCGCTCGCATGAACGCCGCCGCGGCATCCAATTGTGGATGTTCGCTTGCCACCTTGTGCGCACTGGGCTGCAGATAGCCGGGAAGATCGGCGAAAAAAGCGGCCAAGCGTGCTTCTCGATCACTCAGTTCAGCGTCGAACAAGTCGGCAAACAGTTGCAGCAACCGGCTGTACAACCCAGCGCAATGGGTGAAGGTCTGCGTTGGCAATACGAAGCCCCGAGCCTGCAACCACGGCATGTCGACGAACAGCATCAGGTATGACCAAGGCTGCCCGGCAATCGGGTTGCAGGTGTGTACCACACCTGGGTTCATCAATACCGTGGTCCCGGCCATCACCTCGACCTGGCTGGCGCCGCTCAGGTAGGTACTGCAACCACCAGTGATCACGCCGATGGAAAAGCTCTCATGGGAATGGGCGGCATAACAGACCTTGCGCCCATCCCCCACGCGCCGCGCTTCGACGAAGGGCAATGCCGGATCCCGCCAGAACCGCGATACCTCGATCATCGCCTGCCCTCATTCGCCGCTGTGCTGCACCACCACCAGCAGCTGCGCCGGCTGCTCGCCGACCGAGCGCAAGCGGTGCGGGGTCTGAGCATTGAAGTGCAGCGCATCGCCCTGTTCCAGCAACACCCGCTCATTCATGAAGTCGACCTCCACCTGGCCGGCGTGGACGAACAAAAACTCCTCACCCTCATGCTCCTTGAAGGTCGGGTCGCTGAACTCGGTCGGCGGCTGGATCAGGAACGGCAACAAGCTGTGCTGCCCGAACTGGCGGGTCAACGCTGCGTAGCCCGGCCCGTGGCCATCGCCCACCAACGGCTGGCGCTCGCCCTGGCGGACCAGGCTGTAACGGCTCTGCCCGGCCTGCTCTTCGGCGAACAACTCTTCGACATTGACATTCAGCGCCCGCGCCAGCTTTAGCGCAGCAGCAATTGACGGCGTGTTCAGCCCACGCTCGACCTTGGACAGGTAGCTCTTGGTCATGCCGGATTTTTCGGCCAGCGCCTCAAGCGTGACGCCAAGTTTTTTTCTCAACACTTTCAATCGGTTAGACATGCGACGCGATTTTCCCGGGTCCAAAGGCTTGTCTATGACACTTTGTGTCATATAGGATTATTTGTGTCACGCACTGACAGGTTCCTCGACCGACCAAAGCTTTGGAACCGGCCAGCGCTGACATCGCTCATCACGCCACAGAGGAAAACCCCATGGCCAAGACCCTGACACACAGCAAGGACCAACTGGTCCAGCAGGCGCTGACGCAGATGCAAGGCTCGCTAGCCGATAATACGTGGACTGTGCGGGAAAAGCTGGCCCTGACCTGCCGAATTCTTTTCGACCACGGCCACGACTCCGGTCTGGCCGGGCAGATCAGCGCCCGCGGCCCGCAACCTGGCACCTTCTACACCCAACAACTGGGCCTGGGTTTTGATGAAATCAGCGCCAGCAACCTGTTGTTGGTCAACGAGGACCTCGAAGTGCTCGAGGGCCAGGGCATGCCCAACCCGGCCAATCGCTTCCACAGCTGGGTGTACCGCGCCCGGCCGGATGTGAACTGCATCATCCACACCCACCCGACCCATGTCGCCGCCCTGTCGATGCTGGAAGTCCCGCTGCAGGTCTCGCACATGGACCTGTGCCCGCTGTACGACGATTGCGCCTTCCTCGAAGCCTGGCCAGGCGTGCCGGTGGGCAATGAGGAAGGCGCAATCATCAGCGCCGCACTGGGGGACAAGCGCGCCATCCTGCTCTCGCACCATGGCCAATTGTCCACCGGCACCAGCATCGAACAGGCCTGCGTGTATGCCCAGCTGATCGAGCGCGCAGCGCGCCTGCAACTGCTGGCGATGTCGGCCGGCACCGTCAAGCCCATCGCCCCGGCACTGGGCCGCGAAGCCCACGACTGGATCGACCGGCCCAAGCGCCACGCCGCTGCCTTCAACTATTTTGCCCGGCAGAGCCTGCGCGCCCACGCCGACTGCCTGAACTGACCCCTGATTGCCTTGCTTGCGGAGCCTATCACCATGAACACTGAATTCCACGGCATCATCGGCTACACCATCACCCCCTTCCGCGCGGGCGGCGAACAGCTCGACCTGCCTGCACTTGGCCTGTCCATCGAACGCTTGATCGACGGTGGCGTGCAGGCCATCGCGCCGCTGGGCAGTACCGGCGAAGGCGCCTACCTGAGCGACAGCGAATGGCAGCAGGTGGCCGAGTACAGCCTTGCCCAGATCGACAAGCGGGTGCCAAGCATCGTCAGCGTCTCCGACCTGACCACTGCCGGCGCCGTGCGCCGTGCGCGCTTTGCCCAGGCCCATGGCGCCATTGCGGTGATGGTGCTCCCGACCGCCTACTGGAAGCTCAGCGAGGCCGAGATCCTCCAGCACTACCGCGCTATCGGTGACGCCATCGATATCCCGATCATGCTCTACAACAACCCCGCCACCAGCGGCACCGACATGTCGGTGGAGCTGATCCTGCGCATCGTCCGCGAAGTGGCCAATGTGACCATGGTCAAGGAGAGCACCGGCGACATCCAGCGCATGCACAAGCTGCAGTTGCTGGGTGAAGGCCAGGTACCGTTCTACAACGGCTGCAACCCGCTGGCGCTGGAAGCGTTCGTGGCCGGGGCCAAGGGCTGGTGCACGGCGGCGCCGAACTTGATTCCAGCGTTGAACCAGGCGCTCTACCAGGCTGTTCTAGGGGGCGACCTGGCGCGGGCCAGGGCGTTGTTCTATCAGCAGCTGCCGTTGCTCGACTTCATTCTCAAGGGCGGGTTGCCTGCGACCATCAAGGCGGGCCTGGGGCTGACCGGGTTGCCGGTGGGTGAGCCACGCAAGCCGGTGTTCGGGCTGGATGAGAACGGTCGAGCGACCCTGGCGGCATTGCTGGCAACGCTGGCTGATTGAAAACCTGCACCGGCTTCTTCGCGAGTTCAACCGAGAAGAAGCCGGTGCAGGCAACCCGACTACTTCAAGGCATCACCGGCGGCACATACTGCAATGTGCTTCCCAGTGCCCACAACAGCACCAGCACCAGTGGCACATGCACCAGCAACTGCACGAACGAGAAGCCGATCAGGTCACGTGCCTTGAGCCCTAGCACGCCCAGCAGCGGCAGCATGTAGAAGGGGTTGATCAGGTTCGGCAGCGCTTCGGCGGCGTTGTAGATCTGCACCGCCCAACCCAGGTGGTATTGCAGGTCGTTGGCCACCAGCATCACGTACGGCGCCTCGATGATCCACTTGCCACCACCCGACGGGATGAAGAAGCCCAGCACGGCGGAGTACACACCCATCAACAGCGCGTAGGTGTCGTGGGTGGCGATCTGGGTGAAGAACAGCGAGATGTGGTGGGCCAGGGTCTGTTCATCCACACCCTTGACCTGGGTGAGGATCGCTGCAATCGAGCCGTACAACGGGAACTGGATCAGCACCCCGGTGGTGGTCGGCACGGCGCGGGCCACGGCATCCAGGAAGCTGCGCGGGCGCCAGTGGAGCAAGGCACCGAGCATGATGAACAGCAGGTTGTAGGTGTTCAGCCCGGAAATCGCGGTGATCGCCGGCTTGGTGGCGAACTCCTGGTACAGCCAGCCACCGGCCAGGGCCACCAGCATCAGGATCAGGATCGGGCTGTGCTCCAGCCACTCACCCGGGCGGGTACGCTTGGGTGCCGGTGGCGCGGTGAAGCTGGGGTCGACGCCACAGTCTTCGGCGCTGCGCGCACTGTTCGGGCCCGGCGCGGTGGCGTAGGCGATCACCAGCGAGACAACCACCAGGGCCGCCAGCATCACACCGGACTGCCAGAGGAAAATGGTTTCGGTGAACGGGATCACGCCAGTGATGGACAGGATCGATGGCGGCAGGCTGGCCGGGTTGGCCTGCAACTGCGCAGCCGACGACGACAGGCCCAGCGCCCACACAGCACCCAGGCCCAGATAAGCGGCGGCACCGGCGGCGCGGTAGTCCATCTTCAGTTCAGTGCGACGGGCCAGGGCACGGACCAGCAGGCCGCCAAACACCAGCGACAGGCCCCAGTTGAGCAGCGAGGCCAGCATCGAGATCAGTGCAACCCAGCACACCGCCGAGCGACCATTCTTGGGGATACGCGCCAGGCGGTCGATCAGGCGGGCAGCAGGTGGCGAGCTGGCCACGACGTAGCCGCCGATGACCACGAAGGCCATTTGCATGGTGAACGGGATCAGGCTCCAGAAGCCATCGCCAAAGGCTTTGGCAGTGTCAGTCGGTTTGGCGCCCATGGCCAGGGCGCCGATGCACACCAGCAACACGGCAAGGGCGGCGAATACCCAGGAGTCGGGGAACCAGCGTTCCGCCCAGTTGGAACAGCGCAGGGCAAAGCGGGCGGAGCGGCTGTCTTGGATTTCAGCGGCCACGGTTACTTCCTTTTATTGGTTTTATGAGGCGGAGCAGTTTTGCATTGGCAATGCAAAACCCTGTGGCAGCGGGTTCACCCGCGAAGGCGGCGGTGAAAGTACCGACGCTTTCGCGGGAGAGCCCGCACCCACAGGGACAGTGTGATGCTTTAGAAGGTCATTTCCTTTACATCGTCCGGCACGATCAGCTTGCCGGCGGTTTTCTCGATGATTTCTTCAACGCTCACCCCCGGCGCGGTCTCGCGCAGGATGAAGGCGCCGTCTTTAATCTCCAGGTAGGCCAGGTCGGTCAGCACCTTGCGGATACAGCCGGCACCGGTCAGCGGCAGGCTGCAGCGTGGCAGCAGCTTGGACTCGCCATCCTTCGAGGCGTGGGTCATGGTGACGATGATGTTCTCGGCACCGGCCACCAGGTCCATGGCGCCGCCCATGCCCTTGACCAGCTTGCCGGGGATCATCCACGAGGCGATGTTGCCTTCCACGTCCACCTCGAAAGCGCCCAGTACGGTGAGGTCGACGTGGCCGCCACGGATCATGGCGAACGATTGCGCCGAGTCGAAGATCGACGCGCCACGGCGGGCGGTGACGGTCTGTTTGCCGGCGTTGATCATGTCGGCATCGATAGTGCTTTCGGTGGGGAATTCGCCCATGCCGAGCAGGCCGTTTTCGGACTGCAGCATCACGTCCATCTCGGCCGGTACATAGTTGGCCACCAGGGTCGGGATGCCAATGCCGAGGTTGACGTAGTAGCCGTCCTTCAGTTCACGGGCGACGCGTTGCGCCATCTGTTCGCGGGTCAGTGCCATGGTCAGGATCTCTTTGTTGTTCTGATGGACGGCGCTCAGGCCTTGACGGTGCGCTTTTCGATGCGTTTTTCGAAGGTGCCGACGATCACCCGGTCGACGTAGATGCCCGGGGTGTGGATTTCGCTGGGCAGCAACACGCCAGGCTCGACGATTTCTTCCACTTCGACCACGGTGATCTTGCCAGCGGTGGCCGCCAGCGGGTTGAAGTTCTGCGCAGTGTTGCGGTACACCACGTTGCCGTAGTGGTCGGCCTTCCAGCCCTTGACGATGGCGAAGTCGCCGGTGATGGACTCTTCGAGGATGTACTTGCGGCCCTTGAACTCGCGCACTTCCTTGCCGTCGGCAACCGGGGTGCCATAGCCGGTGGCGGTGTAGAAGGCCGGGATACCGGCGCCGCCAGCGCGCATCTTCTCGGCCAGGGTGCCTTGCGGGGTCAGTTCGACTTCCAGCTCGCCACTGAGCAGCTGGCGTTCGAATTCGGCGTTCTCGCCGACGTAGGAGGCGATCATCTTGCGGATCTGCCGGTCTTCCAGCAGCACACCCAGGCCGAAGCCGTCGACGCCGCAGTTGTTGGAGACCACGGTCAGGCCCTTGACGCCAAGGCGCTTGATTTCGGCAATGAGGTTTTCGGGGATGCCACACAGGCCGAAGCCGCCGGCCAGTACCGTCATGTTGTCGGTCAGGCCTGCCAGGGCCTCTTCATAGGTTGCTACGCGCTTGTCCAGTCCGGCCATGCTGATCCGCCTTTTGTAGTTGTTGAACCGACGAGGCTGTCGGTGAGCGTGTGCAGCCATCTTCACCGCTGGCGACTGATTTGTTAATTTTGTTTTCATCATCGATTGATAACTTTTCCAAAACAGCGATCGAGGCTGTCATGAACGTCAAGCAACTGCGCGCCTTCGTTGCCGTCGCCAAATACCAGAGCTTCGCCCAGGCCGGTGAACACCTGCATGTGTCACAACCGGCCCTGAGCCTGACCATCAAGGCACTGGAGGACAACCTCGGCGGCGCCCTGCTCACCCGCACCACCCGCAGTGTCAGCCTGACCGCCGAGGGTGAGGTGCTGCTGCCGCTGGCCCGGCGCCTGCTGGCCGACTGGGACGACACCGAAGAGATGCTGCGCCAGCGCTTCACCCTGCAGCTTGGCCGCGTCTCGGTGGCGGCCATGCCGGCCTTTGCCGGCAACCTGCTGCCGCAATCGCTCAAGGTGTTCCGCCAGCGTTACCCCAAGGTCAACGTCACGGTGCACGACGTGATCAACGAACAAGTGCTGGAACTGGTGCGCCATCGCCGCGTCGAACTGGGCATCGGTTTCGAGCCGGATAACAGCGAAGGTTTGAATTTCCACCCGCTGTACATGGACCGCTTCGTCGCCGTGGTGCCGGCCGACTCACCACTGGCCTTGCAAACCCAGGTCACCTGGGCGCAGTTGCTGGCGGAAGACTTCATTGCCTTGCAACGCCCGTCGGCGGTGCGCCTGCTGCTGGAACAGAACGTCGCGGCGCGCCACGGCAAACTGGCGGTGGCATTCGAAAGCCACCAGCTGTCGACCATCGGCCGCATGGTTGCCAGCGGTCTTGGCGTCAGCGCGGTCCCCGCGTTGTGCATCAACCAGATGCAGGAACTTGGCGCACGTTGCGTGACGCTGGTCGAACCCGCCGTCGAACGGCGCATCAGCGTGATCGCCCTGGCCGACCACAAGCTTTCCACCGCAGCCCAGGCGCTGCTCGAGGTACTGCTTTCCCATACCCAGACTCCGGAGGTGACATGCGTTACGTGAAACTGGCAGGTTGCAGCGTGCCGGCCATTGGCCAGGGCACCTGGTACATGGGCGAAGACCCGGCGCACAGGGCGGCCGAAGTGGCGGCCCTGCAACAGGGTATCGAACAGGGCCTGACCCTGATCGACACCGCCGAGATGTATGCCGAAGGTGGCGCCGAGGAAGTGGTTGGCCAGGCCATTGCCGGGCGCCGTGACCAGGTGTTCCTGGTCAGCAAGGTCTACCCGCACAACGCCAGCCGCCGTGGCGTGCCTGACGCCTGTGAACGCAGCCTGAAGCGCCTGGGTAGCGAGGTCATCGACCTCTACCTGCTGCACTGGCGTGGCCAGTATCCGCTGGAGGAAACGGTCGAAGCGTTCGAGCGCTTGCGCGAGCAGGGCAAGATCCGCCACTGGGGGGTGTCCAACTTCGATGTCGACGACTTGCGCGAACTGCACAACCCGGATTGCGCCACCAATCAGGTGCTGTACAACCCGGCGCAGCGTGGCATCGAATTCGACCTGTTGCCGTGGAGCCGCCAGCGCGGTTTGCCGACCATGGCCTACTGCCCGCTGGCCCAGGCCGGGCGGCTGTTGCAGCACCCGGTGCTGAGCGAGATTGCCGAGCGCCATGGCGCGACGCCGGCACAGGTCAGCCTGGCCTGGGTGACGCGGCAGAATGATGTGATTGCCATCCCCAAGGCGGTGTCATCGGAACATGTGCGGCTGAATGCGGCGGCCGGGGCGTTGACCCTGACCAGTGAAGACGTGCGGGCGATCGACCGGGCGTTTCCAGCGCCGACGCGCAAGCAGCATCTGGCGATGGTCTGACGGGCCATCAAGGTCAGTGGAAGTCCCGGCTCTGTACATCCAGCCCCTGTAGCAAGGGGCTGATGTCCTCCAGCCGCCGGGCAATCAAATGCCGCACGCCGTTCTCCTGCTCCAGCCGCCCGCTCACCTTGAGCAGCTGCGATCCCACCAGTGCCCGCCGCTGCCGCTCGGCCAGGTCACGCCAGACCACCACGTTAACCATGCCGAACTCATCTTCCAGCGTAACGAAGGTCACCCCGCTGGCAGTCTGCGGCCGCTGCCGCCCCACCACCAGCCCGGCCACGGCAATCGCATCGCCATGCTCCACCCCCACCAGCTCGGCGCAACTGCGACAGCCCAACGCCCGGAGCCGTGAACGCAACAGCCTGAGCGGATGCGGGCCCAGGGTTGTGCCCAAGGTGGTGTAATCAGCAACCAGGTCTTCGCCAACCGTGGGTGCGGGCAACGCAACCTGCGCTTCCGGCACGGCCAGCACCTCGGCGAACAGCGGCAACTGCGCCTGCACCGCCGCCACCTGCCAGCGCGCCTGATGGCGGTCGCGGGCCAGGGCTCGCAGTGCCCCCGCATCGGCCAGCCGGGCGCGGGCACGGCTGTCGAGCCCGGCGCGCAGGCACAGGTCTTCGACATCCCGCCAAGGGCGCTGCGCCCTCGCCTGCACCAGCCGACGGGCATCCGCCTCGCTGAAACCGCGAATCTGCCGCAGCCCAAGGCGGATGGCCAGAACACCCTGATGATCGGGCTCCAGCGTGCAGTCCCATTCGCTATGGAACACATCCACCGGACGGACTTCGATCCCTTGCCGCCGCGCCTCCTGCAACAGCTGATCCGGGCTGTAGAACCCCATCGGCCAGCTGTTGACCAGCGCGCAGGTGAAGATCGCCGGCTCATGGCACTTGAGCCAGCTGCTGGCATAGCAGAGCAAGGCGAAGCTGGCGGCGTGCGACTCGGGGAAGCCGTAACTGCCAAAGCCTTTGATCTGCTCGAAGATGCGCTCGGCGAACGCCAGGTCGTAACCGTTGCGCAGCATGCCCTCGACCAGCCGCTGGCGATGGGGCTCCAGCCCGCCATGGCGCTTCCAGGCCGCCATGCTGCGGCGCAGCTGGTCGGCCTCGCCGGGGCTGTAGTCGGCGGCGACCATGGCCAGTTCCATCACCTGCTCCTGGAACAACGGCACGCCGAGGGTACGCTCGAACACTTCCTTGAGCTTTTCCGAGGGGTAGGTCACCGGTTCCTGCTTGAGGCGCCGACGCAGGTAAGGATGCACCATGTCGCCCTGAATCGGCCCGGGGCGCACGATGGCGACCTCGATCACCAGGTCATAGAAGGTATTGGGCCTGAGCCGCGGCAACATGGCCATCTGCGCCCGCGACTCGATCTGGAACACACCCATGGTTTCGGCGCGGCTGATCATTGCGTAGGTCGCCGGGTCTTCACTGGGGATGGTCGCCAGGGTCAACTGCCGACCGCGGTGCCGCTGCAGCAGGTCGAAACAACGGCGCAAGGCGCTGAGCATGCCCAAGGCCAGCACATCGACCTTGAGCAGGCCGACCATGTCCAGGTCGTCCTTGTCCCACTGGATCACCGTGCGCTCAGCCATGGCGGCGTTTTCCACCGGCACCAGCTGGTCCAGCGGCTGTTCGGAAATGACGAAGCCACCTGGGTGCTGGGACAGGTGACGGGGGAAACCGATCAGTTCACCCGCCAGCACCAGGATGCGCCGCAGCGACGGGCTGCCGGGTTCGAAACCGGCCTCAGAGAGCCGTTGATCGTCCGGGATACGGTCGCTCCAGCGGCCGCAGCACTTGGCCAGGGCATCCACCTGGTCGGCCGGCAGGCCCAGCACCCTGGCCACATCACGCACAGCGCCGGCAGCGTGATAGGTATTGACCACGGCGGTCAACGCAGCGCGGTGCCGGCCGTAACGGCGAAACACGTACTGAATCACCTCTTCGCGCCGGTCATGCTCGAAGTCCACGTCGATGTCGGGCGGCTCGTTACGCTCGCGCGACAGGAAGCGCTCGAACAACAGGCGATGCTCCATCGGGTCGAGCTCGGTAATGCCCAGCACGAAGCACACCACCGAGTTGGCTGCCGAACCGCGGCCCTGGCAAAGAATGTGCTGGCTGCGGGCAAAGGCGACGATGTCATGCACCGTCAGGAAATAGCTTTCGTAGCCCAGCGCCTCGATCAGCGTCAGTTCCTTGTCCAGCACCGCGCGCACCTTGCTGCTCGGCCCGGCCGGCCAGCGCTGCGGCAAGCCCTGCTCGCACAAGGCGCGCAGCCAGCTGGCGGGGGTCTGGCCCTCGGGTACCAGCTCGCGTGGGTACTGGTAGCGCAGTTCGCCCAGGTCGAACTGGCAACGCTCGGCAATGCCCAGACTCTCGGCCAGCAGGTCTGCCGGGTACAGCTCGGCCAGTTGCTCCCGCGAACGCAGGTGGCGCTCGCCATTGGCGAACAGATGGCGCCCTGCCTCGGCCACGTTGCAGTGCTGGCGGATGGCGGTCATGCAGTCCTGAAGGGCGCGCCGGCCGCGCACGTGCATGTGCACGTCACCACAGGCCACAGCGCGGATGCCCAGCTGCGCCGCCAGTTCGCGCAAGCGGGCCAGGCGCCGGTCATCATCGCTGCCACGGTGCAGGTGCACGCCCAGCCACAAGCGCTCGGCGTACACATCGCTCAGCCATCGGCCTGTCGCCTGGTCGTCGCCATCATCGACAATCCACAGCGCCAGCAAACCCTCATGGTGTGGCTGCAGATCGTCAGCGAACAACTGGTACTCACCCTTTTCGGCCCGCCGTCGGGCACGGGTGATCAAGGCACAGAGGTTCTGATAACCCGTGAGGTTCTGCACCAGCAACACCAGTTTGGGGCCATCCTGCAGGCGCACTTCGCTGCCGACGATCAGGCGCAACTGCTGTTCTTTGGCGGCCTGCCAGGCTCGCACGATACCGGCCAGGGTGCACTCGTCAGTGATCGCCAGGGCCTGGTAGCCCTGCTCGCGGGCGCGGCGGAACAGCTCTTCGGCGCTGGAGGCACCGCGCTGGAAACTGAAGTTGGACAGGCAATGCAACTCGGCGTAGCCCGGTGTACTCATGCGAACCAGCCCTGCAGCCACAGTGGGCCGGGTTGGGCCAGGTCGTGATAGGCCCAGCCACGCAGGCCATCGCGGGTTTCGATGCGGTAATAGTCACGGCGTACGTCGCCACCGTCCCACCAGCCCGACTCGATGCGCTCGGCCTGGCCAAGCAGCCGGTGGTCAGCTGCACCCAAGGCCTGCGGCGTGGGCAGCAACCAGCCTGGGCGGCTACCTGGCAAGGCCGGCAGGCTGCCCTGGGCGCCCTGCTCCGCCTGCTGCCAAGCGTATTCTGGGCGGTGGTCGGCCTCGGCGCGCAGCCCCTTGACGGCTTCATCACCCAGGCGCGCACGCAGGCGTTCGCGCAGTTGCTCCCAGGGCTGTGCCTGCTTGGCGCGGGGGTCGAACAGTGCCTGGTGCTGGGGCACGAAGGGCGGCAGGTCATCGGCGACAAGCCGCAGGTTGCGTACCGGTGCCGGGATGCGCAGCGGTTCAAGGCGCCCGCGGGCCAGCTCGAACAGCATGGCGGCGTCCCGTTCAGCGGCCAGCAGCCCAACGTGCAGCAGGGTGTCCGGCCCTTCGACGTGCTCCAGGTACAGGCTAAAGCGCTGCACACCGCAGTCGCGCCCGGCGAGGAAGGCCGCCAGGTCATTGAGCATGCGCCGCAACGGGAACAGCAAGGCCTGATGCGATTCGACGTCGAAGTTGAGTTCCAGGCGCGATTCGAAGCGGTCCGGTGGCTGGTAGAAGTCCAGCCCCATGGAACGTAGCCCAAGCAATTGGTCCAGGTGCAACTGCACCTGGGCGGAGAAGCGCCTGGCCAGCGCATCACGCGGCAAGGCCAGCACCTGGCCCAGCTGGCGCAGGCCCATGCGGGCAAAGGCTTGGGCAGCGTCCGCTGGCAACCCGACCCGCTCGATCGGCATACGCGCCAGCGCCGCCCGGGTCTGGTCGGCGCAGGTCAGTGCCAGGCCGTCATGGCCGTTGGCAAGCATGCGGGCCGCTACCGGGTTGGTCGCAAGCACGATGCGCTGGCGCAGGCCCAGTGCAGCCAGTTCCTCGCGCAGGCGAGCCTCGAACAGCAGCCATGGGCCGAACAGCTGCAAGCTGGAGCCGACTTCTAGCAACAGGGCACGGGGGTAGTGAAGGCTCACCTGGGCACTGAACCGGTAGGCCCAGGCCGCCAGCAATTGCTGCAACTGCTCGATGCGGGCCGGGTCAGCCTCGACACAGTGGAAACCATCGGCCAGGGCCCGCGCCGCCGTCAGCGTTTGCCCCGCCCGCAGGCCAAGCGCCGCCGCCGCGGGGTTGACGGCTTGCAGCAGGCGACGCTGAACCGGCCCGCCGATCAGTACCAGAGGCTTATCGGCGTCGTCACGCTCGCGCAGGATCGAGTCCAGCGCCAGCTGGGGCAGGAGAATGCAGGCCCAGAGCATGGTGCATCAGCCCCGCCCTGGGCAGGCGATTGGCATGGCCGGTGGCATGCCGCCACGGCACTTGAGCACCCGCCACTGCGCCGGGCGCGTATCCACGGCAATACGCAGCGCAGCGGGCGACGGGTTGTGCGCAGCCTGTTGCGGCCGACAGGCGAAGGCCAGTGCCTGCCCTGTTTCGGCGGCCACCTGCAGGCGGCGCAGGGCGCGGTCATCGGCACGCTCCGGCCAGCACAGCACCGCTGCGCAGCTGCCAGAGCGCAAGCACTGTTCGGCTGCCCACAGGGCATCGGCCTGCCCGGCATCGACCTGCACCAGCCAGCGCATATCCACACCTGCGGCCTGCCAGGCCGGCGCATAAGGAATGAACGGCGGCGCCACCAGCACCACCCGCCCGCCTTCAGCCGTCAGGCGTGACAGGGATGGCCAGAGCAGTTGCAACTCGCCACAGCCCGGGCTGGCCAACAGCAGCTCGCTGAGGGCTGCGGCCGGCCAGCCGCCATCCGGCAGGCGTTGGTCGAGCATCGCGTGGCCAGTGGGCTGCAAACCGGCAGGGCGCACCTGGCCCTGCCGCCCACGCCAGACCTGGCGCTGGTCGAGCAGCCGATCGAGATCGACCACCGCGCCCATCAGTCGCGCCTCAACAGGCCACAGAACACGCCTTCGATGAAGAACTCGCGCTCAGGCCCCACGTCGATCGGCGCATAAGCCGGATTGCGCGGCAACAGCCGGTAACCGCCGGGCTGGCGCTGCAGGCGCTTGATGGTGACCTCGCCGTCCAGGCGCGCGACCACGATCTGGCCATCACGTGCCTCACCCTGCTGGAGGATGCCGACCAGGTCACCGTCGAAGATGCCGTCCTCGATCATCGAATCGCCGCGCACCTTGAGCAGGTAATCCGGAGTGCGGCGGAACAGGCTGGGGTCGAGCAGCAATTGCTCGTGAATACCCAGGTCCGGGCCGATCGGCGCACCGGCTGCCACCTGCCCCAGCACGGGAATTTCGAGGATTTCCGGCCGGCGCAGCGGCTCGGCCAGGCGAATACCCCGCGCCTGGTTGGGCGTGACGTCGATGTAGCCGGCCTGGCACAACGCGGTGATGTGCTTGCGCGCGACGCTACGCGAAGCAAAACCGAAGCGGCTGGCGATATCGGCCAGGCTCGGTGGCTGGCCGTGGTCGGCAATGCGCTCGCGAATGTAGTCGAGGATTGCACGGCGTTTTGGGGTGAGATTGTCCATGGAGTACATTTGTACTCTTTTCGGCGTGCGCTGAACAGCCCCCTTTGTCGTCAGGTTTGGTTATCATCCCCAGGCTTTTGTTTTTTGAAGACCTTGGATACCTGATGCTGACTGCCCTGCTGTTCGATCTCGATGGAACCTTGACCGACACCGACACCCTGCATTTGCAGGCCTTCCGCCAACTACTTCACGACCATGACGGCCGCGAGCTGACCCAGGAACAATTCGATGCCCAGGTCAGTGGCCGGGCCAATGGCGAACTGTTTGCCGAATTGTTTCCACATGCCGATACGGCCGAGTGCCAAGCGCTGGCCGATCGCAAGGAAGCGCTTTTCCGTAAACTGTCACCTGTGCTGCAACCCCTGCCCGGCCTGCTGCGCCTGATGGACCATGCGCGGGCCTGGGACATCGGCATGTGCGTGGTGACCAATGCGCCGCGGCTGAATGCCGAGCATATGCTCACGGCCATGGGGCTTGGCGATCGCTTCGAACATGTATTGGTGGCCGAGGAGCTGGCGCGGCCCAAGCCTGATCCGCTGCCTTATCTGACCGGGCTGCAGCGCCTGGAAGCGGTGGCTGGCGAGGCGCTGGCGTTCGAGGATTCGTTGCCGGGGGTGACGGCTGCGAGTGGGGCCGGGATCTTTACCGTGGGGGTTGCCACGACGCAGACGCCGGAGCGATTGCTGGCTGCAGGGGCCAGGCTGGTGGTGAAGGATTTCAATGATCCAGCGCTGTGGGAGTTGATCGAGACCATGCACGGGTGAGGGCCACCAGGCGCCCGCCGCGAGGCATTCAGCGCCCGTGAGACCGAGCGCCGCGCGGGCGGCGCTCGGTCTCACGGGCGCCACACCTCTCCCGCCTAACCTCCCCGAACCACTCATCGCCCACCTGCCCTGACTGTCGATTCCCGTCCCCTCAAATCGACCAAAAGCTGAATCCCCCAAGCGGAGTCAGCACCATGAGCCCCCCCGATCAGAAACACCCGGTCACCTCACGCGAGCAATGGCTGGCCGCCCGCCGCCAACTGTGGCTACACGAAAAAGCCTTCACCCACCAACGCGACGAACTGGCCGCCGCCCGCCGTGCCCTGCCCTGGGTCAAGGTCGAACAGCCCTACCGCTTCCACGGCCCGGACGGCGAACTGAGCCTGACCGACCTGTTCGCCGGGCGTAGCCAGCTGCTGGTCTATCACTTCATGTTTGCCGAGGGCTGGAGCGAAGGCTGCCCAGGCTGCTCGTTCCTTGCCGACCATTTCGATGGCGCCAACCTGCATCTGGCCCACCACGACGTCTCGCTGGTCGCCGTGTCACGTGCGCCCTACCCCGAATTCCAGGCTTTCCGCCAGCGCATGGGCTGGCGCTTCCCCTGGTATTCGTCCCACGGCAGCGGTTTCAACGAAGACTTCGGCGTCAGCGTCGGCACCGAGGGCCAACGCCAGTACAACTACGCGCCGTACACCGGCAATGAGGCCGAGCTGCCGGGCCTGAGCGCGTTCTACAAGGACCCGGAAGGCACGCTCTACCATACCTACTCCACCTACGCCCGTGGCCTGGACATCCTGGTCAACACTTACAACTTCCTCGACATCGCGCCGCTGGGGCGCAACGAGGCCGGGACCATGGACTGGGTACGGCACCACGATCGCTACGAGGGCCAGCCTGGCAAGCCCCATTGCTGCCATGAGTGACCCATCGCCCAAGTGCCGCCTGCCGCAAGGTGGCGGCACTTGGGGCAGCAGCCGGGCAGAAACCGGCCATACTTGAGCCCGTCGCCCTTGCCAGACAGGCCCGCCATGCCCAAGCGCTTGCCCATGATCAACCTGCGAACCCTGGTGCTCGGCATCGTCGTGCTGGCGTGCCTGGCGACGCTGGGCAATGTCCTGTATGTCGCCTACCGGGTGCAGCACAACACCTTGGTGCAGTTTTCCCTGCAGGCCAACCAGGCGTATGCCAGCAAAGTGGCTTCGAGCATCACCGAGTTCCTGCGCTCGGCCCGCAGCCACCTGACCTACAGCGCCCGGCAACTTGCCGGCGGCCTGGACGACCCGGCGTTACTGCAAGCCGAAGCCAAGCGCCTGCAAGCCCAGGATGATGACTTCAACTCCATCGTCATCGTCGATGCCCAGGGGCAAGTGCGGATGGCGTACCCGGATATTCGCCAGATCGCCAGCCACCGCCAGCGTTCGTCGGAGATTCAGCAGGCCGTCGATGCCCGCAAGCCGATGGTCAGCCCTGCGTACACCTCACGAGGTGGCGAGCTGGTGGTGTTCATCTCGGAGCCGATCTTCGCGGCGGACGGTCGTTATCTGGGTATTGTCGGTGGCTCGGTGTTCCTCAAGAAAGAAAGCGAACTGCACGAGGTGATCGGCCAGCACTACCAGAATGACGGCACCTTTGCCTTCGTTGCCGACGCCAACGAACGCCTGCTCTACCACCCCAACCATCAGCGCATCGGTACCGTGGCCACCGGCAGCCCGACCATCAAGGCAGCCCTGCGCGGCGAAACCGGCAACCTGGAAGCGCCCAACTACCTCGCCATCCCCATGCTCGCCGGCTTCGCCCCGGTACCTGAAACACACTGGGCGGTGGTCGCCCAGCAACCGCGTGAACTGGCCCTGGCGCCCCTGCATGAGCTGATGCGTAAGGTGCTGTTGTACATTCTGCCGACCAGCCTGATCGGTTTCCTGCTGATGCTGTGGATGACCTACCGGCTGATCAAGCCACTGCGCCAGCTGGCACACAGCGCCACGCACCTGTCGTCCAGCGAGACCGCCGATGAACTGCGCGGCATCGACGCCTGGTACGTGGAGGCTGCCGCCATCCGCCGCGCCCTGCTCACGGCCGAGCGCCTGATGCAGGAAAAGTTCGGCAAGCTGCGCCAGGAAGCCCAGAGCGACGCCCTCACCGGCCTGGCCAACCGCCGGGCGCTGCAACTGGCACTGGCTACCTTGATGGAAAGCGAACGGGCATTCGCCGTGCTGGCGTTGGACATCGACTTCTTCAAGCGGGTCAACGACACTTATGGCCATGACGCCGGCGATGACGTGCTCAAGCATCTGAGCGAACTGCTGCGGCAGAACTCCCGCCTGCATGACCTGCCCTGCCGGGTTGGCGGCGAAGAGTTCACCATGCTGTTGCCGGACACCACCCTGGCCGATGCCCGGCGTATCGCCGAGCGCATCCGTGAGGCGGTCGAACAGGCCGACACGCCCCACTGCGGCAAACTCACCCTATCGGTCGGCGTGGCCTGCCGCCAGCCCGATACCGAGCTGGCCGAGACCCTGCTCAAGCAGGTCGACGAGATGCTCTACAAGGCCAAGCAGAATGGCCGCAACCGCGTCGAGGTGCTGGACTTCAGCCCCTCACACCCAGCATCCCCCGCTCCACGATGAAATCGATCACCGCCTGCAGGCCCTCACCCTTCTTCAGGTTGCTGAAGGTCCAGGGGCGCTGCGGGCGCATGCGCTGGGTGTCACGCTCCATCACTTCCAGCGAGGCGCCCACATAGGGCGCCAGGTCGGTCTTGTTGATCACCAGGAAGTCTGACTTGGTGATGCCGGGGCCGCCCTTGCGCGGGATCTTCTCGCCCTCGGCCACGTCGATGACGTAGATGGTCAGGTCGGCCAGCTCCGGGCTGAAGGTAGCGCTGAGGTTGTCGCCACCGCTTTCGACGAAGATCACTTCAAGGTTGCCGAACTTGCGCGCCAGCGCTTCGACGGCCGCCAGGTTCATCGAGGCATCCTCGCGGATGGCGGTGTGCGGGCAGCCACCGGTCTCGACGCCAACGATACGCTCAGGCTCCAGGGCACCGGCCTCGGTGAGGATGCGCTGGTCTTCCTTGGTGTAGATGTCATTGGTGACCACGGCGATCTGGTAGTGATCGCGCATGGCCTTGCACAGGCATTCGAGCAGCGCGGTCTTGCCAGAGCCGACCGGGCCGCCGACACCGACGCGCAGGGGTTGCTGATAGCTTTGCATGTAGGCAGTCCTCAGGAACGGAACAAACGGGTGTATTGGGTTTCGTGACGCGAAGAAGCGATTGCCAGCAACGGCAGGCCACCGCCGAGCTGGTCATCGGCCAATGCCAGGGCCTGGTCCAGCACGCCCGGCAGTTCAGCGCCCAGGTCGCGTAGCAGGGTCTGCGCCGCCTGCTGGCCGAACGGCACCAGCTTGACCCCGGCCATCACCGCGCCTTCGAGCCAGGCGAAGGCATGGCCGAGGGCGAGCTGACGCAGCGGGATCTGCCAGTGCGCGGCAAGCCAGGCCATGCCGCCGAGCTGGCTGAGTTCGAGGCTGGCACGCCAGGCCGGGTCCTGGCCCAGCTGCCAACCATCGAGCAGGCGTGCCAGGGCCGCGCCGCGCTGTTGTTCTTCAAGGCGCAGTTCGGCCGTTTCGCGATTGGCCAGCAGGAAGCCGCTCCAGTGCGCGAATGCTGCTGCATCGCCCGCCTCGCAGGCGCGATACAGGCGCGCCAGCACTGGCCAGTCCAGACACCCCAGGGTGTCGTGCAGCTGCTCGCGTTGCCAGGCGCTGAAGCTGGCAGTGTCTTGCACCCAGCCAGCCTCGACGGCCCACTCCAACCCTTGCGAGTAGGTGAAACCACCCACCGGCAGGCCGGGGCTGGCCAGCTGCAGCAGGCGCAGCAGTGCCAGGTCGCTGTTCATCAACCGGCCAGCACCAGTGCGGCGCCGGCCAGCATGCCGCCGCCAAAGGCCTTCTGCAGGCCGCTGTGGCGGCGCAGCAGGCAACCGACGCCGAAGCCAACGGCCAGCAGCAGCCCGCTGACGGTGACGAAGCCGGCGCTGAACAGCCAGAACGCGCTTGGCGTGGCCTCCACACCGTGGGCCCAGCCGTGGAACAGGGCGAACACCGGCATGGCCAAGGCCAGCAGCAACTGACGGCTCGGCAGCAGCACGGCGGCGCCAGCCACCAGCACCGACACGGCAATCATGGCCTCCATGCCCAGCACGTCACCGAACAGGTGGCCGCACACGGCACCGGCAAACATCGACGCCAGCGTCGCCAGCGGCAGGGCCAGGTTGCGCCGGGTCAGTGCGGCCAGCACACCGGTACCCAGCAGCATCAGCAAGTGGTCGAGGCCGGTCAGCGGGTGCAGCAGGCCGTCGTGCAGCGGGCTGCCGTCGTGGCCGGGGTGGGCGAAGGCCGGCAGTGCGACCATCAGCAAGGCAAGGGCGAAAATCTTTTTCATGGTGGGCTCCTTATATGAGGGATTCAGGAATGGGCTGACAGGCGCACGAACGGATGGTCGTTGCCATGGCTGTGACTGTGGCTGTGCGGGGCGCTCTGGTAGGCACCGGCCTCAGGCTCGAACGGTGCCTGCTCGGCTTCCACCGTCAGGCCCAGGCCGCGCAGCATCTCGTCGAGCACATAATCGTGCTGGTAACGCAGCAGGCCTGGCTCGATCTGCAACGGCACATGGCGGTTACCCAGATGGTAGGCGGCACGGGCCAGCAGATGTGGGTCGTCGCAGCGCACCGTCGACACCGCTTCAGGCGCAGCCAGCACGCGGATCACATAGCTGCCTGCGGCATCGGCGAGCAGCTCGCCGCCGCGCAGCAGGTGGCCACGTTCGAGCATCAGGCCGGCTTCGCGACCGTCGTCGAGGGTCACGCGCAGGCGGCTCTTGATGCGGCTGTCGACGTCCAGGGTCACGCTTGCGGTAACGCTGTCGGATGCCTCGATCCGGCGGGTCAGGACAATCATCTTTACTCCTTCAGAACAGGAAATAACGCTGGGCCAGCGGCAGTTCGCTGGCCGGCTCGCACACCAGCAACTCGCCGTCGGCACGCACCTGGTAGGTCTGCGCATCGACTTCGATCACCGGCTGCAAGGTGTTGTGGAGCATGTCGGCCTTGCGCACCCGGCGGCAGCCGTGGGCCACACCGATCAGGCTCTGCAGCCCCAGTTCCTGGTGCAGGCCACGCGCCATGGCAGCCTGGGACAGGAAGGTCATGCGCGTGGCGTGACGGGCCGCGCCCAGGGCGCCGAACATCGGCCGGTAGTGCACGGGCTGCGGGGTCGGAATCGAACCGTTGATGTCACCCATTGGCGCGGTGGCGATCATCCCGCCCTTGATCACCAGGGCCGGCTTGACCGCGAAGAACGCCGGCGACCACAGCACCAGGTCGGCCAGCTTGCCCACCTCCAGCGAGCCGACTTCATGGGCGATGCCGTGGGTCAGTGCGGGGTTGATGGTGTACTTGGCGATGTAGCGCTTGACCCGGAAGTTGTCGCTGTAAGCGGTGTCCGGCGCCAGCGGGCCGCGGCGCAGCTTCATCTGGTGCGCCACCTGCCAGGTGCGCAGCACCACTTCGCCGACCCGGCCCATGGCCTGGGAGTCGGACGAGGTCATGGCGAAGGCGCCCATGTCGTGGAGGATGTCCTCGGCAGCGATGGTCTCGCGGCGGATGCGCGACTCGGCGAAGGCCACGTCCTCGGCAATGCTCGGGTCCAGGTGGTGGCACACCATCAGCATGTCGAGGTGCTCGTCGACGGTGTTGACCGTGTACGGCAGGGTCGGGTTGGTCGAGGACGGCAGCACGTTGGCCTGCCCCGCCGCGCGAATGATGTCCGGCGCGTGGCCGCCACCGGCACCTTCGGTATGGAAGGTATGGATGGTGCGGTCACCGATGGCGGCCAGGGTGTCTTCGATGCAGCCCGACTCGTTCAAGGTGTCGGTGTGGATCGCCACCTGGATGTCCATTTCCTCGGCCACGCCCAGGCAGCAGTCGATGGCGGCCGGGGTCGAGCCCCAGTCCTCGTGCAGCTTCAGGCCCACGGCGCCGGCGGCGATCTGCTCGCGCAGCGCTTCAGGGCGCGAGGCGTTGCCCTTGCCCAGCAAGCCGATGTTGATCGGCAGGCAATCGGCGGCCTGGAGCATCCGCGCCAGGTACCAGGGCCCCGGCGTGCAGGTGGTGGCATTGGTGCCGGTGGCCGGGCCAGTGCCGCCGCCAATGAAGGTGGTGACGCCGCTGGTCAGCGCTTCTTCCACCTGCTGCGGGCAGATGAAGTGGATATGCGAGTCGATGCCACCGGCGGTGACGATCTTGCCCTCGGCGGCGATCACTTCGGTACCTGGGCCGACTGGCACGTTCACGCCCGGCTGCACGTCGGGGTTGCCGGCCTTGCCGATGACGGCGATACGCCCGTGCTTGACACCGATATCGGCCTTGACGATGCCCCAGTGGTCGATGATCAGGGCATTGGTCAGCACCAGGTCCATGGCCTCGGCGGCGAGCATCTGGCCCTGGCCCATGCCGTCGCGGATGACCTTGCCGCCACCGAACTTGACCTCTTCGCCATAGATCGTGAAGTCCTTTTCGACTTCAACCCACAACGCGGTGTCGGCCAGGCGCACGCGGTCGCCTACGGTGGGGCCGAACATGTCGGCGTAGGCCCGACGGGAAATACGGCTCATGCCCTGCCCTCCAGTGCGCCATTTACCTTGCCTTGGAAGCCATACACTTCACGCTTGCCGGCATAAGCCACCAGTTGCACGGTGCGCGCCTGGCCCGGCTCGAAGCGCACGGCGGTGCCGGCCGGGATATCGAGGCGAAAACCACGGGTCGGCTCACGCTCGAACACCAGCGCATCGTTGACCTCATAGAAGTGGTAGTGCGAGCCGACCTGCACCGGCCGGTCGCCATGGTTGGCCACGCTGACGCTGACCGTGTCACGGCCAACGTTGAGTTCGATGTCGCCAGCGGCGACCTGAATTTCACCTGGGATCATGCTGGGCTCCTGCTCCAGGTCAGACGATAGGGTCGTGCACGGTCACCAGCTTGGTGCCGTCGGGGAAGGTCGCCTCGACCTGCACGTCATGCAGCATCTCGGCGACGCCCTCCATGACCTGCTCACGGCCGATCACTTCGCGGCCCAGGCTCATCAGCTCGGCCACCGTGCGGCCATCGCGGGCGCCTTCGAGCACCGCGGCGCTGATCAGCGCCACCGCCTCCGGGTAGTTGAGCTTCAAGCCACGGGCCAGGCGCCGTTCGGCCAGCAGCGCGGCGGTGAACAGCAGCAGTTTGTCTTTCTCTCTCGGGGTCAGCTCCATGGCGCTCTCTCAAGTGGCCCAGATGCGCGGCGGGCATGCGGCCAGGCCAAGAACGGCCGGGCGCAGGGCATGCCAGAGGCGCTGCAGGGTGTGTTGCAGGTGTTGGTTGTCGTGATCGAGCAGGCGGATCACCAGCAGCGAGCCAAGCAAGGTCGCGCCTGCGGGGGTGTCGAGTGGGTCGAGCAGCGCGCGCACCTGCTCCAGCACGGCCGGGGTCGCGGGCGCTGCGCAGAAGGTCGCGACCAGCGGGTAGCCGCCGACCTTGGCCAAGTGCCCGTCGGCAATGCGCAAGCGCTCATGCAGGCCGGGCTCGCCGGGCAGCTCGATGCACAGGCGGCTGTCCAGGGCGCCTTGCTCGAAGCGCTCATTCATCACGGGCCGGCCCAGGCACAGGGTTTCCCAGGCCAGCAACTTGGCACCCGGCTCCAGGCTGAAGCGGCTGTCGAGGCTGGCGCGGGCGCCGTTGAAGAAGATGCTGTCTTGCGGCAGCCATTCCAGGGTGCTGCCGGCCTGCAGGTGGAAGCGCTGGGCCAGCCGCGCGGTGGGGCCGATGCTGCGGTAGAACTTGCTGGCACCAGGCATGGTCAGCAGCGCATGGCTGCCGGGTTCGAGGTGGATGTCCAGTTCCAGGCGGTCACCCGCGACGATGCCGCCGGGTGGGTGCAGCACATAAACGTGGCACGGTGCACCCTCTGGGTAGAACGGGCGCTGCACCAAAAGCGGGCCGAAATGCCGACGCGCACCAAGGCGGGTCACACCATCGCGCTCGACGAAGCGTAGATGCAGATGGGCGCTCCAGCCGGCGTCCTGTTCAGATGATTCGATCTGCTCCGCGAGCGACATCCTGCGGCCCCTTGATATCCGTGGCCTGGCGGCCGTTTAGAGGGTCATGCGTGGCCTTTTCGGGCAACTGCAGACTGACCACTCGATCAAATTTCGTTGCCTGGATATAGCAGGTTGCGGGCCAACTTCGCAGGTGAACGAAGATGAAACCTTCACGGCGATGGCTCTGGCATGGGGCATACGGGGTTGCAGCGCACATTGCAGGGGCGGCACTTGGCCCTGTTTCGGTGCTGCGCTAAAGTCTTTCACTAGCCTTCGGTATGGGAACCGGTTTTGAAAAACATGAGCAAACGTGACCTGGCGCGCCTGGAGCGCGAATTGGTCGCCTGCCTGACTGACGCTTGCGAAAGCGCCAAGGCAGAGATCGTGGGGTTCAGCTGGCTGACCCATCGGCTGGATCCGGATGACTTTCCGGCTAGCTTGCGCATTACCTGGGTGTTCGAGCGTGAGGCCGAAAAAGCAGCAGCGTTGGCTGGGGAGGCCAAGGCACGCATGCTGGCGCTGACGGCCCAGGCGCTCGATGAGGCGGGCGTGCAGTTGGACCACGTGGCCTGGCATGTACGCTTTGACAGCGAGGAAGCTTGCGTGCGCAACCACGCTGGGGACTGGAACCGGCGCCTGAAGCACCCCTGAAGTCAGCCGGACCTTGTTTTTCTGGACTGGCCTCTTCGCGGGTAAACCCGCGAAGAGGCCGGCCCAGGCAATCGAGAACGTTCAGATAATGGCCAATTCGTGACTGGCCGTTCCCGATCCGCGATGGATGTATTATCGTGGCGAGGTGCGCATATAACAGCAGCCCGAGCGATCGGGCACTTGCAAGACAATCGAGGGTGTCATGAGTAACGAAAGCATTAACTGGGACAAGCTGGGTTTCGACTACATCAAGACCGACAAGCGCTACCTGTCCGTATGGCGCAACGGTGAGTGGGACAAAGGCACCCTGACCGAAGACAACGTGCTGCACATCAGTGAAGGCTCCACCGCCCTGCACTATGGTCAACAATGCTTCGAGGGCCTCAAGGCCTACCGTTGCAAGGACGGCTCGATCAACCTGTTCCGCCCAGACCAGAACGCCGCCCGCATGCAGCGCAGCTGCGCGCGCCTGCTGATGCCGCAGGTGCCAACCGATGTGTTCATCGAAGCGTGCAAGCAAGTGGTCAAGGCCAACGAGAAGTTCGTCCCGCCGCACGGCAAAGGCGCCCTGTACCTGCGCCCGTTCGTGATCGGCACTGGCGACAACATCGGCGTGCGCACCGCCCCCGAGTTCATCTTCTCGATCTTCGCCATCCCGGTCGGCTCGTACTTCAAAGGCGGCATGAAGCCGCACAACTTCCAGATCTCCAGCTTCGACCGTGCCGCCCCTCAGGGCACTGGCGCAGCCAAGGTCGGTGGCAACTACGCTGCCAGCCTGCAGCCGGGCGCTGAAGCCAAGAAGGCCAACTTCGCCGACGCCATCTACCTCGATCCGCTGACCCACACCAAGATCGAGGAAGTCGGTTCGGCCAACTTCTTCGGCATCACCGCCAACAACGAATTCGTCACCCCGAAATCGGCCTCGGTACTGCCAGGCATCACCCGCCTGTCGCTGATGGAACTGGCACAATCGCGCCTGGGCCTGACCGTGATCGAAGGCGACGTCGAAATCAGCAAGCTCGACCGCTTCATCGAAGCCGGCGCTTGCGGCACCGCTGCGGTGATCACCCCGATCGGTGGCATCGAGTACAACGGCAAGCTGCACGTGTTCCACGACCTGGAAAAAGTCGGCCCGGTCACCCAGAAGCTCTACAACGAGCTGACCGGTATCCAGAGCGGCGACGTCGAAGCGCCAGCCGGCTGGATCGTCAAGGTCGCCTGAGCCGCTGCACCACGCTGATCGACGGGGCATGCCAGACACTGGCATGCCCCGTTTTGTTTCACGCGCCGTAGATGAATTTTTCTTAAATCGCCGTTTGGCTATTCTTTGGCACAATCAAGTCTCCATTAGACGCCCAGGATCGAGCATGCCACGCGTACTGACCATCGAAGACGACGCCGTCACCGGCCAGGAAATCGTCGCCGAACTCTCCAGCCACGGCCTGGAAGTGGATTGGGCCGACAACGGCCGCGAGGGCCTGGCCAAGGCCATCGCCGGCGGTTACGACCTGATCACCGTCGACCGCATGCTGCCCGAGGTCGATGGCCTGACGATCGTCACCACCCTGCGCAACCTGAAAATCGCCACGCCGATCCTGATGATCAGCGCCCTCTCCGACGTGGATGAGCGCGTGCGCGGCCTGCGCGCCGGTGGCGACGACTACCTGACCAAACCGTTCGCCTCCGACGAGATGGCGGCACGGGTCGAAGTGCTGCTGCGGCGCAACAGCGTGCCCATGACCCAGACCCGCCTGCAGGTCGCCGACCTGCAGCTGGACCTGATCAGCCACGAGGCCCGCCGTGGCGAGCACACCCTCAACCTGCTGCCCACCGAGTACAAGCTGCTGGAATACCTGATGCGCCACAGCGGCCAGGTGATCACGCGGATGATGATCTTCGAGGAAGTCTGGGGTTACCACTTCGACCCGGGCACCAACCTGATCGACGTGCACATCGGCCGCCTGCGCAAGAAGATCGACGCCCCCGGCCAGTCGCCGCTGATCCGTACGGTACGGGGCTCGGGCTATGCCATTGCTGAACCCGTCTAAGGGCTGGAGTTCGTCCACCAGCCGCCTGCTGGCGCTGTACAGTTTCCTGTTCGTGGCCTGGAGCAGCATCCTCATGGGCGTGCTGTACTTCGAGGTTTCCAGCTACCTGAACAAGCTCACCCGCCACTCCATGCTGCAGCGCCAGCACCTGTTCGCACACATGAGTGGCAAGCAGCTGGACGACGCCCTGATCGCCAGCCAGGCATTCGAAGAGCGCAGTTTCGATGCCTATGGCCTGTTCGATGCCCAGCTCAACCCGGTGGGCGGGCGTATTCGCGCGATCCCGCCTGACCTTGGCCTGGACGGCAAGGTGCACGAGCTCAAGCACTGCCTGGACGCCGACGACCCGCACATGCCACGTGACAGCTGCGATGCGGTGGCGATCAAGGTGCAGGATGGCCGTTGGCTGGTGCTGTTCCGCGACAATGGCTCGTTGTTCGTGGTCACCCGCATCATCCTGCATGCCTTGATGTGGGGTATCTCGCTGACCCTGATTCCGGGGTTTGCCGGTTGGTACCTGCTGCGTCGCCGCCCGCTCAAGCGCATTCGTGCGATACAGGCGCAGGCCGAGCTGATCGTCGCCGGCGACCTCACCCACCGTTTGCCGCTGTCAGCACGCCGCGATGAGCTGGACATGCTCGCCGATATCGTCAACGCCATGCTTGACCGCATCGAGCGGCTGATGCATGAGGTCAAAGGCGTCTGCGACAACATCGCCCACGACCTGCGCACGCCCCTCACCCGCCTGCGGGCGCAGCTGTACCGTATTCGTCAGCAAAGCGCGCACGATTCACCACAAGCCGAAGCGCTGGACCAGGCGATCGGTGAAACCGACACCTTGATGGCACGCTTCCGTGGCTTGCTGCGTATCAGCGAGCTGGAAGACCGCCAGCGCCGCGCCGGCTTCGTTCAGCTTGATCCGCACGACTTGCTGGTGGAACTGCATGACTTCTATCTGCCACTGGCCGAGGATGGCGGCATCCGCCTGAATCTCGAACAGCCTGCCCAGTTGCCGGCGCTGCATGGTGATCGCGAGTTGCTGTTCGAAGCGCTGGCCAACCTGGTGGGCAATGCCATCAAGTTCACGCCCGAAGACGGCCGGGTTGCCATCAAGGCGACTCAGGATGAGCTAGGTGTGCACATTGCTATCGAAGACAGCGGGCCAGGGATTGCCGAAGAGGAGCGGACTGCGGTGCTGAAGCGGTTCTATCGCAGCGAGGAAGGCCACCGCCATTCCGGCTTCGGGCTGGGGTTGTCGATCGTTGCGGCGATCGTCGACCTGCACGGGTTTGGGTTGGAGATCGGCGAGAGCGAGCTGGGTGGGGCGAAACTGGTGTTGCACTGCCCGCTGGCCGGTTTGGCCAAGTAAAGCTGGGGCCGCTTCGCGGCCCCAATTACATCGATCAGTCAGCCAGGCGCCAGGTGGTTGCACCCTTGCTGTCTTCCAGCACCACGCCCATGGCCGTGATCTGATCACGGATACGGTCGGACTCAGCCCAGTTCTTGTCTGCACGCGCCTGCAGGCGCGCCTGAATCAAGGCTTCCACCTCAGCCGCATCGACCTTGCCTTCGGCCCCGGCACGCAGGAAGTCATCGGCCTCCAGCTGCAGTACACCCAGCACATCACCCAGCTCACGCAGGCGACCGGCCAGGCCCGCCGCCGCGTCGACATCGCTGTCACGCAGGCGGTTGATCTCGCGCACCAGGTCAAACAGCACGGCGCAGGCTTCCGGCGTACCGAAGTCGTCGTTCATCGCCACGCTGAAGCGCTCGACGAACGCCTCGCCCCCCTTGGCGGCAACCCGCGGCAGGCCGCGCAGTGCGTGGTAGAAGCGCTCCAGGGCGCCCTTGGCATCGCGCAGGCTGTCTTCGGAGTAGTTGATGGCGCTGCGGTAGTGGCTGGCCACCAGCAGGTAGCGCACTACCTCGGGGTGGTACTTGTCGAGCACGTCGCGGATGGTGAAGAAGTTGTTCAACGACTTGGACATCTTCTCGCCATTGATACGGATCATGCCGCAGTGCATCCAGCTGTTGGCGTACTGCTTGCCAGTGGCCGCCTCGCTCTGCGCGATCTCGTTCTCGTGGTGCGGGAACTCCAGGTCGCTGCCGCCACCGTGGATGTCGAAGCTCTCGCCCAGGCAGCAGGTGGACATCACCGAGCACTCGATGTGCCAGCCCGGACGGCCCGGGCCCCACGGCGACTCCCAGCTTGGCTCGCCCGGCTTGACGCCTTTCCACAGGACGAAGTCCAGTGGATCCTGCTTGGCCTCGTCGACCTCGATGCGGGCACCGATGCGCAGGTCTTCGATCTTCTTGCGCGACAGCTTGCCGTAGCCGACGAACTTGCCGACCCGGTAGTACACGTCGCCGTTGCCCGGCGCGTAGGCGTAGCCTTTGTCGATCAGGGTCTGGATCATCGCGTGCATGCCGGCGATGTGGTCGGTGGCACGCGGTTCCAGGTCCGGCTTGAGGATGTTCAGCCGGCGCTCGTCTTCGTGCATCGCGTCGATCATGCGCGCGGTCAGGGCGTCGAACGCCTCGCCGTTTTCGTTGGCGCGGTTGATGATCTTGTCGTCGATGTCGGTGATGTTGCGCACGTAGGTCAGGTCGTAGCCGCTTTTACGCAGCCAACGGGTGACCAGGTCGAACGCCACCATGCTGCGGCCGTGGCCAAGGTGGCAGTAGTCGTACACGGTCATGCCGCACACGTACATGCGCACCTTGTTGCCTTCGAGCGGCTTGAAGGCTTCCTTGGTCTTGCTCAGCGTGTTGTAGATGGTAAGCACGGCGATTCCTTAGCTGCCCCAGGAGTCACGCAGGGTGACGGTGCGGTTGAACACCGGGCGACCCGGCTGGCTGTCCTTGAGGTCGGCGCAGAAGTAGCCTTCGCGCTCGAACTGGAAGCGGTCCTCAGGCTGTGCCTGGCCCAGCGAAGGCTCGGCGCGGCAGCCCGTCAGCACTTGCAGCGAATCCGGGTTGATGTTGTCGAGGAAGCTGCCGCCATCTTCGGTCTTCTCCGGGTTGGCGGAGCGGAACAGGCGGTCGTACAGGCGTACTTCGCACTCGATGCTGCCTTCGGCCGGCACCCAGTGGATCACGCCCTTGACCTTGCGGCCTTCGGGGTTCTTGCCCAAGGTGTCCGGGTCGTACGAGCAGCGCAGCTCGACGATGTTGCCGTCGGCATCCTTGATCGCCTCGTCGGCGCGGATCACGTAGCTGCCGCGCAAGCGCACTTCACCGGCTGGCTCCAGGCGCTTGTAGCCCTTCGGCGGCTCTTCCATGAAGTCGTCACGGTCGATGTACAGCTCGCGGGCGAACGGCAACACGCGCACGCCCATGTCTTCCTTCGGGTGGCGCGGCAGTTCAAGCTGCTCGACCTGGCCTTGCGGGTAGTTGGTGATGACCACCTTCAACGGGCGCAGCACGCACATGGCGCGTGGCGCGGTGCGGTCGAGGTCGTCACGGATGCTGAACTCGAGCATCGACATGTCGACCACGCCATCGGAACGGTTGGTGCCGATCATTTCGCAGAAGTTGCGGATCGACGCCGGGGTATAGCCGCGGCGGCGGAAGCCCGACAGGGTCGACATGCGCGGGTCGTCCCAGGCGCTGACGTGCTTTTCGTCGACCAGCTGCTTGAGCTTGCGCTTGGAGGTGATGGTGTAGTTCAGGTTCAGGCGGCTGAACTCGTACTGGCGCGGGTGCGCCGGTACCGGCAGGTTGTCGAGGAACCAGTCGTACAGCGGGCGGTGGCCTTCGAACTCGAGGGTGCAGATCGAGTGGGTGATGCCTTCGATGGCGTCCGACTGCCCGTGGGTGAAGTCGTAGTTGGGGTAGATGCACCACTTGTCACCGGTCTGGTGGTGGTGGGCATGGCGGATGCGGTACAGGATCGGGTCGCGCAGGTTCATGTTCGGCGAGGCCATGTCGATCTTGGCACGCAGCACACGCTCGCCGTCCTTGAACTCGCCGGCCTTCATGCGGGCGAACAGGTCGAGGTTTTCCTCGACGCTGCGCTCGCGGAACGGGCTGTTCTTGCCGGGCTCGGTCAGGCTGCCACGGTATTCCTTGGCCTGATCAGGGGTCAGGTCGCAGACATAGGCCTTGCCACGCTTGATCAGTTCAACGGCCCAGTCGTGCAGCTGGTCGAAGTAGTTGGAGGCATAACGCACGTCGCCGGCCCAGTCGAAGCCCAGCCATTTGACGTCGCTCTGGATGGCGTCGATGTATTCCTGGTCTTCCTTGGCCGGGTTGGTGTCGTCGAAGCGCAGGTGGCAGACGCCGCCGAACTCCTTGGCCAGGCCGAAGTTGACGCAGATCGACTTGGCGTGGCCGATGTGCAGGTAGCCGTTGGGCTCCGGCGGGAAACGGGTGACGATGCTGCTGTGCTTGCCCGAGTCCAGGTCGGCCTGGATGATCGGCCGCAGGAAGTTCGCAGGGACAGCGGGGGCGCCTTTGGCAGCGGCGTTGGGCGCGTTGTCGGCAGTGGGCTTGCTCATAGGATCCTTGAATGCACGTGTCCGGCCTGGGTAGGCCGATTGAATCAAAGGGCCTATCATAGCCGAAGCAGTCAAGCTGCTGACAGCCGGGCACCGACAAACTGGCGCGATTTATCGCGATCCGTGCAAAATGGCCGCTGCGCGGCATGAGCCATGAACATGTGTCGCGTTTGCCCGATCCTGCGTCAGGTGACTACACGCGCCCTGCGCACCCTATTCCCGAATGCCTTGAAAGAGCGAATTTCAGCATGTCCAAAGTCAAACTGAGCACCAACCACGGCGACATCGTCCTGCAACTGAACGCTGAAAAAGCCCCTGTGACCGTGGCCAACTTCATTGAGTACGTCAAGGCCGGCCATTACAGCAACGTCGTCTTCCACCGCGTGATCAAGGGCTTCATGATCCAGGGCGGCGGTTTCGAGCCAGGCATGAACGAAAAGCGTGACAAGCGTCCCAGCATCCAGAACGAAGCCGACAATGGCCTGAAGAACGACAAGTACACCATCGCCATGGCCCGTACCATGGATCCGCACTCCGCTTCCGCGCAGTTCTTCATCAACGCCTCCAACAATGACTTCCTCAACCACAGCGGCAAGAACACCCAGGGCTGGGGCTACGCCGTGTTCGGCGAAGTGATCGAAGGCCGTGAGGTTGTCGACGCTATCGAGAAAGTTGCCACCGGTTCCAAAGCTGGCCACCAGGACGTGCCGAAAGAAGACGTGATCATCGAGAAAGCCGAGATCATTGAGTGATCCTGCTGATCTCCGATCTGCACTTGCAAGAAGAACGCCCGGACATTACCCGGGCGTTTCTTGATCTGCTCGACGGCCGCGCCCGTCACGCCAAGGCGTTGTACATCCTCGGTGACTTCTTCGAAGCATGGATCGGCGACGATGCCATGACCCCGTTCCAGCAGTCGATCTGCCAGGCCTTGCGCCAGCTCAGCGACAGCGGCACGGCGATCTACCTGATGCATGGCAACCGCGACTTCCTGATTGGCCAGGACTTCTGCGCGGCCGCCGGCTGCACGCTGCTGGCCGACCCGAGCGTGATCGAACTGGGCGGTGAACAGGTGCTGCTGATGCATGGCGACACCCTGTGCACCCGTGACCTGGCCTACATGAAGATGCGCCGCTACCTGCGTAACCCGGTGAGCCTGTGGATCCTCCGGCACCTGCCGCTGACCACCCGGCAGAAACTGGCACGCAAGCTGCGCAGCGAAAGCCGTGCGCAGACCCGCATGAAGGCTACCGAAATCGTCGACGTTACGCCGGAAGAAGTACCGAAAGTGATGGCAGCGCACGGCGTACGCACGCTGGTGCATGGCCACACCCACCGTCCGGCGATCCACAAGCTGGTGGTGGATGGCGAACCGGCACGGCGCATCGTGCTGGGAGATTGGGACCGACGGGGCTGGACCTTGCAGGTTGATGGGCAAGGCTTTGCCCTGGAACCGTTCGAGTTCTCCTGACGGATTGAGCTGTCTTCTTCGCGGGTAAACCCGCTCCCACAGGAATTGCACCGCATGTAGCCTTGGTGCAGTCCCTGTGGGAGCGGGTTTACCCGCGAATAGGCCATGACAGGCTCTCGCCTCAAGGCCGGCTGGCCACGGCCCCCTTGTCCCGCTCACTGATCACATACTGCCGATACTCCGGGTCCGCCTTGATCTGCGCCTCGGTAAACGGTATCGCTGCCAGCTGCTTGGCCGAGAACACCTTGGTCTGGTCACTGAAGTGCGCCGAGCCGGCCTCGCTGGACTGCGAGAACGCCAGCAGCCCGCGCGCCTGTGGCCCATCTTCAGTGAAATTCACCACCTGCAGGTAGCTGGTACCACTGACCACCAGGCGCTTACCCGGCCCGTGCGGCACGCTGAACATCGCGTTGTAGACCCCCAGCTGCTGCGGCCCGCCCGGTACCGGCGTGCCATCGGCGGCTTGCTGGATCTGCCCCCAACGGCTGCCCTCCTCCACACCGGCCTTGGCTACTTGCTGCAATGACGTCAAGGCCGCTTCGCGCAACAGCTTGCGCACTGCCGCCTGCTCCACCGCCAGGCCACGCGGGGTGTGCTGCGGGTCTGCCGGGTCGAAGGCCACACGCCAGCTTTGCGGGTGCTTGGCCAGGGCCTCGACCATGTTCTGGAAATGCACCAGGCCGATACCACTGTTCAGATCGGCCTTGCCATTCCAGGCGGCGAGGCTGGCGCACACGGCCTGCAGGTCGGCCTCAACCCCTTTGCACCACTGCAGCAGGTCGGGCAGTACCAGGCTGGCCAGGTACACGTCGTCATCCAGCACCATGCGCTGCAAGTCGTCGACGCTCAGCTTGGCGCTGCCTTGCAGGCGCTCGAGGGCAAAGCGGCCGCGCATGCCCAGTGGCTGGTCGCTGCGGCTGATCAACGGCGAGAAGCCGGTCAACGGCTGGGCCGGGTTGGCCATCCAGGCTGGGTCGTTGGAGTTCTGCACAAAGTCGTTGCGCTCCAGGCTGGGCAGCATCCGTGCCGGGAAGATGCCAGGCTGCGCGGCCTGGGCATCGACCTTCCACTGGCAGGCGCTGCGCGACCCGTCCAGCACTACCAGCGGGCCTTGCGCCGCCGGGTTGCTGCATTCGCTCAGCAGTTGCTGATCGACATAGGGCACCACCGACTGGTTCAGGTACAGCGCCGTGCCTGCAGCATCGACCGCCAGGGTGTTGACCCAGGGGATGCCCTGCAACTGTTCGATGGACCCCTTCAGGGCCTCCAGGCTGTCGGCACGGTTGATGCGGTACCACTGTTGCAGCACGCGCGTGTTGTCCAGGTTGGCATCGCGCAGGCTATAGGCTGCCTGGGTGTCCCAGTCCAGTCGACCTGGCCACTGCACCACCGGCCCGAAACTGGAGCTGTAGACCTGGCGCTCGATCTGGCTGAGGGTGCCATCGGCGGCCTTGACCGTGACGCTCACGGTTTGCCGTACCATGGGGATGGACTTGCCATCCTGCAGGTAATGGGTCGGATCCTTGGGGTCCAACTGCAAGCGATACAGGGTGAAGTGCTTCGAGGTATCCACCGTGTGGGTCCAGGCCAGGTGGCGGTTGAAGCCGATGTTCACCACAGGCAGGCCGGGCAAGGCGGCCCCCATGACATCCAGCTTGCCTGGAATGGTCAACTGCATCTGGTAGAAACGCATGCCACCCATCCACGGGAAGTGCGGGTTGGCCAGCAACAGGCCACGGCCATTGGCCGAGCGTTGCGCCCCCACAGCCACCGCGTTGCTGCCGCGCTCGGAGGCAAAGCGCTGCTGCTGGGCCAGCGCCACGTCAAAGCCCGGGGTTGCTCGCTGGGCTGCCAGCTTGGGGGGCTGAGCGCCCGCCAGCGCTTCGGCAAACTGGCCCACGCCGCCTTCGGCCAGCAGGCGACGGGTCAGTTTGACCAGGTCCTGGCTGGCGATCGGGCGCACCCACTGGCCATCGCCACACTCCGCTGGCAGGCCTTGGCTACGCCGCTCGGCCAGGGCGCGGTTGAAACCGCTGGCATAACCCTCCAGCAGCTCGCGCACCTGCGCTGGCTGGGCCTGCAGGAAGCCACTGACTGCTGCCGGCGTGTTGAGCCAAGTGAAGAACAGGTCGCTGGCCAGGTTGTCGCGTTGCTCGAGGGTTTTGGCCTGGGCGCCGAAATAACGCGAGCGCTCACCGTTGACCGTCAGTACTTCATTGGCCAGCAGGCACAGGTTGTCCTGAGCATAGGCATAGCCAATGCCATATCCCAGACCGCGCTCGTCCTTGGCGACGATATGCGGCACGCCAAAACTGGTGCGGCGAATCTGCGCACTGGCATCAGCGCTGGTTTCCCGAGCCTGCACGGCTACGCTGGAGGCGACCAGGGCAGCCGCCAGGCTGGCACAGGTCAAGGGACGCGAAATTGGCAACACGGGCATTCCTCGGATTCAGGGGGTCATTCCCGATCAAACGAATGGCTGGATGAAAATTTTACGCACACAGGCGCCGCGAACCGTCTTCAAGAAACACCGGCAGCATTTTTTCAGGCAGAAGCTGCAGATTTTCCGTTCTCATTCGTCCTAATCAGTGAGGCACCCATATTTCGGGACAGTCCACGAAAAGGAGCATTCACATGTACAACCCGCAACCCACATTGCAGACCGGGTGCGTGCCGGGCAAGGCAGCCAATGGAGCGGCCGCCTGCGTGGACGAGCGTACCGGCAACGAGCAGATACGCGAACTGCTGCGCAACTACGGCCTGCGCACCAGCCTCATTCGCCTGAAGGTGATCGATGCGCTGTACACCGCAGACCGCACCGGGCGCAGCATTGGCGTGCGCGGCGTGCATGCGCAACTGGAGCAACTGGACATACCGTTGTCGTTCCTGAGCGTGCGCGAGGTGCTCAAACGGCTGTGCACGGAGGGGGTGATCAGCCTTGGCAGCGACAAGTGCTACAGCCTCAAGCCCGAAGCACGCGCCGTACTCGCACAGCCCTTGTCGCGCTGACTGAAGGCCGGCCAGACGCGGCCGGCCGGCAAGCGTCAGGGTTTGACCTTGCGCCGCAGAATCCCGTTGATCACCACCACGACCACGGCAATGGCAATGGCCAGCATCTGGAAGGTCTGTTCACTGATCGTGCCTTGCTTCTGCAGATGCGACAGGCCCAGCATGAGGCCCAGCACCACCAGGATGATCAGAAGCGAGTATTTGAGGCGCTGCACGTGTGTCATCGAAAAATCCTTCAACATCGGGGGTGTTTGCTCACAACGAGCGGCAACAATGATACAACGCTGACGCCTTGCAGCGCTGTATTTCCTGCTTAGCGTGGCATGTCAGGCCTGAAAGCATCGGCTTTCCCCAATCCATGCTGGAGGCACCATGCGCAGGTTCGCGCTGTTCATCATACTGTTCGCTCCGTCACTTCCCATCCAGGCCCTGGACACCCGCCAGGCGCCGCCTGAGCAATTGCTCGAGCTAGGTGGCCAGCTGGCTGCCCATGCTGGCAGCAGTCAATGGCAACAACTGTGGCAAAGAACCCGCGCAGCCGGGCACCTGCACGCCAGGCCCGGCCATGCCTACTTCACCGTCCCGCACCCGCTGCTGCCAGAACTGGCTCGCCAGGCGTTGGCCCAGGCAGACCAGGTCGAGCCCTTGGGCAACACCGTCGCCCGCTATCGGCGGACCTTCGACAGGGTCATAGGCATGCTCGATAACCAGCCATTGAACAGCCTTTGCCTGGTCATCGACTGGCGCACTTTGCCACAAGTGCAGCCAACTAAAGCGCATGCCTACCTTGCCGGTGCAAGCCTGCTGAACAGTTATCCCTGTGAATAAGGGGGCTGGAACTTACTAGCTCCATGGAAAAGCAACTCTACGAGAAATCGGGCCTGCACGGCAGCATATAGGCAACTTCCTACATCGCACGACACCGTTGCCTGCAAGCCCTGCTCACCAAAACTACAACTGCCAGCCCACTTGGCGCCTAGCGGCAACATTCGACACTCACCGAGAATTCCCCCATGCCAACGATAGGCATCGCGCCCCAACCACCGCGAGGAAGTCTCATATGGAACTGCCAGATCTCACATCCATCGACATCGGCCAGTTACCGCATTCGTTGCAGGCCCTGATCGAATGCATCGGCCTTGAAAACGCCTACCAGCTGACCTGCGCCTACGGCGGCAGGCCCAAATACATACCCAAGCATCGCGAACGCACCAAGCTCGCTGATGTACTCCCGGCAGACGCACTTGATGCCTTGATCAAGCGCTTTGCCGGCGTGGCCCTGGAAATCCCCAAGGCAGACCACTTTGTGCGCCAGCTGCGCAACCTGCAAATCCAGAAAGAAAGCGCCAACGGCCTGTCACGCAGCCTGCTGGCCGACAAGTACGGCTTGAGCCTGCGCCAGATCGGCAACATCCGTCGGCAGGAACATTGTTCACGCTGACGCCCCGCTGCGGCCCCCAATAGTGGCCGCACCCTCAACCCTGAAAAAAAGAGAAGACGCATATGTCCATCGACAACAGCCTCATCGGCTCGGTCATCAATGCCTTGCCCATGGACCGCATGATCGCCGCACCGCTGCAAGCCATGGTGCAGGCGCAGGTCACAGCCAGCAAATCCTATGCAGACTTCCTCATGCAGGTCTGCGTGCAAGATGGCAAAGCCGTTGCCATCCAGTTCGACTACGACGAAACCATCGTTGACGAACAAGGCGAGTACAAAGGCGTCGTCAGCAAGTCCATGAAGGTGCCACTGCTGGCAGCCATCACCCACCCGAACATCACCATCGAAGAAGGTAACGTCGAGTTCGAACTGACCATCAGCCAGATGGCCGAGGACTTCAGCGAGTCCAGCAAAAGCGGCGAGCTGGCGGCCTCACTGGGTTGGGGGCCTTTCAAGCTGGATGTGAAAGGCAGTATCAGCAGCAAGTCCACGCAAACCCGCAAGACCGATACCCGGGCACGCTATGCGTTCAATACCTCGCTGCGCCGCCAGGATCCGCCAGAAGCCATGATGCGGGTGATCGACTTCCTCACCGAGGCCGCCACCAAGCCTACAGTGGTCAAGACTTCAACCCTGGAAAGCCAGGATGCAATTTCGCAGGGCGACACCCTCAAAAACTCCCCTGCCATCACCAACAACGCAGCCGCAGGTGCCACTACCCCTTGATGGTCCGCTCGTTGTTTGACCGGTTGCCCTGCGCGTGCCAGCGGGGCCTCTTCCTGCCTCAGGAGCCAACATCTTGGACAACCCACCAGCCCCGATGACCGCCATCGACCTGTGCGATATCACCCGCGGTCTCCAGGAGGCCGCTGCGGCCACCAACAGCCTGATAGCCCAGCAGTACATCAACCTGTTCGATCAATTTTTCGACTGCGACACCCAGGCGCTTGGTAGCCCGATGAAGGCGAAGATGGTCGAGGTTGCCATGGACGACCGCCACCTCATGCGCGTGCCTCTGTTCGCCCTGGTGGCACCCAAGGGCCTGACCCTGGAGCGCATGCAGGTAGACCTGTCGGTGCGGGTAAAGGCCACCGAGGGGCTGCATGCCTTACGCGAGGCAAGTGAACAGGCCGGTGCCGCCAGCTTCAAGGTGACGATCGGCGCACAGGGCCGCCAGGCTGAAGCCCGGGACCCTGACGAAGTGCAGATCCGCATGCAGTTTCATGCCAGCGAACCACCCGAGGCACTCAACCGCCTGATCGAGGAGTACACCAAGCTGATCACCCCCATCCGCAAGCCCGACACGCCTGCCCCCGCCGAAACCAACGAATTCATCGAGGCCGCCACCGTACGCTGACGCGCCCTCAGAAGTCTCGCTTGTAGAAAATATCCAACGAGCTTGCCAGCCCGCTGGCGGCTTCGAGATACACCTTCTTGCTGAGTTTGTAACGCAGCGCAATGGTGTTGGCCGGCTCGAACACCCCGACCCCGTAGCGCAAGCTGAGCTTCTCGGACAGGTTGCCACTGGCTACCACGCTGGTGCTGTTACCGGAGCCTTCGGTGTCCAGCTGGAAGTCATCGATCCCCAGGCCCGATGCCAGGCTGCCGGTAATCCCGGCACTGCCCGCCAGGCCCAGGCCCAATGCCGCTTCGGCGAGCATGTTGTTGTCCTCACCAGAGGTCCCCAGCGGGCGCCCGAGCACCAGATAGGACAACGCCTGCTCCTGGCTCATGGCCGGTTCCGAGAACACCGTGGTAGTCGGCTGCTCGGCACTGCCACTCAGGCGGATACCGGCAATCACATCGTCGACCTTGCGGATGGCCTCGATGTCCAGGTAGGGCTGGTCGATCGGCCCGGCGAACAGCAGCCGTGCGCGGCGAATGATCAGGCGCTGGCCGTAGGCACGGTAGCGGCCATCGGCCAGGCTCAACTCGCCTCGGGTGTCCATGTTGTCGCCAATGTGCACATGGCCAAGCAAGTTGGCGGTCAGGCCGAAGCCGCTGAACGACAGCGTGTCCTGCCCCACGACCACGTCGATGTCCATGGCCATCGCCATGGGCGGTTTACCCTCTTCGGTCTGGTGGCCAACAATGACCGTGTCGTCCGAGACCTTGACGGTAGAGGGTGGCAGCTCGCGCACAACGATCTTGCCTTTGGGCACCAGCACCTTGCCGGTCACCGCCAGCTTGTCGTCGATCAGGCGCAGGTTCAGGTCTGGTGCAACTTCCAATGTGGCGTATGGCTCCACGGTCACGGGCAGCTGCTGGCCCTGCAGACGCAGGTCCATGCCCAGGGCCTGGCCCCAGGTCAGGTGACCGTTGAGCTGGCCGCGCCCGGCTTCCCCGCTGCGCCAGCCGCCATTGATCTGCACCTGCTCACCGGCGATCAAGGCCTGTAGCGACAGATCCTGCAGGCTGACCGGCAACTCGGCACCACTGACCTCGCCACCACTGAGCATCAGGTTGCCGTTGACCTGTGGCGCCAGCAAGGTGCCGGTCAAGCGCCCGCTGCCATTCAACTGCCCGGCCAGGCGCTCGACCATTGGCACAAACGGACGGGCGATCGACAGGTCCAGCCCGGCCAGGCGGAAGTCGCCCGACAGCGGCTTGTTCTTGCCCAACGGATCGAGGCGCGTGTTCAGGCTCAGTTCACCCAGGCGTTCACCGCGAAAATCCAGGCGTGTGTCGACCCTGCGTGGCGCCAGGGTGCTGTCCAGGCGCAGGGCCTGGTATGGGAAGTCGATCCAGCGGCCCTTGTCGCGAACGCGCAACGTACCGCCACTGGCATCGATACGCACGTTGCCTTTCGGGCCGCTGGCCGGAATATCCAGGTTCACGTCGGCGTTGAGCATGCCCTGCCAGGCAAAGTCCTTCGGCAGCCATTGCGCCAGGCTATCCAGCGGGAACTGCTTGAGGTGATAGCGCAGACGCGGCTCAGGCGCCAGGCGTTGGTCCTCGCCGCACAGGCTGGCCTGACCGGAGCGCCAGCAATGAGCAGCGAAATCTATCTGGCCACTGGCCAGCCGCTGCAGGCGGGCCGGAGCCTGCAGTTGCCAGTCCTGGCCGCCGGCCTGGATCCTGCCGCTGGCCAGGCGACCACGCCAGTCGCCCTTGTTCAGTTGACCATCCAGACCCAGGTCGAGCTTGAGCTGTGGGCCGTCCAGCGCCAGGGTCAGTGCCTGCTGACGGATGTCGCCCTTGCCATTGGCCTGCAAGGTGCCCAGCAGCGTGTCGCCCAGGCGGATGCCGCTGGCCTTGAGGTCGATCACGCCCCGTTGAGCGCTGTCCAGGCGGGCCTCCAGTTCGAGCCGCTGGAGGCGGTTTTCTTCCTGTGCCAGTTGCTGGCCCTGCAGGGTCAGGTTGCCCTGCGGCGCATTTAGCGTGCCGCTGACGTCCAGGCGCCCTTTTACCTGCCCTTGCAGCCTCGGCCACAGCTGGCCGAGCCGCGGCAGGTCGAGGTCGACACGCCCGGCCAGGCGCTGCTGCAGGCTGCCACTGCCGTTGATCCGGTTATCGCCCAATTGCACGGCCAGGGCGCCGAGCGTCCAGTTCTGCCCGGCCCCTTGTGCCTCGACCTTGAGCACCGCCGGCTGCCCGCGCAGGCGCCCCTTGAGGTCGAGCTGGGCATTCAGGCTGAGCTGCTCACCTTTCATTTCACCCTTGCTGCGCAACGGCCCGGCCAGGGTGCCGGGCAGCTCGGCGAGCCAGTAGGCAGGGTCCAGGGCCGACAACTGCAGGTCGACGTCCCAGGCCAGGGTATCGGCGAAGCGCACCGCGACGCTGCCCGCCGCCTTGCCCTGCCCGGCCGTCAGCGCCAGTTGCGGCAGGCGCACCTGGCCCAGGTCACCTTCGAACGGGCTGGCCAGGGTGAACGCCCCGGCCGGGCCATCGAGGTCACCGTTGAAGGTGCCTTGGTAATTGCCATCCTGGTATTGAACCTGGGCATTGAAACGCTTGAGGGTAACCTGCGGCGGTGTTTCCAGCGGATACAGGCGCAACCACGGAAAGTCCTGCCAATCCAGTTGGGCATCGGCCTTCAGCGCCTGCTGCCAGTCGGCGCTGGCCTGCAGCTTGACGCGCTGGGTGTCACTGGCGGTCAGGTCCAGGGCATCCAGCTTGGCGCCCTTGGCGTCCACCTTGCCGGTCAGCGCCAGTGCGATCGGTGCCTGCTCGGCCGGCAGGCTGGCGCTACCCGACAGTTGATAGCCTTTGAGCAGGTCGCCCCGGGCATCCAGCACGAGCTGATCGAGCTGCAACGTGTCGGGCAACGAAGCCGCTGGCTTGAAGGCCTCGGCGCGAATCTGCAGGTGCGCCGGCAGGTGTTCGGCAAGGGCCTGTACCGTCCCGCTCAGGCGTGCATCAAGGTAGCCGCTGCTGGTGGCATCGAGGGTAAGGGTTTTCTGCAATTCACCCTTGGCGTTCAGCGCCAGTTGCCATGCCTTGCCCTCTACCTCAGGCAACTGCACCTGGCCTTGAAGTTGTAGCGGCCAATCGCCTTCAGGCTGTAGATCGCCCTGCACTTGCACGTGCAAATCGTCACGTTGCAACTGCAGGCTGTCGATGCGCAGGCCGCTCGCTGTCCAATGCGCCGCCAGTTGCAGATCGCCGAGCAGATCACTGCCATCCAGGCGCAACTGCCCTACCTTCACCTCGCCCACCTCGATCGCCACTGGCAAGCGCAGTGCAGGTAACTGCAGCGGACCGCTTTCGGCTGGTTGATCGCTTGGCGCGAAGGCCATGTCGACCCGCTGGGCATGCAACCGGTCGATACACAGCGTGGCGCGCATCAGGCAAGCCGGGGACCAGCTCAGTAGCGGCGCCTCCACGTGCACCGTGTTGCCGCCGTCGATCCAGCTCAAATGGCTGGCCTGCCAGGTACCCGCCAGGCGCCCCTGGAAATCGTCGATCGTCAGCCCTGGCACCCGGCCGAGTGCCCAGCGGCTGCCAGCTTCGGTACCCAGCAACAGGCCCAGGGCCAGGGCCACCAGTAGCACACTGCCGAGCACGCCCAGCAGAATGAATTTCAACACACGCATCACAGCTCAGGCCCCATGGAGAAGTGCAGGCGAATACCGCCGTCGTCATCGAGTGCCTTGGCCAGGTCCAGGCGCAACGGCCCTACCGGCGAGACCCAGCGCACGCCGAAACCGACCCCGGTCTTGAGGCTGGGCAGCTCCAACGTGTTGAACGCGTTGCCCTGGTCGATGAAGGTTGCCACGCGCCATTTTTCGGCCAGCGAATACTGGTACTCGACACTGCCCGCGACCAGATAGCGGCCGCCGATGCGGTCGCCGTCGCTGTTCTTCGGCGACAAGGTCTGGTAGTCGTAGCCGCGCACGCTCTGGTCGCCACCGGCAAAGAAACGCAGCGACGGCGGAATGTTGTTCTTGTAGCCGTTGGTGGCGCTGCCACCGAACTGCACCCGCCCAAGGAAACGGTGATTGTGGCCGACGGTGGTCAGGCCCTTGAGCAGCACATTGCCGTGCAACAGGTTGGTGTCGGACATCAGCCCTTCCTTGGCTACCTGGGTGTCGAACTGCAAGCGGTAACCGTTGTGCGGGTCGATGCGGTTGTCACTGCGCAGGTAGGAAAAGCTCACGCCTGGCATCAGCAGATTGCTCAGCCCCGAATCATCGCCCAGGCGATACTCTTCGCGCTGGTACTTGAGCGAGATCACCCGCTGCCAGCCACTGGCCAGCTTGCTGTGCCACTCCGGGCCGACGGTCAGCAGCTTGCTGAGGGTGTCGGTGCCGGCGATTTCTTCGTTCTGGTAGCCGCCGGCGAAGCGCAGCTTGTCGGTCAGGGGAGGATCCAGCGGCACGTCGTACCACAAGCCGACGTTCTGCCGCGGCGCCGAAATCTCGGTTTCCCAGCCATAACTGTGGCCTTGCGGGTTGACCCAGTGCCGTGTCCAGTTGGCCTTGCCACGCGGCCCCACGTCAGTCGAGAAGCCCAGGCCCAGGCCCATGGTGCGGGGCTTGCGGGTGTCGAGGCGGACGTCCACCGGGATGTCTTCGCCCACCGCCGCAGTAGGCGCGGCATCGACCCGCACGCCTTCGAAATAGCCGCTCGATTGCAGGTCGTTGTTGAGTTGGGCGATCAGTTCGGAGTCGTAGGGTGTGCCAGGCTTGAACGAGACCATGCGCTGCAGCAGGTCTTCGTCGAGCGGCGTGTCACCCGTGAATTTCACCGCCCCGAGGCGATAACGCGGACCGCTCTGGTAAACCAGCTCGATATCCGCCACACCGGCCTGAGGGTCGACCGCCAGGCGCTGGCGCGTGAAGTGGCCATTGAAGAAGCCATAGCGCGAAGCCTGGTTCTGGATCAGCCGCTTGGCATCTTCATACAGGCCATGGTTGAGTTGTTCGCCCGCCCTCAGGGCCCTGCTGTCAGGCACGCGAAAGGCTTTCATCTCGCTGGCCGGCCCTTCGACGCGCACGGTCACGTTGCGCAGGCGCACCGGCTCGCCGGGGTCGATCTTGATGATCAGTTGGGGGGGCTGGTCGGCCTTGGCTGGCGGCTTGACCTCGGTATCGATCTGCGCCTGATAGTAGCCAAGTGCCTGCGCAGCCTTGCGCGCCTGCTCCTCGGCCCCACGACTGAAACGCAGCAGCGCTTCTTCATCGCGGTCTCCGAGGGTACCGATATAGCCTTCGACATTGGTCTTGAGCTCCTTGTTGGCGGGTTTAACCTTCACCAGCAACTCGCTCTGGCCCCATGCTGCAAAACTGGCGGCCCAGAAAACCAGGCCCCAGGTTAGTCTTCCTGAATACGTCATGCGGCGCATGCTACCAGAGCCAGGCGCTCAAGGGAGGCGCCTGGCGGCCCACTTCAAGCAATTGATGGTATGGATGACACTGGATTGGGATGAAAGAACACTCTTTCTCGGATTGGCCCTACAGCGACCTCGCCTATCTCTTCATAGCCCTGGCGCGCGTAAAAGGCCAGGTAATGCTCGTTGCCAGAGTCCAGCACCACGCCCTGGGTATTGGGGTCTTCCGCGCACCAGTCGTGAACCGCTTGTAACAATTGTTCGCCGTAGTGGCAGCCGCGAAATTGTGGATGCACCCCCAGCAATGGCAGCATGTGCACCTGCCCGGTCGGCAGACAGCTGGCCAGCGCCGCCTGGTAATCCATGTAACGCCGGGTGCAGCGCTGGCCGGTGCCCAGCAGCATGCGCAAACGCCAGGCCCAGCTGTCGGCCACACCCAGGCGACGTTGCGGCGGCACGATCAGGGCCAGGGCGATCAGGCGGTCGTCGAGCAGCAGGCCGATGGCCGGCAATTGCAGATAAAAGTGCTGGCGTACCCACTCGCGCACCATTACCCGCAGCCGGCGCTCGTAGCCTGGGCGCTGGGCTTCGAAGATATAGGCGAAGGTCGGTTCGTGACGGTAGGCGTTGTACAACAGCGAGCGTGCCTCACGGCTGTAGCCGTCATCGAGGGTGCAGATACGCGCCTGGGCGGCAGGGGCTTCGAGCATGGCGGGTAGTCCTCCTGGAAAGGGCATGTCAATGCCTTGGAGGTGCTCCACTGCGCATCGTTCACCTCATCCAGCACGTTAGCAGTGCCCGGACCAAGCTGCCACGCTGGTGATGAATGCCGATGTCGGCTAGCATCCGGCCTTTTACCAGGATTGTCTTTCCATGAAGATCGTCTGTTTCAACATCAACGGCCTGCGGGCCCGCCCGCACCAACTGGCGGCGCTGATCGAAAAGCACCAGCCGGACGTGATCGGCCTGCAGGAAACCAAGGTCAGCGACGATCAGTTCCCGCTGGCCGATGTCCAGGCGCTGGGCTACCACGTGCACTACCACGGCCAGAAGGGCCACTACGGGGTCGCCCTGCTCTCGCGCCAGGCGCCGCTGAGCCTGTTCAAGGGCTTTGCCACCGATGAAGAAGATGCCCAGCGCCGCTTCATCTGGGGCACCTTCGCCGATGCCGACGGCACCCCGATCACCATCATGAACGGCTACTTCCCGCAAGGTGAAAGCCGTGACCACCCCACCAAGTTCCCGGCCAAGCAGCGCTTCTACAGCGACCTGCAGGCGCTGCTCGAAGGGCAGTTCAAGAACGACCAACCGGTGTTGGTGATGGGCGACATGAACATCTCGCCCCAGGACTGCGATATCGGTATCGGCCCGGACAACGCCAAGCGCTGGCTGAAAACTGGCAAGTGCAGCTTCCTGCCGGAAGAGCGCGAGTGGATGGAGCGCCTCAAGGGCTGGGGCCTGGTGGACAGCTTCCGCCACCTGTACCCGGAGGTGGCAGACCGCTTCAGCTGGTTCGACTACCGCAGCCGCGGCTTCGAGGACGAACCCAAGCGCGGGCTGCGCATCGACCTGATCATGGCCTCCCAGGCCCTGGTGCCGCGGATCAAGGCGGGCGGCGTGGACTATGAGTTGCGGGGGATGGAAAAGCCTTCGGACCATGCGCCGATCTGGCTCGAACTGGGATGAGTTGTCCGTGGTGCATGCCGTCAGGGATGTGTCGCCGGTGAGACCGAGCGCCGCGCGGGCGGCGCTCGACCTCAAATCCCCTGCATGCCTCAAGCCAGAAACACCCGCTACAACCCCAACCGCAACGCCTCCCCCACACCCGCCCCACGCCCATCGTCCGCCGCACTGACCAGGGCAAAGTTGTACGCCCCGTGCGACCAGTACCGCGCCTCCAGCTGCCCATCGACCCGTTGCCCCTGCGGCATGCGCTCATAGCGATCACCCGGCGAGCGCAGGAACAGGCTGATGCGCTGGCCGTTGCGATCCTGGAACACCAGCAGCGCCGCCGGCCCCTGCTCGTTGCTAAGCAACCGCGCGCCCACCGGTTGAAAACCGTAACCCGCCAGGTCCGGCAACTGCCCCACGCGGCTGAAATGCCGGCCCAGCCAGTCGCGCAGCTGCGCCGGGTCACTGGCCTGGATATCCAGTGCCTCACTGCCAGCGAACAACCGATGAGCCTGCACCGCATCGGCCATGGGCAAGTCATGGCTGGCCAAGGTCACCTGCCGCGCCTGCCACCCCCCCACTCCGCCGACCCCCATGGCCAGCAACAACACCGCCGCCGAAGCCAGCCGCCGCTGCCGGCGCTGGCGCACCCGCTGCTGCACCTGACGCAAATCGAGGGTGGCCGCCCCAGGCTGCTCGGCAAACCCTGCCAAGGCCGCACGCAAGCGCCGGGCATCGTTGCGCCAGGCCTCGACCCGCGCTGCTTGCTGCGGGTTGGCCGCCAGCCAGGCCTGTACCTCGGCGCGCCGCGCGGGCGCCAGGCGGTCGTCGATATAGGCGTGCAGCTCGTCTTCACCGGGAATCAGGCGTGTCATTTGAGTCTCCGCAAGGCCGGCGGCTGGGGGTTGCCCTCGGTCAGTTCTCGCAAGGCAGCACGGGCACGCGACAGGCGCGACATCACCGTGCCAATAGGAATTTGCAGGGCCTGGGCCGCTTCCTTGTAACTCAGCCCCTCGATGCTGACCAGCAACAGCAACGCCCGCTGCTCGGTCGACAGGTGGGCGAAGGCCTGCAAGTCGGCCTGGGCCATGACGATGTCCTCGGTATTGTCGCCCACCGCTTCGTGTTCAACGGCGCCGCGGCCGAACCACGACAGCCAGCGGGCATGCAGGCGCTCGCGGCGCTTACCATCGAGAAACAACCGATAAAGAATGGTGAACAGCCAGGCGCGCAGGGCCTCGGCTTCGCGTTGCTGGCCACGGCGGCTCAAGGCGCGCTCGACCGTGGCCTGAACCAGGTCATCGGCGCTACCGGGCTCACGGGTCAGCCACACGGCAAAGCGGCGCAGGCGCTGCAACAGCTCACGCCATTGCTGTTCGTCCAGATCGTGCATGGTCAGGTACCGGGCGCTGGGGTTGTCAGTGTATGGGGCAGACGCCTGGCAAGAAAATCTATTCCCGCCGCTGGAATAAGTTTTTCCCTGACCCGTCGTACCGGCACCTTCACTGAACCGGATGACTACCATGAACTCACCCTTGCAAGGCCCCGCCAAGGCGCTGCGCCTGGCCGGCATAGGCGCCGTGATGCTGGCGCTGGGGGCCGGCTTCGCCTATGCGGCCGGCTGGATCGGCGGGCCGCAACTGACCCCGCAACGCATCATCGACACCTTCGAGGCCCAGGCCGGCCACCATCCGGGCTACCGCAAGAACCACGCCAAGGGCCTGTGCATCAGCGGCTACTTCCAGCCCAGCGGGCAGGCCGCGACCTTGTCCACTGCACGGGCCTTCAGCCAGGCCCGGGTGCCGGTGATCGGCCGCTTCGCCATCGGCGGTGCCAACCCGTTCGCCCCGGACACTGGCGTACCGGTGCGCAGCCTGGCAATCCAGCTGAGTACCGATGACGGCCAGATCTGGCGTACCGGCATGAACAACCCACCGGTGCTGGCGGTGAGTAACCCGCAAGGCTTCTACGACCAGGTGCTGGCAGGCGCGCCAGACCCGGCCACCGGCAAACCGGACCCGGCAAAGCTGCAGGCATTTTTCGCCGCCCACCCGGAAAGCGCAGCGTTTCGCCAGTGGGCGGCGGGCTACAAGCCCAGCGACAGCTTCGCCAGCACCCAGTATCACAGCATCAACGCCTTCCGCCTGATCGATGCCAGCGGCACGGCGCACCCGGTACGTTGGCAGCTCGAACCGCAAACGCCATTCACCGCCCTGCCCGGCCAGGTCGACGACAAGCAGTTCCTCCAGCACGACTTGCAACAGCGCCTGGCCCAAGGGCCACTGCGCTGGACCCTGCGCCTGGTGCTGGCCGACCAGGGCGATGCGGTGGACGACCCGGCCCGCCCTTGGCCGGCCGAGCGCCGTAGTGTCGATGCCGGCACCCTGGTGGTCGAACAGGTCGACGCCCCCGAACAAGGCGCCTGCCGTGACCTGAACTTCGACCCATTGATCCTGCCCAGCGGCATAGAGCCCTCCGCCGACCCGATCCTCGCCGCCCGTTCGGCGGCCTATTCGGAATCCTTCAACCGCCGCAGCCGCGAGACTCTCGGCGCAGGAGCACAGCGATGAAACCTGAAGTCTTCCACCCCTTGGCGCGCCTGGTGCACTGGCTGATGGCGATCCTGATCATCAGCATGCTGTTCATCGGCGTGAGCATGATCGGCGACCTGTCACCGCGCCACCCGCTGCTGATCGAACTGCACAAGGCCACCGGCCTGGCATTGCTGGTGCTGGTCATCGTGCGCATAGGCCTGCGCCTGACCTTGCCACACCCGCCGTTGCCAGCCGACCTGCCCGCGTTTCAGCGTTTTGCTGCTGGCGCCTCGCATCTGCTGCTCTACGGCCTGATGCTGGCCATGCCGCTGCTGGGCTGGGCGATGCTGTCGGCGGGCGGCTACCCACGCCCCCTGCAACTGCCGGCGATCGCCCCGCACGACCTGCAACTGTATGCCGTGCTGCGCCAGGCCCATGGCTGGGCCGGTTACCTGCTGTTCGCCACTGTGCTGGTGCATTTGGGCGCGGCATTGATGCATGCCCTGGTGCGCCGGGACGGCGTGTTGCGTAGCATGTGGCCAGGCCCCGTGCGGCGCAGCGAATGACAGGCTGATGCCCGGGCGGGCTCGACAAACAACAATTATTCTCATTAAGCTCGACAGCTCTCTTGTCGCCCTGCCTTGGACTGCCTGATGAACGTCGCAAAGGATCCTGCATTACTGACACCCGCCAACACGCTGGACATGCGCCCGCTGCTGCTGGCCAACATGGCCTGCACCATGTCGATGATGGCCTTTGTCGCGCTGATCGGGCCGATCTCGCGCCTGCTCGGCATGGCCACCTGGCAGGCCGGCGCGGCGGTGACCGTGGCCGGCGTGGTCTGGGTGCTATTGGCGCGCCCCTGGGGGCGGTTGTCCGACCGCCTGGGGCGCCGCCGGATCCTGCTGATGGGCAGCGCCGGCTTCACCCTGGCCTACTGGCTGCTGTGCCTCTTTGTAGAAGGGGCGCTGCGCTGGTTGCCAGGGGCGGGCCTGGCCTTCGTCGGGCTGATGCTGGCACGCGGCTGCATCGGTGCCTTCTACGCCGCCATCCCGGTGGGCTGCAATGCGCTGATCGCCGACCATGTCGAGCCGCAGCGGCGGGCGCGGGCCATGGCTTCGCTGGGCGCGGCGAATGCCGTCGGCCTGGTGGTGGGGCCGGCGCTGGCAGCGGTGCTGGCACAGCACAGCCTCAGCCTGCCGTTTCACATCATGTCGTTGCTGCCAGCCAGCGCCTTCCTGGTATTGCTGTTCAAGCTCAAACCCCAGCCCCTGGCGCAAAGCCATGCGCCCAGCCCCGTCCGGCTCAGCGACCCGCGCTTGCGCCGGCCGCTGCTGGTGGCGTTCAGCGCCATGCTCAGCGTCACGGTGTCACAGATCGTCGTCGGCTTCTTCGCCCTCGACCGCCTGCAACTGGCGCCGACCGATGCCGCGCAGGCTGCCGGTATCGCCCTGACCACCGTCGGCGTGGCGCTGATCCTGTCGCAGGTATTGCTGCGCCAGCTGGAGTGGCCGCCGTTGAAGATGATCCGGGTCGGCGCCAGCGTGTCGTCGCTGGGTTTCGCCTGTGGCGCGCTGGCCACCACGGCGCCCTGGCTGTGGAGTTGCTACTTTGTCGCTGCGGCCGGCATGGGCTTTGTGTTCCCGGCGTTTTCCGCGCTGGCGGCCAATGCCATGCAGGCCTCGGAGCAAGGCGCCACCGCAGGCTCGATTGGCGCAGCCCAGGGCATGGGCGCGGTGATCGGCCCGCTGGCCGGAACGCTGGTCTATGCCCTGGACCCACGCCTGCCGTTCCTGGCAGTTGCACTGCTGTTGCTGCTGGTTGGGCTGTGGCCGCTGCCGCGTGACCAACGTGCCTGAAAGCACAGCGCGCAAGCGTGCAGAGTATGTTTTAATGCGTCGCTAATTATTTTAAACACCTCTGATTACAAGGCGGCTATGGACACGGGGACGCGACTCAAACTGGTGCGTGAACGCAACAACCTCTCCCAACGGGAACTGGCCCGCCGCAGCGGGTTGACCAACTCGACGATCTCGCAGATCGAACAGAACCGTGTCAGCCCATCGGTCAGCTCCCTGAAAAAACTCCTCGAAGGGATCCCCATGACCCTGGCTGAGTTCTTCAGCTTCGACGAGCCGGTGCGCGAAGAGCGCTTCGTGTTCCGCGCCAGCGAGCAGCCGGACCTGGGCCGCAATGGCCTGCGCATGCTGCTGGTCGGCGCCAGCGTCGAGGCCCGGCAGATGCGCATGCTGCGCGAGCTGTATGCCCCGGGTGCCGATTCGGGCGAGCCGATCGTGCATGCCGAAGGCGAAGAATGTGGCCTGGTTACCCGTGGCACCGTGGAACTGTGGGTCGATGGCCAGGTGAGCGTCCTCAACTCGGGCGATGGCTACTATATCCCCACTACCCTGCCGCACAGTTTCAAGAACATTGGCCAGGACGAGGCGGAAATCATCAGCGCCAACACCCCGGCGAATTTCTGAGCCAGGTTTGGCCTCGCCCATGGCGAGGCCATCCAGCCTCAACGGCTCAACGCTTCTTCGACGAAATCCAGGCGATCCTGGCCGAAGAACATCTCCCCGTCGACAAAGCAGGTCGGCGCACCGAACACGCCCCGCGCAACCGCCTCCTCGGTCACTCGCTTGAGTTCGGCCTTTACCTCGCCATCCGCCGCCAGCGCATGAAATGCCTCCGGGTCGAAGCCGGCCTGGCGCAGCGTTTCATCCAGTGTCGGGCCATCGCTCAAGTTACGCCGGTGTTGCCAAAGCCCTTTGAACAGCACGGCCAACAATGCTTCGAATTGCGCTGGCGCACGTAGCTGCATGCCGATGGCGCCGCGCATCAGGGTCAGCGTGTTCACCGGGAACCCCGGCGGCAGCCCGAACGGCACGCCATAGCGGCGGGCGTAACGGCCAAGGTCGGTGGTCATGTAGCGGCCCTTGGCAGGGATCATCGCCGGCGACGCGTTGCCGGTGGCCTGGAACACCCCACCCAGCAGCATGGGCCGGTAAATCAAAGCCGCACCCTGCCTGGCGCAAAGTGCAGGCAGCTGGGTCCAGGCCAGATAACTGGCCGGGCTGCCCAGGTCGAAGTAGAACTCCACGGTCTTGCTCATACGTCACGCTCCTTGGTCAGTAAGGCTTACCAGCGCTCCATCCACGGGCGCAGGTCCAGTTCGAAGGTCCAGGCATCACGGGGCTGGGCATGCAGGAACCAGTAGCTGTCGGCGATGTGCGCCGGGTCGAGAATGCCGTCCTGGTCCTTCAACGCGTAGCGTTCGGGGAACGTGTCGCGGATGAACGCGGTGTCGATGGCACCATCCACCAGCACATGGGCAACGTGGATGTTTCGCGGGCCAAGCTCCCGCGCCATGCTCTGGGCCAGGGCACGCAGGCCATGCTTGGCCCCGGCGAAGGCGGCGAAACCGGCAGCACCGCGCGTGCCTGCGGTGGCGCCTGTGAAAAGGATGGTGCCGCGCTCACGGGTGACCATGCGCCGGGCCACGGCCTGGGCGGTCAGGAAGCCCGCGAAGCAGGCCATTTCCCAGATCTTGAAGTATTTGCGCGGTGTCTCCTCCAGGATACTGCACGGCACATTGGCGCCGATATTGAAGACAAAGGCTTCGATCGGGCCGATATCACGCTCGATGGTTTCGACCAGCTCGGTAACCTCCTGTTCCTTGCGCGCATCCGAGCCGAAGCCATGGGCCTGGCCCCCTTCAGCACGGATTTCGTCGATCAGCGGCTGCAGCTTTTCGGCCTGACGGCGGGTGACACACGCGACATAACCCTCACGGGCAAAGCGCTTGGCGATCGCGCCACCGGTGGCGTCCCCGGCACCGATCACCAGCACCACTTTTTGTTGTTCTGCCATGCCTGCCTCCCGAGTGAATGATCATCTGGCCAACGAACGCTATGTTATGATCACGCGCCCCGTCAAAGCTCATCTCGGCCAGAACTGCCTCCATAATGAAGCCATTCCTCCTTCTGCTCGCGCTGCTGGCAACCCCCGCGCTGGCCGAACAGGCCTGCCCGCCCGGGCAGTATCAGGTGTGCCTGATGGGCTGCTTCTGCGCGCCGATCGACCCCGGCCAGGCCGGGCAGATTCTCAAGGATGTCGAGACCGTGGCGTCAAGTAGCCTGGCGTTTGCCTTGCAACAGGCTCGCGACGAGGCCACCGCCAGCGGCAGTCAACCGATCCCTTTGCACATCCGCGCGCAACTGGAGCCCTGGTATGACTTTGCCGTGCTCGATGCCGCGCGCTACCGGGTCGGTAACGAGCAGCAGGTCACGGCGGCCAACGCCATGCTGCAGAACCCGGACGTGAACGCGGTGACGCTGATCGACACCATCATCTTCCGCCATGCCAGCGATGCCGAGGACAACGTAGCGTTGTGGGCCCATGAACTGAAGCATGTGCAGCAGTATCAGCAACTGGGCGTGAATGAGTTTGCCCGGCGCTATACGCGCAACTACGAAGAGCTGGAAGGGCCGGCCTACAAGATCGAGGCCGAGGTGGGCAAGGCATTGCGCGAGCGCAGTTCCGGGCAGGCTCGATAGCCTGTACCGGCCGCTGTGGGAGCGGCCGGTACAGGCACCATGCAGCTATCAGGAAGAAGCAGTAGCCCCCTCACCCACCTGCTCACGGCTGGCATAACGCTGCGCCAGCACCGCACATACCATCAACTGGATCTGGTGGAACAGCATCAACGGCAGAATCATCGCGCCGATGCCACTTCCCACGAACAGCACCTGGGCCATAGGCACCCCGGTGGCCAGGCTCTTCTTGGAACCGGCGAACAGGATGGTGATGCGGTCTTCCAGGCTGAAGCCCAGCACCTTGCCCAGCATACGCGTACCGAACAGCACCAGCGCCAACAGGATCCCGCAGACGGCGAACAGCCCGGCCAGGTGCTGCGGCGACACGGTGTGCCACAGGCCGGTGACCACCGCCTCGCTGAACGCGGTGTACACCACCAGCAGAATCGAGCCCTGGTCGACGATCTTCAGCCAGCGGGCATTCTTCTTGACCCAGGCGCCGATCCAACGCCGTGCGATCTGCCCGGCCACGAACGGCACCAGCAACTGCAGGGTGATCTTCAACACGGCGTCCAGCCCTGAACCGGTATCGCCACTGGCGCCCAGCAGCATCACCACCAGCAGCGGGGTAAGGAAGATGCCGATCAGGCTGGAAGCCGCCGCGCTGCAGATGGCTGCCGGCACGTTGCCGCGGGCCAGCGAGGTGAAGGCGATGGCCGACTGTACGGTGGCAGGCAGCGCGCACAAGTACAGCACGCCGAGGTACAACTCGTTACCCACCAATGGTACGAACAGCGGCTTGAACGCCAGGCCCAGCAGCGGGAACATCACGAAGGTGCAGGAGAACACCAGCAGGTGCAGGCGCCAGTGGCCAGCACCGGCGATGATCGCCTCGCGCGACAACTTGGCACCGTGCAGGAAGAACAGCAGGCCTATCGCCAGGTTGGTCAGCCAGCCGAAATACACCGCGCCGTCGCCCGAGCAAGGCAGCACGGTGGCGATCAGCACCACCCCGAGCAGGCATAGGGTGAAGTTGTCGAACAACATGCGCAAATACTTCATAACAGTTTCCATCTTGTCGTTGTGCAAGGGCAGACGATAAGGTCTTGGGTTTTTTCCCGCTAACGCCGGAACCCCCATTGGTGTCGCTCAACGGACACACCCACGAAAAGGACCTTACATGCCGCTCGTACGTCTTGCTCCACTGATCATCCTGTTCGGCGTCGCCTGCGCGCACGCTGGCGAGCCGTTGCAAGCACAGGTGGACGGGGTCATCAGGCCGCTGATGAAAGAACAGGACATCGCCGGCATGGCGGTGGCGGTCTACGCCAACGGCCAGGCCCACTACTTCAGCTATGGCGTGGCCAGCAAGGCCGACGGCAAGCCGGTGACCGCCGACACCCTGTTCGAAATCGGTTCGCTGAGCAAGACCTACACTGCCACCCTCGTGGCGCTAGCCAGTGCTGAAGGCAAGCTCGACCTCGACGCCCCTGCCCGGCGCTACGAACCGGCCCTCGCCGGTGCACCGTTGGGCGAAGCCAGCGTGCTGGAGCTCGGCGCCTACAGCGCCGATTGCCTGCCATTGCAGTTCCCCGATGAAGTACAGACGCCGGAGCAGACGCTGGCGTTCTTCCGCAACTGGAAGCCGCGCACCGCGCATGGCACTCAGCGCTGCTATTCCAACCCGAGCCTGGGGCTGTTCGGCGACCTCGCGGCACGTGCGCAACACAAGCCATTCGCGACCGTCATGACCCAGCAGTTGCTACCGCAGATGGGCCTGCAGCATACCTACCTGCAGGTGCCGCAGGCTGCACAGGCACTGTACGCACAGGGCTATGACGCGCAGAACCGCCCGGTGCGGGTCAGCCCCGGCCCCTACGCCGACGAAGCCTACGGCATCAAGACCAGCGCCAGCGACCTGCTGCGCTACGTGCGCCTGCACATGCAGCCTGCCGCACTGCCGCCGGCACTGCGCAAGGCGACCGAAATCACCCAGGCCGGCTACTTCAAGGTTGGTGCCATGACCCAGGGCCTGGGCTGGGAGCGCTACCCGTACCCGGTCGCGCTGGACACGCTGGTCGATGGCAACAGCCCGCGCCTGATTCGTGAGCCGCAGCCCACCCAGCGCCTGAACCCGGCGCTCCCGGCCCTGCCTGCAGCCTGGTACAACAAGACCGGATCCACCAACGGTTTCGGCGTCTACGCCGCCTTCATCCCGTCCGAAGGCAAGGCCATTGCCCTGCTTGCCAACCGCAATTACCCCAATGAAGCCCGTGTGCGTGCGGCGTTCCAGATTCTTTCCGGGCTCGACCGCTGAGTCACCGCCGAACGGATTGCCAGACAATATGACAAAAATGTAGTGACTAAAAATATTCACTACAAAACCATTGACGCCGTTCCTCAGCCTTGTGCATGATGAAGCCGTCTCCCTGATCGGGAGCGGTGGCAAGGGTGTTCCAGACGGCTTGCGCGGTAACGCAGGCCGTCCGTGGAGAGGGAATCTGTCCAAAAGGCAGCGTGAGAAAGCCCCTGTTGCGATGCTGCTGTAGCAGCCTTGGTAGTGCGCTACAACCTGTAGTGCCAACTGTGACAATCAAAAACAAATAGGTGATGGGGGCTTTATGATGAACTTGAACAACAATCCGACTATCGACCAATTGGCCCAGCTGTTCGCGGTACGCAAGGACAGCCTCGACGACCATCTGCTGTGGGTCAGCCAGACCGGCGAGGTGCGCATCGACCGCCTGCCGCCGAACACGGTCGAAGATGAATTCGAAGCGCACCTGCCCAGCATGCGCGCCCGCTTTAAGGTCTACCGCCGTGGCCAGGGCTACGTCGGCAAGAAGGCCGCCGCCGATACCGAGTTCGTCGGCCGCGTGCTACAGACCCTGCAACAAGAATGGCCCGCCGCCCGTGAGCGGCAGGCAGTCAAGGTGATCGAACCGCTGAACTGAGGGTTCGCCACCACTTATGGAGCCCGGCCTGCATAGGCCGGGCTTTTTCATGCCTGCTACAATGCCGGCCCGTGATTGTGGAACCCAGCATGACTACCCCTGCATATGGCACTGGCGATGCTTCGTACCAGGCCGCTGGCGGCATCGACGGCCTGCGCCGTCTGGTCGACGACTTCTATCGGCTGATGGACCAGGACCCGGCAGCCGCCCCGGTGCGGCAGATGCACCCGGCCGACCTCGCCGGTTCGCGCGACAAGCTGGCGTGCTTCCTCAGTGGCTGGCTGGGCGGGCCACGGCTGTACGCCGAGCGCTATGGCTCGATCGGTATTCCATCATTCCATGCACAATGGCCAATCGACGCACAGCACGCAGCGATCTGGCTGACCTGCATGCGCGACGCGATTGCCCTGCAGCCCTGGGAACCGGCGTTCGCCGACTACCTGCTGCGCCAACTAGCAGTGCCAGCCCAGCGCATCGTCCAGGCTGCCAGCGCCCGCCACCCTCAGGCCTGAAGGCGCCGCTGCAGCACGGGCAACGGCAACGCACCGGTGGCCAGCGCCCGAGCCCGGTCCACACCCCATACCAGCGCACGGGTCATGGTTTCGCCGGGCCGCGCCGGGTAGTACTCCTCCAACAGTGCCTTGCCATCCTTACCGTAGAGGCCGAGGAACAGCTGCGTTGCACCGAGCCGCGACAGGCGCACCTGGATATCCAGCGAAGTGCCGTCGCTGAGCACTTCGTCATGGCAGCGGCTGTGCAACTGTGCGTCGGCCCACTGCCAATAGGTCTCGTCCCTGACTCGCATGAAAAATCAATCCTCTCTTTCCTAGATGCCGCGCCAGAAGACCACAACTGCGCCGCCATCGCGAGGGCAACCCGCGGTTACCTTGAGCAGGATCAAGCAATACCAAGAAAAACCGGCCGTTGGGCGTGTTGCTGTTCACTCAAGCACTCGAGTCTAGGCTGGGCTGGGCTTTGTAGAAAGCTCGATGCCAGCCTTCTGGCTGGGGACTTTTTTTGCCCTTTCATCGGTAATTGCTCCACATCGGCGATCTCTTCAATTTTTCCGCCTTCAGTACTTTCACCCAGAATGCCCCTATTGATATGGAAAGGTGACCACATGGCGACTTTTCCTACAAGTCCTTGCGAACTGGTCTTACACCACCAATGCAATTTAGACCTCTAGAATGTTGATTCTGGCAGGTTGATTCAGCTCAATTACGCCTGCGAAATCGCAGAGGTCATCAAGTCGAGTGGAACCTGCAAGACGGCGGCGCTTATCCAGAAGTTGGAGGATGCTGCGACGCCTCAGGCAGGAAAGCTGAACGCAAACTCGCCAAAGATCTTTAGTTCGAGTTTTGATCAATAGTAAGGAACTACTATGTCGTTTGATGCATTTATGAAGGTTGATGGTATTGAGGGTGAGTCGCTTGATGAGGGGCACAAAGGTTGGATAGAACTGCTGTCCTATCACTACGACGCCATGCAGTCTATTAGCCATACCGCCAGTTCAAGCGGCGGTGCCTCCGCGGGAGGTGTTACCCTTGGGGATTTTCAAATCGGCAAGTACATCGACCGTGCAACCCCTAAACTATTTGAGCTTTGCTGCAGGGGCCTTCATATAAAAACCGTAACCATTCGCGTCCATCGTGCAGGAGCTGAGAAATTCAAGTATCTAGACATTGTGCTTGAAGAGGTACTCATTGCACTGGTAAGCGGGCAAGCCGCAGAACAATCGGGCTTACCTGTCGAAGTGGTAACACTCAATTACGGTCGCATTAGATTCGAATACACTCAGCAACGGCGCGTGGATGGAGGGAGTGCCGGCATCGTCTCTGGTGGCTGGGACAGGACAACCAACAAGCCATTTGCGTAGGAATCGCGTGATGACGGATGATGGAAATTTTCGCGTAATTCTTAATTTTGCACAAATGGCCGCAGTACTCTCCCATGAATCCCTCACGCCTGCAGAAATGGCGTCCAATCGCATATTTGGCAGCTTTCGACTCGTTGGCGGAATTATTGAGCTTGCTGGTGCAAGCGTATTGTGTGCGCTACCAGAACCAACCATGATTTCAAAGGCGGGTTGCATCGCTATGGGCGTACACGCATCTGATCAACTTTCAGCTGCATCCACACAGATTATGACAGGCAAAGAAACTGATAGTTACGCGTTCAAAGCTGGAGCTACAGCCGCAGAAGCAATTGGCGCATCACGATCAACCGGCCGAGTTATTGGCCTTGCTACTGAATTTGCAGTACCGTTATCCACTGCATCTATCTACAACGCATTCCGGGTTTCCTCAGTACGCGCCGGCAGAATAAGTATTGCTACAAGCGAAAAGCCGCTCCACGCACCGAACCGAAGCATCGGCGGCCATACTGAGAAGCATCATTTTCAAAAAGACATTGCGGCATTGCAGTGGCGACTAAAGAAAGTAAGATCAGCCAGTGTAATGTCTACCTTCGAGAAAATGGACATTGCAGAACGTGCGGTTAGCCAAGCACTGAAAGCCAATCGGCTTCGTATATTAATGTTCTCCAAAACCAAATTTATTCGCAACAGCAATCGCCTGGTTTTGGATTTTGACACCAAACAGATTGTAGGATGGGGCATTTACCGATCAGCCCAGAGCACGCCAGTCAGCATGACAAAAGTAAGGGTTGTGGTAGAATTCGTCGAATACAACTACATGCCAAGGTACATTCTTACTGCATTCCCCATACCATGAGGCAGTTTCAATGCGTGGCTACATGCAATTAGTAGACTTCATGAAGGAGCTGGGCGATGGCATACTCGATTATCTGCCCGAAGACCAGCGAACGAAGCAACTCAGCGTCGAAGGTGTAATTGAACAATGGATGGCTAAAAAATCGTATTTCTCGGCGCTCGCTTTAAAAAGGGACATTGCAACCTATATTGCACTTCAGAAGTCTGGAAACTTCACCGTGGATGAGATATTGTCATGGTACGATCTCTCTTTTATACCTGAAGATTCGGCGTTGAAGAAAATATATTCTTCACCGGCATCCTTGGGATGATTGACTCACACATCGCCAAAAAGAAAAAGGCTCTTCTCATCCATTATTTCGGGTGGCTAGGTTACCGATGAAATCCTGCACCAGAAAATGTACTGATCACGTCAATGGAATAGAGCCGAACGTTTGAGCGCACTGCACGAATGAGTAAATTGACATAAAATCCGACACCCGCTAACGAGCACCGGATTTTAAGCAGGCCGACTCAACTCAATTGCTTGAGCGAACAGTATCTTCACCGTCGGGCGGGTTTATGTGAGCAGGTTCACTTTTTCGAGGCTTACTTCCTGGCAGGCACCCGTGGCGTGAAACGGCCCTTCTTGCTGCGCTGCAGATGTGCAGGCTTGAGGTCTTCCGATTCATCCAGGGTCATGTGGGCGAAGCCCAGGCGGAACGCCGCCTGACCGCAACGCACCTGGCTGTTGATCGGGTATGCATCGTTCATGTCTTCGAAAAAGGACTCGCTCATGCCCTAGCTCCATTCAGTGGCGACCGCGTCAGCCAGCAAATGGGCTGACCTGAAAAACGCAACCTATGCCAGTGAGACTAGCCGGTCACAAGCGGACTGCCTGGACGAAACCTGCAGACCCGACCAGTGGCACTTGGCTACTTCAGCCGCACGGCAGTACCGGTGGCGAACACCACGACCATGCCGCCTTGCACCGACGGCATGCTGATCTCGAAGTCCACGCCTACCACGGCATCGGCTTGCAACTGCCGTGCCCGCGCCACGAGCTCATCGGTGGCCTGCTCGCGGGCCTCGCGCAGGGCGCTTTCCAGGGTCTGCGAACGGCCACCGAAGAAGTCGCGAAAGCGTGTGAAGAAATCGCGCACGAAGTTGATGCCCTGCACCGATTCGGAGCTGACCACGCCAAGGTACTCGGCGATCGGGCGGCCTTCGAGCTGGCTGGTGGTGGAGATGATCATGTAGAGCTCCTTGGCCTTGCAAAAAAGGCCAAGTCTAACAAATGCGCCGGCCGCTTCCGCTATTGCGCGCTCGCCGCGCGCAAGCGCTGCCCCAGCTTCGGCCCGAACACGTTGACCAGCAAGCCAAGCATCACCAGTAATGCGCCCCAGCCCTGCACCGCTGTCAGCCGCTCACCGAGCAACCAGACCGACGAGCTCAGGCCGATCACCGGCACCAGCAGCGAAAACGGCGCCACCTTGCCCGCCGGGTGGCGCGACAGCAGCTTGCTCCACAGGCTGTAGCCGATCATGGTGGCGACGAATGCCAGATACGCCAGCGCCAGCACCGAGCTCCAGCTGATATTGGCCAGCGCATGGCCGATCCGCTCCGGCCCTTCCAGCCACCACGACAAGGCCAGGAACGGCAGCGGCGGAATCAACCCGCCCCAGATCACCAGTGCCACCAGGTCCACCGAGCCGAAGCGGCGGGTGATGATGTTGCCCATGCCCCACATGGCCCCGCCGCACAAGGTCAGCAGCAGCGCCACCAGCGGCACATGGCCGCTGTCCTCGCTGCCGATCAGCGCCAGGCCGCTGGCCGCCACCATCAGGCCGAGCACGCTGGCCAGGCGCAGGCGTTCACCGAGGAACAGCGCGGCAAAGCCGAGGGTGAAGAACGCCTGCGACTGCAGCACCAGCGAAGCCAGGCCCGGAGGCATGCCGCTGTACATGGCCTGGAAGAGAAAGGCGAACTGGCCCAGGGAGATGGTCGCGCCATAGGCGATCAGCCAGCGCCAAGGCAGCTTCGGTCGCCTGACCAGGAGCACGGCCGGGAACGCCACCAGCAGAAAGCGCAATGCCCCCAGCAGCATCGGCGGCAAGCCATCGAGGCCGACCTTGATGACCACGAAATTGACTCCCCAGGCGACGATCACCACCAGGGCGATCAGCAGGTCCTTGAGCGGCATTGCAGCTTCCTTCTTCAGGCGTTCTAGACATATTTCGTTACAGCATAAGGCCATTTTTCGGGCTGGGACCAGCACAGTTGTGGCTAACCCTTGCGCAACAGATTGGCTGTTATGCCCTGCAGACTTCACTTGACCCTACTTGTATATACATGCTGATATCAGGCAGACGCCATCCGCGCCACGCACCGGCGATGGCCCTCCCCTGACACAAAAACAATGAAGTGGAGCCCTCAATGTCTCGCAAATCCGTGCTCGAACGGCGCTCTATCGACTACATTCCCGAAGCCGAGCGCCATGGCAAGCTGTATAGCCAGTTCACCCTCTGGCTCGGCGCCAACCTGCAGATTACCGCCATCGTCACCGGCGCCCTGGCCGTAGTGCTCGGCGGTGACGTGTTCTGGTCGCTGATCGGCCTGCTGTTGGGCCAGTTGATTGGCGGCGCGGTCATGGCCCTGCATGCGGCCCAGGGCCCGCGCCTGGGCCTGCCGCAGATGATCTCCAGCCGTGTGCAGTTCGGGGTGTACGGCGCGGCCATCCCGATGGTGCTGGTGTGCCTGATGTACCTGGGTTTCACCGCCACCGGCACGGTGCTGTCCGGGCAGGCCATTGGCCAGTTGCTGAGCGTCAGCGACAGCACCGGCATCCTCATCTTCGCCTCGGTCATCGTGCTTGCCACCCTGGCCGGCTACCGGGTGATCCACTGGATCGGCCGGGTCGCCAGCGTGCTGGGGATCATTGCCTTCGTCTACCTGTTCAGCCGCATCCTGATGCTCGCCGACATCGGCCAGTTGCTGGAGAACCGCCACTTCAGCTGGGCCACCTTCCTGCTCGCGGTGTCGCTGGCGGCGTCCTGGCAGATCGCCTTTGGCCCCTACGTGGCGGATTATTCGCGCTACCTGCCGAGCAGCACCTCGCCGGTGAAGACCTTCCTCGCCGCCGGCCTCGGTTCGGTCATCGGCGCACAGGCGTCGATGATCCTCGGCGTGTTCGCCGCGGCGATCGCCGGCGGGCAGTTCAGCGGGCGTGAAGTGGCCTACATCGTCGGCCTCGGTGGCGCCGGTACCACCGCCGCGCTGCTGTACTTCTGCATCGCCTTCGGCAAGGTGACCATCTCGACGCTGAACTCCTATGGCAGCTTCATGTGCATCGCCACCATCATCAGCGGCTTTCGTGGCCACCTGGCAATCAGCCGCGTACAACGCCTGGTGTTCGTGCTGGCCATCGTCGGCGCTGCCACCCTGGTGGCCCTGCTCGGCCAGCACTCGTTCCTCAGTGCGTTCAAGTCGTTCATCCTGTTCCTGCTGACCTTCTTCGTGCCCTGGAGCGCGGTCAACCTGGTGGATTACTACTTCATCACCAAGGAGCGCTACGACATCCCTGCCCTGGCCGACCCGGAGGGCCGCTATGGCCGCTGGAACTGGCCTGGCATCAGCGTCTACACCCTCGGCGTGCTGGTGCAGATGCCGTTCATCGACACCAAGCTGTACACCGGCCCCATGGTCGCGCACCTGGGTGGCGTGGATGTGTCATGGCTGATCGGCTTGGTGGTGCCGAGCGTTCTGTACTACTGCGTGGCGCGCAGGCGTGCCGCCGAGGCACCGGCCAGCATGATCGTGCCGCAGGCGCGCTGATTGCCGCCAGGCGGGCGGCTGTCAGTCGCGATAGCCAGGGGCGACTCGCTCCAGCATTCGCAACAAAGCCGCCCACGCCAGCTGCAGCGCATCCGGGTCGCTCAGCTCGCCCGGCTTTAGCCCGCGCATCGGTTCATTGAACTGCCGCTCGGTATGCGCGCACACCGCCTCCGACGGCAACACCAGCTGCCCAGCACTCTGCGCCGCCAGCTGAATGTCACAGGCCTTTTCCAGGTAATACATGCGCAGGAACGCCTCGGCCACCGAGCGCCCGGTGGTCAGCAAGCCATGGTTACGCAGGATCATCACCGGCTTGTCGCCCAGGTCGGCCACCAGCCGCTGCTGCTCGTCCAGGTCAAGCGCGATGCCTTCATAGGCGTGGTAGGCGACCTTGCCATGGAATTCCATCGACATCTGGTTGACCGGCAGCAACCCGCACTCCAGCGCCGCCACCGCGCAACCGGCGCGGGTGTGGGTGTGCAACACGCACTGGGCGTCCTCCCGGGCGGCATGGATGGCGCTGTGGATGACGAAGCCGGCCGGGTTGACCGGGTATTCGCTGGGCGCCACCGGCCGGCCTTGCAGGTCGATTTTCACCAGGCTGGAGGCGGTGATTTCATCGAACAGCAGCCCATAGGGATTGATCAGGAAATGGTGCTCGGGGCCCGGCAGGCGCAGGGAAATATGGGTGAAGATCAGGTCCGACATGCGGAAATGGGCAATCAGCCGATAGCAGGCGGCCAGTTGCTGGCGCAGGGTCTGTTCCGTGGCAGTCATTGTTGTTCTCCTGTTGGCATTCGGGGCCGCTTTGCGGCCCCGACAAACTACATCATTTGCTGGCCCAGGCATTGAAGCGCTGTTCCAGCTCTTCGCCGTGATCGACCCAGAACTCCACATTCATCGCCAAAGCGCCCTGCAGGTTCTCCGGCGAGGTCGGCACCCAGCTGGCCAGCGACGGGTCAAGCCTTGCCGCCGCCTGGGTATTGGTCGGCCCATAAGGGATCTGCTCGACGTAACGCACCTGGGTATCCGGCTGGTTGGCGTAGCTGATCAAGCGTTTGGCCTGATCGACATGCTTCGAGCCCTTGATGATCGCCCAGTAGTCCATGCCATACAGGCTGCCAGGCCAGACCACCGCCAGCGGGCTGCCTTGCTGCGCGGCCACGGCGATGCGGCCGCTGTAGGTCGAGGTCATCACCACATCGCCCGCCGTCAGCCACTGCGCCGGTTGCGCGCCGGCATCCCACCACTGGATATACGGCTTGAGTTCGGTGAGCTTGGCAAAGGCGCGCTCGACACCCGCCGGGGTCGACAGCACCTTGTACACGTCATCGACCTTGACCCCGTCGGCCAGCAAGGCAAATTCCAGGTTGTACACCGCGCGCTTGCGCAGGCCGCGCTTGCCCGGGTACTTCTGCACGTTCCAGAAGTCGGCCCATGAGGTCGGCGCCTGGGCCAGCTTGTCACGGTCGTAGGCAATCGCCACGCTCCACACCAGCGCCGCCGAGCCGCAATCCTGGGCGGCAGCGGGGATCAGTTCGGCGGCATGCCCCAGGCGCTGCCAGTCGAGGTGCTCGTAGATGCCTTCGTCGCAGCCGCGCATCAGGTCCGGCCCCTCTATCTGCACCACGTCCCAGTCGACATTGCCGGTATCGGCCATCACCTGGATGCGCGCCATCTCGCCGTTGTATTCGCTCTGGATCAACTGGCTGCCGTCCTGGGCGCTGAAAGGCTGGAAGATCGCCACATCCTGGGCTTTCTGACCGGCGCCGCCATAGCCGACCACGACCATCTGCGGCGCCGCTTGCGCACTGCCCAGGCCCAAGGCCAGCAGCGCTGCGCAAAGGCCGGTACTGCGAGGGAATGCCTGCATCGAGTTGCCTCCTGTCGGTACCGCCGCGCGTTAGCTCGAAGGCCCGTTTCTTGTTGTAGTGAGGTCACGCGCCACTGCCGTGGCTGGGAAAAAGCTAGTTGGGCACCAGTAAAAAAACAAGTTGATTTTTTACTAGCGCTACACTTTCATGAGAAAAACAAGAACAGCACCGCACCGGAGCCGCCCGCATGACGACCGCCTTCGCCCACCTCTTCGAACCGCTGCAGATCCGCGGCAAACGCCTGAAGAACCGCATCATGTCGACCGGCCACGACACCTGCCTGCCCACCGACAACCTGGTCAACGACAAGCTCATCGCCTACCAGCGCGCCCGCGCCGCCGGCGGCGTCGGCCTGATCGTGCTGCAGGTGGCCGGGGTGCATGACAGTGCGCGCTACACCTCGCATGTGCTGATGGCCACCGACGACGCCTGCATAGACGGCTACCGGCGCCTGGCCGAGGCCTGCCATGCCCATGACACGGTAGTGCTGTCGCAATTGTTCCACCCAGGGCGGGAGATCATGGAGTCGGCGGACGGCCTGCTGGCGGTCGCTTACTCGGCCTCGTCGGTGCCCAACGAGCGCTTCCGGGTGATGCCGCGGGCGCTGGACCAGGCGATGATCGACGAGATCGTCCAGGGCTATGCCAGCGCCGCCCGGCGCCTGCACCAGGCCGGCCTGGACGGTGTCGAGGTGGTGGCCAGCCATGGCTACCTGCCGGCGCAGTTCCTCAACCCGCGGGTCAACCAGCGCAACGACGGCTACAACGGCGAACTGGAACAGCGCCTGCGCTTTTTGCGTGAAGTGCTGGCAGCAGTCAGGGCGGCCACCGACGAGCAGTTCATCGTCGGCCTGCGCATCAGCGCCGATGAGCGCGACAGCGACGGCCTGAGCGAAGACGAATCGCTCGCCGCCGCCCAGGCCCTGCAAGACCAGGTCGACTACCTGCACATCGTCGCCGGCACCTCGGCGTCGCTGGGCGGCGCCGTGCATATCGTGCCGCCAATGGCCATCGCTCCGGCCTACCTGGCGCGCGAGGCCGGCACCTTCAAGCAGCACCTGGACATCCCGCTGTTCGTCACCGGGCGCATCAACCAGCCGCAGGAAGCCGAGCTGATCCTGGCCCGTGGCCAGGCCGATGTGTGTGGCATGACCCGCGCGCTGATCTGCGACCCGCAGATGCCAGCCAAGACCGAGCGTGGCCAGGTCGAGGACGTGCGCGCCTGCATTGCCTGCAACCAGGCCTGCATCGGCCACTTCCATCGGGGGCTGCCGATCTCCTGTATCCAACACCCGGAAACCGGGCGCGAATTGCAGTACCAACACGCTGCCCCCGCTACCGCGCGCAAGCGCATCCTGGTCGCGGGTGGTGGGCCCGCCGGCATGAAGGCTGCAGCCGTTGCCGCCGCCCGTGGGCATGAGGTCACGCTGTACGAAGCCAGTACACAACTCGGCGGCCAGATACAGCTCGCCCAGCTGCTGCCCCGGCGCAGCGAATTCGGCGGCGCCAGCACCAACCTGCAGCGTGAGATGGAACTGGCCGGCGTACGCGTAGTACGTAATACGCGTGTCGACCGCGCCCTGGTCGAACGCGAACACCCCGACCTGGTGATTGCCGCCACCGGCGCCACGCCCTACTGGCCATCGTTCGAACGCAGCGGCGAGCTGCAGGTGGTGGATGCCTGGCAGGTCCTGCGCAATGAGGCCATCCTCGGCCGCTCGGTGCTGGTGATCGACTGGCGCTGCGACTGGATCGGCCCCGGCATCGCCGAGCGCCTGGTGCGCGCCGGCCACCAGGTGCAACTGGCGGTGAACGGCACCCACTGCGGCGAAACCTTGCCGCTGTACGTCCGCGACCAGATGGCCGGCGAACTGCACCGTCTGGGCATCCCCATCACGCCGTATGCCCGCCTGTACGGCTGCGACGACAACACCGTCTACCTGCAACACACCGCCAGCGGCGAGCCGATGATCTTCGAAGGTATCGACACCCTGGTGCTGTGCCTCGGCCACCAACCTCAGGACACCCTGGCAGCAGAACTGGCAGGCCTGGTGGAGGTGCGGCGCATCGGTGACTGCCTGGCCCCACGCACAGCCGAAGAGGCCATCCACGACGGCCTGACTGTTGCCTGGGCGCTCTGAGCCTGGCCATACTGCGGCTTTCCCGATGGACCGAAGCGCATGAGCCAACAACCCCAGTTACCGCCCGCCGCCGAAGACGGCGGCAGCGCGCCGCAGTTTCTCGGTGGCCGCATCCGCGGCCTGCGCAAGCGCCGCGGCATGACCCTGGCGGAGCTGGCGGCGCACAGCGAGCTGACCGCCGGCTACATCAGCCAGCTGGAGCGCAACCTGTCATACCCGTCGATCCCGGCGCTGTTCAACATTGCCCGCAGCCTCGGTGTGACTATCCAGTGGTTCTTCGCCAGCGAAGCCACCACCGCCCCCGAAGACCAGGGTTACGTGGTGCGGCGCAACAGCCGGCTGAGCGTGCATTACGAGGACGGCATCGTCGACCAGTTGCTGACCCCGCAACCCAACCGCCAGCTCGAGATGCTGCACTCGCGCTTTCCGCCAGGCACCTACAGCCAGCAGAGCTATAGCCATGAAGGTGACGAAGCGGGCTATGTGCTCTCGGGTAGCTTCGAGGTGTGGGTGGGTGAACGCCACTTCCTGCTGGGCGAAGGCGACAGTTTCAGTTTCTCCAGCCAGGAGCCGCACCGTTACGGCAACCCTGGCGAAGTGGATGCCGTGGTGATCTGGGTCATCACCCCGCCAACATTTTGAAAAGATCTGCCAGCTGGCCCCGTAACATCGTTGCCTGCAATTACGGTCTACTGTGTCTTTCGGACTTTCCAGGAGCACAACGTTGAACAATATCCTGATCATTGGCACCGGCATCGCCGGCCCATGGAGCGCACTGAGCGCCATTCGGCAACTGAACCTGCAAGGCCAGAAGGGTGCCCAGGTGACCTTGCTGGCCCCCCAGACTGGCCTGCAGCAGCCGTTCGATCACGGCAACCTGTGCCTGGTCCAAGGCACCACCTCGCATGTCGATGCCGCCGACCGACGCGTCCACTACCGCACCCCTTCCGGCACCCGCTGCAGCCTTTCATACGACCGCCTGATCGCAGCGCAACTGTGGCCCTGGTGAGCCACTTGGCCAACGCACCTTGCAGCTGACGCCCGCGCCCAATGCATTTGCGCTTTTCTCCGAACCCATGGCATAGATGCAAGTCCACGCCTTTGCGTGGACGCTTTCGCGCTTTCCAAGGAGAACCTCTGCATGAGCAAGCCCCCCTACATCCCGCCCAAGGTCTGGCGCAACGAAGCCGCGTCCGGTGGCCAGTTCGCCAGCATCAACCGGCCGATCGCCGGGCCGACCCATGACAAGGACCTGCCCGTCGGCAAGCACCCGCTGCAGCTGTACTCCCTGGCCACCCCCAACGGCGTCAAGGTCACCATCCTGCTCGAAGAACTGCTCGCTCAGGGCCACAGCGGCGCCGAATACGATGCCTGGCTGATCCGCATCGGTGACGGCGAGCAGTTCTCCAGTGGCTTCGTCGAGGTCAACCCCAACTCGAAGATCCCCGCCCTGCTCGACCGCAGCGTCGAGCCGCCAGTGCGGGTGTTCGAGTCTGGTTCGATCCTGCTGCACCTGGCGGAAAAGTTCGGCGCCTTCCTGCCCAAGGCAGCGGCCGCACGCACCGAAACCCTGAACTGGCTGTTCTGGCAGATGGGCTCCGCGCCTTACCTGGGCGGCGGCTTCGGCCACTTCTATGTGTACGCGCCGGAGAAGTTCGAATACGCCATCAACCGCTTCACCATGGAAGCCAAGCGCCAACTCGACGTGCTGGAGCGCCGCCTGGCGGTCAGCCGCTACCTTGGAGGCGACGAATACAGCATCGCCGATATCGCCGTATGGCCGTGGTATGGCCAACTGGTGCGCGGCAACCTGTATGGTGCGGCCGAGTTCCTGGCGGTGGATGAATACCCACAGGTGCAGCGCTGGGCCGAAGAAATTGCCCAGCGCCCGGCCGTGCAGCGTGGCACCCGGGTCAACCGCACCTGGGGCGATGAAGCCAGCCAGGTGCCCGAGCGGCACTCGGCGGCCGACCTGGATTGAGGCTATCGGGGCCGCTGCGCGGCCCCGACAATGCCCCGTTGCAAAAAACCATTTCTCCCGCGCAAACCTCCCAGCCCTGATCCCTTCTTGTACACTCCTCGCACTAGCCCCAACCTGCACAAATTTTGGTGAAAGCATGATCGAGGTAACCGAGGTTTCCATTGCCGAGCTGCGCGACGCACTCGAAACGGGCCGCACGACGGCAGTCGAGCTGGTCAAGGCCTACCTGGCGCGCATCGATGCCTACGATGGAGCCGACACCGCCACCGCGCTGAACGCCGTGGTCGTGCGCAACCCTGAAGCGCTCAAGGAGGCCGAGGCCTCCGACGCCCGCCGCGCCAAGGGCCAGACCCTGAGCCCGCTGGACGGCATCCCCTACACCGCCAAGGACAGCTACCTGGTCAAGGGCCTGACTGCCGCCTCCGGCAGCCCGGCGTTCAAGGACCTGGTCGCCCAGCGCGACGCCTTCACCATCGAGCGCCTGCGCGCCGCCGGGGCCGTGTGCCTGGGCAAGACCAACATGCCACCGATGGCCAATGGCGGCATGCAGCGTGGTGTCTACGGCCGCGCCGAAAGCCCGTACAACGCCCAGTACCTGACCGCACCATTTGCCTCTGGCTCGTCCAACGGCGCCGGTACCGCCACCGCCGCCAGTTTCAGCGCCTTCGGCCTGGCCGAGGAAACCTGGTCGAGTGGTCGTGGCCCTGCCTCGAACAACGGTCTGTGCGCCTACACCCCGTCGCGTGGCGTGATCTCGGTACGTGGCAACTGGCCGCTGACCCCGACCATGGACGTGGTGGTGCCCTATGCCCGGACCATGGCCGACCTGCTGGAAATCCTCGACGTGGTAGTCGCCGACGATGCCGACAAGCGCGGCGACCTGTGGCGCCTGCAGCCGTGGGTACCGATCCCGGCCGCCTCCTCCGTGCGCCCGGCTTCCTACCTGGACCTGGCCGTCGATGCCAGCTCGCTCAAGGGCAAGCGCTTTGGCGTACCGCGCATGTACATCAATGCCGACGCCCAAGCCGGCACCGCCGAGAAGCCAGGCATTGGCGGCCCGACCGGCCAGCGCATCATCACCCGTGACAGCGTCATCGCCCTGTGGCAGCAGGCCCGCCAGGCCCTGGAAGCGGCCGGCGCCGAAGTACTGGAAGTCGACTTCCCGCTGGTGTCCAACTGCGAGGGCGACCGCCCAGGCGCGCCGACTGTCTACAACCGTGGCATCGTCAGCAAGGAATTCCTCCATGACGAACTGTGGGAGCTGTCGGGCTGGGCCTTCGACGACTTCCTGCGCGCCAACGATGACCCCCAGCTCAACCGCCTGGCCGATGTCGATGGCCCGCAGATCTTCCCGCACGACCCGGGCACCCTGCCCAACCGTGAGGACGACCTGGCCGCCGGCATGGACGAATACGTCAACATGGCCAAGCGCGGCCTGAAGACCTGGGACCAGATCGAGACCCTGCCCGATGGCCTGCGCGGGCTGGAAAAGACCCGCAAGATGGACCTCGAAGACTGGATGGATGCGCAAGGCCTGGACGCCGTGCTGTTCCCGACCGTGGCCGATGTGGGCCCGGCCGATGCCGACGTCAACCCGGCCTCGGCCGACATCGCCTGGAGCAACGGCATCTGGGTGGCCAACGGCAACCTGGCCATCCGCCACCTGGGCGTGCCGACCGTGACCGTGCCGATGGGCGTGATGGCCGACATCGGCATGCCGGTGGGGCTGACCTTTGCCGGCAAGGCCTATAGCGACAATGCGCTGCTGAGCTTTGCTGCGGCCTTTGAAGCGACCGGCTCGCGCCGCAAGGTACCGCCGCGCACGCCGCCCCTGGGCTGAGCATCCTGGCCCCATCGTTGGCTTGCCGACGCTGGGGCCAGCTGGTATGACATCCTTCCTTTGTGTTGCGCAATCAGAAGGTTTTCATGCCCCTCCATATCCAGACGCCCCTCGTCGAATCCCGCCCCCTTTCGCTGGCCGTTGGCCGTTCGGTGTGGCTCAAGCTCGATGCCCTGCAGCCGTGCGGCTCGTTCAAGCTGCGCGGGGTCGGCCATGCCTGCGAGGTGCACCACGCCCGTGGTGCGCGCCATTTCGTCTCCTCGTCGGGCGGCAATGCCGGGCTGGCCGTGGCCTATGCCGGGCGCAAGCTGGGGGTGCCGGTGACCGTGGTGGTGCCTGAGACCACTACCGAGCGGGCCAAGGAACTGCTGCGCCTGGAAGACGCCAAGGTGGTGGTGCATGGCAGCTCATGGCAAGAGGCCAACGAGTTGGCACTGACGCTGGTCGGTGCGGGCGATGCCTTCATCCACCCGTTCGACGACCCGCTGCTGTGGGCCGGGCATGCCAGCCTGGTCGACGAAGTGGCGGCGAGCGGGTTCAAACCGGGTGCGGTGGTGCTGTCGGTGGGCGGCGGCGGCCTGCTCAGCGGTGTGGTCGAGGGCTTGCAGCGCAATGGCTGGGGCGATGTGCCGGTGCTGGCGGTGGAAACCACCGGGGCCGCTTCGCTGCATGCCGCCATGCAGGCCGGGCACACGGTTGAGCTGCCACGCATCGCCTCGGTGGCCAGTTCGCTGGGCGCCAAGCGCGTGGCCGAACAGGCGCTGGCCTGTACCCGACAGCATCCGGTGCAAAGCCACCTGGTCAGTGATCGGGCAGCGCTGGAGGCCTGCGAGCGGTTCCTGCTGGACCATCGGGTGCTGGTGGAGCCGGCATGTGGCGCCGCATTGGCACTGGCTTATGAAGCCGCTGCCCTGGCCAGCTACCAGCACGTGCTGGTAGTGGTTTGTGGCGGGGCCACTGCTACGCTGGAGCAGATTCAGGCCTGGCTTAAGCAGGTCGATTGACGCGCCCCGCGAAAGGGCCGGAACAGGAAATTGAACGTCGCTGTCATCAGGATGTTCATTTCCCCCTGTACTACTGAACCCGCCACTGCCGAAACATTTCACCTGCAACCACCGCCACGCAGACGAAATACACCATCCGCCCTTTCGATCTGCGGCAAGTGAAGGCACAATGCGGGTCTTTTTTTTGGCCGGCCTGGCCGGGGGCCTTTAAATGATCAAGACGCCGTACTACCTCATCGACAAAACCAAGCTCCTGAGCAACATGGAGAAGATCGCCTACGTGCGCGAAAACTCCGGTGCCAAGGCGCTGCTCGCCCTCAAGTGCTTCGCTACCTGGTCGGTGTTCGACCTGATGCAGCAGTACATGGACGGCACCACTTCGTCCTCGCTGTTCGAGCTCAAGCTCGGCCGCCAGAAATTCGCTGGCGAAACCCACGCCTACAGCGTGGCCTGGGCCGATGACGAAATCGAGGAAATGCTCGAGAACTGCGACAAGATCATCTTCAACTCGATCGGCCAACTGCAGCGCTTCGCCGAACAGTCCGAAGGCAAGGTCCGCGGCCTGCGCGTCAACCCGCAGGTGAGCAGCTCCGACTACCTGCTGGCCGACCCGGCACGCCCGTTCAGCCGCCTCGGCGAATGGGACCCGGTGAAGATCGAACAGGTGATCGAACAGATCTCCGGCTTCATGTTCCACAACAACTGCGAGAACGGTGATTTCGGCCTGTTCGACAAGATGCTGTCGCACATCGAAGAACGCTTCGGCCACCTGCTGCACAAGGTCGAGTGGGTCAGCCTCGGTGGCGGCATCCACTTCACCGGCGAAGGCTATGCAGTGGACGCCTTCTGCGCGCGCCTGAAAGCCTTCTCCGAGCACTACGGCGTGCAGGTCTACCTGGAGCCGGGCGAAGCGGCCATCACCAACAGCGCCTCGCTGGAAGTGACCGTGCTCGACACCCTGTACAACGGCAAGCACCTGGCCGTGGTCGACAGCTCGATCGAAGCACACCTGCTCGACCTGCTGATCTACCGCCTCAACGCCAAGATGGCCCCCAACGACGGCGAGCACACCTACATGGTCTGCGGCAAGTCGTGCCTGGCCGGTGACATCTTCGGCGAGTACCAATTCGATCGTCCGCTGGCCATCGGCGACCGCCTGTCGTTCATCGACACGGCCGGCTACACCATGGTCAAGAAAAACTGGTTCAACGGCCTGAAGATGCCATCGATCGTGGTCAAGCAGCTCGACGGCAGCGTCGAGGTGGTCCGCGATTTCGGTTTCGAAGACTACGTTTCCAGCCTGTCGTAAGACCGGCTTTCCAAGTAAGGAGCAAAAGGTAAATTGAAGAAGAACGTTCTTATCATTGGTGCAGGAGGTGTCGCCAAGGTGGTGGCCCACAAGTGCGCGCAGCATAACGACGAACTGGGTCGTATCGCTATCGCGTCACGGAACATCTCCAAATGCCAGGCCATCATCGACAGCGTCAAGGCCAAGGGTAGCCTCAAGGTACCCGCCGACATCCAGGCCTTCTCACTCAACGCCCTCGATGTCGAGGCGACCAAGGCACTGATCCGCGAGACCGAATCGCAGATCGTGATCAACGTCGGTTCCGCTTTCCTTAACATGTCGGTGCTGCGTGCCTGCATCGATACCGGTGTCGCCTACCTGGACACCGCCATCCACGAAGAGCCGGGCAAGATCTGCGAGACCCCGCCGTGGTACGGCAACTACGAGTGGAAACACCTCGAAGAGTGCCAACAAAAGAACATTACCGCCATTCTCGGCGTCGGTTTCGACCCGGGTGTGGTGAACAGCTACGCAAAACTTGCGCAGCAGCAATACTTCGACAGCATTGATTCGATCGACATTCTCGACGTCAATGCCGGTTCGCACGGCAAGTACTTCGCCACCAACTTCGACCCGGAAATCAACTTCCGCGAGTTTACCGGGCAAGTGTGGAGCTGGCAGAACAGCCAGTGGACCAGCAACACCATGTTCGAAGTCAAGCGTACCGACGACCTGCCGGTAGTAGGTTCGCAGAACCTGTACCTGACTGGCCATGACGAAGTTCATTCGATCTCGAAGAACCTCAACGTGCCGAACGTGCGTTTCTGGATGAGCTTCGGCGAGCACTACATCAATGTGTTCACCGTGCTGAAGAACCTTGGCCTGCTCTCCGAGCAACCGGTAAAAACTGCCGAAGGCCTGGAAGTGGTCCCGCTGAAAGTGGTCAAGGCCGTGCTGCCTGACCCGGCCTCGCTGGCCCCGGGCTACACCGGCAAGACCTGCATCGGTGACCTGGTCAAGGGCACCAAGGACGGTAAGCCGCGCGAAGTGTTCATCTACAACGTGGCCGACCACGAAGAAGCCTACGCCGAGACCGACAGCCAGGGCATTTCCTACACCGCCGGTGTACCGCCAGTGGCCGCGGCCCTGCTGGTCGCCCGTGGCGAGTGGGATGCCAAGCGCATGGTCAACGTCGAGGAACTGCCAGCCGAGCCATTCCTCAAGGCGCTGGACGTGATGGGCCTGCCGACCCGCGTGAAAGATGAAAATGGCGACCGTCCCTGGGACGCTGAAGCCTAAGCAGTAAACCAGAAGGGGTGCCAACAGGGCGCCCCTTCTGCATTTCAGGCCCGAAATGAATGCCGGTGCAGGTTGCCTTCATTTCCTGCTGCCAGGAAATACTACCGAATCGTTCACTCCCGCCTGTTATCGCTAGGGTGGCCCTGCTCGGAGACCCACCGTTTCTGATCTTTGCCACAGGAAGCGCTATGAACAGTGAAACAGTTTCCCCGTATTGGGCAGAACAGACGTTTATTGGAAAATTGTACGTCCAGGTACAAAACCAAAAAGCCGCTATTAATGTAGGCAACGAACCTTCAATAGCTGCTGAAAACGAAGATTCGTTAAGGGGCCCAACTCCACCCCCTACTCCCATCCCCTTGCTCATGCCTGGCACTCAGGAAGCATTCAAGCTCGTCTTCAAGTTCAGCAGCAAGTCGTCGAATCGCTTCAGCTATCAGTTGCTGGATGCGGCTGGCCCGGCCTGTTGTACGCTTGACGAACACGGCCACATCATACTCAGCGGCGCACAACAGACCACCTTTGAACTTGAAGTGCTTTCAGCACAGGCCAATTCGCTGCGCTGCATCATGTACAGCAATAACCAGAAGATAAGGCTTTTCCGTTACGCGTTCACGAGGCCTAGGCCACGACAGGTAGAAGTGCTGAGGCTCAACGTCGGCGCTGCCTGCGAATTCGTGATCGAGCGCTGTTGAAGCATGCAGACGCCTAGTCCTACCTCCACCGTTACGCTACTGAATAGCCGACCCGTGTATCCCAGGAGTTTCTTATGCCTGTAGTACAACCCGCACACTGGATTCAACGCTCCTCATTCATCGGCAAGCTCTATTTGCTTGATCAAAGCAAGCGTATACCTCTTTCCCTGACCACCGCAGGGCTGTTGGAGTTCGCTGCCAATGACTGGCTGCAGGCTGGGGGATCCAGTGACTCCCCGGCCATGCTGTTCCACTATCACTCTGAATCGCCCGACCGAATCAATGTCACGGTCTCGCTTTTCGACAAGCGTGTTGCAACGCTGGATGTCAGCCGAAACAACTACCTCGGGTTCTATACGAATCAGGACAAGCAGGCCATCTTCAAGCTCCAGCCCCGCGAATGGAGTAAAGATACCCTGAAGTGTTATTTTCGCGATCAACAGGACAACCCCATCAAACGCATCGCAGGTGCCCCCGGCAACCTGGCAGAAGCCGCCTATCTGACCGTTGCTGCTGGAACCCAGCATGAATTCCTTGTTGTTCGCACAAACTGACGCTTGACCCGCTCTGGCCTTATCTGCCGTTGGTTGGCTTCGAGGTGGGTTACCCCACCTCGATCCCAGGTTACCGGGCCGTACCTGGAAATGCCTTATTTACGAGCCTCCAGGATCAGGTTGAACGGCGTCTGCGTTGCCCGCCGGAACCGTGTGAACCCCGCCTCCTCGAACACCGCCCGCAACCGCGCCTCCCCAGCCTGCGCCCCTAACCCCAGCCCCACTTCCTGGGACAGCGAATTGGGCGTGCAGATGAACGTCGACGCCGCATAGAACAAGCGCCCGACAGGCGTCAGGTTGCCTTCCAGCGAATCCTCGGCATAAGGCTCCACCAGCATCACCGTGCCATCCGCCTTCAACGCCCGGTAGGCATGCTTCGCCGCACCCACCGGGTCGCCCATGTCATGCAGGCAATCGAAGAAGCACACCAGGTCATGGTCATGCCCTGGATAGTCCTTGGCCGATGCCTGCTCGAAGCTCACACGCCCCGCCAGCCCAGCCTCGCGCGCACGTTCGCTGGCCGTGGCAATGGACGGCGCGTGATAGTCGTAGCCCGTAAAAGTAGAAGCCGGAAACGCCTCGGCCAGGACCAGGGTCGAAGCGCCATGGCCGCAACCGACGTCCGCCACCTTGGCCCCGGCCTGCAGCTTGGCCACCACGCCTTCCAGCGCCGGCAGCCAGTCCGCCACGAGAAAGGTGCGGTAACCGGGCCTGAAGAACCGCTCGGTGCCACTGAACATGCATGGGTGGTGATCGCCCCAGGCCAGCCCGCCGTCGCCGCGCATGGCCGCTACCAGCTTGTCCTTGTCATGGAACAGCGCTGCGATCACCGCGGCACCACCGGCCATGTAGGCCGGCGAGTCTTCCAGGGCCAGGGCCATGGCCTGCTCTTCAGGCAGAACGAACGTGCCCTTGTCATGCACCATGTAGCCGGAGGCTGCCTGGGCGTTGAGCCACTCGCGCACCAGCCGTGGGTGGCAGCCAGTCTTTGCCGCCAGTGCCTCGGGGCTAGTCGGCTGGCTATCGGCCATGGCCCGGTACAGCCCCAGTTCATCGCCGAGGATGACATTGGCCAGGGTCGCCGCAGCGCCCATGTCACCCACCAGCTTGCCCATGAATTCGTGAAGCCTTGCCTCGTCCATGACCTGCCCTCCTCTGCAAGAAGGCCACCGTCGACGAGGAAATCCGGTTCGAGGGGAGCGGTGGTCAGTAGGATGAATGGATGTATATCCGTTATGAGTCTAGCCCCTCGACGTATTTCGCGGGCAAGGCGAACTAACTGAAGCAGGCAAACAGTGCATGAAACCCGCAACAAGCAAACTTATAGGCATCGAGTGTCATACAACTGACATCTCTTAGTGCAACTTGTCCTAAGAAACCCAAGGCATATTCTGGCGCTTCGCTAGTAGCTGTCTATGCTCTGGCATTGTGCCGACCCTTCCGGGGTTTCCACACGTCATGTTTATTCGGTTGTAACTTCCCTCAACTTCCTGGCCTGCGCCAGGCGCTTTTTTTGTGCGCCAAGAAGATGAGTTTGCTTGCCATTTGCAAAGCAAACGTGTGCACACGCAAGAGGCCTTCTGAACCGGGCTCAAGTAACAAAATTTAAACAAAAATGTGACATTTTTTTCAGCTTTTTCGCCAAGGATCTCTGCGGCCACATCCCAGGCACCTGCGCGAGCAGGGGTACTGCCCGTACAGGTTCACACCATGGAGCTTTGAATGAAGGTTACGGTTTTCGGTACCGGCTATGTCGGCCTTACCCAGGCAGTATGCCTGGCTCAGGTGGGGCACTCGGTGCTATGCATGGATATCAACGCCGAGCGGGTGGCGGCGCTCAGCGAGGGGCATTGCCCGATCTTCGAGCCCGGCCTTGCGCCCCTGCTGGAGAAGAACCTGGCCTGCGGCCGCCTGCGTTTCACCACCGATGCCGCTGAAGCGGCGCAGTACGCCAGGTTGCAGTTCATCGCCGTCGGCACCCCGCCACAGGCCGATGGCAGCGCCGACATGCGCTATGTATTCCGCGTGATCGACAGCATCCTCGAACATGCCGATGGCCCCAAGGTCATCGTCAACAAGTCCACCTCGCCGGTCGGCACGGTAGAGCGCATCAAGGCGCGGATCAGCCAGGCGGTGGCCGACGCGGAACGCTACCAGGTGATCAGCAACCCCGAGTTCCTCAAGGAAGGCTCGGCAGTCGATGACTGCCTGCGCCCGGACCGCATCATCATCGGCGGTGCCGCACCGGCCGAGGTCGAACTGCTGCGCGAGCTGTACCAGCCGTTCAGCCGCAACCGCGAGAAAATCATGGTCATGGACGCGCGCAGCGCCGAGCTGACCAAGTACGCCGCCAACTGCATGCTGGCAACCAAGATTTCCTTCATCAATGAAATGGCCAACCTGGCCGAGCACCTGGGCGCCGACATCGAAATGGTCCGCCGCGGCATCGGCTCGGACCCGCGCATCGGCTACGACTTCATCTACCCCGGCTGCGGCTTCGGTGGCTCGTGCTTCCCCAAGGACCTGCAGGCGCTGCGCAGGACAGCCGAGACCGAAGGCTTCGACCCGCTGCTGCTGGGCGCGGTCGAGGCGGTCAACCAGCGGCAGAAGAGCCGGCTGTTCAGCAAGATCCAGCGCCACTACCCCGGTGGCCTGCACGGCAAGGTCTTCGCCTTGTGGGGGCTATCGTTCAAGCCCAACACCGATGACATCCGCGAAGCCTCCAGCCTGGTGCTGCTCGAAGCACTGTGGGCCGCTGGCGCCAGCGTCCAGGCCCACGACCCGCAAGCCATGGAAGAGATCCAGCGGCACTACGGCGCTCGCCCCGACCTGAAACTGGTGCCGTGCAAGGACGACGCCCTGCTGGGTGCCGACGCCCTGGTGATCGTCACCGAGTGGCAGGACTACCGGGTACTGAACCTGGACAAGGTCCCGCAGCAACTGGCTGACCGCGTGGTGTTCGACGGCCGCAACCTGTTCGAACCCGAGCACATGGCCGCCGCCGGCCTCACCTATTACGGCATTGGCCGTGGCCAGGTGCAATGACCATGCCCGTACTGATCACCGGCGCAGCCGGATTCATTGGTTTCCACCTGGCCCGCCGCCTGTGCGAAGCGGGCATCGAAGTGATGGGCATCGACAACCTCAACGCCTACTACAGCGTCGAGCTCAAACTGGCGCGCCTGCAACAGTTGCTCGCCTACCCCAATTTCCGCTTCCAGACCGTCGACATCGCCAACGCCGCCGACATGCAGCAACTGTTCGCCGGGCAGCCGTTCAGCGAAGTGATCCACCTAGCGGCACAGGCGGGGGTGCGCTACTCGCTGGACAACCCCGCAGTCTATGGGCAGTCCAACCTGACCGGTTTTCTCAACCTGCTCGAAGCCTGCCGCCAGCATCCACCGCGCCACCTGATCTATGCCTCCAGCAGTTCGGTGTACGGTGCCAATACCAAGCAGCCGTTCAGCATCGAAGACCCGGTCGAACAGCCGATTTCGCTGTATGCCGCGAGCAAGCGCGCCAACGAGCTGATGGCGCACAGCTACGCGCACCTGTACCAGCTGCCGATCACCGGCCTGCGCTTCTTCACCGTCTATGGCCCGTGGGGCCGCCCCGACATGGCGCTGTTCAAGTTCACCCGGGCGATGCTCGACGGCCAGCCGATCGAGATCTACAACCACGGCCAGATGGCGCGCGACTTCACCTACATCGACGACATCGTCGAAAGCATCCTGCGCCTGCGCCTGAAACCACCACAGCCGGATGCCGGGCAGCCGCCCTGCCAGTTGTTCAACATCGGCCGCGGCCAGCCGGTACGGTTGCTGGAGTTCGTCGAGTGCCTGGAGAACGCGCTGGGCATCAAGGCCCGCCGCAAGTACCTGCCCCTGCAGGCGGGTGACGTGCTGGAAACCTGGGCGGATGTGGACTCACTGACACGCTGGATCGATTTTTCGCCGAGCACCCCGCTGGAGCACGGCGTCGCCGCTTTCGTTGGCTGGTACCGGGACTTCTACCGGGCCCGACCACGCAATCAATACAAGAACACAGGTAGCCTCAATGACTGATCCACTTGACCTCTCGGTACTGATCCCCGCCAAGAATGAGGTCGACAACCTGCCGGCATTGCTGGCGGAAATTAGCACGGCACTGGCCAATGAAAATTACGAAGTGCTGGTGGTCGACGACGGCAGCACTGACCAGACGCTCAACATGCTGCGCCAACTCAAGCAGCAAGGTTTCACCCAATTGCGCATCCTGCGCCACGACCGCTCGCTGGGGCAGAGCACTTCCATCTGGCACGCCGCCCAGGCTGCCCGCGGCCGCTGGCTGGCCACCCTCGACGGCGACGGGCAGAACGACCCGGCCGACATCCCCGGCATGCTCGCCCTGGTACGCGGCAACCAAGACCTCGGCGGCGGCATCAAGCTGGTCGCCGGGCACCGCGTCAACCGCCGCGATACCGCCAGCAAGCGCTGGGCCTCGCGCTTTGCCAACGGCCTGCGCAGCCGCCTGCTCAAGGACGCCACGCCAGACACCGGCTGCGGCCTGAAACTGATCGACCGCGACGCCTTCCTGCGCCTGCCCTATTTCGACCACATGCACCGCTACATTCCGGCGCTGATCCTGCGCCACAAGGGCCGCATGCTGGTGCACCCGGTGAACCATCGCCCGCGCCATGCCGGGGTGTCCAAGTACGGCAACCTGGACCGCGCCCTGGTCGGCATTCTCGACCTGGTCGGGGTCTGGTGGCTGATCCGCCGCACGCGCCTCGACAGCCAACCCCAGGAGCTCGAAGGATGACCCGCGAAACCCTCTGGCTGATCGTCGGCTTCGCCGGTCAGGTCGTGTTCACCGGCCGCTTCGTCCTGCAGTGGCTGTACAGCGAATTCAAGAAACGCAGCGTGATCCCGGTGGGCTTCTGGTACCTGAGCATGCTCGGCAGCGCCCTGCTGCTGGTCTACGCCATCTACCGCGAAGACCCGGTGTTCATCATCGGCCAGTCGTTCGGCCTGCTGGTCTACCTACGCAACCTGCAATTGATTGCCCGACACAAAGAGCAGAAGGAATAGCCCTTGCCAAGGTTCAAGACGCTTGGGGCCGAACGCCTGGCCCTGGTTGTACTCGCGGTATTGCTGGTGGGGGCCGGTATCGGCTGGCGCCAGCCGATGAACGTCGATGAAGAGCGCTTTCTCGGCGTTGCCCTGGAAATGCTCCAGAGCGGCAACTGGTTCATCCCCCACCGCGCAGCGGAAATCTACGGCGACAAGCCCCCGTTGTTCATGTGGACCGTGGCCCTGTTCAGCTACCTGACCGGCTCGCCCAAGGTGGCCCTGTACCTGCCGGGGCTGATGTCCGCAGCAACCATTACCCTGGTGCTGCATGACCTGGGGCGGCGCCTGTGGACCCGGCGCATCGGCGTGATTGCCGCGCTGCTGTTCCTGGCGACCTACCAGAGCTACAGCATCCTGCGTACCGGGCAGATCGACAGCTACCTGTGCCTGTGGGTGGCGCTGGGCCTGTACGGCATGGTCCGCCACCTGTTGCTCGGGCCTGCCTGGGGCTGGTTCTACCTGGCCTGCGCAGCCATGGGCCTGGGCATCATCAGCAAGGGCGTGGGGTTTGTCCCGGCATTGATGTTGCTGCCTTATGCCTGGGCCGTGCGCAAAGGTTGGCGCGGCGTAGTGGCGTATCCCGGCCAGGGTTGGCGCTGGAGCCTGGGTTTCGTCTGGCTGCTGGCAGGCTGCTCGGTGTGGCTGCTGCCACTGCTGGTCTCCATTGCCCATGGCGGCGGCGCGGCGGAACTGGCCTATCTGAAAGAGATTCTGCTGCGCCAGACCGCCAACCGCTATACCAATGCCTGGGACCATCGCGAGCCGTTCTGGTACTTCTTCGTCAAGGTCATCCCGCAGTACTGGCTGCCACTGATCCTGGCCTTGCCGTGGCTGGTCCCGGCCTGGCGCCGGCAGCTGCAAAAACGCGATGGGCGCTTCCTCCTGCTGCTCGGCTGGGTGGCCCTGGTGCTGCTGTTCTTCAGCCTCAGCAGCGGCAAGCGCAAGCTGTACATCTTCCCGGCCCTGCCCGGCCTGGTACTGGCCATCGCCCCGCTGGTGCCGTGGCTGCTCAAGCGCTGGTTGCAGCGCCGCCCCGGCTGGCGCAAGGCGTTCACGGCCATTGCCGTGGCGTGGTTCTGCCTGTGGTTCGCCCGCGGCTTCGTCGAGCCGCTCAAGGAAGGCCGCAACCCCCACGAAACGTTGATGGCCGACGCCGCACGCGCCACCGGTGGCGCCGAACTGGTGCTGGTCAACTGGCGTGAAGGGCACTGGCTGTTCGCCCGTCAACCCATCGTTCATTTCGGTTTTGCCAACCAGTCCAAGCCGGAAACGGCGGTGTACTGGTTACGCCACAACCCCACGGCCTTCGCCCTGGTTCCGGAGACCGAACTGGGCCGCTGCTTCAACCCCGACAAGGCCCACCGGCTGGGCGATACCTCGCGCGCGGAGTGGTACGTGGTTGGTGCCGATGCCGACAACGGCCAATGCCAGCCAGCCGAACCTGAACAGGTCTACCACTTCGCCTGGGCCAACACGCCCGCAAACCTGCAAACCGCAGCACAGGGGCACGCACAATGACTACCCAGACCCTGCCAGCCCCACGCCGGCATCTGTGGCGACGCTTGAACCGTTGGGGCCAGATCGGCGCAGTCAGCGTACTGCTGGCCATGGCCCTGGTGGGCATCGAAGCCGCCCGCTCGTTCTGGCCGCAACAGATCTACGCGCACCTGAGCAACCGCTGGACCGGCGACACCGCGCCCGGCAAGAACGTCTGGCTGCCGGACTTCAAGGTCACGATCGATGCCAAGGTGGTGGAGCCAAGCCTGACCAACCTCTCCGGCATCACCTACGACTACGACCGCGACCGCCTGCTGGCAATCACCAATGGTGTGCCCATGGAATTGCTGGAGTTGAGCAAGACCGGCGACATCGTGGCCCGCTACCCGCTGGTGGACTTCGAAGACACCGAGGGCCTGGCCTACATGGGTAACGGCCGCCTGGCCATCAGCGACGAGCAGATGCAACGGCTGGACGTGATCACCCTGCCCGACCACCCGCAGCCGATCCATGCCAGCGAGGCCCAGTGGGTCACCCTCGACATCAACCCGACCCACCGCAACAAGGGCTTCGAGGGGGTGGCTTACGACCGCCAGCATGACCGCCTGTTCGCCATCAAGGAGCGTGACCCACGGCAGCTGTTCACCGTGACCGGCATGCTCACCGCGCTCAGTGGTGGGCCCCTGCAGTTGACCGTCGCCGACCGCCGCGACTGGGTCAAGCGCAGCATATATGCCACCGACCTGTCCGACGGCTACTACGACCCGCGGACCGGCCACCTGCTGGTGCTCAGCGACCAGTCAAAGAACATCACCGAGCTCGATGGTGATGGCCGCTTCGTCAGCATCCGTTCGCTGCGTACCTGGCTGGGTGGGCTGCACCGTGACGCCCCGCAGCCCGAAGGCATGACCATGGACAGCGCCGGCAACCTGTATGTCGTCAGCGAGCCCAACCTGTTCTACCGCTTCAGCAAGCCCTGACCTCGCCCATCCGGCTCTGGGCCCTTGCAATTGGACAAGTCTCGAAATACTGTATGAATAATCAGTATTTCGAGACATCCTCATGCAGCTCATCGCCAAACTCGGCATTCTCGCCGATGCCGCCAAATACGATGCCTCATGCGCCAGCAGCGGCGCGCCGAAACGCAGTTCGCGCGGCAGCGATGGCCTGGGCGCGACCGACGGCATGGGCATCTGCCACAGCTATACCCCCGATGGCCGCTGCGTGTCGCTGCTCAAGGTGCTGCTCACCAACTTCTGCCTGTATGACTGCCACTACTGCGTCAACCGCCGCTCCAGCAACGTGCCACGGGCCCGTTTCAGCCCCGAGGAAGTGGTGCGCCTGACACTGGATTTCTACCGGCGCAACTGCATCAGCGGCCTGTTCCTCAGCTCCGGCATCATCCGCTCGGCCGACTACACCATGGAGCAGCTGATCCGGGTAGCGCGCCTGCTGCGCGAAGAACACAACTTCCGTGGCTACATCCACCTCAAGACCATCCCCGATGCCGACCCGTTGCTGATCGAGGAAGCCGGGCGCCTGGCCGACCGCCTCAGCGTCAACATCGAACTGCCCACCGAAGCCAGCTTCAAGCGCCTGGCCCCGGAAAAGCAGGCGCATACCATTCGCCAGGCGATGGGCGTGATCCAGCAGGGCCAGCAGGCAGTGGCCGGTGAGCCGAAAGCACCACGCTTCACCCCGGCCGGGCAGAGTACCCAGGTCATCGTCGGCGCCGACGCCACCGACGACAGCACCTTGCTGCGCAACGCCGAATCGCTGTACCAGGGCTATGGGCTCAAGCGCGTCTACTACTCGGCCTTCAGCCCGATCCCCGACAGCCCTGGCAGCGTGCCGCTGGCGGCCCCGCCACTGCTACGCGAACACCGCCTGTACCAGGCCGACTTCCTGCTGCGCGGCTATGGCTACAAGGCCGGCGAACTGCTCGGCCAGGCCGGCAACCTGGCGCTGGACATCGACCCCAAGCTTGCCTGGGCGCTGGCCAACCGCGAGGTGTTCCCGCTGGATGTGAACCGTGCCGAACCTGCGATGCTGGCGCGCATACCCGGCATTGGCCTGCGCAGCGTGCAACGGCTGGTGGCACTGCGCCGCGAGCGGCGCGTGCGCTACGACGACCTGATCCAGCTGCGCTGCGTGCTGGACAAGGCGCGACCATTCATCGTCACCAGCGATTACCGCCCCGCCGATGGCGAGCTGCGCAGTGGCTTGCTCAGGGCACGCCTGCGCGAACCCCAGGCGCCGCAGCAGATGGGCCTGTGGGGGTGATTGCGCTCGACTGCGATGACCAGTTCGCTACCTGGCGCAACCAGGCCCGTACCCTGCTTGGCCATGGCATCGACCCCGCCGACGTGACCTGGGCACAAGGCCCGATCCAGGACCTGCTGGCGCTGCCCACGCCCCTGCCCGAAGGCCCCGGCCCGTTTCGCGCCAAGGTGCCTGCCGCGTTGCTGTCGCAGCTGCAGCAGGCGGCCCGCTACCGTGGCGAGCAACGCTGGAACCTATTGTACGAAGTGCTCTGGCGCGTGGCCCACGGCGACCGCACCGCCATGCTGGCCGGTGACCGCCTGGGCAGCGAATTGCAGCGGCGCATCAAGCAGGTCAGCCGCGAGGCGCACCACCTGCATGCGTTCGTGCGCTTCGTGCCGCTGCCAGAGGCGCTGGCCGGCCAGTTGCAGCTGGACCTGGTGGCCTACCACGAACCTGCGCACGACATCCTGGAAAGCGCCAGCGCGCACTTCGCCGACCGCCTTGGGCGCCAGCGCTGGCTGATCGCAACGCCACAGGATGGCATTCGCTTCGACGGCCAGGCTTTTGAATATCATCGCCGTTGCCCTAATGATTGGCGGCAATGGGCACAAAATGCCGAAGATCCCGGTGCCGAACTGTGGCGTACCTATTACCGCCATACCTTCAACCCGGCCCGGCTAAATCCCGATGCCCTGCGCCTGCACATGCCCGGACGGTTCTGGCGCCATCTGCCGGAAGGCATGCTGATCCCGCAACTGGAAGGCCTGGCGCGGCAAGGCAAACAGCGCGATGGGCAGGCACTGGAAGTGGCCAGCCAGCGTGGCAAGAAGATCACCCGCTCCGGGTGACTTGTGAAAATTTTGTAATGGATCTGGCATACCACCTTCCCAAGGCACGACACATCCTGACAAACTGACTGCTAATCATTCTCATAATTAGTTGCATTAGTAGAAGTCAGGAGCCTATTCATCATGTTGTCGCCCCTCGCGCACACGCGCCCCCTCGCCGCCCGTAACCTGCTCACCATGGCCGTATACATGGCCATCGCCACGCCCGCCCTGGCCGAGGACGCCCCCACCACGCTGGAACTGGGCGCCACCGAAATCAGCTCGGACACGCTGGGCAGCACCACCGAGGGCTCGGGCTCCTACACCACCGGCTCCATGTCCACTGCCACCAAGCTGCCGCTGAGCATGCGCGAAACGCCCCAGGCGGTGACCGTGATCACCCGTCAGCGCATGGACGACCAGGCCATGACCAGCATCAACGACGTTGTCAAGGCCACGCCTGGCCTGTTCCTCGACTACTCCAGCGGCCCGGGCCGGCAGACCTACACGGCTCGCGGCTTCGACATCGACAACCTGATGTACGACGGTATCCCCAGCGGCTACACCGGCTACGTGGTCGGTGCCCAACCGAACCTGGCGATGTTCGACCGGGTCGAGGTGGTGCGCGGCGCCACCGGCCTGGTCACCGGTGCCGGCAACCCGTCGGCGGCGATCAACCTGGTGCGCAAGCGGCCGCTGGCAGAGCAGAAGGTCACCCTGACCGGCGCCGCTGGCAGCTGGGACGACTACCGCGGCGAGGTGGATGCCTCCAGCCCGCTCAATGACAGCGGCACCCTGCGCGGACGCGTGGTGGCATCCTACCGTGACGCCAACAGCTACATCGATGACGTCGAGGAAGACCACGGCCTGTTCTATGCGGTGACCGAGGCGGACCTGTCCGATGACACCAGCCTGATGCTCGGTTTCTCGCACCAGAAGGACAAGACCAATAATTTCTGGGGCGCCATGCCCACCGCCCTCGACGGCCATCACATGGGTTTCTCGCGTTCCTACAACCCCGGCAGCGACTGGGAGAACAAGGACCAGCAGATCGATACGGTGTTCGCCGAACTGCGTCAGCGCCTGGCCAATGACTGGAAGCTGCAGGTCAATGCCAACTATGCGCAGCAGCAAGCTACCTTCACCGGGTCCTACCAGTCGCGCTGGGCCGGGCTGCAGGCGCCGCTTGAACGCACGGTGTACCAGTCCAGGCACCAGGAAAACCAGGCTGGCCTGGATGCCTTCGTCAGCGGGCCGTTCGACTTGCTTGGCCGTAGCCACGAACTGGTGGTCGGCGCCAGCAAGCGCATCTACGACATGGACACGCGCAACTACAGCCCGTACGACATGCACTGGCCGCTCAACGGCAGCAAGCCGAACTTCGTGCACACCGGCAACCAGCGCGAAGTCACCACCCAGGACGGCGTGTACCTCACCACTCGCCTGAACCTGGCCGACCCGCTCAAGCTGATCCTCGGCGGGCGCCTGGACTGGTACGACTACGACAACCGCGATGGCGACGGCGACTACAAGGTCACCCGCAACGTCACCAAATATGCAGGCCTGATCTACGACCTCGACGACCATCACTCGGTGTACGTCAGCTACAGCGACATTTTCACCCCGCAGAGTTCCAAGGACACTTCCGGTACCCCGGTGAAGCCGATCGTGGGCAAGAACTACGAGGTCGGCATCAAGGGCGAATACTTCGACGGCGCGCTCAATGCCAGCATCGCGCTGTTCCGCATCGACCAGGAAAACCGCGCCACCCAGGTATTCGTCGCGAACTGCCCGCAAACGTCCTGCTACGAAGCCTCGGGCGAGGTACGCAGCCAGGGTGTCGACATGGAGCTGCAAGGTGCACTGACCGAGAACTGGCAGGTCGGGGGTGGCTACACCTACGCCCGCGCGCACACCATCAAGGACGCCGCCAACCCCGCCAAGGTCAACCAGCGTTTCGACACCGACACCCCGGAGCACCTGTTCAAGCTGAACACCGTGTACCACTTCCAGGGCCCGCTGGAGAAGCTGCGCGTCGGTGGCAACATCGCCTGGCAGAGCCGCATCTACAACGACTTCACCGTGGCCGATGGCAGCGAGTACCGGCTGGTCCAGGGCGCCTATGCCGTCACCGACCTGATGGCGGGTTACCGGGTCAACCAGCACCTCGACCTGCAGCTCAATGCCAACAACGTGTTCGATCGCAAGTACTATTCGGCCGTTGCCAGTTCGGTGGATTACGCGGGCGATACCTGGGGGGCGCCGCGTAACCTGATGATGACGGCCAAGTACAGTTTCTGATTGTTCGGCGTTACATTTTGGTGCCTGTGAGACCGAGCGCCGCCTGCGCGGCGCATCGCGGATAAATCCGCTCCTACAGGCAACCCGCCAACTGAATCACCAGAGCCTGACGGTGTAGTCCAGGTTCACCCGCAGTTCGTTGTCATCGCGGTGGGTCGCCCCCGCCGCGAAGTCATTGCGGTACCAGGCATGGCGCAGGCGCAGCGTTACCCCTTTGAACGTGCCCTGCTGCACGGCATATGACAGCTCGATATCCTTCTCGCTCTCGCTCAGCCCACTGCCACCAAAATGCGCCAGCTCGATGTTGTCGCCACGCACATAGCGCAGCATGCCCTTGAGTCCCGGCATGCCGAACGCGGCGAAGTCCTGGTCGAACTTCACCTGCCAACTGCGCTCTTTGGGGTTGAGAAACTCCGAACTCAACGTGCCCTCGGTGATCACCAGCGGCTCGGTGCCATACAGGTAGGGCATAGCCGTGTCGCCATCCAGGCGCATGTAGCCCGCACCGAGGCTGTGACTGGCCCAGGCGTAGGTCAGCATCAGCGCGGTGTTGCGGTTGTCGACCTTGCCGGCCTTGGCAGCGCCGTCCTCACCGGCAACGAACAGGCGGAAATCGCTCTTCAGGCGCCCCGCCCCGACCGCGCGGTCGTCGACGAAACCGAAGTAGTCCTTGCGGTACAGCTGGTCCAGCTCGGCATGGTAGTAGCGCAAGGTCAGCGCGTCCGACCAGGCATAGTCACCCCCGAGGAAGGTGAAGCGGTCGGAGGTGGCGGCGCCGTTGAAACGACCATTGGGCGCGCCAATGCTCATCTTCTGATAGTCGGTGGAGTCGCGCAGGTTGATGCGGTCGAGCCAGCCGGCGTGCAAGCTGAAGCGGTCGATATCGGTGGAGCGCAGGTAGGCGCCACGGAAGGTTTGCGGCAACAGCCGAGTCGGGCTGGCGAAGGCAATTGGCAGGAAAGTGCTGATGGTGCCGCCTTGCAGCTCAGTGTGCGAAATGCGCATCTTGCCGGTCAGGCCCAGTTCGGAATATTCATCGGCAGGTTCACGGGTTGTCCGGTCGAACGGCAGCAGCCCGGTGCCTGCGCGGTCGGGTGAGGAATCCAGCTTCACCCCGAGCATGCCCTTGGCATCCAGGCCGAAACCGACCGGCCCCTCGCTGAAACCGGAGCTGACATTGAGAATGAAACCCTGGGCCCATTCGCGGGCGGCGGCCTGTGGCGTGCTGCCCAGGTAGTTGCGGTCGAAGTAGTAGTTGCGCAGCACCAGTTCGGCGTGACTGTCTTCGACGAAGCCAGCGGCATGGGCAGCACTGCTGCAGAGCAGGCTAGCGGCCAGGCAGGTTTTCGGGGCCTTGAGCATGATCACTTCACTTTCTTGTAGTTGTAGGAAGCCCTGCCGCAGACGCAGCAGGGAGCACGCAAGGTTGAACAACGCTTAAGTCAGGCGGGGCGGCGGCCGATCAGGCGGAACAGCGCCAGCGCAGCAATCACCACACCCGGCGCCGAGGCCAGCAGCACGCCGGCGGAACCGGCGCCAAGGGCAAGCATCTGGCCTGCCACCAGCGGCCCGCTCATCGCCCCCAGGCGCCCGACGGCAACGGCTGCGCCAACGCCAGTGGCGCGTACGCGTACGGGGTAAAAATGCGGCGCCAGGGCATACAGCACACCCTGCCCACCGGTGGCGAAGAAGCCCGCACTGAAGCCGGCGACCAGCATGCCGGTCAGTTCGCTGGCCAACCCCAGGCCGGCCAGTGCGGCCAGAATGCCCAGGTACACCAGCGCCGCCGTAGCCCAGGCTGGCAGGCGTTCGAGCAGCAGGCCCAGGGCCAGGGTGCCGATGGCGGCGCCGATCTGCAGGGCAAACATCACTCAGCTGGCGTCATGGCTGCTGAAGCCCTGGCCGACCAGCAGGCTCGGCAGCCAGTTGATCAGGATGTACACCACCATCAAGGTGAAGAAGTAGCTCAGCCACAGCAGCCAGGTCGCCCCCTGGCCAAACAGCTCGCGGCGCAGGTTCGGCGTGGCTTCGGCGGTGGCGCGAAACTGGTTGGACTCGGGCAGGTAGCGCAGCAGCAACGGCAGGATCAGCAACGGCCCGGCACCTCCGACATGGAACACCCGTTGCCAGTCGCCGCTGTAGCCGGCAATACCGATACCCGCAGCCAGCGCCGCACCCAGCGGCACGCCGCAGTACATCAGGCTCACCGCGCTGCCGCGCAGGCGCTGGCCGGCGGCTTCGGAGGTGAGCGCGATAAGGTTGGGCAGTGCCGCGCCCAGGCCCACACCGGTCAGCAGGCGCGCCGTCAACAGGCTGGGCAGGCTCCAGGCGTGGGCAGTGGCCAGGGAGAACACGCCGAACAGCGCAACCGAGCCGATCAGCACGCGCTTGCGGCCAACGCGGTCGGCCAGCCAGCCGCCGACCAGGGCACCGGGCAGCAGGCCGAGGATACCGGCACTGAACACCCAGCCCATTTGCAGCTTGCCCAGTGCGAAGGCACTGGCCATGCCCGGGGCGGCGATACCGGCGGCTTGCAGGTCGAGGCCTTCGAGCAGTGCGACGAGGAAGCACAGGCCGATGGTGATCGCCACGCGCGGCGAGTTGATTGCAGGAGAAGTCATGAGGTTACCCGTCTTGTTTTTGTATTGGGGCCAGAGGGGGCTGCTGCGCAGCCCCGTTTCGAAGGATCAGCGCTTGAGCAGGTCCAGTGCCACATCGACGATCATGTCTTCCTGGCCACCGACCATGCGCCGCTTGCCCAGCTCGACGAGGATGTCCACTGCCTTGATGCCATAGCGGGCCGCGGCCACTTCGGCATGGCGCAGGAAGCTGGAGTAGACCCCGGCATAACCCAGGGCCAAGGTTTCCCGGTCCACCCGCACCGGGCGGTCTTGCAGCGGGCGCACCAGGTCGTCGGCGGCGTCCATCAGCGCGTACAGGTCGGTACCGTGCTGCCAGCCCAGCTTGTCGGCGGCAGCGATGAACACTTCCAGCGGCGCGTTGCCCGCCCCCGCGCCCATGCCGGCGAGGCTGGCATCGATGCGGTCGCAGCCCTCCTCCACGGCGGCAATGGAGTTGGCCACGCCGAGGCTGAGGTTGTGGTGGGCGTGGATGCCGGTCTGGGTCGCGGGGTCGAGCACCGCCTTGACGGCACGCAAGCGCGCACGGATGTCATCCATGTTCATTGCCCCGCCCGAGTCCACCACGTAGATGCAGGTGGCGCCGTAGCCCTCCATCAACTTGGCCTGCTGCGCCAGCCCTTCGGGCGTCTGCATGTGGCTCATCATCAGGAAGCCGACGGTGTCCATGCCCAGCTCACGGGCATACTCGATGTGCTGGCGCGAGACGTCCGCCTCGGTGCAGTGGGTGGCCACACGGACGATGCGGGCACCGGCGTCGTAGGCGTTTTTCAGGTCATGGAGGGTGCCGATCCCTGGCAGCAGCAGCGTGGCGATTTTGGCGTGGCTCACCGCGTCGGCCGCTGCTTCGATCCATTCGAGGTCGGTGTGGGCACCAAAACCGTAGTTGAAACTGGAACCCTGCAGGCCATCGCCATGGGCCACCTCGATCGAGTCGACCTTGGCCCGGTCAAGGGCACCGGCGATGGCGCGCACGTCGTCCAGCGAATACTGATGGCGGATGGCATGCATGCCGTCACGCAGGGTCACGTCACTGATATAGAGCTGTTTGCCGTTCATGCCGGGGCTCCCATCGCCAGGGCCATGCGCTCGGCGGTAGCCAGCGCGGCGGAGGTCATGATGTCGAGGTTGCCGGCATAGGCCGGCAGGTAGTGGGCGGCGCCTTCGACCTCAAGAAACACCGAGGTCTTGAGGCCGCTGAAAGTCCCTTGCCCCGGCAGTTTCAGGTCACGCACCTGTTCGAATTGCACCTGCTGCTTGAGCCGGTAGCCCGGCACATAGGCCTGCACCGCAGCGGCCATCTCTTCGATGCTCGCTGCCACCTGCTGCTGATCGGCAGCTTCGCTGAGCACGTACACGGTGTCGCGCATCATCAGTGGTGGCTCGGCCGGGTTCATGATGATGATCGCCTTGCCCTTGGTCGCACCGCCGATCACTTCGATGGCCTTGCTGGTGGTCTCGGTGAATTCGTCAATGTTGGCGCGGGTGCCGGGGCCGGCGGACTTGCTGGCGATCGAGGCGACGATCTCGGCGTAATGCACCTTCGCCACCCGCGATACCGCCGCGACCATGGGGATGGTCGCCTGGCCACCGCAGGTGACCATGTTGACGTTGGTCGCCTGCAGGTGCTGCTCCAGGTTGACCACCGGCACGCAGTACGGGCCGATGGCGGCCGGGGTCAGGTCGATCATGCGCAGGTCGGCCTTGTGCTGGCGCAAGAAGGCGTCGTTGTTCACGTGGGCGCCAGCGCTGGTGGCGTCGAAGACGAAATCGATGTCGTTGAACACCGGCAGGCGGGTCAGCCCTTCCACCCCTTCGTGGGTGGTGGCCACGCCCAGGCGGGCGGCACGGGCCAGGCCGTCGGACGCCGGGTCGATACCGACCATGGCGGCCATCTCCAGGTGTTTGGCATTGCGCAGGATCTTGATCATCAGGTCGGTGCCGATGTTGCCGGAACCGATGATGGCAACTTTGCGTTTGTGGCTCATGGGGGTCTCCGTCATTCGCCGCTGAAGGTCACGCCGACGCGGCCTAGGCCGTCGATCTCGGCTTCGAAATGGTCGCCCGGCGCCACCGCTACCATCGGCCCGAGGGCACCGGTGAGGATGATGTCGCCAGCACGCAGCGGCTCGCCCAGGCGGGCCATGGTGCGGGCCAGCCACACCGCAGCATTGAGCGGATGGCCGAGGCATTCGGCGCCACTGCCGCTGGACACCAGCTCACCGTTGCGGGTCATGCGCATGGCCGCGCCGCGCAGGTCAAGGTCATGCAGCTGGCGCGCCGGGCCGCCCAGCACGAAGCAGCCACTGGAGGCGTTGTCGGCCACGGTGTCGGCAAAGCGGATGTTCCAGCCCTGGATGCGGCTGCCGACGATTTCCAGTGCTGGCAAGGCATAGGCCGTGGCGCCGATCACATCGGCGAAGGTGGTCTGGGCACTGGGCAGGTCATGGGCCAGTACCAGAGCGATCTCGGCCTCGATCTTCGGCTGCATCACGCCGGTATGGGGCACGGTTTCGTTGTCGCCGTAGCACATGTCGGCGAACAGGCTGCCGAAGTCGGGCTGATCGACGCCAAGCTGAGCCTGTACCTTGGGGTTGGTCAGGCCGATCTTGCGACCGACCAGGCGGCGGCCGGCGGCCAGGGCGTGGGCCACGTTCAGGCGCTGGATGGCATAGGCGGCCTCGGCGTTTTCCGCACCGATGGCGTCGCGCAGCGGGGTAATGGCTTCGCCCTGCTGTTGCGCGCGCCGCAGGTCGGCGGCCAGCCGTTCGAGGGTTGGCGAGTCGATGTTCATGGGGTGTACCTCAAATCAGTGCTGGAGGAAGTCCAGCACCAGGCGGTTGAAGGTGGCGGCGTGCTCCCACTGGGCCCAGTGGCCGCAGTTGTTGAACACGTGCAGTTCGGCGTCGGCGATGCCGGCGATCAGGCGCAGGCCGACATCCAGCGGCACAAAGCGGTCGTTGCGGCCCCAGATCACCAGGGTCCTGGCCTTGATCTCGCCCAGGCGCGCGCCAAAGTCGGGGAACTGCTTGGGGTTGGCGGCCAGGCTGGCGACGAAGTTGTCGAGGTGGTCGCGGCGGCTGAGCATGTTGTCCAGGCGGGTCTGGAACAGCGCCTCGGTGAGGTCGCTGGGGTCGTAGACGAAGACGTTCATCATCTTCTTCAGGTTGTCGATGGTCGGCTCGCGGTACAGCGCGTTGATCAACTTGATGCCCTCGGTGGGCATCGGCACGAACGGACTGGCGCCACCGGTGCCCCCGCCCATCAGCACCAGCTTGCCGACGCGCTGCGGGTGGCTCAGGGCAAAGGCCACGGCACTGTGGCCGCCCATGGAGTTGCCGAGGATGTGCACACGCTCAAGGCCGAGCACATCGAGCAACCCCTTGAGTGCGGTGGCGTTGAGGTCTGAACGCGAGCCACGGCAGATGATCGGGTCGCTCTTGCTCCAGCCCGGGCAATCCATCAGCAGCACGCGATAGCCGGCGGCCAGCAGCGGTTCGATGTTGCGGTTGAAGTTGGCCCAGCCACTGGCGCCCGGGCCGGAGCCGTGCAGCATGACCACGGTCTCGGCGCCTTCGCCGAGGTCGTTGTAGTGCACTTGCAGGTCGAGCTCGCCCTCGCGGATGCGGGCAAAACGGCTGCTGTCGGCTTCGTTGATGGAGCTGCGGGTCATGAAGGGAGTCCTCCGTTGATCAGGTAAGGGAATGGGCGCTGAGCGAGCCGAAACCGGCGATCCATTCGGGGATCGGTCGGTAGTAGCGCGCACTGGCCTGGTAGTCGCCGAATGCGGCCAGCGCGGCAAAGGCGGCTACCCAGGTCTTGACCTCGTGGGTCGACTTGCCGGCCAGCGCCGACAGCTCGGCATTGGCCATGCCATCGAGTTCGGCGAAGCGGCGTTGCTCCAGCAGGTCGAGAAAGTGGTTGTCCCAGGCCGGGTTGAGCGGGTGCAGGCTGTGCTGGTCACGTACAAAACCTTCGGCGGCGCTGATCACCCGTTGCTGGCGGGCCTGGCGCTCGTTAGCCGGCAGGTCGCGGCCACTGCCCATCAGGCGGTCGGCCATGCGCGCATCGACATGGGCCAGTTCCGGCACCGGCGGCTGGTGCGACAAGCCACCGGAACCAAGGAACAGCACGCGCTTGCCGGTGCTGCGGGCGAAACGGCCAATGGCCTCGCCAAGCAGCCGGGCACGGGCAAAGCTCGGCAGCGGAACCGCCACACTGTTGATGAAGACCGGGATCACCGGCTTGTGCGCCAGGCCGCCGAGCAACAGCTCCAACGGCTGGGCGAAACCGTGGTCGACCTGCATGCGGTAGGACACGGCGGCGTCCACACCCGCCTGCAGTACCGCATCGGCACAGGCCTCGGCGATGTCACGCGGCACATCCAGCGGGCCAGCGGCACTGTTGAAATCGCCGATGGCGGTGGCGCCCATGCCGAGGCAGAAGGCCGGCATCACATCGTAAAAAAAACCGTTGTAATGGTCCGGAGCGAACAGGAACACCAGCTCCGGGCCGAACGCGGCGATGCGCGCACGGGCAGCGGCGACCACCTCGTCCACTTCCGCCAGCACGGCTTGCGCCGGGTCGACGTAGCCCACCAGCGGGGTGTGCGACAGGCAATGCAGGTAGGCACTCATTTCAGGCCACCTTGGACGCCAACGGCGCCTGCTGGTTGGCCTGAGGGCGAGCGGCCAACGCCTGCAACAGGGCATCGCTGGCCTGGCCGACGGTTTGCGGAATGGCCACCGCGCCCACGAAGCGGTCAGGGCGCAGCAGCGCGATGGACACCGGGTAGCTGCCGAACCACGCCTTGAGGCGGCCACTGCAGTCGCCCACGCGAATCACCCCGTCCGGTACCTCGCGCCCGGCCTTGAGTTGCACCTCCGGCAGCACCTGGATGAAGCACGCGCCCAGGGCACGCCAGGCCCGCACCTGCTCGGCGCTCAGGCCCCAGAGCGGATCGTTGCCCCAGGCGATGAAGGCGAAGTTGCTGCCGATCACGTCGTCCAGCAGGCGCGTCTCACCCGCTTCGGTAACCACCTTGGGCTGGATGAACATGCGCCCGACTGGCGATGCCTTGCTGTTCACCTCGGCCACCAGCGCGCCCTTGGCGTACTGCGGCATGGGCTTGAAACGCATTTCGAGGAAGTAGCGTTTGACCGCCGGCAGGTAGTTCAACGCCCACGACACGCCATCACGCAGGGCGCCCTGCCAGCGCTTGGGCGGCGCCAGCACGTGGCCGGCGAGCACCGACAGGTCGATCATTGCCTTGGCATGGTCGCGCCGCTCCTGCTCGTAGGTGTCGAGCAGCGCCTCGCCTGCCAGGCCCTTGGCCACCAGCGCCAGCTTCCAGCCAAGGTTGCTGGCATCGCGCATGCCGCTGTTGTAACCCTGGCCCTGCCACACCGGCATGATGTGCGCGGCGTCGCCGGCCAGCAGCACCCGCTTGACCCGGAACTGGCCGGCCAGGCGGGCGTTGTGGGTGTAGACGCGCTTGCGGATCAGCTCGACCCGGTCCGGGTCCGGCAGCACCTTGGCCAGCAGCTTGCGCAGGTTTTGCGGCTGGCTCAACTGCGCCTCGGTCTCGCCCGGCATCACCATGAACTCGAAGCGCCGCACGCCATGGGGCAATGCAGCCGACACGTACGGGCGCACCGGGTCGCAGCACAGGTACACGTTCGGCGTGCCCAGCGGGTCGTTGGCGATGTCGATGACGATCCACTGGTTGGGCGCGGTCTTGCCTTCGAAGGAAATATCGAGGCTGCGGCGGATCAGGCTGTTGCCGCCGTCACAGGCCACCAGGTAACGGGCACGCACAGTCTCCTGCCGGCCTTCAGGGCCGTTCATGCGCAGGTTCACGCCGTGCTCGTCCTGCTGGAACTCGACCACATCGCGGGAGAACAGCGTGCGCACATTGGCAAAGCGCGCCAGGCCCTGGTACAGCACGGCATCGACCTGGGGCTGGATGAAGGCATTGCGGCGCGACCAGCCGAACTCGTCGGTCATTGGCTGGATGTCGGCGAAGCAGCGGCCCTTGGGCGTCAGGAAGCGCATGGCGTGCCACGGCGTGGTGTGCGGCAGCACCTGCTCGACCAGGCCGATGGCCTGCACGGTGCGCAGCGACTCGTCGTCGATACCGATGGCGCGCGGGTAGTCGATCAGCTGGTCGAGCTTCTCGATCTGCAGCACCTGCACGCCGGCCTGGCCCAGGTAGTTGGCGATCGCCAGCCCGACCGGGCCGGCACCGATGACCACCACGTCAGCGGCGTAGTCGGCCTGTGGGTGATCTGGATGTGACGTGTTCATTGTTGTAATCCTCGACACGGCCCGACGGCGCTCCCGGTAACTCCAGGCAAGCCGCTACCGCCATCGCGCAGGCAGGCGCAAGGCAGTTGAACGGGCGTTATGGCTGGTACGGGTATTAGCGGCGCGACGCTACGCTTGGGTATGGGAAGGCGCAGGCAACGGGTAAGGACGGCAGGCAGGCATGGCGCATGGTGTATTCCCCTGTCAGGGCATTTGTAGTTGTTGGGGCGAGTATAGGAATGCTGCGGATTGCCCTACAATGAAAAAACGCCCTGCTGTGCACTTAGTGCACATCATTGTTTTATAAGGATTTTTTGTGAATATCGACCGAGACTCCGAGTACAAGAACGTGCGTGGGCTGAGCCGTGGCCTGGCCTTGCTCAATGCCCTCAACCGCCTCGACGGCGGTGCCAGCCCGACCCGCCTGGCCGAGCTCACCGGCCTGCACCGCACCACCGTGCGGCGCCTGCTGGAGACCCTGCAGGAGGAAGGTTACGTGCGCCGCAGCGAGTCCGACGACAGCTTCCGCCTGGCCCTCAAGGTGCGCGAGTTGAGCGAAGGGTTCCGCGATGAGCAGTGGATCAGCGCCACGGCGGCGCCGTTGCTGGCCGAGCTGTTGCAGGAAGTGGTATGGCCGACCGACATCAGCACCCTGGACGTCGATGCCATGGTGGTCCGTGAAACCACCCACCGCTTCAGCCGGCTGTCATTCCACCGCTCCATGGTCGGGCGCCGCCTGCCGCTGCTGGCAACGGCTACCGGGCAGGCCTACCTGGCGTTCTGCGATGACGCCGAGCGCGAGCAGATCATCGCCCTGCTGGCCAGCCGTGAAGGGCCCGAATACCGCTTGGCGCGTGACCCTGTGACGCTCGACAACCTGCTGCGCAAGGTGCGCCACCGGGGCTATGCGGAGAATTTCATGGCCTGGAACCAGGAAGAGAAGATCGCCTCGATCGCCGTGCCCTTGCACGCGGGTGGGCGGCTGCTGGGGTGCCTGAACCTGGTGTATGTGGCCAAGGCGATGAGTATCGATCAGGCGGTGGTGAAGTACCTGCCGGCGCTGCAGCGGTTTGCCGGGCGGATTGACCAGCTGTTGAGCGAGGCGCGCAAAGATGATTGATTGCAGGCCACGCTAGCCTCAAGCCGAACGATCCGCTCGCCATGCCGTCATAACCTTGGCCGGTGCCGCCACGCAAAGAGGACGCGAAATGACCCAGCCCGACCCGTCATACCTCAAATGGCTTGAAGACCGCTCGATGCTCAAGGCCTCGCAGGAGCGGGCCCGCCTGTACTCCGGCCAGTCACGCCTGTGGCAGAACCCCTACGCCGAAGCCCAGCCACGCCGCGCCACCGAGATCGCCTCGGTGTGGCTGACGGTCTACCCCGACGCGATCATCGCCCCCGAAGGCTGCTCGGTACTGGCGGCCCTCGGCCACGAAGCGCTGTGGAGGCGCCTGTCGGAGATCGGCGTACAGGGCATCCACACCGGCCCGATCAAGCAGTCTGGCGGCGTGCGCGGGCGTGACTTCACCCCCAGCATCGACGGCAATTTCGACCGTATCAGCTTCGACATCGACCCGCTCTACGGCAATGAGCAGGAGCTGGTGCAGATGAGCCGCCTGGCCGCCGCGCACAATGCCGTGACCATCGACGACCTGATCCCCTCGCACACCGGCAAGGGCGCGGACTTTCGCCTGGCCGAACTGGCCCACGGTGCCTACCCCGGGCTCTACCACATGGTCGAGATCCGCGAGGAGGACTGGCCGCTGCTGCCCGACGTGCCTGCGGGCCGTGATGCGGTCAACCTGGCGCCAGCGCTGTGCGACGAACTCAAGCTGCGCCACTACATCGTCGGCCAGCTGCAGCGGGTGATCTTCTTCGAGCCTGGGGTGAAGGAAACCGACTGGAGCGCCACCGCGCCGATTACCGGGGTCGACGGCAAGACCCGGCGCTGGGTGTACCTGCACTACTTCAAGGAAGGCCAGCCGTCACTGAACTGGCTCGACCCCAGCTTTGCCGCCCAGCAGATGATCATCGGCGACGCCCTGCACGCGCTGGATTGCCTGGGGGCCCGCGGCCTGCGCCTGGATGCCAACGGTTTTCTCGGCGTGGAAACCCGTGCCAGCGGCAGTGCCTGGTCCGAGAGCCACCCGCTGTCGATCGTCGGCAACCAGCTGATCGGCGGCATGATCCGCAAGGCCGGCGGCTTCAGCTTCCAGGAGCTCAACCTGACCCTCGACGACATCGCGCAGATGTCCAAGGGCGGTGCCGACCTGTCCTACGACTTCATCACCCGCCCCGCCTACCAGCATGCCCTGCTGACCGGCGACACCGAATTCCTGCGCCTGATGCTCAAGGAGATGCACGCCTTCGGCATCGACCCGGCGTCGTTGATCCACGCCCTGCAGAACCACGACGAGCTGACCGTCGAACTGGTGCACTTCTGGACCCTGCACGCCCACGACATGTACCTGTACAAGGGCCAGACCCTGCCCGGCAGCATCCTTCGCGAGCACATTCGCGAGGAAATCTACGAACGCCTGTCGGGTGAGCATGCGCCGTACAACCTGCGCTTCGTCACCAACGGCATCGCCTGCACCAGCGCCAGCCTGATCACCGCAGCGCTGGGCATTCGCGACCTCGAACAGATCAGCCCGGAGGACATCGCGCTGATCCAGAAGGTGCACTTGCTGCTGGTGATGTACAACGCCATGCAACCGGGCGTGGTCGCGCTGTCCGGCTGGGACCTGGTCGGCGCCCTGCCGCTGCCGGCCGAGGCGGTGGCCGAGCGCATGGTCGACGGTGATACCCGCTGGATCCACCGGGGCGGCTACGACCTGGCCGGGCTCGCCCCGCAGGCACAAGCCTCGGTGCGCGGCATGCCGCGCGCGCGCTCGCTTTACGGCAGCCTCGACAGCCAGTTGGACAACCCCGAGTCGTTCGCCAGCCAGGTGAAAAAACTGCTGGCCGTGCGCCAGGCCTATGGCATCGCCACCAGCCGCCAGGTGCTGGTGCCCGAAGTCAGCAGCCCGGGCCTGCTGGTGATGGTGCATGAGCTGCCGGCCGGGCGTGGTATCCAGATCAGCGCATTGAACTTCGGCCAGGAGGTGATTGCCGAGGCGCTGCAATTGACCGGCTTCACCCCGGGGCCGGTGGTGGACATGATCAACGAGACGGTCGAAGGCGACCTGAGCGAAGATGGCCGGCTGATGATCAACCTGGACCCTTACGAGGCACTGTGCTTGAGGATTGTGAACAGCAGTGGGCATGTCTGAGGCCAGTACGGCAACTTGCATTTGCAGCGCCATGGGCATAGCTTCCTGATGTTTTCCCTCTCTGTGCCCAGGAGCAACTCCATGTACACCGGCATCGTCCAGGCCGTCCGCCCTCTGCTTGATGTGACCCGCTACCCGGGCCACAACCAGTTCACCATCGACCTCACCCCGGCACTGCTCGACGAACTGAAGATCGGCGCCAGCGTCAGTGTCGAGGGCACCTGCCTGTCGGTGACCGAAATCGACGGCACCCAGGTGAAGTTCGACGCCATGACTGCCACCCTCGAACGCACCAACCTGCGCTGTTTCAAGGCTGGCCAGGGGGTTAACATCGAGCGCTCGGCGAAAATGAACGCCGAGGTCGGTGGCCACCTGATGGCTGGCCACATCGCCACCACCGCCGAGGTCGTCGAGCTGTCGATCAAGGAAACCGGCGCCTTCATCACCTTCCGCATGCCACCGCCATGGGGCAAGTACGTGTTCCCGCGTGGCTTTATCGGGGTCAACGGCTGCAGCCTGACCGTGGCCGATGTCGAGGACAACGTGGTGACCATCAACCTGATCCCGGAAACCCTGCGCCAGACCACCTTCGCTCGCTACCAGGCCGGCGAACTGCTGAACATCGAGGTGGACCACCAGACCATGGTGCTGGTGGACGTGGTGGAGCGCACGATCAAGAGCACCCTCGCCCGCGAAATGCCGCGCTGAAGCCTGCCCATGCTGCCCAACGCCCTCCCCGCGCGCACGGCCAGGCGCTTGCGCCTGCAAGTCCTGCGTGGCCGCGTCGGCCTTGGCCTGGTGGCCGGGTTGTCGGTGCTGGCCGGCATGACCGACGCCATCGGCCTGCTGGCGCTGGGCGATTTCGTCTCGTTCATGAGCGGAAACACCACGCGCCTGGCCGTGGCCATCAGTGAGGCGGACCTGGCCATGGTGCTGCGCTTGAGCGGTGCCGTGCTGGGCTTTGTCGCGGGCAACGCGCTGGGCGTGCTGCTGGCCCGCGGTTTCCGACGCCGGGCCTGGCCAGTGTTGCTGGTGGTCGCGGCCCTGCTTGCCGGCGCCGCGTTGTGGCCGTTTGCCGCAACCTTCCCGGCACTGCTGGCGGCCACCCTGGCGATGGGCATGATCAATGCGGTGGTGGAACAGGTAAACGGCCTGCCCATCGGCCTGACCTACGTCACTGGCGCCCTGTCGCGCTTCGGTCGCGGCCTGGGCCGCTGGCTGCTGGGCGAGCGGCGCAACGGCTGGCGGGTGCAACTGGTGCCCTGGGCCGGCATGCTGCTGGGCGCCGCCCTCGGCGCCTGGCTGCAACAGCGCCTGGGGTTGCGCCCTGGCCTGCCTGCTGGCGTTGGTGTCGCGGTTCATTCCACGTTCGTGGCAGCGCGGCTACATGCCGCGCTGAGCCTCACTCGATGCGCGGGTGCTGCTGTGCCAGCACCTGGCGCTTGGCCTCAAGTTCGGCGATCTGCGCGTCAATGTCTTCGATCTTCTGCTCGATGTTGTCGTGGTGCTCTTGCAACAGTTCGCGTGCTTCTTCGATATCTGACGCTGCAGGCGCGGCGCCACGCAGCGGCTTGTTGGCGGTTTCCTTCATGGTCAGGCCAGTGGCCAGGCCGACCACGGCGATCACCATCAGGTAGTACGCCGGCATGTACAGGTTGCCGCTGGTCTCCACCAGCCAGGCGGCGAGGGTCGGGGTCAGGCCAGCGATCAGCACCGAAATATTGAAGGCGCTGGCCAGGGCGCTGTAGCGGATGTGCGTGGGGAACATTGCCGGCAAGGTCGAGGCCATCACGCCGATGAAGAAGTTCAACAGCACGGCGATGATCAACAGGCCGGAGAAGATCAGCCCGAGCGCGCCGCTGTTGATCAGCATGAACGCCGGGATGGCCAGGGCAAACAGCCCGACACTGCCCACGACGATGAACGGGCGGCGGCCGTACTTGTCGCTCAGCAGGCCGATGATCGGTTGCACGAACAGCATGCCGACCATGATCGCGATGATGATCAGCACGCCGTGGTCTTCGCTGTAGTGCAGGTTGTGTGACAGGTAGCTGGGCATGTAGGTGAGCAGCATGTAGTAGGTGACGTTGGTGGCGATTACCACGCCAATGCAGGTCACCAGGCTGCGCCAGTGCTGGGTAGCGACCTCCTTGAACGACACTTTCGGCCCCGAGGCCAGGCCCTCGCGGTCGCCCTGTTCGAGCTGGTCGACATGCTGCTGGAACGCCGGGGTTTCCTCCAGCGCGTGGCGCAGGTAGAGGCCGATGATGCCCAGCGGCAAGGCCAGGAAGAACGGCAGGCGCCAGCCCCATTCGAGGAACTGCTGTTCGCCGAGGACGGTGGAAATCAGCACCACCACCCCCGCGCCCAGCACGAAGCCGGCAATCGAGCCAAAGTCCAGCCAGCTGCCGAGGAAGCCGCGCTTGCGGTCCGGGGCGTACTCGGCAACGAAGATCGACGCCCCGGTGTACTCCCCGCCCACCGAGAAGCCCTGGGCCATCTTCGCCAGCAACAGCAGGATCGGCGCCCAGATGCCGATCGAGGCGTAGGACGGTATCAGGCCGATGGCAAAGGTGCTGAGCGACATGATCACGATGGTCGCGGCGAGAATCTTCTGCCGCCCGAAGCGGTCGCCCAAGGCGCCGAAGAACAGCCCGCCCAGCGGGCGGATCAGGAACGGCACCGAGAACGTGGCCAGCGCCGCGATCATCTGCACGCTTGGGTCTGCGTTGGGGAAGAACACCTTGCCCAGGGCGAAGGCGACGAAGCCATACACTCCGAAGTCGAACCACTCCATGGCGTTGCCCAGTGCGGCGGCGGTGATCGCCTTGCGCATCTTGGCGTCGTCGACGATGGTGATGTCCTTGAGGCCGATCGGCTGGACGTTTTTCTTGCGAGATTTCATGCCCGTATCCCTGTCGCTGAAGGCTCTAAGGGATCAGATACAACGGGACACTAAATAATTCAGCGCTTACTGATTTTTTCTCGACATTTGAGGGGGGCCTGTCTTGAGTGTTGTGGCGATGCGGAAATCGAGCGCCGCGCGGGCGGCGCTCGATCTCACCGGCGACAAACCTCTAGAGGCGATCAGATCCCTTCACGGGCCAGGTCCATGGCGAAATAGGTCAGGATCAGGTCGGCACCGGCACGTTTGATCGCGCCGATGCTTTCACGCACCACCCGGCCTTCGTCAATGGCACCGGCCAGGCCGCCGAACTTGATCATCGCGTACTCACCACTCACCTGGTACGCCGCCAGCGGCAGGCGCGAGGCGGCGCGGATGTCAGCGATCACGTCGAGGTAGGCACCCGCCGGCTTGACCATCAGTACATCGGCCCCTTCCTGCTCGTCGAGCAGCGACTCACGCACCGCTTCGCGGCGGTTCATCGGGTTCATCTGGTAGCTCTTGCGGTCGCCCTTGAGCGCGGTGCCTCCGGCTTCACGGAACGGCCCATACAGCGACGAGGCGAACTTGGTGGAATAAGCCATGATCGCAGTGTCGTGGAAGCCGGCACCGTCCAGGGCGCTACGGATGGCCTGCACCTGGCCGTCCATCGCCGCCGACGGGGCGATGAAATCGGCACCGGCAGCGGCGGCGATGACCGCCTGCTTGCCCAGGTTGGCCAGGGTGGCGTCGTTGTCCACGCCATGGTCGTGCAGCACGCCGCAGTGGCCGTGGCTGGTGTATTCGCAGAAGCAGGTGTCGGACATCACCACCATTTCCGGCACGGTGTCCTTGCAGATGCGCGACATGCGCGCAACCAGGCCGTTCTCGTTCCAGGTGTCGCTGCCGGTGGCGTCCAGGTTGTGCGACACGCCGAAGGTCATCACCGACTTGATGCCAGCACGGGCATAGCGCTCGATTTCCTGGGCCAGCCGTTTTTCCGGAATGCGGTTGACACCCGGCATGCTGGTGATCGGCACGAAGTCATCGATGCCTTCCTCGACGAAAATCGGCAGGATCAGGTCTTCCAGGCGGAATTCGGTTTCCTGGAAGATCGTGCGCAGGGATTCGTTCTGGCGCAGGCGGCGGGGGCGAACGGAAGGGAAACGGTTGGACATGACAGCTCCAGGGCATTTTTTAACGGCGTATACCTTATGCCTGTCGAGCGCCAGTGAAAAGGCCGAATGACGAGATTATGCCTTGCGTCTGAAATAATAAGCTGTTTCCTGTGGGAGTGGGCAGGCTTCGTACCGCCCGGCGCTTGAGCTGGATCATGCCGCGACGGCAATGGTCGATTCCCAGCGCTGCATGGGCGCCTCGGCAAGCAGGTTGGTACTGGCTGCTTGCGGGGTGGCAGCCTCCTTGATCAACCACACATCACCCAGCTTTCTTGCGACTGACAAGAAACGCTTCGAGCGCACGCCTAACCTCGTGCCATTGCACAAATTTTTCTGGCGACATCGTAACTTGCACCTTCAAAGTCCCGCTTATCAAAAATACCATTTCACAAGCATAGAAATCGGGTTCCCGCGCTTGCCAATTGCAAATGGTGACAGAGGAAACCTCCCCGAGCTCTTCGCTCCAAAAGATTCTTCTGCTTCGCCGTCCCCAAGAATAATCGCTTCCCACATTTCGATAGAGACCTAGCTGACTGTCATATGCAACACTTGGCGCCTCCCCAAATGAGCGCATTTCCAGTAAATGGTCTCGCCATTGCCGCAGGTCGTTTTCAATGGCCACAATCGGAGTAACTGCAACCAACAGACCTCCCCGATCCAAAAGCCGTTCATAAATCCGATGATTTTCTGCCGGTTCCAACTTCGGCCATTTCATCGCAATGAAAATTGACTTAATACTGATATCGCAGTCATTTTTCCTTACATAGTAAGGACCCTTTGAAAACCCTTCTTCGTATTCTGGCCAAAATGGAAAATAGAGCCGGGAGAACTCATACACCTCGCCCGCCATCTTCCCGCAGACAACTGGAGATGGCTCATAAGATTGCGCTGGTTTTGTATACGCATAATAGATCAACCAAACATATAAAATGACCCGCATCGCCAAGAACAAACCAGCACAGACTCTCAGCGTTTGCCAGCCCATAAAATATAACCGAACCGCATAACCCTTCAGCATTCGTCAACCACCGTCAGTATTTGCACAACTGAAAATGGCCAATCTTCAGTTACGCACTCATGATTGAGCTGTTCGACTTCAGACAGATCGGACACCTGCCCACCCCATGCGGGCTTGAACAAGGGCAGATAATAGCGCTTGGCAATAGGATAATAGCCCTACACAGGCCAGACTTATCCTGTAGGAGGTTTCCGAGAATAGGGAATTTATGCGTAGGAATTTATTACCTGCAAAGTAGGAATATATGCAGGGATATTAACTTTGAAGCCGTTATTACTGGCACTCAGTTCAGTGACATGCCAGTGCCTTCAGAGCCCCACCCTACCCAGAGAAAGGTGGAGCCCCAAACAAGGCGATCTGCTCTGCAGAGCCGCTGCGCTCAGGCCGTCATTGCATCCAGGGCGGCGTCGGCTCTTCAGCCTTGGCCGGCCCATGTTCAGCCTCATCCCGCGCCGCACGGCGGCGGGCTTCATCGCGCAGGGTGGCGTCGATCTCGCGCATCACCCCGGCTACGTCGGCCGCCTCGTCGTCCTCCTCGAACTGCCCGCTCAGCGGGCTGTCCGGGCGCAGTTCGCCGGCTTCGTACAACGCCCACATTTCATCGGCGTAGCGGGTGGCCTTGAGCTCCGGGGCGAAGCGCCCGAAGTAATGCGCCATGTTCGCCACGTCCCGCTGCAGCATGCTGAACGCATGGTTGTTGCCCGCCGCATCCACCGCCTGTGGCAGGTCGATGATCACCGGGCCGTCAGGGCCAAGCAGCACGTTGAATTCGGACAGGTCGCCATGCACCAGGCCGGCGCAGAGCATCAGCACGATCTGGCGGATGACGAAGGCATGGTACTCACGGGCCTCTTCGGCCTCGAGGTGCACGTCGTTCAGGCGTGGCGCGGCATCGCCGTCGGCGTCGGTCACCAGTTCCATCAGCAGCACGCCGTCCTGGAAGTCGTACGGCTTGGGCACCCGCACACCGGCATGGGCCAGGCGGAACAGCGCCGCCACTTCGGCGTTCTGCCAGGCGTCTTCGGCCTCTTTGCGGCCGTACTTGCTGCCCTTGGCCATGGCCCGGGCCTGGCGGCTGTTGCGGACCTTGCGGCCCTCCTGGTATTCGGCGGCCTGGCGGAAGCTGCGCTTGTTGGCCTCTTTGTAGACCTTGGCGCAGCGTACCTGGGCACCGCAGCGCACCACGTAGACGGCCGCTTCCTTGCCGCTCATCAATGGCCGCAGTACTTCGTCGACCAGGCCGTCTTCGATCAGTGGTTCGATTCGTTTTGGTGTCTTCATCAGGCTGCGTTCGGGGTCCTGGCTCGGGGGATGGACATCCTCTCACAGGCTGGGGTGGGGACGTGAGTGTTTGTCGTCACCCTTGTTGCGGCTGTGACATCGAGCGCCGGCCGCGCGGCGCTCGATCTCAAAAACTCCGCACAACCCAAGCCCTACGCAAGCCTGCACCTCACAACCGCTGCAAATAGCCCTGCAGGTAGTCGATGAATGCCAGCACCTTGCCGCTGGCGCGCCGGTGGCTGGGGTAGACCGCCAGGATGTCTTCACCGAATGCATCCGGTTCGATCACGCAGTGCTCCAACACCCGCACCAATCGCCCCTCCTGCAGGTAACGGCGCACGCTCCACTCCGGGGTATGCAGGATGCCGTGCCCTGCCAGCGCGTTGCGCAGCAGCAAGTCGTAGTTGTCGCTTTCCAGCCGCGCCTTCTGCGGATACGGCAGGCGCATGCGCACGCCGTCGCACTGCATCCACCAGAACTTGGCATCCAGCGCCGGGTGAATGTACTTGAGCCATTGGTGCTGGCCAATGCTGTGCGCCGTCACCGGCAGCGGGTTGCGTTCGAGGTAGCCGGGGCTGGCACAGAGAAAGATGCGGTTCTTGCCGATGACCCGGGCAATCAGGCCCGGCAGGTCGCTGTGCCCTTCGCGCAACGCCAGGTCATAACCGGCTTCGATCAGGTCGACAAAGGCGTCGGACAACTCCACCCGCAGCTGGATCTGCGGGTAGTCGCGCATGAAGCCGGCACAGGCGTCGGCCAGGAACGCCCGGCCAAAAGCAAGTGGTGCGGTCAGGCGCAAGGTGCCGGACACCCCCTGCAGCTGGCTGATCTCTTCACCGGCCTCGTGCAGGCTTTTCAACACCTGGCGGGCGGTTTCCAGGTACAGCCGGCCCGCTTCGGTCAGCACGATACGCCGCGTGCTGCGCTCGAACAGCTGGCTGCCCAGCTCGCGCTCCAGGTGCGTGACCGCCTTGGTCAGGGCCGAAGGCGTCTTGCCCAGTGCCTCGGCCGCACGGCTGAAGCTGCCGTGCTCGGCCGTCGCGACGAACATCGAAATCGCACCCAAGGTGTCCATGCGGTTTTTCCTGAATGGCAAAAGGCTTTTTAGCGTTCTGGCGATTCTATGCTAAGCCTGCGCTGGGTAGGCTCGCCTCACACCAATAAATACAAGAGGCTACACATGTCGAGATGTCTACCTGGTTTGCTGGCGTTGGCCGTGGCTTTTGCCTCGGGGCACGTATTGGCCGCTGCCGACCTGGTGCTGGTGAACGGCAAGATCTTCACCGCCGACCGCAGCAACCCGCAGGCGCAGGCCATCGCTATCGAAGGCGGCAAGATCGTCGCCGTGGGCTCTGACGCCCAGGCGCGGGCCCTCGCTGACCCAAAGACCCAGGTGATCGACCTGCAAGGCAAGCGTGTCACGCCAGGCTTGATCGATACCCACTCCCACGCCATCTTCGGCGGCCTGCAACTGAGTGGCGCCGACATGGGCGGCGAAGCGATAGCGCTGGATGAGTTCGAAACCCGCCTGCGCGCCTGGCGCGACGACGGGCGCGCGCGCCATGGTGATGTGCTGCAAGTCCTCGGCGTCAGCTCGAATTACTGGGCCCAGGCCAAGGCGCTGAATGAGCGCTTCAGCCAAGGCGAGTGGGCCACCACGCCCATCGTGTTCATCGGCGAGGACTACCACACTGCCTGGGCCAACCAGGCCATGCTCAAACGCGCCGGTATTGACAAGGCGCTGCTGGCCACCCTGAGCAAGCAGGAACAAGACACCATCGGTAGCTTCGACGATGGCCAGCCCAGTGGCTTCCTGGTCGACGCCGGCTGGGACCGGGTCGCCAGCGTACTGCCAAAGGCCGATGCCGCCACCCTGCTCAAGGGTGCCCAGGCCGCGGTGCAGTTCAACAACAGCCTGGGCATCACGGCCTGGATGGACCCGGCCGCCAACAGCATGCCCGGCGAGGCGATCTTCGCCATCAAGCCCACCGACCAGACCGTGGGCGTGCTGCCCGCCTACAAGGCCCTCGCCGAGCAAGGCGGCCTGAACGCGCATGTCGCCGCACTGCTGGTGGTCAACCCGAAAAGCACCCCCGCCGACCTGCAGACCATCGACAACGTGCGCAAGCAGTTCGCCGGCGTACCGAACCTGACCCTGCCGGGCATCAAGGTGTTCGCCGACGGCGTGCTCGAATACCCTGCGCAATCGGCCGCCTTGCTCAAGCCCTACCACAACACCCATAAACCGGGCGAACTGCTGATCGACCCGCAACATTTCGGCGAGCTGGTCAGCGCCGCCGACCAGCGCGGCTGGCTGGTGCACATCCACGCCATCGGCGACCGTGCGGTGCGCGAGGCACTCAACGGCGTCGAGCAGGCGCGCAAGGCCGGCAACAGCGGCATCCACCATTCGATTACCCACCTGCAACTGGTCAACCCGCAGGACTTCGCCCGTTTCAAGGCGCTCGACGTGATTGCATCCATGCAACTGCTGTGGGCCGCCGGCGACGACTACACCGTCGACATGGTCAAGCCCTACGTCGACGCAACGGCGTTCCGTTACCAATATCCGGCCCATTCGCTGCAGAAAAATGGCGCAACCATCGCCGGCGCCAGCGACTGGCCGGTGTCGTCACCCAGCCCCTGGCAGGCCATCGCCCAGGCGTCAACGCGCAAAGGCAAGCAAGGCGTGCTCAATGCCGATGAACGCCTCGACCGCCAGACCATGCTGTATGCCTACACCGCCAACGCCGCCAAGGCCCTGGGCCTGGAGCAGCAGATCGGCACGCTGAGCGCGGGCAAGCAGGCCGACTTCGTCATCCTCGACCGTGACGTGCTCGCGGTGAACGACCAGCAACTGGGTGAGACCCAGGTGCTGGCCACCTACTTTGGCGGCCGCCAGGTCTACGCCAGGTAAACCGCTGCGCCTCTTGTTACCTGCACGGCATGCCAGCCCAGGCATGCCGCCTTTTCTATCTGCCACAACAACCACAACACAAGATAGGGATGACCATGAAGCACGCTACCCTGGCCGCCGTGTGCGCACTCGGCTGCGCCGCGCTCGCCCCCGCCGCCATCGCCTTGCCGATCAACGATGACTTCGCGGTCGACATCGACCTGGCCGCCGTCAGTGACTACCGCAGCCGCGGCATCTCGCAAACCCAGGGCGCCCCGGCCGCGCAGGCTGACGTCATGCTCAGCCATGCCAGCGGCCTGTATATGGGCGCCTGGACCTCGAATGTCGATTTCGGCTTTGGCAGCAAGACCCGCCAGGAGGTGGACTACTACGGTGGCTGGGCCTGGCAGATTGCTGAGCAGGTCAACCTGGACCTGGGCTATCTCAGGTACACCTACCCCAAGGAGAGCCGATACAACCTGTCCGAACTCTACGCCATCCTCGATGTGCAGGGTTTCAAGCTCGCGGCGTACTATGCCAACGATGCCACCACCCAGTACGGCAAGGATCAGGACAGCCTCTACACCTTCGTGGGCTACCACACGGTGCTGCCGCTGGAGGTCGGCCTGGAGCTGCGCTACGGCCGCGTCGACTTCAAGGACCCGAGTTACTGGTCACAGAGCGGCCAGTCGCGCGATGCCTACAGTGAATGGGAAGCCAGGTTCACCCGCGAATTGCTCGGGCTCACCTGGCGCCTCAGCTACATGGACACCAACCTGTCGCAGGCCGAATGCGCCAGCAGCTATGGCTTCGACGATGTCTGCAGCGCCACAGTGGTCGCCGCTGTCAGCAAGCACTTCTGAGGCCTCAGGCCATGGCCCGGCGCTGCAGGATGAAGTGCCGGGCCCGGTCGAACGCCCAGTTGTACACCACGGTGTAGGGCAGGATGATCACGAAGAAGCCCAGCTCGACCATGAACGCCTGCAGCAGCGAGATCTCCAGCATCCAGGCCGCCACCGGCAGGCACCAGACCACCAGCCCCGCCTCGAAGCCCAGGCCATGTGTGAAGCGCGTCAGCGCTTTCCACTGGATGCGCGGGGTGGCGACGAAACGGTCGACCAGCGCGTTGTAGAGCATGTTCCAGATCATCGCGATCACCGACAGGGTGACCGCCAGGGTACCGGCCGTGGCCAGCGACTTGCCCATGATCCACGAGAGCAAGGGGGCGCACAGCAGCACAGCGAAGATTTCATAGCCGACGGCATGGACCATGCGTTCGGTGAAAGAGGCTTTTTTCATGGCAGATTCCATCATGTGATTGCGTCGTGGGTCACATTTTCTTTGATGGAACTGATACTTGCGACATAGAAGCTATCGGTTTTATCAATGCTACAAGGCGTACGCCGAGAGGTTTGTGGCGCCTGTGAGATCGAGCGCCGCGCGGGCGGCGCTCGATCTCACAGGCGCAGCCGATGTCACGTCATAACAACCCAGGAAACGCAGCACCCAGCAGCCCAGGATCCTTCAAGAGCGCTGCGCTGCTGACAATATCCGGGGCCAGCCAACGGTCCTGGGCATAGGCCGGGACCCGTTCGCGCAACAACCGCCAGGCAACGTCGGTCCCTGCGCCAAAGCGCTGCTCCTTGAGGAACTCGAACGCCTGGGCCGCCAACAGGTATTCGATGGCGAGGATCTGCGTGCAGTTCTCCAGGGCGCGGTGCAGCTTCAACCCGGCATTGGTGCCCATGCTCAGGTGATCCTCCTGCAACCCGGAGGTGACGTAGTTGTCGATGACTGCCGGTTGCGCCAGCTGACGGTTCTCCGCACACAGTGAAGCGGCCACATACTGGACAATCATCATCCCCGAATTCACCCCCGGCTGGCTGACCAGAAAGGCCGGCAAGCCGCTGACCAACGGGTTGATCAGGCGGTCGAGACGGCGCTCGGCAATCGCCCCGATCTCGGCCACCGCGATGGCCAGCAAGTCGGCCGCCATGGCCACCGACTGGCCGTGCGGATTCGCCTGGGAAACCACCCGATACGCCTCGGGGGTACCCAGCAACATCGGGTTGTCAGTGGTGGAGTTGAGTTCGGTTTCGATCTGCCGCGCAGCGTGTGCCAGCTGATCGCGGGCGGCGCCATGAACCTGCGGAATCGAACGAATGCTCAAGGCGTCCTGGGTGCGAATGCCATGGCTGCTGGCAATGACTTCGCTGCCGTCGAGCAAGCGGCGCAGGTTACTGCCCACTCGCTGCATGCCGGGGTGCGGCTTCAGCGCGATGATTTCCGCGTCGAAGGCATCGAGCTGGCCGCGCAGGGCTTCGAAACTCATGGCACCGATCACGTCCGCCCATTGGCTCAAGCGCGTGGCATCGTCCAGGGAAAGGCAACTCAGGCCGGTCATGCACGGGGTACCGTTGACCAGGCACAGGCCATCCTTGGCGCCGAGCTTGACCGGCGCCAGGCCGACCTCGGCCAAGGCTTGCTGCGCCGGCACGATCTGGCCGCGATAACTGACCTGGCCCACGCCCAGCAAGCTGATGCTGATGTGTGCCATGTGGGTCAGGTACCCCACCGACCCCTGTTTCGGCACCTGCGGGGTGATGTGCTGGTTGAGCAGGCTCAGCAGCGCCTCGACTACCTTGCGCTGCAAGCCGGAACGGCCCTGGCTGAAATTGATGACCGCCGCGCACATGATCGCCCGGGTCTGCTCGTCCGACAGCGCGGCACCCACGCCACAGGCATGGCTGAGCAAGGTGTTGCGCGACAGCTGGCTGAGTTGCTCGTCCTGCAGCGAGACATTGCACAAGGCGCCAAGCCCGGTGTTGACGCCATAGGCGCGCTCACCGCTGGCAACGATGCGCTGGACAATCGCCTGGGCGTTGTCGATCCGCGCCCAGGCCGATGGGGCCAGCTCAAGCTTGGCCCCATGCCGCGCCACGGCGACCACGTCCTGCCAGCGAACGGGCGCATCGGCGATGATGATTTTTTCGGCAAACGACATACACGCGGTTCCTTAAAGCGAAGCTACGCGGCGCTGCACGAAACGATCAACGTAGTCGTCTGCAGGCTGGTAGAGGATTTCCTTTGGCGTGCCGACCTGGATCAGGCGACCGTCCTTGAGGATGGCAATCCGGTTGCCAATACGCACCGCTTCATCGAGGTCGTGGGTGATGAACACGATGGTCTTGTGCAGGGTCTTTTGCAGCTCCAGCAGCTGGTCCTGCATTTCGGCGCGAATCAGCGGGTCGAGCGCGCTGAAGGCTTCGTCCATCAGGATGATGTCGGTGTCGGCGGCCAGGGCACGGGCCAGGCCGACGCGCTGGCGCATGCCGCCCGACAACTGGTGCGGGTACGATTTTTCGTAACCCTTGAGGCCCACGGTGTTGATCCAGTGCAGGGCCCGCTCGCTGCACGTGGCCTTGCTCTCGCCACGGACTTTCAGGCCATAGGCGACGTTGTCCAGCACGGTGCGGTGCGGCAACAGGCCGAAGCTCTGGAACACCATGCTGATCTTGTGCCGGCGGAATTCGCGCAGGGCCTGCATGTCGTAATGCAGGATGTCCTCGCCATCGACCAGGATCTCACCGCTGGTGGGGTCGATCAGGCGGTTGAAGTGGCGCACCAGGGTCGACTTGCCCGAGCCCGACAGCCCCATGATCACGAAGATCTCACCGCTGCCGATGGACAACGAAAGGTCGTTGACCCCGACCACGCAGCCGGTCTCGGCGAGCACCTGATCCTTGGCTTTTTGCTGGCGGATCAGCTTCAGGGCCTCTTCGGCGCGCGCACCGAAAATCTTGAAGACGTTCTTGACTTCGATCTTGTTCATCATCTGCTTGGCGCTCATTTGCCCACCCCATGCCGCGGCCGGCCATAGGCCTGGGTAATGCGGTCGATCACGACCGCCAGAATCACAATGGCCAGGCCTGCTTCGAGGCCGCGGCCCACGTTCAGGGTCTGGATGCCGACCAGGACGTCTTCACCCAGGCCACGGGCACCGATCATCGAGGCGATGACCACCATCGACAGGGCCATCATGGTGGTCTGGTTGATACCGGCCATGATGCTCGGCAACGCCAGTGGCAGCTGCACGCCGAACAACTGTTGCAGGCGATTGGCGCCAAAGGCATTGATCGCCTCCATGACCTCGCCATCCACCTGGCGAATGCCCAGGTCGGTCAGGCGAATCAGGGGTGGGGCGGCATAGATGACGGTGGCAAAGATCGCCGGCACCTTGCCCAGGCCGAACAGCATCAGCACCGGAATCAGGTACACGAAGCTGGGCATGGTCTGCATGATGTCGAGCAGCGGCATCAACACCGCCCGCAGGCGGTCATTGCGCGCCGACAGGATACCCAGTGGTATGCCAACCAGGACCGAGATCAGCGTGGCCACCAGCATCAACGCCAGGGTCTGCATCAGCTTGTCCCAGAGGCCTACTGCACCGACCAGGAACAGCAAACCGACGATCACCGCAGTGGTCACGACCTTGCGGGTAGCGTGCCAGGTAATACCGGCGACGATGGCCAGCACCAGCCACCAGGGGGTTGCGCGCAGCAGGCCTTCGAGGTTGACGATGGCCCACAACAGGGTGTCGGAGACGTGCCGGAACACATCACCGTAGTTGCTTACCAGCGCATCGACCCAGCCATTGACCCAGTCGGCAATGGAAAACGTGAAGTTCTTGGGAAACATGGAATTGTCTCGAGCAAGTGCATGGAGCGGACCGTCGTGGGTCTATCCGGCAAAACCGCCGGATAAACCCACAAGTTCAGAGTGCCGCGTCTACCTTTTTGGCTGCGTCTTCGCTGACCCAGCTGTGCCAGACTTCGGGGTGCTCCTTGAGGAACAACCTGGCCAGCTCCGGCGACTCGATACGCTCTTTGCTCATGCGCGCGAGGTTCTGGTTCAGCAAGTCGATCGGCAGATTGACCTTTTCCAGCACCGCCACCAGTTCCGGCGCCTGCTCGTGGAAGGCCTTCGACACACCCACCTTGATGGTCACGGATTTATCCACGCCGGGCTGCTCGTCCAGCTTGACCAGGTCGGCCTGGCCCATCAGCGGCGTCGGCGACCAGTAGTAGAAGAGGATCGGCTCGCCACGCTTGTAGCTCGACAGCACGGCGGCATCCAACGCCGGGCCGGTGCCCGGGCGGAAGTTGGTATAGCTGTTTTCCAGGCCGTACTGCTTGAGCATCTGGCTGTTGTCCAGCTCGCAGGTCCAGCCGGCCGGGCAATTGTAGAAGCGCCCTTTGTCCGGTTCTTCCGGGTCCTTGAAGACCTGGGCGTATTGCCCCAGATCGGCGATGCGCTTGAGGTTCGGTGCCTTGGCTTCGAGTTTGCGCTTGGCATCGCCTTCGATCACATAACGCGGCACATACCAGCCTTCGACCGCACCCACGACCGGCGCGCCGACGCCGACGACCTTGCCGGCAGCCGCAGCCTTGTTCCAGACCTCGCTGCGCCCCACCCACTCTTCGGCAAACACCTGGATATCGTTGCTGCTCAGGGCGTTTTCCATGGAGATGGAGTTACCCGGCAGGCTATCGGTATCGCAGCCGTAACCGTTTTTCAGCACGAACTGCATCACGTCGGTGAGCAGCATCCCGCTTTCCCAGTTCAAACCGGCGAATTTCACCGGCTTGCCAGATTCGCACCAGCTGGCCGCCTGGCTGGCGCCAGCCGACGCCAGCAGCCCGAAAGAAAGTGTCGTGGTCAGCAGAGCCTTTGTAATTGTCATTGTGACGCTCCCAAACAAGAACAATGATTGCAGTATTGGAGGGCATCCGGCCCAAAGAGGGACGCCAGAATGGCTGACGTGCCTTGCCTTGGTGAGCACTGCGTGGGAGAAATATTTCACAATGTAAAAAAAGGATAAAATAATAAGTCCTGATGCATCACAAAGGAAAAACCTATGAAGTTCACACTGCGACAACTGCGCTATGCGCTCGCAGCGGCCAAGCACGGAAACCTGACCACTGCGGCCATGGAGCTTCATGTTTCACAACCCTCGATCTCGGCAGCGATCACCGAACTGGAGGCGGTGCTGGGGCAATCGATTTTCATACGCCAACGGGGCCTGGGCATCTCGCTGACCCCATTCGGTCGTACCGTCATGGCCCAGGCCCGTCGCGTGCTGGCAGAGGCTCAGACCTTCGCCGAGATCAATGCCACTGCAGGCGAGTGCGTCGGCGAGTTGGTAGTCGGATGCTTTGAAGACCTGGCGCCCTATTGCCTGCCACAAATCGTGCGGCGGATGCAGGAGTCCTGCCCGAGGGTCACGGTCGACATGCGTGATGGCAGCTTCGACTATGTGGGCAAGCGGCTCAGTGAAGGGGCGATAGAGCTGGCGATCACCTACGACCTGGGGTTGCCACCGAACACTCAATGCACGCAGCTGTGCCAGTTGACCGCTCAGGTACTGTTGGCGGCCGATCACCCTTTGGCCAAGCAGCCACGGGTCAGCCTCAAAGCACTCTGCGAATACACCCTGGTCGTCACCGATCAGGCGCAAAGCTGGCAGCATGTGCTGGACCTGTTCAGCTTTTACGACCTGTCACCCGCCGTTGTGCACCGTGTGCGCACCTTCGAGCTGCAGCGCAGCCTGGTCGCCAACGGGTTTGGCGTGGCGCTGATCTATACCCGGCCATTTGGTGACCGTAGTTACGATGGACAAGCGCTGGTGTGTCGGCCCACCGAAGAGAACCTGCCCACCCACAGCATCGTCCTGGCGCATGATCAACGCTACCCGCTGACGCCTTCGGCTGAGGCGTTCAAGGCGCTGGCGGTGGCCTGGTTCGCCGAACGACCGTCGTTTGCATCCGAGTGAATGCACCGGATCCGAGCCGCTCAGAAATCGCACAACTGTTCGGTAATCGCACAAATTCCTCTCCACCCTCTCTACTGTTGCACGGTATTGCGGCACGCTATAGGCAAGTCAGCACACAACGCCAAGCGCTGAATGGCCCCACCGCGTCAGCACGCGGCCAGGTCGACAATCCATACTCCAGGAAGAACCAGGAGCTCGCTGTGATCAATAAAACGTTTGAGTCCATCGCCAGCGCGGTGGAAGGGATTACCGACGGTTCGACCATCATGGTCGGTGGCTTCGGCACCGCCGGGATGCCGTCCGAACTCATCGATGGCCTGATCGCCACCGGTGCCCGCGACCTGACCATCATCAGCAACAACGCCGGCAACGGCGAGATCGGCCTGGCCGCTCTGCTGATGGCCGGCAGCGTGCGCAAGGTCATCTGCTCCTTCCCGCGCCAGTCCGACTCCTACGTGTTCGACGAACTGTACCGTGCCGGCAAGATCGAGCTGGAAGTGGTACCGCAAGGCAACCTGGCCGAGCGTATCCGCGCAGCGGGTTCGGGCATCGGTGCGTTCTTCTCGCCGACCGGCTACGGCACCCTGCTGGCCGAAGGCAAGGAAACCCGTGAGATCGACGGCCGCCAGTACGTGCTGGAAATGCCGCTGCACGCCGACTTCGCGCTGATCAAGGCGCACAAGGGTGACCGTTGGGGCAACCTGACCTACCGCAAGGCCGCCCGCAACTTCGGCCCGATCATGGCCATGGCCGCCAAGACCGCCATCGCCCAGGTCGACCAGATCGTCGAGCTCGGTGAACTGGACCCGGAACACATCATCACCCCGGGTATTTTCGTCCAGCGCGTGGTCGCCGTTTCCGGCGCTGCCGCTTCTTCGATCGCCAACGCTGTCTGAGGCCTGCCATGACCATCACCAAAAAGCTCTCCCGCACCGAGATGGCCCAGCGCGTGGCCGCGGACATCCAGGAAGGCGCGTACGTCAACCTGGGCATCGGCGCCCCGACCCTGGTGGCCAACTACCTGGGCGACAAGGAAGTGTTCCTGCACAGCGAGAACGGCCTGCTGGGCATGGGCCCAAGCCCGGCGCCGGGCGAGGAAGACGATGACCTGATCAACGCCGGCAAGCAGCACGTGACCCTGCTCACCGGGGGTGCCTATTTCCACCACGCCGACTCGTTCTCGATGATGCGTGGCGGCCACCTGGACATCGCCGTGCTGGGCGCCTTCCAGGTGTCGGTCAAGGGCGACCTGGCCAACTGGCACACCGGCGCCGAAGGTTCGATCCCCGCCGTGGGCGGCGCGATGGACCTGGCCACCGGCGCCCGCCAGGTGTTCGTGATGATGGACCACCTGACCAAGTCCGGCGAAAGCAAGCTGGTGCCCGAGTGCACCTACCCGCTGACCGGCATCGGCTGCGTCAGCCGTATCTACACCGACCTGGCCGTGCTGGAAGTGACCGCCGATGGCCTGAAAGTGGTAGAGATCTGCGCCGACATCGACTTCGACGAGCTGCAGAAACTCAGTGGTGTGCCGCTGATCAAGTGATCCGCGACACCTGCCCTGCCCCGCAAAGATCGCATCACTGACAGGCGGGCTGCTACAACGAAGATCTGCTGTAGCAGCCCAACCTGTTGACACCAGCGGCCACCAGGCCGCTATCGGTGAATAGCCGCTACGCCCCGCCTCTGCTCGACCTTCCGCGCCAACACCTCTCCTGTACCTCTTCTAGCACACAGCCTGAATGCCAACTTGATGCCATGGGTGACTTGAGTTCACCTGTGCCTTGAGAAGTGATCGTTTGAGTCGATCAAATCGCTGAAATCTAATGGTTGGAAACCAACAAGAAGCTCGCACGGAAGCGATCAGCGACAGAGATAACTACAAGATGACTCCAACGTTCTCGTTAATCGTCCTGGGCACCGCGATACTCCTGATCGTGGTGATGATCAGCAAGCTCAAGGTCCACCCCTTCCTCGCCCTGCTGGCGGCAAGCCTGGTGGTCGGTATCGGCACCGGCATGCCGCCAACGGCCATGGTTGCCGCGTTCGAAAAGGGCATGGGCAGCACGCTGGGCTTTCTCGCCGGCATTATCGGCCTGGGCAGTATCCTCGGCAAACTGCTGGAAGAATCAGGCGGGGCCAAACGCATCGCCACCACGCTGCTGAACCTGCTGGGCGAACGCAATGCGTCATGGGCCATGATGCTGGTGGGCTTCATCGCCGGCATCCCGGTGTTCTTCGAAGTCGGCTTCGTGTTGCTGATTCCGCTGATCTACGTGGTCGCCCGGCAAACCCGCATCAGCATGCTGTACCTCGGCGTGCCGCTGGCTACCTCGCTGATGGTGGTGCACTGCATCCTGCCGCCGCACCCGGCTGCCACGGCCATTACCGGCATGCTCAATGCCGATATCGGCACGGTTATCCTCTACGGCCTGATCGTTGGCCTGCCCACCGCCATCATCGCCGGCCCTATCTGGGTACGCTTTGCCTGCAACCGTGGCGCGACGCCAGCGCAACAGGCCTTCCTTGCCGCACGCAGCGAGCCCCAGGCCGACGACCAACCGCTACCCTCCTTCGGCATCACCCTGGCCACGGTGCTGCTGCCGCTGCTGCTGATGGTCGGCAAGACCTTGGCAGTCACCGTGCTGGCCAAAGGCACCTCGCTCTACGAATGGGTTGCCTTCATTGGCAATCCGCTGATCGCTTTGGCGCTGTCGGTGGTGTTTGCCTACTGGGCGCTGGGCCTGCGTCGTGGTCTGGACATGGCGCAGTTGCTCAACCTGACCCAGCGCTGCTTCCCGCCCCTGGCCGGCATTTTGCTGATCATCGGAGCCGGCGGCGCCTTCAACGACATGTTGGTGGGCAGCGGCATCGGCAAGGCACTGGCTGACGTGCTCAACCAGACCCAGCTCAACCCGATCATCCTCGCCTGGCTGATCGCCGGGATCATGCACTTTGCGGTCGGTTCGGCCACGGTGGCCATGATCAGCGCGGCCGGCATGGTGCTGCCGATGCTGGGCCAACACCCCGAATACAACCGGGAAATCCTGGTGATCGCCATCGGTGCCGGGGCCATTGGCTGGACGCACATTACCGACTCGGCGTTCTGGGTCGTGAAGGAATACCTCGGCCTGTCGCTGAGCGATGCGCTGAAAAAATTTACCGCAGCGACCGTGCTGGCCTCGGTGATTGCCTTGTGCCTGACCCTGCTGCTTTCGAAAATTGTCTGATCTACTGTGCAAAGACTGCGCTACAGGTGAAATCATGATTCACGGAAAAACCCTACAAGCCTGGCAACAAAGCCACCCGATCATCGCCGACCTGGTCGCCCTGAAAGAAACCAGCTGGTTCAACCCGGGTATTGCCAAGGCGTCAGACGCGCTGAGCGACGTGGGCCTGACCGCTGCAGATGTGCAGGCTACGAGTGAGCGGCTGCAGAGGTTCGCGCCCTACCTCGCCAACGTGTTCCCCGAAACGGCGGGTGCCGGCGGGGTTATCGAGTCGCACATCGCCCCGCTGCCGCAGCTTCGCCAACAGCTTGTCGAACAAGGATCACTGCAGAACGTGGGTAGCCTGTGGCTCAAGGCCGACAGTGACCTGCCCATTTCAGGCTCGATCAAGGCCCGTGGCGGCATCCACGAGGTGCTCAAGCACGCTGAAGACCTGGCCTTGGCAGCCGGCCTGATCACGCCCGCCGAGGACTATGCCCTGCTGGCCAGCGAGCAGGCGCGCGCGTTCTTCAGCCAGTACAAGATCGCCGTGGGTTCGACCGGTAACCTGGGCTTGTCGATCGGCATCATGAGCGCGAAGCTGGGCTTCCAGGTGAGTGTGCACATGTCATCCGACGCCAGGCAGTGGAAAAAGGACAAGCTGCGCGCCAACGGTGTCACGGTGGTTGAACACGCGTCGGACTATAGCGTTGCCGTCGAGCAAGGCCGCCAGCAGGCAGCGTCCGACCCCAGCTGCTATTTCGTTGACGACGAGAACTCCCCACAACTGTTTCTGGGCTATGCCGTCGCCGCCGAGCGCCTGGCTCGACAATTCGACCAGGCCGGCATCAAGGTGGACGCCGATCACCCACTGTTCGTCTACCTGCCCTGCGGTGTTGGCGGCGGCCCTGGCGGCGTCGCCTTCGGCTTGAAGCTGGTATTCGGCGATGCCGTGCACTGCGTGTTCGCCGAGCCTACCCACTCGCCGTGCATGCTGCTGGGGGTGTACACCGGCCTGCACGACGAAACCAGCGTGCAAGACTTTGGCATCGACAACATCACCGCCGCCGACGGCCTGGCGGTCGGACGACCCTCCGGGTTCGTCGGCAAAGCCATGCAGCGGCTGATCGATGGCTACTACACCGTGACCGACGAAGAACTGTACCGGCTGATGGTGATTGCCTTCGAACAGGACAAGGTCAAGCTGGAACCCTCTGCGCTGGCCGGCGTACCCGGCATGGCTCGGGTACTGCAGGCCAGCGACTATCTGGCTCGCCTGGGCTACACCCCGGCGCAACTGCGCCAGGCTACCCACCTGGTCTGGGGAACGGGTGGCAGCATGGTGCCGGACGATGAGTTCAACGCCTACCTGGCGAAAGGACGAAGCCTTCAATGAACAGGCCCGGCAGCGGTACCCCAGTGAAACTCAACGGCTCGCACCTGGGCAGCCTGCATGTGTTTCTGGTGGCCGCACGGCACCTGAGCTTCGCTCGCGCAGCCGATGAGCTGTGCCTGACCGCCAGTGCCGTAAGCCATCGCATCAACCGTCTGGAAGATGAGCTGGGGTTCAAGCTGTTTCACCGCATGCCGCGCAAGGTCAGCCTCACCGAAGACGGCGAGCGCCTGTTCACCGTGATGCAGCGGACCATGGACGACCTCGGCGAGGCCGTGCAGGAGCGCGCCCACGCCGAGGTCGCTGGCCAACTGACCTTGTATGTACGCCCGTCCGTAGCACAGTGCTGGCTGGTGCCGCGGCTCGCTCAGTTCAGCGCCCGCTACCCTGATATCCAGCTGGATATCAGGGTCGGTAACGAGAGCATCGACTACCGCACACGCAAGATCGACCTGGTCCTCTGCTACTCGGATGGCCACCATCCCGGGTTGCAGAGCATCCACCTGATGAACGAGCGGATCGCCCCGGTGTGCTCGCCCCATTACGCAGAAACCCATGCATTGGCAGGTGACCCGCACCAGGTAGAGCAGTGCACCGCCTTGCATGACGTTGCGGCCTGGGACAACGCCGCATTCGATGCAGAGTGGCAGCTCTGGGCCAGCAGTAAAGGTGCCGGCATTGAACTCCCACGCCGATTCCTCACATTCGATCGTTCAGACCTGTGCACGCTCGCTGCGCTGAATCACGCCGGCATTGCCATTGGCCGGGAGCAACTGGTCAGAGAGCGTATTGCGCGAGGTGAGCTGGTTCTGCCGTTCGGCGACTTTGTGGATGCTTCAAGCTACGGTTACTTCCTGGTGTACCCGCATCACGACCCGATGCCGAAAAGGTTACAGGTATTGATCGACTGGCTTATGGAGTGCGCCTCCAACTGCTGAGCGAGGCACACAATCTCCATCACCCAGCGGTCGTGACGTTCCCATCTGCGGCCTTGCAGCCAAGGCTGCGCATCAGGTCGCGAGTAGCGTCGAAGAAGATGTCGTTGAAGGCAGCGGCACATTCCGGGGTGAGCCGGCTGGAAGGGCCGGAAAGCACCAGTGCACCGACCAACTCGTCGCCAGCGCCGTATACGGGAAAGGCTACTGATGCGGCATGCGGGTCTGTGGCCCCCATGGAGAAAAACGGCCGTTGCATGGCGATACCGCTCGCGAACGGCGTACGCAAAGCCTGGGCGCCAGCAGCGTCGTCCATCGGTCGCATGTCGCCGGGCTGAACGTGCATCCGCAGTCGATGGGGTGAATTCACTCGATACTGGCACATCCGGTAAGCGCCGTGACGCACGTAGAACGAGGCCGTCTCGCCAGTACGCTCTGCCAACAGATGCAGCCTGGGCATCACATGACGCTCCAGATCGATGCCTTCCTCATACACCGCATTAAGCCGCATGACCTCGCTGGCCAGCTGGTAGCGCCCATCTGCCATGCGATTGACGAAACCATGATTTTCCAGCGAGACCATCAAACGCATGATGGTACTTTTGATCAGTCCGGTACGCTCGACAAGCTCTACGAGGGTCAAAGACGTGTCTCCCACCTGGAATGCAGAGAGCACTGTCAGCACGCGGTCAGCCGAAGCCACGCCATTCACCGCGGGACGCGGCCGAACATTAACCATCAGTAGATCCTCACCTTTGAATTGCCCAAGTCTTTGTCAGGGCCCAGATAAATCATTATCTGCGAATGCCCTGGCAACCGCCATCATGCCAGCAAGAGCCGATGCGGCACCAACATCATTGACGGTGAAGAAGCCTGGACAAGACCAGCCGGCCGGTCATCGCGCCTGCCGGCCAGGCGGCCCCACACCTGAGCGCGGGGCCATGCTCTTTGCCCTTCTATCCTCCTGCTGATGGCTCAGAACAAGGCCACGGTATAGTTGACGATCACGCGGTTCTGATCGCCATTGCGGGCCGCTTCGCTGCGGGACATGCCATTGCGCCAAGCCACGCCCAGCCCCTTGAAAGTACCGCTCTGGATGACGTAGTCCAGGGAGAAGTCCCGCTCCCACTCCGACTGCTCGGCACCGCTCGTGGTCTGGATGTGGTCACCTTTGAGGTACATCATCGAGGCCTTGAGGCCGGGCACACCCAGCGCCGCGAAATCGTAGCCATACTGCGCAAAGCCGGTGCGCTCGCCAGCACGGGTGAAGCTCAGCAGCATCTTGTCGGTCCACAGGTACAGGCTGCTGCCACCGGCCCCCTTGTCGATCGACCCCTGGTTGATCTGCACGAAGTTGCTGTCGTTGGAGACGCTCTGGTAGCCCAGCAAAAGCGAGTGACCACCCAGGCGGTAGGTGAACGCCGCGCTCCACAGGTCGCTGTCGATCTGGCCGTCTCCGTCGGTGGTGTAGCCGCCTACGGTATAGCCCTGCGCGCGCCCCGAGGCGCTGCCGTTGGCACCGTCCGAGCGGGTGCGGAAGTAGCGCAGGTCGGTCGTCAGCGAGCTGTCGTCAGTCAGTGCCAGGGTGTGATTGAGGCCAGCAAAGTGCTGCTGGTAATAGTCCTGCAATTCACCCGCGTAGTACTGCAGCATGAGCGCATCGCTGGCACGGTAATCGACACCGGCAAAATAGAAACGGTCACTTTCCTGGGTGCCGCCACTTACGGCCATGCCGGTCAGGTCGGTGGAAGCCCGGCCCCGGGCGCGGTCAAGCGCACCGCCGATCAGCATCAGATTGTCGAACTCCTTCGACTGCAGCTGCACGCCCTGGAAGGTCTGCGGCAGCAGCCGACCATCCGAGGCCACCAACACCGGCATCTTTGGCATCAACTGGCCGACCCGCAGCTCACTCTTGCTCGCTTTCAGCTTCAGGGTCGCGCCCGCACTGCCCCACTGGTCCACCGCACGCTCGCCATCGGAGGGAATCATCGTACTGCCCGCGTGCCGGCCTCGGCCGCTGTCCAGGGTGACACCCAGCATGGCGGTCGCATCCACCCCGACACCGATCACCCCGCTGGTGTACCCCGAACGCAGATCGAGCAGGAAGCCCTGCGCCCATTCCTCGGTCTTCGAAGGCTTGGCGGCACCGTCGCGGTTATCACTGTTGAAGTAGAAGTTGCGCATCGCCAGGTTGGCATGGCTGTCGGAACGAAAACCCGCTTGCGCAAGCGGCGCCATGAGGCCACCGCTGGCGGCAAGGGCAAGGACAATCGAGAGGTTTTTAAAAGGCCGAGAAGGACGGCACGGCATACGCCATGAGTGCTGTTGCATCGCAAACTCCATTGTTTTTATTTTAGAACGCCATTTCCTTTATAGAAGCTCACAAAAACCGACGTCTCGTCAACAGGCCGACAAAAAGCGACGAAATTAATCGCCTTTCGTCACAGCATGATTTATTTTGAAATGGCATTGCATTAAACAAAGCAAACAACAATGACCTGGACGCTCACGCGCCCCTTGCCGCCAGGAGCCCTCATGAGTTTTTTCGCTGCCCCACCCACCGTCGAAACCACTGTCTTCACGCGCTTGCCCGAGCGCTTCCGCGACCCGCGCCCATCTGCCTGGGCCAATGCCAATCGCCAAGGACGGGCAATCGACTCGTTCCTTGAAGGGCCTTCGTTCGACCGCCAGGGGCGCCTGTACGTGACCGACATTCCCAACGGGCGAATCTTCCGCATCTCGCCCCAGGGCGAATGGGAGCTGGTCTGCCAGTACGATGGCTGGCCCAACGGCCTGAAGATTTATCAGGATGGGCGCATCTTCATCACCGACTACAAGCGCGGGATCATGCTGCTCGACCCTCATACCGGTGCCATCGAAGCACTGCTGGACTCGGCCGGTTCCGAAGGTTTCAAAGGCGTCAACGACCTGGTGTTCGCGCCGAACGGTGACCTGTATTTCACCGACCAGGGCCAAACCGGCCTGCAGGACGCCACGGGCCGGGTCTACAAGTTCGACGCCAGCGGCAACCTGAGCTGCCTGCTGAGCACCATTCCCAGCCCCAACGGCATCGTCTACGACCCCAACCTCAATCACCTGCTGGTGGCCGTGACCCGCGCCCAGCAGATCTGGCGCATCCCGCTGGGCAACGGTTCGATCATCGGCAAGGTGGGCGTGTTCGCTCAGTTGCACGGCGGCCTGGGCGGGCCGGATGGCCTGGCACTGGATGCGCAAAGCAACCTGTACATCGCCCACACCGGCTTCGGCTCGGTGTGGAAGCTGTCGAAAGTCGCCGAGCCGCTGCAACGTATCGTTTCCTGCGCCGGCATCAGCAACACCAACCTGGCCTTTGGTGGCGACGACGGGCAGACCCTGTTCATCACCGAGTCCGAGACCGGCAGCATTCTTCAGGTCCGTACCAGCACTCCCGGTCTACCGATGTATTCCCACAGCTGAGCCGCGCCCGTCTGCGCACACAACAACTACAAAAGAGTGACGACATGACCCACGAAACCCCTGCTGCCCAGGCGCCGCTGAGCGACGCCGAGGGCGAACGCCTGATGCGCCGCGTGCTGTGGCGCCTGGTGCCGTTCATCTTCATCTGCTACGTGATCAGCTACCTCGATCGCACCAATGTCGGCTTCGCCGCCATCAGCATGAACCAGGACCTGGGCTTGACCGCTACGATGTTCGGTTGGGCGGCCGGCCTGTTCTTCTTCGGCTATTTCATGTTCGAGATCCCCAGCAACCTGCTGATGCAGCGCTTTGGCGCACGGGTGTGGATTGCCCGGATCATGATCACCTGGGGGCTGATTTCCATGGCCACGGCGTTCGCCACCGGCCCCATCAGCTTCAGCATCGCGCGTTTCCTGCTGGGGCTTGCCGAAGCGGGCTTCACGCCAGGGGTGTACCTGTACTTCACCTACTGGTTCCCCGGTAAATGGCGAGCCAAAGCTACCGCAGCATTCCTGCTGGGCATCCCGGTCGCCAACATCGTCGGCTCGCCACTGTCGGGCTGGCTGATGGAACAACACGGCGTCTGGGGCCTGAAGAACTGGCAACTGCTACTGGTCACCGAATCGATGCCCGCCGTGTTGCTGGGTATTGCCTGCCTGTTCGTGCTGGTCGACACCCCGGCCAAGGCGAAGTGGCTGAACCCACGGGAAAAGGCCTGGCTGACCCGGCGCCTGTGCCAGGAGCAACAGGCCATCGGTGCCTCCCACGGCAACACCTTGCGCGCCGCACTGACCAATCCCAAAGTGTTCACCCTGGCGGCCATCAACTTCTGCTGCATCGTCGGTTCCATCGGCATCGGCCTGTGGCTGCCGCAGATCATCAAGAGCCTGGGTATTTCCAGTGGCGTGGTCGGCCTGGTAGTGGCGCTGCCTTACCTGCTAGGCGCCGTGGCCATGACCTTATGGGCGCGCCTGGCCAATCGCAGCAGCCACCGCCTGCCCTACGTGGTCAGCGCGCTGGCCTTCGCTGCCCTGGCCCTGGTGAGTGCTGCACTGATCGACCAGCCGCAATTGAAGATCGCCAGCCTGTGCCTGGCCGTGGCCGGCATCCTGTCGTTCCAGGCCACGTTCTGGGCGATTCCCTCGACCTTCCTCACCGGCCGCGCCGCAGCAGGCGGCCTGGCAATGATCGTCTCGATCGGCAACCTTGGCGGCTTCACCGGGCCGTTCCTGATAGGCCTGATCAAGGATGCCACGCACAGCTTCACCGTGCCGTTCTTCGCCGTAGCGTCGATCCTGCTGATCGGCACCTGCCTGATGCTCTGGCTGGGTGACCCGGCCAAACAACAAACGCCGCAAGGCCAGGGTCAGGCTGCCTGACCGGTCAGGTGCGGCGGCGCATGCCGTACTGCCCGAGCAACCCCAGCACCAGCACGGCACCGGCGATCCCCAGGGTCGCCGGCGCCCCCCAGCGGGCTGCGACCAGCCCGGCGATCATTCCGCCCAAGGCCTCGAAGCCAAAGCGCATGGCGATGTAGAAAGCGATGACCCGGCCACGCAGGTGGCCCGGCGCACCGCTCTGCAACTGCATGTTGGTGCTGACATTGCTCAAGGTGATGCCAAATCCCAGCAACGCCAGCGCCAGCAACGCCAATGGCAGCCCGCCGGCCAACCATAGCCCGACCAGGGCGACCGCGCACAGCAGCGCCCCGGCATCGGTGAACTGGCGCAGCCGAGGCAATGCACCGCCCACCGCCAATACCAGAGTGGCCACGAAGGCGCCAGCGCCCGCCGCCCCCCACAGCCAACCCAACACCCGCGCATCACCGGCAAACACCGCCTTGGCCAAGATTGGCAACAGCGCTGCATAGCAGGAAGCAAACAGGTTGACCATGATCACGTTGACCAGCAGCTGGCGCACATTGCGGGTCTGCCACATGTATGCCAGCCCCTCGCGAAACACTTGGGCAGTCGAGCCACTGGCCTTTGGGCTGGCGCTACCGCGCACCTTCAGCAAGCCGAACAGCAGTGCCAGGAAAGCTATGGCCGTCAGCGCGAAGCAGGTCGCCTCGCCAGCGAGGGCGATCAGTGCCCCGGCCAGTGGCGGCCCGACAAAGCGCGCGCCGTTGATCAGCATGGCGTTGAGCACCAATGCATTGGGCAGGTCGGCCGGGTCATCGACGAAGCTGCCGATCAAGGCTTGGCGCAACGGTGTTTCCAGGGCGTTCAGCAAACCCAGCAGCAAGGCCATGCCGGCGATCACCGGGCCATCGACCCAGCCCAGCCAGGTAGATAGCGCCAACACCGACGACTGCAAGGTCAGGATCACTTGCACGATGATCAGCAATCGACGCTTGTCATGCCGGTCAATCCAGGCACCGGCCAGCGGGCCGATCAGCAGTTGCGGAGCCAGTGAAAGAAAGGTGATCAGCCCCAGCAGCACGGCCGAACCCGTGAGGTGATAGGCCAGCCAGGCCAACGCCACCTGCTGTACCCACTTGCCCAGGGTGGAAACGCCCTGGCCGGCGAAATAGATCTGAAAATTGCGGTGGGCGAGCGCCCGGACGGCCGAAGGCCACGGGTTACGATGGGACGACGGTGAATCGGTCAAGTCTGCGAATCCTCATTAGACCCGCGCCAGCCCAGCGCCCGCTGCGCACCCCATCGCAAGGTACGCAGCAGTTCAACGGGTCAAACTGGCAGCAGGCAGCCTTTCTTCTTCAAGGACTCAATGACCCAGGAGCGGTCGTTGGTGCCTTGGGCAATGTGCTCCATCTGAGCAGTTTCGGCAGCATGCTTGGCCGTGGCACGGGCATAGACATCGGCAACCTGGTCGTACGGGACGCACAGCAAGCCATCCTCATCGCCGATCACCAGGTCGCCCGGCTCGATCACCATACCATCAATGGCAATCGGCACGTTGATCTCGCCCGGGCCGTCCTTGTATGGGCCACGGTGCGACACACCGGCGGCGAATAACGGGAAGTCGCCAGCTCCGATGTTGGCCGCATCACGGATGGCACCATTGATGACGATGCCGGCCACACCGCGCTTGACTGCATAAGCCACCATCATTTCGCCAATCAGGGCGTTGGTCAGGTCGCCGCCGGCATCGACCACGATCACATCGCCCGGCTGAGCGATGTCGAGGGCGTAGTGCAGCATGAGGTTGTCACCTGGACGCGCCTTGACGGTGAGGGCCGGGCCACACAGCACACCTTCACGATGCATGGGACGCAGACGGGCACCGCCTGCGGTCATGCGGTTCATCGAATCGCTGACGTTGGCGACCGGAACCTCACGGTAGCGGCCAACCCACTCTTCGCCAATTTTGCGCGTGCGCTCAAGCACTTGGAAGCCAATGCTCATGTGACATACCTCTATTGATGTTATTCGATGTCATCGGCGGCCGCCGAATCTGTTTTTTAGAATGGCATTGCATTATTCCTTTTTCAATCGGTTTTTTTTGCCAGAAGCATGGGCTTATCGGGCGCTTGATTTATTTCATTGCAACGCCGTTTCATTATGGTAGGGTTTATTCCATCGCCGCCTGAGCCGTAGCGACTGCCCTGACAATAAAAAAGGTGTTCACGATGTCCCGTACCATTCTGATTACCGGCCCCGAACTTGCTGCCGAGGCCATGCAACTTGCCGCCGACCAGGGCTTCCGGGTCGTCCCCACCACGCCCTACCTGCCGGCAGAAGAGCTGGTGGCCATCATCCGCGCGGAGCAGCCCGATGCCATCGTGGTTCGCCAGGGCAGCCTGACCCGCGCGATGATCGAGGCCAGCGCGAAGCTCAAGCTGATCGCCAAGCACGGCGTCGGCTTCAACACCATCGATATCCAAGCCGCCGCTGAACGCGGGGTGCCGGTGTCGATTGCGGTGGGTGCCAACGCACAGTCGGTGGCCGAACATGCCTTTGCCCTGATGTTCAGCGTCGCCCGCCAGACCGCCTTGCTCGATGCACGTATGCGTGAAGGTCACTGGGACAAGGCTTCGGCCAACGGCATAGAGCTGTCCGGCAAGACGTTGGGCCTGATTGGCCTGGGCTCGATCGGCAGTGTTCTGATGGACCTGGTGGCGCCGCTGCGAATGAAGGTCAAGGTGTTCGACCCTTACCTCAAGCAACTGCCGGAACGCGCCCATGTCGAGCGCGAAGAAGATTTCGATCGCCTGCTGGCCGAAAGCGATATCATCAGCCTGCACTGCCCGCTGACCGAGACCAACCACGGCCTGATCGGTGCTGACCAGCTCGCGCGCATGCGTCCAGGCGCCATCCTGATCAACACTGCCCGCGGCGAGCTGATCGACACCGACGCCCTGATACAAGCACTCAGCGAGCGTCGCCTGGCCGGTGCCGGCCTGGACACCTTCAACCCCGAGCCGCCACCGGCCGACAGCCCGCTGTGGGGTTTGCCGACCCTGGTCGCCACCCCGCACATCGGCGCCAACACCAGCGAAGCCCGTGACCGTGTTGGCCTGGTGTGTGTAAGGCAGGTTCTGGACCTGCTGGCGGGCAACGCCCTGGACCCGCGTTGCGTGGTCAACCGCCACCTGATCGACAGCTGATTGCAGCCCTCTCGCGCCGCTTTGCGAGAAGCGGCGCCTTCACCACGCGTCACTCCAGAAAAAAAACAATTGGAGAGCACCATGACTTCAGCTACATCCACGCCGGACGACCTCGAACGCAGCACCATGCACCGTGTTGCCTGGCGCCTGCTGCCTTTTCTGATCATCTGCTACCTGATCGCGATCATCGATCGCGGCAACATCGGCATGGCTTCGCTGCAGATGAACCACGACCTGGAACTCTCGGCCAAGGTCTTCGGTTTTGCTAGCAGCCTGTTTTTCTTCTCCTACTTCCTGGTCGAAGTGCCCAGCAACCTGGCCATGCAACGGTATGGCGCGCGGATCTGGATCGCCCGCATCATGATCACCTGGGGCCTGATTTCCGCCGGTACGGCGTTCGTCCAGGGCGCCAACTCGCTGTACGTGATGCGTTTCCTGCTTGGCGCCGCCGAAGCCGGTTTCTTCCCAGGCGTGCTGCTCTACCTCACCTACTGGCTGCCGTCTGCCTACCGTGCACGCATGGTGGCGCTGTTCATGGTGGCGATCCCGGCCGCCAACTTCATTGGCTCACCGCTGTCCGGCCTGCTGCTGAGCCTGGATGGCTGGATGGGCATGCGCGGCTGGCACTGGCTGTTCATCCTCGAAGGCATACCGGCAGTCCTGCTGGGCATCGCCTGCCTGTTCGTACTGACCGACCGCCCCGAACAGGCCAAGTGGCTGAGCGACGAGCAACGTGGCTGGCTCACCCAAAGGCTGGCCGCCGAGGCCGCCAAGAAGACCGCCATCGGCCATATCTCGCTGTGGAAGCTGCTGCGCCACAAGGACATCTGGGTACTGGCGCTGATCTACTCCGGGGCTTCCGCCGCTGGCAGCACCATGAGCGTCTGGGCGCCGCAACTGCTGAAAACCTTCGGCCTCAGCGCCATGCAGATCGGCCTGGTCAATGCCATCCCCTATGGCATCGCCTCGGTCGCGATGATCATCTGGGGGCGCAGCTCCGACCGCACCGGCGAGCGCCGCTGGCACACCGCGATGACCATGCTGCTGATCGCCGCCGGCCTGCTGATGACCCTGTTCACGTCCTCACTAGCGGCCACGGTAGTGATGCTGACCATGGTGCTGGTGGGTGCCTATTCGATGAAAGGCCCTTTCTGGGCACTGGTCTCCGGCTGGCTGTCCTCGTCCACGGCAGCCGCCGGGCTGGCGGCCGTCGGCGCCATGGCCAACCTGATCGGTGGCGGCCTGATGGTCAACGTCTACGGTGCCATCCACGACGCCACCAACAGCTACGCCCTGGCATTGATGCCCCTGGCGACACTGTGCACCCTGGCCGCCATGGGTGTGCTGGTGATCGGCCGCAAGCGCCAGCGCGAGCAGGCTGAAGCCGCTAGCGTGGCAGGCGCAAAGTAAGCCCTGGCCGTAGCGCTGCGATGCCCACCTTCCGCACGGAACGTGGGCATCTGCCAAGCGCATGCTTGCCTCGCACGTTGACCGGATCGATACTCATGGCCATTCATCCATGGTTTTTATCGATACCCATGCGCTACTCCCCCGAAGCCCTCGTCGCCTTTGTCGAAGCCGCCGCCCTCGGTTCGTTCTCCGCCGCCGCGCGCAAGCTGCGCAAGAGCCAGTCGACCATCAGCATCGCCATCGCCAACTTCGAGGCCGACATCGGTTGCCCGCTGTTCGATCGCGCTGGCCGACACCCCACGCTTAATGCGGCCGGCCATCAGGTGCTGAACCACGTCGAGGCGATCCTCGATGCCAGCGCCAGGCTGGATGCGCTGGCCGTGCGCCTGGCTGACCAGGTCGAACCGCTGGTGTCAGTGGTGATGTCCGACAGCTACAGCATGACCTTCCAGGGCGTAGCGATGAGCCGCTTCGCCGAGCAATACCCGCACACCGAACTGCGCTGTGGCCCTTCCGAAGACGCCGACGTGATCGACCTGGTGCAGCAAGGCCTGGCGCATATCGGCATCCTCGCCGCACAGGACCGTTACCCGGCCGATGTCAGCGTGGCGCGGCTGCCCGAGCAGGCGCAGTTCTGCCTGTATGCCAGCAGTGAACACCCGCTGGCGAAGCTGCCGGCGTTGCAGCCGGAGCACCTGGAGAACGAGCGCCAGCTGTACATCAAGACCTACGCCCCGAGCCTGCCCCACGGCCACGGCCAGGCCTGGTCGGCACCGGACTACCTGACCTTGCTGGAGTTCGCCGTGCGCGGCTTCGGCTGGGCCGAACTGCCCAAGGCACTGGTGGCGCGCTTTGGCAGTGGCCTGGTGGAGTTGCCCATGGCCGGCTACCCGCGGCGGGTGGCCATGGATGTGGCCTGGTCGCGCCAGCGGGCACTGGGGCCCGCCGGGCAGTGGCTGGTGGGGCAGTTGCTGGGGCGCTAGGCCCTTTCCCCGCAGACTACGGCACTGCCCCCTCATCGAAGATCGCTACCGCCCGGACAAAACCGGCAGAGGCATGGCGGATCTTGTAAGGGAAGCAGCTGACCAGGAAGCCGTACGCCGGCAGTTGCTCAAGGTTGGCCAGCTTCTCCATCTGCCCATACCCAATGTCACGCCCGGCCTTGTGCCCCTCCCAGATCAGCGAGGCATCCCCCGTTTCAGTAAAGCGCTCGCGGGTGTACTTGAACGGCGCGTCCCAGCTCCAGGCATCGGTGCCAACCACTCTCACGCCCCGCTCCAGCAGGTACAGCGTCGCCTCGCGCCCCATGCCGACCCCGGCCTCCAGGTAGCCGGGCTGGCCGAACTGGCTGCCGGCCCGGGTGTTTACCAGCACGATGTCCAACGGCTGCAATGCATGGCCGATGCGAGCAAGCTCGGCCTCGACTTCCGCCGCCGTGACCACGTGACCATCCGGCAAGTCGCGAAAGTCCAGCTTCACGCCTGGCTGCAGGCACCACTCCAGTGGCAGTTCGTCAATGCCGAACGCCGGCTTGCCACCGTCGGTGGTCGACGCGTAGTGCCAGGGCGCATCCATGTGCGTGCCGCTGTGCGTGGTGATCTGCAGGCGCTCCGCGGCCCACGACTCAGCCCCCGGCAGGTCCTCCTTGCGCAGCCCGGGGAACATGGCCGCCATTTCCGGCCAGCCTTGCTGGTGATCCATGTAGTCGATCTTCGGCAGCAACGGCGGCGGATCGGTGTAAGGGTTGTTGTCCAGGGTCACGGACAGGTCCAGCAGGCGACGCTTGTTCAGGGTCATGCGATGAATCCTTTGCTAATGGCCACGCTGCGGCTGCGCCGCGTTGGCAGGTCAAGGGCGTTGCGTAACAGGCCGGCGACCGAACCGTCATGGCAAAAGCCCAGTTCACGCGCCCGTCGGCTGCGCAGTGACGGATAGCGGCCAAACAGGGCTTCGAGTTGCGGGTCGGGGTCGAAAGTAATGCGCGCGAGGTTGGCCTGGCCAAAACGCTCGGCCAGGCCCGCCAGCACCTGGGCGATGGACAAGTGCAGCACCGGCAGTTGCCAGATGCACTGGCTGCCAGGGGCGTCCAGTTCTGCCGCGTGCAGCAGGTTGTCCACACAGCAGCGCGCGGACATCCACCAGGCACATGCGTCGGCTGAAACCGGGCAGGTGTAGGCCTCCCCTGCCGCGCAGGCGTGCAGCAGGTCGCTCATGAACGCCGAACGCAAACCGTTGGGCTCGCGCGGCCGGGCGACGATACCGGGCAGGCGCAATGCGCGGCCATCGACCTCGCCGCGGCGGGCCAGGTCCTGCAAGGCGATTTCCACCATGCGCTTGTGCGCCGCATAGGAAAGCTGCGGTGACGCCGGCTGGTCTTCGTCCATCCGTGCCGGCAGCTCGCCGCCATACACCGCGACACTGCTGGCGTACACCAGCACGGGCGGGCAGCGCGGGTTGCGCAACTGATTGAGCAGCTCCAGGCTGGCCTGCAGGTTCACCTGGTAACCCAGTTCGTACTGCGCTTCGGCCGCACCACCGGGCACACTGACCAGATGGAAGACCACATCGACACCATCGGCCAGCACCCGGCGCAGCAGGGCGGTGTCGGTCACACTGCCGTGATGGCGGCGCAGCCGAGCATCCTCGGGCAAGCCATCCAGTGCCTGGTCCAGCACCAGCAACGCCTCGATACGCTGCCCGCGCACTTCACCGGCCTGCAACAGGCGCTGCACCAGCTGACGACCGACGAAGCCGTTGGCACCGGTGACCATTACTCGCATGGCCAACCTCCCCGCACCACGCGCTGATCAATGGCACCGAACAGCACCTCACCGTTGCCACCCCGGGCCTCCATGCGCACTCGGTCGCCAAAGCGCATGAAGGCGGTGCGCGGCGCACCCGAGGCGATGGTTTCGATGGCGCGGCGCTCGGCGAGGCACGCCGACCCTACGCTGCGATCCGCATTGGAAACCGTCCCCGAGCCGACCAGCGTGCCGGCGCTCAAGCGCCGTGTCAGCGCCGCATGGGCGATCAACTGGTGAAAACCAAAGTGCATGGCGCCGCCGTGGGGATGACCAAACCACTCACCGTTCCACTGTACCTGCAACGGCAGGTGCACCCGGCCATCGCGCCAGGCTTCACCGAGCTCATCCGGGGTCACTGCAACCGGCGCGAAGCTGGTGGCAGGCTTGGCCTGAAGGAAGCCGAAACCGGTCTTCATTTCCCGCGGCGCCAGCGCGCGCAGGCTGACGTCGTTGAGTTGCAGTACCAGGCGCACATGCTGCAAGGCCTGCTCGGCCGGGCAACCCATGGGCACGTCGTCGAGCAGCACGGCAAACTCGCCCTCGAAATCGATACCGTGCGCTTCGCTGGGCAACGGGATGTCCGCACGCGCCCCGAGGAAGTCATCACTGGCCCCCTGATAGATCAGCGGCGTGTGCTCGACGCCTTCGATCGGGTCGAGGTTGAAGGCTTTCTGCATCAGCGCGCCATGGCTGAGGAAGCAGGAGCCGTCCAGCCACTGGCTGGCGCGCGGCAGGGGCGCAGCCAGCCGCGTCGGGTCAAGGTCGAAGGCGTCTGCCACCGCGTTATCGTTGAGCCGCTGATACAGCGCCTGCAAGCGGGCTTCGACCTGCGGCCAGTTTTCCAGCGCAAGCTGCAAGGTGGCCGCGATGCCGCTGGCCTCGGCGGCCCGCCCAAGGTCACGGGCCACCACCAGCAGGCGGCCGTCACGGCTGCCATCGTCAAGCGACGCGAGCTTCATGCCAGTAACTCCTTGAGGTCGTCTGCATAGCGGCCGTCGAGCAGGATGAAGACCATTCGCGCCATCTGCTCGCTGCGGTTGCTCCAGGCGTGGTTGGTGCCACGCTGGACCACGATGTCGCCGCGTTTGAGATGCACCTCACCGTCGTCCAGCACCAGCCACACTTCGCCCTCGGTGACGATGCCGTAGTCCAGCGTCTGGGTGCGGTGCATCAGTTTATGCCGCGAGTCGGCCTTGCCCGTCCCGGCACTGGCTTCGCCGATCTCGGCGAAGGCAGCCGCTGCCGCTTCGGCGCTGACCTGGTTCTGCACGCTGTCCGGCGGGATGTCGACCACACGGATCACACTGCCCAGTGGACCTGGGCTCAGTTGCAGCGGCTGGGCCGTAGGGTCATCGCCGTTATCCAGCAGTGCCGGGCTGGCGCTGCTGTTCCATACCTCGTAGAACAGCGTGCCGGGTACCGCCTTGAGCGGGAAGTTGTTCGGCGTCGGGCCACAGCTGGCCACAACCGCCTGGCCTTGGGCATCGTGGCCAGTGACCACGCGTTTGAATGCAGGAAGCGCTTGCATGTTGTCTCCTTTCAATTGCCGTCGCCGATGGTCGTGCCACCGTCGACCCTAAGATTCTGTCCGCTGATGAAGGCGCCGCCCCTCATCGGGCACCGGCCATTGCCGCCGCGCGCGCACGGCGCATCAACAGCAGGCACGCCGGCGCCAGCACCAGCTGCCCCAAGGCAACCAGCAGCAACGCATGGGGCAGTTGCGCAGCCACGCCAGCGGTCAGTGCCAACACCAGCAAAGGGCTGATGAACTCACCGGCGAAGATCGCCGCGGTGAACCCGCCCGTGGCGCGGCCACGCTGCTCGAAGCCGACCTGCTGCATCACCCGGGTGATCAATGTCGGCAGCAGCAGGCCAACGCCCAGGCCATTGACCAGCACCGCCAGCACCACCAGGGCATGGCTGTTCGCCAGGGCCATCAGGCCACCGCCCGTCCCGGCCGTGGCGAACCCCAGGGCCAGCAGCCAGCTCGCCGGCAGGCGCGCCAGCAGGCGAAATGCCAGGGCGCCGGCCAACACACCGAGCTGGTTGGCGCCCATGGCCAGGCCCACTTGCCCAGGGGCATCGACATGCAACAACTGCAGCACGTAGCCGGCCTGTACCGGGACGATGAACAGGCTGATGCCGGCCAGCCCGGTCAGCAGGTACAACGGTGCCAGGGCAGCCCATGGAAAGCGCGAACGTACCGTCGCTTCGGGCGCAATAGCGCAGGCACGCGGCTCCCACAGCCACATGGCCATCAGCGGCAAGCACAGCAGGCCCACGGCGTAGAGGGCGAACGGTGTGCGCCAGTCGCTCTCGCCCAGCGCGCCGCCCACCCCCATGAACAACGCCGCCGACAACGAGGTGACCACCATCTGCAAGGCAAACAGCCGCTCCCGGCGTTGGCCGTCGAAGTAGTCACCCATCAGCGTGGTGCAGCAGGTCATGATGCCGGCTTCCGCCAGGCCGATACCGGCGCGGCTGGCGACGATCAGGCCCAGCGAATCCAGCCACAGCGGCAACACCCCGCACAGGCTGTACAGCAGCATGCTCGCCAGCAGCAACGGGCGCCGCCCGACACGGTCAGCCAGGACACCTGCCAGCGGCGCCAGCAAGGCGATCACCAGGGCCGGCAGCGTCAAGGCCACCGGTACCAGCACGGCAACGCCCGGTGTCTCGGCAAAGTGCGCCTGCATGCGTGGCAGCACCGGCGCAATCAGCACCGCACCCAGTACCGGCAGGCAGCTGCCAAACAGCAGCAACGCCGCCTGGGCGCTGCCGACAGTGCGTTCAGCGGCCATGGCTGATCTCCTTGAGCGCGCCAAAGCGGGCGTCCTGCTCGCGCTTTCGCAGGGTGGGTTCAAGCGCCACAGCCTGCTGCGTACAGGTCTGGCGTTGCGGCAGGAGGAAGTAGGCCAGCGCCGGCAACAGGATCAGCGCACCGACCATGTTCCAGACGAACATGAACGCCAGCAGCACGCCCATGTCGGCCTGGAACTTGATCGGCGAGAAGATCCAGGTGCCGACGCCAATGGCCAGGGTGATACCGGTCAGCATCACCACCTTGCCGGTGAACAGCAGCGCGCGGTAATAGGCCTCGGACAGGCTCGCGCCCTGGCGCAGCTGGGCCAGCACGATGCTCATCACGTACAGCGCGTAATCCACGCCGATACCGACACCCAGGGCGATCACCGGCAGGGTCGCCACCTTCACGCCAATGCCCAGCGCGACCATCAGCGCTTCGCAAAGCAGGGAGGTAAGCACCAATGGCAATACCGCGCAGAGCACCGCGCGCCAGGAACGGAAGGTCACCAGGCAGAGCAGGATCACCGCGCCATAAACCCACCAGAGCATGTCGCGGTTGGCCTGTTTCACCACCTGGTTGGTGGCCGCCTCGATGCCCGCACTGCCGGCAGCCATGAGGAAGCTGGCCTGCTCGCTGTCGTTGGCCTGGGCGAACGCCTGGACGCTGTCCACCACGCGCGCCAGGGTGTCGGCCTTGTGGTCGGTGAGGTAGGCGTAGAGCGTCAGCAGGCTGCAATCGTCGTTGTACAAGCCGCGGGGGGCGTTGGCAGTGACCATGTTCAGGGTCGCCTGGTTGTCGACCAGTTCGTACCACTTCGGGCTGCCTTCGGAGAGGCCGACCAGCACCCGGCGGTTGAGTTGCGCCAGCGAATTGATCGTGTCCACGCCTGGCAGGCCGCGCAGTTGCCAGTCCAGGTCATCCACGCGCTTCAGCGTCCCGTAGGCCGAACAGCCACCGGGCGCGGTGCGCACCATCACCGCGAACACATCGCTACTGGCACCGTAATGCCGGGTAACGAAGGCGTTGTCGCGGTTGTAGCGCGAATCGGCGCGCAGCTCGGGAGCACCGGCGTCGAGATCACCGACCTTCAGGTGCAGGCTCACGGCATAGCCGCCAGCGGCCATCAGCGCCGCCACTGCAATGCACCCGGCCGCCCAGCGACGCTGGGTGAACAGGTCGAGGAAACGCCACAGCGCATGCTTGCGCGCCCCGCTCGCCTGCGCCTGTTCGGCACGCAGGCTGCGCCGCGCCGCGCGGGCACTGACGCCAACGTAGGAGAGCAGTACCGGCAACAGGATCAGGTTGGTGAAGATCAGCACCGCCACGCCCAGGCTGGCGATGACGGCCAGGTCCTGGATCACCTGGATCTGGATGATCATCAGCACGGCAAACCCCACGGTATCGCACAGCAGCGCGGTCAGCCCGGCCAGGAACAGCCGGCGGAAGGTGAAGCGCGCCGCCACCAGGCGATGCATGCCACGGCCGATGTCCTGCATGATGCCGTTCATCTTCTGCGCGCCGTGGCTCATGCCGATGGCGAACACCAGGAACGGCACCAGCACCGAATACGGGTCGAGCTCGTAGCCCAGCAGCGGCAACAGGCCGAGCTGCCAGATCACCGCCACCAGCGAGCACACCACCACCAGCACGGTGCTGCGCACGCAGCGGGTGTACCAGTAAAGCACCACGGCGGTGATGGCGATGGCGGCGGCGAAGAACAGCAGGATCTGCCGCAGGCCGTCGATCAGGTCGCCCACCACCTTGGCAAAGCCGGTGATGTGAATCTCCACGCCCTGCGCCTGGAATCGCTCGCGCAGGTTTTCCAGTTGTTGGGCGAAGGCGATGTAGTCCAAGGCCTGGCCGTCTGGGGTGTGCGCCAGCAGCGGCACGTAGAGGATGCTCGAACGCTGGTCGAAGGCCACCAACTGACCGATCTCGTTGGAACGCTCGATGTTGCGCTTGAGCGCTGCCAGGCTCGCCACCCCACCGTCATAGCCGTCAGGGATCACCGGCCCGCCTTCCAGGCCTTCCTCGGTCACCCCGGTCCAGCGGGTGGAAGGTGTCCATAGCGACCTCATAGCCGCACGGTCTACCCCAGGCAACAGGTACACCGCATCGTTAAGCTGTTGCAGGCTGTGCAGGTAGCCCGGGTCATAGATGCTGCCGCGCGGATTGGCCACGGCGATACGCACTGCGTTACCCAGGCCGGCGAGCTCCTGGCGGTGCTCCAGGTAGTTGTGAATGTACGGATGATCGCGCGGGATCATCTTCTCGAAACTGGCGTTGAGGGTCAGGCGCGAGGCCTGCCAGCCGAGCAGCACGGTCGCGGCCAGGCACAGCAGCAGGACCAGCGCCCGATGGTTGAACAGCGCACGCTCCAGCAGCGAGCCGGACGTGCTGTCGAAGTCATCGAGACGGCCGCTGGACGGCGCAGGTGAATTCATGGCGTACATGGCTCAGTCCGTCGTGGTGGAAAGGGAAGAAGTGTCCAGGCGGCGGGCACCGGCCATGCCGACAGCGATGATGGCGCCATCGGCAGCCGTGGTGGCCGCTGTCAGCGGCAGGCCGTCGGTGACCGGCAATGGCTGCGCGGCAAAGGCGTCGAGGCCGCTGCGCAGCAGCATCCCCGCCTGGTTGGCGAGCAACAGCTGGTCCCCGGCGACGCGCATGCCGTTGAGCGATGCCGGAACCGGGTTGGCCAGCGCCTGGAAGCTGTCGCCGCCGTCATCGGAGGCGAACAGCGAACCACGCAAGCCACCCACCAGCAGCCGGCCACCGGGCAGCACAGTGGCGGCAAAATAGCTGCCGTCGTAGGGCCCCTGCAGCGCCTCGAAGTGGGCGCCGCCATCAGGCGAACGCAACAGCAGGCCCTGTTCACCAGCGACGTACAACCTGGCGCCCTGACGCGCCAGCGCATACAGATGCAGCCCGCGGTCATTCGCCAGCAGCCCCATGCTGGACGCCCAGGTGCGGCCGCCGTCCTGGGTACTCAGGGCCAGCCCATAGGCGCCGACGACCATGCCGTGCCGGGCGTCGGCGAAGTTCAGTGCCAGCAGCGGCTTGTCCGCGCCATCGGCCTGCAGCCGTTGCGCCGCAGACACCCGACGTGGGTCTGCCGAGGCCTCGGCCGCCTGCAGCTCCAGGGCGGCGGCGCGCTTGCCGTCGAGCTGCAAGGTCCAGTGTTCGCCGGCATCCTCGCTGTGCAGCACTACACCGGCATGGCCGACCGCCCAGCCTTGGCGCGCGTCGACGAACTGCACGGCAGTCAGGCTGACACTGACCGGTACGCCCGTGGCCTGGCGCCAGCGCTTACCGTTGTCGTCGGAGAGCAGCACCACGCCGCGCTCGCCCACCGCCACCAGGCGCGCACCGGCCAGCGTCACATCCTGCAGCACCGCATGCAGCGCCTGGGTGCCCTGCACCGCCGGCTGCGAGAGCACCTCCAGGCCATCCCCGGCAAAGGCCGGGGGCAGCCCGCAACAGGCTGCCAGCAGCCAGCCATAGAGCATCTTGTTCATCGCACGCTACCTTTTGTTCTTGTTGTCGGTAAAACCCGGGCGCAAGGCGCCCGCTCAGCGCACGCCTTCCCCGGCCATGGCGTCGGCGGTGAACACCGATTCCTTGTACGGCGGCACGATGCGGTACTGCTCGTTCTTGCCGGCGAACAGGTCACCGGCGAACCAGGCGCCGGAGAGCAGGTCGTAGAAACCGTTGGTGAGGGTCACTACGCCAGGCAGGTCGGGCAGCACCACCGGCGAGGTCCAGACCACCTTGGCCAGTTGCTCGCGGGCGTCGTAGCGCTCACCCAATACGGCGGCCCAGGTGTCCTCGTCGAGGTAGTAGGTGCTGCGTGGCATCACATGACGCTGGCCGCTCTTCAGGGTCGCCTCGACCACCCATACGCGGTGCAATTCCCAGCGGATCGAGGCGGGGTTGAGGTGGTGCGGGTCGAGCAGCGCTTCGGCGCTGGCGGCGGTGAACACCTTGTTGGCGTTGTAGGGGATATACATCTCCTTCTTGCCCAGCAACTTCCAGTCGAAGCGGTCAAGGCGCCCGTTGAACACGTACAGTTCATCGAAACTCATGACCCCGGCAGTGGCCGGCGTCGGCGTGTCGCAGCAAGCGTTGGGCAGGCGGCGCACGCGGCGCTGGCCCGGCAGGTAGGTCCACACGGCGGCTTTGTCGGCGTTGAGGTTCTCCAGCCCGGTGATGGCTTCGCCAGCACGCAGGGGCGGGCCGTCGTTGGTCATGCGAATGGACCAGAACACGCCCTTGTCGCCACCGCCGCCCGGCAGGTACCAGGGCATCTGCAGGTCGGCGCGCGAATCGTTGGTCAGCACATGCTTGCCGTCGGCGGTGGTCAGGTATTGGTTGAAGCTGGCGTGCCACGAGGCCCCCCGCCAGCGCAGCAGGTGGTTCCACATGGCTTCCACGCCATTGGCCGGGATCGGGAACGGAATGCCCCCGGCCGCGCCTTCGGGCATGGGGCCGGCAGGGCCGTCCACCAGCTTGCCGCTGGTGGCGTTGGCGAAGGTGGCGTCGTAGACCGATTGCGGCGCGGCCGCACTGCGGTGGGTCGGGTACACGTCCAGCCGGTAGCTGTCCGGGTACTTCCTGAGCATCGCCTGGACGCCCGGGGTCAGCTTGTCGGCGTATTGCCCCAGGTTCTGCGCAGTGATGGTCAGCAGCGGCTTGTCGCTGGCGAACGGGTCACCCCGCTTGCCGCCCTCCTTGTAGGCCGGGTCGGCCTTGGTGTAACCACCGTTCCAGGCCGGGATGCTGCCGTCGGCGTTGCCGGCGCGCTCGCCACCGAGCGGGGTCAGGGTGCTCTTGAGGGTGGCCGCCTGCTCGGCGGTCACCGCGGCACCGGCGCCGTGGGCGAACAGCAGCGAGGCACTCAGGGCAGTGAGCAGGGAAACGACTTTATTGTTGTGTTTCATCGGGTAGTCCTCGGTCAGAAGGTGCGGCTGACGGTGAAGGCGATGAAGTCGCGGTCTTTGAGCGACTGTTCGAAGGTGTAGTGGTTGTCGGCGTCGAGGAAGGTGTTCTCCGGGCCGTAGTAGTGCGTGTAGGTCAGGCCCAGGCTCCAGGTATTGAGGTAGTTGCCCTTCAGGCCGATGTTCAGGTCGCCGCCGTGATCGCTGCCAAAGCCGGTGCCCAACGCCATCGATGCGCCGTTGGTGTAGCTCGCGCCGAGCGGTACCGAGAGGTCGAGGCCGGGCAGGATCTGCCGGTACATCGGCTCGAACACCAGGCGCAGGCTGGTGGCGTCGCGGTCGGCATTGGGGTCGACGGCGTCGGCGTTCTTGCTCACGCTCATTACCCGGTTCCAGGCGATCTCGCCGAGGAAGCTCGACTCGGCAGCGATGAAGTTCGGTTCCAGGCTGGCCAGCCAGGAGAAGTTGGCGTGCAACGTGCGGCCGGTGGCATACAGCGGGTTGTCGGCGTTGTCGATCACTTCGCCCACGGCCAGCGCATGCTGGCTGGTGGAGGCCAGCGGCTGGTTCCAGCGCGTGGACAACTCGCCAGCGAGGTTGAAGTTGCCCAGGGTGGTGGAGAAACTGGCGCCGAGCGCCTCGATGCCTTCGGGGTACACCCAGTAGAACTCGCCGGCCTTGCCGCTGACCGGGTCGAGGTTGGCGAAGTCCGGGCGCACGTTGAGCTGCGGCGATTTGTCGTGGAAGCGAATGGCATACACGCCCCAGTCGACAGTCTCGGTGCGCCAGCGTACCTGCAGGCCGCCCTGCCCCGAGTCTTTGGCTTGCTTGTCATTGCCATGGAAGAACGCCAGCGGTTGGCCGCCGGGGAACACTGGCGAGCCGACGAACATGCGCTCGGCGCCGTCGCCGAAGAAGTCGTCCGTGGAGAAGTAGCTGCCCGCCGCTGGCAGGCGGTTGGCCTCCCATTCGAACTGGTAGTAGGCCCCCACCGAGACATCCGGGGTGAGCTGCAACTGCCCGGAGATCTGCTGCACCGGGCGGATCAGCTCCTTGAACTGGGTATTGGGCACCGACAGGCCCTTGACCACGTCCACCGGCGCCATGCCCCCGGCAATGCCGTTCATGCCGTAGAACAGGCTTTCGCCCCACTGCATGGCGTATTGGCCCAGGCGGCCGGACAGCGGCATGTTGCCGATCTCGGTCTTGCCGAAGATGAAGGCGTCGAGCAGCTCGCCCTTGCGTCCGTGCAGCGTGCGGGTGTCGTCGGTGAATTCGTCGTAGTCGACCGAATAGCTGTTGGCGCGGCTGGGCTCGTTGTTGTCGGTGCCCTGGTTGTAGACATCGTCGTACCAGGCTGCACCACTGACCCGCGCACCGATGTTGTGGTAGGTGATGTCCAGTTCCGACAGCAGGTCCAGGCGGTTGGAGATCAGGCCCTTGTCGAAGTTGCGGTCGCCGTCGTCCAGGTTCAGCGCGGCCTGGCCCTCGGTGAGCTTGCTGCTGGCATCCTGGGTGCGCCAGGCGGCGCTGTATTTCAGGGTGTTGTCCCAGCGCACCCGCAGGTCGGGGTCGCCGGTGGCGAATTCGAAGGCCTGGGCCTGGCTGGCGGCCAGCGCGAAAAGCGCCAGGCTGATGGGTTTGAGCGACGGCAATGGCCGTGCGGGTGCTCCTTTGCGAGTCAACATCGGGGTTTCCTCTTTCTTGTTATTGTGCGTCGGTGTTGGCGTATGAGCGGGCGCGCCAGCCAGGCAGGCAGCGCCGGTTCTGCGGCATCAGATCGGCCGCGCGGTGACCTCCAGCATCTGCTTGACCAGGCCGATGCGGTCGAACGACGGATCGCGCTGGACTTCCTTCTCGCCGGCCAGCAGGGACATCTCGCTGATGTACTTGCAACGCTCGAAACGCCGGGCCATGAAGCGCTGCAGTTGCGCCTCCAGGTGGCCGCCAGCGGTAAGCTCTTCGGCCAGCACCACCGCATCTTCGATGGCCATGCCGGCGCCCTGCCCCAGGTGCGGCGTGGTGGCATGCGCGGCATCGCCAATCAGCAGCACGCGGCCGCGGTACCAGGGCTCATCGACGAACACCGCTTCCAGCGGCTTGTAGACCACGTCGGCGCTGTCGACGATCTGCGCGCGCAACTCGCCGATCAGCCCGCCGAAACCGGCCAGGCGCTGGCGCAGGCCATCGGCCAGCGTGGCGGGTTCCATCCACGGGTTGCCCGGCTCATGGGAGGTGGTGAACAGGTACATCAGGTCATCGGCCAGCGGCACCAGGCCGGCGTTGCCCGAAGGCCCCTGGTAGTTGGCCAGGTGGTCGATGCCGGCAGCCCGCGGGAAGTTGTAGCGCCACACCGACTGGCCGGTGAAGCGCGGCTGGTAGCGGTCGCCGAACAGCAAGCCGCGCACTTTCGAGAACAGCCCGTCGGCGCCGACCAGCAGCCCGTAGCGGCCGTGGCTACCGTCGCTGAACAGCACATCCACTGCGCTGTCGTCCTGTTCGAAGCGCTCCACCGAGGTGCCCAGGCGAACTTGGGTACCCAGTTCGATGGCGGTTTCGCTCAGCACCTTGTGCAGGGCACGGCGTGAGATGCCGACGTTGGCCGGGTAATCCGGGCCGGCCAGGCGCTGGCCGGGAATGCGCGCCAGCTGCTGGCCCTCGGTGGTATAGATGGCCACGTCCTCGAAGGCGTAGGCCGCGTCAAGATAGGCATCGAGCAGGCCCAGGCGGTGCATCTCGCGCACCACGTTGCTCTGCTGGATGATGCCGACGCCGTAGACGGTCCATTCGGTCTTCAGCTCGACCAGGTCGACGGCAATGCCCTTGCGGCGCAGGGCGATGGCGGCGCACAGCCCGCCAATCCCGCCACCCACGATCAGCACGTTGTTCACAGTATTCATGGCATGTCTCACGTCTTGTTCTTGTTGTCCGCCCCGGCATGCGCGGCGGCCGTTCCCTGTGCTGGGCACAGCTTCCCGGCTGCGCCGGGCTTTGACCAATCGAGTCGCGGGATGCGACCTATCGCGCAGCGCGATAGCTCAGCGCTCGAGCTGCGCCAGCGGCAATAGCAGCCAGCCGTCCACTTGCTGATGTTCCAGCGCCTGCAAGGCCTGGCCACGGCAGGGGCCGTGGACGCAGGTGCCGTCCTCGGGCCTGAAACGCGCGCCGTGGGCATAGCAGATGACCCACTGGCCATCGGCACTCAGAAAGCGGTCCTTGCGGTACTCCAGCGCTACCTGCAGGTGCGGGCAGCGGTTTCGGTAGGCACGTACCTGGCCGCCGTGGCGAAGCACGAACAGGCTGTCCGTGCCCTGGCCCTGCGGGTCGAAACCACGGGCCTGGCCTTCAACCACTTCGTCCAGCCGACACAGCGCCACGCAGCCCACGGATCAAGCCTGCTTGGGCGGCGGGCCACCCGGCGCCCACTTCTCCCGTGAGCTGAACAGGAACAGCTGCGAGTTGTCGGCCGACATCGGCGCCACGCGCGCGGCCCAGGCGTCATCGTGCTTGTCCATGTCGGCGTCGTACTCGATGTGGCAGCCCAGCGGGCTGTTGAAGTACCAGAACCAGTTGGAGCCCAGCAGGTGTCGGCCAGGGCCCCAGAAGCTGGTCCAGCCCCGCTGCTGGAAGCGCGTGCCGGCCAGCAGTACCTCGGTGCCGCTGCCCATGTGGAAGGTGAAGTGTTCGCAACCCTGCATGTGCGGCGGGGTCTGGATCATGAACAGGCAGTGGTGGTCGTCCATGCCGGCGCTGCGCATGAACGGGCCGACGCCGCTGAAGCTGTCGGTGGTGATAAAGCCCAGGCGATCACGGTAGAAGGCTTCGCCCTTGGCCGCGTCAGGCACGAAATACACCACGTGCGACAAGGTCCGCGGCTGGGCCGGCATGTCCAGGGTAATGCCCAGTTGGTTGAGCGGGCGTTGCGGCGCGCTGCCTGGGGCGTTGGTCAGGTCGGCTGGCGCCTCGAAGGCACGCCGGCAAGTGACCTGGAAGGCGATGGCAAACCCCAGGTCGTCGACGCTGTGCAGCGCGCCGTCGGCATCGCGGCGCACTTCGCGATCACGGCCCAGCTCATCGGCGATGGCCGCAAGATCGGCGGCCGAAGCGACGCCGTAGACGGTTTCGCGCAGCGACGGGGTTGGCCCCAGCGCCGGCGGCAGGCTGCTGTCGTCGCCGCGGCGGATGATGATCGCGGTACCGTCCAGCGCCTCGAAGCGGCCACCGTCGGCATCCAGCCGGGTGGCCGTAAGGCCGTAGTCACGCAGGCAATCGGCACAGGCCTGGATATCGTCGACGCCAAACACCAGCGCATCGAGACCAAGAATATTCATGGCTACCACTCCATTGAAATTGTTATTCGGCGAGGCAGGGTCACCGTTCTGGGTCGTGGCGGCGCAGCGGCCGTTCGACTGGCGTGCAGGTTGCTGGGTGCCGGGGTGGCGTGACCAATCGCGACTCAGGATGCGAGGCATCGGCAATTGCGATACCTGCGCGCCAGCCCATGGCGCCTGGCGTTGGCCCGCTAGCAGGGCGCGCAGGTATTGACGTATCGGCAATGCGGCGGGAAGGTATCGCGAAAATAACTACAAGAACCGAGAGCTATCACATGCGCTTTCACCACCTGGATCTGAACCTGCTGGTCGCCCTGGACATCCTGCTCGAAGAGCAGAACATCACCCGCGCCGCCGAACGCCTGCACATGACCCAATCGGCCACCAGCGGCGTGCTTGGCCGTTTGCGCACGTTTTTCGAGGATGAGCTGCTGGTGCAGGTTGGCCGCAAGATGCAGCCCACGCCCTACGCCCTGGAACTGGCCGCGCCGGTGCGCGAAGTGCTGCTGACCATCCGTTCCTCGATCACTGCCAAGCCGGTGTTCGAGCCGGCCAGCAGCAAGCGGCACTTTCGCCTGGTGGCCTCGGACTACCTGATCAGCGTGCTGTTCGCCCAGGTCATCCAGAACATCCACCAGCAAGCGCCGCACATCACCTTCGAAATGATCAGCCCCGGCGACAGCAGCGCCGAGCTGCTGATGCGCGGCGAGGTCGACATGATGATCGTGCCCGAGCGCTACCTCATCGACGGCCACCCGGCACAACTGCTGTTCGAGGAAGACCATGTCTGCGTGGTCTGGCGCGACAACCCCGAGGTCGGCGAGCAGCTGACCCTGGAGCAGTACATGCAGATGGGGCATATCTCGGTGGGCTTTGGCCGCAACCGGCATTTGAGCATCGAAGACTGGTTCATGAGCCAGTACGGCTTCAACCGGCGCCTGGAAGTGATCACCAACGACTTCAACACCCTGCCGCAGTTGCTGGTAGGCACCGCACGGATTGCCACCATGCACCGCCGCCTGGCCGAGCTGTACGCCGGTTACCTGCCCCTGCGCATCCTGCCGCCACCGGTGAAGATCCCGGTGATGCGCGAGTTCATGCTCTGGCACCGCAGCATGGAGGGCGACCCGATGCACCGCTGGCTGCGCGAGCGCATCAGCGACTTCATCCGGCGCGCCGAGCAGCAGCCGGCACCGCTTCGCGCCAGCGCCTGAGCCGCAGCCATCGCCCCGGCCGGCGCCCGCGCGCCGGGGCATCGCGTTTGGCGATACCTCGCATCCCCGATCACGATTGGCCCCGCCCTGCCCTGCCTGCGTACCTTACCTTCGAACCGCGCCTTGCGTGCCTGCCGCAATCGTCGGCGCCGGACTCAACGACCGCAGAAGGACAACAACAATGTTCCGTTACTTCCCCACCAATTACGTCTGGAACCTCTCGGTGGACCTGGCCATCGAGATGGGCGCCCGCATGGGCGAGATCGAGCAAATGTGCGCCCCGTTGCAGGACGCCGCCAGGCAGCCAGACGCCGCAGGTAGCCAAGCCTTCCGGGAAACCTGGGCAACCATGGCCGACAAGCTCTGTGCGCTGGCCGAGGAAGACCAGGCCGCTGGCCGGCGCCTTTCTGCGGGCGAGAAATACAACCGCGCCGCCACCTACTACCTCACCTGCGAACGCCTGCAGGCCCATGGCGCACCGGGGCGCACGGCACTGTACCAGCGCTTTCTGGAGACCTTCGCCCGCGGTATCGACCTGGCCAGGGAAAACTGCGAGCGGGTCGAGATCCCTTATGAGGGCAAGCACCTCTCGGGCTTGCTGGTACGCGCAGAAGGCGTGACTGGCCCGGCGCCACTGCTGGTGCAGGTCAACGGCCTGGATTCGACCAAGGAAATGAAATACCGCGTCGGCCTGCCCGCCTGGCTGGCCAAACGCGGGGTATCGTCGCTGATCATCGACCAGCCTGGCACCGGCGAAGCGCTGCGCCTGCAGGGCCTGACGGCGCGCTACGACAGCGAGCACTGGGCCAGCCGCGTGGTCGACTGGCTGGAGACCCGCGCCGAGGTCGACCCGCGGCGCATCGGTATGGAAGGCGTGTCCCTGGGTGGCTATTACTGCCCGCGCGCGGTGGCTTTCGAACCGCGCTTCGCCTGCGGCGTGGTGTGGGGTGCCAACCACGACTGGCGCGATGTGCAAAAACGTCGCCTGGAGAAGGAAGGCGACTTCCCGGTGCCCCACTACTGGGCGCACGTGCAGTGGGTCTGGGGGGCGAAGGACATCGACGCGTTCATGCGCATCGCCGAGAACGTGCACCTCGACGGCGTGCTCGATCGCATCCGCGTGCCGTTCCTGGTCACCCATGGCGAGAAGGACTCGCAGATCCCGCTCAAATGGGCGCACCGCACTTACGAGCAGCTCGTCAACAGCCCCAAGCGCGAGCTGAAGATCTTCACCGACCGCGAAGGCGGCGTGCAGCATTCCAGCTTCGACAACAGCATCAATGCCGGCCAGTACATCGCCGACTGGGTAGCCGAGACCCTTGGCGGTCATACCGACTGACCTACTGCCCTGTACAAAACGGCGCCTGCGGGCGCCGTTTTTCATTGCGCGCGCGCCGGGGCCAGCTATCGATGGCGTCGATGGCAGGGCATCGACAGCAACTGTTGGTGCCGGGCAATGCCCACGGCCTAGCCTGTCGCAACACAACAAGACGAGGAGGTTTCGTTCATGGCAGCCCTTCACCTGCATTGCTCCACCCTGTTCGATGGCACCGGCCTGCAGGCCCGCCCGTTGCACACGCTGATCATCGAAGGCGGGGTAATCCGCCATGTCGGGCCGACCCGCGAGGCGCCGCCGCCACGGCCTGGCGACCGCGAAGTCAAAGGGCATTTCGTCATGCCCGGGCTGGTGGATGTGCACACCCACCTGGCGTTCGGCAATGCCCAGAGCGAGGAAGACATCGATATCTGGACCAGCGACGAATTCCGCGCCTTGCGCGGGCTGTTCTTCGCCCAGCACGTGCTGGCTGCCGGCGTGACCTCGATGGTCTGCCCCGGCGACAGCGGCCAGCTCAGCATCGCCGTGCGCAACACGGTCAACGCCGGGCTGTTCGAGGGCCCGCGCATCGCCGCCAGCAGCCGCGTGATCACCAACCGGCAGAGCCTCAACGACTGGTTCCCCAGCCGTGTTGGCGCACCGGAATACTTCACCGCCGCGCTGGTCACCAGCCGCAGTGACGCCATCGCGCAGATCCGCAAGCAAGCCAAGGATGGCGTTGACCTGATCAAGATCGCCATGGACGGCACCCACCGGCGCCCCAACGGTGAGATTATCGCCGCCTTCACCGCCGATGAAACCCGCGAAATGGTCGATGAAGCCCACCGCCTCGGCTGTCGCGTCGCGACCCACGCCTACGGCCGCGAAGCCGTGATGTACGCGGCCAAGGCCGGTGTCGACCTGGTGTTCCACGCCTTCTACATGGACGACGCCTGCATCGAGGCGCTGCTCGAAGCCGGCAGCGTGCTGGCACCGACCATGACCTTCCCGCAGAATACCGTGGACTTCTGCCAGCCCCACGACCCCGCCATCAGCACCGGTTACGCCGGCTACTGTGCTCGCACCCTGGAGCTGGGCACGCCAGTGCTCAAGCGCGCCAAGGCTGCCGGCGTACCTTTTGCCTGCGGCAGCGACAGCGGTTTTGCCGTCACACCCTACGGTGAATGGCATGCCCGCGAGTTGGAATTGCTGGTGCGGCGCCTGGGCTTCACGCCGGCCGAAGCGTTGTTCGCCGCAACCAATGTCGGCGCACGCCTGATGCCGCGCGGCGAGACCCTGGGTACCCTGGAGCCGGGCAAACAGGCCGACCTGCTGGTGCTCGACGGCTCGCCGCTGGACGACATCCGCATCCTCCAGGACCGTGATCGCCTGCAGGCCGTGTACAAGGCCGGCGAGCCGGTGCGGCTGCAACGCACCGCCTACAACCCCAAGCAAGTGTCGGACTTCAACTCGCTGAAGTGGACCGACCTCTATACCCGTGACCGCGTTGCCGAACTCGGCAAATGGAGCCTGTGAACATGCCCGCCCTCGATTGCGAACTGGCCGTGCAACTGGCCCTCGCCACCCTTCACCACGCCCGGGCGTTGGGCATGCAGCCTGTGGCGGCTGCGGTGCTCGACCACGCCGGCCATCCGCTGGCGGTGCTGCGCGACCAGCAGGCCAGCTTCCTGCGCACGCAGATTGCCACCGGCAAGGCCCGCGGTTGCCTGGGCATGGGTTTCGGCGGCCGCGAACTGGCCCGCCGTGCCCAGGCGATGCCGGTATTCTTCGCTGCCATCAACAGCCTCACCGCGGGCGAAGTGATCCCGATGCCGGGGGGGATTCTCCTGCGAGATGCCGAAGGCCGTGTACTGGGCGCGATCGGGGTCAGTGGCGACACATCGGACAACGACGAGCGCTGCGCCTTGCTGGCCATCGAAACGCTCGGGCTGATCGGCGATACCGGCGACCTTCAACCCTGATCCAGCGCTTGGGCCTGCTCCGCCAGCAGCTGGCGAAGCCAGGCCAGGGCCGGGTCGGCGGCCTGCTGCGGGTGCCATTGCAGCACCTGCGAAGCCAAAGGAAAGGCAACGGGCGACGGCAACACCTGCAACGGGTAACGTCGCGCCAGCGCTTCGGCCTGGCGGCGGAACAGGGTGGCGATGCGCGGCGTGCCAACGACGAATTCCGCCATCAGGGCGAAGCTCTGCACGGCCACCTCGACCCGCCGTTCGATACCGGTTTCGCGCAGGTGCTGGGTGTCCAGCGAGAGGTTCTGGCCATCGGTGAACTCGCGCACCACGTGCCCTGCGCAACAATAGTCGGCCAGGTTCAGGCCTTGATGGTAGGCGGGCTCGCGGGCGCAGACGATGCAGCACAGTTCATCCTTGAGCAGCAACGCGTGGGGGTAGCGCGGGTTGATGCGCGCCTGCGGCACGATCACCAGGTCGCTGCGGCGGTAGTCGAGGGCCTCGGCGACCACATCACCGTCGCGTGGCAACGGCAGGTCGCGCACCACCAGCGCTGCGCCGGGCGCCAGGCGCGCCAGGTTACGGCTGAGGGCCGGGACCAGGGTCGCGGCCACATAGTCCGATGCCACCAGTACGAAACGGCGCTCGCAACGGGCCGGGTCGAAGCCGGTCGTGGTCTCGACCAGTTCGCCAGCCAGGCTCAGTACCTCACGCACTTTGGGCGCCAGTTGCCGCGCCAGGGCGCTGGGCTCCAGCCCCCGCCCAAGCGGAACCAGCAACGGGTCCTGAAAGTGCTCGCGCAGGCGCCCCAACGCGGCACTGGTAGCCGACTGGCCAAGGTTGAGGCGCTGCGCGGCCCGGCTGACGCTGCACTCTTCGAGCAGCACATCGAGGGCGACCAGCAGATTGAGATCCAGACGTCGATAGCGCATCAAGGCCTTATACGGCAAAGCCGTCAGGCGCAGGAGGCGTGTTTCACGCTGGCTGGTATCAATTTTCGCGATACTGATCTGCAGCGCGAGCTGTCAGGCAAGCCGTTTGACCTGCGCCGGCGTGCGGCGCATCAGCACCTTGCCGTTGCGCACCGACACCAGCGCATGGCCCTGGCTGCGGACCATTTCGTAGTCATCCGGCGCCGACAGCAGCAGCAGGTTGGCCGGCCGCCCGACCTCGATGCCATAGCGCTCGCCGAGGTTGAGGGTGCGGGCGCTGTTGTCGGTGATCAGGTCCAGGCTGCGTTGCAGGTCCTCAAAGCCGAGCATGTGGCAGATGTGCAGCCCGGCTTCGAGAATGCGCAGGATGTTGCCGTTGCCCAGCGGGTACCACGGGTCGACGATCGAATCCTGGCCGAAGCACACGTTCATCCCGGCGCGGTCGATCTCGGCCACGCGGGTCAGCCCGCGGCGCTTGGGGTAACCGTCGAAGCGGCCTTGCAAGTGGATGCTTTCGGTGGGGCACGACACAAAGTTGATGCCCGACATCTTCAGCAGGCGGAACAGTTTGTAGCAGTAGGCGTTGTCGTAGGAGCCCATGGCCACGGTGTGGCTGGCGGTGACCCGCGCGCCCATGCCGCGCACCCGCGCTTCTTCGGCCAGCACTTCGAGGAAGCGCGACTGCGGGTCGTCGGTTTCATCGCAATGCACGTCCACCAGGCAGCCGCTGCGCTCGGCCAGGTCCATGAGGAACTTGATCGACGACACGCCCTGGTCGCGGGTGTTCTCGAAATGCGGAATGCCGCCGACCACATCGGCGCCCATGGCCACCGCTTCGGTCATCAGTGCCCGGCCATTGGCGTACGACTCGATGCCCTCCTGGGGGAAGGCGACGATCTGCAGGTCGACCAGATGGCGCACCTCTTCGCGCACCTCGACCATGGCCTTGAGCGCGGTGAGCTTGGGGTCGGTGACGTCGACATGGGTGCGCACGTGCTGGATGCCATGGTCCGCCAGCATGCCGATGGTCTTCTTGGCGCGGGTCTTGATGTCGTCGTGGGTGGTGATCTCCTTGCGCTCGGCCCAGCGCTCGATGCCTTCGAACAGGGTGCCGCTCATGTTCCACTTCGGCTCGCCCGCGGTGAGGGTGGCGTCGAGGTGAATGTGCGGCTCGACGAAGGGCGCCACCACCAGGTTCTGTTGGGCGTCCAGGTCATCCGGGCTGGCCAGCGCGGCCACGTCGGCCTGCGGCGTGATGGCGGCGATGCGCTCGCCGTCCAGCTCGATGCGGAACAGGCCGGTCTTGCCACGCAGGCGGGCATTGATGATGTTCATGGCGTTACTCCTTACCTTGGTCTTCGTTCATGCGCCATACCAGCATGGCGACAGAAGCGTTCATGCGGAACAGCGGGTCGTCAAGAGACTGCCCGCTCAGTTGTTCGATGCGTTGAATGCGTTGGTTGATGGTATTGCGGTGCAGGCCAAGGCGCTGGGCGGCCTTGAGCCCGTTGCCGTTTTCCTTGAGCAGGGCGTCGAGGGTGTGCACCAGCACATGCGGCTGCTTGCGTCCGGGGGTGATCAGCGGGCCTAAGGTCTGGGCAACGAAGTCATCGATCAGCGACCGGTCGACGATACCTTGCAGCAGGCGCAGCACACCCAGCTCGCTGAAGTCACAAAAACCGTTGGCCGGGTGCAGGTGTTGCGCCACGTCCAGGGCCTGGCGCGCCTCGCTGAGCGCCTGACGGTAATGGGCGCAATCGCCGGCCAGGCTCGACAGGCCCATGTACAGCGCCAGCTCCCCCACCACCGCGCTCAGTTGCCGGTGCAGTGTAGCCAAGGTCAGCGGCAGGTCGGCGGCATCTTCCAGCAGCAGCACCTGCAGGTCGCCCGGCAACTGTGCGGTGACCGTCCCCGGTCGTACGCGGCACCAGGCTTCGAGCTGGTCTTCCAGGGCCTGGCGGGTAGCCTGCCAGAGGCGCTCGCCCTGGGCCAGGCCATGGTGCTCGAACAACTGCTCGACGTGCAGCAAGCGCAGCGCCACCACGCGACGCGGCTCATCCAGTGCCAGTTCAAGGTGCGCCGCACGCTGGCGGGCAATGGCCAGGCTCGGGTAGTCACCGCTGAGCAACTGGCCGAGGATGTCGTTGCGCGACCGGCGCACCTGGTTCATCTGCACCAGGGCCGTGCCTATCAGGTGGGTAACGATCACCATCTTCAAGGCATAGGGCTGCTCGATCAGTGGCAGGCCCAGTTGCTCGGCACGGGCGATCACCGCTGGCGGGATGGTCTGGATGAAGGTGCCGCCCGTGAGGATCACCAGCCCGGCAATCCCTACAGCCTCGCCGTCCTCGACCAGGCTCAGCAGGTTGGCCTCGCCACGCGGGTGGTTGATGCCGGTGACGAACACCAGTTCGCCGCCCATCACCCACTCGGCGATGCCTTCGTTCTCCGCCACATAGGGCCAGCGCACCCGACGCTGCAGGTTACGCGCGCCGGCACGCACGGCCATCTCCTGCAGGCCCGGCAGGTGCAGGATCTCGTCCAGCGCCAGGCTCACGGCTCGACGCCCGCCTGGCCCAGCGCCCGGCGCCGGCCGCTGAGTTCGAGCATGACCATGTAGCACAGTGCCGAGGCGCCAATGCCCACCAGCGGTGCGACCCAGGGCGAGGCGTAGGCCAGCACCGCACCCAGCGCATAGGCGCCCAGCCCCATGAGGTTGTAGCGCGGCAGCTGCACCGAAGCCAGCGCCGGGTACTGGCCGCGGTGGCGGTACCAGAAGTCCGCCATGATCACCCCGCCCACTGGCGGAATGATCGAACCCAGCAGCACCAGGAACGGGATCAGCATTTCATACATTCCGCCAATCGCCAGCACGATGCCCACCGCCGCCGCCACCAGCGTGGCGGTGCGTCGACGCTCGCTGCGCAGCAGGTGGCAGGCAGCGGCCGAGACGTTGTAGATGGTCGGCCCCTGGATGGTCCAGAGGTTCAGGCAGAGCATCACCACCGCCGCGAACGACAGGCCTTGCAGCATCATCACTTCGACGATGTCGGCCTGCTGGTAGACCATCGCGCACCAGGCCCCGGCCACTACCATCAGGCCATTGCCGAGCAGGAAGGCGACCATGCTGGCCACCACCGCCACCCGCCCGCTGCGCGACAACCGGGTCCAGTTGGTGGCCTGGGTAGCGCCGCTGGCGAAGGTGCCGAAGACCATGGTCACCGCGGCCGAGAAGGTCATGGTTTCATGGGGCACCACCGCCGCCAGGCCGGCAAAGCCGCCGGCATCGGCGGTGGCGATGTACATCGACACCACCAGCAACGCGAACATCAACGGCACCGATACCCGCGACAACAGGTCCAGGCCCTTGAAGCCGATGATCGCGGTGATGCTGAAGCCCAGGCCGAACAGCACCATCAGGGGCACGGTGAACCCACCCGCCAGGCCCAACAGCTTGACCAGCACGATCGCCACGGTCGCGGTGCCCCAGGCGTACCAGCCCAGTTCGGCGAAGCCCAGCAGGAAGTCGGAAAGCCGGCTGCCCGCCTCGCCGAAACAGAAGCGCCCCATCAGCACGGTGTTCAAGCCGCTGCGCGAGGCGATGAAAGCCAGGGCCGCAGCATACAGTGCCAGCAGCGTGTTGCCGATGGCGGCGACCCACAGCATGTCAACAAAGTTGAAGGCCATGCCCAGCTTGCCGCCGGCGAACATGGTGCCGGTGAAGAAGGTGAAGCTGAACAGCACCATGGCAATGGGCAGCAGCCCCTTGCGCGATGAGGATGGGGCTTCGCATAGCGGGAATTCGGTGGGTGAGCTCATGGCACGGTGCTCCGGGTTGTCGTTGCGACTAGGGGAGCAATATGCGGGCCGCTTTTGCCACGCGCGGGAAACGGGAAATTTACAGGCAATCGGCACAATCTTCCATGTTCAACCTGCACACTTTTTTACCTGATTGCCGAATGAAAACTGTGCGACCAGACCTGTCTTGAGGCAGACGCGCACCAAAGCGGAACAGCACCGGGTAGTTTTCACTCAGCCTGCCGTTGGCGGTGCGCGCGCCGGCCGTCATTGGCTGGCGCTGACGTCTACCTCTTTCCAGCTGTCATCCGGGTCGAAGCGTTTCATGGCCTTGGCAACCTTGTCGCCCTGCGGCCCCAGGTCTTTTTCGAACACCTGCCCGTCATGGCTGATCATGAAGCTCATGACGCCGCTATCGTTGTACTTCGCCGGCCAGGCGACCAGGGCAAAGCCGCGGCTCATCTGGTTGCCGATCAGGTAGCTGTAGGCACCACCCGGTGCCGACGGGCCTTGGCCATCGAGGATGCGAAAGTGGTAGCCGTACCAGTCATCACCCACCACGTCCTTGCCGAACAGCGGCCCCAGCGGGCTGATCTCGCCGCCCTCTTCGTCTGCCCAGAACAGGCCGTCATGCTTGCCGGGCGTGCTGAAGATCTGCTGGGCATATTCCAGCGCGCCGTTGCCGTTGCGGTCCTTGGAGGCGTAGTCCATCTGCGCGTCGTGATAGGCGAGCACCGACTGCAATGCGGCCAGTTCGTTTCGGCCAATGCGCCGGGCACGGATTTCGGCGCTGCCGGCCTTGAGGTCGAAGCGCCAGCCGTTGGCAGATTTGGTCAAGGGGATGGGCAAGGTCCAGTGCTCAGGGCCCACGGCGAGGATGGCCTTGTTGTCGCCCTGCTTGTCGATCTGATGCTCGGCCTTGTACTGCTCCAGGAAGGCATCGACGTCACTGCGCTGCACGCCTTCACGCGGGATGTAGGTGCGCCAGTCTTCACCCAGCAACTGGGTCAGGCGCGCTTCGTCGGCGTGCTCGACGCCCAGTGCCTGGACGAACGATTCGACGGCTTTCTCCGGCGTCGGGAAGGCCTCCTGCGCCGTGGCCAGGTTTGTCCAGGCCATGCCCAGGCCGATCAGCAACGCAGCAAGGGTTGTCTTGGTGTTCATCGACGGCCACCTCCACCACCGCGACGCGCCGGGGCGCTGGGCCTGGATACCTGCTGCCCCGCTGCGCGCGAGGCGCTGGGCCGCTGGGCGAACGACTGGCTGGTACGACCGCGGTTGGCCTGCGCCGTGGTACGCGACGGTGAGCGCACGCCGTCGAAGGCATTGTTGCGGGCCCGGCCTGCCGTGTTACTCGGTCGGTTTTGCGCGATCTGACGGCCCTGCCCTTCACCCTGGCGACGTTGGTTGACCTGGTTGCGCGCCTGCTGATTGTCGCGGGTGTTTTCACGCGTGTTGCGCGGCTCTGCGCGGCGATCGGCAGGGCGTGCGTTGTCGTTGGCACCTTGCATGCGATTGCCAACACCGCCTTCGGCGCGGGCCTGGCGTGCGCTGTCGCGGGCTTCGCGGTTGCTGGTAGCCGGGCGCTCGATACCCGCACGGTCCATTGAGCTGCGGGCGCGATCCCGGGCCTGGGCACGCTGGGCATCATCGCCACGGAACGCCGCACGCTGGCTGGCCCCATCAAGCTGGCGGCCGTATTGCTGGCGGCTGCGGTTGTCGCGGTATGGCACGCCATCGCGGTGCGCGGGGTTGTGCTGCCACTTGTTCTGGTTGTTGGTGATGCGGTTGTTGCCGTTGATATTGTTGTAGCGATTGACGTCGATATCGACATCGCCGTTGTTCCAGTCGCAATCGCCCCACACCGAGTCGATGATTGCCACGCCGGCGCCGAACGCCAGCCCGGCCATCAGCGCAGTGCCCGCGTAGTACATCGGCGACGGTGGGTAATACACCGGCGGCGAGGCCGGATAGGCCCAGGTGCCGTAAGTGGTGGTCGGGTTGTAGGTGGGCACGTACACCACCTGCGGGTCGGCAGGCTGGATGATGATGGTGCTGGTCGAGGCGCTGCTGGCCGGCGCGCTCTGCGAACCACCTGAGCTGGCCTGTGCCGGGGCCGCTGCGGGCGCGGCCTGCACGGTGACGTTCTGGTACTGGTTGCTGGTCAGGTTACCGGCCGCCTGGGCCTGATGGCGCAGGCGCTGGACGCCGGCCATCACGTCATCGGGTTGGGCCAGGAAGGCGTCCCCCAGGCGCTGGACCCAGACCGGGTCCTGGCCGAGCACCACCAGCACCTGCGGGAACGCCACCAGCGACTGCACGCTTGGGTCCCAGGTCTGGTTGGCCACCTGCTTGACCGCGTCATCGCCCTGGGCCTTGGGGTTGGCCTTGGACCAGGCCACTGCCTCGGTCACCTCGCCCGGGTAGGTCGACGCCATCAGCACCTGGGCCAGCAGCGGATCGGGATACAGGGCAATCGGCGCGAGCATCTGGTCGAGCTGCTCCGGGTTGAACACCGCCTGCTTGGCTTGCGCAGGCGCCGGGTCGGGCGCCGGTACATCCTCGGCCAGCGCCAGGCTGGCAACACCGTTAAGGCACAACACGACCGACAAGACGCATAACAATGGCATGCGCATCGCATTCCCCATCTGGCCATACCGCGTGAAAAGGGTGAGTTGCAAACCGGGCAGTCGCTGCCGTGCGGTAAGGGTAGCAAAGGCGCCATTTTCGACCACTTTGGTGTATTGGATTTCAACGCACTAATGGCAACTAGGCTTACTGCCTTTAAATCTAAATCGCCTATCGAAACGCAACTGTACTAAACATGCCCTGACCGCTTCGCAGCAACCCACCCACCCAGCAGGAGGCCCGATCATGGCAACTTCAAGAGCCTATCGTTTTTGTCTGGCGGTGCTGTTGTGCGCCACGACGTTGCAGGGTTGGGCGGCCGTTACCGACCGTGCCGAACGGCGCCAGCAAGCACGCGAAGTACGCCAGGAAACCCGCCAGGGTGCGCGCCAGACCAAGCAGGACTGCCGCCACGCCGACCAGCAGAGCAACGCCGGTTGCCGCCAGGACAAACGCCACACCAAACAGCAAGGTCGCGAACGCGCCCGGGACATCAAATACTGACGCCTGACTCAGCCACCGAGGGCGATGATGGCCAGGATCAGCGCCACCCCGATCAGCGACATGATCACTCCTGTGAGCACTCGGCGCCCCCCGGAGTAGCGCGCCAGCAACCAGCCGGCGAGGAACAGCATGATCAGGGCGACCAGGTTCGACACGCGAATGGCGGTGCCGGTGTGGGCAATCAGCAGGAACGGGATAACCAGCGGGAAGGTCGCCAGCACCACCAGCAGAAAGGTCGCCAGTGCCGCCTTGAAATCCTGCAGGCCAAGCCGCGCCGGCATCGGTTGCTGGCCGTTGCGCAGCAGATGGACCCTGAGCAGCTCCAGCCCGTTTTCGTCCACCACTTCGCCGATGCGTGCCGGCAATGCATCGGCAATCAACCGACGCCCCTCCTGCCCTTGTTCATCGGCGAGCAGCCGGGCCCGCAAGGTCCGGCTGTGGGTCCGCTCGGTCCAGGTGCGCAACAGGTAGATCACCGCATCGGCCAAACCCCAGGCCAGGTTGCAGCCAAAGGCCGCGATCAGCATCAGGCGGGCATCTTCCCGGCCGGCCGTGGCCACGCTCAGCGTGCCGGTGAAGGTGGTGGCCATCAACAGGCCGAACATCACTTCGGTAATGCGATCGATGGGTTCCAGTGCACGTCCACTCATACGCTGCCCCTCTGGGTTGCTCTGAACTGACGCAGGCCATGTTTCAAACGAGCAGGCTGCGCATTCCAGTACGTCAGTGTTTGCGCCGGCAATTGATGGGGGTGTCGACCCGCTCTGCCAATTTGCTGGCAAAGTCGTGCGCCGAATCCTGGGTGGGAAAGGTGAAGGTCATGCCACAGGCATGCACCAGCCAGCTTGGCCGTCCTTGTACGCTGGCCTGTTCGATAAGGAAGTTCATGTTGCGCTCCTGCGGGCAGGTGAAGCGCCATGGCAATGCTTTTCCAGCGTAGCGCAACTGGGCAGACCCTCAACTAACTAATCATTATCAAGCGCGTTTTGACATTCACTTTGCATCTACCAGTGGGGCCTCCCTTGCCGGATGAATCAACATGAGGATCGGGTGGCTCTGCAGGGTCATCGAAAGCGGCATGCATCAGCGTGCAGAAGCTGAATCAGCGGTTGCAGCAAAAGGCAAATATCTGGGCGAAAGTTCCTACAATGTTTTAGGAAGCGCTCAGCTCCTCTGAGAATTGATTCCTCGTTAGTGTGCAGGCTTATCTTGATCGAGCCTGAAATCCCTCATGAGCATTTCTCAAGACATTGCCAACGCCGTCGCCGAAGTCGAATTCCTCCTTACCCCGTGCAAAGCCTGCCAGCGCCAGGGCCTGCCCATCCTTCCCCTGCGCCGCGCCGTGGTACCCGATACCCGTCCCGGCAGTGACCCCGTCACGCAAACCCGGATGGGCCTGCGCACCTTGCGCAGCGGCTACCTCTACGTGCTGCTCGACCAGCGTATCT
>NZ_VZII01000040.1 GCF_009391885.1 Pseudomonas sp. MN1F | reverse complement strand
CGGCCTGATCCTCGGTGGTTCGATCAGCCAGAGCAACTTCCTCGGTACCGGTAACAAGGTGTCCATCGGCCTGACCCGTTCGGAGTACCAGACCAAGTACAACTTTGGCTTCGTCGATCCTTACTTCACCGAAGACGGCGTAAGCCTGGGTTACAACCTGTTCTACAGCAGCACCGACTATAGCGACTACTACAGTGACGGCGTGTCCTACTACGCCATCAACAGCTACGGCGCGGGCGTCAACTTCGGCTACCCGATCAACGAAACTTCGCGCCTGACCTACGGCCTGACCCTGCAGCACGACGATATCAACCCGGGCACCTACAGCGCCGACGAGATCTACGACTTCATCCAGCGCGAAGGCAAGAGCTTCAACAACCTCAAGGCCTCGATCGGCTGGTCCGAATCGACCCTGAACAAAGGCGTACTGGCCACTCGCGGCCATTCCCAGGCCCTGACCCTGATGGCGACCACGCCAGGCAGCGACCTGTCCTTCTACAAGCTCGACTACAACGGCCAGACCTTCCTGCCCGTGAGCAAGGACACCACCCTGCGCCTGCACACCACCCTGGGCTACGGCAACGGTTACGGCTCCACCGATGGCCTGCCCTTCTACGAAAGCTACACCGCAGGCGGCCAGGGCTCGGTACGCGGTTTCAAGGACGGCACCCTTGGCCCGCGCAGCACCCCGGCCACCGGCACCTATTCAAGCGCCGGCCAGGCCTATTACTCCGACCGCGACACCGACGTGCTCGGCGGCAACATCCTGGTCACCGGCGGCGCCGAATACATCTTCCCGATGCCATTCATCAAGAACCAGAGCCAGCTGCGCAGCTCGGTGTTCGTCGACGCCGGCAACGTCTATGCCGACACCTGTTACCTGTCCACCACCCAGGGTTGCGGCAACATCGACCTGAACCAGCTGGCGGTGTCGCTGGGCGTGGGGGTGACCTGGTACAGCCCGATGGGGCCGCTGAGCTTCAGCCTGGCGGCACCGCTGAAAAAGCCAGACAACGCCGAGACGCAGATCTTCCAGTTCTCCCTGGGGCAGACCTTCTGACTCGCCGCGGACAAATTACCGGTTTTTACCCTCGCTTAACCCAAGTTGACAGTCACCTTGCCTAAGCTGAGAGACATATGAACATGCCTTGCAGGTAACCCCATGCCCCCCTTCGCCCCCTCCGCCCTGGCCTCGGCATTGCACGAAGACAGCCATGCCTCGTTGCTCGACCTGGTGCAGCAGCGCCTCAGTTGCGTGCTGGGCCCACGCTACACGGTGATTCTCGCCGCCAGCGGCGATAACGCCAGCCACTACCACCTGGCGATCCAGCACAGCCAGAGCGGCCTGTCGCTGGAGGACAACGGCAGCATCGGCCCGGGCTGCGCCGAGCGGCTGCTGGCCCTCGGCGGGCAGGTCAAGGCCATGCTCGAGTCGCAAACCTTCGCCCGCATGGGCAGCGACGACCCGACGCGGCCACTGGTATGGCTGAGCGACATGGCAGATTCAGCCGGGGACTGATTGCATGAAACCGCCCAAAATCCTGAAAGCTTTGTAACCTTTTCAACTTGTTCCTCATTCCAGCTGCTCCCTATATTCCCTGCCGACCGCGATTCACGGAAGCGCAGAATGAACATCTTGAGCAAGGCAATCATGGCCTCGGCAGTGTTTACCATACCGCTGCTCGCAGGCTGCACGCTGAAACTGGTTCAACCGCACGATGCGCAGCTCTATACCAACACTGAGCAATTCTACAAAAGCGCAGCCAGCCTGTTGTCCAAGGGGGAGCAATCAAGCCCTGCAAACCTGCAGCAATTGGCAGCATTGTCGGCTCAGCACGTCAACCCGCACCCTGGGCATTACAGCCAATTCCAAGCGGCCTACGAGCAGCTTGTGATCGAAAGCAATGCCCTCATCCTGCGCTCACTGGCCAACACTGGAACGCTGAGTACACCCGGCAAGCAGTTGCAGGCCGGCGTCGAGCGATTGCTGCAGCAAGGCCTCAGCACACAGTGCGACGCGCTGCAGCGCGACTTTCCCGACGCAGACCTGACCACACGCAATTACATCGACCTCAAGTGCCTGGTCGTCAAATGGCAAGGCGAGCACCGTCAGGCCAGCCAGCAAATTCTGTACAAGGCCACCTGGCAAGCGCGTAACAACACGCTCTTTGACGGGATACTGGCCATCCAGTCTGCCGAAACTTCCAAGCACCGTGCGACAGGGGAAAATCGATGAGCAACCTTATCAACGGTGTCGACTTCGATCGTGTCACCGCAGAGGCGATCACTGCAGCACGAGGCATTGTTCGAAACGATTGGCCAAGGCTCCAGGCCTGTGTGGAAATGCTCGGTCGGGGCATGGCCAACGATGCGCGCTTTCTGAAGCGTCAGCTGGAAGCGGGCGCACTGGATCATGCCGCAGCCCGCACCTTCCTGGAGGACCGCAAGATCGTTGCGCGCCTACAACTTCGCGCCCTGGCCATTATCACGCTGCAACTGGCCGAAGACATACTCGATGCCATGACTGCGGTATTCACGTCGGCCATCAACCGGATGCTGGGCTGGGACCTGCTTTAGGCAAGTGCTCAAGGAAGCAGCGCTACAGCACCCACGGTTGCAGCTAAAGCGCTGAACGGCCTGAACTTTTCCACGGCAACTTGTCTATCTGGACATGCTCAAGCTCGCGGTGGGCGCAGCCTTACGGCGCCGCGCAACCGCATGTTCAATGACAACCTGGGGGTTGCCTACGCTCATGAAACGCCATATCCCGAGAATCCTCTTCGCCGGCCTGTTCGCCCTGGTGGCCATGGGCTCTGCAACCGCAACGCCCATGCACGCCACGCATGCGGCCTTGGCCACTGAAAGCAATGTTCAGGCGCCGGCCAAGCCCGCCCAGAGCCCGTGGCCGAACCTGGCCAGCATCGCCGATGGCCAATCCGGACCGCTGCTCGCCCACGATGATGACCGTTACTGGCGCGACGGCCGCTGGCACTACCACAGCGAGGACCGCCGCCGCGAGGAATGGCGCCGGGCCCAATGGCGTCGGGAAGAGGCGCGTCGTGAGGCCGAGCGCCGCCGCGACTGGGAACGCCGCAACGAACGCGCCCACCACTACCATGATGACCACCGCTACTACCGCCGCTAAGCGCTGGCGGCCAGTTGTGCCCGGCAGCTCAACGATGTGCAGCACCCGGCCGCTGCCGGGCTGTGCAGTGAACCGTGACGATTACGCCCGGCGGCGGTCCAGCAGTCTGGCCAGCGTGAAGGTGGCAACCACCGCCAACACCACGGCAGCGGCGATGGACGGCACGGTGCCCCACTGCTCGATGAAGCTGTTCAGCGTCAGGTAGAACCCCAACACGCCCACACCACCAATGGCGTTACCGCGCACGATCGCGCCCAGCTCGTGGTGCCCGCCCTGAACATGGGCGAACACCGCCAGGGGCCAGGCGATCACCGGGATCGGCGCCAGCAGGCCGCTGGCCACCGGCCCCAGCCATTCGGCGCTGGCGGTGATCGCCACCAGCAGCGCGGTGGCCGTGAGCATGCGCATCGGGATCACCCAACGCGGCAGCTGCACCACCTTGGCGGTGCCGATGGGTGCCGGTTGCGAGCTGACGACAATGATCAAAGTGAGCAGCGCCAGGGTAACCACCACCGACAACGCTACCCAGCCCAGGTGGCTCATCAACGCAGCCATGGCCGCGTAAACCGCCAGCGCGGCGATGCAACCGGGGAATGCACCGATCCGTCGCGTCACCTGGTAGTAGAACAGGTAGGTCGCCTGCACCGCCGCCAGGCCGGCCAATGCCCCGGGCACTGCCTGCAAGGCAAAGCCTGGGCCCTGTTCAAGGCTCAGGAACAGCACGACCAAGGCGGAAGTGACCGGCAGACCGGAGAGCAGCCCGCCGATTTGCGTGCCCCAGCGCTTGGCTGCCAACGAGATGGCCAGCATGAGCGTGGGGGTGATGAGAAACTTGAGGTAAAAGGCAGTCATGGGGAGCTAGAGCATTTCGACAAGGGAGGGGCCAGGTGCATCGGCGCCCCCATGCTAAACGATGCGCGCTGGCTTTTCGCGGTTTTCTCAGCCGCCCGACTGCGCGACCTCGGCCATTACCTCGGCCCGCGTGGTCACGTTGCCGAAGTGGTGCTTCCAGAGGTCGGTGCCCAACTTGCCGGAGCGGTCCAGCGATGAGCCGACGGTCAGGTCGGTCACCAGTGTCGGGCAGAGCCCGGCATCAAACAGCGCAAAGCCTGCCGCCAGCACACAGGTTTCAGTCTGCATGCCGCACACCAGCACGCGCTCCACGCCCAGTTGGCGAATGTGGGCGATGGCCTCGGCGGTCTGGCCATAGCCATGCTTGATGAACACCTGGTCCACCTCGACCAGGCACTCGTCCTCGGCTGCCGGGTGCCAGCCGAGCTGGCGCTGGAACGGCGTCACCTGCTCATCGTGCAATTCCACCGAGGCGATCGACGGAATCCTCGCTGACAACAGACGAATCCCGTCCACCAGCCATTCGGGGGGGCTGAAGGTGGATTGGACATCAACGATGAGCAGAACCTGCTGCATGAACGACTCCTGAATGCTTAAAACGACCGCGGAGTATATCTGTTTGAATGGCTGCTGGTGGAACCTGCCCGGCACTGTGTATGCTGGCCACGCCCGAGCCCGATGCACCGGAAGCCCCTATGCCCGTTGACCTGCAAGCACTTTACCCCAAGCTGATCCAGCTGATGCTGGACACCGTGTTCGTGGTCGACCGGCACAACACCATCGTGTTCGTCAGCAATGCCTGCGAGGCACTGCTCGGCTACCGCGCCGACGAGCTGATCGGCACCCCGATCACCCGCTACATGCACCCCGAAGACCTGGAAGCCACGCGGGCTTCGATTATCCGGGTGATGAACGGCCAGCCCCACAGTGACTTCCGCAACCGCTACCTGCGCAAGGACGGTGGCGTGGTGCACATTCTCTGGTCGGCCTTCTGGTCCGAAGAGGTGGGCGCGCGCATCGGCGTGGCGCGCAATGTCACAGCGCTCACCCAGGCCGAGCTGGAGTTGCGCTTCCTCGCCCACCACGACCCGCTGACCCGGCTGTGCAACCGCTCGCTGTTCAACGAACGGCTGGCCAGCGCCTTGCGCCAGGAGCGCCCATTTGCACTGCTGTTCCTGGACATCAATGACTTCAAGGGCATCAACGATGTGCACGGGCATGCCATCGGTGACCAGGTGCTGTGCGCCGTTGCACGCCGCCTGGAGGACTGTGTCGGCCAGCAGGACACGGTGGCGCGCATGGGCGGCGACGAGTTCACCGTGCTGCTGACCGGCTTGAGCGCGGCAGGCGCGGTAACCGAAAAAATGGCCCAGATCCTCACCGCCATGGCAGCGCCACTGGCCAGCGGGCCCCGTGCGCTGCCCATGCCGTCCTGCAGCATCGGCGTGGCCTGCTACCCGGCCGACGGCGCCGACATCGACACCCTGCTCAACTGCGCCGATGGCGACATGTACCGCAAGAAGCGGCGCCGTTCCGCGCTTGGGTAAGCCTGCGCCGTTAATTGCTGCCGGTGAGGTAGCCGCTGTGGCATGCTTTGCGCCCCGCACGACCGGCCCACACAGGTACCCCGCCATGACCCAAGCCACCGACCAGGCATTCTACGACCGCGCCGATGCGCATATCGACCTGGCCAACCAGCAACTCGACACACTCGCCGACATCGGCAAGGTCAGCGCCTCGATGACCTTTGCCGCCAGCCGCTTCAGTGCCTGGCTCAGCGCCCGCAACTTCAAGTCCGGCGCCGAAATGGCCGCCGCCCGCGAAGAAATCCTGAAGTACTTCAGCGAACAGTACCGGATGATGCTGGAAGACAACGTCGATGAGTACATCGAGCAGTTCGACCGCTACGTGCTGGGCAAGGAAAACTAAGCTTCAGACCCTGAACCGCCCCACCAGCGCCGTCATCTCCCCGACCAACCCTGACAACGCCTGGCTGGCCACGCTGGTCTGCTGGGCACCCACCGCCGACTGGCTGGACAGCTCGCGGATGTTCAGCAGGTTGCGGTCCACCTCGCGCGCTACCTGGGCCTGTTCCTCGGCTGCGCTGGCGATCACCAGGTTGCGCTCGTTGATCTCGCCGATGGCGCTGTAGATGCCTTCCAGCAACTGGCCTGAAGCCAAGGTGACGTCGAGTGTCGACTGAGCCCGGCTGGTGCTGGCCTGCATCGAGGCGACCGCCGCCTCGGTACCTTGCTGCACGCGGCCGATCATCTGCTCGATTTCCTGGGTCGAGGCCTGGGTGCGGTAGGCGAGCGTGCGCACCTCATCGGCCACCACGGCAAAGCCACGCCCGGCATCGCCGGCGCGGGCCGCCTCGATGGCCGCGTTGAGTGCCAGCAGGTTGGTCTGCTCGGACACCGAGCGGATCACCTCAAGCACCTTGCCGATATCCCGGACCTGCCCCACCAACTGCTCAAGATGGCCGCTGCTGGTCTGGATCTCGCGGGTCATGGCCTGGGTGCCGTCGATGTTTTCGCTGACTTGCTGACGGCTTTGCTCTGCCAGCTGATTGGACTCCTGGGTCGCCTGGGAGGTCGTGACGGCATTGCGGGCGACCTCCTCCACCGCCGTGGTCATTTCGGTAACGGCGGTGGCCGCCTGCTCCAGCTCCTGACCTTGCTGGCGCAGGTTGTTGGCGCCTTCTTCGGTAATCGTGTTCAGTGCACCCGCCGCCTCGGCCAGCTGCCGGGTGCAGCTGCTGATCTTGCCCAGGGTATCGCGCTGGCTCTGCTGCATGCGCTCCAGCTCATGGAACAGCTGGCCGATCTCGTTGCGTTGCTGAGCCTGCACCGGCACGCTCAGGTCGCCACTGGCAATGCGCTGGAAATGCTGGCCAGCTTCGCGCAACGGCTGCAGCACACGCTGGGCGATAAAGGCCCAGCACAGGCCGGCGAGCAGCAGTGTCACGGCCAACAGTCCCAGGCTCAGCTGTTGCGCATGCTCCAGGCGACGGTCGGATTCCTGCATGATCTGCTGCCCGCGCTCGCTCAAGGCTGCGACCAGTTGCTGGCGCAGCGCCTGCAGCCGGCCCATGGCATTGCCGGCATCGGTGTTGACCTTGAAGTACTGCTCCAGCGAGCGTTGGCGCGTGGCTTCGCGCTGCCCGGCCACCGCCTTGGCGTACTCGCCGAAGGTGGCTTGCAGCTCGCTGGCCACTGCGTGCAGCGCCGGCTCGCGTACGTTGTCGACGAACTCGTCGACCAGCTTCTGGCTCTTGTCGTTCAGCTCGACCGACATCGCCATGCGCTTGTTTGCACTCTCATCGTGGCCGCCCAGTTGCTCGATGAACCCCGAAGACACGTTGGCACTGGCGCGGATCGCCATCAGCAGCGCATTGTTCAGCCGGTCCGACTGGTGCGCGGTCTGGTCGAGTTCGGTGATCTGCTGGTCGCTGCCCAGCGCCGCCCGCCAGGCACTGACGGTTGAAAACAGCAAGGTCAGGCTGAACAGCAACAGCACCCAGAACATTCCGGTACGGATCTTCAGGTCGGCAAACATGCGGGCGGTACTCCTTTTGTGCTTGTAGACGCCACTTCTGGTCGAGGTTTCGACGGTGGGTCAGCAGCTATCGGAGTTGCCGCCGCAGGCTTGAGTGCGCCAATGCGGCTTGTGTTCGGTAATCGAACGGATGTTGCTGGCGCGCGCCTCGCGCTAGGGCTGCAGCACCGGCATTGGGTTGCTCTGCCCGAGCCGTTCGTCATAGCGCAACAGGCGCCCGGCGTTGGTCAGCACCAACAGCGTGCTGAGGTTGTGCAGCAGCGCGGCGATCATGGCGCCCGCCGCCCCCAGCAGGCCGAATGCGGCGGCAACGACAATCGCCAAGGTCCAACCCAGGCCGATCAGCACATTCACCTGGAGTGTGCGTCGGCACTGGCGGCTAAGGCGGATACAGGTGGCCAGGCGCCGCAGGTCGCCGTTGATCAGCACGATATCCGCTGCGGCCAGGGCAATGTCGGCACCGTTGGCGCCCATGGCCACCCCGACCACACCGGCCTTCAGGGCCAGCGAGTCATTGATACCATCGCCCACCACCAACGGGCGGAAGCCCAGCTGCAGTTCCTGGTTGACGTGGTGCATCTTGTCTTCCGGCAGCGCTTCGGCCACCACACGCGTCATGCCAACCTGCTCGGCAATGGCTTCGGCGACACGGCTGCGGTCACCGGTCAGCAGCAACTGGCGCTGCAGGCCGAGCTCGCGCAACTGCTGCATGGCCTCGGCAGACTCGGCCCGCACGTTGTCGGCCAGCAGCAGCCAGGCGAGGAACTGCCCGTTCAGCGCCAGGCCGGCAATCGGGCCGTCATGCTCGGGCACGGGTGGCACCTGCAGGCCCAGCTGGCGGAACAGTTCCGGGCGCCCCAGTGCCGCTTCACCCTCGGCCGTGTGCGCCACCACACCAAAGCCCTGGCGTTCGTGGATATCCAGCAAGGCCAGGTGCTGCTCATGGGGCACCAGCGCCGCCAGGGCCCGGCTGACCGGGTGGCTGCTGGCGGCGCCGAGGCTGGCCGCAAGGTTGACGATTACGGCCTGGGGCACTGCCGCCGCAGTGCTGACCACGCTGCGCAGACGCAGGTCGCCGTAGGTCAGTGTGCCCGTCTTGTCGATCACCAGTGAAGACAAGTCGGCCAGTTCTTCGAGGAAGGCCGAACCGCGAATCAGGATGCCATGCCGGGCAGCGACGGCAATCCCCGCCACCGCCGTCGCCGGCGCCGACAGCACCAGCGCACAGGGGCAGGCAGCCACCAGCACGGCCAGCATGGCCTGGGCATCGCGGGTGATGAACCAGGTCACGGCGGCAATCAGCAAGACCAGCACCAGGTAGCGCCCGGCGTGGCGTTCGAGCAGCCGGGTAATAGGCGGTTTGGCTTGTTCGGCGCGCTGCATCAGGGCGATGACCTTGCCCAGGGTGGAGTCATCACCAACACGGGTCACCTCTACCCGCAGCAAACCGTCCAGGTTGATCGAGCCACCATGGATGTCCATGCCGCTGGCCACCTCAAGCGGTACTGCCTCGCCAGTGATCGGCGCGGTATCCAGGCTGGCCTGGCCCTGCAGGACGCGGCCGTCGGCTGGCACACGGTCACCGGCGCGCACCTCGACCTGGTCGCCTGGCTTGAGGCTGGCGTTATCCACCTCGCGCACCTGGCCATCGGCGTCGATCAGCCGCGCATGGCTGCGGGTCAACTGCCCCAGTGCGGCAATGGCCTCCTGCGAACCCAGCACACTGCGCTCTTCGAGCATGTGGCCGAAGATCATGATGATCGGCAGCAGCGCCGCCGTGGCCAGGTCGCCAGTAGCCCAGGCCCCCAGCATGGCCAGGGCGATCAGTTGATCGGTGAGGCCATGCAGGCTGGGGTGCAGCAGGCTGTACCAGGCCGAGCGCAACACCGGAACGGCCACCAGCAGCGAGGCGCCGCCCAGCAGCAGTTGGCTGACCCCCTCTTGCGTCGGTGCCAGCCAGCGCCAGACCAAGCCCAGCGCCAGTAACCCGAGGGCCAGCATCGCCAGGCTAAGCTGGCGTGCGGCCGTGCGCTGCTCGGCCTGGGACAGCAGGCCGGACGTGAGGGGGGTGTGGGCATGGTGATGATGCCCGTGACCACAATGATGAGTACTCATCGCGAGCAGCTCCAGAAATGGGAAAAAGGCATCGAACTCATTGCGCGGGCCCCTGCAGGATCATGTGCCCGGCGTCATCTTTGTTGACGGTGGTGACCGACCCGGCACGCGCCAGTATCGCCGGCACTCGCTCGCGGTAGAGGCGCAGCAACAATTGCGGATCCTGTTGCTGGGTCAGGCCAACGATCGTCGCGGTGGCGGCCTGGGCGCGGGACAGCCGCTCGCTGGCTTCGGCCTGGGCCACTTGCACGGTGCGGTCGGCGGCCTGGGTGGCCTGCTGCAGTTGATGCGCGGCATCATTACGGGCCCTGGCCACCGCCTGCTCGGCCTGCTGGCTGGCAGTGAGCACGGCGTTGAAGGCGCTGACGGCCGACCATGGCAGCGATGACTGGATGTCAACCCGCACCACCTCGACACCCAGGCTGGCACTGGCCGCACGCAGCCGCGCCAGGCTGGCGTTTATGCCCTGCTGCAAGTCACCACGCAGCCGCTCACGCTGGTCAGCCAGCCCGGCGTCACCGCCGACCAGCTCAGGGCGTGCGACCAGGATCGCATCCATGTCGCGCGAGGCGCAGATCTGTACGGCGTTACGTTCCACCAGGCGGTCCAGTGCGGGCTCTACATGCTGCCCCTGGCGCGCATAGGCGTAGGGGTCACTCACCGTGTAGAACACCCGCACGTCCAGCTGCACGGCCCCGGCATCGCCGGTCAGCAGGTAACCGGAGCCCGCCGTGGCATCGCTGGCCAGCGTGCCGTCCTTGTCGGCTTTCTGCGCAAGCTCCGAGCGCAGCAGCAATCCCACCCGGCGTTCGGTGACCCGCGCTGCCGAGGGCAGCATCACCACCTGCTCGAAGGGCTCAGGCCAGGCCAGCAACAAACCTGCGTTCTGGATGCGCTCCTCGGCCCCCAGGCGCAACACAACGGCACGGTTTTCCGGGCCTATCTGACGCACATTGCCAAACAGCCAGCCCACCGCCGCCAACAGCGCCACCCCATACAGCGCCAGGAAGCCGATACGCCCCGCTTGCAGCCAGGGGCCGGCGGGCAGCCTGGCCGACAACGGCTCACGGCTGGCCATGGTCAGCCCCCGCCGGCAGCACAGGCCCCTCTACCAGAGCGCGGAACGGTGCCGCGTCGGTGCGCAACACCAGCTTGGTGCCGGGGTTGATGACCGAGCCGAGGGTGTCGAGCGACCGCAGCAAGGTGTAGAGCTGCGGCGCACCGGCATAGGCCTTGGCGTAGATGTCCGCCGCCTGCACCTGCGATTGCGCCTGGATCTGCGCGGCCTTGACGCTGGCATCGGCCTGCAGGATGCGGGCATCACGCTCGGCGGCCGACTGGATCTCGGCCGCCTTGCGCTTGCCTTCGGCCGTGCGCTCGGTGGCAATGGTCTCGCGTTCGGCGCGCATACGGTCAACGGTGGCTTCGAGGGTGACCTTGGGCAGGGTCAGGCGCTCGATGCCCACTTGCACCACACGCACCCCATAGCTGTTGATCAGTTGCTGCTCGATCTGCTCACGCAGGCGCTGCTCGAAGCCATCGATGCGCACTCGGCTGGCATCGACGTTGACCAGGTCGGCCAGTTCGAAACCGCTGGCCGTGGTTTCCAGGGCCGAGCCCACCAGGGTGCGGATCTGCCGCGCCGCCTCGTCGGGCTGGTTCTGCACCGCGCGCATGAACAGCTGGATGCTCTGCGGATCGGCCGCCACCTGCCAGGCGACATAGGCCTGGACGATGATGCGCAGGCCATCCCGCGTGCCGACATCCTGCAGCCCGCTGGAGGTGGTGCGCAGGCGCAGGTCGACCGGTACCGCGGCCTCGAACGGCACGGGCCAACGCCAGTTGAGCCCGGGCTCGATCAGCACCCGCGACGGGTTGCCGAAGCGCGTGATGACCGTGGCTTCGCCGACACGCACCTGCACCAGACAGGCCGTCGCGGCCATGATCAGGACCAGCAGCAGCGCGACCCCGACACGCAGCCAGGCGGGCCGGGCACGGTCATGGTTATCGGCATGATCGTGGTCGTGATGATGGTCGTGATTGTGTTCGTGGTCATGGTCATGACCCTGTGCAGTATGGGAACTCACTGGTTACGCTCCTGGGTACGGCCGGATGCGGGTTTCGCTTGCGAAGGGTCGATGGGTGCGGCAAAGCTGCGCAGGTCCAGGGTCGGCGCCTGGTTCGCCGCCAGCCGGTGATCGATGATCAGGCTGCTCGCGTGCGCCATGCCTTGGGCCAGCCGCTCCAGGTACTGTTCGAGGATGAACGCCTGGCCGGCATGCAGCCAGGCGGTATGCTCGGCGTCGAAGCGCAGCGCGGCGGTGTCGGCTTTGGTCTGGGTTTCATGGGCTTCGGCCATGGCCTTGTCGGTCGCCGACGTAGCGTTCTGGCGAGCCTCGTCAAGTTTCTGCGCGGCGTGCCCACGGTCACGGGCGACCAGCGCCTGGGCGGTGATCTGCGCGGCCTGCACGGCATGGTAGGCATTGGCCGCACCGGCTGGCGGGTGGATGGCCTCCACCGAAGTTGCCAGCAGTTCCACCCCGGTATCCATGCGGTCGAGGTCGGCCTGCACCGCACGGCCGATGTCACGGCCGAGCTCGGCACGCTCGGCACCCAGCAGGCCATCCAGCGAGCGACCGGCAAAATCGTGGACCAGCACGCGGTTGGCAACGCTGCGCAATAGTTGCTCGACATTGGCCGTGTGATAGGCCGCCGCCAGGGCGGCCGCGTCGCTCAGGCCGATGCGGTAGATGAAGCGCACATCCATATTGACGATCTGGAAGCCCTGGCGCCCGCCATCGGCCCCGGCAATCACCTGCGAATTCTCGCTCAGGTGCGTGGCGTCCCACAGGCGGTTGGCGGTTGTCGGCGGCGCACCATCTGCAGCCGCCAGCGGTTCGCTGACACCCTCGGCCGTCGTGGTCGCCAGTTCATGGATGGTGCTGTTGTCCACCGGCAACACCTTGCCAAACGGCCAGGGCAAACCGACATGCAGGCCTGGCGGATACACCGCCACGGGGTTGCCAAAGCGTTCGTAGACCCCGCGATTGTTGGTCGGTACCTCGACGATGCCGGTCAGCAGCCAACCGACCAGCGCCACCAGCGCCGCCACCGGCAGGAACGCCCGGCGCATGAAGGCGAAGGCCCAGACCTGGCGCAGGTCGATGCCCAGGCGCTCATGCAGTTCATCTTGCAGCACGGCCAATGGCCGCGGTGGCCATTGCAGGAAGTCGCCCGCCAGGCTGCGCGCCACCAGCGCTGGCTCTTCGCCTGGGCGCGAGGGGCGGAACATCGCCAGCACTGCCCGTATCAGCAGTTCGAGCGCGGCCAGGCCTGGCAGCAGGCCGATCAGCACCGCCAGGCGGGCCGGCCACAGCCGCTCGCCGTCAACCCAGACCAGGCAGGCAATGGTCAGCACCTGCACCGCGATGACCAGCCGCACCGTGGCGGCAAGCGCCGTAGCCTCGGGCCAGGTCGCCTCGCTTTCAGCCATCAGGTGGCGTTCGAGCACGACCAGGCAGAACGCAAAAACGGCCAACAGGCCGATGGCAACCCAGGTCACCTGCCCTGCTACCGTCGGTGTCGGCAAGTCGAAGCGCCAGGCCCCCTTGACCAGCAGCAGTGCCAGGCACGCCAGGCCAACGAGCCAGGGGGTTTCTGCGCCAAGCCTGCGCCATTGCCGTCGGCCGGCATCTGTCATGTCCCGGCACCAGCGATCGAAGCGGCTGAGCGACTCCGGCTCCACGGTCTCGCCGGCCGTGCGCCAGAACAGCAGTGGGGCCGGCACCTGGCCCATGGCAGTCGCGCGCCAGCTGGCAACCTGCCAGGCCGACTGCGCGGCGCCGGCCAAAAGCAGCAGCACGGCGGCGTTGACGGCGAGCAGGACCCGCCAGCAGGAATCCGGGGTGAATACCCCGATCAGCCCCTGCAGCAACGCCATCGGCACTGCAACCGCCAGCGCCAAGTACATCAACTGCCTCAACCTGCGCGCATGGACCGTCGCACGTTGAAAACGAGGGTAAGCATCGAGGTCGGCGGCCTCAGTGTCTAGATCGACTCTCATTAAGACTCCAGGAAATGCCAGGCTTCGCACGTCATGAGCCGAGGGAGCTGAAGGCCACCGGTGACGAACGGCGTAACGTTATAACGACAAATGTAAAAAAATTGTCGCAAAACGTAAAATTGGCATCTGGGTCTTTAAGTGTAGGCCGCAAGGCATGCAGCGCCTATCAGATCGAGCGCCGCCCGCGCGGCGCTCGATTTCGAAAGCGCTGAAAACGGCGCGCCGAACCCCTGCTGGCCTCCCCCAATAACCTGCTCAGACGCTACGCGTCACCCCACCATCGACCTTGATGTTCTGCCCAGTAATGTAAGCAGCACCGTCGCTGGCAAGGAAGGCGATGGTGGCGGCGATCTCCTCTCGAGTGCCGTAACGCTTGAGCGGTACGCTGTCGCGGCGCTGCTCAGTGGCCGGCAAGCTGTCGATCCAGCCGGGGAGCACGTTGTTGATGCGCACGTTATCGCCGGCAAAATTGTCGGCGAAAATCTTGGTGAAGGCGGCCAAGCCCGAGCGGAACACCGCCGATGTGGGGAACAGGTCAACAGGCTCAAAAGCCCACGCGGTGGAGATGTTGATGATCACCCCACCCTTCTGCTTTTGCATGTAAGGCGTCACCAGCCGCGTCGGCCGGATGACATTCAGCAGGTAGGTGTCCATGCCCTTGTGCCAGTCTTCGTCGCTGATCTCCAGGATCGGCGCGCGCGGGCCATGGCCGGCGCTGTTGACCAGCACGTCGATGCGCCCCCATTTCTCGACCACGGCATCCACCAGGCGCTGCAGGTCTTCGACCGACTGGTTGCTGCCGGTGACGCCGATGCCACCCAGCTCGGCGGCCAGCGCCTCGCCCTTGCCCGAAGAGGACAGGATGCCGACCTTGAAGCCGTCAGCGGCCAGCCGACGTGCCGCTGCTGCGCCCATGCCGCTGCCACCGGCGGTGATGATTGCCACTTTTTCTACAGACATGTTGCCTCCTGGGTAATGAAACTGTGCTGTTGCAAGTGTCATCACACTAGCAGCCGCTTGCTGGGCCAGGGAGGCAGGCAATGTTTGAAAAGACAGTAGATTAACTATCGCCTACCTGGCTTTTGAGCCACGCTCTGACAAGGCCCAGTGCTGGCGCCTCCTGCGCCTTGCGGGGCCATACCAGGTAGAACGCCTTGTCCAGCCGCAGCTGCTGGGGGAACACTTGCTCCAGCCTGCCCGCAGCGATGTCGTCCTTGACGAAGGCATGGCTGGCAAGGGTAATGCCCTGCCCGCCTATGGCGGCATCAATGGCCAGCGCTGTCTGATTGAAGCGCACACTCTTCGACGTCGGCTGCGGATGATCAGGGAAGAAGGCGGCCGTGAATTGCGGCCAGAAGTTGTGCCCGTCGTGCAAGGCGACATAACGTTGCAACGCGGCAAAGCTCTCTGGCTTGCCCATTTCGGCCAACAATGCCGGGCTCGCCACCGCGACGATTCGTTGCTCCATCAGCAACTCCACGTTCAACCCGCCGCCGAACGGCGGCTGACCGTAGCGCACGGCGATGTCGACGCCATCGGTATGGAAATGCGCAAGGCGGTCGGTGGCCAGCAGGCGCAGATCGATGTCGGGGTGGGCCTCGGCGAAGTGGCCAAGCCTTGGAATCAGCCACTTCGAAGCAAAGGTAGGCGTCACGCTGACCGTAAGCTGTGACGGCGCCGGGCGCAGCAGCCGGGTGGCTTCGTCGATCATCCCCAGGGCGCTGCGGATGCTCGCTGCATAGCCACGCCCGGCATCGGTCAGGCCAACGCCCCGTGGCAGGCGCTCGAACAGGCGCACCTGCAGGCTGGCTTCCAGCCCGCGCACCTGCTGGGCCACGGCCGCCTGGGTCACGCCCAGCTCCTCGGCGGCGAGGCGGAAGTTCAACTGACGCGCCACCACTTCGAACACACGCAGTGCATTGAGTGACGGCAACCCGGGGAAACCTGCAGGCATGGGAATGGAATTTCTATCGGCGAAGGTCTCCCGAGGCTACCGCCATCACCTCGGCTTTGGAAGCGGTGCCAGTCGACGATCCATCGCAAAGGCCCCGACTGGCGGTATCCTGTTGCATTGGTGCTCAAAGGGAGAAAGGAATGTTTTCATCGGAACGGCTGAAGGGGCTCGACGTGTTCGTCGCCGTCGCTGACCTGGGCAGTTTCACTGCCGCGGCCGAACGGTTGAACCTCACAGGATCTGCGGTGAGCAAGGGGGTGGCGCGCCTCGAGGAACGTCTTGGGGTACGACTGTTCAACCGTACCACCCGCACCCTGGCGCTGACCGAGGCAGGTATCACTTTCTACCGCACCTGTACCTCGGTACTGGCCGACCTGGAGCAGGTAGAGCATGCGCTCAGCGCCGAGGGCGACGAGCCTCACGGCAAGGTGCGGATAGACCTGCCGGCCTCGTACGGCCGCTTGCACGTGCTGCCGCTGATTCTGGATTTCATCCACCAGCATCCACTGCTGCAACCGCACATTTCGTTTACCGACCGCTTTATCGACCCACAACACGAAGGCATCGACATCGTCGTGCGCATCGGCGGCCCGGATGCCTGGCCAGCCAGCCTGGGCCACCAGTTTTTCGGCGCCCAGCGCCTGATCTTCTGTGCCGCACCCGGCTACCTTGCACAGCAGGGTGCCCCGCAAAGCGCGCGTGATCTCGATCAGCATCACTGTGTCGGCTATGGGCACGGCGACGGCCAGGTCAGCCCGTGGTTCTTCAAAGGCCGCCAGCCGGGAGAGATGGAGCGGCGTACGCCACAGGCGCGCATCGCCGTCGGCGATGGCGAAGGTGAAGTGGCCGCTGTGCTCGCTGGGCATGGCATCGGCCAGCTACCAACCTGGCTGACCCAGCGGCACATCGACCAGGGCACGCTGGTCGAAGTGCTGCCTGAGCTGGCAACGGACGGCCTGCCGATGAACCTGGTCTGGCTGAAAAGCCGTGAGAACCAGCCCAAGGTCCGCGCCCTGCTGGACTACTTGCTACCACGGCTGGCGCCCCATGGCAGCCGGCCAGGCGACAGCTGCCAGCCCTAACGCTCCGGCGCGAGGTTGCGAATGACCAGCGCCAGCAGCAGCGCAAGCACCGCAACGGCAGCGGCCACATAGCCGAGGTAGCCGATGCCCAGGTTCGACACGGTCATGCCGCCGACGATGGCCCCCACGCCAATGCCGGCATTGGCCGCCGAGACATTGCTGGTACCCGCCAGCGCCTGTGCATGGTTGACCGACTGCATGACCCGCACCTGGCTGACCGGGTAAAGCGCAGTATTGGCGATGCCCCACAGCCCGAGCGCAATGCAGAACAACCAGCCCCCCTGAGCCAGCGGAACGGCCGCCGCCATGCCCAGGGCAAGCAGCGCGAGGAAGCCGATGGTGGCTTTGATCGGCGAACGGTCGACGGCCCTGCCGCCCATCCAGTTACCCACCAGGCCAATCGCGCCAAAGCCCATCATCCACCAGCCAACATCGGCCGGGGCCACGCCCGCGACACGTTCGAGGATGTCGGCCAGGTAGGTGTAGGCGATGAACATGGCACTGAACACCACCACCGAAAGCAGCACGTTGGCCAGGAAACAGGGCTCCTTGAAGATGCGTGCCTGCTTGAGGAAATCCACCTTGGCCGTGCGCGCCACGCTCGGCATGAAGACCCACATGGCCACAGCCATGATCAACGACAGCCCGGCGAGCAGCCAGAATGCCCCTCTCCAGCCGAGCGCATTGGCCGCCACAGTACCCAGTGGAATGCCCAGCAGCATGGCTGCCGAAATCCCCAGGTAAACCCTTGAAACAGCCCGTCCCGCCCGTTGCGGCCCGGCCAGTTGCCCGGCAGTTTCACTGGCCGTGCCCCAGAACACGGGCAAAGCCAAAGCCGGCACCACGCGGGCCACGGCAAGCACCCAGAAACTGCTCGAAGCAGCGGCAGCCGCGTTGGCTGCGGCGAACAGCAGCAAGATGCCGATAAACAGTTTTTTCCGCTCCAGATGCGACAGCGCCGCCGTCAGGGGCGGGCCGAAGATCATCACGGTGAAGGCAAACAGCGTCACCAGTTGCCCGGCAACGGCAATCGAAATGTTCAGGTCCCTGGCCAGCGCGGGAAGCAGCCCCACGATCAGGAATTCAGTGGTGACGATGAGAAAGGCGGAAAAAGCCAGGATCGCGATGCTGATTGCTGCGCTTCTGGAAGAGGAAGCAACCTGTGCAGTTGTTTCGTAAGCAGACATTGGGTGGCTCCGGTTGATGGCCTCCCAGTTTATTCAGTCCCGATCAATCAATTATTGGCCAATTCTCATATATCAATGGAATTCAGTTCATTAATCTTGCACCGCAATGGCCTGAGCAAGCGTCCATACCGCCACGCTCATCGAGGAGCGGCCAGCCGGTCGCTTTGCCTGCCCTGGCCAGCCACTGGCACCCTGCCAGCGCCGCGAGCCTTCTGCGCGGCCTGTATCAGCTGAACGTTGCGATTGCGCAGCGCGGTGTTGCTGCCAACCCGCTGGTTGGAGCGCACCGCCAGCACCTCAGCCTGATCATACTGCCCTTGCTCCAGGCGCAGCACGCCCAGGTAGTGCAACGTGGCAGGGTTGTTTGGCTGGATCTGCAGCGCACGCTCCAGCGTGGCGGCGGCCTGGTCCAGCTTGCCTTCCTCATATTGCCGCGAAGCGGCTTCTATCAGTTGGGTCGAGGCCTTGTTGCTGCGCATCGGCGCCGAGTATGAGCCCGCTAGCGCGCCATGGCAGGCGACGGCGCTGAACAACAGGAGCAGTGCTGGCAGCAGGCGCTGGCTTGGCATTGGGGCGGGCACTCAGAAGGTTCGGGAAGCGTCAGGTGAATTCGGCGAGAGCCTACAGACCGGGCCCGCAGGATGAAGTTCCCGAGGTACAATGCGCGACCCACGTTGCACATCAGAGATGCACAATGAACCGCCAGAAGAAACTCAAACAGCTGCTCAAGGCCCACCAGAAAAAGGCCAATGCCAAGCTGGCGCCCAAGAGCAACAAGCCCAGGTACATCAGCAAAGCCGACCGGCTGAAGCTCGAGGCTGAAGCGCCAGTTGTACAGAACGATTCAGACACCCCGGCGGCTCAGGCAATCGCCTGAACCTCGGCCACTTCGATCATCGACGCTGCGTCTGCTTGTTTCATCAAAAAGGGACATCCATTATCGTGAATTCCTTTTCATGACAATGGGCTTGATCGCACACGCAGTTGCCGGCCCAGCGACATACGCCCCCTGACCGCATTGACCAGATCCCCGGTCATTCCCCTCCCGGTCAGTGGCGATTAAACAAATCTTAATATTTCTCAGGTATTTACCACCCTCTTGCCAGTTACTTGCAGCCGGCACTGCCATTGACCTGCAAGCCAACTGAACCATACTGCCTCACGTGGCGACCTCTGCCTTCCCAGCCCCTGACGATAGAGACCTGATCATGGCCCGCCTGTTCACCCCGTCGCCAGGCCTGCGCAACGCCGTGCCCAATCGTTGGGACTGGATCCTCCTGCCGCTGGTGCTGGCGTTGCTGGTGCTTGCCGCCTACGGCGCCATGCAGATGAGCCGGCCGTTCGTGGTCGGTGAGGCGTTGCCGATTTCCCTCGACCCGGTGAACCTGCCCTACTACCTGATGCGCACCATCCTGCGGATGTTCATCGCGCTGGGTTTCTCGCTACTGTTCGCTTTCCTCTTCGCCGCACTGGCGGCCAAGTATCGCGCCGCCGAGAAGGCCATGATTCCGCTGCTGGACGTGCTCCAGTCGGTGCCTATCCTGGGTTTCCAGGCCATCGCCATCGCGCCTTTCATTGCACTGTTCCCCGGCAACCTGCTGGGCGTGGAGTGCGCGGCGATCTTCGCCATCTTTACCTCCCAGGCGTGGAACATGGCTCTGAGCCTATACCAGTCGTTCCGCACCGTGCCGCCTGAGCTGAACGAAGCCGCGCGGGTCTTCCGCCTCTCGGCCTGGCAGCGCTTCTGGCGCCTGGAATTGCCGTTTGCCATGCCCGGCCTGTTGTGGAACATGATGATGTCGATGTCCGGTGGCTGGTTCTTCCTGGTCGCCGCCGAGGCCATCTCGGTGGCCGGGCAGGACATCAAGCTGCCCGGCATCGGCTCCTATATCGCCGTGGCCATCGATCAGCGCAACCTTGGCGCCATCGCCTGGGCCATCGGCGCGATGCTCACCGGCATCCTGCTCTACGATCAGCTGTTCTTCCGCCCGCTGCTGGCCTGGGCCGACCGCTTCCGCTTCGAAGACACCCAGGGCGACACCGCACAGCGCTCCTGGATGCTCGACTTCGTCCGCCGCAGCCGCTGGCTTAACGCCTTCAGCGAGCACTTGGCGAAGGGCTTGCAGAACGCCATGGGCTGGTTCGCGCTGGGCAACGACGGTACCGTGCCGCGGCGCCAGTGGCTGCGCCTGCCAACATGGTGGCCGCGCGCCTGGGACGTGATCCTGATGCTGGCCTGCGCCTTCGCCTTCTTGCGCCTGGGGCTGTTCGTGCATCAGGACGTCGGCTGGGGCGAAGCGCTGCACGTGCTCGGTCTTGGCCTGATCACCCTGTGCCGGGTGATGCTGCTGATCGCCCTCGCCTCGCTGGTGTGGGTGCCGTTGTCGATCTGGATCGGCCTGCGCCCGCGCTATTCGCAGAAGGTCCAGGCGCTGGCGCAGTTCCTCGCCGCCTTCCCGGTCAACCTGCTGTTCCCGCTGGTGGTCTTGCTGCTGGTGCACTTCCAGCTCAGCCCGAACATCTGGCTCAGCCCGCTGATGGTCTTCGGCACCCAGTGGTACATCCTGTTCAACGTGGTCGCCGGCGCCGCCACCATTCCCTATGAACTGCGCCTGGCCGCAGACAACCTCGGCCTGCGCGGCTGGCTGAAATGGAAGCGCGTGTACCTGCCGGCGGTATTCCCCAGCTTCGTCACCGGCGCCATTACCGCCAGCGGCGGCTCCTGGAACGCCAGCATCGTCGCCGAGTATGTCAGCTGGGGCGACACCTCGCTGGTGGCCAACGGCCTGGGCAGCTACATCAAGCAGATGACCGACGCCGGCGACTTCCACCGCATCGCCCTGGGCATCGGCGTGATGTGCATCTACGTGATGCTGTTGAACCGCTTCTTCTGGCGCCGCCTGTACCTGCTCGCCGAAAACCGTCGTTGAGGACCTGCCATGAAACAACCGCTGATCGAACTCAAGGGCGTGAGCAAGGCCTTCCAGGCCTCCGACGGCACCCCGCGCACCATCCTCGAAGGCGTCGACTTCCACCTGCGCGAGCGTGAAATCGTCGCCCTGCTCGGCCGTTCCGGTTCAGGCAAGTCGACCCTGCTGCGGATCATCGCCGGCCTGGTCAACGCCGACCGCGGCACCGTCAACTACCGCGGCCTGCCGATCCACGGCCCGGTGGGCGGCGTGGCCATGGTGTTCCAGACGTTCGCGCTGTTCCCTTGGCTGACCGTGCAGCAGAACGTCGAGCTCGGCCTGGAAGCCCAGGGCGTGAGCGCAGCCGAGCGCGGGCGCCTGGCCGATGCGGCGCTGGAGCTGATCGGCCTGTCCGGCTTCGGCGGCGCGCTGCCGCGCGAACTGTCCGGAGGCATGCGCCAGCGCGTGGGCATCGCCCGCGCCCTGGTGATGAACCCAGAAGTGCTGCTGATGGACGAGGCCTTCTCGGCGCTCGACGTGCTCACCGGCGAAACCCTGCGCGATGACATGCTCGAACTCTGGGAGGAACAACGCATCACCACCCGCAGCATGCTGGTGGTGTCGCACAACATCGAGGAGACGGTGATGATGGCCGACCGCATCCTCATCCTCTCCAGCGACCCGGGGCGGGTGCGCGCGGAACTGCACATCGACTTGCCGCGCCCGCGCAATGCCGACTCTGCCGAAGTCCGCGCGCTGATCGACGAAGTCTACGGGCTCATGACCCAGCGCCCCGAAGCCATTGCCGCGGCGGGCGCACCGCCGGCCGTGGAGCTGGGCTACCGGCTGCCCGACGCCGACATCGCGCGGATGGAGAGCGTGCTCGAACTCATCGCCGGCGAGCCCTTCAACGGCGAGGCCGACCTGCCCCACCTGGCCGAGGAGACCGAGCTGCCCGACGAGGTGCTGTTCCCGCTCTACGAGGCCCTCAGCCTGCTTGGCTTCGTCCAGGTGATCGAGGCCGACATCCGCCTCACGCGCCATGGCCGCAACTACGTGACAGCCCGCCAGGCGCGGCGCCAGGACCTGTTCGCGCGCCAGTGCAAGGGCCGCGTGTCACTGATCAGCTACATTCTCGACAGCCTCCACCTGGAGCCCGCCGGCCTGCTGGAAAAGACCGTGCTCGACCGCCTGACGGAGTACATGGACGCCGAGGAAGCCGAGCGCGTGCTCAAGGTGGCAATCGAATGGGGGCGCTATGCCGAGCTGTATGAATACGACTTCCACACACGCCGCCTGACCCTGGCGCGGGAAATCATGGGCGAGCACTGATTGCGGCGTTGCTGCTCAAGGCCCACTAGAAAAAGGCCAATGCCAAGCTGGCGCCCAAGAACAACAAGCCCAAGTGCATCAGCAAGACCGACCGGCTGAAGCTTGAAGCCGAGGCCAATTCGGCTGCTGACACTGATGCCTTTGCCGCTCAAGGCTGACCTACGGCATCCAGACTTCCCTGCTGACGCAATCTTGGCTTATTGGGTCATGCCTAGTTCGGCATCATCCATCAACGCCTTGGCCATCGCGCTGAGGTAGTGCGAGGCCCAGATCATCATCGGCTTTTCATCCATCAGGCCCAGGATGGTCAGTTCGCGGACATAGCCCATCAGTTCCGAAGCCTGCTCTCGGGCATCGCGGCAGGGTATGCCGGGTTCGATGCGGAACAATGGGTGGCTCTGGTTTTCACCTTGGAAGAAGGTGGTCTTGCCGACGGTGCATTGGGTGTTGTCTGTGGTCATTGGTCAATCTCCCTGAAAATTCTCGAATGCCTGGGCGGGCCTCATCGCGGACAAATCCGCTCCTACAGAGACCGCGCATTACCCGAGGTCTGTGACGCACCTGTAGGAGCGGATTTATCCGCGATTGGCAGGCTCAGGCAACGCATCACCTGAGCCTTAGTGCAAGGTCCGAGGCTCAGTGGGCATCTGCACCTGGATCAACGCGGATTCGAGCAATGCCCGCAACGCCTCCATCTCATGTATCGAGGCCATCATCAGAATCGACGCCGGTGACTTGGGCTGCAGCAGCAACGCCTGATGCACCACCGTGGACGCACACAACGCGTAGTCCGTGGCCTGGATCAGGGTGTCTTCAAGGGAATGAATATCGTGGGGTGGATCGGGGACAATCTTCAACATCGCATAGTACCTTTCGTGGGGCTTCCACCTGCCTGCTGTCAAACAGTCGGGTGGCAGCTGTACATGGGTTGACAGACCGGCGGACTATGCAAGTTCCGGCGCACGCAAGCGTGCCCCACGTACAGCCGCCATATCAGGCGAGCCACATGCATAATACCGTTACGGCCTGTCAAAGCCGTGTCGCTGATGAGCAGCGACACGCCGAGACTAAAGCCCTTGGCAGAGCAGCCGCAACGGAAAATATGTGGGAAGAGTATCTTTGGGAAATGGACTACAAGAAAGGGGCAAAATCTCATTTTTTTTAAACGGTCTGTATAATCCCGCGGCGTTAACCGCACCCCGTGCGGTAGCCGAAGGACCGGCGCCATGACTGAAGCCATTGGCGGCAGCAACATGGCCAAGAATGTATTCGTGCGGGTGGACTGATCGACCGCGGTCACCCAAACGCCAAGTTTTCGCGGGTGATCGCGCTGTCGCTGTAGTCATTGCCCAGAGGCGCCTCGATCCCTTGTGAAAGGTTGAGGCGCCCTGCCCGCCTGATGCACGCTGCTCCGATGAATGCTCACGCATTGCCCGCTGGATCAGTGGCAGTCAGCGTGGCGTGAACGTTCAACTCTTCGGCGATGAACGCCGAGATCATGGCCCGGTAGACCTGTTCCACCACCGCAGGCGAAGCACCCGCCTCGCCTGCCATTACCCGCACCTTCTCGATGACCTGCTCGACCCGCGCCGGCGCGCGTACGTCATCGGTGGTTTTCTTGAAGCGCGCGGCCTGCGTCATGAGCTTGCCGCGTTGAGCGAGCAGTGAAACGAGGCTTCGATCGATGACATCGATGCGCTGCCGGACTTCATCCAGAGAGGTGCACGTTACTTCCATTTTCTTGAATTCCTTTTCATGGGCCGAGATTGATCGTAACCGCAATGGCTGGATTTGCAGACACTCATGGTAGCCATGGGCGAATGTTCGCTTTGGATCTCGGTGCCATTGCAAATACGCCCGAAGCTGCCATAGCCTGCCTTCTCATTAATAGATGCCAATGACGCTGGAGAAAACGTCCAGCCCGCCTACCGTCGCCGAGGTCTGACCTCGGCATTGATGCAAGCTGCTGACGCCGAGTTCGCGCGTCGAGGCATCACCTTCGCGGTCCTGCACGCGACCGAGACGGGCAAGCCGGTCTATGAGCAAAGTGGTTGGGCTGGAACGGCGGAAATGGCCAAGTCAATTGTTTAGCAGTGATCCTTTTCGAGCCTTCGCGGACGCACACTCATGAGCGACATTGAAATACTGTCCTTGTCCCCAGATGGTCGCTACAAAGTCCAGGCGACCCCGTGGGAAGCAGGCAACACGCACTGGCTATTCCCGCCGCAAATCATCGATACCCAGAACGCAAGCGTGGTGTTTGCCTTCGAGGATCGTCTGTGGTCAGCAGACCGCAGCACCTGGTTAAGCCCGACCCGGGTCGAACTGAAGGTACGCAAATACCCCGGCCATCGAGCACCTCTGGGGCTCACGGTGATCATTGAGTGTGAGTTGCGCATCGCTGAGTATGGCGACGGCACGCACATCGAATTGGCCCGCCTGGAAAGCACCCTTGAAGGGATGCTTGATCTGCTCGGCTGAACTGACTTGTCAGGATGAGTGATTGCTGAGGCCCTTGGAGGCAGGGCCTACTCAATGGGCCGCATCAAAGCCCATAAGGCTTTCTGCGCACGTCTTCTCCAGAAAATTAGCCGCAAGCACAGGCGTGCCATCTTTGCTTCTTGCTGCAGTAGCCAAGTCGGCCAATCGCTCCCATGCGTCGGCAGAACGAAGGGGGCTGGCACCCTACGACCGACTCTACCTTGGTAAAACCCTCCCCCTGGATGAACGCATGTTTCACAAAGTCATGGGGCGACGTGTAGCCGTGCGACAAAGCCTGGACGTTGTTCGCGCTGGATATGTAATGGGCAGCAAACATGACCACCGGCTTACCCTTAAACAACGCGGAATCTGGAATATCGCATTTGGCATCGACAGGGTACATGCTGGGCTTCCAAGCACTTTTAAAACTTAGGCCTCTTTGACGGCCGATTGGATCGAAAGCGGCCGGTCGTAGGTGGCTGCTTCCGACCCAGGCTGTGTGAAAACGCAGTAAATACATCGAAAATTCAGAGTCGAGCTGACTGCCTGTGGAATCAGCACGCGAGAG
>NZ_VZII01000039.1 GCF_009391885.1 Pseudomonas sp. MN1F | reverse complement strand
ATCGCTTCATGATCGTCCCCGCCGCGATCTCGACGATCAGAAGGTTAGACAATCGCAGGCGTTTTCACACAGCCTGGACCCAAAGCTGCCCTCCGCGAAGGGCGGCTGTAAGCCGAAAGCGGGCGTTCGATTTTGGCGAGGTCAGATCGAGTGCTGCTGACCTGAACGAGAAGTGCGCGCTATCGATTACTCTGGATTAAAGAGCGCCGGGGTGGGGATTTGCCAGGCGGGTTTCTTGTCATCCTGACTGTCGAAAGCGCGACGCGCCTTGCGGAATTCCTCGGCGTTTTCGACCACCCACATCCAAACGGGGGACATCCGAACCAACAGTTCCATACCCAGCGGCGTCAACGCGTATTCGACGCGCGGCGGAACTTCCCCGAACTCCCGTCTAAGCAGTAATCCATCTCGCTCCATGGCACGTAGCGTCTTGGTCAGCATTCGCTGGGTCACCCCAGTCATCTGCCTTTTTATCTCGGCGTGGCGCATCGTGCCGTACACGCCCAAGGCATGCAGGATGCCCAATGACCATCGGCTACCCGCGTGAGCGAGGACTTCCCGCCTGACGCCATCATCATCTTCTCGGAGCGTTTGGCAGATAGCTTCTGCCTGGCTCAGAGCGTCCTGATTGGTCATTTATTCCTCCTAGGTATCACACGTGTGCCTTCTTACGAGTACTGCCTGATCATGCCAGCATTCGCTCATGTTATAGGCATTACGCCTCAGGAGAAATCATGACCGAAGCAACCCCGCTTGCCCCTCAATCCATCCTTGTTCTCGGCGCTGGGGAACTTGGTCTACCGGTTTTGCGCAATCTCGCGCGGGTGGCCAAACGCGCACCTGGTTCCCAAATCAGCGTTCTTCTCCGGGAGTCGACCATCAACACCCAGACCCCGGCGAAAAAGGCCGAAATCAACGAGCTTCGTGGGCTGGGCATTCAGATGGTCGCTGCGGATCTGGTGAACGATTCAATTGAACAGCTAGCTGAAGTGTTCGCCCGGTTCGATACTGTCATAGGCTGTGCCGGCATGGTCGCGGGTCGAGAAACTCCCATGAAACTGGCGACAGCAGCGCTAAGGTCGGGCGTGAAGCGCTACTTCCCGTGGCAGTTTGGCGTGGATTTCGAAGTGATCGGTCGGGGCAGCCCCCAAGATCTTTTCGATGCTCAACTCGATGTACGCGAGGCGCTTCGCGCGCAAGACAAAACCGAATGGGTAATTATCTCGACGGGCATGTTCACCAGCTTCCTTTTCGAGCCCGTATTTGAGGTCGTCGACTTCGACAACGACACCGTTAACGCTCTCGGCAGTCTTGAGAACAGCGTGACGCTCACCACACCAGACGACATCGGGGCTCTCACGGCGGAAATCGTCTTCTTCGAACCTCGCTTGCGCAACGAAATTGTCTATCTCTCAGGTGACACGGTGTCGTATGGACAAGTCGCGAACATCCTCGAACATGCGCTGGGTCGTCCGTTCAAAACTAACGTGTGGACTGTTCCGTACCTGATGGATGAGCTGAGAAAAGACCCTACCCATCACATCAAAAAGTACCGTGCTGTATTCGCACAGGGCAGAGGTGTGGCATGGCCTAAAGCGGGAACCTTCAACGAACAGCAGTCGATTCCAGTAACCACAGCTGAGCAATGGGCTCGGGCGAACCTTGGGGGCAAGTGAGCGCGACGACAGATAGCTGACATGCCGAGAAACGCCTCGGCTCGACAGTGGACGCTGATAACCGGGGTTGAACGTTTAGAGGACGACAAGTTATCTAGATTTTCGGGCTACGAAACTCCGTCTGCGCTGGCCCGCACCTTTCGTCGCAAGGTGGGCGCAAGCCCGAGGGAATGGCTGCAGCAGAACACGGCATGAGACCTAACAGGTCTGCCTGTTACGGCAGCGCGCGCGGGCCTTCGTCCCGCTTGGGAGCAGCTACAAATGCTCCCGGAGAAAATCGACGAACGCCATCGTCCGAGCCGAGCGTCGTCGCTCGCGGCTGAACACGGCGCTGACTGGCAGCGCGGTGGTCTGGTAATCGTCGAGCACGCTGCGCACGTTGCCCTGCTGGACGTCTGCTGCGAACAGCCATTCCGGAGAGAGGGAAACGCCCAGGCCGCTCAGAACCATCCCACGTATGGCCTCGCTGCTGTTGCTGGTGACGTTGCCCTTGATGGCGACATCGAGCGCTTGCGCACCGCAGGTGAAGTGCCAGCGATCGTAATGCTCCAGCAGGGTGAAGGCGATGCAGTTGTGGTTTGCAAGGTCGGCGGGCTCGCCTGGCAGGCCGTGGCGATCCAGATAGATGGGCGCGGCATAGACCCGCCGCGTGCTGGTGCCCAGAGAGACGGCCACCAGCCCCTCGCTCTTGACCACCCCGATGCGGATCGCCAGGTCGATGTTTTCCTTGAGCAGATCCTCGTTGTGATCGCTCAGGCGCAGGTCGATCCGCACATCGGGATGGCGCTGTAGAAAGGTCCCAAGCAGTGGCGCTATGCACAACCTTCCGTAGCTGACCGGTGCGGCGATTCGCAGGGGACCGGCAATTTGCTCTTGGCCACTGGCGAAGCTGCGGGTGGCGCTGTCGAGCTGGCCGAGAATTTCCTGGCAGTGCCTGTAAAAGCCTTGCCCCTGGTCGGTCAGGGCCAGAAGCCGGGTGCTGCGGGCGAACACTGGCCCGCCCAGATACTGCTCCAGCGCACGGATCTGCTTGCTCACCGCAGGCTGCCCCATGCTCAGTTCGCGCGCGACCGCCGAGAACGAGCCACGCTCCACGACGCGCACGAAGATGCGCATGCTGTCGAACAGGTCCATCGCCATTAGGCCTCTTTGAGGAATGAGTGATATGCGAATTTAGTTTCTTATCAGAATGGATAAGACGGGGCAACCTGTAAGCGTCCATTCATTCAGAGGTGCCCGTCATGAATCAGACCATGCTTGCCGCTATCGCCGAGTCCGCCCAGGCCCCGCTGGCCGTCCGCCACATGGCTCGCCCTGTTCCTGATAAGGGGCAGGTCTTGGTCAAGGTTCACGCCGCGGGGGTCAACCCACTCGATACCAAGATCGCCACTGGCGCGGGAACACACGCCCGCCAGGCACTGCCGGCGGTGCTCGGTCTGGACCTGGCCGGCACGGTCGTCGAGCTGGGCGCGGCGGTCGAGGGCTTCACGCCCGGCCAGGAGGTCTTCGGCATGGCCGGCGGGATCGGCGGTGCTCAAGGCACCATGGCCGAGTACATCGCCGTGGATGCCCGATTGATTGCGGCAAAGCCACATGTGCTCAGCATGCGTGAGGCTGCCGCTTTGCCTTTGGTCTTCATCACCGCCTGGGAAGGCTTGGTGGATCGCGCCAATGTCCATGCCGGCCAGCGGGTGCTGATCCATGGCGGTGCGGGAGGGGTCGGCCAAGTCGCGGTGCAACTGGCCAAGGCGCGCGGTGCCGAAGTCTACGCCACCGGTTCGGCGGCGAATCTCGACTTCATTCGCTCGCTGGGCGCCACGGCAATCGACTACCAGACGCAAAGCGTGGAGGCCTATGTCGAGCAGTACACGGCCGGTGAGGGGTTCGACATCGTTTATGACACCGTGGGTGGCAGCACGCTGGATGCGTCCTTCCAGGCCGTGAAGCCTTATACCGGACACGTACTGAGTTGCCTCGGCTGGGGCCAGCACAGCCTCGCACCGCTATCGTTCAAAAGCGCCACCTACTCGGGCGTGTTCACCCTGACGCCGTTGCTCACCGGCACGGGGCGCGACCACCATGGGGACATCCTGTGCGAGGCGGCTTTGTTGGCCAATGCCGGGCAGCTGACCATTCGAGTCGATCAGCAGCACTTTGCGCTGGCAGAGGTTAACGAGGCATTTCGCCAGGTCGCAGGAGGTCGCAGCAAGGGCAAAACGGTCATTCAACTGGTGAGTGAATAGGTCTTGGTGTTCCAGGGCTCTATCCGTACAAACAGTTAGAAGCGTCCACTTCTGGCCGATAGCTGTCCTCCACGAAGGGCACCTGGGTCGAGAGCAGCCGCTCATCACCGGTTGCTTGTGACCAGCGGCGTAGCGCTGAGCGTAGGTGCCATTCTCGTTGCTCCAGGCGAATGAACGGCCAGTCACGCCCGACGCTATTCCTTCAGCATCGACCACGGTGACCCTCGCGCCTTTACGCGCCAGGTGATACGCCAGTGATGCCCCCATGATGCCTGCGCCAATTACGACAATCAGCTTGTCCTGAACATTCACCTTGTTTACCTCCGTTCTGTCGACGTGCCGATAGCGTCAGTGGGCCCGACAGGCCGGCACTCAAGGTTGGAAAATCCTGCACATGCCACGACCCATAACGCCCGCAGCATCTCCCAGAACGACGCCCCCCGCCACGAAGGTTCACTGATGATTGCAGTTCCTACAGCTTTCCGGGGAATCATTCATAATCGGCTACCGAAACAGGACTGAAACGCCATGAATCCTTATCTACAAGAAGTCATAGACCTGCACGTACTGATCGAGGCGCTCTTCGCCAGAGGGGAGGGCCAGGTGCAGGCAATGATCGAGCGCTTCACGCCAGACTTCTCCATGATCACGCCTACTGGCTTGCAGATTTGCCGGCAGGATGTAGCCACCTTGTTCGCAATGCGTGCAGGTAGCCAGCCGGGGTTGACCATCGAGCTCTCCGGGTTGGAAACCTTGGCGCAATGGCCGGAGGGCGCAGTGGTCCGCTATCAAGAGACACACCTTCTGCCCGGCCAGGACGCAAAGACACGGCTCTCGACGGCATTGTTCAGCCTTCAGGGGGATCGCGTTCTGTGGCGCCATCTCCATGAAACCTGGGCGGCGTCATGAACGGGAGGCATGTGGGGTGGCTCTTGATAGGGCTGGCGATGGGGCTTAGTCCAGAACGTTATGCAGCACCTCATAGATCAGACCTGAGGTAATTGCCACAAGCAGCAGGTCAGTTCCGGCTTGTTGCCACTCATAGCCATCGTAACGGGGAAGTCGGCCGATTAAACGGCTGTCCAGCTTCTTGGCGATCCCAGGTGGGAGAGGTTTGCCGCGTGCCAGATTCTTCTGGATACCTGGCGGTAAAGAAGGGCCTGGATTCCAGTAATCACGATTGTCATTGAGGATGACGCGCACCCCGCCCAAGTCAACGGAAGGCCCATTGTGCCAGTCGTTGCTGTTGCCCTGATGGCCCTGGTTTGCGTGTTGCCCACCCTTGTCGTGGCCTTTCCCTTTTCCGGGGTCGGCCAGCAACATCGGGCTTGCAACCAGTGCCAGAGAGAGGGCTACGGCGACATTCAACTTCCTTCTCATGGGAGCATTCCTTGATTTTTTATCCCACCACAGAATAGTCAACTTACTCGCGAAGGCAATGCATCTGAGGTAGCCAGCATTCTGTCGGGATTCAAGAACTTAAGCGCCTGCTCTCGGTCTGAGGAGCACTTAAGCTCCCCCACGCGCCTCTGGAGGCGAATAACAATGAGAAAACCCCTGGTTGCTGTCTTTGCCTGCGCATTGGCACTCGGGATGACTGCATTCGTGCCCGCAGATATCTCACCTATTGGTTCCGCCTATGCCAAAGGTGGTGGCGGTGGCGGTGGCGGTGGCGGCGGTGGTGGTCATGGCGGTGGAGGTGGTAACGGTGGCGGGAATGGCGGCGGACATGGAAGTGGGCATGCAGGTGGTATGGGCGGGGCCAGCGGAAACGGCAAGAGCGCTGAAAGCGATCACGCTGGCAAGGCCACACGCGACCATGGTGTAAGCGGTAACCATTACGGGAGCTCGCGCAACAGTGACAAGGGTCACGGAACCACCACCTCGGGTATTGCTCACTCCAAGGACACTCGTGGTTTGGCCAAATCCACTGCCATCTCACGAACCACTCCAGGTGATGACAATTCCAGAGGACTATCCAACGCCGTCGAGTCCTCTTCGAAGAACGATCGATGATTTGACAGCTTCGATGCGGTACCAACCTTAGCGTACCCAAGAGCCCAGCCTATGCTGGGCTTTTTTGCTGATACGTTCTGGTAGGTACGGACTACGGGCCTGGCCTCTGGCAGGGGGGCCTGCCACAGGCCCACCGCAGGCCTGGAAACTGATGACTCAACGCGCCATGACATAGGTACCAGGTGCGGGGCCCAAGGGCCGGTAATTGCGCGAACCAAGCTTCTTCGGCGCCACCCGGCTGTCGCCCGAGCGCTGCCCGATCCATTCGCGCCAGTGCGGCCACCAGCTGCCTTGCTGGCGCTCACCGGCGTTCTGCAGCCAGGCTTCAGGCGCCTCGGCAGTGGCCGGTGCCGCGTAATAGAACGACTTGGGGTTGCCCGGTGGGTTCACCAGGCTCTGCAGGTGCCCCGCATTGGACAGCACGTAGGTAGCATCTTCGCCAAACAGCCGGGCGGTGCCGTAGCAGCCCTGCCAGGGGGTGATGTGGTCGGTGGTGCCGCCAACCACATAGGCGCCTACCTGCACCTGGCGCATGTCGATCAACTCGCCGGCAATCTCCAGGGCACCCGGGTTGACGTAAGGGTTCTGCTGGATCAGGTCGAGGTAGTCAGCGTGCAGCTGGGCCGGTAGCCGCGTGGTGTCGTTGTTCCAGGCCAGGATATCGAAAGCCGGCGGTTTGTTGCCCAGCAGGTAATTGTTGACCCAGTAGCTCCAGATCAGGTCGTTCGGGCGCATCCAGGCGAACATGCGGGCCATGTCCTGGCCGCTGAGCACGCCTTTGCGCCGGGAGCTGGCCTTGGCCGCGCGCAGCGCCGCCGGCGTGTTGAACAGCCCCAGGTCGGTGTCGTCCAGCGCCGAGGGCATGTCGAGCACGCACACGGCCCAGCAGGTATTGGCGACCTTGCGGCCTTCGCCACGGGCCGCCAGCCAACCCAGGTAGGCCGCCAGGGTGATGCCACCCGAGCAGGAACCCCACATGTTCACATCCGGGCTGCGGGTGATGCTGCGCGCCACGTCCACCGCCTGGTCCAGGCACAGCGCGTAGTCGGCCAGGCCCCAGTCGCGATGCTCGCGGCTGGGGTTGCGCCAACTGATGACGAACAGGCTGACGCCGCTGTCCTGAATCCACTTGATCAGGCTTTTTTCCGGCGACAGGTCGATGGCGTAGTACTTGTTGATCTGCGGCGGCGACATCACCAGAGGCCGGGCATAGACCCTTTCGGTGGTGGGGGCGAACTGCAGCAGCTCGAACATCTCGTTGCGAAACACCACTTCGCCTTTGGCCGTGGCGATGTTTTCCCCAACCTTGAACGGCGCGCTGTCGACCTGCCTCGGGAGGCCGCGGTTGTTCAGGATGTCATGGCCGAACTGGCCCACGCCCCTGGCCAGGCTCATGCCGCCGGTGTCCACCATCTTGCGCAGCGCTGCCGGGTTGGTCAGCGGTGAGTTGCTCGGTGCCAGGGCATCGGCCAGCAATGCTGCGATGAACCGCGCGCGGCTCTTGTCTTGTGGGGCAAGGTCGCTGGCCTCGATGAAGCCGGTCAGCTCACGTTGGCCGGCCAGGTAGCTCTGCAGCAGTGCGCGCAGGAAAGCGTTGGATTGCCAGGCTGGATCGGTGAAGCGCTTGTCCTTCGGGTCTGGCGCGATGCAGGAGCGGCCACTGGCGATGCTGCGCAGCGAATTCAGGTAGCCACCTGCATGAGCCCCCGCCTTGAGCGGCGATTTGCCCACGGCCTTGAGCAGGCAGCCGGCCCAGCTGGCCAGGTCGGCCGGGCGCATGCTGACCAGCGGGTTGGCCGCTGGGGTGTGGTTGGCAGCGGCGCCGATCAACGCCTGCTGCTGAGTGTTGTCCGGGCGATCGGCCTGCTTGCGCGCGCGCGGGGAGGGGCGCGCGGTCTCGCTCTTTCGGGTGGATCTGCTCATGGCTGCTCTCGGGATTGCGGGCACGGTTTTGTTGTGCACCGACTTTAAGGCAGCAGTGGCAGCGGCCACTTCTCATCGCACGTCAGCGATTTTTCATTTCATGACGAGGGGACAGGTCAATGTGTCCGGACGGTCGGATGGTAATAGCCACGCGGTTCAGATAGGGTTCGGTTGTCTGAAATGGAATGTCACGTGAAGGCACGAGGGTCATGGATAACTCTTCTTATATGTACGCGCGTTTGCACAACCGTCGCTTCACCGTCGCCAGCAACAGCCAGGGGTTATCGGGTAGCGGTACGGTATTCCGCTATTTTGTCGACGGCGAAGCCATCACCAGCACTTACCAAGGCGGCCGCATCCGCCTGGGCAATCAGGTCGGTCGGGTAACCGGCACCCATACCTTCGAACTGCTTTTTCAGTGCATCACCACCGAAGGTGAGCTGCTTGCTGGCTGGTCGCGTGGCGAGGTGGGCGAGGACACTAATGGCCGCACAACGCTGCACTTCGTCTGGGGTTGGTTGTCCGGTGCGCAGGGAGGCGGCGAGTCCAGTTATGTCGAGTTAATCGACTGACAAGCCGACTGCCGAGATGACAAGCATGCATATACGCAAACTGACCCACGCAGACTTGCCCCGCGCCAGCGCCCTCTGTCTGGAGGCATTCACGCAGGCAGTGGCGCCATCGCTGCCGGAGCAGGGCGCGCAGACGTTCGCTGCAGTGGCTGCCGAGCGCGCGTTCAGCGAACGTATGGAAGGCGACAACCTGATCTTGCTCTGTGAAGCGGATGGCTTCATCTGCGGCCTGGTCGAACTCAAGGAAGGCCGTCACGTAGCCATGCTGTTTGTGGCGCCCGCATGGCAACGCCGGGGCGTGGGCGCGCGGCTGATGAATGAGGCACTGAAGCACGCCAGAAGCCAGGTCGTGACCGTCAGGGCTTCCTTACCCTCCGTGGCCGCATACCTGAGCTACGGCTTCGAATTGGCCGGGGATGTGGGTGAGTTTGCCGGGCTGGTCTACCAGCCGATGGAGAAGACCCGATGACTGGCGAAGCGTTTGCCCCTTTCCAGCGCGCACTGACGGTTGGCGAGGGGCTTACCATTCAATGGTTTGGCCATCCCAGGCCCAGAACCCTCCACTGTCCGCAGGCCCCAACCGCCCCACTTGCGCGATGACGCATTGTGCGGCGAACGCTGGGTCAAACAGCTTGCCCGCTGGCACATTCCCCTGAAACGGCCGCGACAGCGCTGTGTCAGTGGTCCCGGGGTGCAGCGCCAGTACCGAGGCGGCCGGGTTCAGGCGCCTCAGCTCGATACTGGCGGTGTGCAGCAACTGGTTCAGCGCCGCCTTGCTGGCCCGATAACTGTACCAACCGCCCAGGCGGTTATCGCCGATCGACCCCACTCTGGCGGACAGCGCGGCAAAGGTGGCGGGCTCCTTGCGCAACAAGGGCAGCAGGTGCTTGAGCAGCAATATCGGTGCGAAGGCATTGGTCGCGAAGCTTGCCTGCAGGCCGGCCAGGTCCAGCTGTGCCAATGTTTTCTCTGCCTTGGCACCGTCCTGGTGGAGGATGCCCAAGGTGCTGATGACCAGGTGCAGGTGATCGCAGGCATGCCCGAGTTCGGTTGCCAGTGCCGCGAGCGCTGGTTCGTCACGCGCGTCGCAATCCATCAGCACCAGGCGCTCGCCGTGTTGCCGGGTGAGTTCTGCCAGGTCGTCATTGCCTTTGGCGTTGCGCGACACGGCCCAGAGCCTGGCCACCTCCTCACGCGCCAGCAAGGCCGTACACAGCGCCAGGCCGATGCCACGGCTGGCGCCGACTATCAGGACATTGGCTTGGCCATTGAGGTTGGGTATCAGGCTCATGCAGTACCTCACGCGAGTGAAATGAGTACCAGTCTGGCATTGAACTCGCCCTGTGACGCGCTAAGCTTTTGGCAAACGTCTTTGCTTTTGCCAAACCTCCGCCCGTCAATGGAGTGAGTGAGCAGATGATTCGCAAATCCGTACTTGTGATTTTCATCGCTGCCTTGCTGGCGGCCTGTGGCGACGACTCTTCTCACTATGCGGTGTCCGATGAGCATTGCCAGCCCGATCGTTTGAAGACACTCCCCAACAATCCCAACCGGGATACGCTGGTGGAGAAGTGCATGCCTAGGCAGTCACCCTGAACGAGGCTTGGTCGTATTCACGAGCGCACAGCCCCACCAATGCTCACGCATCCCGGGCGCACCGGCCTTCGGGTTTTTCCTCTGCAATCGAATCATCGGTTATCGCTTCTGGCCGCACTCTATTGGCGATCCCGAATGGCACATGCACCATCGGCAGATCCCCGGCGGCCGAGAACAAGTGGCTGCGCTGGTCATCGAAGAACATGTGCGGCTTGAGAATCTGCAATACGCGGTCCTTCTGCATCCCGCCAAGGAAGAACGACTCATCCGGCGAAACCCCCCAGTTCTTCAGCGTCGTCACCACCCGCTCATGGGCCGGCGCATTGCGTGCCGTGACGATCGCGATACGCAGGATGCGCTGGTACGCTGGGTCTTGCGCCAACTTGCGGTCTTCCAGTTTGCGAATCAGCGAAAGCTTGCGGTACAGGTCTGCCAGCGGCCCCGGCTGGTGCGGGATGGCTTTGCGATCGCGCTCATGGGCCTGGAATTCATCCAGGTTCAGGCGCTGCTTGTACACGCTCTCCGCCTCGTCATCAGCAATCACGCCATCGAAGTCGAAGGCCACCCGCAGCTCGGTGTCGATCTCGTCATCGTAGATCTTCGTCGGCAGCACCAGGCCCGCCGGGTAGTCGGCGTCGATCGCACGTTGCACGTCGCCTTCATGGGCGCTGAGGAACAGCGAGGCATTGAAGGCCGGGATGTATTCGTAGGGTGAGCGGCCGGACATGAACGCTGCGCGGGTGATGTCCAGGTTGTAATGGTTGATCGAGCGGAACACCCGCAGCCCGGTTTCCGGCGAGTTGCGCGAGAGCAGCACCACTTCCACCGGCAGTTGCTCGGGGAAGGCCTTGTTGATGCTCAGGAAGCGGCGGATGAACGGGAAGGCCACGCCCTTGGGAAAGGGCACGTCGAGGTTTTCTTCCTGGTGCAGGCGATAGGCTTCGACGCCTTCGGCCTGGTAGATATTGTCGGAGACGGTCAGGTCGAACAGGGCGCTGGAGGCGACGCCGACGACGAGTTTCTGTTCGATGGGGTAGGGCATGGGCTGTCCTGAGAAAGGCGGTGGGCCAGCCACCATCATAGGCTAACGCCATGCTAATCTGCGCCCGAGCTCAGCCAAGGCCCGAATTCGCATGCCCATTGCCGACAATTTGATTGCCTTTACCCTGGCAGCCACGCTGTGCGCCTGGTGCTGGTCAATGTCATGTCGGATGTTGCAGACCAGTCCCATTATTGCATCAGGCAACTGCTGGGTGAGCAGGCGGTCTTCACGCTGAAGATGCCGCACCGATCCCTTCATCGACCTCATCCATCCCCCCGTAACCGTCTTTACCTCGACGGCAAGGGTGGGTAGCATAGGCGCTTCCTACCTATCCGGCTGTTCTGCCGTGCACCGCCCAGGCGTTGATTCGCGAAGCGGGCATACATGATGCCGACATGAGTACGGTCGCCTTGCCAAGGCGCACCGATAATCCGTCATCAGAAAATTCAGGATGATTCCATGATCATTCGCCAAGCTATCGCTGCCGATCACCCTCGGCTGGTCGACATCTGGCTGCGCGCCGTGCGCGCAACTCATCACTTTCTACAGGCGTCCGACATCGACGCCTTGCTGCCGCAATTGCGCGACGTCTACCTGCATGCCGTCGAGCTGTGGGTGGCTGTCGACCCTGAAGACAAGCCGCTGGGCTTTATCGGGCTCAATGAAAACCACGTTGAAATGCTCTTCATCGATCCTGACCTGCGTGGTCAGGGTATTGGCCGGGCGCTGCTGGATTTCTGCCGCAACACGCGCGATACCTTGAGTGTCGACGTGAACGAGCAGAATCCGCAGGCAGTGGGCTTCTACCTGCACTACGGCTTCGTGCAGACCGGGCGTTCGCCGCTGGACGGCGAAGGCCGGCCGTTCCCGTTGTTGCATATGGCCTTGCCTGACCGGGCGTAAACCCGCAGATCAGCGCCGCACCGTCAGCGCCTGCGGGTTGGCGACGTTCTGCGCAGTGCCTTGGGCAAACGCCACCACGTTGTCGAAGGCATCGCCGAAGTACAGCTCGTAGCCGTTCTTCTCCACATAGCCCAGGTGCGGCGTGCTCAGCACCCGCGGGTGGGTGAGCAGGGGGTGGTGCGGCTCGAGTATCGGCTCCTGTTCGAACACATCCACCGCCGCGAAGCCCGGCCTGCCGGCGTCGAGCGCTTGCAGCAGGGCCCCGGGTGCAATCAGTTCGGCGCGGCTGACATTCACCAGCAGGGCATCAGGTTTCATCCGCGACAGGTCGTTGGAGGTCACCCCATGGCGCGTTGTCGCTGACAACCGCAGGTTCAGGCTTACGATGTCCGCCTCGGCAAAAAATGCCTCGCGTGATGCCGCTGCCCGGTGCCCATCCGCCTCGGCCGCTGCCCGGCTGCCTTCACTGCCCCACACCAGCACGGGCATATCGAACGCCTGGGCGTAGCGGGCGAGTCGCTGGCCGATCTTGCCGTAGCCCCAGATTCCCAGCACTTGGCCGGCCACCGCTTGGCCCAGGTTGACCTGCCACTGGCCTTGCTTGAACGCTTCGATCGCCGGCACCAACTGGCGCCGCGCATTCAGGATCAACGTCCAGGCAAGCTCCGCCGGTGCCACTGGCGAGCCGCGCCCCTCGCTAACGACGATGCCGCGGGCGGTGCAGGCGTCCAGGTCCAGATGGCCCGCGACCTTGCCGGTCTGGCTGATCAGCTTGAGGTTGGGCAGCCGATCGAGCAGGGCAGCATCGATGCGTGTGCGTTCGCGGGTGAGGACCAGGGCGTCGGCATCGGCGAAGCGGGCGGCCAGCTCGTCCAGCGAGGCAGGCTGCTTGTCGTGAAACACGCTCACTTCATGCCCGGCCAGGCGCTTGAAGCAGTCGAGTGAGCGGATGACGTCCTGGTAGTCGTCGGGGATGGCAATGCGCATCTTGGTCGGTCCTGAAGGTGAGTTGCGACTAAGCATAACGCGGTCTTTGAAGGCGGCCTTGCCGAGGTGCTCTTGCAAGACGGTGTCAGGCTGAAGTCAGTGGCCAGCCCTGGTGATGCTCCACCAGAAAATCCACAAACACCCGCACCCGTGCCGGCATCGCCGGCCCGCCGACGAACACCGCGTGCAGTGGCTCCCGGTCACCTGGGTTGTAGTCCTCCAGCAGCGCCACCAGCTGGCCGTTTTTCAGCTCATCGGCTACGGTAAAGGTCCCGATCCGGGCAACCCCCGCCCCGAGCCTGGCCAGTTGCGCCAGCGCCTCGCCACTGCTGCACTCGATATTCCCCGTCACCTTCAGTGAAAAATCTTCCCCCGCCCGGCGAAACGGCCAATCCGGTGCTGCGCGCCGGAAGTTGAAGCGCAGGCAGTTGTGCTGCGCCAGGTCTTCCGGCACCTGCGGCGTGCCACAGCGTGCCAGGTACTCGGGCGAAGCGACCACCACCTGGCCGGTATGGCCGATGCAGCGTGCACTCAGCGAGCTGTCCGGCAGCTGGCCAAAGCGCAGCGCCACATCGGCCTGGCCGCCATGGATATCGGCGATTTCGTCACTCAGCGTCAGGTCCACCAGCACCTGCGGATACAGCGCGCTGAACGCCGTCAGCAACGGCACCACTGTCTGCCGCCCATGCCCCAGCGCCGCGCTGACCCGCAAGCGCCCGCGTGGTACGCCCTGATCGGTGATCGACTCTTCGACTTCCAGCAGGTCGGCCAGGATGCGCCGCGCCCCGCGCAGGTACGCCTCGCCCTCGGTGGTCAGGGTGATTGCCCGGGTGGTGCGCAGCAGCAGGCGCGTGCCCAGGCGTTGTTCGGCGCGGGCAATGATGCGGCTCACCGCCGAGGGCGTCAGGCCCAGCTCGCGGCCAGCGGCAGACAGGCTGCCGGCATCCACCACCCTGGCAAAAACCTCCATCTCCCCGGAGCGCCCGTTGAATTCCATCTGTGCCTCCAGTGCAAAGGTGGTTGCCGTAAAACCGGTCTAGTGCATTTAAAAGCCTGATCGTAGCATTGCCGTCATAGATAAGGAGCCTTGTATGCGTATCAATCCCCCTCTCGTGGCACTGGCCATCGGTGCCTTCGGTATCGGTGTCACCGAGTTCGCCCCCATGGGCATGCTGCCCGGTATTGCCGCCGACCTCGGCGTGTCGATCCCGGCGGCAGGCCTGCTGGTCAGTGCCTACGCGGTCGGCGTGCTGCTCGGCGCGCCACTGATGACCCTGGCCACCGGCAAGATCCCGCGGCGCTACCTGCTGATCGGGCTGATGGCGATCTTCACCCTGGGCAACTTGCTGTCGGCGATGGCCACCGATTATCAGAGCCTGATGGTCGCTCGCATCGTCACCTCGCTTAACCATGGTGCGTTCTTTGGCGTCGGCTCGGTGGTCGCGGCCAGCGTGGTGCCACCCGAGAAGCGGGCTGGCGCGGTGGCGGCGATGTTCATGGGGCTGACCCTGGCGACCATCGGCGGCGTGCCGCTGGCTACCTGGTTCGGTGAGCTGCTGGGCTGGCGCACGGCATTCTGGGGTATTGCCGGCCTGGGCCTGGTGGCGATGGTCTCGCTGTGGTTCGCGCTGCCCAACCTGCCGCTGCCGAAAAGTGGCGGTGCGCTGGCCGAAATCCGCGTGCTCGGTCGGGGGCCGGTATTGTCGGCGCTGGCGCTGACCGTGGTCGGCTCCAGTGCGATGTTCACCGTGTTCACCTACATCGCGCCGATCCTGCACGACCAGGCCCAGGCGTCGACGACCTTCATCACGGCCATGCTGGTGCTGTTCGGCATCGGTTTGACCTTGGGCAACATGTGGGGTGGCAAAGCGGCGGACCGCTCGATCGAACGGACCTTGATGGTGTCGCTGGCGGTGTTGATCGCCGTGCTGCTGGTATTCCCGGCCAGCTTGGGCTGGTCGCTGCCGACCGCGGTGGCGATCCTGGTGTGGGGCATCGCCAGCTTCGCCCTGGTACCGCCGCTGCAGATGCGCGTGATGGAAGCCGCGAAGGACGCGCCGAACCTGGCGTCGGCGGTGAACATCGGGGCGTTCAACCTGGGCAACGCGATTGGCGCGGCGCTGGGTGGCGCGGTGATCAATGCGGGGCTGGGGTATCCGGCGGTGTCGTATGCCGGGGCAGGGATGGCGGTGCTGGGGCTGGTGCTGACCATCGCCTGGCGGACGCGGCCGGTGGCGCCGGGGGCGCGCGCGATGCCTTCAAGGTCGACAGCGCCGAGGTGACCCTGCTGTCTGCCACGATGAGCTTCTAGAGCCGGGTACTGTGACTCTGGGGGGATGGGCTTCTGCTCCGGCTTCTGCTTCGCCTCGAACTACTACGCGAAATGTGCGAAGGCTGTTGCGGGGGCAAAGGTCCGCGCTCGTCGTCATTTTGTGTGGCTGTGGCGGGGCCGTGCAGAAAACTTGTTTGAGTTGCGAGCTCAAAATATTCGGCGTGTTCAGTGTCTTCGATGGTGAGAATGGTGTGCGAAGACGTTGAGAGGTGTCCTGTAGGTCCTCTGCTTACCTGCCCATAGGTACTGCCGTTCGGTTGCTCTGCTATCGCAAGGTTGTCGGGCATCTGGCCTGAGTTTGCGCCTGAGCCCAGCGAGGGGGGTATCGGGCGGCGGCTTCTGCGGGTTCCAGGGTCGCGGCAGTATCCGTACAGCCTGTTCAAGCCGGGAATTGCAGTCGTTCCAATCGCGAGAGCGCCGGTCACCACTCCAGCACGGCCCGCTTCGGTCATGTTCCCATAAGCATACCTTTGCACAGCGGTGTAAATGATGGCGGCCAAGGTAAGTGCCCTGAAAGTGAGCTCGATCGCATCCACTATGCCCGTACGGGTGCTGAGCTGTCGTGAAAGGTCAGCCCTGACACGGCTTGCGGACACGCGCAGGGAATTGCCGTCACGCCAGGCGAACTTGAGTGAGTTCAGTGGAGGCACAATGGCGTTTACAAAACCCAGTAAGGCAAGGGTTCCAGCGACGATAAGCAAGCTCAACACTACCTCCGGACGAGTCGGGTCAAGCCAGTCTGGGAGGGATGTCTGATCATTGGGTGGCGAGTTTCCCGGGGCCCCAGGTGGCGTTGCCTCCTGAGCATTCAAACCGGTTTCGTCTCGATAGCGTAATGGGTTGTTTCTGACCATCCGATACAGGTTGATACCATCAACGGTACCTCCGGGGTCCGCACTGACCCAGCGGCCTCTTTCGCAATACCGCGAGCCGTAGCAGTACAGACCGGAAGCGTCCAGTTCCTTTGCGCAGTAGCGCGCCGTGCGCTGGGTCAGGCCATCGACTTCCTCCGCTGCTTCGTCGAGGCCTGTGGTTTCGCCGAAGGGGGAGTACTCCTCGCGGTTGGCCAGCTTGCCGTCTTGGTCGGTTTCGCCGCCCACGCTGCCCAGGTGGTCGCTGAAGGCGTAGCGTAAATGAACCTTACCGTTCAGGCGGTCATGCACCCAGCGTGCGCCAGAGGTTTCGCTGATGACCACGTGCTTCTGCGCAAGTGCCTGGCGGTCGAGCCATCGCTGGCGTATTTCGCAACCCTCCAGATAGGTCGTGATCGTTGTTTGCCGGCCGCTCGCGGTGGTTGCCGTGGTGACCTTGCGCGTGCGGGTGCCGCCATCGGCGTAGTGGTAGCGCTCGGTGTCGTCTGCATCCCCGCCATCACGGACCACCAGGCGTACCTGCCGCAGCTGGTTGTCTGCCAGCCATTCCAGCGGCCTGCCGTCGGCCAATTGTTTCTGCAGCCCGCCGGGGAGGAAACCCGTGTCAGGCAGCAGATCGTGGCCCTGCGGTAACGCCCGGTTGCTCCGGCTGGAAACGATCAGCTTGCGGCTACGCCAGCCACTGCTGTGGTCGAGGGTTGTCAGGTTGTCGCCGTCATCGTACGCATACCGCTCGCTGTACCGGATCCATATCCTGCCGCCCTGGCGGTCCGCAGCGCTGAATGCGGCGGACCAGATGCCACTGACCGCCGCACGTTCGCGGCCGGTCGCGCTGGCCAGGCGGTACAAGGAGTCATAGCCAAATTCACGCAGGCCGCTGACTTGCCGGTTGCGGAACCACAGCGGGTCGGCGCCTTGATCGTCGAGCGATAGCAGGTTGCCGACCGGGTCGTGATGGTAATGCAGGTCGCAGATCACCTGCTGGCCTTGTCGATGGCTGGCCGGGCGTGCCGTCAGGTGGCGATTCAGGCGATGCGTGGTGGGTGAATAGGCATAGGTATCGACCACGTCGTTGCCCGCCGTCTGTGACAGTAGCTTTCCATCAGCCCGGCGCTGTATATCCTTGAGCACAACTGCCTGCTCCTTGGCGTCACGCAGCAGTATCTGGCAAACCTCACCGCTTACCTCGTAGGTCGTCAGGGTGGCTACGTCGGCGGCATTGGTGCTTTGCAGAACGGCTCCCGTGGCGTCGTGGCGAGCTGTCATGAGCCAGGGTGAGGTCTCCAGCTCATTCTCACTGTCACCTGCCCAGTCTGGCAGGCCCGCCTCGGCACGCAGCAGGTGGCGCCGGGTTTCCAGCACCTGATCGGTCAATGAGCGCGACCGGATCTGGGTCACGCCAGCATTATCGAACTGCTCGATGGGGCTGCCCGCGAGGTTGCGGCTCCGATTGGCTGCCTCAATCGTTGCATGGAGAATACGTTCTCGCTGGCGCGCCACATCACCGGCTGCCTGTTCGAATGTTGCACGCGGGCGCCCCCCTTCGCTGGCCGCTTCGTACATGACTGTAGTGCAAGTCTGCTGGGCATTTTGCGCCCACAGTGGCCGGCCGGCGCTGTCGATGAGGGTCAGCGTGGAATCGCCGTCGGCGGTATGCAGCTTGAGCGGCTGCCCGTCGAGCCGGACAACGGTGCTGCTATCGGGCAGCAGCGGCGACCCGGGGGCCACCCTGAGCGCTCGTGCGCCGAACACCCTGGCTGTGCGCATCAGCAGGTCCACCTCGGTGCGCGTGCGCAGCCAGCGGGCCAGAGCATCATCCGCAGAGCGCAACAGGCGCAGGGCCATCAGTGGCATGTCGAGGCTGGATCTGGCCACCGCATCTGGCGTGCGGGCATGCAGGGTAGCAAGAGCGGCGTTGTGCATCGGCAGGCTCCAGCGCGAGGAAATGCTCATTGGCGAGTCTAAGTCCAAGGCTTGCGCCGCACACCTGGCAAAATTATCAGGTCACCAACCTCTCCTGAGCCTGAATTGGGTTTACCGGTCAAGGCAGGCCGTTGCGCCCGTGGGCGAGATAGCCCGGTCGTTGGCTGAGGCGCTCGTAGTAAGCGCTCACGGCAGGCAGGTCAGGGTGGCTCAGCGGTGTGGCGAACCAGCGCTGCACCGACAGGCCAACAGGAATGTCGGCCAAGGTGAAGTGCTCGCCGGCAACGAAGGTGCCAGTCCTGGCCAGCTGTTGCTCGAGGATGCCCATGTACCGGGCCCATTCGGCGCAACCGGCAGCCAGGGCTTTGGCATCCTGGTGTGCAGGCGACTGGCGCACCAGTGACATGAACGGGTAGTTCCACGCCCGGTTCAGGTCCGAGGCCTGCCAGTCGATCCACTGATCGACACGGGCCCGTGCTTGCGCCTCGGCGGGATAAAGGGACGGGTCGCCGTAGCGGTTGGCCAGGTAACGGATGATGCTGTTGGATTCCCACAGCGTGAAGTCGCCGTCCTGGATCACCGGGACCATGGCGTTGGGGTTAAGCGTGAGGAACTCGGGCGCGTCGGTGGGCTGGAAGCCGTTGCCCCAGTCTTCGCGCGTGAAGGGGATGTTGAACTCGGCGCAGGCCCACAGCACCTTGCGCACGTTGATCGAAGAAGCCCTGCCCAGTATCCGTAACATCGCTTCGTCCTTGATGGGGGAGTGCTGATCGTCAACGACCGCCTTGTTTGGGTCAAGCTGGATCTGAGGCAGACATTCACGTGCGGCTCTGGCAAGGTGGAACGCCGCTCACGCCAGGCTCGAGTCGCCCCATGGATGCCTTCTATCTCATCGCCCTCGGCGCCATCGTCGCCGGTTTCGTCCAGGGCCTATCCGGCTTTGCCTTCGGCATGGTCGCCATGTCGTTCTGGGCCTGGGGCCTGGAACCGCGCCTGGCGGCGTCGCTGACCGTGTTCGGCAGCCTCGCCGGGCAGCTCATCGCCGTGTTCAGCGTACGGCGCGGCTTCAGCTGGGCGCTGCTGTGGCCATTCGTGCTCGGCGGCCTGGCCGGCATCCCGCTGGGGGTGTGGGTGTTGCCGTACCTGGACATGCTCTGGTTCAAGGCGGTGTTCGGCACGTTGCTGGTGCTGTGGTGCCCGCTGATGCTGCTGGCGCCGCGCCTGCCACGGCTGCCGGGCAACCGCCTGGCCGATGGCGCGGTGGGGCTTGTAGGCGGGGCGCTCGGCGGAATCGGCGGTTTTACCGGCACAGTGCCTACACTGTGGTGTACCTTGCGCGGCTTCGAGCGTGATACCCAGCGTGCGGTGATCCAGAACTTCAACCTGTCGATGCTGCTGGTGACCATGCTCACCTACCTTGGCACCGGGGTGGTGACCCGCGACATGCTGCCCGCGTTCGGCGTGGTGCTGCTGGCCATGGCGCTACCAGCGCTGCTGGGGACCCGGGTGTACCTGGGTATCAGCGAACTGGCGTTTCGCCGCGTGGTACTGGGTTTGCTCACGGCCTCGGGGGTGGCCATGCTGATGGCGTCGCTGCCGCAGTTGTTGAGCCGTTGAGCGCTTGCCTGGCAGCGCTGAACTTGGCACCCTTTGCGCCGCTTCGATCTTCCGTGCCGTAACAGAAGGAATTGCACCGTTGAGTTGGGACAAAGTCGGCAAACTGCTGGTCGCCATGCTGCTTGGCCTGATGGTCATGCTGGTGGCTTATGTGCTGTTCAAGGCCCCTCCACGGCTCGAGGCGACTCTGACCTACGCCTACCTCACCTATCCCAGCCAGTTCAGCGAGCGTATCGGCAAGGCCAACGAGCAGCTCAAGTACGAGCAATTGCAACCGCGCATCAACAGCATCAGCGGCGGTGCGTTGAGTCCGTATCAGGTCGACAAGCTGATCGAACTGGCCCAGGCACCCTACGTGCAGCTGTTTGCCAAACCTTTCGAGGCCGGGTTGGTCGACCACCGCACCGGTTTGCTCATTGAGCTGCACAACCGTGGTGCCAATGACGCGCGCGAGGTGAAGATCCGCCTGCCGGCCAAGGGCCTGGTGCAGGTGCGCGATGGGGCGGGCAACGACACCCTTTACGAGGCGGCCACGGCGCAGGTGGAGATACCGGCCATCGAGAAGGGCGGGGCGTGCAAGGTCTGGGTGTATTTCGACGCCGACTATACGCAGATTCGCCAGGGCGGCATTGGGGTCAGTTTTGCCGGTGGCGAGGCGGATGTGCGGGTCTACCGCGAGTTCACCGGGTTCCCGGCGTTGGTGGCGCGCTACAGCAGCGAGCTGGTGGGGCTGCTGGGGGTGTTGTTGCTTGGCGTGCTGGGGATGGGGTACGCCTGCCTGGCCCGGCGGCGGATTGTGGTTTGATTGGCGGATAGTCTGTGGTTTGCAGCGCCTGCGAGATCGAGCGGCGTTCGGTCTCACAGGCGCCAAAGTTCTACGGTCTGGATCGTCCACCGATCACGCCGGCACCATGGCAAACCCTACGCCAAAGCGGTTCCAGGCATTGATGGTGGCAATGGCCAAGGTCAGGTTGGCCACCTCGGCCGGCTCGAAGTGCTGCTGCAGCGCTTCATATTCCCCTTGCGGGGCGCCACGCTCGGGCAGACGGGTCAGGCACTCCACCCAGGCCAGCGCAGCACGCTCTCGCGGGGTGAAATAATGGGTCTCCTGCCAGACGCACAAGGTCTGCAAGCGTGCCTCGGTCTCGCCGGCCTTGCGCGCATCATTGGCATGCATGTTCACGCAGTAGGCGCAGCCGTTGATCTGCGAAGCCCGCAGGCGCACCAGCTCCAGCAGTGAGTTTTCCAGGCCGCTCTTGGCCAGGGCCTGCTCCAGACCGACCATGGCCTTGTAGGCTTCCGGCGAGTGTTTGGCCCATTCGATACGGTTGTGCATGGTTGTGCTCCAGGGAATGTGTGGTGGACGTGGCACTACCTTAGCGCCCACCGCGCATTGGCCCGATAGCCAATCGCGCGCTTTGCCGGGAGGCCAATCGGGCCATTAAGGTGGCCACTGACCTGCATCCAATCTCTTCATTTCTACCCTGACTGCCTGGACAGGATAATGGCCGGGTCAAGCTTTGGGAGTATCGATTCGTGATGAGAGGGGCGTTGAACCTGTTGCTGGTGATCTTGCTGGCACTGAACCTGAGGCCGATCCTGACCAGTATCGGCCCGTTGCTCGAGCCGATGCGCGCCAGCACCGGGCTGGGCTACCAGCAGGCGGCATTGCTGACGGCGTTGCCGGTGCTGTGCATGGGCCTGGTGCCGTTGCTGCAGCCCTGGCTGCGGCGCTGGATCAGTGAACACGGCGGCATGCTCGGCGGCCTGAGTGCCATTGCCCTGGCCTGCCTGTGGCGGCTGCAACTGGACAGCGCCTGGGCACTGATCGCCAGCGCGGTGCTGGCCGGGCTGGGCGTGGCGGTGGTGCAGGGCATGATGCCAGGCCTGGTCAATCGCTGGTTCCCCAGCCGCCTGGCCGGGACCATGGGCCTGTACTCGGCGGCGTTGATGACTGGCGGCGGCCTGGCGGCGGTGCTCGGCCCGCATATCAGCGGGCACTTCGGCCACTGGCAGGCCGGGCTTGGCTTGTGGGCGATCCCGGCGGTACTGGCGGTGCTGGCCTGGGCTGCGCTGCGCCCGCGGGAGCGCGCGCCAAAGCTGGCAGGCGCCACCGGTAGGCACTGGTTCGGCACGCGCCGGGCCTGGATGCTGGCGCTGTACTTCGGCCTGATCAATGGCGGCTATACCAGCATGGTCGCGTGGCTGCCGGCCTACCACCTGGAACACGGTGGCACAGCACAGGGCGGTGGCGACCTGGTCGGCCTGATGACCGTCTTCCAGGTTTGCGGGGCACTGGGCCTGCCGCTGTTGCTGCGCGGCTTTGCCGACCGTCGTCCGGGCTTGTGGCTGGCGCTGTCGATCCAGCTGGCGGGTTTCCTCGGCCTGCTGCTGGCTCCGACGCTGGCCATGGGTGTGTGGGTAGCGATGATCGGCTTTGGCCTGGGCGCCTGCTTCAGCCTGAGCCTGACCTTGACCCTGGAGCACCTGAAGACGCCTGCTGATGCCGGCAGCCTGGCGGCCTTCGTGCAGGGCATCGGCTTCATCATCACCGGTATCATCCCGTACATCACCGGCTGGTTGCGCGATGTCAGCGGTGATTTCCAGGCGTCCTGGACGCTGCTGACTGTCACTGTGCTGGCGATGTTGCTGGTGACCGCCTGTTTCGCCCCGCGCGGCTATGCAACGGCCATCGCCCGGCCACGGCAGGCTGGCCAGGCGGCGCTGGTCAACTGAGGCGTTGCAAGGTATCGCGGACCCGGTCCAGCGCCGGGTCGATATCCAGCAGCTCGATGGCGCCGAACCCCAGCAGCAACCCCGGGCGCACGGGCGCTTCGCTGAAGAACGGCGCCAGCGAGTACAGGCCGACCTCCACCTTGCGGGCGAGGTTGGCCAGCAGCTCGACATCCACCCCAGGCCGCGCCAGCGCGCTCAGGTGGAACCCGGCACTGGCGGGCACGGCGCTGAACCAGGGGGCCAGGTCGCCGTCCAGCCGCGCCAGGATGCGCTCGCGGCGGCCACTGTAGATGTCATGGCAGCGGCGGATGTGCTTGTTCAGGTGGCCCTCGCCAATGAACCGCGCCAGCGCCCACTGCAGCAAGGTCGGGCTGTGCCAGTCGCTCAGGTGCTTGGCCACGCAGGCGGCGCTGAGCACCGCCGGGGGCAGCACCGCGTAGCCCAGGCGCAGTTCCGGCAGCAAGGTCTTGGAAAAGGTCCCGACATACGCCACCAGCCCTTGCCGGTCGAGGCGCTGCAGGGCATCGGCGGCCGGGCCCTGGTAGCGGAATTCGCAGTCGTAGTCATCTTCGATGATCAACGCGCCAAGCTCTGCAGCGCGTGCCAGCAAGGCATGACGGCGGGCTTCGCTCATCGGCATGCCGAGCGGAAACTGGTGCGAAGGGGTCACGTAGATCAGCCGGGTGCCCTCGGCGATGTGCGCAACGCACATCCCTTCATCGTCCACCGGTACGGACTGCAGCGTTGCCCCCAGGGCCAGGAACAACTGGCGTGCTGGCGGGTAGCCGGGGTCTTCCATGGCCACCTGGCAGCCGGGCTCGACCAGTACCCGGGCGATCAGGTCCAGGGCCTGCTGGGCGCCGTTGCACACCAGCACGTCCGCCGCACTGCAATGCACGCCACGGGCGTAGGCGATATGGTGGGCGATCGCCTCGCGCAGTTCGGGCAGGCCCTGGGCAGCAAACTGCCGCTCGGGGTGCCGCTGGCTGCGGCGCAGGGCGTAGTTCAGGCAGCTGCGCCACTGGTCGAAGGGGAACTGCGCCTTGCTCGACGCGCCACCAACGAAGTCATAGCGCGAAGGGGCTTGCTGGGTGCGCCGGGCGAGTACCGTGGCGCGTTGCTGCCAGCGCTCCAGCGAAGCGGCAGCGGCCAGCGGCACGGTGTGTGAATCACCCGTGCGCACTGGTTGGCGCGGGGTGATGAAGGTGCCACGGCCGACCACGCCGCTGAGCAGGTTGTCGTAGGTCAGCCGCGAATAGGCCTCGGCCACGGTCTTGCGCGACACGCCCAGTTGCTCGGCCAGCAGCCGGGTTGGCGGCAGTTGCGTGCCGGCAGCCAGGTGGCCGCTGTCGATGCCGGCGCGCAGTTGCTGGTAGAGCTGGTCGGCCAGGCCTTTACGGCCGTCCAGGCGGATATGCAGTTCCATGATCACGGTCCGAAGCACGAGAGTGCTGAGGATAGCGGATCAGAACCGTGCGGTGCTCACCGTGATGTAGCCCTTGTCGTTCAGGTCAATGCGTATCACCGTTTCATCCGCCGAAGCCTTGCGCTTCTGCTTGATGCACACGCCCTTGACGCCGATGGCGCGCATCCGGTGGTGGATGGCGCGCCCGCAAGGGTCGAAGAAGATTTCGCTGGCCAGCAGTTCGATGCGCTCGACCAGTTGCCGGGTGCGCTCGTCGGTGGCGCAGAAGAACAGCACGCCTGACAGGTGCGGGTCGTCGTCCGGGTTGTTGACATCATGGGCCAGCAGTTCGCGCAGGGCACTGCGCAGTTCGGCGTTGGTGCGGGAATCTGGGTGCATGCGCAGCCTCCTCTGGGGCGAAGACGTCGATCTTGTTTTCACCCACCCGAAGGCGGCAAGTAAGCCACTTCGGAATACGCTGTAGGAAGTTTCTGCAAGTACGAGAAAGGCCAGACAAGCTGGCCAGCATCGGCGTCGAGCTGGCGCGGATGGAAGGGCATGTCGCGCTGTGCCCGCGCATTCGTGGGCACGCCCGCGAATGGCCCTTACTGACGAACTTCCTGCTTGAACTTCAAGCGCCACCCGTGCAGCAACGGCTCGGTGTACCCGCTGGGCTGTTCACGCCCTTTGAACACCAGCGCCTGCGCCGCACGGTACGCGTGCGAACCCGCAAAGTTCCCGGCCATCGGCCGGTACGCCGGATCCCCGGCATTCTGCTGGTCCACCACCTTGGCCATGCGCTGCAAGGTCGCCTCGACCTGGTCACTGCCGACCACCCCGTGGTGCAGCCAGTTGGCGATGTGCTGGGCCGAGATGCGCAGGGTTGCGCGGTCTTCCATCAGCCCCACGTCATGGATGTCCGGCACCTTCGAGCAACCGACGCCTTGCTCCACCCAACGCACCACATAACCGAGGATGCCCTGGCAGTTGTTGTCCAGCTCAGCCTGGATATCCTCGGCACTCCATGGGCGGTCCGGGCTCACCGGGATGCTCAGCAGGTCATGCAGCAACTGTTCGCGCTCGGCGCCCAGGTCGACGTTTTCCATTTGCGCCTGCACAGCCGGCACGTCCACCTGGTGATAATGCAGCGCATGCAAGGTCGCGGCAGTCGGTGAGGGCACCCAGGCGGTGTTGGCGCCAGCCCGGGGCTGGGCGATCTTCTGTTCGAGCATGGCCGCCATCAGGTCGGGCATGGCCCACATGCCTTTGCCGATCTGCGCCTTGCCGCGCAGCCCGCAGGCCAGGCCGACCAGCACATTGCTGCGTTCGTAGGCCTGGATCCAGGCACTGCCTTTCATGTCGCCCTTGCGCAGCATGGCGCCGGCTTCCATGGCGCTGTGCATCTCGTCGCCGGTGCGGTCGAGGAAACCGGTGTTGATGAACACCACCCGCGCTGCCGCGCTGGCGATGCAGGCTGCGAGGTTGACGCTGGTGCGCCGCTCTTCGTCCATGATGCCCATCTTCAAGGTGTGCCGGGGCATCCCCAGCAGCGCCTCGACCCGGCTGAACAACTGGTCGGCGAAGGCCACTTCGGCCGGCCCGTGCATCTTCGGCTTGACGATGTACAGGCTGCCCTCGCGGGAGTTGCCGCGGCGTTTGAGGTCGTGCAGGCCAATCAGGCTGGTGACCACGGCGTCGAGGATGCCTTCGGGGATCTCCCGGCCATCGCGGTCGTGGATCGCCGGGTTGGTCATCAGGTGGCCGACATTACGGATGAACAGCAGCGAACGGCCGGGCAGGGTCAACTGCCCGCCATCGGCGCCGTGGTATTCGCGGTCCTTGGCCAGCGCACGGGTGAACGACTTGCCGCCCTTGCTGACCTGTTCGCTGAGGTCGCCTTTCATCAGGCCCAGCCAGTTGCGGTAGACGTTGACCTTGTCGTCGGCATCCACCGCTGCCACCGAGTCTTCACAGTCGATGATGGTAGTCAGTGCGGCTTCGACGAGGATGTCCTTGACCCCGGCGCGGTCGGCCTTGCCGATGGTGCTGGCCGGGTCGATCTGGATTTCGAAGTGCAGGCGATGGTGTTGCAGCAGGATGGCCGTTGGCTGGCCGGGTTCGCCTTGATAGCCGCGCAGTTGCGCTGCGTCTTCGAGCCCGACCTGGCGGCCATCGCTTAACGTCACCCGCAACGTGCCCTGGCTGATGGCGTAGGCCTGGGCGTCAGCGTGGGAAGCACCTGCCAACGGCGCCGAGCGGTCGAGAAAGCCCCGGCCGAATGCGATCACCTTGGCGCCGCGCACCGGGTTGTAGCCTTGGCTGCGCTCGGCGCCGTCACTGTCGGGGATGGCATCGGTGCCGTACAGCGCGTCATACAGCGAGCCCCAGCGGGCATTGGCGGCGTTCAGCGCGTAGCGGGCATTGCTCAGCGGCACCACCAGTTGCGGGCCGGCCTGCTCGGCGATTTCGCGGTCGACCTGGGTGGTGCTGATACGCACTGGCTGCGGGGTGTCGACCAGGTAGCCGATGCGGCGCAGGAAGGCCTGATAGGCGGGCATGTCGCTGATCGGGCCGGGGTGCTGGCGGTGCCAGGTGTCCAGTTCGTGCTGCAGGCGGTCGCGCTCGGCGAGCAGTTCGCGGTTGCGCGGGGCGAGGTCGTGGACCAGGCTGCTGAAGCCTTGCCAGAAGCTGGCGGGGTCGATGCCGGTGCCGGGCAGCACTTCATCCTCGATGAAGCGTTGCAGGGTCGGGGCGACCTTGAGGGGATGGGTCATTGTCTTCTCGCTCGGTGGTCAGGTTTCAGAAAATGTGCCGCTTGTGCCGGCCTCTTCGCGGCTGAAGCCGCTCCTACAGGGCCTTCAAAGGGCCGCTACGCCTGCCTTGGCCACTTGGGCATCCTGCTCGGGCTTGACCCCGGACACGCCGACGGCGCCCACCACCTGGCCATCGACCCGCACGGGCACGCCGCCTTCCAGGCTGGTCAGCAGCGGTGCGGTGACGAAGGCGATGCGCCCGCCATTGACCATTTGTTCGAAGTCGCGGGTTTCCTTGCGCCCCAGGGCGGCACTGCGGGCTTTTTCCATGGCGATGTAGGCGCTGGACGGGGCGCAGCCGTCCATGCGCTCCAGGGCCAGCGGGTGGCCGCCGTCGTCGACCACGGCGATGGTCACGTTCCACTGTTGCGCCTGGGCTTCCTGGCGGGCGGCAGCGAGCAGGCGGGACACTTCCGCCTGGCCGATCACGGGCTTGCTATGCATGGCTGTTCTCCTGGTTCAAGGCTGCTTCGACAATTTCGATCCAGTGCCGCACCGGCGTGCGCCCGGCCCCGTCGAGGTGGGTCTGGCAGCCGATGTTGGCGGTGGCGATGATTTGCGGTTTGCCGCTTTCCAGCGCGTTCAGGCGGTTGTCGCGCAATTGCTGCGACAGCGCTGGCTGGGTCAACGAATAGGTGCCGGCCGAGCCGCAGCACAGGTGGCCGTCCGGCACCGGGGTGAGGGTGAAGCCCAGGCGCGTCAGCAGGCTTTCCACCTGGCCGCCGAGCTTGAGCGCATGCTGCAGGGTGCACGGGCAGTGGAAGGCCAGGCGCTGTTCGGCGCACAGGCCAAGCTGTTCGACCGGTTCGTCGCGCAGCACTTCGACCAGGTCCCGCGACAGGGCGCTGACCCGCGCAGCCTTGGCGGCGTAGTGCGGGTCCTTTTCCAGCAGGTGGCCGTAGTCACGCACAAAGGCACCGCAGCCGCTGGCGGTCTGCACAATGGCCTCGGCACCGGCCTCGATGGCGGGCCACCAGGCATCGATGTTGCGCCGGGCGCGATCCAGGCCCTGTTCCTGGGCATTCAAGTGATAGTCCACCGCACCGCAGCAGCCGGCTTCGTACGCCGGCTCCACGCTGATCCCCAGGCGGTCCAGCAGGCGCGCGGTGGCGGCATTGGTGTTGGGCGACAAGGCGGCCTGCACGCAACCTTCGAGCAGCAGGATGCGCCGGGCATGGCGCGGCGCGGGCCGTTCGCCGGGCGGCGTCACCTGGGCCGGCAGCTTGCGCTTGAGGTTGGCCGGCAGCACTGGCCGCAGGGCCTGGCCGGTGCGGGTCAGCGCCTTGAACAGCGCCGGGCGTGGCACCACTGCGCGCAGGCCCTGGCGCAGCAGGCGCTGGCCGAGCGGGCGCGGCACCTGCTGCTCGACCACGGCGCGGCCGATGTCCAGCAGGTCGTGGTACTTCACGCCCGACGGGCAGGTGGTTTCGCAGTTGCGGCAGCTCAGGCAGCGGTCCAGGTGCAGTTGCGTGCTGGCGGTGACCGGCGCGCCTTCGAGCACTTGCTTGATCAGGTAGATGCGCCCGCGTGGCCCGTCCAGTTCGTCGCCGAGCAACTGGTAGGTCGGGCAGGTGGCCGTGCAGAAACCGCAGTGCACGCAGGTGCGCAGAATGCTTTCGGCTTCTTCGCCGCGGGGCAGGCGCTTGGCGCTCTCGCTCAGGTTGGTTTGCATGGGCGTGGCCTCACAGGTCCGGGTACAGGCGGCCAGGGTTGAACACGCCCTGGGGGTCGAGTTGCTGCTTGAGCGCCAGGTGGTAGCGCATCAGCGCTGTCGGCAGCGGCGCGCTGCTGTCGTCGCCGGGGGCATACAGGGTGGCGTGGCCGCCGACCTTGGCCGCTTGTTCGCGAATCAGCTGCGCCGGTGCCGTCGACTTCAACCAGCGTTGCGCGCCGCCCCAGTCGATGAGCTGCTGCCCCGGCAAGTCGAGTTCGCCGCTGGCCGTCGGCACCGACAGCCGCCACAGCGGTGCCGGGTCGTTGAAGAAGGCCAGGCGCTGCTCACGCAGGTCGCTCCAGAAGCGGCTGTCGAGCACGTCGCCGCCCAGGCGCTGACGCGCCGACTGCACCGAGCCTGCACCGCCTTCCAGGCGCAGGTACAAGGTTTCGCCATCGTGGCAGGCGGCGCTGATCGGCAGCGGCTGCTGGCCCCATTCAGCCAGTTCGGCCAGGGCCTGGTGGCGGTCCATCGGCAGGCGCAGGCTAAGGCACTCGCGTGGGCGTGGCAGGACCTTCAGTGAGACCTCGGTGAGCAGCCCTAGGCAGCCAAAGCTGCCGGCCATCAGCCGCGAGACGTCATAGCCGGCAACGTTCTTCATCACCTCGCCACCAAACCGCAGCAGCTTGCCGTGCCCGGTGATCACCCGCGTGCCGAGCACGTAGTCACGTACCGACCCGGCCCATGGCCGCCGCGGCCCGGACAACCCGGCCGCGACCATGCCGCCAAGGGTCGCTTCGGCACCCAGGTGCGGCGGTTCGCAGGGCAGCATCTGCCCGGCCTCGTGCAGCGCCGCCTCGATCTCCAGCAGCGGCGTGCCGGCGCGGGCGGTGAGCACCAGCTCGGTCGGGTCGTAGCTGACGATGCCCCGATGGTTGCGGGTATCGAGGATCTCGCCGGCCACCGGGCGGCCGAGCATGGCCTTGCTGTTGCCGCCCTGGATGCGCAGTGGCGTGCCCAGGTTCAGGGCCTGGTTGACCTGTTCGAGCAGGTCCTGGCTGATGTCGCGGTCCAGGCTCATCAAAAGCGCTCCAGCTCGGGGAAGGGCAGTTGCCCGTGATGCACGTGCAGGGCGCCGAACTCGGCGCAGCGGTGCAGGGTGGGGATGTTCTTGCCTGGGTTGAGCAGCCCTTGCGGGTCGAACGCCGCTTTTACGGCATGGAACAGGGTGATTTCGTCGCTGTTGAACTGCGCGCACATCTGGTTGATCTTCTCGCGCCCCACGCCGTGTTCGCCGGTGATGCTGCCGCCCACCGCCACGCACAGTTCGAGGATGCGCCCACCGATGGCCTCGGCGCGCTCCAGTTCGCCGGGCAGGTTGGCATCGAACAGGATCAGCGGGTGCATGTTGCCGTCGCCGGCGTGGAATACGTTGGCCACGCGCAGGCCGTATTCCTCGCTCAGTTCGCTGATGCCCTTGAGCACCCGTGGCAGCTCGCGGCGCGGGATGGTGCCGTCCATGCAGTAGTAGTCCGGAGAAATTCGCCCCACTGCCGGGAAGGCGTTCTTGCGCCCGGCCCAGAAGCGCACGCGCTCGGCTTCGTCACAGGCCAGGCGCACTTCGCGGGCACCGGCGTGCTTGAGCACGTCGGCCACCCGCTCGCAGTCATCCTGCACATCGGCTTCGACGCCATCCAGCTCGCACAGCAGGATGGCGGCGGCGTCCACCGGGTAGCCGGCGTGGATGAAATCCTCGGCGGCGCGGATCGCCAGGTTGTCCATCATCTCCAGGCCACCGGGAATGATGCCGGCGGCAATGATCTCGGCCACGGCGCGGCCCGCGTCCTCGACGCTGTCGAAACTGGCCAGCAGCACCCGCGCCACCTGGGGCTTGGCCAGCAGTTTGACGGTCACTTCGGTGACGATGCCGAGCATGCCCTCAGAGCCGGTGAACAGCGCCAGCAGGTCGAAGCCTGGGCTGTCGAGGGCGTCACTGCCCAGGGTCAGGCGTTCGCCCTCGACGGTGAGGATCTCGACCTTGAGCAGGTTGTGCACGGTCAGGCCGTATTTCAGGCAGTGCACGCCACCGGCGTTTTCGGCGACGTTGCCACCGATCGAGCAGGCGATCTGCGAAGAAGGGTCGGGTGCGTAGTACAAGCCGTGGGGCGCGGCGGCCTGGGAAATGGCCAGGTTGCGCACACCGGGCTGCACCCGGGCGAAGCGCCCTTGCGGGTTGACTTCGAGAATGCGGTTGAAGCGCGCCATCACCAGCAGGATGCCCTTGGCCAGCGGCAGCGCGCCGCCCGACAGGCCGGTGCCGGCGCCGCGTGCCACCACCGGCACGCCACGCTGGTGGCAGAGCTTGAGCAAGGTCTGCACCTGTTCCAGGCGTTCGGGCAACACCACCAACAGCGGCACGGTGCGGTAGGCCGAGAGGCCGTCGCATTCATAAGGCTTGAGATCTTCGGCGCGGTGCAGGACCTCAAGGTCCGGGAGGGCATCGTGCAACGCCTGTAGCAGCGCGGGCAGATCCACCGAGGGCAGCGCGCCGTCGACGCGTTCGTCGTAGAGGATGTTCATGAGGCTCACTCAGCGGCAATTTTTGTTGTTGTGGGCAAACCGTTCGCCCTTGCAGCCTGCGCGTTCGGCTGGGGGTGGTCGAGGGGGCAGGGCACTGGTCCTACCAGTTTTTCCGTGAAGTACTGGTTATCCATGGCTTCAACCGGCTAGATTTGAAACATCGGCAGCAGTGGTCCTACCAGTTGGAGTCTGTGCATGGGAATTGAAGGCAAGGCCAAGGTCGCGGATCAGGTGGCCGAGCGGGTCGAGCGGCTGATCGTCGAAGGTGTGCTCAAGGTCGGCCAGGCCTTGCCCTCGGAACGGCGCCTGGTGGAAAAGCTCGGTTGCTCGCGTTCGGCATTGCGTGAAGGCCTGCGCATCCTGCGTGGGCGCGGCATCATCGATACCGAGCAGGGGCGCGGTTCGTTCGTTGCCGACCTTGCCGGGCAGGCGGGTGCCACGCCATTGATGCACCTGTTCAGCTCACAGCCGCGCACGCTGTTCGACCTGCTGGAGGTGCGGGCCTTGCTGGAGGCCGAGTCGGCCCGCCTCGCGGCCTTGCGTGCCACCGATATCGACCGCCTGCTGATCCGCCGGCGCTATGAAGACATGCTGGATGCCCATGCTGCTGCCGAAGCGCTCGACCCACGCGAGCATGCCCGGCGTGACCATGCGTTTCACCGGGCGATCAGCGAGGCGTCACACAACCCGGTGCTGGTGCATACCTTGCAGTCGCTGAGCGACCTGACCTTGAGCACGGTGTTCGCCTCGGTCAACAACCTCTATTGCCGGCCTGCGCAGAAGCGCCAGATCGATCGCCAGCATGCGCGGTTGTATCACGCGGTGATGGAGCAGTTGCCCGAGCAGGCGCAACGGGCGGCGCGGGAGCATATCAACGGGATTCGCGACAGTTTGCGCGAGATCGAGCAGGAGGAGCAGCGCTTGGTCAGGGCGACGATGCGCATGGATGGTTGGGGCTGAGCGTTACCTGTAGCGGCCTCTTCGCGGCTAAAGCGGTGAAGAGGCCGGTACAGGTGATTAATCAATGATCGGCGATCGGGTCATCCTGGGACAGGATTGCCCGGGCCAGCTCTTCGTCACTGGCCTGCAGCCCTGGATGGTCCTTGCGGGCCTGTTCCAGCGCCGACTCCACATAGGCGCCGCGGATGGTACCGCCGCTGGCGACGAACGCAGAAAGCTCGTCCTGGGCGGGGATGATCCGTTTGTCATCCTTGAAGGTTGAATACAGCGAAGCGGAGACACCTGCCGAAGTGGCGACGTCGCCCGCATCGACTTTGGCCAACGCAACTCCGGCAGGCAGCACGAGCAGCAGCGCAGGGGCGAGGATTAGGTGGCGCATGTTGTGTTCTCCAGTAACGTGAAGCACAAGGAAATAAACCACTCACTGCTTAAGATGGCGGGAGAATGGCGGGAGTTCCCTGTTTTCTGCTGGGGCGTTGTTGTGCCTTACACCTTGCTGCCCAGCAAGTGCTGCAGCGAAGCGTCGAAATCCCGCAGGGCATCGGCCTTGGCGGCCTGTTCGTCTTCCAGCATCCGCGCCACATTGCTGACATCCTTGCGCGCACGGCCCTCGGCGCGGCCGATGTAGGTCAGCTGGCTGTCGAAGAATCGCGCCACCACCCGGCTCTCCACGTCTGCCGTGGCCAGGCGGCTTTCGCTGTCCAGCAGCACGATCACGTCCGGATGGGCGGCGAGCAGGCTGTCCAGGTCTTCATAAAAGGTCACATCGGCGAACTGCTGGGCCAGCGAATGCGCCAGCCAGTCGTAGGCTTGGCTACCTCCGCGCAGGGAGGCTACCGGAATGCTGCGCGGCTGCGCTGTGGCCACCGCGTCGTCACGGTGCTGCTGCAGGTAGCTGAGGGTGCTGTCGGTATTGCGCCCGAGCAGCACGGCCACGTGCTGCCCCGGGGCTAGTGCGACGCTGGAAATGGCGCTGGCCGAGTAGAAATGCCCATAAGGCTGGGCAACCTGCTGGCTAGCCGGCGCGGCACAACCGCCAAGGGCAGCGAACAGGGCGAGCAGGGCAGCGAGCATGCCGGTTTTCATGGGGAGAGCCTCATCGATCAGTGAATGCCGCCATCTTCCGCCCGCCGCGGCTGCGGCGGAACTTGATGGCATTCATGGTGGCTATCGATGGGGTCGATGAATCAGCTCGGGCGGGCCATGAACTGCAGGATGCGCTCGCGCAGCCAGCGCTCGGCGGGGTCGTTGTCGTGGGCGCCGCTCCAGACCATCGACAGCTCGGCCTCGGTGATCTCGAAGGGCGCCGGGTCGGCGCGCAGGCTGCCATCGTCGGCCAGGGCACAGGCGGCGTAGTCCGGCACGGTGGCGATCATTTCGGTGTTGCGCAGCAGCGCGCGCAGGCTGCCGAACTGCGGCACGGCCAGCACCACCTTGCGGCAGCGGCCGATGCGCGCGAGGTCGAGGTCGATGTTGCCGCTCATGTCGCCGGAGAACGACACCATCACATGGGGCCGGGCACAGTACTCATCGAGGGTCAGCGGGCCGGGGCGGTCGTCGGCGCGCAGCACACGCACACCGATATCGCGCAGTTTGCGGCGTTTGGCGGTGGCCGGCAGGTCGGTGGTGTAGCTCACGCCCACGGAAATCTCGCCACTGGCCAGCAGGCCCGGCATCAGCAGGAAGTTGGCGCGGCGCACCACCACGCTGATGTCCGGTGCTTCCTCGCGCAGGGCCTGCAGCAGGGCCGGGAACAGGCCGAACTCGGCGTCGTCCGAAAGCCCCAGGCGGAACTGGTTGCAACTGTTGGCCGGGTCGAAGTCGCGGGCGCGGCTGATGGCCGACGAAATCACGTCCATGGCCGGGCCCAGCTCGGCGAAGATCTGCATCGCCCGCGGCGTCGGCTCCATGGCCCGGCCGCTGCGGATCAGCAGCGGGTCGTCGAACAGTTCGCGCAGGCGGGCGAGGGCGGCGCTGACGGTGGACTGGGTGATGAACAGCTTCTCGCCGACGCGGGTCAGGTTGCGCTCGATCATCAGGGCTTCGAAAAGCACCAGCAGGTTCATGTCGACGCGGCGCAGGTCGTTGCGGTTCATGGGGCTGGCTCACCGGGGGTAGAGGGGTTGGCGGTGTATTGAAGCACGACGCTGAGCATAGTGCCTTGTATGGATGTGCCGGGGCTATCAGCCTGCAAGAGCCACTCTATTAGACCTCTGCCCAAGCTCGACTAGTCTTCCCCTTGGCCCTGCGAAATCCGCCCGCGGGCGGCGTGTCAGCACTTGCGTGCAAGACCGCGCCGCACGTGACGTGAGAGCTTCGCCAGCCCCGTGTCGGCACATGACCGACTTGACCTGATGAGGGGTAGGCATGAGCCCAAGTGCTCGGCTGAAAGAACACCTGGCATAGACCGGAAATCTGGATAACCGACCCAAAGGTAACAGCAGATGTCGAACGAATCGAAATGCCCGTTCCATCAAACCGCTGGTGGCGGCACCACCAACCGTGACTGGTGGCCTGACCAGCTCAACCTCAGGATCCTTCATCAACACTCGTCGAAGTCCAGCCCTGACCCGGAATTCGACTATGCCAAGGCGTTCAAGAGCCTCGACTTCCAGGCCCTGAAAAAAGACCTGACCGCCTTGATGACCGACTCCCAGGACTGGTGGCCAGCCGACTTCGGCCACTATGGCCCGCTGTTCATCCGCATGGCCTGGCACAGCGCCGGCACCTACCGTATCGGTGATGGCCGCGGTGGTGCCGGTTCCGGTCAGCAGCGTTTCGCCCCACTCAACAGCTGGCCGGACAACGTCAGCCTGGACAAGGCCCGGCGCCTGCTGTGGCCGATCAAGCAGAAGTACGGCAACAAGATCTCCTGGGCCGACCTGATCGTCCTCACCGGCAACGTCGCCCTGGAGTCCATGGGCTTCAAGACCTTCGGTTTCTCTGGCGGCCGCGCCGATGTGTGGGAGCCGGACGAAGACGTGTACTGGGGTTCGGAAAAGGTCTGGCTGGGTGGCGACACCCGTTATGGCAAGGAGCAGGTCAAGGCGCAGCCGCCAGGGCAGGGTGACCTGGTCGCAGAGCCGCAGAAACATCCCGAAGAACAGAGCCGTGACCTCAGCAGCGAGCGCAACCTGGAAAACCCGCTGGCTGCGGTGCAGATGGGCCTGATCTACGTCAACCCGGAAGGCCCGGAAGGCAACCCGGACCCTGTGGCATCGGGCCGGGACATCCGCGAAACGTTCGGCCGCATGGCCATGAACGACGAAGAAACCGTGGCGCTGATCGCCGGCGGCCACGCCTTCGGCAAAACCCACGGTGCCGGCCCGGCCGACAACGTCGGCCCCGAGCCTGAAGCGGCAGGCCTGGAGCTGCAGGGCCTGGGCTGGGCCAACAAGTTCGGTAGCGGCAAGGGTGGCGATACGATCACCAGCGGCCTGGAAGTGACCTGGACCTCGACGCCCACCCAATGGAGCAACGAGTACCTCAACAACCTGTTCAACTTCGAGTGGGAACTGACCAAGAGCCCGGCCGGCGCTCACCAGTGGCGACCCAAGGATGGCAAAGGCGCAGGCACCGTGCCGGATGCCCATGACGCGGGCAAGCGCCACGCGCCCTCGATGCTCACCTCCGACCTGGCGCTGCGCTTCGACCCGATCTACGGGCCGATCGCCAAGCGCTTCAAGGACAACCCTGACCAGCTGGCCGATGCCTTCGCCCGCGCCTGGTACAAGCTGATCCACCGTGACATGGGGCCGCTCTCGCGCTACCTGGGCCCGGAAATGCCCAACGAAGAGTTGCTGTGGCAAGACCCGCTGCCCAAAGCCGACCAGCCGCTGGTGGGCGAGCAGGATATCGCCGGGCTCAAGGCCAGGATTCTCGCATCGGGCCTGAGCGTCGCCGAACTGGTGGCCACCGCCTGGGCGGCTGCCTCGACCTTCCGTGGCTCGGACAAGCGCGGTGGTGCCAACGGTGGCCGGCTGCGCCTGGCGCCGCAGAAGGACTGGGCGGCCAACCAGGGCACTGGCAAGGTGCTGGCGGCGCTGGAGAAGATCCAGGGCGAGTTCAACGCCGGTGGCAAGAAGATCTCCCTGGCCGACCTGATCGTCCTCGCCGGCTCAGCCGCCGTGGAGAAGGCCGCCAAGGATGCCGGGCACAACATCAGCGTGGGCTTCCGCCCGGGCCGTGTCGATGCCTCCCAGGCGCAGACCGATGTCGAGTCGTTTGCCGTGCTGGAACCGCTGGCTGATGGCTTTCGCAACTTCAGCAAGGCCCGCTACAGCGTCAAGGCCGAGAAGCTGTTGCTGGACAAGGCCCAACTGCTGACCCTCACTGCACCTGAACTGACCGTGCTGATTGGCGGCTTGCGCGTGCTCGGTGCCAACCATGGCGGCAGCAAGGACGGTGTGTTTACCGACAAGCCTGGCACCCTGAGCAACGAGTTCTTCCGCAACCTGCTGGACATGGGCGTGGAATGGAAGCCGACGTCGGCGGACAACGACAGCTTCGAGGGCCGCGACCGCAAGACCGGGCAGGTGAAGTGGACGGGCAGCCGGGTCGACCTGGTGTTCGGCTCGCATGCGCAACTGCGGGCGTTGAGCGAGGTGTATGGCAGCAGCGATGGCAATGACAAGTTCGTCAAAGACTTCGTCGCGGCCTGGGTGAAAGTCATGGAGCTTGACCGGTTTGACCTCAAATAGCGCTGTTTGAAGCCGGGGGGGCGCAAGGCGCCCCCCCGGCCTGTGGCGATAACGCCAATTCCAGGTCGGATAGATACAAAAGCGTCCTCGTTGGTTCTGTTGCAATGCTTTCCAGGCGGCCGGCCTGAACAGCGTGCTCACAACGACAAGGAACACCGACCATGCAAATGCCCCAGACCCTGAAAATCCGCAATGGCGACAAGGTCAAACCGACCTTCTCCGCACAGGAGTACGCCGCCCGTCACGCCCGCCTGCGGGCCTACATGGCCGAGCAGGATATCGAAGCGGCGATCTTCACCTCGTACCACAACGTCAACTACTACAGCGACTTCCTCTACTGCTCGTTCGGCCGCCCCTACGCGCTGGTGGTGACCCAGGACAAGGTGGTGTCGATCAGCGCCAACATCGACGGCGGCCAGCCCTGGCGGCGCACGGTGGGCACCGACAACATCGTCTACACCGACTGGCAACGTGACAACTACTTCGTCGCCATCCAGCAGGCCCTGCCGCTGGCCTCGCGCATCGGCGTCGAATACGACCACCTCAACCTGCAGAACCACGCCAAGCTCGCGGCCTGCTACCCCAAGGCCGAACTGCTCGACATCGGTGTACCGTGCATGCGCATGCGCATGATCAAGTCGGCCGAGGAGCAGGCGCTGATCCGCCATGGCGCACGGGTTGCCGACATCGGTGGGGCGGCGGTGGTCGAGGCACTGCGCGACCAGGTGCCGGAATATGAAGTGGCGCTGCACGCCACCCAGGCGATGGTCCGCGAGATCGCCCGAAGCTTCCCGGACAGCGAGCTGATGGACACCTGGACCTGGTTCCAGTCCGGGCTCAACACCGACGGCGCGCACAACCCGGTCACCAGCCGCAAGGTCAACAAGGGCGATATCCTCAGCCTCAACTGCTTCCCGATGATCGCCGGCTACTACACCGCGCTGGAGCGCACCTTGTTCCTCGATCATTGCCCGGACGATCACCTGCGCCTGTGGCAGGCCAACGTCGAGGTGCATGAGGCGGGCCTCAAGCTGGTGCGCCCGGGCATGCGTTGCTGCGACATCGCCCGTGAACTGAACGAGATCTTCCTGCGCCACGACCTGCTGCAGTACCGCACGTTTGGCTACGGCCACTCGTTCGGCACACTGAGCCACTACTACGGCCGCGAAGCCGGGCTGGAATTGCGCGAAGACATCGACACGGTACTGGAGCCGGGTATGGTGGTGTCGATCGAGCCGATGATCATGCTGCCCGAAGGGCGGCCGGGGGCGGGCGGGTACCGTGAGCATGACATCCTGATCGTCAATGAGCACGGCGCCGAGAACATTACCAAATTCCCGTTTGGGCCGGAGCACAACATCATTCGCAAATAAGCACCGGCGTCGCCTGCTTCGCGGCTGAAGCCGCTCCTACAGAGGCCAGTGAAATACCTGTGGGGGCGGCTTCGGCCGCGAAGGGGCCGCCCCGGGCAATATAAAAACCACTGTATGACCACCAGACCCTGCCTCCAATTAGAAGAATCAGAGGGTACCCGTCATGTCCAGCACCACGCTCAACGCTCCTTCCCTTGACAACGCCGCACCAAACGCCGAACGCCAGGCCCTGCGCAAGGCCGCGCGCGCCAGTTTCATGGGCAATTTCGTCGAATGGTTCGACTACGCCGCCTACGGCTACCTCGCCACCATCATTGCCGCCACCTTCTTCCCACAGACCGACAAGACCAGCGGCTTGCTGGCAACCTTCGCGGTATTTGCCCTGTCATTTCTGGTCCGCCCGCTGGGTGGCGTGGTCTGGGGGCATTTTGGCGATCGCCATGGCCGGCGCAACGCCCTGTCCTTGTCGATCCTGATCATGTCGATTTCAACGTTCTGCATCGGCCTGCTGCCAGGTTATGCGCAGATCGGCCTGTGGGCGCCCGGCCTGCTGTTGCTGATCCGCCTGGTCCAGGGGTTTTCCGCCTCGGGTGAATACGCCGGTGCTGCGGCTTTTCTTGCCGAGTATGCGCCGCCCGGCCGGCGTGGCCTGTACACCAGCATCGTCCCGGCCAGCACGGCCGCCGGGCTGCTGTTTGGTGCGGCATTCGTCGCGGTGCTGCATGAGCTGCTGAGCAGCGAGGACCTGCACAGCTGGGGCTGGCGCCTGCCGTTCCTGCTGGCTGCACCGTTCGGCCTGGTTGGCCGCTACATCCGCATGAGCCTGCAGGACACGCCAAAGTTCCTGGAGATGGAACAGCGCCTGGAACACAAGGCCTGCATGACCCCGGCGCCGATTCGCGAGCTGTTTTCACGGCATCGTCGCAGCCTGGCCATCGGCCTCGGCGTCACCTGCCTCAATGCCGTGGCGTTCTACCTGCTGCTCAGCTACATGCCGACCTATTTGTCCAGCGAGATGGGCATGAGCGAGCGTGATTCGTTCATTGCCTCTACGGTGTCGCTGGCCACCTATATCGGCCTGATCTTCCTGATGGGGCGGCTGTCCGACCAGTTCGGCCGCAAGACCATGCTGGTGGTGGCTTCGTTGCTGTTTCTTGGCCTGACCGTGCCCTTGTTCAAATTGCTCGACGGGCAGCCGTTGCTGGTGATCCTGGCCATCCAGATCGTCTTTGGGGCGATGCTGGCGATGAACGACGGTACCTTGCCGTGCCTGCTGGCGGAGATATTCCCGACTCAGGTGCGCTTCAGCGGCTTCGCCTTGAGCTTCAACCTGGCCAACGCACTGTTTGGCGGTACTGCGCCGTTCATTGCCACCTGGTTGATCCAGGCCACAGGTAGCAAGCTGGCCCCGGCAGGCTACCTGTTGGCGGCAGCGCTGGTTGCGTTGCTGGCCATGTTGATGTGCCGGGAGACGGCGCATTCGGCCCTGCCGGACTGAGCTGCACCGGCACGCCAGCGTCCTTCAATGCAATGAGGCCTGCCGCCGTTCGCCTAACGGTGACAGGCCGAAGAAGCGACTGTAGCTCTTGGAAAAATGCGCCGGTGAGCTGAACCCGCAGGCCAGCGCCACCTCGCGCACCTGCACATCGCTGCGCAGCAGCAGTTCCCGTGCCCGTGACAGGCGCAGCTCCAGGTAATACTGGCTGGGGGTGCGTTGCAGGTACTTGTGAAACAACCGCTCCAGCTGGCGTACGGTCACTTCATTGAGGTTGGCCAGCTCTTCCAGCGCCAGCGGCTCCTCCAGGTTCGCCTCCATGATCGCCACCACCTGGCTCAGCTTGGGCTGGGCACTGCCGAGCAGGGTGCGCAACGGCACGCGCTGGCGCTCGCGCTCCCCCCTTACACGGTCACACAGCAACAGCTCGGCGGCTTTGGCGGCGATGTCCTGGCCACCGGCCTGGCGGGCGACCAGTTGCAGCATCATGTCCATCGCCGCCACGCCACCGGAACAGGTGAAACGGTCGCGGTCCAGTTCGAACAGCTGGCTGGAGATGACAATGTCGGGGAAGTGTTCCTGCAGGGTCTGCAGGTCTTCCCAGTGAATGGTGCAGCGGTAGCCGTCGAGCAGCTCGGCCTTGGCCAACAGGTAGCTGCCGGTGCAGATCCCGCCCAGCGGCAAGCGCTGGCGCGCCAGTTGGCGCAGCCAGTCGATCAGTGGCCGGGTGCCGCCACGGCTGCGGTCGATCGGGTTGGCACCGACCACGAACAGGGCGTCCAGCGCCGGGGCGTCTGCGATAGTGTGGTCGGGCAGCACGCGCATGCCATTGCTGGCCACCACCGGCTCCGGGCTGGCGGCAATCAACACGGTGCGGTACAAGGGGTGGCGCGCTGCCAGGTTGGCCATGCGCAGGGTTTCCACCGCCGATGCCAGGCCAATGGTCGTGAAGTTGGGCAATACCAGAAAACCAAAGGTCCTGGTTGGGTAAGGCATTACGCTTTTGGACGCGGGGTGGACCATTGCGATCTTCCTGTGCAAGCTGAGGCGTAGTTCGTCTGGGGCAGAAGGAAAACAAGCCTCGCGTGTTTCTTGTTGTTATGGGTCGTTGCCGGGCTGATCATACACCCCGGGCGCAACGGCCAGGAATGGACCTGATTGCAGACAGAAGGTGATCGTACGTGAACCCCGAATCCATGCTGGCGGCACTGCCAGGTTTCGCCATCGCCCCTGAGGCGATCCAGGTGTTGCCTGATGCCGCGGCCTACCGCACCTGCCTGCTCGAGCGCATTGCCACGGCGACCCGGCGCATCGTCATCGTTGCCTTGTACCTGCAGGAAGACGAGGCCGGCCAGGAGGTGCTCGATGCCCTGTACCAGGCCAAGGCCGAGCGGCCGGGCCTGGAGATCGTCATCGTGGTCGACTGGTTCCGTGCCCGCCGAGGCCTGCTGGGGGCCGGGCGCCAGCCGGGCAACGCGGCCTGGTACCAGGCCCAGCGCCAGTTGCGTGGGCTCGACGTGGTGATCCATGGCGTGCCGGTGCAGACCCGCGAGCTGTTCGGCGTGCTGCACCTGAAGGGCAGCGTGATCGACGATTGCGTGATCTATACCGGCGCCAGCCTGAACAACGTCTATCTGCACCGGTTCGACCGTTACCGGCTGGACCGTTACCACCTGTTCCAGGCGCCGGCCCTGGCCGACGCCATGGTCGACCTGGTGCGGCGCCTGTTGCACCACACCGCCACGCCGCGCCTGGACTTGCCCGCGCCACCGGCAACCCGCAATCTGCGCGGTGAAATCCGGCGCCTGCGCGCACGCTTGCGGCGCATGGCCTATGAGGCACCGCCAGCCATGGCGGGGCAGGGGCTGCGCGTTGTTCCGCTGCTCGGCGTCGGCCGTGGCAACCCGCTCAACCGCACGCTGTGCGCGCTGCTGGCGGCGGCACGTGCGCAGATCATCATCAGCACGCCGTATTTCAACCCGCCACGGGTGGTGATGCGCGAGATCGACCATGCCCTGGACCGGGGCGTGCGCATCGAGCTGATCGTCGGCCACCGCACCGCCAACGACTTCTACATCGCCCCGGGCGAGCCGTTCAGCGCCAGCGGTGCCTTGCCGTACCTGTACGAAGACAACCTGCGCGCCTTTGCCCGGCGGCGCCAGGCCGCGATTGCCAGCGGCCAGTTGCAGATACGCATCTGGAACGACCCGGGCCATACCTTCCACGCCAAGGGCGTGTGGGTCGACCAGCGCTATTCGCTGCTGACCGGCAACAACCTCAACCCGCGCGGGTTCAACCTGGACCTGGAAAACGGCCTGCTGATCGATGACCCGCACGGCCAGTGGCTGGTACCACGGGCGGTGGAGCTTGAGGGCATTCGCCGGCATGCGCCGCAGATCGGCACGGTGGCTGAACTGGGCGAGAAGGCCGAGCACCCCAAGGAGGTACGCAAGTTCCTCCGCCGCCTGCGCTACAGCCGGCTGGAGCCGTTGATCAAACGGGTGCTCTGAGCTCGCCTGCACGGGCCTCGTCGCGGGCAGCGACAGTGACCGCCGCCTGGCACAGGCTATCATCAAGCTGGGCAACGCCATGGGCATGCGGAGCGTGCCCTGCGCGGACACATCCATTTGCGTGCAACGCGACGGTTCGCCCCTCTGAAAAGTTATCTCGAACGCATACAATCAGCGCTTTTCCACGTTAACCAGACAGGCCAATCCGTATATGGCGCTTGATCCACCCACGATGCTGACGATCAGCATCGCCCTGGCCGCTGCGGCTGCGTTGTACCTGGCGATCGAGTGGCGCAGTGTCCGCGAAACATCACTACTGTGCTGGAGCGCCGGTTTCGCCACCATCACGGTTGGTTCGACCCTGGCCCTGCTGCGCGGCATCGGCCTGCTGCTGATCGGTATCTGGTTCGCCAACGGCTTGCTGGTGGTCGCCCACGCGTTCTTTTTGCTGGGCGTGGTGCGTTTCACCCAGGTCCGGCTGTCATGGGCGTGGCTGCTGATCGTGCTGGTCTGGTTCGGCTTGCTGCTGCTGCCGGTGGGGCCGCAGTGGTCGAAAGTGATGCTGATGGTCAACTCGCTGCTGGTGGCGTTGCTCACGCTCAAGGCCAGCTACCTGCTGCGCCCGCACGGCAAGTCGCTGAGTGTAGGGGCGGTGCAGTTGCGTTACGTGCTGCTGGTCCATGGGCTGTTCTATGTGGCCAAGGCGATCGTGGCGGTGACGCCGGGCTCGCTGATCGACCTGGCGACCTTTGGTGGCTTGATCATCCAGGTTTCCCTGGTCGAAGGGGCGATGGCGATCATGCTGATCGCGCTGTCGATGACCGGCACCGTGCGCTACCGCCGTGAAGAGCGCATCGCCCGGCTGGCCGCCCGCGACCCCCTGACCGCACTGTACAACCGGCGGGCCCTGGAAGTGCGGGCCACGCACCTGTTCAAGGCGGTCAGCCCGGCGCAGCCTGGGGCGTTGCTACTGATCGACATCGACAACTTCAAGCTGGTCAACGACCTGCATGGCCATGCGGCGGGAGACCGCCTGTTGATTGCCTTGAGCGAGATGATCCGCGCGGTGCTGCCGGAGCGGTCGTTGGCCGCGCGGCTGGGCGGCGATGAGTTCGTGATCCTGCTTAGCGATGTCAGCAGCGAGAGCGTGGTGGAACTGGGCAGCCAGCTGCGCGACCAGTTCCAGCAGTTTGCCAGGGAGGCGATGCCGACCCCGCAGGCAGTGACCTTGAGCATTGGCGCCAACCTGTTCGACCAGCCGCCGGCCAGCCTGGCGGCGTTGATCGAGCAGGGCGATGTGGCGTTGTACCAGTCCAAGCGTGGCGGGCGTGACAGCATTCGCCTGGTGGACCGGACTGTGGCGAGCGCTGTGCGATAGCAAGGGGCCGCACAGCGGCCCCGGCGATCTCAGGTCACTACCTGATAGCAAGGCACATACGCCGCGCCACCCGGCAGTTTCATCCGGTGCTGGTCGACAAACGCCTGCAACAGGCGCCCCAACGGCTCCAGCACCGCCGCATCGCCGCGGATCTGATACGGCCCGTGCTCCTCGATCAGCCGGATGCCCTTGTCCTTGACGTTGCCCGCGACGATCCCGGAAAACGCCCGGCGCAGGTTGGCCGCCAGCTCGTGCGCTGGCAAGTCACGGCGCAGGGCCAGTTCGGCCATGTTGGCGTGGGTCGGGTCGAACGGGTGCTGGAAGCCACCGTCGATCTTCAGCAGCCAGTTGAAGTGGAAGGCGTCATTGCGCTCGCGGCGGAACTGCTTGACCTCCTTGAGCCCCTCGACCATGTGCCGGGCCACTTCGGCCGGGTCATCGATGATGATCTGGTAGTGGCGCTGCGCTTCCTCGCCAAGGGTGGCGCCGACGAAGGCATGCAGCTGCTGCAGGAACGGTTCGGCGCTGCGCGGCCCGGTGAGTACCACCGGGAACGGCAGGGCCTGGTTGTCCGGGTGCATGAGGATGCCGAGCAGGTAGAGGAATTCCTCGGCAGTGCCAGCGCCGCCGGGGAAGATGATGATGCCGTGGCCGACACGGACGAAGGCTTCCAGGCGCTTCTCGATGTCCGGCAGGATCACCAGCTCGTTGACGATCGGGTTCGGCGCCTCGGCGGCGATGATGCCCGGTTCGGTCAGGCCCAGGTAGCGGCTGCCGTGCATGCGTTGCTTGGCATGGGCGATGGTCGCGCCTTTCATCGGGCCCTTCATCACGCCCGGGCCGCAGCCGGTGCAGATGTCCAGTTTGCGCAGGCCCAGTTCGTGGCCGACCTTCTTGGTGTACTGGTACTCCTCGCTGCTGATCGAGTGGCCGCCCCAGCACACCACCATCTTCGGCTCCACGCCAGGGCGCAGGGTGCGGGCGTTGCGCAGCAGGTGGAAGACGTAGTCGGTGATGCCCTGGGAGCTTTCCAGGTCGATGCGCTGGCTGGCCAGCTCGCTTTCGGTGTAGACGATGTCGCGCAGGGCGCTGAACAGCATTTCGCGGGTGCTGGCGATCATTTCACCATCGACGAAGGCGTCCGCCGGAGCGTTCAGCAGCTCCAGGCGCACGCCGCGGTCTTGCTGGTGGATGCGGACTTCGAAGTCCTTGTACGCCTCGAGAATGGTCTTGGCGTTGTCGACATGGGCGCCAGTATTGAGAATGGCCAGGGCGCACTGGCGGAACAAGGTGTAGAGGCTACCGGTACCGACTTCACTCAGTTGCTGGACTTCACGTTGCGACAGCGTCTCCAGGCTGCCTTTGGGGCTGACGGATGCATTGATGACATGGCGTTGAGGCATCTAAGTCGTTCCTGTGCAGGTAAAAACATCCTTGCAAGACAACACCATACCGATCAATGCACGTCAACCTAAAAGGCGTTGCACACCCAGGGTAATCGCCAGGCCGCCACCTACCAGCCACAGGTTGAGCAGCGCACCGGTGATCAGCGCCTTGGGCCCCGCCTGGCGGATCTGGCTCCAGCGGGTTTCCATGCCTAACGCGGTCATGGCCATGGTCAGGGCGAAGGTGTCCAGGCTGTTGAGCGCCTGGGTCACGCTGCCCGGCAGCACCTGCAGCGAGTTCACCAGCACCAGGGCGAGGAAACCGAAGGCGAACCAGGGCATGGCGATGCGGCCGTTGCCTTGTGCCTGGCCGGGTTGGCGCGAACGGCTGATCCACAGGCCCACCACCAGCAGCACCGGCACCAGCAGCATCACCCGGGTCATCTTGACGATGGTGGCGATGTGCGTGGCTTCGGGGCTGACATTGCTGGCCGCGCCCACCACCTGCGCCACTTCGTGAATCGTACCGCCGAGGAACAGCCCGGCGCCCAGCGTGTCCAGGTGCAACCAGCCGGCGTTGATCGCCAGTGGGTAGAGGAACATCGACAGGGTGCCGAACAGCACCACGCTACCGACCGCCATGGCGCTCTTGTGCGGGGCGCTGCGCAGTGCCGACTCGAATGCCAGCACGGCAGCGGCGCCACAGATCGCGCTGCCGGCCGCGGTGAGCAGGGCGGTGTCGCGGTCCAGCTTGAACAGCTTGGTGCCGCACCACAGGCCGATCAGCAGGGTGCTGGTCACCACCAGCAGCGATACGCTCAAGCCGGACCAGCCGACTTCGGCGATCTCCTGCAGGCTCACGCGCAGGCCGAAGAAGGCCACGGCAATGCGCAGCAGCCCGCGGGCCGAGAAGTTGATACCGGCTGCCCAGCTGGCCGGCACGCCATCGCGCAGGGCGTTGCCGTACAGAGCGCCGGCGACGATGCCGACGATCAGCGGGCTGATGCCCAGGCTGGCGATGGCGGGCAGGGCTGCCAGCTGGGTGACGGCGAGCGCGAACAACGCGACGAACAGGATGCCGTTGAGCCGCCCTCGGGTAGAGAGGGTGGGCGCCAACGCGGGGTTGGAAGTTGCCGTGGCCATGTGAGTCCTCCGGGAAAGTGTTTCGACATGGCCTACGTTAATCTGGTTATAAGCTTATAAAAAATCGTAATTTAGGATGGCAAATATCCGCTTAGCTGATACTTTGACTGGATGACCCCAGAACAGCTGATAACCTTCGCCACCGTAGCCGAGCACGGCAATATCAGCCATGCGGCTCAGGCCTTGCATCTGTCGCAACCGGCGGTGTCCGGCCAGCTCAAGTTGCTGCAGGAAGACTTTGGCGAACCCCTGTACCAGCGCGCCGGCCGTGGCGTGCGCCTGACCGCTGCCGGCGAGCAGCTGTTGGCTCATGCCCAGCGCCTGCGCGACACCTTCCGCCAGGCCCAGGTCTTGTGCGAGGCCATGCGCGGGCTGGAGCGGGGCACCTTGCGCATCGGCGCCAGTACCACGCCGGCCAGCTACCTGCTGCCGTACCTGATCGCCGATTTCCACAAGCGCTATCCGGAGGTGCTGGTGACCACGTCCCACGGCAACACGGCGGAGATCGTCGCAGCGCTGGACAGTGTCGATATCGCCTTGATCGAGGGGCCGCCCGGGCAGGAACTGCCATTGGGCACGCAAGTGACCGCGTGGCGTGAGGACGAGATCGTGGCCATCGTGCCAAGTGATCATCCGCTTGCCGAGGCTCAGGGGCAAACCTTGGCGTCACTGGGCGCCTATCCCTTGGTGCTGCGCGAAAGTGGCTCGGGGGTCAGGCAGATCGTCGAACGGGCGTTTGCCCGCTACGGCGTGGCGATGCGCGTGGCGTTGGAGATTGCCGGGGTCGAAGGGGTGAAAGAGGCAGTACGGGCCGGGATGGGGGTTGGATTCGTCTCGGCCATGTCGATCCGCCATGAGGACGGCGCACTGCGGCAGGTGCGGATTGCGCCAGCGCCATTGGTCAGGCGCTTTTCCATCCTGTTGCCCCACGCCGCCACGCCTTCGCGGGCGGCGGCGCGGTTCATGGAGCTGTGCGTGGCGCCGCTGGTTGAAGCGCCCGGATGATGGGTCAGCTTTTGCCAGGCCAGGGGAGTGAGCCCTTCAGCCTTCATGAAGGTGCGGCAGAAGTGCGCCTGGTCGTAGAACCCACAGTCCAGCGCGATTTCTGCCAGCAGCATCCTGGCGTCTGCCAGTAGCTCCTTGCTCTTTCTGATCCGCTGCTCGCGCATCCATTGTTGCGGCGGCACGCGGGTGCTTTCCTTGAACATCCGGGTGAAGTGGCTGCGCGACAGGGCGCATGCCTGGGCAAGCTGCGTCACCGAGATGCCTACGTCCAGATGCGCCAACATCAGCCGCTTGGCGGCGTGCAACTGCCAGGGCTTGAGTTGCCCGGTCGATTTCGAGGCGACAGTCGCCAGCACAGTGCAATCGCCACTGCTCATGAGGGTCCATTCCTGTTCGAGAGGGGGGAACGCTCAGCGGGCAGGGCTGCCCGCTGAAGGTGGCTGCTGGCCGATCAGCGGGGCGCGGCAACCGGCGCCAAGGTCGGGCCGTGCTGAACGCGCTCAGGCGCCTTGTGCACCATGGTGTAGGCGTAGTCCACGCCCATGCCGTAGGCACCGGAGTGTTCCTTGACCAGCTCCATCACGGCATCGTAGGTATCGCGGTTCTTCCAGTCGCGCTGCCACTCCAGGAGCACCTGCTGCCAGGTCACCGGTACCACGCCTGCCTGGATCATGCGCTGCATGGCGTAGTCATGGGCCTCTTTGGTCGTGCCGCCGGAGGCATCGGCCACCATGTAGATCTCGTAACCGGCATCGTGCATGGCGGACAGCGCAAATGTGGTGTTGCAGACCTCGGTCCACAGGCCAGAAACGATGATCTTGTTGCGACCGTTCTTCTTCAGGGCATCGCGAACCTTCTGGTCGTCCCAGGAGTTCATGGAGGTGCGCTCCAGCAGTGGTGCATCCGGGAACACGGCCAGCAGCTCGGGGTAGGTGTGGCCGGAGAAGCTCTCGGTTTCCACCGTGGTGATAGTGGTCGGCACGTTGAAGATCCGGGCCGCCTTGGCCAGGCCCACGGTGTTGTTCTTCAGCGTCTGACGATCGATGCTTTGCACGCCGAAGGCCATTTGCGGCTGTTGGTCGATGAAGATCAGCTGGCTGTTGAATGGGGTCAGGACTTCAGTGTTTGCAGTGCTCATGGTTATTCCCTGTGCTGGATGGTGATCAACGTTCCTCAGCGGGTCGTCGCTGGGTGCCAGCAAAAGATAGTCAAACATCGAGCGCAGTGGTGGCGCACGTTTGCGCCACCAAAGGCGCAATAATGCACCCGTGGTCATGCCGTTCGCGGTGCTAGCATTCGAGCCACGCGGATCACCCCGAGCCGCCATCCATCCGGGAAAATGCAATGGCCGCTACACGACCTTTCAACGACGATACCGCCTATTGGGGCGTTCCATGGGAAGAAAGCTACGGTTATCCGCAGGCGCGGCGGGTAGGCAACGAGCTTTTCGTGTCCGGCCAGTTCAGCCACGACGAGGACGGCAGCCTGGTTGCGCCGGCACCTCTGGATGCCGACGGCAGGCCGAGTGATTTCTCCACGATGGGCGAACAGATGCGCGTCTGCTACGCCAACATCGCCAAGCTGCTCGCCCTGTACGGTGCCAGCCTTGAGGATGTGGTGGAAGAAACCCTCTACGTGCTCGACATGGACGCAGCGTTCGCCGTGGTCGGTAAGGTGCGCAAGGCGGTCTATGGCTCGGATCGGCCCCAGGCGGCGAGCAACATCATCGGCGTGTCGAGGCTCGCCCAACGCCCTCAGCTGATCGAAATCGTCTGCCGTGCGGTGATCGGCGCACCGGCCACCCGCGGCTGAGGGCCAGGCATCAGCCTGTCAGGTCGCAAGCGCCTGCTGCCCTTCGACCAAGGGTTTAAGGTCGGCAACTGCAGCAGCGCAGAAGGTCATGAATGCTTTGACGCGCCAGGACTTGCGTATGTCCTGATGGGTCAGCAACCACAATTCGTCCTGCAGCTCCGGTACTACCGGACCGAGGCGAACCAGGCCTGGCGTGATGTCGCCCAGCATGCACGGAAGGAACCCGTAACCCAGGCCCGCTGCAATGGCGGCACTCGCCGCTGCCACTGAATCGGTGCGGTAGGCAATGCAATCCGGCGCAACCCGGCCTTCCACATGGCGGGTCGCTTTCAAGCCGCACAGCGCCCCGGAATACGACACCCAACCGTGACCTTCGGCAAACGGGTCGGCAGGTAGCGGTTGCCTGACACTGGCATAGGGCGCCCAGGCGATGTTGGCCAGCTTTCTGCCCACCAGGCTTTCTGCGGGCTTGCGCGTGGCACGTACCGCGATATCCGATTCATCCCGGGCCAGGCTCAGCGTTTCGTTGCCGACCAGCACTTCAATGCTGATCCCCTCGTTGAGCGCTTTGAAATCCGCGATGATCGGGGTGAGGAAGTACAGCAGCAGTGAGTCGCTGGTGGTGATCCGCAGCTTGCCAAGCGGGCCTTGGCCTGCCCGGGAGACCCGCCGGGTCACACTCACGATATCGAGTTCGACCCGCTCGGCCAGCGCTCGCAGTTCCGCGCCTTCGGCGGTCAGCAGGTAGCCGGCCTTGCGGTGGTCGAACAGCGCAACGCCCAGGGTCTTTTCGACCTGAGAGACCCGGCGCGACACCGTTGAAACGTTGATGCCCAGTTTCTTCGCCGTAGCGGAGCGATTGGCGCAATCACTCAAGGTCTTGATGATGCGCAAATCGTCCCAGGAGAGCTGGTTGACCGCCTGAGTGACATCCCATTCGGGCCCAGTGGTGGTGGCAGGGATCGGCGAGACACTTCCAGGTGACGGCTTCACGGGGTTCATTCCAGGTGCGGTGTGCAGATGATACGAGAAGGCGCGTGGGCAACCAAGGTGACGCGCCCGCTCTTGCAGACGTATCCACCTGGTGCCGGAACTCGACATCCTGCCTGTCGGTCATCAGCATAAGGATGTTCGTTCCAGCGTTCAGGATTTCGCGCATTCTGCAGGTGCGATCCCTCATGAGCGTCAGCAAGCATCGTCCCGCCAGGGCAAAGGTAACGATCCTCTGTGCCCGAAATGACCAAGTCCTTCTGGTGCGCAGGAAGGGCGCTAAATGGAAGTTCCCAGGCGGTCTGCTTGAGACGGGTGAGGCCCCGATCGGAGCGGCTGCCAGAGCGCTTTGGAACGCCCTGTCGTTACACTGTTGCGGCCTCAACGGGGTGGGCACCATTGAGGTAGGTAATGTGCTCCACCATGTTTTTACCGCTGACTTCGCTGAGGGCTGCAGTGTCTCGCTTGGCAGCGGCATTGTCGCGTGCAAGTGGGTCGGTTGGCAGGACTTGAGCGCGACCATGCTGAAACCCACGGCCGCTGCCTTGCTGGCTCGTGATTTGTCGGCGCTTGTCCATGGTGATCAGCCTGCTGTTTCTCAGTTGGTATCCAATCCAGATTGAACGGCGCGTTCAGCGAGCCGGTCGGATCATTAAATGCCATGAAAAAGGATGTTAGCGATGAAAGCGATGACTCAAGTATTCACTGGCTTGGCGCTTGTAGGGGCGTTGGGTGCCACGTCAGCATGGGCGGATCAGCCTGGAGCGGATTGGAAGGTGACCAAGGATCAAGCCGAAGCCACCTTGAAAGGCGCCGGCTACACACAGATCACCAAGATCGAGGCCGATGATGGTCACTGGGAAGGCGAGGGCATGAAAGCTGACGGCAAGCAGTATGAGTTCCAGGTCGATCCGCACGACGGGAAGATCATCAAGGACGAGCTGGATAACTGATCAGGGCGGGTGTTGCTCTCTGAGCGGCCCGCGTCATCACGCGGGCTTTTTTCAGGGAGTACGACACCGGTCTCGCATCATGCTCAAAGCTGCCGCTTCCAGGCTCAAGAGCAGGTTATTTGGATTCCCGTTGTCTTTGCAGTTCCTGGTGCAACCAGATGCCTGCCGGTTGCACGCCTTCCGGGCATCGCACCTCATAGGCACGTCCACTCAGGCTGCTTTTAGTGGCAGCAAGGTCAATGAAGTCTTCCGCGCTTTTCACCCTGTTCTTGCTTTCGAGATAATTCAGCTTCTGTTCCAGATGCGCTCGCGCTCGGGAACCTGGATATTCGGCTCCGTTGCGAACAAATGTGCAGTCACTGTGCTCTACGAAGTCCAGCAGGCCACTTATTTCTCTAGCGGCTTGAGAGAGGGCTGATACGGGGAGGCCAAGGATCATCGCGAGCAGGCAAATACCTGTCGCCATCATCAGTTGACGAATAAGCCGCACGGAGCCTTTTGCCCACGCTCGCATGATTGATCCTTCCCACCTATAACATTTTCTCCAGCCCGATCGTGCTACTGAGCCACGCATTGAAGCGCCGCCACCAGCTCCCCGGTTCCTGGGTCAACGTATGCTGTTTGCCGTTGTCTTCGGTGACCCATACCAACTGGGAGCCTTGCAACCGGGCGTGATAACTGAGGGCAGGGGCCATGCCCTGCAACGCCAGTTCACGCACCTGCCCGGCGAGCTTCGGATCGTCGACCAGCACGCCGACTTCGGTGTTCCACAGCAAGGAGCGTGAGTCGAAATTGAACGAGCCGATGAACGCTTTCTGCTGGTCGAAAATCATCGCCTTGGTATGCAGGCTGGAATCGGAACTGTTGGACGAACCCTTGTGAAAGAGGCGCGGCTTTCTGTTGCCATGGTCACCGGCTTGGCGGCGTAGCTCGAATAATTGCACACCATGCTCGAGCAAGGTCTTGCGGTAAGGCGCGTAGGCACCATGCGCCGCAGGAACATCGGTCGCCTCCAGCGAATTGGTCAGCAAGCTGATCGACACGCCGGCGTCGGCCTGACGTGTCAAATACATCACACCGGGTTGGCCGGGTACCATGTAGGCCGAAACCAGGATAAGTTCCTGGGTGACGCCGTTGAGTTCGGGGGCCAACTGGGTGGTCAACAGTAGATACGGAGCGGGTTCGCCATCGGCCAGGACCTTGCTCGGCGCATCCCACAACGCTTTGTTCCAGGCCCAGATCAATTCCCGGCGCCAGTGGTTCAGGCGAGGCTGAGTGGTATAGCTCATCAACTGCTGATAGAGCGCATGATGCTGAGTGCGAGTTTCCTCCAGCGAGGCATCCAGCCGAGTCCGAAGATCTTCCAGGTCTTTGCCCGTCGGCTTGAACGCTATGAACTGCTCGATCGGCTTGCTCAGGGCACTGTTCCAATACTCGTCGAAACCATGTCCCAATTGTTCTGCGACCGGGCCGACACTGAGCATGTCGATGTCAGTAAAATTTCTGTTGGGCTCGGCATCGAAATACTCGTCCCCCAGATTGCGCCCTCCGACAATGGCCACACAGTTGTCTACCACCCACAGCTTGTTGTGCATGCGCCGGTGTTGCTGCGACAGGTTGAAGAGCCGACCCATCGTGCGTGTCACGACGGTACTGCGGCCCAGATGCAGAGGATTGAACACTCGGATCTGTATATACGGATGCGTCGCCAGCGTCGCGATGGTTTCCTCCAAGTCATCGCTGGTGGTGTCATCGAGCAAAATCCTCACGCGCACGCCACGGTCGGCAGCGACGAGTAACTCGCGCAGCAGTATCCGAGTGCTGATGCCGTCGTGGACGATGTAGTACTGCAGGTCAATGCTGCTTTGAGCATTGCGAATCAGCTCGGCGCGGGCGGCAAACGCCTCGGCGCTCTCCGGGAACAGACGAAAGCCCGAGCGTCCTTGATGGGGGGCTACCTCGGCCTGGATCGAACGACCGAACGCCGAACCGTTGGCGGGCAAGGCCTGACTGGGTTCATGGGGGGCATTGGGTGTCGTGCAGCCACCGAAGAGCAGCGTGAGAAACAGAACGGCAAACAAGGGCTGTTTGGATCTCACGGAGGGTACCCCGGCGGATGGCGATGAGGGGGCGGAGCCGAAGAATGGGCCATCCCTTACCACCCGCGCATAGCTGTAACCACCGTGCGCAATGTTTCTTCGATCAGCGGTGTTGTTCAAAGCGTAGATCAACTGCGAGGGTGCCGTATCGTTCCGGGCGTATCAGGTAATGCCGCAGAGATCATCTTCCCTCCTGCTCAACGCGTACCGATGGGCGATTTCAGTGCAGGGCCGAAATACACCGGGCACGCTTCTCCGGCAGCCTTGTCGCAAACGGTGATGACGATATCCGGACGGCGCCAGGCGGGGTCAACTCACCTTGAAGACATGCTTCATGTAGGCCACGAAATTCTCGTCCCGGCACTGGGTCTTGCCCGGGCTGTCGGAGATCTTCGCCACTGGCGCGCCATTGCAGTCGGTCATCTTGATCACGATGTTCATCGGCTCCACCCCCGGGATATCGCAGGTCAGCCGGGTACCAATGCCGAAGCTCACGTTGATCCGCGTGTGCAACGCCCGATACAGGCTCAGCGCCTTGGCGAAATCCAGGCCGTCGGAGAAGATCAGCGTCTTGCCCTTCGGGTCGATCCCCAGCCGTTCATAGTGAGCGATGGCTTTCTCCGCCCACACCAGCGGGTCGCCGGAGTCGTGGCGCAGGCCGTCGAACAGCTTGGCGAAGTACAGGTCGAAATCACTCAGGAAGGCGTCCATGGTGATGCAGTCGGTCAAGGCGATGCCCAGCAAGCCACGGTACTCGCGCACCCAGGCTTCCAGCGCGGCGGCCTGGCTGTCGACCAGCCGTGGGCCGAGTTGCTGGTGCGCCATGAACCATTCGTGGGCCATGGTGCCAAGCGGCTTGAGTTCGAGCTCGCGTGCCAGGTGCACGTTGCTGGTGCCGACGAAGCGGCCGGGGAAGTCGTGCTTGAGCAGGTACACCACTTCTTCCTGCACCCGGTAGGAAAAGCGCCGCCGCGTGCCGAAGTCGGCCAGCTGGAAACCGGCCAGCTCGTCGGCGCTGGCCTCGGCCTTGAGCCAGTCCATTTTCTGGTACAGGCGCTCGCCCACCTGTTCGATCACCACATCGCGATAGCGGTAGCGGTTGCGCACCTCGCTGATGATCGCCAGCAACGGGATCTCGTAGAGGATCACGTGCAGCCACGGCCCGCGCACGCGGATCGCCAGCTGCCCGGCCGCGTCCAGGCCGACCTGTACGTAGCGCAGGTTGAAGCGGAACAGGCTGAGGAAGCGGATGAAGTCCGGCTTGAGGAACGGGATCTTTTCCAGATAGGCCAGCTGGTCGTGGGTGACGGTAACTTCGCTCAGCTGCTCTATCTGGTAGCGGATTTCTGCCAGGTAAGGGGAGAGGTCTTCGCCGTTGCGGCAGCGGAACTCCCACTCCACCTCGGCGTTGGGGTAGTTGTGCAGCACCGCCTGCATCATGGTGATCTTGTAGAAGTCGGTGTCCAGCAGGTTCTGGATGATCCGTGGGCCAAAAACGCTTTCGCTCATGGGCGGTCCCCTTTGATCAGGGTGAGCTGGTAGTCGAGCGCGGCTTCATCGCCGCACAGGATCACGCCTTCGGCGGCCAGCGCACCGCAGGCAGTAATGGCGCCTTCCTGGGTCAGGGCGCGGCAGGCTGGCAAGTACAGCAGCACCTGGAAGCCAGCCTGGCGCAATTGCCGGGCGGTGGTCTTGACGCAGTAGTCCAGGGCCAGGCCGCCGACGATCACCGCACCCACCTGCTGCACCTTGAGAAACTCGATGACCCCGGTGGAGCGGCGCTCGGCGAGGTCGTGGTAGCAGGCGCCGTAGGGATGCAGGTCGGGCTCGACGCCTTTCCAGACGAAGTAGTCGTAGTCGATGGGCGCAGGGAGGCCGGGCAGCAGTTCGAAACCGGGAGTGCCGGGGACGCAGTGGCTGACCCAGGTCAGGTCGGCGTTGGCCAGGGGCAGCGGCTGCAGCATCTGGCCAGGTTCGGCCACCACCCAGGCTGCGTTGGCCGGGTGGGCGTCTTTGCTGCCCAGGCGCAGGTCGGCGCGCTGGGCCATGGCGTTGAGGTCCGGGGCGATCTCGTTGCCTTCCGGCACCGGCAGCTCCTGAGGGGCATTGGCGGTGAAGCCGTTCTGCGCGTCGACATCGAAACTGGCGATCTTCATGGCGGGTGTCCTCGCTGGAATGGCTATATAATTCACCTGGTGTTGTAAGTGTGTCAAGTGACAATTGCTACGCTATTGCGGGTTGCCATACTTAGACGCTCTGGTGGATTATTGCGCTGATGAACAAGGAGCCCCCGGTGAGTACAGTCGAAGTTCTGGCCAGTGTCGATATCGTCGCCCTGCGCCTTGCCCCTGATGCCCAGCATCTGCAAGTGTTGTTGCACCGTCGAGAGCGCGAACCCCATGCCGGCCAGTGGGCGTTGCCTGGCGTGATCGTCAATGGCCGCACCCCGGATACCAGCCTGGAGGGCGCTGCCGAACGCGCCCTGCGCGAGAAAGCCCTGGTGCTGCCGCGCTATCTCGAACAGGTGGGCACCGAAGGCAATGCCTTTCGCGACCCTCGGGGGTGGTCGTTGAGCACCTACTACCTGGCATTGCTCGACCCGCAGCAGCAGGTTGAAGGTGAGCAGCTGGCGTTTTTCGACCTGGACAGCGTGATTGACCGCAAGGTGCTGCTGCCGTTCGACCATAACCTTCTGGTGGAGCGGGCCCGCGAGCGGTTGGCGGCGAAGACGGTGTATAGCAGCCTGCCGCTGTGCCTGTTGGCGCAGAAGTTCACCGTACTCGATGCGCTCGGGGCGGTGCAGGCGTGCCTGGGGCAGGCGGTGAACAACACCTCGCTGCGCAAGCGGCTGGAGCGCCTGCGCGAGTTGGGGTGGGTGAGGGATACCGGGGAGAAGAACCAGCCCAGGCTGGGCCGCCCGCAGCAGTTGTATCAGTACACGCCGCAGGGCGAGCGGGTGTTCATGTTTGATCGCAGCCTGTTGCCTGAAGGGGGGTAGGCGCCTTCTTATTCCTCTGCGTAATTCATGATCGACAACAGGCGGATCGGTACCTGTACCAGCTGCTCAGGGCCGTGCGGGGTTTCGCCATCGAAGGTCAGGCTGTCGCCGGCCTGCATGCGGTAGAGCTGGTTGCCGTGGCGGTAGACCAGTTCCCCCTCCAGCAAATGCAGGAACTCGGTACCGGGGTGGGCGAAGGTCGGGAACTCTTCGCTGGCGTCGTCCATCGTCACCATGTACGCCTCGAAGTTTTTCTTCGGCCCCCTGGCGTGATTGAGCAAATGGTAGGTATGGCCCTTCTCGGTGCCGCGGCGCACCACCTCCAGCCCTTCACCGGCCTTGACCAGCAAGGCATTGCCATCGGGCTGGTCATATTGGCTGAACAGCTTGGCCATCGGCATGCCCAGCACATCGCACAGGCGGCTCAGGGTATCGAGGCTGGTGGACACCTGGGCGTTCTCGATCTTGCTCAGCATGCCCTGGCTGATGCCGGCGATGCGTGCCACATCGGCGAGCTTGAGCGACTGGGCCTGGCGCTGGCGCTTGATCTGCAGGCCCAGGTACTGCTCCAGGCGAAGGCGCGGTTCGGTTTCGGTTGGCATCGAATGTCCTGCACGGTTTCAGTTCAAGAATAAAGATTTCGCACTGGGAAAGTGCGAAGAGCAGCTGCATTGGCTGCTTCTTTCCTCAGGTGAAAACAAGTTTCCCATAAATAGCGCATAAAAATCTGCAAGGTTTTGCGCTGTCTGGTCCGGCCTCATCGCGGCTAAAGCCGCTCCTACAGGGCCTTGCGCGGTCCCTGTAGGAGCCGGCTTCAGCCGCGATGAGGCCGGCACAGGCGCTGCTTAACCCGGGTTGATCACAAGTTGGCAAGCACATTGCATTCCTGTGAGGAAAGTAAGTTTCCCATGCGGAATTAGTGCCCCTCACCCAGGAGTGATCACCCATGTTGCCAGCAGAAACCCAGCGCACCCTCGACCAGTACGGCATCAAGTATGTGTTGGCGCAGTTCGTCGATATCCACGGTTCGGCGAAGACCAAGTCGGTGCCGGTATCGGGCCTCAAGATGGTGGCTGAAGACGGCGCCGGCTTTGCCGGGTTTGCCATCTGCGGCATGGGCATGGAGCCCCATGGCCCGGATTTCATGGCCCGTGGCGACTTGTCTACGCTGATCCCGGTGCCGTGGCAGCCGGGCTATGGCCGGGTGGTGTGCGTGGGCCATGTCAACGGCCAGCCCTGGCCCTATGACAGCCGTTACGTTTTGCAGCAGCAGGTGCAGCGCCTGGCCGACAAGGGCTGGACCCTGAACACCGGCCTTGAGCCCGAGTTCAGCCTGTTCCGCCGCGACGAAGGCGGCAAGCTGCAGTTGGTGGACGCTTCCGACAACCTCGACAAGCCGTGCTACGACTACAAGGGCCTGTCGCGCTCGCGGCTGTTCCTGGAGCGCCTGACCGAGGCCCTGCAACCGGTCGGCTTCGACATCTACCAGATCGACCACGAAGACGCCAACGGCCAGTTCGAGATCAACTACACCTACAGCGACGCCATGGAGTCGGCCGACCGCTTCACCTTCTTCCGCATGGCCGCCGGCGAGATTGCCAACGACCTGGGCATGATCTGCTCGTTCATGCCCAAGCCCGACCCCAAGCGCGCCGGCAATGGCATGCACTTCCACCTGTCGCTGGCAAGCTCGACCAACAAGAACCTGTTCCACGACCCCTCCGACAGCAGCGGCATGGGCCTGTCGAAACTGGCCTACCACTTCGCCGCCGGCCTGCTGGCCCACGGCCCGGCGCTGTGTGCCTTCGCCGCACCCACGGTCAACTCGTACAAGCGCCTGGTGGTCGGCCGTTCGCTGTCCGGTGCCACCTGGGCCCCGGCCTTCGTTGCCTATGGCGCCAACAACCGCTCGGCGATGGTGCGCATCCCCTATGGCCGCCTGGAGTTCCGCCTGCCAGACGCCGGCTGCAACCCGTACCTGGTCACCGCCGCGATCATCGCCGCCGGCCTCGATGGCATCGACCGCCAGCTGGAGCCGGGCGAGATGTGCAACGAGAACCTCTACAACCTGAGCCTGGAAGAGATCGCCGCACGCGGCATCAAGACCTTGCCGCAGTCGCTCAAGGAAGCCGCCGACGCGCTGGAGGCCGACCCGCTGTTCCGCGAGGTGCTCGGTGCCGAGATCGTCGACGAGTTCATCAAGCTCAAGCGCATGGAGTGGGTGGAGTACAGCCGCCACGTCTCCGACTGGGAAATCCAGCGCTACACCGAGTTTTTCTGAGCTGCAAGCTTCAAGCCTCGAGCTGCAAGAGAAAGGCAGTGCGCGGCTAACACAAAACCCCCGTTCAACACGGACAACTTGCAGCTTGCCGCTTACAGCTTGCTGCCGAACGTAGTGAGGCCCTTTTATGTGTGGAATCGTAGGTCTGTACCTGAAAAAGCCGGAGTTGGAAGCCCAGCTCGGCAAGCTCTTCGAACCCATGCTCGAAGCCATGACCGACCGTGGCCCGGACAGCGCCGGCTTCGCCATCTACGGTGACGAAGTGGCCGATGGCTGGGTCAAGCTGACCCTCCAGGCGACGCACATCAACTACCCCTGGGCGGCGCTGATGGGCCAGCTGGAAGGGCGCCTGGGCTGTTCGTTGGACTGGTTCCAGAACGCCAGCGCGGCGGTACTCAAGGTGCACACCAGCGAGACCGCGGCCCGCCTGGCCCTGAGCGAACTGGCCCCTGAGGTGCGCATCATGAGCGCCGGGCAGAGCATCGAGATCCTCAAGGGCATGGGCCTGCCGGCGGAAATCTCCAGCCGCTTCGGCCTGGCCGGCATGAAGGGCAGCCACATCATCGGCCATACCCGCATGGCCACCGAAAGCGCCGTGACCATGGAAGGCAGCCACCCGTTCTCCACCGGCGCCGACCTGTGCCTGGTGCACAACGGCTCGCTGTCCAACCACTTCCGCCTGCGCCAGGAGCTCAAGCGCGAAGGCATCAGCTTCGAGACCGACAACGACAGCGAGGTGGCAGCCGGCTACCTGACCTGGCGCCTTCAGCAAGGCGACACCTTGGCCCAGGCCCTGGTGGGTGCGCTGGAAGACCTGGACGGCTTCTTCACCTTCGCCATCGGCACCCGCAACGGCTTTGCCGTGATCCGCGACCCGATTGCCTGCAAGCCTGCCGTGTTGGCCGAAACCGACGATTACGTGGCCATGGCCTCCGAGTACCAGGCCCTGGCCAGCCTGCCGGGCATCGACAAGGCCAGGGTCTGGGAGCCGGCGCCGGCCACCCTGTACGTCTGGGAACGCGAAAGCGCCTGACCCTCAGCGAATCACTGGAGACATTCATGAAGACGATCGACCTTTCCAGCGCCTCGGTGCGCGTACTCAACCAGTCCCTGCATGGCGACGTGCAAGACCACGAATGGCGGGTGACCCACCCCGACGGCAAGCACAACCTTGCCGTGGGCATCAACGCCGCCGTGGCGGTGGATATCGAAGGCCATGCCGGCTACTACTGCGCCGGCATGAACCAGCAGGCCAGCGTCACCGTGCACGGCAACGTCGGCGTGGGCGTGGCCGAGAACATGATGTCTGGCTCGGTGCGGGTCAAGGGCAGTGCCTCCCAGGCCGCTGGCGCCACCGCCCATGGCGGGTTGCTGGTGATCGAGGGTGATGCTGGCGCGCGCTGCGGCATCTCGATGAAGGGCGTGGACATCGTGGTCGGCGGCAGCATCGGCCACATGAGCTGCTTCATGGGCCAGGCCGGGCGTTTGGTCGTCTGTGGCGATGCCGGCGATGCACTGGGCGATTCGCTGTACGAGGTGCGTATCTACGTCAAGGGTTCGGTGCAGTCGCTGGGCTCGGACTGCATCGAGAAAGAGATGCGCGCCGAGCACCTGCAAGAGCTGCAGGAGCTGTTGAACAAGGCCGGCCTTGCGCACAAGGCCGCCGATTTCAAACGCTACGGTTCGGCCCGCCAGCTGTACAACTTCAAAGTCGACAACGCCAGCGCGTACTGATCCAGGAGCATTCCCATGAGCGAGCAATTCCCCCCGGTACTGCGTGAGTCGGCCACTTTCGATCGCCTGACCATCCAGGAAATCCAGCGTGCCGCCGAAACCGGCATCTACGACATCCGCGGCGGTGGCACCAAGCGCCGCGTGCCGCACTTCGACGACCTGCTGCTGCTCGGCGCCAGCGTGTCGCGCTACCCGCTGGAAGGCTACCGCGAAAAATGCGGCACCGACGTGGTGCTGGGCAACCGCTTTGCCAAGAAGCCGATCCACCTGAAGATCCCGGTGACCATCGCCGGCATGAGCTTCGGCGCCCTGTCGGCCAACGCCAAGGAGGCCCTGGGCCGTGGCGCGACCATTGCCGGCACCAGCACCACCACCGGCGACGGCGGCATGACCCCGGAAGAGCGCGGCCAGTCGCAGCACCTGGTGTACCAGTACCTGCCATCGCGCTATGGCATGAACCCCGATGACCTGCGCAAGGCCGACGCCATCGAGATCGTCCTCGGCCAGGGTGCCAAGCCGGGCGGCGGCGGCATGCTGCTGGGCATGAAGGTCACCGAGCGCGTCGCCGGCATGCGCACCTTGCCGATCGGTGTCGACCAGCGCAGCGCCTGCCGCCACCCGGACTGGACCGGCCCGGACGACCTGGCGATCAAGATTGCCGAGATCCGCGAAATCACCGACTGGGAAAAACCGATCTACGTGAAGATCGGCGCCAGCCGTCCGTACTACGACGTCAAGCTGGCGGTTAAGGCCGGCGCCGACGTGATCGTGCTCGACGGCATGCAGGGCGGCACCGCAGCCACCCAGGAAGTGTTCATCGAGCACGTCGGCATCCCGATCCTGCCGGCCATCCCGCAGGCGGTGCAGGCGCTGCAGGAGATGGGCATGCACCGCAAGGTGCAGCTGATCGTCTCCGGTGGCATCCGCAACGGGGCCGACGTGGCCAAGGCCATGGCCCTGGGCGCCGATGCCGTGGCGATCGGCACGGCGGCACTGATTGCCCTGGGCGACAACCACCCGCGGCTGGACAGCGAACTGAAGAAGATCGGCTCGGCAGCCGGCTTCTACGACGACTGGCAGAACGGCCGTGACCCGGCCGGCATCACCACCCAGGACCCGGAACTGGCCAAGCGCCTGAACCCGGAAGAGGCCGGCCGGCGCCTGGCCAACTACCTGCGGGTGCTGGTGCTGGAAGCGCAGACCATGGCCCGTGCCTGCGGCAAGTCGCACCTGCACAACCTCGACCCCGAGGACCTGGTGGCGCTGACCGTCGAGGCCGCCGCCATGGCCCGGGTGCCGCTGGCCGGCACCGCCTGGGTGCCGGGCCAGGCCCAGTACTGATCCACCTCGACACCGCCGGCCTTCGCGCCGGCGGTTTTAATTTGCACAGGAGTGACTCCATGAAGCTTGCCCTAGCTGTTGTGCTGTGCGCGTTGACGCCGTTGGCCTACGCCGCCGAACCTGCCCTGGATACGGGCAACACCGCCTGGATGATCTGCGCCGCGATGTTTGTGCTGATGATGTGTATCCCGGGCCTGGCGCTGTTTTATGGCGGCATGGTGCGGGCGAAGAACTTCCTTTCGGTGTTCACCCAGCTGTTCGCCGTGGCCGGGGTGATCGGCATCCTTTGGGTGCTGTTCGGCTACAGCCTGGTGGTGGACACCACCGGCATGGTCGAGGGGCAACTGACCTTCAACAGCTTCATCGGCGGGTTGGACAAGGCACTGATGCTCAACATCGGCCACGACAGCCTGGTCGGCACCATCCCGGAAGGGGTATTCGCGGTATTCCAGCTGACCTTCGCCATCATCACCCCGGCACTGATCGCCGGTGGTTTTGCCGAGCGCATGAAGTTCAGCGCCTCGCTGCTGTTCATGGCGGCCTGGTTCGTCCTGGTGTACGCGCCGATCGCCCATATGGTGTGGGGCGGGCCGGGGGCGCTGATGGTCAACTGGGGGGTGCTGGACTTTGCTGGCGGCACTGCGGTGCACATCAACTCCGGTGTAGCGGCATTGGCCGCCGCGTTGATGCTGGGCAAGCGCAAGGGTTACCCGCAGGTGGCCATGCCGCCGCACAACCTCGGCTTCACCCTGGTCGGCGCGGGGCTGCTGTGGGTCGGCTGGTTCGGCTTCAACGTAGGCTCCGGGCTCGCGGCCAACGAAGGGGCAGGGGTGGTGATGCTGGCGACCATGGTCGCGGCCTGTGCCGGGATTGTCGGCTGGTTGCTGACCGAGAAGGTCATGCATGGTCGGCCTACCGCGTTGGGTGCGGCCTCAGGGGCATTGGCCGGGCTGGTGGGGATCACGCCGGCCTGTGCGTTTGTCGGGCCGTTGGGTGCGGTGGTCATCGGCTTGCTAACGGGGGCGATCTGCTTCTTTGCCGTGACCCGCTTGAAGCAGGCGCTGGGGTATGACGACAGCCTGGATGTGTTCGGGCTGCATGGGGTTGGCGGGATGGTCGGGGCGGTGTTGACCGGGGTGTTTGCGGCGCCGGCGTTGGGCGGGTATGTAGAAGGGGCTTCACCGATCGGGCAGGCGCTGGTGCAGCTCAAGGGCGTGGCGTTCACCTTTGTTTATTGCTTCGTGGTGAGCTGGGCGATTCTTGGGGCGATCAAGCTGACTGTGGGGCTGCGGGCCAGCCGGGAAGAGGAAGAGCAGGGGCTGGACCTGGCTGAGCACAATGAGCGGGCTTATAACCTCTGAGTGATGTGTTGCCAGTCCCGGCCTCTTCGCGGGTGAACCCGCGAAGAGGCCGGTGCAAGTGAATCAGTGCCCCATGGCCAGCTTGGCACTGGTCTGCCGACGGCGATAGGCACTGTCACGGCTAGCCAGCCACCAGTACAGCGGCGAGGTCACAGCCAGTCCTACCAGCCACGACAGGTCAGCCCCGTTGATGTGCTCGGAGATCGGCCCGACGTACAGCGGCGTGTTCATGAAAGGAATCTGCACCACGATACCCACTGCATAGGCAATCAGCGCCTGCGGGTTGTAACGGCCGTAGATGCCGCCATCGACCTTGAAGATCGACTGGATATCGTAGTCACCCTTGTGGATGGCATAGAAGTCGATCAGGTTGATCGCCGTCCACGGCACCAGCACCACCAGCAGCACCAGCACCATGTCGACGAAGTGGCCGATGAAGTCGGCCGAGGCGAACACCGCCACCACGCAGCAGGCCGCCAGCACGATCAGCGACAGCACCGCGCGGCTTTTGGCAGTGGGAATCCAGCGGTAGGCGAAGGTCTGCACCAGGGTAATGATCGACAGCACCGCGCCATACAGGTTGAGGGCGTTGTGGCTGATCACGCTGAGCAGGAACAGCACCAGCATCACCGGGCCGAGGGTGCCGGTGGCCAGCTTGACCGCGTCCATGGTGTCTACGCCAGCCGGGATCGCCAGCACCGCCACGGCGCCGAAGATGAACGACAGGCTCGAACCCAGGGCCGAGCCCAGGTAGGTGGTCCAGAAGGTCGAGCTGACTTTCACGTCGGCCGGCAGGTAGCGCGAGTAGTCCGACACGTACGGGGCGAAGGCGATCTGCCACAGCGCCGCCAGCGATACGGTGGCCAGCCAGCCGGCCAGGTTGAAGCCGCCGCGGGTGAGGAAGTCGTCGCTCTGCACATGGCTGAAGATGTAGCCAAAGCCCACCACGATGCCGATGCCCAGCACCCAGGTGCCGATGCGGTTGAGCACGTGGATGAAGCGGTAGCCGATGATGCCGATGATGCCCGACCCCAGCGCACCGATGACGATGCCCACTGGCACCGGTACGGCCTCGACCACGCCATGCAGCGACTTGCCGGCGAGGACGATGTTGGAGGCGAAGAAGCCGATGTACATCACCCCGGCGATTACCACCACCAGCAACGCACCGAGGGTGCCGAACTGGGCGCGGCTCTGGATCATCTGCGGGATGCCCATCTGCGGGCCCTGGGCCGAGTGCAGCGCCATCAGCACGCCGCCGACCAGGTGGCCGACCAGGATGGCGACGATGCCCCACACCAGGTTCAGGTGAAACAGCTGCACGCCCAGCGCGCCGGTGACGATGGGCAGCGGCGCGATATTGCCGCCGAACCACAGTGTGAACAGATCCCTTACCTTTCCGTGGCGGTCTTCCGGTGGCACATAGCCGATCGTGTGTTTTTCTATGAGGGGTGCCGAATTGGCTGCACTGGTCATGACTGACTCCAAGGCAAGGTGGGGCATCGGGTGCTGCCCGGATGCGTGCCGGCGAAGGGCGACGCGTTCTTGTTGGAGCGATGATGCGGGGCGCGGGGATAACGAGAAATTAGTAAATATGTGCCCATAAACCTTAAAAAACCTAAGGCTGACAAAAGCTTAAGCGGTGGACGGTAGCAAGGACGGTGCCAGTTGGCGGGAGGGCCTGGGGTAGAGGGGTTTGCGGCCTCCCGCGCTAAAGAGGGTGAGCTGCACTGGTGCGTCGTGGGCATTAACAGTGCAGGTTGAAAATCTACATCGGCAGCACCCGGTCCTGGATCACGTCCTTCATCACCAAGGTCGAACTCAGGCGTTTCACATTGGGAATACTGGTCAGCTGCTCGTCATACAGCTTCTGAAACGCCGGCAAGTCCTTGGCCACCACATGCAGCAGGTAATCCGGGTCACCGAACAGCCGCTGGGCTTCGACGATCTGCGGTATCTCGCCCAGCGCTGCCTCGAAATCCGCCACCGGCTGGCGGGTTACCTCGCGCAGGGTGACGAACACCAGCGCGGCAAAATTCAGCCCCAAGGCGCTGGGCGCCAGGCGCGCGTGGTAGCCAAGGATGGCGCCGGACTCCTCCAGCGCCTTCAAGCGCCGATGGCAGGGCGACAGGCTGAGGCCGACGCGGTCGGCCAGCTCGGTCACCGAGAGGCGACCGTCTCTTTGCAGCTCGGCAAGGATCTTTCGGTCTGTTCTGTCCATTGAGAAGAATCTTCCAGAAAAGTTGCGTTAGGGGAAATATACGAAAGAAAATCCCCCGGTGGAATCCGTAGGCTTTCTTCACCTCCCCAACTGTGTGAAAGGAAGACTCAAGTGGCAATCAGCCTGCTGACGGCGTTCTGGGCCGTGTCGATGCTGTTCGTGATCACCCCTGGTGCCGACTGGGCCTATGCGATCTCCGCAGGGATGCGTGGGCGTTGGGTGATGCCTGCCGTGGCGGGCATGTTGTCGGGGCATTTTCTGGCCACCCTGGTGGTGGCGGCAGGGGTGGGCAGCCTGCTGGCGGGTCACCCGCTGGCGCTGACCTTGCTGACCCTGGCAGGGTGCAGCTACTTGCTGTGGTTGGGTGGCAACCTGTTGCTGAGCCCGGCATTACCGTCGGCCGGGCAGGATGGCGCAGGGGAGTCGGGCTCGCGCTGGGCGCTGAAGGGCTTTTGCGTCAGTGGCCTGAACCCCAAAGTTTTCCTGCTGTTCCTGGCCCTGTTACCGCAATTCACCGACCCGCAGTCGAGCTGGCCGGTGCCGGTGCAGATCTTGCTGCTGGGGCTGGTGCACCTGTGCAGCTCGCTGGTGATCTATTCGCTGGTAGGTTATGGCGCCAAAGCGGTGCTGAGCACTCGGCCGGGGGCGGCGAAGATGGTCGGGCGGGTGTCGGGGGTGGCGATGATTACCGTGGCCCTGGGTTTGATCGCCGGGCAATTGGGTTGAGTTCACTGGCCTCCTTGCCATGTGTGCTGCCGGTCCTCCTGCTCAAGGCCTTCGGGATGCACCCAGAATGCACGGCTGGCGGGGGGCTTATCGCATGAAGTGCACCTTGCCGGTATCGTCATTGCCCATGTAGATGCCATACACCCCGGCCTGGCGCTCAAGGATGTAGCGCTCGAGAATCTGCCGGATCGCCGGGTAATAGATTTCATCCCAGGGAATCTCGTCAGGTGCGAAGAACTTGTACGCCAGCGTCTCCGGCCCATACTGGCCGGTCTCTTCAGTGGCGATGGCGCGGAAGATGATGTACACCTCGGAGATTGTAGGCACGCTGAAGATCGAGTAGGGCGAGACGATGTCGGCGCGTACGCCGCTTTCTTCCCACACCTCGCGCAAGGCCGCCTGCTCGGTGGTCTCGCCAGCTTCCATGAACCCGGCCGGCAAAGTCCAGGTGCCGGGGCGCGGCGGTATGGCGCGCTGGCACAGCAGGTACTTGCCGTCGCGCTCGATGATGCAGCCGGCGATGATCTTCGGGTTGATGTAATGGATATAGCCGCAGCCGGGGCAGTGCAGGCGTTCGTGGGTGTCGCCGGTAGGAACGCCCCGGGCCAGTTCCGTGGTGCAGTGTGGGCAGTAGCGCGGGGCGTTGGGCATGGTCAGCGGCCTATGCGGGTTTTATATACGTGGATCCTTGATGGCCAGGGGCTCGACCATGTCGCGCACCTTGGTGTTGTCGTCCTGTTTCTGGCGCAGGTAGTCGAGGGCCACCTTGGCCGCAGCGCGCACGTGATCGACCGAGGCCTGGTGGGCCACCAGCGGGTCGCCGCCCTTGATCGCCTCGACGATCTTTTCCATTTCACGGTTGCTGGCGCCGCGGCGGTTTTCCTGCGACACCGAGGTGGCGCGCAGGTAGCTGATGCGTGCCTGCAGCTGGCGCAGCTGCTGGGCCGCCACCTGGTTGCCGGAGCCTTCCAGGAGCACGTCGTAGAAGCCTTGTACCGAGTCCAGCACCTGCTGCAGCTCGCCTTCCTCCAGGGCTTCGCGGTTGACCTCGAGCGCGCGCTCCAGGGCACGGATATCCTTGGCCTTGGCGTTGAGGGTGAACAGCTGCACGATCAGGCCTTCGAGCACGCAACGCAGCTCGTAGATGTCGCGGGCGTCTTCCAGGGTGATGATGGCCACGCGCGGGCCCTTGGCGTCGGCGAATTCCACCAGGCCTTCGGACTCCAGGTGGCGCAGGGCTTCACGGACCGAGGTGCGGCTGACGCCGAGGCGGTCGCAGAGGTCGCGCTCGACCAGGCGGTCGCCTGGCAGCAGGTGGAAATTCATGATCGCGCCGCGCAGCTTGTCGAGCACGATTTCGCGCAGGGTAACGGGGTTGCGGTTGACCTTGAAGCTGTCGTCGAGAGGCTGGCGTTTCATCAAGTGCGCTCTGAATGAGGCTGCCCGGCCGCCACCGCAATAGCACCCCGAACCATCGGTGCTCCTTGCGTGGGTTCGAACAGCCCGCGGTTAACGGGTTGACTCCGCATCGGCTTCAGCGAACGCTTCGCGGGCCAGGCGGAAGCTGTCCACCGCCGCGGGCACGCCGCAATAAATGCCGACCTGGAGCAGGATCTCGCGAATCTGTTCACGGCTCAGGCCATTACGCAATGCGCCGCGAATGTGCAACTTGAGCTCGTGGGGCCGGTTGAGCGCGGAAATCATGGCCAAGTTTATCATGCTGCGCTCTTTGAGCGAGAGGCCTTCGCGGCCCCAGACGTGGCCCCAGCAATACTCGGTGACCAGCTCCTGCAATGGCTTGGTGAACTCGTCGGCATTCTGGATCGAGCGGTTGACGTACTCCTCGCCCAGCACCTGGGTGCGGATCTGCAGGCCTTTCTCGTACTTTTCGTTGCTCATGCGCAGTACTCCGGAATAAAACAGGGGCCGCAACCGGGGGTGAGACGATTAGCGCGGCCCCTGAAAAAGGGGTGAAACGGGGGCTGCAAAGCAGCCCCGGCAGTCTCAAGCTCAGCCCAGCGGCGGCAGGGCGCCCAGCTTGCCTTTGTGGTAGACCATCGGTGTCACCGGCTCGGCCGGCAGCACCAGGTTCTTCACCGCGCCGACGATGATCGCGTGGTCACCGCCGTCGTACTCGCGCCACAGTTCGCACTCGATGATCGCCGTGGCCTTGGTCAGCAGCGGGTTACCCAGTTCGCTGAGTTGCCACTCGATGCCCTTGGCCTTGTCCTTGCCCTTGCCGGCAAAGGCATAGGCCTCGGCGGTCTGGTCGGCGGACAGCAGGTGAATGGCGAACTGCTTGCTGTCACGCAGGATCGGGTAGGTGTCCGAGGCGTAGTTGGGGCAGAACAGCACCAGCGCCGGCTCGATCGACAGCGCGCTGAACGCGCTGGCGGTGATGCCGACGATGCCGCCGTCGGCGTCCAGGGTGGTGACCACGGTGACGCCGGACGGGAACGAGCCCATCACGTCTTTGTAGATGCCTGGTTCGATCATCTCGTGCTACCTCTTAGCGCATCACAAACGGGTCGGGCATCGGCGCGGTGGACAGGTTGATCCACACGGTCTTCAGCTCGGTATAGGCCAGCACCGAATCGATGCCGCTCTCGCGGCCGTAGCCGCTGTTCTTGAAGCCGCCAATCGGCGCCATGGCCGACACGGCGCGGTAGGTATTGACCCAGATGATCCCCGAACGCACGTCGCGGGCCAGGCGGTGGGCACGGCCCAGGTCGCGGGTCCAGATGCCGGCGGCGAGGCCGAACTGCGAGTCGTTGGCGATGGCCAGGGCCTCTTCCTCGGTCTTGAAGCGGATCACCGCGGCGACCGGGCCGAACACCTCTTCCTGCATGATGGTCATCGAGTTGCTGTCGCACTCGAACAGGGTCGGCTCGTAGAACCAGCCATCACCCTCAACCTCGGCACGCTTGCCGCCCATGTGCAGCTTGGCGCCTTCGGCCTTGGCTGCAGCGACCAGGCCTTCGACCACCGCCAGCTGCTGTGCGGTGGCCATCGGGCCCATTTCGCTGGCATCGTCCTGCGGGTTGCCGATGCGGATGCGCTTGGCGCGGGCGACCAGGCGCTCGACGAACTCGTCGAAGATCTCGTCCTGTACCAGCAGGCGCGAGCCGGCCACGCAGCTTTGGCCGGAGGCGGCATAGATGCCGGCCACGGCGCCGTTGATGGCACTGTCCAGGTCGGCGTCGGCGAAGATGATGTTCGGCGACTTGCCGCCCAGTTCCAGCGACAGCTTGGCAAAGTTCTCGGCACTGCTGCGCACCACGTGGCGGGCCGTGGCGGCGCCGCCGGTGAAGGCGATCTTGCGCACCAGCGGGTGGCGGGTCAGCGCCGCGCCGGTGCTTGGGCCGTAGCCGGTGACCACGTTGACCACGCCCGCCGGGAAGCCGGCTTCGAGGGCCAGGCGAGCCAGCTCGAGGATGGTCGCCGAGGCATGCTCGGACGGCTTGAGGACGATGGTGTTGCCGGCGGCCAGGGCCGGCGCCAGCTTGATTGCGGTCAGGTACAGCGGGCTGTTCCACGGGATGATCCCGGCCACCACGCCGATTGGCTCGTGCACGGTGTAGGCGAACAGGTCCGGCTTGTCCAGCGGCAGGGTGCCGCCTTCGAGCTTGTCGGCCAGGCCCGCGGTGTAGTGGAAGAACTCCGGCAGGTAACCGACCTGGCCGCGGGTTTCGCGGATCAGCTTGCCGTTGTCGCGGCTTTCCAGCTGGGCCAGGTGTTCCTTGTTCTCGGTAATCAGGTCACCCAGGCGACGCAGCAGCTTGCCGCGCGCAGTGGCGCTGATGCTGCGCCACTCCTTGCTCTCGAAGGCACGCTGGGCGGCCTGTACGGCCAGCTCGACATCGGCTTCGTCGGCGTCGGGCAGTTGCGCCCAGGCCTGGGCAGTGGCCGGGTTGAGGCTGTCGAAGGTCTTGCCGCTCTGGGCATCGAGCCATTGGCCGTCGATGCACATCTGGAAACGAACGAGGGTCATGCAACAATCCCCTTGGCGGATTCGGTGAGGGTGCGGGCGTGGGCGAGGAAGTCCAGGAGCATCTTGTTGACTTCACGCGGTGCTTCCACGGGCATCATATGCCGTTGCTCGGCGAGGACCACGCTTTGTGCGCCAGGAATGCTGGCGGCGAGCTGGCGGGTCATGGCCGGGGTGGAGCCCGAGTCGAGTTCGCCGGTGGCGATCAGCGTCGGCACCTGGATGCTGCCCAGGTCGCCGGCGCGGTACATGTCCTGGGTGGCGAACAGCGAATAAGTGGTGTGGTAACCCTGCGGGTCGTTGTTCGCCAGCACCTGGCGAATGGCGGCGACCTGCGCCGGGTTGGCAGCCTTGTATTCACGGCTGAACCAGCGGTCGAGGGCGGCGTCGACGTTGGCGTCGGGGCCGAGCTGCGCAGCCTGGGCGGCGCGGGCGATAACGCCGGCACTCTGCTCGGGGGTGCGGTTGAACACGCTGTTGAGCACTACCAGGGCAGCCAGGCGCTGCGGGTAGTTGAGGGCGAATGCACGGGCGACCAGGCCACCCATGGAGAAACCGATCACGGTGGCCTGTGGAATCTGCAGGTGGTCGAGCAGTTCGGCGAGCTGGTCGGCGTAGCCTTCCAGTGGTGTGTCTGCAGCCGGCACGCGGCTCTGGCCGTGGCCGAGCATGTCGTAGGTGATGACGCGGTAGTCGTTGGCCAGGCCAACGATCTGCCCGCCCCACATTTCCTTGTTCAGGCCCACGCCGTGGATCAGTACCACGGGTTGGCCCTGGCCGACGGACAGGTAGCTGGTGCCGGCAGGTGTACGTTCAGCGACAGGCTGAATCATGGAGGGCGCTCCTTGAAGGTCGGGCGCGGCGGGTAAGCACGCCACGCCCCGGCCCGTCTTGGTTGTTGTTATTGAGCGTTGGCTTTTTCGGCAGCCAGTTCTTCCAGGTCGATGTAGCGGTTGCCGATGCGCGGGTGCAGGCGGCCGCCGTCGGCAGCGCCCAGGACCACGACGATTTCATCGGCGCGCGGGGCGTCTTCGATCTGCATTTCCAGGGTGATGTAGTGCGAGCGCAGGCCTTCGTCGTCCTTCTGCATCATCGGGATCTGGATCGAGGTGCCTGGGCCGCCGCGCTTGTTGGTGAAGCTCAGGTAGCTCTTGGCCTGTACCGCTTCGCGGTAGTGGTTGCCGAAGCGCAGGGTGTGGATCACCGCCGAGGCGTGTTCGATCTCGCCGTCGGCGCCGACCACGGCAGCTTTACCGTAGGCTTCGATCTTGTCGGCACCGCCGATGGCAGCGGTCAGGCGCTCGACCATCAGGGCCCCCAGCTCCGAGCAGTTGGCGCGGATTTCCGGCTTCAGATCTTCAACGAAACCGCGACCGGCCCATGGGTTCTTGATCACAACGGCCAGGCCGACCATGGTCACCGGCTTGTCGGTGGCCTTGCCGCCTTCGATGCGGGTCTCTTCGGAGTAGGTGACGATCTTGCGGATTTCGAAACTCATGGGTGGCTCCTGGTGAGGGTTATCAGCTCTTGTTGTCTGATGGTATACCATAATATTTGTTGTGCAAGAGGTGGCAGGAAATTTCTCTTGCTAGGGGACGAAAGGTGGCCTGATGCCTTGATTTTTGCGGTGTCTGTACTGGCCCAGGCGGTCACCCACTTAAAAAAAAGCCCGCTCACGCGGGCCACAGGGGCCCACGAGAGCGGGCGTGTCCCGCAATGACTCAGGCAATGGGAATTCAGGCGAACGCCGGCACCACTTCCTTGATGAACAGCTCGAGCGACTTCTTCTTCTCGGCGTGGGGCAGGCTGTTGTCGCACCAGAAGCTGAACTCGTCGACACCGAGCTCCTGGTAGTACTTGATGCGGGCGATGATCTCTTCCGGGGTGCCGATCATGGTGTTCTTGCGGATGTTCTCCAGCTGGAACGCCGGCACTTCGGCGAACTTCGACTCCGGGCTCGGCTCGAGGAAGCCGTTGACCGGGGTGGTCTTGTTGCCGAACCAGGCATCGAAGGTGCGGTAGAAGCGCGAGATGGCCTGGGCGCCGATTTTCCAGCCATCAGGCTCGGACGGGCTGTGCACGTGGGTGTGGCGCAGCACCATCAGTTGTGGGCGCGGCACTTCAGGGTTGTTGTCGAGGGCGGCCTGGAACTTGTTCTTCAGGTCCAGCACTTCCTCGTCGCCCTTCATCAATGGGGTGACCATGACGTTGCAGCCATTGGCCACGGCGAAGTTGTGCGAGTCCGGGTCGCGGGCGGCGATCCACATCGGCGGGGTGGCGTTGAACGGCTTCGGCACGCTGGTGGAGGTGGGGAACTTGTAGACTTCGCCATCATGGGCGTAGTCGCCTTCCCACAGTTTGCGCACCACCGGCACCATTTCGCGCAGGGCCTTGCCGCCGTCGGTGGCCGGCATGCCGCCTGCCATGCGGTCGAACTCGAACTGGTAGGCGCCACGGGCCAGGCCCACTTCCATGCGGCCGTTGCTGATCACGTCGAGCAGGGCGCATTCGCCGGCAACCCGGATCGGGTTCCAGAACGGCGCGATGATGGTGCCGGCACCCAAGCGGATCTTCTCGGTGCGTGCAGCCAGGTAGGCCAGCAGCGGCATCGGGCTAGGCGAGATGGTGTATTCCATGGCGTGGTGTTCGCCGATCCACACGGTGCTGAAACCGCCGTGCTCGGCCATCAGGGTCAGTTCGGTCAGGTCTTCGAACAGCTGGCGGTGGCTGACCTGTTCATCCCAACGTTCCATGTGCACGAACAACGAAAATTTCATGGGGCTTTCCTCAACGCTTGAAAGTTTCTGGCGCCGGGCAGGGGCGGTGCCAGGTGTCTCGATTCAGAATAGGCTTCAGGCAAACGCCGGCAGGCTGGCCATCTTGCCGCGGCAGTAGACCATTGGTCGTGGGGCTTCTTCAGGGACGATCAGGTTGTGTACCTTGCCGACCATGATGGCGTGGTCGCCACCTTCATATTCGCGCCACAGTTCGCATTCGATGACGGCGGTGGCGCCGGCCAGGATCGGGTTGCCCAGTGCGCTCAGGGTCCATTCGATGCCGGCGGCCTTGTCCTTGCCCTTCTTGGCGAACGCATAGGCTTCGGCCTGTTGTTCACCGGAGAGCAGGTGAATGGCGAAGCGCTTGTTCTTGATCAGGACCGGGTAGGAGTCGGAGGTATAGTTGGGGCAGAACAGCACCAGCGGCGGGTCCATCGACAGGGAGGAGAAGGCGCTGGCGGTCAGGCCGACGACCGAGCCGTCGTCGTCCAGGGTGGTGATAACGGTCACGCCGGACGGGAAGGAGCCCAGGACGTTCTTGTAGATGCTTGCGTCGATCATCTGGTGTACCTCTAAAGGGCTGCGGTGGTCCGCGGTTTTTATCGTTGATGTGTCTGATGGTATACCGTAATACCTATTTTGCAAGCGGAATTTTCAGCCCTGGTTTTTCACGATGAACGGCTCAAGGCCACGTAAACCGTGGGCTTGAGCCGTGAGGCGGTTTGTCGCAGGGGTTATGCGAGGAGATCAGCGGGCGTTTTTTCCTACGGATCAGTGTTGTCAAAAGCTTGGAATACCATAATATGGTCCGCAGCTGAGAGGCCGCCTAGATGCGGTTTCCTTACAACGATAAAAACGACCTTTCGAGCTGAATCCTATGTCCCAACCGTCGTCGCAACACCAGTTTGTCGAGAATCACACGGTCGATTACGTTCCACCTGCCGAGCGCCATGGGAAGGCGCGTGACCTGTTCACCCTCTGGTTCAGTACCAACATCGCGCCACTGCCTATCGTCACCGGCGCCATGGTGGTCCAGGTGTTCCACCTGAACCTGTTGTGGGGGCTGATCGCAATCGTGCTGGGGCATCTCATCGGGGGCGTGTTCATTGCCCTGGCCTCTGCGCAGGGACCGCAGCTGGGCATTCCGCAGATGGTCCAGAGCCGTGGCCAGTTCGGCCGGTATGGCGCGCTGCTGATCGTGTTCTTCACCGCGCTGATCTATGTCGGCTTCTTCATTTCCAACATCGTCCTGGCGGGCAAGACCATCCACGGCATTGCCCCCAGCATGCCGATGCCAGGCGCGATCGTGATCGGCGCCCTGAGTGCGACGGCTATCGGTGTGATCGGCTACCGCTTCATCCACATCCTCAACCGCATCGGCACCTGGGTGATGGGTTCGGCACTGCTGGCCGGTTTCATCATGATGTTCGTCCAGGAGCTGCCGGCCGACTTCTTCAGCCGTGGCGCGTTCAACCTGTCGGGTTTCATTGCCACCGTGTCGCTGGGCATCATCTGGCAGATCAGCTTCTCGCCGTACACCTCCGACTACTCGCGCTACCTGCCGCGTGAAGTGGGCATCGCCAAGCCGTTCTGGGCGACCTACTTCGGCGCCACCCTGGGCACCATCCTGTGCTTCAGCTTTGGTGCGATTGCGGTGCTGTGCGTGCCGGAAGGCACCGATGCGATGGATGCGGTCAAGCAGGCCACCGGCTGGCTGGGCCCGATCCTGATGGTGCTGTTCCTGCTCAACATCATCAGCCACAACGCCCTCAACCTGTATGGCGCAGTGCTGTCGATCGTCACCGCAATCCAGACCTTCATTGCCGAGTGGACGCCAAGCATCAAGGTGCGGGTGATCCTGGCTACGGTGATCCTGGTAGGCTGCGGGATGGTCGCGCTGAATGCGTCGGCGGGCTTCATCGGCCAGTTCATCGGCCTGATCCTGGCGCTGCTGCTGGTGCTGGTGCCGTGGGCTTCGATCAACCTGATCGACTTCTACCTGATCAAGAAGGGCCAGTACGACATCGCGTCGATCTTCCGCGCTGATGGCGGCATCTATGGCCGCTTCAATCACCACGCGATCATTGCCTATGCCTGCGGCATCCTGGTGCAGCTGCCGTTTGCCAACACATCGCTGTATGTGGGGCCGTACTCGAACATCGTCGAAGGGGCTGACCTGTCGTGGCTGTTCGGTTTGCTGGTGACGGTGCCGCTGTATTACTGCCTGGCGACGCGCGGCAAGGCTGCCGAGCAGGCGGGGCGGGTTGTAAGCGTCAACGACTGATAGATAGTTGTTGCTGTGACAGGGGCTGCTTTGCAGCCCATCGCAGGCAAGCCAGCTCCCACAGGATTACACATAGCCCTAGGCTTGCGCCGTACCTGTGGGAGCTGGCTTGCCTGCGATGGGCCGCAAAGCGGCCCCAGCTGTTTTGGATCAGACCTTGAACTGCGCCACCATGCCATTCAGGTCCACGGCAAGGCGCGACAGGTCCTGCGCCGCCGCACTGGTCTGGTTCGCCCCCGCCGACGTCTGCATCGCCAGATCGCGAATGTTCACCAGGTTGCGGTCCACCTCCCGCGCCACCTGTGCCTGCTCCTCGGAAGCACTGGCGATCACCAGGTTGCGCTGGTTGATCGAGGCGATCGCCTCGGCAATCACTTCCAGCGCCTGGCCAGCACCTTGCGCCACTTCCAGCGTGCCGTTCGCCCGGCCGCGGCTGCTGTGCATCGCCGACACTGCCCGCTCGGTACCGTTCTGGATGCCGGCGATCATCTGCTCGATCTCTGCCGTCGACTGCTGGGTCCGGTGGGCGAGGGCGCGCACTTCATCGGCCACCACGGCAAAGCCGCGGCCTGCTTCACCTGCGCGTGCGGCTTCGATGGCAGCGTTGAGCGCCAGCAGGTTGGTCTGCCCGGCAATCGCGCCAATCACGTCCAGCACGCGGCTGATCTCGTTGGCGTTGCTGGCCAGCTGCTCGATCTCGGTGGAAGTGCCTGTCACGTCATTGACCAGATGCTGGAGCGAGGCCAGGGCCTGGTTGACCTGGTCACGACCATCGCGGGTAGTGCGGTCGGCGCCTTGGGAGGCATCGGCCGTGCTCACCGCGTTGTTCGCCACTTCTTCCACTGCGGCGGTCATCTGGTTGACGGCGGTTGCGGCCTGGTCGATTTCCGCGCTCTGCTGGTGCAGGCCGCGGCTGGTGTCTTCGGTCACGGTGTGCAGCTCCTCCGAGGCCGAGGCCAACTGGTCGGAGGAAGCGGCGATCTTGCGCAAAGTGTCGCGCAGGCTGTCCTGCATGCGGCTCAAGGCGCGCAGCAACAGGGCCGGTTCATCACGGCCGACGACACGGATGTCCTGGGTCAGGTCGCCGGTAGCTACACGCTCGGCCACAGCAACTGCATCGGCCAGCGGCATCACGATACTGCGGGTGAGCACGGTGGCGATGGCGGCCAGGGCGAGCATGATGATCACCAGCGAGGCGATGATGGCGGTGAAGGCTTCATCGGCCACATCGCTGCTGCGCTGCGAGGCATCCTCGGCGCCTTTGCCGTTGTAGGCAATCAGTGCGGTCATGGCTTTCATCATGGTGTCGGCGTACTGGGTGAGCGGGCCGCTAATCTGCTGCTTGGCCTGGTCCATGCGACCGGCAGCGATATCCTGCACTACGCGTGACTGCAGTTCGAGGTATTGCTGGTGGGCAGCTTTGAAGGCGTTGAACAGGGCGCGGTCATCCGCAGCGATGATGGTGTCCTCGTAATCCTTCAGGCCACTGCCGAGCTGCTCGTTGATGCCCTTGAGCATGTCGATGTTGCGCGCACGCTCGCCGGTGTTGTCATCCAGCGCAGCGCGCAGGGTGACGGCGCGGGCGCGGCCGAGGTTGGTGCTGATTTCACCGAGAGCAACCACGGCGGGCATCCAGGTGACACGGATTTCGTCCGTGGCCGCGTCCATCTGCCGGGTTTCATAGATTGCGATAAGGCCCATGGCCAGGACCAATGCGCCCAACAGGGCGAAAACGCTGGTCGCGCGGGTGCCGATCTTCATATTCCGTAACTGCATGGAATGCTCCTTGACGTTGGCGTGCAGGCGTCAAGAGCATGGGCGGGTGGCCGGGCCACCAGGGAATGGCGCCAGGCTCTCGATGCGCTGCGGATTTAAGTGTGTGCCTCACCCTCATGTATGCTTTTTTGATTTCGATGATGCCATATGGCCATCAATATTGACCAGCCATTCAATGTAACAACATCTTCTGAAATATCCGTCATTCTTTGACGGATCTGTCAGGACTTTGCAGTCAAAGGATCACCAGCAGCGGCGGGGCCCCTGCGCTACCAGGTCAGAATGTTCCAGCCTGTTGCCGCCGATAGGCCCCGGGCTGCACCCCCATGGCCTTGGCAAACGCCCGGGTAAAGGCCGCTACCGACTGGTACCCCACCTGCACCGCCACCTGTTCCACGGTATTGCCCGCCTTCAGCAACCGGCACGCGTGGCGCATGCGCAGCGCCAACAGCACTTGCCCCGGCGACTGCCCGGCCAGCTCATTGAAGCGCTTGAAGAACGCCGAGCGCGACAACCCGGTGCAGGCCGCCATGCTCTCCAGCGTCCAGGCCTGCCCAGGCTGCTCGATCAACTGCTCCAGCAACCCGGCAAACGCCGGCTGGCGGGCGAGGGCGACCAGTCCGCCCAGCGATTGCCCCCCGTGCACCTGCTGGCGCAGCACATACAGAAACAGCAGTTGGGTCAGGCGCTCCAGCATGGTTTGCGAGGGCGAGCGCTGGCACTCCTCCAGAATCAGCCCGAACAACGCCCGCGCCGCATGGCCGGCCGGCTCATCGGCGCGCAGCACGATCCAGTCGGCCAGCCCCTCGACGATCAATGACGACAACCCGGCGCGGAAGTCGAAAAACCCGCAGACCAGGCCCACCCCATCGCTCGCCGTCGCATCCAGCGCCTGCATCTGCTGGCGTGGCTGGTCGCAGGCGGTGATCGGGTCCTGGTCGCTGGATAGCCGATAGCTCAGGTCGCGCAGCAGGAACACGGCATCGCCGGCCGCCAGGCGCACGGCCTCGGCGTGGCCATCGAGGTGCAACCAGCAATGCCCTTGCACCACCAGGTGAAAGCTGGCGCGGCCCATGCCCTGGGTGCTGGCATGCCAGCCGCCGCAATAGCGGCCGACATGGAACAGGCTGGCGTCGAGTTCGAGGCCTTCTAATAACCAATCGACAAGATGGCTGGATGAAATCATCTAATGCAAAGACTCAGGAGCAAGGAAAGGCGACTGATGAATATGGAGGGTATTTCTTATAACCAACAGACTGTAGGCACACACATCGACAGGAGACCACTCCATGACCTCGCGCATTACTCTACACACTCTGCAGAGTGCCCCGGAAGCGGCCCGCCCATTCCTCGAAAATGCCCAGAAGAACTCCGGCTTCATTCCCAACCTGCTCGGCGTGCTGGCCAATGCCCCGGCGGCGCTGGAAACCTACGTCACTGTCTCGGCCCTGAACGGCAAATCCGAGCTGACCCTGGCCGAGCGTGAAGTGGTGCAATTGATTGCCGCGACCCAACACGGTTGCGACTTCTGCGTTGCCGGCCATACCGCCGTGGCCCTGAACAAGGCCAAGCTGCCCGCCGAGGTGGTCGACGCCCTGCGGGCTCGTGGCGAACTGCCAGATGCGCGCTACGAGACCCTGGCCGAATTCGCCCGTGAAGTTATTGCAACCCGCGGCAATGTCAGCGACGCCACCTACCAGGCGTTCCGCGCAGCCGGTTTCACCGAGGGCAACGCCCTGGAAGTGATTCTCGGCGTGAGTCTCGCAACCCTGTGCAACTTTGCTAATGTGTTCGCCCAGACGCCGCTCAACGACGAGCTGAGCAAGTACCGCTGGCTGCCAACTGCGTAATTGACGCCTGGCGCTGGTGGCGCCTGCGATTTCAAAAGGAGTAGGGACATGCTTGATGCTGCATTTCGTCAATGGCTGGATGCCAACGCCGAGGCAATCGACCAGGGCCAATGCGACCCGCAACAGGTGCTGGGGCACATCGCCGAATCGCAACTGCTGCGTGTTGGCGTCCCCCCGGCACTGGGTGGCAGCGGCGGCGCAGTTACCCACGCGGTCGAAGCCATCGCCGCCATCGCCAGTCGCTCACTGGCCGCAGCCTTCGTTTGTTGGGGCCAGCGCGCGTTCATCGAATACCTGCTGCAAAGCCCTAACCAGGCCTTGCGCGAGCGCTTGCTGCCCAGCCTGCTGACCGGCGAACTGGCCGGCGCCACCGGGTTGTCCAACGCCATGAAGTTCCTTTCCGGGATCGAGGCATTGCAAGTGCGTGGCCGCGCCGAGGCAGCGGGCTGGGCACTGGAAGGCCGTCTGCACTGGGTGACCAACCTGCGCAAGAGCGGCTTTGTCGTGGCGGCAGCCATCGAGGACGACGCCGGTGGCTCGCCTTTCGTGATGGCCATTCCCTCCGACAGCCAGGGCCTGGAGCGCTCTGACGACCTGGAGCTGATGGGCCTGCAGTCGAGCAACACGGCAGCGCTGGCGTTCCACCAGGTCGAGCTGAGCCGCGACTGGCTGCTGCACGAAAATGCCCGCGAGTTCCTGCCCAAGGTGCGCCCGGCGTTTCTCGCCTTGCAGTGCGGTATGGCCATTGGCCTGGCGCGGCGGTCGCTGCAGGAAGTACACGAGCACTTGCACGGGCGCCTGTCGTTCCTCGAAGAACACCGTCAGGTGCTCAAGGAACGCCTGGAAAACACCGTGGCCGAGCTCAAGCAAGGCCTGCTCGACGGGCGCTTCCAGGCCCAGCCGGCGGCGCTGTTCAAGCTGCGCATCACCCTTGCCGAAAGTGCTGCCGATGCCGTGCAGCTGGAGTTGCAGGCCAGCGGCGGCAAGGCCTACCTGGATGAGTTCGGTGCCGGCTTCGCCCGCCGCTGGCGTGAGTCGGCGTTTGTGCCGATCGTCACTCCAAGCCTGGTGCAACTGCGCGCCGAGCTGCATCGCCAGGCCGCCAGCGCATGAGCCAAGCGTTGCTCGAAGCCCGCGAGATCAGCCTGGGCTACCCGCGCGAGGGCGGTTGGCAGGAGGTCCTGGCACGCTTCGACCTGCAACTGGCGCCAGGTGAGGTGGTGACCATCCTCGGTCCCAGTGGCGTCGGCAAGTCCAGCCTGCTGCGGGTGCTGGCTGGCTTGCAGCAGCCGCGCGGCGGCCGCGTGACCCTGCATGGCGAGCCGCTGCAAGGGCCGCACCCGCGCCTGGCGGTGGCCTTCCAGGACCCAAGCCTGCTGCCCTGGCTGAGCCTGGAAAAGAACGTCGCCTTCGGCCTGGACTTCGCCCGCCAGCCCAAGCTGGCTGCAGCCGAGCGCCGTGCGCGCATCGACCATGCCATCAGCGCGGTGGGCCTGGCCCATGCGCGCAACCAGTATCCGGCGCAGTTGTCTGGCGGCATGGCCCAGCGCACCGCGCTGGCCCGTTGCCTGGCGCGCCAGCCCGAAGTCCTGCTGCTCGACGAGCCGTTCGGCGCGCTCGACGAAGTGACCCGTGCCGACATGCAGCAATTGCTGCTGCAACTGATCGCTACCCACAACACGGCGGCGGTGCTGATTACCCACGATATCGACGAAGCCCTGTTGTTGTCCGACCGGGTGCTGCTACTGGGCAACCACCCGGCGCACATCCTTGGCCAATGGCACATCGACCTGCCGCAACCGCGCTCGCAGCGGGTCGAAGAGCTGGGTGCGCTGCGAATCGAGATTCTCAAGACCCTTCGGCGGGCAAGCCGCACAGCTGAACCTTCCCCTACCTCGTTGCCTTCGGAGCCTGCACATGTGCATGGATGACTGCTGTTCCTCCACTTCGCGTCGTGATTTCCTCAAGCTCAGCGCCATGCTCACCGCCGCCGGTGCCGTACCGCTGCTTTCCAGCCTGCAGGCCCGCGCCGCTGCCGAACCTGACGCGCCGGTGCGCATCGGCTACCTGCCGATCACCGACGCCACGCCGCTGCTGGTGGCGCACAACAACGGCCTGTTCGAGGCCGAAGGCATCAAGGCCGAGCGCCCGGTGCTGTTGCGCAGCTGGGCGCAGGTGATCGAGGCGTTCATCTCCGGCCAGGTCAACGTCATTCACCTGCTGTCGCCGATGACCGTGTGGGCGCGCTATGGCAGCAAAGTGCCGGCCAAGGTGGTGGCCTGGAACCATGTTGGCGGTTCAGGCCTGACCGTGGCACCGGACATCAGCGACATGAAGCAGCTGGGCGGCAAGACCGTGGCTATCCCGTTCTGGTACTCGATCCACAACGTGGTGCTGCAGCAGATGCTCAACGACAACGGCCTGACCCCGGTGTCGAAACCTGCCAATGCCCAGCTCGCGGCCAACGAAGTCAACCTGCTGGTGCTGCCGCCATCGGACATGCCGCCAGCCCTGGCCAGCAAGCGCATCGCCGGCTACATCGTCGCCGAACCGTTCAATGCCCTGGCCGAGAACCTCAAGGTCGGCCGCGTGCAGCGCTTTACTGGCGATGTCTGGCGCAACCACGCCTGCTGCGTGGTGTTCATGCATGAACACGACCTGAACAACCGCCCGGAGTGGTCGCAGAAGGTGGTCAACGCCATCGTCAAGGCCCAGCAATGGACCCGCGACCACCGCGCCGAAGCGGCGGCGCTGCTGTCCAAGGCGGGCCCCAACAAGTACACCCCGCATGAGCCAGCGGTGCTGACCAAGGTGCTGGCGCCGGCCGCCGAAGACCGCGCCAGCTACATTGCCAGTGGCGCGATCCAGCATCAGCAGTGGGACGAGAAGCGCATCGACTTCCAGCCATACCCATACCCCAGCTACACCGAGGAACTGGTCAAGCGCCTGAAGCACACCCTGATCGAGGGCGAAAGCGGCTTTCTCGCCAGGCTGGACCCGGCGCAGACGGCTCGCGACCTGGTCGATGACCGCTTCGTGCGCAACGCCATCGCCGCCGTCGGTGGCCCCTCGGTATTCGGCATTGCCGAGAACTTCCAGCGTAGCGAGGAGTTCGCAGTCTGATGCGCAAGCACGTCGTACATGCCGGCCTGGGTTTGGCTGGCCTGCTGGGGTTGCTGGTGCTGTGGTGGGCAGGTGTGCGGTGGTTCGGCGAGGCCGATGGCCTGTCGGCGCGCTTCTCGCCCCAGGCGACCCTGGCCAGCCTGGTCGAGTTGCTTGGCCAGGGCGAGGTCTATGGGCACGTCTGGGTCAGCCTCAAGCGCATTCTGGTCGGCTTGTTGCTGGCGCTGCTGGTCGGTGTGCCGCTGGGGCTGCTGGTGGGTAGCTACCGGCATCTGGAGGCGGCGACCACGCCGGCGTTCCAGTTCCTGCGGATGATCTCGCCGTTGTCGTGGATGCCGGTGGTGGTGATGCTGATGGGCGTGGGCGACCAGCCAATCTACTTTCTGCTGGCCTTCGCCGCACTGTGGCCAATTCTGCTAAACACCGCCGCGGGCGTACGCCAGCTCGACCCGCGTTGGCTGCAGCTGAGCCGCAGCCTGAGTGCCACGCGCTGGGAAACCCTGTGCAAGGTGATCATCCCTGGGGTGATCGGCCATGTGCTGACCGGGGTGCGCCTGGCCATCGGCATCCTGTGGATCGTGCTGGTGCCATGCGAGATGCTTGGGGTGAGTGCGGGGCTGGGGTATTTCATTCTCGATACCCGCGACCGCCTGGCTTACTCGGAACTGATGGCGATGGTGCTGCTGATCGGCGTGCTGGGGTTCATGCTCGATGCCCTGGCCCGTGGGCTGCATCGGCGCTGGGTGCATGCCTGAAGCATGCTGGGGCCGCCTTGCAGCCCCGGCACTTCAATGCACCGACTTACGCTCCCGCACACAGGCCTTGGCCTGGGCGGTCAACTCATCCAGCCACTCATCGCGCTGCTGCTCGGCATCGAGCATGGCTTCCTCACCCTGCTGGTTGAGCAGGTAGGTGTGAATCTGCAGCACCTCGGCAGCCTGGTAGATCGGCGCAATGTCCAGCCGCCCGATCAACGCACCACTGGCCTGGCCGGTGCTGCTCATGAGCACCTGCGGCCCGCTGGCGGCAACCACCTGCATGCCCATGTTCTCGAACCATGGCACCTGGCTGGCAAAGGCATTCAGCTCGACGCTGGCATAGCGCGCCTGCGCGTCACCCAGCAGGGCACGGGCAATGCCTTGGCGGCGGTGGCTGGGCGCCACGGCCAGAAACGCCAGGGCGCAGGCCTGGGGGTTGTCCTGGGCCGGCAAGGTCAGGGCGAAACCGAGCAACTGGTCCGGGGCCTCGGCATCCAGGGCCAGGGTCAGTTCCACGGCCAGGCCGCGGGTGCCGTCCATGGCTTGCAGGTACTGGTGCACCTCCATGCCGACACCGTACTGGTACAGCGGATACAGCGGGTTTTCGGCACGAATGGCGACACTGCTCAGAGCGCCGACGTTGTGGATCACCAACTCGCGGATCTGGTTCTGGAAGGATTCGGGTGGCACGCTTTCAAGGCGGCTCAGGATGAACATCGGTGGACGGGCTCCGGCTGCGGTTGGCTCACCCCGCGCCGGGTTGGCGCGGGGTGCACAGTCTAAACCCTTTTTAACCGCGCATCGCGGCGAGCATCAGGTCGAGGTTCTGCACGGCTGCGCCCGAGGCACCCTTGCCGAGGTTGTCGAACACTACCGTCAGCAGCACCTGGCCGTGCTCGGGGTTGGCATACAGCGCCAGGCGCAGGTCGTTGCTGTCATTCAGCGCTTCAGGGTCGAGCGCAGTGGCCGGGCCTTGCTGGTGCAGGGGCATCACCTGCACATGGCGGGCACCCTGGTAGTGCTGTTCCAGGCAGGCCTGCAACTGCTCGGCGCGAGGTTGGCCGGGCAGCAGGCGCAGTTGCAGCGGGATGCTCAGGACGATGCCCTGGCGATAGGCCGCGTAACCCGGCAGGAACATCGGCCGTGCCGACAAGCCGGCGTGTAGCTGGATCTCCGGCACATGCTTGTGCGCCAGCTCCAGGCCATACAACTGCAAGGTCGGGGCCTGTTCGGCGCCCGGTGTCTCGTGCCGCTCGACGGCCGCGCGACCGCCTCCGGAATAACCGGAGATGGCATGGATGCTCAGCGGGTAGTCGGCCGGCAGCAGGCCAGCCTTGACCAGCGGGCGCAGCAGCGCGATGGCGCCGGTGGGGTAGCAGCCGGGGTTGCTGACCCGCTTGGCCTGGGCGATACGTTCTGCCTGTGGCCCGTCCAGTTCTGGCAAGCCGTAGACCCAGCCTGGCGTGGTGCGGTGGGCGGAGCTGGCGTCGATCACCCGTACGGCCGGGTTCTCGATGGCTGCCACGGCCTCGCGGGCGGCGTCGTCGGGCAGGCACAGCAAGGCGATGTCGGCGCTGTTGATGGCATCGCTGCGGCGTTGTGGGTCCTTGCGCTCGCCTTCCGGCAGGGTCAGCAGGCGCAGGTCGGTGCGGCCTTGCAGGCGGGCGTGGATCTGCAGGCCGGTGGTGCCTTGGTCGCCGTCGATGAAGACAACAGGTGTGTGCATGGTCGGGGGGCCGGTCAGGGGAGGGGATGGCCTATGCTCGCCTGTGGCGCTGCGAAAGAAAATTTGCATATCATGATGCTGACGTTCAGTTTTCATGAATAAAGGATCGCTGCCCATGCGCGAAATCAGCCTCGACCGCCTGCGCACCCTGGTGGTGATCGCCGACCTGGGCTCCTTTGCCGAAGCCGCCCGCCAGCTCAACCTGGCGCCGCCCACCATCAGCCTGCACGTGGCCGAGCTGGAGGCGCGGGTTGGCGCGCGGCTGCTGACCCGCAACCGCAACCAGGTGCGCCCGACGGCCATCGGCGAGACCCTGCTGGGCAGGGCCCGCCGGTTGCTGGCCGATGCCGACCTGGCACTGGACGAAGTGCGCCGCCAGGTCGAGGGCCTGACCGGGCGGGTGCGCCTGGGGGCCTCCACGGGTGCCATTGCTCACCTGCTGCCCAAGGCCCTCGAACATCTGCGGGAGGCGCACCCCGGTATCGACGTGCAGGTTCAGGTGCTGACTTCCCAGGCTTCGCTGGCGCGCTTGCGCGAAGGCAGCCTGGATATCGGCCTGGTGGCGCTGCCGCAGGTGGCTGGCAAAGGCGTCAGGCTCACGCCCTGGCGGCGCGACCCGATCCTGGCGTATGTGCCGGCCGACTGGCAGCCGCCGGCCAAGGTCACCCCCGCCTGGCTGGCGCAGCGTGCGTTGATCCTCAATGACAACAGTACCCAGTTGTCGCGGGTGACAGGTGAGTGGTTCGCGGCGGCGGGTTTGTATCCAGAGCCGCGGATCGAGCTGAACTACAACGATGCGATCAAGAGCCTGGTAGGGGCCGGCTATGGCGCGACCTTGCTGCCGCAGGAAGGCGAGGCCGCCGAGCTGGACCGGCGGATTACCCGTCGGCCGCTGCGGCCGGGGTTGTGGCGGCAGCTGGGGATTGCCTGCCGCGAGGGGGAGGTAGAGCGGGCTACGGGGTTTGTGCTGGATGCGTTGGAGCGGTTGCGGCAGTAGGGCGGGCAGGTTGTTCGCAGTGGGGTTTTTGGCGCGTGTGAGATCGAGCGCTGAATCTGTCACGGCAAGCCCCCTGCAACCCCATCGGCGACTATGCTTCCCCCTGCGTCGAGCCAATTGTCTCTCGATGATCCTTCCGATTTCCCAGGAGAACGCTCCATGAAATCCATCCTATTGCTGGTAATTGCTTCAGTGCTGAGTTTTGCCGCACATGCTGACCCCAAAACCAACTGCGATGCGAAGATCAAGGAACTGGAAGACGACCACAAAGCCAGTGGCCAGGCCATGCACGGTGGTATGGCTCATGATTTCAAAGTGAAATGGGAAGAAGCCAAGAAGGCTCGGGATGCGGGGGATATGGCCAAGTGTCAGTCTGCCGCTGACCAGGCCAAATCTATCTATAACAAGGCGCGCAGCCGATAGCGCCTTTTTCATGCCGGCCTCTGCGCGGGGCCGGCATGGCCGTCATCAGAACCAGCGGTCGTTCTTTTTCCGCCCACGGGTCAGCGCCGGCAGGATCAGCCCCACCAGCAGGCCAGCGCCAGCGATGCTGCCGCCATACACCATGTAACGCATCATCACCTGCTTGTTCTCGTCGCCCAGGCGCGCCTGGGTGTCGCGCAGGCTCGACTGGCTCTGCTCAAGCTGTTCGTTGAGCGCCTGGTTGCGTGCTTCCAGCTCATCGATGAGCTTCTTGCGCGAGTCGAGCGTTTCCTGCATGCCCTGCACGCGGTTCTTCCAGCTGTCATCGATGGTCTTGAGCTGCCCGGACAGTTCCGCCACCTGTGCGTCAAGTTGCGGCAGGCGCTCGTTCTGGCCCGGCACCGATTGCAGGTCGTTGGTGAGGATCCACACCAGGTCGCCATTCTGCCCACGCACCTGGCTGTAGTTGCCCTGGCTGCCGACCAGGGTGAGTTTCTGCCCGGACTTGAGCGTGCCGACGATGCGGTGGCCATCGGTCGGGCCACTGCGCACGTAAGTGCTCAAGCTGTCGCTGACCCAGCGCGCATCGCTGGCCGGCTCTTCGGCATGCGCGGGAACGGCAAGAGCCACCAGGGCGGCGAGCAGGCTGCCGCGCAGGGCAGGGAGGGCAAGGGAGGCTGGGCGGGATTCAGGCATGTTGGGTCTTCGCTGCAACAGGAAAAATAGGCCCGGAAACTGTCGATCAGCGACGGGGCCGGCGAACCGGTCGGTGAATTGACCGTCAGGGACAGACCGCATTTTTGTAAGCAGGTTCACTGCTGAGCGTAGGAATTGCCTACAGAATGTTGCAAATGCCGGGCTAGAGGCACTGCCTGCGCATGACACGATTGTAATGCTCCGATCACCTTGACGTTATCCGCCAGGCCCCACTCTCTGCCTGCGCCGACACAACAAAAATCCGTCACCCAAGGAGCCTCGGATGTCCCGAACCGCCCCCCTGTCCCTGGCTGCATGCCTGACGCTGTCTGGCGTCAGTGCACTGGCAAATGCAGCCGAAGCTGAACCCGAAGGTTTCATCGAGGGCAGCAAGCTCAATGTGCTCAACCGCAACTTCTACTTCAACCGCGACAACCGCGACGGGCCAGCCCCGGTGCAGAGCGCGACCAAGCCAGCGAGCAATGGTTACTCCGAAGCCTGGGCGCACGCCATCATCACCCGCTACCAATCCGGCTTCACCCAGGGCACGGTGGGTTTCGGCCTGGATGCCTTCGCCATGCTCGGCCTCAAACTGGACACCGGTGGTGGGCGCAACGGCGGGCGCAGTTCGTTCGATGTGCTGCCGGTGGACCACGACGGCCAGGCGCGTGACGAATACACCAAGCTGGGCGGTGCCGCCAAGGTGCGACTGTTCGATACCGTGCTCAAGGTGGGTGATGTATTCCCGGCCAACCCGGTGGTGGCCGCGGGCGATTCGCGCCTGTTGCCGGAGAGCTTTCGCGGCGTGACCGTGGAGAACACCAGCCTCAAGGACCTGACCCTGCAGGGCGGCCGCCTGCATGCGATGAGCCAGCCGGTCTCCAGCGACATGCGCGAGAATTTCGTGACCTTTTACGGTGGCCCGGTGGATTCGCCCTGGATCGCCTATGGCGGTGGCGATTACAACCTCAACGAACACATCAGCGTCAGCCTGTTCAGCAGCCGGCTCAAGGATGTGTGGAACCAGTACTACGCCGGTACCAGTGCCAGCTGGCCGCTTGCTGAAAACCTCGCCCTGATCGGCGGCTTCAACTATTACAAGGCCGTCGATGAAGGCCAGCAGCGCCTGGGCGAATTCGACAACGATATCTGGAGCGCCAAAGTCGGGGTGCGCTTCGGTGCGCATACCGTGGCGCTGAGCCACCAGCGCAATAATGGCGATGACGATTTCGACTACCTGCGCCAGTCCGACTCGATCTACCTCGACAACTCCATCCAGTACAGCGACTTCAACTCGCCCAAGGAGCGCTCGTGGATGCTGCGCTATGACCTGGACATGGCGACCTACGGGGTGCCGGGGCTGTCGTTCATGACCCGTTACGCAAAAGGTACCGATGCCGACTATTCCAACGCCAACGCCTTTTACATGCGCCGCGACGCGGATGGCAACCCGTTGACCGACCAAAAGCGCTGGGAGCGGGATATCGAGGTCAAGTACGTGGTGCAGAGCGGCGCGGCCAAGGACCTGTCATTGCGCGTGCGCCAGGCTACAACGCGGGCCACGGCGTTCGAGTCGGACCTGGACGAAGTGCGGCTGATCGTTGAATACCCGCTGTCAGTGCTGTGAATTCACCTTTGGAAGCGTTCAAGCTCCTTTGGTAAGAGGTGGATGGTTTGGCGCCCCGTGTGGGGCGCTTTTTTTCAGGTCGATATGAGGGTCCTGGCGAGGCAGTCCTTGCAATTGACGATGGTTTCCCAAGGCCCCGCCTTCACATGTACCAGGCTCGACCCGCACATAGCGCAGAACAGCGTGCAGCCCTTGCTGTCCGCGCTCCCCGGCAGCTCTGCGATGTAGTCGCTGACCTTGCGGCTCAGGCCATGATCATGCTGTTGCAACAGCACGTCGAACAGCGCCTGGCTGAAGCCTGAACGCGGGGCGTGGTTGTCGTAGCTCGATACAGTGAACTGCCAGTCCTCGCGGATGGCGCGTTCGCTCAGCGACAGCATGCTCCCGGGAATGGTGTTGGCGGCATGGAGTTTGTTGACATGGGCGCGAGCGACGAATGACAGCGCCCCACGCACGGCAGTATTGGCCAGTGACCAGATGTGCCGTACGGGGTGCGTGTCGAGCAGCTGCGCGGCGGCCTCGGCGGCTTTGTTCCTGGCCTCGAAGGGCAGGCCGTGTTCCGCGCTCCGGCTGGCGATGTAGGCGCAGACTTCTTCGGTGCAAAGCAGCTTGATGGCGGCGACGAGTTGGTCATGCCATTGCGGCTGCGGGCCAGCGGACAGAGCCTTGTGCAACGCGCGATACAGGGGGCCAACGCCGGCCCGCTGGGGGTCATCCAGGCTGACATTGGCGATCCAGCGCACCTTGTTCTGCCAGGCCTTCGGTGTCGGGTCGTCGCTGAAGGCCTCCAGCGGCGAATCGGGGTCGACCAGCAGGATCTGGTCCTCGTGCAGTGCCAGCAGGATGGTTGAATCCATGCCCGGGGATGGGCTGACACGCGCATCCCCGCTGGTTTTTTCCGCAGCCAGGATGCAATCCCTTTGCGTATCCATGCGTACTTCTAGCACCGCCAGCAACTGCAACTGGCGGGTGATCGACAGCGTGCGCAACGGCACCGGCAGGCGCTTGGCCAATGACCAGTGCTCCTTGATGCGCTTGCGTTGCTCGATGGCCTTGGCCTGCCTCGCCCGTTCACGCGCCGCCAGGCAAGGCTGGCAGGCACAATTGCGATGCCATTGGTTGCGCCCCGGGAAGTAATGACGGTGGGCGCAGTTCGGGCAATAGGCAAGGTTGTCGTTCCAGCTGTTGGCCGAGCGGCTTTTGCGCCGCTCGTACAGGCTGACTTCGCAGTAAGGGCACTCGAGCTCGGCGCAAGGCACCGGGGGGAAGGCCTTGATCAGGCTGCTGGGGGCGAGGTCGATGGCGTAGCGTTCGAGCAGCAGGGCAATTTTTTCACCGCCGATGTAGTCGCTGTATAACGCCTCGATCTGTTCGGCGCTGAGGTGCTGCAACTTTGATTTGAAATCCGACAAACCTGTATCTCCCTGCGAAAAGTCGCTTGTGAGGTTCGTCAGGAATGATGCAATGCCTGGGAATCGGTGGGTTGTAGGATATTTCTCTGTGGTTAGTAGGGCGCTTCTGAGCGTTAGCTTGGCTGTGGTCATCGTCAGCCTGAGCTGAAGAGCTAGACTCAAGGCTTTCTGTTCTCCATGGAGCCTTGCCATGACTGCCAAGAACACGATCTGCCTGTGGTTCGACAAAGATGCCGAAGCAGCGGCCAACTTCTATGCCCGGACCTTCCCCGACAGCCAGGTGGTGGCGGTGCACCCGGCCCCTGGCGACTACCCCTCGGGCAAGGCCGGGGACGTGATCACGGTCGAGTTCACCGTCATGGGCATCCCTTGCGTGGGGCTCAATGGCGGCACCACGTTCAAGCACAGCGAGGCGTTTTCGTTCCAGGTCAGCACCGAGGACCAGGCCGAGACCGACCGGCTCTGGCATGCCATCGTCAGCAACGGCGGCAGCGAGAGCGTCTGCGGCTGGTGCAAGGACAAGTGGGGCATCTCCTGGCAGATCACCCCGCGCGTCCTCATCGAAGCCATCGCCAACCCCGACAAGGCCGCCGCCAAGCGAGCGTTTGAAGCCATGATGACCATGGGCAAGATCGACGTGGCGAAGATCGAGGCTGCATTGAGAGGGTAGGCCCGGCCAGATGCCGGCAGGCGACCATGGTGTAGCACTGATCACCCAGGCGCCACCACTCTCCAGACTGCACCGCTACCCACTACCCCCGGGTCAGGCGAATGATCTGCCGCGCACAGAAGGCCCCAGTCAGGATCACCCCGAACAACCGTAGCGTCTGCATCGCCAGCACCAGGCCGACATCGGCATGGGTTTCCACCGCAATGATCGCCATGGCATCCAGCCCACCTGGGCTGGTCGCCAGGTACATCGACAGGAAGTCGGTGCCCATCGCCAGGGCCAGCACGTAGGCACACGCGGCGCACAGCACGATCAACGCCACCGCCCCGGCAATCATGGTCGGCAGGCGCTTCCACACATAGCGCACGGTCTGCCGGTCGAAGCGCAGGCCGATGTAGCAGCCGATGGCACCATAGGCAACGGCCAGCAAGGGTTCAGGCAGGCGGATGGTCAGCAGCCCGCTCAGTTGCAGGGCGCCGCCGAGCAGCAGCGGAGTCAGCAAGGCGCCGGCAGGCAGGCGGTTACCGAGGGTGATACCTACCAGCACCACACCAAGGCTGAACAGGCTGTCGAGCAAATGCGGGCTTTCCACAACCGCTGGCGCATTGGCCACTGCGCCAGCGCCCGGCGTGGCGCCGAGCAGGTGGCTGACCAGCGAGCCGATCATCACCACGCACACCACCCGCACATATTGCATGGTCGCCACCACGCGGCCGTCGGCGCCATTTTCCTCGGCCATCAGCACCATCGCTGAAGCCGCCCCCGGTGCCGTACCCCAGGCGGCGGTGCTGCCAGGGATGCCTCCGAAGCGTACGGTGCCGAGGCCGACCAAGGCGCTGAGCACCACCGTGATGAAGGTGGCGACCAGCATCAGATGCCAGGACTGGGCCATCGATACCAGCACCGCCCAGCTCACCGAGTGGGCGACCAGCAGGCCGACGCAGCCTTGGCCGAAGCGAAACACCTGGCGGTGCAGGTGCAGTTGGGCGCCTGCGACGCCGAAGGCGATGGCCACCAGCATGGGGCCGAGGAACAACCCGGCTGGCACAGCCAGGGCATGCAGCAACTGGCCAAAGGCAGCGGCGCAGATCAGCAGGGCGAGCCATTGGAACAGCGGTCTGGAAGAGGCGGGTAGGGCGGTCTGCAACGTGGATACTCCTTGCGCAGCGATAACGCGGGGCTGGCAGCGCCAGCGGAGAAAATTATCGACGGCGCAATCGATCAAGTCTATTTTCTACTTTCGATGAATCCATAACTGAAATTCATGAATCATGGACCTGCGTGACCTCACCTATTTCGAAACCATCGCCGAGCTGGGCCACCTGGGCCGGGCGGCGGAGAAGCTCAACCGCAGCCAGCCAGCACTGAGCAAGAGCATCCAGCGCCTGGAAGAGTCGCTGGGCACCCGCTTGTTCCAGCGTGATGGCCGGCGCATCAAGCTCACCGATGTCGGCAAGCTGCTGCTGGCGCGGGGCAGGCAACTGCAGCTGAACATCGCCGAAACCGAGCGCGAGGTGCGCGACTTCGCCAGCGGTCTGGTCGGCAACATCCGCCTGGGCTGCGCGGCGAGCATGGCCGATCACCTGCTGCCGCACCTGACCGCAGCGCTGCTGGAACGGGCACCGGAAGTGACCTTGAAGCTGTCCATCGGCCAGGACGATGTGCTCAAGGAGTCCCTGCGTGCCGGGCGCCTGGATGTGATCATTTCGCCGCAGATCGCCATGGACCCCGAGTTCACCACCTATCCCATCCTCGAAGACGAAGCGATCGTGGTGGCCAGCGCCGAGCACCCGATCTTCGCCGGCCCCATCACCCTGCAACGCCTCTGCCAGTACCGCTGGGTGCTGGCGGGGCCGACGGTGACCGCCCGCCGCTGGATCGACAACGTGTTCATCGCCCACCAGTTGCCAGCGCCGCAGGTGCAGATCGAGACCAACGCCATCTCGCTGCTGCCACGCCTGATTGCGCGTACCCAGTTGCTCAGCTTCGCCGCCCGGGAAACCCTCGAACATGGCTTGGGCATGTCCTGGCTGCGCGAAGTGCCGCTCAAGCAGACCACCATGCGCCGCACCGTGGCAGTGTCGGTGCGCACGGACGGCTACCTGTCGCCGGCGGCAGAGGCTTTGGTGACGTTGCTCAAGGAAAAGGGCAGCAGCTTCTTCGAACGTGAGTAAAGCAAAGGCTCACTCACGGCCTGCTGGGCGGTCAGCGCAGCAGTGGTTCAGCTGTGCGGCACGGCCTTGGCCGCCGGAGTGCCGGCATATTGAGGCTTCAGGTGGCCCTGTTCATCGAGCAGGTAGGCATCCATGACTTCGCGCACCACCGGCCCGGCAACGCGGCCGCCGGCCTCGCCGTTCTCGATCATCACCGCCACCACCATGCTCGGGTGGTCGGCCGGGGCGAAACCGACGAACAGAGCGTTGTCGCGGTGGCGTTCGAGGGTCTTGTTGCGGTTGTAGCGCTCACCCTGCTTGATCGCCACCACCTGCGCCGTGCCGCTCTTGCCGGCAATGCGGTACTGGGCACCGGCCGCGGCGGCGCGGGCGATGCCGCGCGGGTCGTGCATGACCATCTGCATGCCGACGTTGACCTGGTCCCAGGCGTGCTTGTCGTGCAGCACGATGTCGGGCATCGGGTTGGGGTCGACCGGCGTTTCGCCACCCACGGTCATGGCCAGGTGCGGGCGGTGCCACACGCCCTTGCTGGCCAGCAGGCTGGTGGCCTGGGCCAGCTGCAGCGGGGTGACCTGCATGTAACCCTGGCCGATGCCGAGGATCAGCGTCTCGCCCGGGAACCAGGCCTGGCGCCGGGTGGCGCGCTTCCACGCCTGGGAAGGCATGAGCCCGGGCGCTTCCTCGAACATGTCCAGCGAGACCTTTTGGCCCAGGCCGAACTCGGCCATGTAGTCGTGCAGGCGGTCGATGCCGAGCTTGTGCGCCAGGTCGTAGAAGTAGGTGTCGTTGGACCGCATGATGGCGGTGTACATGTCCACCCAGCCATCGCCGCTGTGGTTCCAGTTGCGGTACTTGTGGTCGTAGTTGGGCAGCTCGTAGTAGCCCGGGTCGAACACCCGGCTGCCGGGGGTGATCACGCCGCTGTCGAGGCCGGCGATGGCCACTTCCGGCTTGACCGTCGAGCCGGGCGCATACAGGCCGCGCAGCACGCGGTTGAACAGCGGCCGGTCGATCGAGTCGCGCAGTGCGGCGTATTGCTTGAAGCTGATGCCCTTGACGAACAGGTTGGGGTCGAAGCTCGGGTTGCTGACCATCGCCAGCACGTCGCCGTTGGCCGGGTCGAGCACCACCACCGAGCCACGGCGGTCGCCCAGGGCCTTTTCGGCGGCCACCTGCAGGTGCGAGTCGATGCTGAGGATGATGTCCTTGCCGGGGATCGGGTCCTTGTGGTTGAGCACGCGCATCACCCGGCCCTGGGCATTGGTTTCCACTTCTTCGTAGCCTACATGGCCGTGCAGCTGGGCTTCATAGAAGTGCTCGATGCCGGTCTTGCCGATGGACTGGGTACCGCGGTACTCGGTGCTGTCGAGGGTCTTGGCTTCTTTTTCGTTGATGCGCCCGACGTAGCCGACCGAATGGGCGAAGTGTTCGGCCAGTGGGTATTCGCGGATGAACTGCGGTTCCACGTCCAGGCCGGGCAGGCGGAACTGGTTGACTGCGATGAGGGCGATCTGTTCTTCGGTCAGGCCGACCATCAGGGTGACCGGCTCGAACGGCTTGCGGCCGCGGCGCAGGTCCTTGTCGAATTGCTTGCGGTCGTCTTCGCCCAGGCCAAGAATTTGCGCCAGGCTGTCGAGCACTTTGGCTGAGTCACCGGCGCGCTCGCGGGTCATGGTCAGGTCGAAGCTGGGTTTGTTGTCGGCCAGCACCACGCCGTTGCGGTCGTAGATCAGCCCGCGTTCGGGGGCGATGGGCAGGATGTGTACGCGGTTGTTTTCCGAAACCGCGCTTTGCTGGTCGTGCTGCAGCACCTGCAGCACATAGAGCCGGCCCACGAGGACGGCGCACAGGCTGAACACCAGGGCGGCGCAGGCCAGGAGCCGGCGGTTGACCAGGTGTTTTTCCTTTTCGTGGTCCTTGAGGGGGATCGGTTGCGGCATGGGGGCTCTGTACAGTAGCGGATTCGGCAGGCGAGGGCTTCGCCCGCGGTTGGGCCGCCCAGCGGCCCCGGGGCCGGCGATGCTACGCAACCCGGCCCTGGGCCTCAAGGCAAGCGCGCTCCGCTCACTGCCCCGGATCGCGCATCCCCCCCACCATTAGGGCGTTAACGGTCAACATGAAGATTTGTTCATGCGCTTTCAGAATCAGGGCTGAAGCAGCTGAACGACATCTCTTGATCTTGCTCTTGCTCTTGCTCTTGCTCTTGCTTTTGCTTTTGCTTCTAAGCGCGCGGTAGTTCAGGCGACGCAGATTGCGACTTCAGGAGGCCGAACGCAGGTCTTGCGGAGGGAGGTGACGGGCATGGATGCCCGTCA
>NZ_VZII01000038.1 GCF_009391885.1 Pseudomonas sp. MN1F | reverse complement strand
AAATGGTCGGGGTGAGGGGATTCGAACTCCTGACATCCTGCTCCCAAAGCAGGCGCGCTACCGGACTGCGCTACACCCCGAGATTGGCTCCGCGACCTGGACTCGAACCAGGGACCCAATGATTAACAGTCATTTGCTCTACCGACTGAGCTATCGCGGAACTGAACTTCGGCACATCTTTACTACCTCGAAGCCTGTGTTAGCTTCGGACTCTTTGGCTTCTTCGCTTTCGCGTTGTCGCTGCTGAGGCCGGCTATTCTACATTCTTCGTTTTGCTTGTCAACCACTTTTTTTCATTCAACTTACTGATTTGTAAGTTGTTTTGCGGTCACCGATGTTGCTGGTGATTCGCTTAGTGCCTGACAACGCGGCGTATATTAGGGGCACTCGATTTCAGTTGCAAGCAGAAATTTCAAAAATTTCAGCACGTTATCTCAAATATCCGCAAAGCCCCGGATTTGCTGGGCCTGTGCCGCCCTCTTCGCGGGTAAACGGGTAAAAAAAGCCCCGCAGATGCGGGGCTCATTGGCAGCAGGTGTCAGGCAAAGACGATCTCGTCGCCTTCTACCTTGGCGGTAATCGCCGCCCCTGGGATGAACTTGCCAGCCAGGATCAGCTGCGCCAGCGGGTTCTCGATCCAGCGCTGGATCGCCCGCTTCAGCGGCCGTGCGCCATACACCGGGTCGTAACCCACGGCGATCAGCTTGTCCAACGCCTCCGGGCTCAGGCTCAGCGACAGTTCGCGCTCGAGCAGGCGGCTGCGCAGGCGGCCAAGCTGGATCTCGGTGATGCCGGCGATCTGCTCGCGGCCCAGTGGCTCGAACACCACCACTTCGTCGATGCGGTTGATGAACTCCGGACGGAAGTGCGAACCCACCGCGTCCATCACCGCCGCACGTTGTGCCTCGCGATCGCCCACCAGCTCCTGGATCTGCGCCGAGCCCAGGTTGGAGGTCATCACGATCACCGTGTTGCGGAAGTCCACGGTGCGGCCATGGCTGTCAGTCAGGCGGCCGTCTTCCAGCACTTGCAGCAGCACGTTGAACACATCCGGGTGAGCCTTCTCCACTTCATCCAGCAGCACCACCGAGTACGGCTTGCGGCGCACGGCCTCGGTCAGGTAACCGCCCTCTTCATAACCGACATAGCCTGGTGGGGCGCCGATCAGGCGAGCCACGGAGTGTTTTTCCATGAACTCGGACATGTCGATGCGCACCATGGCCTCTTCGGTGTCGAACAGGAACTCGGCCAGCGCCTTGCACAGCTCGGTTTTGCCCACGCCGGTCGGGCCGAGGAACATGAACGAACCACTCGGCCGGTTCGGGTCGGACAGCCCGGCACGCGAACGGCGCACGGCGTTGGCAACTGCGGTCACCGCCTCGCCCTGGCCGATCACCCGCTGGTGCAGCAGCTCTTCCATCTTCAGCAGCTTCTCGCGCTCACCTTCGAGCATCTTCGCCACCGGGATGCCGGTCCACTTGGACACCACTTCGGCAATTTCTTCCTCGGTGACCTTGTTGCGCAGCAACTGGTTTTCGGTCTTGCCGTGCTGATCGACCATCTGCAGGCTGCGCTCCAGGTCCGGGATCACCCCGTACTGCAGCTCGGCCATGCGGCTCAGGTCGCCTTTGCGACGGGCGGCTTCGAGCTCTTGGCGGGCCTGCTCGATCTTTTGCTGGATCTGCGCCGAACCCTGCACTTCGGCTTTCTCCGACGCCCAGATTTCTTCCAGGTCGGAATACTCGCGCTCCAGCCGCTCGATTTCCTCGGTGAGCTTCTCAAGGCGCTTCTTGGCCGCCTCGTCTTCTTCCTTCTTCAGCGCCTGGGATTCCACCTTCAGCTGGATCAGGCGACGGTCGAGGCGGTCGAGCACTTCCGGCTTGGAGTCGATCTCCATGCGGATACGGCTGGCCGCTTCGTCGATCAGGTCGATGGCCTTGTCCGGCAGCTGGCGGTCGGTGATGTAGCGGTGGCTGAGCTTGGCGGCGGCAATGATCGCACCGTCGGTGATGGCCACCTTGTGGTGCACTTCATAGCGCTCTTTCAGGCCACGCAGGATGGCGATGGTGTCTTCTTCGCTCGGCTCTTCCACCAGCACTTTCTGGAAGCGCCGCTCCAGTGCCGCATCCTTCTCGATGAACTGGCGGTATTCGTTGAGCGTGGTGGCGCCAACGCAGTGCAGCTCGCCACGGGCCAGGGCCGGCTTGAGCATGTTGCCGGCGTCCATGGCGCCCTCGCCTTTACCAGCGCCGACCATGGTGTGCAGCTCGTCGATGAACAGGATGATCTGGCCTTCCTGCTTGGACAGCTCGTTGAGCAGGCCTTTGAGGCGCTCTTCGAACTCGCCGCGGTACTTGGCACCGGCGATCAGCGCCCCCATGTCCAGCGCCAGCAGGCGCTTGCCTTTCAGGCCATCGGGCACTTCGCCGTTGATGATGCGCTGTGCCAGGCCTTCGGCGATGGCGGTTTTACCCACGCCAGGCTCACCGATCAGCACCGGGTTGTTTTTGGTTCGACGTTGCAGCACCTGCACGGTGCGGCGGATTTCGTCGTCACGGCCGATCACCGGGTCAAGCTTGCCTTCTTCGGCGCGCTTGGTCAGGTCGACGGTGTACTTGTCCAGGGCCTGGCGCGACTCTTCGGCGTTGGCGTCATTCACCGCCGCACCGCCGCGCAGGTTGTTGATGGCGTTTTCCAGGGCCTTCTTGGACACACCTTGGCTGAGCAGCAGCTTGCCGAGCTTGCTGTTCTCGTCCATGGCGGCGAGCAGCACCAGTTCGCTGGAAATGAACTGGTCGCCCTTCTGCTGGGCCAGGCGGTCGGCCTGGTTGAGCAGGCGCGCCAGGTCCTGCGACATGTTCACGTCGCCAGTGGGGTTCTGGATTTTCGGCAATTGGTCGAGTTCTTTCACCAACGCCTGGCGCAGGTTGTTGATGTCGAAGCCAACCTGCATCAGCAGCGGCTTGATCGAACCGCCCTGCTGTTCGAGCAGCGCCTGCAACAGGTGCACGGGCTCGATGGCTGGGTGGTCCATGCCAACGGCCAGGGATTGGGCATCGGATATTGCAAGCTGGAGCTTGCTGGTCAAACGGTCTATTCGCATGGGGTACCTTCCTTTAAAGGGCAGGTCGGAGCGATGGACAGCGCCTGTTTATGAAGAAACCTGCCTGAGATGACCTTATAGATAAGGGTGATTCTGGAAGATTCAAGCGTAGCGGGGTTGACCTTGATCAACCTGTTGGATTAACGCTGGGGCGATCGCGGATGAATCCGCACCTCAGGTTTCGCATCCATTGAGGTGCGGATTTATCCGCGAGAGTCCGCTACAGGCTAACGCGGGTCCAGCCAGACCAGTGAGGCGAAGCGCCCACCCTGAGGGGTGCGGCGATAAGAGAAGAAGCGCCCATCACTGACCGTGCAATACCCACCGCCATAAACTGCCGTCACCCCACGCGCCGCCAGGCGAATGCGCGCCAGCTCATAGATGTCAGCCATCAACTTGCCCGGCCGTTCGCCATCGACGAAGGCCCTGGCCGCTTCAGGATGCACGGCGGTAAAGGCATCGCGCACTTCCAGCCCCACTTCGAAGGCCTTGGGGCCAATAGCCGGCCCGAGCCACACCAGCACCTCTTCAGGCGCCAGCGCCAGGCGATCAAGCGTCGCCTCAAGCACGCCGCCCGCCAGCCCGCGCCAGCCAGCATGCGCTGCGGCCACGCGAGTACCGGCGCGGTCACAGAACAGCGCCGGCAGGCAATCGGCGGTCATCACGGTACAGGCAATACCAGGCTGGTCAGTCCAGCTGGCATCGGCTTCGGCGACCACGGCCGGGTCGGCATCCGCCACCACCAGGCCATGCACCTGCTTGAGCCAGGCTGGCTGGATGGTGAAGGCGTCACTCAGGCGACGGCGGTTCTCGGCGACCGCGACCGGGTCATCGCCCACGTGATCGCCGAGATTGAAAGATTCGTAGGGCGGCAGGCTGATGCCGCCCGCACGGGTAGTGACGCAGGCGTGAACCGAGGCCGGGGCTGGCCAGTCGGGGAACAGCAGCGACTGCGTCAGGCCGTTCATCCGATAAAGCTCTCGCGGTCCTGGTTGAGCAGCGACAGCAACCAGACGAAGTCGTCCGGCAGCGGCGACTCCCACTTCATGATTTCACCGGTGATCGGGTGGGCCAACGCGAGGAAACGCGCATGCAGCGCCTGACGCGGGAAGGTCTTCACCGCCTCGACCATGGTTGCGCTGGCAGCTGGCGGAATGCGGAAGCGCCCGCCGTAGGTCTGATCACCGACCAGCGGGAAACCGACATGGGCCATGTGCACGCGAATCTGGTGGGTACGGCCGGTTTCCAGCTTCACGCGCACGTGGGTGTGCGAACGGAAGCGCTTGAGCACACGGTAGTGGCTGACCGCCGGCTTGCCGCCGTCGGTTACCGCCATGCGCTGGCGCATGCCGCCGTGGCGACCGATCGGGGCATCGATCTTGCCGCCAGCGGTCACTACGCCAATCACGATGCACTCGTAGATGCGGCTGACCTTGCGGGCTTGCATCTGCTCGACCAGCTTGGTCTGCGCCTGCAGGGTCTTGGCCACGACCATCAGACCGGTGGTGTCTTTGTCCAGGCGGTGAACGATACCGGCGCGCGGTACGTTGACGATGTCTGGCACGTGATGCAGCAACGCATTGAGCAGCGTACCACTGGCATGCCCGGCGGCCGGGTGCACAACCAGCCCGGCAGGCTTGTTGATCACCATGATGTGGTCGTCTTCGTAGACGATATCCAGCTCGATGTCTTCTGCAACCCACTCACCCTGGGCCTCTTGTTCGGCCTCCAGGAAGAGCTGAGAGCCACCATGGACGATGTCCCGAGGGCGCACGACCGCGCCATCGACCGTCAGGCGGCCCTCTTTGATCCACGAAGTAAGCCGCGAACGCGAATACTCGGCGAACAATTGGGCGGCGACCTGGTCGAGGCGTTGACCGCCCAGTTCGGACGGGACCTCTGCGCTAAGTTGAATGATCTCGGACATGCTCGATTCGGCGGGCGCACAGCCTTTGGTTTCGGCTGCGAGCTTGTGGTTAAATACGGCTTCTTTTGTCCCGGGGTTGGCCGGGGCGCTCATCATAACAGGACGGCACCGCCCAAGACAGCGGCCGTCAAAGGGACGCAAGCCGCCATGCAAGTGAAACACCTGCTGCTGATCGCCATCCTCGGGCTCACCGCGGCCTGTTCCTCCAATAAGGAAGTCATTGACGAGAACCTCAGTGAGGCCGAGCTGTATCAACAGGCACAGGCTGACCTGGACAACTCCAGCTACACCAGCGCCGTGAACAAGCTCAAGGCCCTGGAGTCGCGCTACCCGTTCGGCCGCTACGCCGACCAGGCGCAGCTCGAGCTGATCTACGCCAACTACAAGAACTCCGAGCCTGAGGCTGCCAAATCGGCCGCCGAGCGCTTCATCCGCCTGCACCCGCAGCACCCGAACGTCGACTACGCCTACTACCTCAAGGGCCTGACTTCGTTCGACCAGGACCGTGGCCTGCTGGCGCGTTTCCTGCCGCTGGACATGACCAAGCGTGACCCGGGTGCCGCCCGCGACTCGTACAACGAGTTCGCCCAGCTGACCAGCCGCTTCCCCAACAGCCGCTACTCGCCAGACGCCAAGCAGCGCATGATCTACCTGCGCAACCTGCTGGCCGCCTACGAAATCCATGTGGCCGACTACTACCTGGGCCGCCAGGCTTACGTGGCCGCTGCCAACCGTGGCCGCTACGTGGTCGAGAACTTCCAGGAAACCCCATCGGTCGGCGACGGCCTGGCGATCATGGTCGAGTCGTACCAGAAGATGCACCTGGACGACCTGGCTGCCACCAGCCTGGAAACCCTCAAGCTCAACTACCCTGACCACCCGAGCCTGGTCGATGGCCAGTTCGAGCCCAAGCAGACCGAGTCTGACGGCCGCAGCTGGCTGTCCAAGGCCACCCTGGGCCTGATCGAGACCGAAACCCCGCTGCCGCCGGGTGAAACCCGCGCCAACCAGGACGTGGTCAAGCAGTTCCAGGACGCGCGCGACGAGATGCCGCAAGAGCTGCTGCCTAAAGACGAGAACGGCGACCCGATCGTGCCGGCCGGTCCGAAGGAAGCTGAACAGGACCGCTCGTGGTTCAGCTACATGACCTTTGGCCTGTTCGACTGATCCAAGCACGACGAGAAAGGGAGGCCTGAGGCCTCCCTTTTTTTATGGCCGCGTCCTAGACTGTCGGCTTCTACAACCAACAAGCTGGACACCATGGTTCGCCTACTTTTCTGGATCGCCCTGATCGCCGCCGCGCTCTGGCTGTGGCGCAAGTTCAAAGTCAGCCAGCAGTCGCACGCCGAGCCGAAGCTCGACGCGCCGCTGAAGATGGTGCGCTGCGCCCACTGCGGCGTGCACCTGCCCGACGACCGGGCGCTGCAGCAGGGCAATGACTGGTATTGCAGCCAGGCGCACTTGCAGCAAGGGCCTGGCCGACAGGGCTGAGCCCTCACCCCATCGATGCGAAGGCGGTGCAGATCAATCGTCGTAGTGATACCGGCACTGCAGGATTGTCATCTGCCCCCCTTCGAAGAGGTAGACCAGCCGGTGTTCGCGGGTGATGCGACGAGACGTGATCGCAACACTTACAGCATTGCGCGCTTCAGTCTTGTTCCGTTGTTTTGACTTCATATTCATCGATGGACAGCTCATGGGTAGCAGCTTTGCCCGACCGCAGCTGATCAATGGATGCACGCATACGCTTGGCATTGGCAGAAGAGCCAAGGAGATACAGCGTCTCCTGCATGCCGTTGTAGTCCTCAAGCGAAATCATGACCCCCGGCTCACCGCGCAGGCGCGTAATGATCGCGGGCTCATGGTCCCGGCATACATCATCCATTGTCTGCTTCAGGTCGGCGCGAGCCTGGCTAAAAGTCAGTACATGCATTTCTTCAAATCCTTCCCAGGCAGGGCCTGGATCAGGTTCTTCTTGACCCGCCCAGCACTGCTGAATGGGTAATAGGCTTGGACGCACTTGCGATTGGACGCGGTCGAGGGCGCACGAAGGATAGATTGGATGGCGTACTGATAGGTAGGTGACTGCCTGCTACAAAGCTTGTAGGAAACTTCTACAGCGGCAGTTCGGCTCCCCGACGAACCGCCGCTTAAGGGATCTCAGCCCAGACGCCCCACTGGCGCATACGGCGCCGGGTCGATGATCGGCTCGGCTCCTGTGAGCAAATCGGTGAACAATTGGCACGAAGCCGGCGCCAGCACCAGCCCGTTGCGGTAATGCCCGCAGTTCAGCCACAAACCGTCATGCCCTGGCACCGGCCCGATGTAGGGAATGCCTTCCGGGGAGCCTGGCCGCAGTCCGGCCCAGTGCCCCACCACCGTGGCATCCTTGAGTTCAGGCAGCAGTTCGATGGCCGAAGCCTTGAGGCTGGCCAGCGCGTCCTCGGTCGGGGTCTTGTCGTAGCCGGCATGCTCCAGCGTACTGCCCACCAGAATGTGCCCGTCACGACGCGGGATCGCATAGCGCCCCTTGGCCAGCACCATGCTCGGCAGGAAGTCCTCGGCGCACTTGAACAGGATCATCTGGCCCTTCACCGGTTCGACCGGGAGTTCCAGCCCCAGGGTATGCAGCAAGTCGCCACTCCAGGCGCCGGCACTGAGCACCACTTCATCCGCCTTGAGCACACCGTCAGCTGTCTGTACGCCTGCCACGCGCCCGTTCTCATGAACGAAGCCGCTGACCTCGCCGTGCTCGCGCAAGGTCACATTGGGCAATGCCAGCAACGCCGCCTTGAGCGACTTCACCAGCCGTGGGTTACGCACGTTGGCCACACCGGCCATGAAGATCGCATGCTTGAAACCCGGGCCAAGCACCGGTACCGCATCGTAGGCGGCGGAGATATCCACAGCGCTGAGTGGCCGCTGTTCGCGCTTGGCCCAGGCCAGCGCCTCGGCTTCATCGTCCAGGTCGAGCCAGTACAGGCCAGTGGTGTGCACCTCTGGGTCGATACCCGTGGTTTCGAACAGGCGCTCGCCCAGCTGGGGATAAAAATCCTGCGACCAATGCGCCAGCGCGGTTACCGCCGGGCTGTAGCGCCAGGGGTACAACGGCGAAACGATGCCGCCACCGGCCCAGGAGGACTCGCGGCCAACTTCGCCCTGGTCACACACCACCACCTGGCCGACCTTCGCCGCCAGGTTGAACGCGGTCAGCAGGCCGATCACCCCGCCGCCAACCACCACTACTTGCTTGCTCATCTGTCGATCCAACACCTGAAGTAATTCCGCGATGCCTGGGCATCATTCAACCTTCAGCTTCCCCAGCAGCGCTCGCTGCTTTCAGCAGCACCCGGATTGCTCTGCACGCCAACGTGGTCGAGCTGAAAGTCGCCACAGCGATCATCGGCCATCAGGCCATCGGGCAGCCGGTGGGCGGTCAGCGTGAAGGTGTCGCTGTCGCGTTGGGCCTGCAGGCGGTAATGGCGGTTGGCGGCGGGCAATCGCGGGTCGCCCTCGGCGTAATGCCCGGTGCGCACGCGGTGGCGCTCCAGGCGCAAGGCGGCGTCATGCAGCAGGCCAACCACTTCGCTGCGTGCGGCTCGCCTGAGCTGGTCGCTGTAACTGGGGTAGGCAATGGCTGCCAGAATGCCGGTCACGGCCACGACAATCAACAACTCGATCAGGGTCATACCTTGCTGCATGTCAGTCTTGCCTCAGTCTTTGCCGCCAGAGGATGCGCTGCGGGGCCTGTGGTTGAGCGATGGGTATGGCGTAGACGGCTTCCAGGACCTGACGGGCTGCCAGTTGCTGGCTGACCGCTGTTATTCGGTACAAGGTGACCTGTTCGCCCTCGGGCATATGGGCCGCACCGGTGGTTGTACCCAGGTTCTGCAGTTTGAAGTAGCCATCCCTGCTGCTTCGCCATTGGCCTTGCAGGTCGTGTGGGCGTGATGGGGGTTTACAGTCGCGGCACTGCCCCGGGGGCGAACGCAGAATTTCACCGACCCCGACCTGCATTACGGCCTCCGCCTCTTCGAATGCCTGCAGACCGTCGCGCATGGCCCCCGTCAATCGCGTTTCGATCAGCGCATCGCGCAGGGCTGAAGCTGCAAGCAATGCCAAAAGCAGGCTTAGTACCAGCGACAACAGGAGAACCATTCCGCGTTGTCGGCTCATCCATCTGAGCCCAGATTGCGTAACCCCACGCTTAGTTGATGGCGCTGCTCAAGTTGCAGCGTCGGCTCGAACAACGTGAGTGCCAGATCGACCCTAGCCCCTCCTGGCGCATCAACCTGTGTCACATTTAACTCGCGTACATGCTCAATCAGCGGCTGGGCGTTTTGTCCCCATATGAATTGCAGGGTGGAGCCGCGCAGTTCATATCGATGACGGCTGATACGCAGGGCCATGAGCGAACCCGTTTGCGAATGGGCACCTTTGCGCACCAAGGCTTCGGTATGGCAATCCGTCAGTAGGGTCCACTCCGGCTTTCCTGTGTACTCCGATGACTCGGCGACCACCAACTCCAAGCTGGATGCCCCAATCACCAGTGGCTGCGCGAATGCCTGCCGAGCAAGCGGGTCCTGGAAGTCACTGGGCTTCAGCCGCAGGCAACCGAACATGCCCGCCATGCGGATATCCTGGGCCATCCGCAACAGCGCCAGGCGTGCATCATCCTGAAGGCGCAGCGCCGCACCCTGAAGCCGCCATGTTTGATGGGCGGATACGAAAAGCTGACTGGCAGCCACCAACACCATCAGCCCAATCGTCAGCGCCAGCATCACCTCCAGCAAACCGAAGCCGACTTGCATGCGCTTCATTGCCGGCTCCGCTCGTTTTCGCTGTGTACTGCAAACGCCGCTTGCGCATCACGGCGCGCATTGTCCGTGGCTTGCAGTGCCTTCAGTTGCATGGCTGCCGCAGCGAATATGCCCGCTGCTACCACAACGACCGCCAACAGCACTTCCAGCAGCGTCATGCCGCGCTGTTTCTTGTGCACCCTTGCACCTCTGCGGAATTTTCCCGCAATTGCTTGAACTTGGTCGACTGGACCTCATGTCCAATGACCGTGAAGCTATAGCCAAGCACTTCCAGGGAGGAATGCACGGTGAGGCAACGTGGTGTAACACTGATTCAAATGATGTTTGCACTGGCCATGGCCGCCTTGCTGACACAACTCGGCATGCCGGCTTACGCCAGGTTGCGCGATGACCTACACAGAGCTGCGACAGCCCGAGATCTGGCACAGGCACTGCGCAGCGCGCGCAGCCACGCCATGCTGCAGAGTCAGCCTGTGCTTGTGCGACCGTTGGAAAATGATTGGGGCAAGGGCTGGCTTGTGCAGCTGGAGCACAATCAGCAAGTGCTGCGCGAGCACCGGTTGACGCGCTCGCTGAGAATCGTCGAAAACACCAAGGGACAGGTGAAATTCGGTGCCCTGGGAATGCCAGTGGGCCAGTTCGGCGCGACGCTGGAGGTTTGTGAGCATTCCCCTGCGAGCAACAAGTATCAGGTGGTGATATCAAGCGCAGGCAGAGTCGACCTGCGCACAGTCAAGGAAGCAAACCCTCTGTGCGCAGGCCGCTGACTCAGATCAGCGAGCGAACCCGCAGCTCTTTGGGCATGGAGAACGTGATGTTCTCCGGCCGCCCGTCCAGCTCTTCGGCGCCAGTAGCGCCCCAGGCCTTGAGCTGTTCGATCACACCCTGCACCAACACTTCGGGGGCCGAAGCACCGGCAGTAATGCCCACCCGTTGCGCTTGCTCAAACCAGACACGCTGCATGTCCTCAGCGCCATCGATCAGGTAGGCCGGGGTGCCCATGCGCTCGGCCAGCTCGCGCAGGCGGTTGGAGTTGGAGCTGTTCGGGCTGCCAACCACCAGCAATACATCACTCTCGCCAGCCAGCTGCTTGACGGCATCCTGGCGGTTTTGCGTGGCGTAGCAGATGTCGTCCTTGCGCGGGCCGCCGATGTTCGGGAAGCGTGCGCGCAGGGCATCGATGACACGACTGGTATCGTCCATCGACAGCGTGGTCTGGGTGACGAATGCCAGGTGGTCCGGGTCTTTCACCTGCAGCTGAGCAACATCGTCCTCGTCTTCGACGAGGTAGATGGCGCCGCCGTTGCTGGCGTCGTATTGCCCCATGGTGCCTTCGACTTCCGGGTGCCCTTCATGGCCGATGAGAATGCACTCACGGCCATCGCGGCTGTACTTGGCCACTTCGATGTGCACCTTGGTGACCAGCGGGCAGGTCGCGTCGAACACCTTCAGACCACGGCCGGCGGCCTCCTGGCGCACGGCCTGGGACACGCCGTGGGCGCTGAAGATGACGATGACATCGTCCGGCACCTGGTCCAGCTCTTCGACGAAGATGGCACCACGGTTGCGCAGGTCTTCCACCACGAACTTGTTGTGCACCACTTCATGGCGCACATAGATCGGCGGGCCGAAGACTTCCAGCGCACGGTTGACGATTTCGATCGCCCGGTCGACCCCCGCGCAGAAGCCGCGCGGGTTGGCGAGTTTGATTTGCATGCTCGGCTCCAGGCCTACAGGGCCTTGACCTCGAGGATCTCCACCTCGAAGGTCAGGGTCTTGCCAGCCAGTGGGTGATTGAAGTCGATGGTAACCTGATTGTCATCGAACGCTTTGACCACACCCGGCAGCTCGGTGTTGGCGGCATCGTTGAAGATGATCAGCAGCCCTTCGGACAACTCCATGCCCTCGAACTGGGACCGCGGCATGACTTGCACGTTCTGTGGGTTGGGCTGGCCGAAGGCGTTCTCCGGGGCCACCACCACGGTGCGCTTGTCGCCGGCCTTGAAGCCGAACAGGGCGCTCTCGAAGCCTGGCAGCAGGTTGCCGTCGCCGACCTTGAACGTGGCCGGGGCCTTGTCGAAGGTGCTGTCGACGGTGTCGCCGTTTTCCAGGTGCAGCGCGAAGTGCAGGGTGACTTCGGTGTTCTGGCCGATACGGGTGTCAGTCATGGACCGGATCCTCGGACTTCTTGCTCTTGAACATATCCAGCGCCAGCATCACCGCACCAACGGTGATGGCGCTGTCGGCCAGGTTGAAGGCCGGGAAGTAATGACGGTTCTGCCAGTGCACCAGGATGAAGTCGACCACATGGCCGAGCACGATGCGGTCGTACAGGTTGCCGATCGCACCGCCCAGCACCAATGCCAGCGCCACCGCCAGCCAGGTCTCGCCGCGCCCCAGGCGCTTGAGCCAGACCACCAGCACCGCACTGACCACCACGGCGATCAGGGCGAACAGCCAGCGCTGCCAGCCGGCACCATCCGCAAGGAAGCTGAAGGCAGCACCGGTGTTGTAGGCCAGGGTCCAGCTGAAGTAGTCAGGGATGACGACGATCTGCTGGTACATGGTCAGGGCATTGTTGAAGTACAGCTTGGTGGCCTGGTCGAGGACCAGGACCAGCAAGCTCAGCCACAGCCATGCAAGGCGCCCGAAGCGCCCTGCTGCAGGGTTAGGCATAGTGGCGCACCTCGCCCGAGCCGGTCAGGTTGTCGACGCAGCGACCGCAGATTTCCGGGTGCTCCGGGTGGCTGCCGACGTCGGCACGGAAGTGCCAGCAACGGCCGCACTTGACGTGACCAGACTTGACCACCTGCAGCTTGAGGCCTTCGACTTCGGTGGCCACGGCTTCGGCCGGCGCCTGGGCGAACGGCACCACGCTGGCGGCCGAAGTGATCAGCACGAAGCGCAGCTCGTCGCCCAGCTTGCTCAGGTCGGCGCTCAGGCCCTCCTCGGCGAACAGGGTGACTTCGGCCTGCAGGTTGCCGCCGATGACCTTGGCGGTACGCTGGTTCTCCAGTTCCTTGTTGACCGCGGCCTTCACGGCCATCACGCGGTCCCAGTAGGCGCGGTCCAGCTCGGTGCCTTCCGGCAGCTCGGTCAGGCCCTGGTACCAGCCATTGAGCATCACCGACTCGTTACGCTCGCCCGGCAGGTACTGCCAGATTTCGTCGGCGGTGAACGCCAGGATCGGTGCAATCCAGCGCACCAGTGCCTCGCTGATGTGGTACAGCGCGGTCTGGCAGGAACGGCGGGCGACACTGTTGGCGCCGGTGGTGTACTGGCGGTCCTTGATGATGTCGAGGTAGAAGCCGCCCAGCTCCTGCACGCAGAAGTTGTGGATCTTCGAGTAGACGTTCCAGAAGCGGTATTCGCCGTAGTGCTCTTCCAGCTCGCGCTGCAGCAGCAGGGTACGGTCCACCGCCCAACGGTCCAGGGCGATCATCTCTTCCGGCTTCAGCAGGTCGCGGGCCGGGTCGAAGCCGGACAGGTTGGAGAGCAGGAAGCGTGCGGTGTTGCGGATACGGCGGTAGGCATCGGCGCTGCGCTGCAGGATCTGCTCGGAAACCGCCATCTCGCCCGAATAGTCGGTCGCGGAAACCCACAGGCGCAGGATGTCGGCACCCAGGGTGTTGTTGACCTTTTCCGGCTCGATGGTGTTGCCCAGCGACTTGGACATCTTGCGGCCGTTCTCGTCCACGGTGAAGCCGTGGGTCAGCAGCTCGCGGTACGGCGCGTGGCCGTCGATGGCGCAACCGGTCAGCAAGGACGAGTGGAACCAGCCGCGGTGCTGGTCGGAGCCTTCCAGGTACAGGTCGGCACGCGGGCCGGTGGCGTGGCCGATGTCGTGGGAGCCACGCAGCACGTGCCAGTGGGTGGTACCGGAGTCGAACCACACATCCAGGGTATCGGCGATCTTGTCGTACTGGCCGGCCTCGTCACCCAGCAGTTCGGCAGCGTCCAGCTTGAACCAGGCTTCGATGCCCTCTTGCTCGACGCGCTTGGCCACGGCTTCCATCAACTCGACGGTGCGCGGGTGTAGCTCGCCGGTCTGCTTGTGCAGGAAGAACGGAATCGGCACGCCCCAGTTGCGCTGACGCGAGATGCACCAGTCCGGGCGGTTAGCGATCATCGAGTGCAGGCGCGCCTGGCCCCAGGCCGGGACGAACTTGGTGTCTTCGATGGCTTTCAGGGCACGTTCGCGCAGCGGCTCGCCGGTGCTCGGTTGCTTGTCCATGCCGACGAACCACTGCGCAGTAGCGCGGTAGATCAGCGGGGTCTTGTGGCGCCAGCAGTGCATGTAGCTGTGGCTGATGGTTTCGGTGTGCATCAGCGCGCCGACTTCGCTCAGCTTGTCGACGATGGCCGGGTTGGCCTTCCAGATGAACTGGCCGCCGAAGAACGGCAACGACTCGACGTACACGCCGTTGCTCTGCACCGGGGTGAGGATGTCGTCGTTGACCATGCCGTAGCGCTTGCAGGTGACGAAGTCGTCTTCACCGTAGGCTGGCGAGGAGTGAACCACGCCGGTACCGGCACCCAGCTCGACGTAGTCGGCCAGGTAGACAGGCGACAGGCGGTCGTAGAACGGGTGGCGGAAGTTGATCAGTTCCAGTGCCGAACCCTGGGCGGTGGCGATCACCGAGCCTTCCAGGTTGTAGCGCTTGAGGCACGACTCGACCAGCTCTTCAGCCAGCACCAGCAGGCGCTCGCCGGTGTCGACCAGGGCGTACTTGAACTCCGGGTGGATGTTCAGCGCCTGGTTGGCCGGGATGGTCCACGGGGTGGTGGTCCAGATCACGATGGCGGCTGGCTTGGCCAGCGAGGCCAGGCCGAAGGCGGCAGCCAGCTTGGCCTCGTCGGCGACCGGGAAGGCCACGTCGATGGTCTGGGACTTCTTGTCGGCGTATTCGACTTCGGCTTCTGCCAGGGCCGAACCGCAGTCGAAGCACCAGTTCACAGGCTTGAGCCCCTTGAACACGAAGCCTTGCTTGACCATCTCGGCCAGGGCACGGATTTCACCGGCCTCGTTGGCGAAGTTCATGGTCTTGTACGGGTTGTCCCAGTCACCCAGCACGCCCAGGCGGATGAACTCGGTCTTCTGCCCTTCGATCTGCTCGGCAGCGTACTCGCGGCACAGCTCGCGGGTGCGGTCGGCGGTCAGGTGCTTGCCGTGGGTGACCTCGACCTTGTGCTCGATCGGCAGGCCGTGGCAGTCCCAGCCCGGTACATACGGCGCGTCGAAGCCGGACAGGGTCTTGGAACGGACGATCATGTCCTTGAGGATCTTGTTCAGCGCATGACCGATGTGAATCTTGCCGTTGGCATAGGGCGGGCCGTCGTGCAGGACGAACTTCGGACGATCCTTGCCAATTTCGCGCAGCTTCTGGTACAGGCCAATGCTGTCCCAGCGCTGCAGAATCTGCGGTTCGCGCTGAGGCAGGCCGGCCTTCATGGGGAAGGCGGTGTCCGGAAGGTTTAGCGTGGCTTTGTAGTCGGTCATTTCAGGCTCTTCGTTAGCGGTTGAGCGTGCCAATGTGCACGTGCGGCGGCGATATCCGCATCGATCGCCGACTTCAGCGCCTCCAGGGAGGCGAATCGCTGCTCTTCACGCAGCTTGTGGTGGAATTCCACCGTCAGGCGCCGGCCATACAGATCGCCGGCATAATCCAGTAGATGAATCTCGAGGTGCGGGCGGCCGTCACCGGCCACCGTGGGGCGCACGCCGATGTTGCCGACACCCGGCCAGGCCTTGCCGTCGATCTCGATGCTGGCCAGGTAGACCCCGGACAGCGGCACACGGCGGCGTTTGAGCTGGATGTTGGCGGTTGGCGTGCCCAGCTGGCGAGCCAGCTTCTGGCCATGCAACACACGGCCACTAATACGGTATGGGCGGCCCAGCAGGTGCTCGGCCAGCTCGAAGTTGCCTTCGGACAGCGCCTTGCGCACCTCGGTGCTGCTGACCCGCAGGCCGTGCTGGATCACCGTGTTGGCGGCTTCGACGGTAAACCCGTACTGCTTGCCGGCAGCGACCAGGAAGGCGAAATCGCCGGCACGATCACAGCCGAAGCGGAAGTCGTCGCCCACTTCGAGGTGGCGCACACCCAGGCCGTCGACCAGGATCGCCTTGACGAACGCATCGGCGCTGAGCTGACTCAGGCGCTGGTTGAACGCCAGGCACAGCACCCGGTCGATGCCTTCACCGGCCAGCAGCTCGACCTTGTCGCGCAGGCGCGCCAGGCGGGCGGGTGCGGTGTCCGGGGCGAAGTACTCGCGCGGCTGCGGCTCGAAGATCACCACGCAGGTCGGCAGGCCAAGCTCTTGGCCGCGCTCGCGCAGGCGCGCCAGGATTGCCTGGTGGCCGCGGTGAACCCCGTCGAAGTTGCCAATGGTGGCGACACAGCCCCGGTGCTCGGGGCGCAGGTTGTGAAGACCTCGAACCAGCTGCATAACGCGCTTCTTGCTCATAAAGTGGCCGATTATAACCACACCCGGGCGCTGGTGACAGGCAGCAGCGCCAAGGGGTGGCGTGGAATGCGAAAAACCGACGCCTGACCCGCCATCTACATCAATGCAGGGCCTTGCGGGCGAAATGCCGGGGCCGGAAACCACACAGGTACAGGCAACCGAAATAGGTCACCACACCCGCCGCGATCAACGCGCCGAGGCGCAGGAACCGTTCGAGCATGTTGCCCTGTTCCCAGGCTGGCAGGTAGTGCATGCCCACCAGCAGCACCGCTGCCATCAGGGTGACTGCCAGCACCAGTTTGAGCAGGTACATCGCCCAGCCCGGTTGCGGCTGGAACAACTGCTGGCTGCGCAGCTTCCAGAACAGCAGGCCCGCGTTCAGGCAGGCACCGAGGCTGATCGCCAGGGCCAGGCCGGCGTGCTGCAGCGGGCCGATCAGCGCCAGGTTGAACAGCTGGGTGCAGACCAGGGTGAAGATCGCGATCTTCACTGGCGTGCGGATATTCTGCTGCGCATAGAAGCCCGGTGCCAGTACCTTGACCAGAATGATCGCCAGCAGGCCGACCGAATAGGCGATCAGCGCGCGCTGGGTCATCACGGCGTCGAAGGCGCTGAACTTGCCGTACTGGAACAGCGCCACGGTCAACGGCTCGGCAAGAATCGCCAAGGCCAGGGTGCACGGCAGCACCAGCAGGAAGCACAGGCGCAGGCCCCAGTCCATGATCCGCGAATACTCCTCGCGGTCCTTGTTGGCGTAGGTCTTGGCCAGGGTCGGCAGCAGGATGGTGCCCAGGGCCACGCCGAGCACGCCCGAAGGCAGCTCCATGAGGCGGTCGGCGTAGTACATCCACGACACCGAGCCGGCCACCAGGAAGGAGGCGAAGATGGTGTTGATGATCAACGAGATCTGGCTCACCGACACCCCGAGGATCGCCGGCAGCATCTGCTTGAGCACCCGCCATACTCCCGCGTCGCGCAGGTTCAGGCGCGGCAGCACGAGCATGCCGATCTTCTTCAGCGCTGGCAGCTGGTACAGCAACTGCGCCAGGCCACCGGCCAGCACGCCCCAGGCCAGGGCCATGATCGGCGGGTTGAAGTACGGCGTCAGCAGCACGGCGAAGAAGATCATCGCCACGTTGAGCAGGGTCGGGGTGAACGCCGGGACCGAAAAACGGTTCCAGGTGTTGAGGATCGCGCCGGCCAGGGACGACAGCGAGATCAGCAATATATAGGGAAACGTCACCCGCAGCAGGTCGGTGGTCAGCGCGTACTTCTCGGCGCTGTCGACAAAGCCCGGGGCGGTGGCCCAGACCACCCACGGTGCAGCGAGGATGCCGACGGCCGTGACCAGGGCCAGTACCAGGGTCAGCAGGCCGCTGACGTAGGCGATGAAGGTTCGCGTCGCTTCCTCGCCCTGCTGGGTCTTGTATTCGGCCAGGATCGGCACGAACGCCTGGGAAAATGCCCCTTCGGCAAAGATCCGCCGCAGCAGGTTGGGCAGTTTGAAGGCGATGAAGAAGGCGTCGGTGGCGATACCGGCACCGAAGACACGGGCCAGGATGGTGTCGCGCACGAAGCCCAGCACCCGCGAAATCATGGTGATGGAGCTGACTGCAGCCAGGGATTTGAGCAGATTCATCGAAAAGATTCACGCCAAAGACAGAGGGCGCTGCCAGACAGCGTCCGAATGTGCGATACTCCCGCGCCTTCGCAGGGGAGCCAAAAATTCCCGAGTTTACAGGTAGCACGGCAGAAAGGAATATTTCCCGCCTGTTGCTGCACCACTCGGCGGAACCCTGCAGGTGGTCTTGACATCCGGTCGACTCATCGGCATGATTCGCGGCCTATTTTGTTTGCTATTTACCTAAAGTCTTTCGAGGAGCTCGACGGTGGCCAACACACCTTCCGCCAAGAAACGTGCAAAACAGGCTGAGAAGCGTCGCAGCCACAACGCCAGCCTGCGTTCCATGGTCCGCACCTACATCAAGAATGTAGTTAAAGCCATCGACGCAAAAGACGCCGAAAAAGCGCAAGCCGCTTACGTTCTGGCTGTACCTGTAATCGACCGTATGGCCGACAAAGGTATCATCCACAAGAACAAAGCTGCTCGCCACAAAGGCCGTCTGAATGGCCACATCAAGGCGCTGAAAGAAGCTGCAGCTGCCTAAGCGACGCTTGTCGAAAAAACCGACCCTAGGGTCGGTTTTTTTATGCCTGCAATTCAAGCCTTGTGCGACCGCTGTGGGAGCGGGCTTACCCGCCCCCACATTCCTACGTTGTTACTTCGCGATCTGGATCTTCGGTGCCCACTGCAGCCAGGCATCCTCGGGCTTGTCGAACAAGGCGAAGGTCTGCTGCGGCCGTGCCGGGTTGCCCATCTGCTCTCCCTCAGGCGTGGCGAAGGCAATGCCGCCATCAATGAGCGTCTGCAGCGACTCGGTACGCACCGTGGCGCCCTTGAACAGCCCCCAGTCGAAGCCGAAGCCACTGCTGTTCCAGAACCGGCTGCCACCGCGCACCAGGGCGGCGTAACGCGGCTCGATCAGAATGTGGATCAACACGCGGTCTGCACTCTGGCCCAACTCGAAACCTGTCACCTTGCCCACCGCCACTTCGCGATAGGTAACCGGCACTCCCGGCTTGATCGAACCACGGCGTGGCGCACTCAGGGTCAACGGCAGGCCAACTTCTTCCCCTGCGATTTCAGGTGCCTCGCCCAGCGCAATGAAATCACGCTGCGGCCCCTTGTCCTTCACCGCCGGCTGCACTTCGATGTACTGCCCGCCAATCAAGGTATCGAGGTTCTCGGTACGCACCAGCCCAAGTGCCGGCTTGACCACCCAGAACTGCGTGCCTGCCCGGGCAATGCGATCCGCCGCCTCGGTGATGCGCGCCCGCAGCACAACAGCCTGCAGGTCCTTGGTCAGGTCCACGCTTTCAATGCTGCCCACATCCAGGCCGCGGAAGCGAATTGGCGTTCCTGGCTTGAGGCCATCAGCCCGGTCCACACGAATGGTCACCAGGGTGCCCGTGCGGTTTACCGCCTCCTGGCTCTCCAGCAGACGGAAGCGTGGAATACGGCGTTTGAGCGCAACATTGGGGGTTGGCGTATCGAAGGCGATACCACCGGCCATGAGCGTCTGCAACGACTCACTCTTGATCTTGATGCCCGACAGGCCGCCGGTCAGGGTAATACCGCTGACGTTCCAAAAGCGTGAGGAGCCGTTGACCAGGTTTTCGAACTCCTTCTCGATGTGCACACCAATCAGGATACGGTTGCTGTTGCGGGCGAACTGATAGCTCTGCACGCTACCGACCTTGACCTGGCGATACATCACCGGGCTGCCGATTTCGAGGGAACCCAGGGTATCGGCGAACAGCACCAGGTGCAGGCCAGGGGCCTTCAGGTCCAGCGGTGGCGCCTTGGGCCTGGCCTCGAACTCGCGCTGCGGCTTGGCACCCTTCTCACCTGGGCGAATGGCAATGTAGTTACCTTTGACCAACGCTTCCAGGCCGGTGATGCCGGCCAGGGAAATGGACGGCTTGACCACCCAGAACTGCGTACCTTCTACCAGATAGTCCTCGGTCAACGGGTCCAGCGTCAGCTCGGCCGTAGCACTGGCCAGGTTGTCTTCCATCTTCAGGGTTTTCAACGAACCGACTTGAATACCCTTGTACATGACTGGCGTACGACCGGCCTGCAGGCCTTCATAGTCACTCAGCTTCACTTTGACGCGGATACCCGCCTGGGCCGCATCGAAGTCTTCATACAGGCGGAATGGCAGACTCGGGTCGGTCGGCGGGCTGTCCTTGCGGTATTCCGGCGTGGCGAATGCGATGCCACCGGCCACGATGCTCGACAGCGACTCGCTGCGCACTTTCACCCCTGACAGGTCAGCGTCGATGCTGATGCCGCTGGCATTCCAGAAGCGCGTGTGCTTGCGCACCAGGCTGGCGTAGGCCGGCTCGATGAAGACCTTGACCTCGACCGTGCTCTGGTCGTCAGACAGACGATAGCTTTTCACCCGGCCAACCTGGATCTGCTTGTAGAACACCGGGCTGTCCCGATTGAGCGAACCCAGGCGCTCGGCCTTGAGGGTCAGGTGCAGGCCAGGTTCGGAGTCGGACAGCGGTGGCGCGACCTTCAGTGCGGTAAAGCGCTTGGTCCGTTCGCCCTCACCCGGGCTGACAGCGATGTAGTTGCCGGATACCAGTGTTTCCAGGCCCGAGATACCGGCCAGGCTGACACTTGGCTTGACCAGCCAGAACCGCGTGCCTTTGGTCAGATGCGGCTCAGCGGCCTTGTTCATCTCGATGGTGGCGATCACCCCCTGGTTCTCGCCCTTGGCATCGAGCACCAGCTTCGTGACCTTGCCGACCGACATGCCCTTGTAGATCACCTCGGTCTTGTTGGCGACGATGCCTTCGCCGGTCTCGAAACGCACCTCGATTTCCACGCCAGCATCGCGATAGGCCTGCCAGGCCAGCCAGCCACCGATCATCAGCGCGATCAGCGGCAGGATCCAGATGGCCGACCAGTTCGAGGCGGGGCGGGTTTTAGCCGTTGGCATGTCACTCATGGTCGTCATCCGACTCCGTGTTATCCCAGATCAGTCGGGGATCGAAAGTTAAAGCAGCAAGCATCGTGAGGATCACCACAGTTGCGAAGGCGACAGCGCCCAGGTTGGCTTCGACACTGGCGATACGACCGAAATTCACCACCGCCACCAGAATGGCAATGACGAAGATGTCCAACATGGACCAGCGCCCTATGAATTCGATGAAGCGGTACATCAGGATCCGTTGCCTTGCCGACAGCGGCTGGCGACGCTGGACCGAATACAGCAACAAACCGATGCCCACCAGCTTGAAGGTAGGCACCAGGATGCTGGCAATGAACACCACGGCAGCGATTGGCAACATACCGTGCTTGAGCAAGGTAATGACGCCGGACATGATGGTGTCGCCACTACCCTGACCCAAGGTGCTGACCGTCATGATCGGCAACAGGTTGGCCGGGATATACAGGATCGAGGCGGTGATCAGCAGCGCCCAGGTACGGATGATGCTGTTGGGTCGCCGCGCATGCACGACGGCACCGCAGCGCGTACAGGTTTGCGCATCGTTCTCGGCATCCTGCCGGTTCAGCTCATGACATTCATTGCAGACCAGGATGCCTGCATCAATCGCCCGCATGGAGATCCTCCCCCGACAAAGCACTCCAGATCTGGTGTGGCGACATCACCACTTCGAGCCAGACCTGGACCAGCAACAGGCTGATGAAACAGAACAGGCCCAGGCCAATGGTCAGCTGGGCCAGGTCCACGAGCTTGACGATCGCCACCAGCACGCCCATGAAGTAGACCTCGAGCATGCCCCAGTCGCGCAGGTGGTGATAAAAGCGGTAGAACACCAGCCCGTAGTCACGCCCCACATTCAGGCGGATGCTCAACAACACGGCCAACTGGCACAGCAGCTTGAGCAGCGGAACGGCCATGCTGCAGAGGAACACCACCACGGCAACGCCGCGCATCTCTGAGTTGTACAGGCCCAGCACACCACTCCAGACGGTATCGTCCGAAGTCTGGCCAAGCAGATGCAACTGCATGATGGGCAGGAAGTTGGCCGGTACGAACAGCAGCAAGGCCGTCAGCACCAAGGCCAGGCTGCGGTTGACCACATTGTGTCGGTGGGCGTATAGCTCATAGCCACAGCGTGGGCATTGGGCTTTTTCGTCATGCTGCAGCACTGGCTTGCGCATCAGCAGGTCGCACTCGTGGCAGGCGACCAGCTCGTCCAGCGGCAACTGCTCTAGGGCTTGGGTTTCGACGGGATCGGGCATCTCGAGATTCTGAATAGGTACGTCGGCTCTATTCTAGTGGTCCCAGCTCGAAATGTGGGAGACGACTAACGCCTGCCTGGGCCCCAGAAAGACAAAACCCCTACCTGCATGCGCAGATAGGGGTTTTGCGAAATGAATCTTGACGATGACCTACTCTCACATGGGG
>NZ_VZII01000037.1 GCF_009391885.1 Pseudomonas sp. MN1F | reverse complement strand
CGACCACGTTGATGATCAGGACGTTGCCATCGCGGTTCAGCTGGATGTCCTGGAAGAAGCCGGTCTTGAACAGCGAGCGGGTCGATTCGACCAGGCGGCGGTCGTCAGCTTCGTCGCCGACGTTGAGCGGCAAGGCACCGAACACGCTGCCGGCGGACACCCGCTGCAGGCCGTTGACGCGGATGTCGGCGATCCTGAGCGACGCGGCCTGGGCCATGGAGGCATTGAGCAGCAGGATGGAGAGCAACAGTCGCGGGTAATTCATCGAGGGTTCCAGGCGGGCGTAGAAGAGCAGCACGGGGCTGCCGGGAAGCGGGCGATGAGCATACGGGCGGGCTATGTTCGGCGCGGTTAACCGAGGGTAAAGATGTGTAAAGTTCGCCCACGGTCCGTGATGACGGGGCGATCATGGCGCTTTTGCAGAACCTGGCACCTGACCCATCATGATCCCTGTACTGCTGGTCGACGACGACCGCGAACTGACCGAAATGCTCGCCCTGTACCTGGCCCGCGAGGGCTTCCAGGCCACCGCCGTGGCCACCGGCGAGGAGGGGGAGACGCGCGCCTTGAGCGGGCATTACCGCCTGGTGGTGCTGGATGTGATGCTGCCAGGCATCTCCGGCATCGAAGTGCTGCGGCGCATTCGTGCCCGCAGCCAGGTACCGGTGCTGCTGTTGACCGCACGGGGTGACAACATCGACCGCATCGCCGGCCTGGAACTGGGTGCCGACGACTATGTACCCAAACCCAGCTCGCCGGGTGAACTGGTGGCGCGCCTGCGGGCGATCCTGCGCCGGGTGCACCCGCAGATGCTGGCCGAAAGCCAGGGCGCGGAGTCCATCGGCCGTGGCGCGCTGACCCTGTGGCCGGGGCGGCGCAAGGCGCAGTGGGGGCCGATACCGCTGGACCTGACCGGCACCGAGTTCAGCCTGCTCGAAGCCCTGGCCCGCCAGGCCGGGCAGCTGGTGAGCAAACAGGACCTGTCGCTGAACGCCCTGGGCCGGCCGCTGACCCGTTACGACCGGCGCATCGACGTGCACATCAGCAGCATCCGCCAGAAGCTCGGCCCGCGTGACGATGGCAGCAGCTGGATCCAGAGTGTGCGGGGCATGGGTTACATGCTGATCGTCGAATGATGCGCCGGCGCCTGTTCTGGAAGCTGTTCCTGGCCTTCTGGCTGGCCAATAGCCTGACCTTCCTGGTCGGTGCCGGGGCCTTCATGCTCGACGACCTGCGCGGTGACACCCCCGGGCTGCGAGCGATGCTGACCACTGAACTGAACCTGTTGCACCGCTATGGCGAACAGGCCGGCCGCCAGTACCTGCAGGTGTCGCCGCAGCCGCCGGAGGTGCAGGTGGGCCTGTACGACGGCACCGGTCACTTGCTGGCCGGGCGTGCTGTTGACACCCCACGGTTCGAGCGGGCGCTGCTCGATGAGGGCGGCCAGGCCCTGGTGCTGCGGGCTTCGGTGCCCACCCGCCTGGATGAGCCGCCGCGCCCACGGAGCATGGGCCCGTTGCTGACCGGCGGGCTGATGAGCGCGTTGTTCGCCTTGCTCTGCAGCCTCTACCTGACCCGCCCGTTGACCTGGCTGCGCGAGGCCATGGGCCAGGTGGCCCAGGGCCGCTTCGATGTGCGGGTGCGCCCGCGCCTGGGGCGGCGGCGCGACGAAATCGTCGAACTGGCCGAAGACTGCGACCGCATGGCCGGGCAGCTCAAGGCGCTGGTCGAGGCGCAGCAGCAATTGCTGCACGACATCTCCCACGAACTGCGTTCACCGCTGACCCGCCTGCATGTCGCCATCGGGTTGCTGCGCCAGCAGCCCGAGCGCGAGGAAATGCTCGGGCGCATCGAGCGCGAGTCGCGGCGCATGGATGACCTGATCGAGCAACTGCTGACCCTGGCGCGGGTGCAGTCGCAGCAAAGCCATGGCGAGCATGGCGAGCTGGATGCTGTCGAGGTGCTGGCGCAGATTGTCGAGGATGCCCGGTTTGAAGCGGGCATGAAGCAGGCGCAGGTCAGTTTGCTGGGCGCTGGCACTTTTGTTACCCGCGGCCATGAGGAACTGCTGTACCGCGCCTTCGAGAACGTGATCCGCAACGCCGTGCGCTATACCGCGCCGGGTAGTGAAGTGCGCGTCGAGGCGCTGCTGGTGGGCGGTGGGGAGCAGTTGCAGGTGCAGATCGTCGACCAGGGGCCGGGGGTTGAACCGGGTCGGCTGCAGAGCATCTTCGAGCCGTTCGACCGGGGCGGGCACAGCGGCGCCGATGGTTTTGGCCTGGGCCTGGCCATCGCCCGCCGCGCCATCGGGCTGCATCAGGGCAGTATCAGCGCGAAGGCGGGCGCGGCGGGGGGCTTGAGCGTGGCGATCTTGTTGCCGCGTCTCAGTTGATTAGTTTCTGAAAGCTGGCTCGGTCCCTGTGGGAGCCGCGCTTGCCGGCGATGGGCCGCGAAGCGGCCCCGGCAATTTATGCAACAACCTTGAAATCGTGGGGCCGCTTCGCGGCCCATCGCCGGCAAGCGCGGCTCCCACATTTACTGCGTGAAACCATCAATCAGCGCCCGAGCATCACGGTCTGCAGCTGCGCCTGAGCCTGCTGCACGGTCTTCGCCTGAGTCGTCAGGTCTTGCAGCAAGGCATTCAGCTCAGCCTGTACCTTGGGGTCGTTGACCTTGACGATCGGCCCGTTGATCTCGATCTGCGCCTTGTGTGCATCTACGTAGTCGGCCACTTTCAGGCTGCTGTCGAGGGTGCCGTTGATCTGCGGCAGCACTTGCAGGAAGGTATCGGCCGGGACGCTGACGGTGCGGTCGTAGGCCTTGTCGTAGACCACCTTGAGGTCATCCGGCTGCTTGAGCTGGGCATGGGCGCTGTCGGCCTTGGCCTTCTGGTCCTGCAGCTGGAGGCCCATGTCGTTCAGGCCGGTCTGTACCGCCTTGATGTCGTCACGGCGGCTGGTGATATCGTTCAGCGAGCGCACCGCGCCTTTCTGCAGCAGACTGCCCAGGGGTTTCACCGCGCTATCCATGGCGCCGTTGAAATTGGTGATTACCGCGTAATGGTCGTTGTAGGGGCCAAATGCCTTGGATTCATCGGCACTCAGCTTGGGCACGTGAACGCCGGGCTTGTCGACGATACGGGTCTGCAGGAATTCGCTGAAGGCAGCGCGCTGCTTGGGTTCATTGTCGCCACAGGCGGCGAGGGCCAGGGGTAGGGCGAGGGCAAGCAGCCACTGGGGACGGAATGAGACGTTCATGTCGATGAATCTCCATAAAGGGTTGAAGCGCGCCAGCGCAATGGTTGGCGCGGCGGGCAAGGGTAGCGCTTTTTCAGCTGTGGATCCAATCGCCGGCAGGGCTCATGCCAGGGGCAGCGTAAACCCCTCGATCCCCCGCCCCAGCTTCAGCGCCTGGCCATGCAGCACACGCATCAAATGCAGCGCCGACTGCGAGAGCGGCTCAAAGCGCGAGTGGACGAAGCTGATATCGAAATGGATCTCGTCGACCAAGGGCACCACATGCAAGCCGCTGTCCTGCGCGACAAACTCGTCGATCACGCTGATGCCCATACCCTGCTTGACCAGCGCCACAGCTTCGTTGGCATTGGTAAACGACAGCAGGGAATCCAGCTGCAGGCCGCGCCGCTCGATGTGGCCGGCCAACAGCTGGCCGAACGGCATGTCCGGGCGGAACAGCAGCAGCGCATGGCCCTGCAGTTGCTTCAGCGTCAAGGACGGCGCTTGCGCCAGGGCATGGTCGGCCGGCATCACCACCACCATGCGCCCGCGCATGAAGGCCTGGGAGTGCAGGTGGTCGTGGATCACCGGCAACGCGGCGACCGACAAGTCGACAGTCTTCGACAGAATCTGGTTGGGCATGGCGTGCATCAGCGAAGTCTGCCACTCGATCTGCAATGACGGTGCTTCGCGTTTGAGTTGGGCCAGCGCGGCAGGGATGACCACGGTCGATAGCGAGGCACTGCACGAGATGCGCAGCGTGCGATGGGTACCGGTAGCCAGGGAATGGGCGCACACGTTCACCTGCAAGGCCGCCTGGTACACCCGCTCGACCTCGCGGTACAGCACCTGCGCCTCAGCCGTGGGCACCAGGCGGTTGTTGATGCGCTCGAACAGTCGGTAGGCCAGGCGCCCCTCGATATAGCCGATCAGTTTGCTCACCGCCGGCTGGGACACGTAGAGCATCTTCGCTGCCGCGCTGATCGAGCCGGTCAGCATCACCGCGCGGAACACTTCCATGTGCCGCAGCTTGAACACCATCGTCGTGCCGTCCGGGTTTTCCTGAGCGGGGATCATGCCTATTACCTTCGGTTATGGTCTTCGCCATCTGTGTATGAGCGTTGTGCAATCGCCCGCAGTATCGTGAGCCCAGGCAAGTCGCCCAGGCGGCGAACAATAACAAGATCTGCAGGCAAGCGCAGTGGCGCTTGAAGGAACCGCGCTTGAACATCTACGACGAACCCAAGATCGACTGCCATAACCATTTGTTTGACCCCGCACGTTTCGCTTACCACCCAAACGCCCCTTATGCGCCCTCCGGCCAGGAGGTCGCCACCCTGGCCCAGTTCAACCAGGTGATGGACGCCTATGGCGTGCGCCATGCCTTGCTGGTGGGGCCGAACAGTGGCTACCACACCGACAATGGCCTGCTGCTGCACGCACTGGCGACGGGCCAGGGGCGCTTCAAGGGGATTGCGGTGGTCGAGCGGCAGATCAGCCTTGATGCGCTGGCCGCGCTGCGCGAGCAGGGCGTGGTCGGTGTGGCCTTCAACCCGGCGCTGTACGGCGTGCCGAGCATGCGCGATGCCGCGCCGCTGTTCGGCAAGCTCGCCGAACTGGGCATGTTCGCCCAGGTGCAGGTCTGCGAAGACCAACTGCTGGAGCTGCAGTGGTTGCTTGAACACAGCTCGGCGCGCCTGTTGATCGACCACTGCGGTCGCCCGGATGCCGCCGCCGGCCTCCAGCAGGCCGGCTTCCAGTCGCTGTTGCAGCTGGCCCGCAGTGGGCGGGCCTGCGTGAAGCTGTCTGGCATGCAGAAGTTCGCCGATGCCGATGGCTTGTATGAGCAAAGCCACGCCTACGTCCGGGTGCTGCTCGATGCGTTCGGCCCGGATGCCTGCGTGTGGGGCTCGGACTGGCCGTTTATCCGCCAGCAGGCACGGGTCGACTACGGCCCGCTGCTGAAGCTGGCCGAACGCCTGATGCCGGACGCCCGCCTGCGGCGCAAGGTCATGTGGGATACCCCGCAGCGCCTGTTTGGTTTTGCCGCCAGGCAAACACCAGCAAAGCGCGCTTCACTGATAGAAGACAGCCCGCTGAGCGCACCCCCATGAACAACGAACAAGCAGCACCCGAAACCCGTGGCGTGACGGTGGAGTTACTGGCAGCGGTCGATCTGGGGCCGGAAATCGAGGGCATGGCAGGCCGCCAGTTGCGCATGCGCAAAGTGACCATCGCCCCGGGCGGCGTGTTCGGGCCAGTCCATGATCACAAGGACCGGCCCGGCACGGTGTTCATCCTGCAAGGCACCATCACCGACCACCGCAATGGCCAGGCCACCGACTACGGCCCGGGTGTCGGCTGGCCTGAAGACCACAACACCACGCACTGGCTGGAAAATCGCGGCACGGTGACGGCGGTGGAAATCTCGGTCGACATCGTCAAGGGTTGACCTGGTAGCCACGCCCCTGCAGGCACCCGCTGTAGGCACTGGCATGCGCCGAGCTTTGCGCTTCGCCCTGGTTGCGCCGGTCTTCGCGGCGCTCCTGGCGTTGCCGCGAGGCACCTACCGCCGCACCGGCGGCGGCCCCTTGGCCCGCACGGTTCTGCCGGTATTGCTCTTTGGCATTGTCGCCGGCCCGGTCATACACCTCTTCATGCTGGTTGCCTCGCACCTGGGCGCCAACCGCACCGGCTGCGGCACCGGCCGCCGCGCCCTTGACCCTGCCGCCGACATGGCTGCCAGAAGAACTGCTGCTGGTGCTGTTGGCAGCGTTGGTCGCCACGGTGTTGCAGTCATTGATGTCCAGCTGCATCTGCTGGCTGCTCTGGCCCTTGAGCGGCACCACCGACTGGGCCTGGGCTGCAGACGCTGCGCACAGCAGCATCAGCAGGTAACTCCACGTGAACGCACGCATCGCACACCTCCAGCGGATGGGAATTGCATCTCACAGAATAGCTGGGCTGCGGTACCTGGCGGTGGGCGCCTGCCGTCCAGGTCTGTGGCAGAGGGCATTATTGTTAACTTGCAGTAAACAATAACGTGAATTTGATTGTATTACTGCCGCCAGGAAAAGCCCTTACCTTTAGCCCACGTGATAACCACACGCAATCTGGGCCCAAGCGCGTTCTGCCTGTACGCATCAGCTGGCCCAGCCGCCACATTCATCCGACTCACAACAATAATTCGGAGACGGCAATGGCCAAGCGACTGATAGGCAAGCTGTACGTACAAGTGTTGATAGGCGTGGCCCTGGGCATTGTGCTGGGGGTGTTCTGGCCGCAGGTCGGTACCGACATGAAGCCGCTCGGTGACGCTTTCATCAAGCTGATCAAGATGGTCTTCGCCCCGATCATCTTCGCCACGGTGGTGCTGGGCATCGCCAAGATGGAAAACATGAAGGAGCTGGGCCGGGTCGGTGCCCGGGCGCTGATCTATTTCGAGGTGCTGTCGACCTTCGCCCTGGTGCTCGGCCTGATCGTGGTCAACCTGGTGCAGCCAGGGCAGGGCATGGATGTCGACCCGGCCACCCTCGATACCCAGGCCATTTCCACTTACACCGCCGCGGCAGCCAGTGGTTCCGGTGGTTTCACCGATTTCCTGTTGCACCTGATCCCGGCCAGCGTCACGGATGCCTTCGCCAAGAACGAGATCCTGCCGATCCTGTTGTTCTCGACCCTGCTCGGTATCGCCCTGGCCAACCTCGGCGCGCGCGGCAAGCCGGTGGTGGATGTGCTGGAAGCGTTTTCCCACGGCATGTTCTACATCGTTGGCATGGTGATGCGGGTTGCGCCGCTGGCGGCCTGTGGTGCGATGGCTTTCACCGTCGGCAAGTACGGCCTGGGTTCGATCGTGTCGCTGGGCAAGCTGATGGCGACCATGTACCTGACCTGCTTCCTGTTCGTGGTGCTGGTGCTGGGCAGCATTGCGCGGATGTCGGGTTTCAGCCTGTGGAAGTTCCTCAAGTACCTGCGCGAAGAGCTGTTCACCGTACTGGGCACCAGCTCCTCGGAGTCGGTGGTGCCACAGCTGATGAACAAGCTGGAGAAGGTTGGCGTGTCCAAGCCGGTGGTCGGCCTGGTGATCCCGTCGGGCCTGACCTTCAACCCCGATGGCCAGTGCATCTACTACACCATGGCGGCGATCTTTATCGCCCAGGCCACCAACACCCCGCTGACGCTGATGGACCAGTTGATCGTGCTCGGCGTGCTGCTGCTCACTTCCAAGGGCTCGGCGGGGGTGACCGGCTCGGGCTTCATCACCCTGGCCGCGACCCTGGCGACCATGGACAACATTCCGGTGGCCGGCATGGTCCTGCTGCTCGGTGTCGACCGCTTCATGTCCGAAGCCCGCGCCATCACCAACACCATCGGCAATGCCGTGGGCACCATGGCCATCGCCAAGTGGGTCGGCGCCCTGGACAGTGCACGGATGAACCAGGTGCTCGACGGCCAGGCCGTGGCGCAGCCCGAACCGCCAACCAGCGCCACCCCCGCCGCAGAAGCGGCCACCCCAACCGATAAAAAAAGCCTTGTGATGCACTGAGGAGATAACCGTGGATAGCGTAGAAAAAGAAAATGCCGTGTCATCGCTGACCGACACCTTGGCCAAGTTCACCGCCTATATCGGCAAGCGCCTGCCCAAGGATGTAAAGGCAAAGACAGCCAAGCTGCGTGCGGCGGAAACCAACCCGCTGGCCATCGCCGTCTACGACTCGATGGCCGACAACCAGGACTATGCCGACAAGCTGAACCGCCCCAGCTGCCAGGACACCGGGGTGATCCAGTATTTCATCTCGGCCGGCGCGCGCTTCCCGCTGCTGGGTGAGATGGAAGGCATCCTCGAAAACGCCACCCAGGAAGCCACCGTCCATGGGCCGTTGCGCCACAACGCGGTGGAAACCTTCATCGAGAAGAACACCGGCACCAATACCGGCTCGAAGATCCCGTGGCTGGACTGGGAAATCATCCCCGATGCCGACTACGCCATCGTCGACGTGTACATGGCCGGTGGCGGCTGCACCTTGCCGGGCTCGGCCAAGGTGCTGATGCCTGGGCAGGGCTACGAGGGCGTGACCGAGTTCGTCTTCGATGTCATCACCTCCCGCGGCGTCAACGCCTGCCCGCCGCTGCTGGTGGGGGTAGGGGTATCGACCTCGGTGGAGACAGCGGCACGCCTGTCGAAAAAGGCCATCCTGCGTGAAGTGGACTCCAGCCACCCCAATGAAAGCGCGGCGATGATGGAAAAGCTGCTGGAGGAGGGCCTGAACGAAATCGGCATCGGCCCGCAGGGGCTGACCGGCAACAGCAGCGTGATGGGCGTGAACATCGAGTCCTCGGCGCGCCACCCTTCGACCATTGGTGTTGCCGTATCGACCGGCTGCTGGGCACACCGTCGCGGCAAGATCCGCATCAATGCCGACCTGACCTATGACATCCTCTCCCATGAAGGCGTGATCCTGTGAACAGTCCAGTGAAAAAGATCATCAGCACCCCCATCAGCGATGACGACCTGGCCGGCCTCAATGTCGGCGATGTGGTCTACCTCACCGGCCAGCTGGTGACCTGTCGTGACGTGGCTCACCGCCGGCTCATCGAGCTGGGGCGCGAGCTGCCGGTTGATCTGCGTGGCGGCGCGATTTTCCACGCAGGCCCTATCGTCAAGAAGAAGGAAGACGGCAGCTTTGAAATGGTTTCGATCGGCCCGACCACCAGCATGCGCATGGAGAAGTTCGAGAAGCAGTTCATCGAACAGACCGGTGTGAAGCTGATCGTCGGCAAGGGCGGCATGGGGCCGGAGACCACCACCGGCTGCCTGGAGAACAAGGCCGTGCATGCTGTGTTCCCTGGCGGCTGCGCGGTACTGGCGGCCACTCAGGTCGAAGAGATCGAACGCGCCGAATGGCAGGACCTGGGCATGCCAGAAACCCTGTGGGTGAACCGCGTGCGCGAGTTCGGGCCGCTGATCATCTCCATCGACACCAAGGGCAATAACCTGTTCGAGCAGAACAAGGCCCGTTTCAATGAGCGCAAGGGCGCGGTGATCGAGAAGATCAACAGCCAGGTGCGGTTCATCAAATAAGTCTCACCTGTACTGGCCTCTCGCGGGTAAACCCGTGGAGAGGGCGGTACAGGCAGTGCAAGGCTCAATGGGCAGTACGCAATGGCACCTCTCGCAACAGCCAAGACAAGGCAAAGGCCACACAGGTAATCACCGCCGCCAGCAGGAACACCCCATGCATGGCCCCGGAGAACGCTTGCAGATAGGCCTGCTGCTGAGGCGCCGCCAAGGCATGTACCGCCGTCGGCGAAAGGCTCGCGGCACCGCCACTGCTGGCTGCGAAATCACTCGGCAGGCCATCGAGCAGGGCATGGGAAAACAACGCGCCGAACACCGAAACCCCCACCGAACCGCCAATCGACCGGAACAGCGTCGCCCCTGACGTCGCCACACCCATGAGCCGCCGCTCGACACTGTTCTGCACCGCCAGGATCAGTACCTGCATCACCATGCCCAGGCCTGCCCCCAGCAGCCCCATGTACAGGTTCATCCGCCACATCGGTGTGTCCAGTTCCAGGCGGCTGAGCAGCCCCAGGGCGACCACCTGCAGCAGCGTGCCGACAATCGGGAACACCCGGTAGCGCCCCCAGCGGCTGATCAGCCGCCCGGTAATCGCCGACACCACCAGCAACCCCCCCATCAACGGCAGCATCTGCAGGCCGGCGCTGGTGGGCGAGGCGTCTTTCACCACCTGCATGTACAGCGGCAGGAACGTCACCGAACCGAACAGCGACACACCGACGATCAGCCCGATCAACCCAGCCAGCACGAAGGTGCGGTGGCGGAACAGGTGCAGTGGCATGATCGGTTCCACCGCGCGGCGTTGTTCGAACACGAAACCGACCAGGCCGATGACGGCGAACAGCGCCAGGCACAGCACATCCAGCGAGGCCCAGGGCAGCAAGCTGCCGCCCAGGCTGGTGATCAGCACCAGCGCACCCAGGGTGATGGTGAGGAAGAACGCGCCAATGTAGTCGACCACATGCTTGACCGGGGCCACGTGCGGGCGGAACACGCTGCCGATCACCACGACGGCCAGCAGGCCCAGCGGCAGGTTGATGAAGAAAATCCAGTGCCATGACAGGTGTTCGACCAGGAACCCGCCAATCAGCGGGCCAACCACGGTGGCCAGGCCAAACACACCGCCGAACAGGCCTTGGTAGCGGCCGCGTTCGGCGGGCGGAATGACGTCGCCGATGGCCGCCATGGCCACCACCATCAGGCCACCACCGCCCAGGCCCTGCAGCGTGCGGAACAGGATCAGCTGGGTCATGTCCTGGGCCAGCCCGCACAGTGCCGAGCCGAGCAGGAACAAGGCAATGGCGATCTGCAGGACGCGCTTGCGGCCGTAGAGGTCGCCAAACTTGCCATACAGCGGCACGACCACGGTTGAGGCCAGCAAATAGGCGGTGACCACCCAGGACAGCCAGCGCAGCCCGCCAAGGTCGCTGACGATGGTCGGCAGCGCGGTGGAGACGATGGTCTGGTCCAGTGCCGCGAGGAACATCACCAGCATCAGGGCGCCGAGCAACAGCGGGATGGAGGCCTGGGTGCGTGGTTCGACCTGTGCGCAGGAGGGCGCGTCAGCAGCGGTAGGTTGCATGCGGTTGCCTTGAGCCGGTGAGTGCGATTGAGCGTCCATGTGCGGTCAGCAGCCTTTGTTCCGGGCGTGCTGGCGGCCGGCTTCCTGCAGGCCGGCCAGGGCGAAGCCGAACAGTTGGGCAGACACGTCTTCGGCCGGCATGCCGAGGATTTCGTGCAGGGTTCCGGTGGACCCGCGCGGGCCGATCAGCAGCATCGCCCAGGGGGCGGTGACACAGAGGATGCAGCGGGTCAGCGCGGGGTCGCTTGGGGGGATGGCGGTGATTTCGCTGAACAAGCCCTTTAGCAGCGACAGCCTGAGCGGCGCTTCGGCCTGCATATGTGCCTGGCCATGGGGGCTGGGTGCGAGAATTTCCGCAGCAAGCACGCGCAGGTGCCAGTTGTCGCGGCGCTGCGTAGCCTTGCGCACCACCAGTTCGACCAGTGCCCGCAATTTCTCTTGCGCCGGCTGTTCGCCCAGGGCGATCCGCTGCAGGTCGCTGATGTCCAGAAAGCGCCGCCGTGCTTCATCGAGCACGGCCAGGTACAGGCCATTGCGGCTACCGAAGTGGTAGTTGATCGAGGCCAGGTCGACCTCGGCCTTGGCGGCGACGGCTTTGTTGCTGGCTTCTGCATAACCCACGGCGGCGAACAGTTCGCCGGCGGCCTGGAGGATGCGCGTGCGGGTGGCTTCGCCGTCCTTGCGCGGTTCGCGCGGTGTGGTGGCCATGATGCGGTGCTCTCGGATCGGTGCGATGTCGGCAGCGTGACCCCGTTAAAAATTAAATTCAATTTAAATTTAATGGCCGCTACGGTCCGGCGACGGAAGGTGCCGTTGCGTTGCCCCCGGATGGCGCGCGCCGCTAGGGGGAGAGGCCCTAGTTGTGGTATACAGCACGTTAATCAACACCACCTTCGCTGGCACCCGGATGCGTCGCGGCTGGCTGGTGATTTCCTTGCACCTGCTCCTTTTACTGTGAAACGGAGATTCGAAGATGACCGCCACCGACCGTCTGAGCCTGCTGCAGTACGAGCACCTGGGCCTGGACGATGTTGCCGCTGCCGAGTTCAAGGTGGCTCTGGAGGAGCTGCGCAAACTGGCACTGGAAGACCGTTACGAACATCCCGCTGCCTTGCACCTGGGGGATATCGCTGACGCCGAGAACCGTCAGGAACTGGCTGAAACCAAAGGCTGGGGGATCGGTTTTCTGCAGGGCCTGACCTGTGCCAAGGCGCTCACGCAAGACCAGCTGGAAGCGCTGCGTCGCGTGTTCCAGGCCGCGGCGGAGCGCGCGATCAAGCGCATGTGCAGGTAAACGCAACTTGTTGAGCGTGCCGCTCTTCGCAATGGATAGCGGCAACCGGCAAATAAGCGACTGCAGGGATATGGCTTGCTCGCTAATGCCTTGTGTAACGCGTTAACCTCATGTTTTTAAAGCGTTGTCGCGCAAGTTGCAGAACTGCGCAAGAAAATGCTTTGTCGTTAAATGGGTCTGCCGCCAGGGCCGACCTTTCGCAACAGGCTTTTCCTTTCCCGCGAAGACGAGCGCACCCGCCGTTTATCGACTTTACTGACAGGCGCTGATGCCAACTCTTCATGTATCAAGTGCATTGAGCATTGGCTTTGAGTGACGCCATGGAGTGACGCGGTCCTTTGGGGAAGACCATGAGCCAGAGCCAGGCATTGATCATCTGTGAATACTGCGACGCGGTGTATCAGCGTATGCCGGTGCACAAACATCAACGCGCATTGTGCGTGCGCTGTGGCGGCGTGCTGTACCGCCATGCAAGTTTGACGATCCAGCAGCGCCTGGCATTAAGTGTCACGGGCGCGGTTTTGCTGGTATTCGCCAATGCCTATCCGGTCATGACCATTGGCATGCAGGGGTTGACCAACTCTGCAACGCTCTGGGATTCGGTGCTGATCCTCAGCAGCGGCAGCATTACCTTCATAGCCCTGGTCATGGCCTTGGCCATCATTTTTGCGCCGGTACTGCAGATTGCCTTGCTTTGCTGGGTGCTGAGCTTCGCCCTGGCCGGGCAGCGGGCGCCGGGCTTTGCCATGTGCATGCGCTGCCTGGAGGGGCTGCGGCCCTGGAGCATGCTGGAAGTCGGCCTGTTGGGCGCACTGGTGGCGGTGATCAAGCTGGCGGGCCTGCTCGATGTGATACCGGGCATCGGCCTGGTCGCCCTGGCGGCGCTGAGCATGCTGATCATCTACATTGCCGGGCGCGATATCCGCGACCTCTGGGAGCAGGTATGAGTACGCCTGCGCTGGCAGACGAACTGGGGCTGTGCCTGTGCCATGGCTGCGGGCACGCCTGTGAGCAGGGCAGCCATGTGCACACCTGCGAGCGCTGCGGCGCGCCGTTGCACCGACGCAAGACCAATGCCATCGCCCGTGGCTGGGCCTTCCTGGTGGCCGCGCTGGTGTTCTATGTCCCCGCCAACCTGCTGCCGGTCATGCATACCGAAATGCTCGGCAGTGGCAGCGATAGCACCATTGGTGGCGGCGTGGTGGAGTTCTGGCAACACGGCGCCTGGGACATCGCCCTGATCATCTTCATCGCCAGCATGGGCGTGCCGGCGGTCAAGTTCTTTTCCCTTGGCCTGCTACTGTTCACCGCCCAGCGTCGTTCGAGCTGGGCACGCCGGCAGCGCTCGCAACTGTATCGCGGCGTCGAGTTGATCGGTTACTGGTCGATGCTCGATGTGATTGTCGTGGCGCTGGTGGCCGCCTTGGTGCAGCTGCGCGGCCTGGGCACCATCGAGCCGCGCCCGGGCATCCTGTTTTTCGGCATGGTCGTGGTGCTGACCATGTTTTCGGCAATGAGCTTCGACCCACGCTTGATCTGGGATCACCCTGGCAATGATGGAGGCCGCACTGATGGCGCAAGCGAGTGACGCGCGAAATGGGGCCGGGCAGGCAGAGGTACGCACCCGGCGCTGGAATGTTTCACTGGTGTGGATCGTGCCGATCCTGGCGATCTTGGTGGGGGCATCGCTGGTGGTGCGCAACTGGATGCAGCAAGGGCCGGTGATTTCGATTTCCTTTCGCTCCGGCGAAGGCCTGGTGGCGCACAAGACGCAGGTCAAGTACCGCAGCGTGGTCATTGGCGAAGTGACCACCGTGGACCTTGCCGAGGACCACAACAGCGTCATCGTCAAAGTGCAGTTGTCCAATGATGCGCGCTCGTTCGCCACCCAGGGCGCGCGCTTCTGGGTGGTACGCCCGCGGATTGGCGCGGGCGGGGTGTCCGGGGTCGATACCTTGCTCTCCGGCAGCTTCATCGGCGCCGATGCCGGCGAATCGAAAGGCGCTGAAAAGAACTTTACGGGCCTGGAACTGCCACCGGCGATCACTTATGGCGAGAAGGGCAAGCGTTTTCTCCTCAGCGCCGAAGACCTCGGTTCGCTGGATATCGGCGCCTCCATCTATTACCGCAAGATTCCTGTGGGTGAAGTGGTGTCCTATGCCTTGCAGGAGGATGGCAATGGCGTGGATATCGGCATATTCGTACAGTCGCCCTACGACAACTTCGTCACTGGCGATACCCGTTTCTGGAATGCCAGCGGCGTCGACATGCAGATCGGCGCCAATGGTCTGAAGGTCGATACCGAGTCGCTGTCATCCATCCTGGTCGGTGGGCTGGCATTCGGTTCACCCGACTTCAGCCCGGATGCCCAGCCAGCCGCAGACCAGGCGCACTTTCAACTGTTCGCCGACCGTGACGCCGCACTGGCGCCGCCTTTCGGTAAGGGGCAGTACCTGCAGCTGCGTTTCGACCAGTCCATGCGCGGCCTGTCGGTGGGTGCCCCGGTGGAGTTCAAGGGCGTCGAGTTTGGCCGGGTCACGGCGATCAAGCTGGATTACGACCCGGTGAAGCAGATATTCCCTGTGGTGGTGGATGCGGTGATCTACCCGCAGCGGCTGGGCCCGGTGCATCAGAAGATGCTGGCGGTGTTCAAGCACTCCGAGGGTGACCTCAACGGCGCCCGGCAACTGATCGGCACCTTTGTCGAGCATGGCCTGCGGGCGCAGGCGCGCAGTGGCAACCTGATCACCGGGCAGATGTTCATCTCCCTGGACTTCTACCCGAACGCCCCCAAGGTTGCGTTCGACAGGGAGGCCTACCCTATCGTCATTCCTACGATGCCCGGCAGCCTGGAGATGCTGCAGGAGCAGTTGCAGCATTTTGTCGAGCGCATCGGCAAGTTGCCGCTGGAGAGCATTGCCAGCAACCTCGATGGCACCCTGCGTGACCTGCGCGCCAACCTCAAGACGTTCAACAGCCAGACGCTGCCTGGGGTGAAAGCCACCCTCGACGACATGCAGAAGACCTTGAAGACGGCCAACGCGACCATTGCCGACGACTCGCCCGAGCGCGAACGGCTGGGTGACACGCTGGACGAACTGGAGCGCATGTCGCGTTCGCTGCGCGACCTGACCGACTACCTGGGGCGCCACCCCGAGTCGCTGATTCAAGGCCGGCCGAAGGCGGCCGGCGCGCAAGACTTGAGACCTTGAAAGTAAAAGGCCAAAGGAGTGTCAGCTGATGCATCGAGTGCGCAACCTGTGTGGGGCCAGCCTGCTGATCTGGCTGAGCGGCTGCAGCAGTACCCCGAACAACTACCACACCCTGGTACCGGCCCAGCCGGTGCAAGGGGGCAGCCAGCACGTGCAGGTGGGCCGGGTCAGCCTGCCGCCGCAAGTGGACCGCCCGCAACTGGTGGTGCGCCAGGGCAGCAGCGGCCTGGCCATCCTGGAAACGGAGTGGTGGGGTGCCAACCTGGTGGATGAATTCCGCAGTGCCCTGCAGGACATGCTGGGCGGCCCGGTGTCTGGCTCGAGCAGTGTGTTGCGGGTCGATGTGCAGCGCTTCGACAGTGTGCCTGGGCAATACGCCTCGCTCGATACCCTGTGGCGCCTGAAACGGCCAGGCGAACCGGAAATCACCTGCCGGACTTCGGTGCAGACCGCCGCCGACAACAGCATCAACAACCTGGTCAACGCCCACCAGGCCAACCTGCGCAAGCTGGCCGAGGCCGTGCGGGCAACGGCGGCGCCTGGCAGGGCCTGCCCAACCACATGATGCGGGTGCACAAGGGTATGGGGAGCCCGCATGAAGTTACGCACAAGATTGCTCTGGCTGTTCGTACCGCCGCTGCTGTTGGTGTTGTCGCTCGTCTACTTCGCGGCCCAGGGCATGCTGCTGGCGCGGCTGGACAAGCAGGACGAGCGGCTGCTGGTGGCCGAGGCCGAGCGGCTGCGCGCCTTGCTGGGCAACAGCTTCGAGCGTGATGCCAACCGCCTGCGGCAATGGGCCCAGGCGATTCCGGGGGCGGTGCCGTCGGCTTTCCCGCTCGATGCCGCCACGCTCGGTAGGAGTGGTTTCGATTTCATACTTTATTACGCCAGCGGTGAGCAGCGGGTGAGCTGGCGGCCTCTGGACCTGGCAGCGCTGGAGCGCCCGGCCGGGGCCCCAGCGCTGAACCTGCAGGCGCTGCATGATGGCGTCGCCGAGCAATTGGCGCGGCTGCTGCAGCCTCAGGATGTGGCGCCCCCTGCGCAATTGCTGGCCGTGCTCAGGGTGCCGCTGATTCTGGTCGCCGTGGATACCGCGCGCAGCGGCGACAGGGCCAGCGGTGTGCTGCTGGCGGGCACATTCCTCGACAGCAAGCGCATCGCCATGCTGCAACAACAGCTGGGCGGTGAACTTACCTGGTTGCCGTCGGCCACCGAGCAGCAGCGGCCCGTGCTGCAGGCCGAACTCATGAGCATCGGCAATCGCCAGGTGGTCGATGCTCGCCATCAAAGTATCGACCTGCTGTTTCAGGACAGCCTGGGCGAGCCTCAGTTGCGCCTGCAACTGACCCGTGAGCGCCATCTGTACCTGGAGGGCGAGCAGCAGCTCAATGTGTTCCTCGGCGTGACGGGCGGGCTCATCGGCCTGGCGTGGCTGCTGATCTACCTCGCACTGGACGTCACCTTGCTGCGGCGCATTGCGCGCTTGCATCAGGAGCTTCTGGCCATTGGCCCGGCTGCGGCAGGGCGGCGCCTGACCGACGACGGGCGCGATGAACTGGGCAAGCTGGCGCGTGAAGCGAACCGTGCGCTGGACCGCCTGGAGCAGAGCGAAGCACGCGACCGGGCGATTCTCGACGCCATGGAAGACGGCTACTTCGAACTCGACGAGCAGGCCAGGATCGAGTCGGTCAACCCGGCGTTCTGCAGGTTGCTCGGTTACCCCGCAGCTGAGGTGATCGGGCGCACCGTTGCTTCTCTGCAGGAAGACCAGCAGGCCAGTTCGGTCACGGAACCGGCATTCGCCGAGACCGAGCCCGGGGCACCGCTCTCGGCTCGGCTGCGGCGCGCCGACGGTAGCATCGGCCACTTCGAAACCCAGATATCCAGGCGGCACAACGCAGCTGGGCGCCTGATCGGCTATCGCGGCATCCTGCACGACGTCAGCGAGCATGTGCTTCATCAACAGCAACTGTTCGACCTGGCCTATCAGGATGCCTTGACCGGGCTGGCCAATCGCAAGGCGTTCCATGAGGACCTTGCCCGGCATCTGCACGGCGATGCCCTGCCGCTGGCGCTGATCTTTCTTGATCTTGACCGTTTCAAGCAGGTCAACGACCGCTTTGGCCATGACGTCGGTGATGCTTTGCTGGTGTGCATGGCCGAGCGCTTGTGCAATGCGCTGCGTCAACCGGCCAAGGCCTATCGCCTGGGAGGCGACGAGTTCACCGTGATAGTCCCGAACACCGAGTTCCAGGCAGCCGCTGCGCTGGCCCAGCGCTTGCTCAAGGTGCTGGGTGAGCCGGTCAGTGTCAGGGGCCTGAGCATCGACTTCGTCACCCCAAGCATCGGCCTTGCCCTTGCGCCTGCCCATGCCAGCGAGGTGGATGCACTGGTCAAGGCAGCCGATCAGGCGATGTACCAAGCCAAGCGCCAGCGCGGGCGGGTCTGCGTGTATCAGCCGGCTGAGTGATCAGCCCCAGGGGGTGTCGATGATCGAGCGTTGTCGTTGCCGGTCTTTGCTGCTGTCGCTCTTCATGCTTCTGCTGCCTGAACTGGCGCTGGCAGAGCCGTTGTGTGGTCAGCTGACCGCTACCGGCAATCCGGAATACCCACCGTATCTCTGGCGTGACCCGAACCACCCTGAGCAATTGATCGGCGCCAATGCCGACTTGCTCGAGGAAGTCGGCAAGGCACTTGGGCTGGAGGTGAAGGTGGTGTATGGCGGGCCTTGGTCAAGGGCTCAGGAGGAGGTGCGGACCGGGCGTATCGACCTGATGGCGGGGTACTTTCTGACCCAGGAGCGCCAGCAACGGATGGACTTCATCAGCCCGCCGTTCCTGCATACCCGTAGTGTGGTCTGGGTCCGCCAAGACGGTGCATTTGCCTATCACGACTGGGCGGACCTCAAGGGGCACAGCGGCGGGACGCTGGTCAGCAACAGTCACGGCCAGCAGTTCGATGATTACGCCAAGGCCAACCTTCAGCTCGAAGCAGTGCCCAGCGCCAGGCAGGCGTTCGAGAAACTGCTGCTCAGGCGCAATGATTACCTGATCTACGAGCTACATCCCGGCATGGCCCTGGCGCGGACGCAGGGTTGGGATACGCAGCTGAAGGTGCTCGACCCGCCGGTGTCCAGCGAAGGGTTGTACCTGGCGCTGTCGCATCAATCGAAGTGCAATCGACCGGAGCTGCGCGAGCGGTTGGCGCAGGAGATGAAAGCGCTGGTTGCCGGGCCGATCCCGGAGCAACTGGTTGAAAAGAATCTGGAATTATGGAGGCAGCAGCAGGCAGCGGGGCAGCCTTGAAGGTGTTTGCCACAAGCTCTCACAGGCGCCAAAAACCTCAAAGCAAACCCCACCAGCCTACCCATCAACCTCCAGCGCCCGCTTGGCCGCGCTCACATTGACCTCCCCCGGCAAAGCGACGCCGTTCTTCGTCGCCAGGATCTCGGCCATGACACTGACGGCAATCTCTGCCGGTGTCTTGCTGCCGATATAGATGCCAATCGGCCCGTGCAGGCGCTGCAACGAGGCCGCGCTTTCCCCGAAATGCTCGATCAGGCGCTCCCGGCGCGACTGGTTATTGCGCCGCGAACCGATCACGCCAATGTAGAACGCCGGGCTGTGCAAGGCTTCGAGCAGGGCCAGGTCGTCCAGCTTGGGGTCGTGGCTGAGGCCGACGATGCAGCTGCGCAGGTCCGGGGCGAACGCGCGCACCACGTCATCCGGCATGCCGACGATCTTCTCCACCCCAGCCACGTTCCAGCCATCCATGTATTCAGGGCGCGGGTCGCAGACCGCCACCTTGAAGCCATTGAACAGGGCCATGGTCGCCAGGTACTCGGCCAGCACCCCGGCACCGATCAGCAGCATGCGATAACCGGGGCCCAGGGTATTGAGCATGTAGCGGCCATCGAAGCCGAACTGCTCCGGTGCGCGGGTGGTGGTCAGCTGAACCTGGCCGTTCTCCAGGTCCAGCTCGCGGCGTACCAGGTTGCCGCTGTCCAGCAGCGGCAGCAGCTGCTCCAGGCTTGCCAGCGCCGGGTCGAATTCGAGGATCAGCTCAAGGGTGCCACCACAGGGCAGGCCGAAGCGCTGCGCTTCATCGGCGCTGACGCCGTAGCGCACCACTTGCGGCAGGCCTTGGGGCATGCCGTTGCCCTGATAGGCAGTGGTATAGCAGTGGATCAGGTCATCCTCGATGCAGCCGCCGGAGACGCTGCCGACCACCCGGCCATCGCCGCGCAGGGCCATCATCGAACCCACAGGCCGCGGTGACGACCCCCAGGTGCGGGCCACGGTGGCCAGCAGCACGCGTTCGCCGGCCAGCAACCAGTCACGGGCGGTGCGCAACACCAGCAGGTCGATACTTTCCATAAGTCACGCCTCCTCAGCGCATATGCAAGATGATCGGGCTGCTGCTGGCCGGGTCGGTGTGCCCGCGCAGCTTGCCGACCGCTTGCGCATCCACCGCGCCGCCTGTGTTGCCCCAGGTGCTGCGCACGAAACTGAGCACATCAGCGATCTCCTGGTCCGACAGTTGCTCGCGGAACGCCGGCATACGGTAAGCATCCGGCAGGCCGGCGGTGACGATACGTTGCGAGCCGTTGAGGGTGATGTTGATTGCCGAGGCGTTTTCCCTGGCCAACGCCGAGGTGGCACCGGCCAGCGGTGGCATCCACTCGGCCTGGCCCTTGCCGTCCAGGCCGTGGCAACTGGCGCAGCGGGTGACATAGGTGTGGGCATCAGGGCTGTCCAGGCGCGAGGCTGCGGAAACGGCCTGGTACTGCCAGGGCGCACCGTCACGCTGTGGGTCACCGGGCAGCGACTTGAGGTAGCGGGCGATGGCGCCCAGGTCGTCATCGCTCATGAACTGCGTGGAGTTGTTGAATGCCTCGGTCATCGACCCATACACCACGGCATGCGCGTTGCGCCCGGTCTTGAGGAACTGGACGATCTCGGCCTCGCTCCAGCGGCCGAGCCCGGTGTTGTGGTCATTGCGCAGGCTGGGCGCGTACCAGCCATCGAGCAGGGCACCGGCGAGGAATGGCGTACCCGCTTCATCCAGAGCCTTCTCGTTGAAGGCCAGGCCCCGTGGCGTGTGGCAGCTGCCGCAGTGGCCAGGCCCCTGGACGATATAGGCGCCGCGGTTCCACAGCGCGTCCTGCCCGGTCTTGGCCGCGTAAGGCGTGTCGGCGGCGAACACGCCGTTCCACAAGGCGATGGGCCAGCGCAGGTTCAACGGCCAGGGGATATCGCTGGGCAGGTTCGCCTGTTGCACCGGCTGCACCCCCTTCATGAAGAAGGCGTACAGCGCCTTTACATCGTCGTCGCTGAGCTTGGCATACGAAGGGTAGGGCATGGCCGGGTACAACCGCCGGCCACCCGGCGCGACGCCATGGCGTACGGCGCGGTCGAAATCGGCCAGGCTGTAGTTGCCGATACCGGTCTCGCGGTCGGGGGTGACGTTGGTGGCGTGGATCGCACCCAGCGGTGTGGCCATCTGCAGGCCACCGGCAAACGGCTTGCCATCGGGCAGGCTGTGGCAGGCCACGCAGTCGCTGAGCCGCGCGACATACTCACCCCGGCTTACCAGCCCAGGGTCGAAGCGCGTGGTTTGTTCGGCAGCGAATGGCGAGGCGGGCTCGCGGGTCACGTACCAGGCCAGCAGGCCGGCCGCAACCAGGCACGGCACGGCCAGCCAGCCCGCGGTTCGGGCAAAACGGCTGTGGGTCATGGGGCAGTCCTTGTCCGGTCAGCTGAAGGTGTGGCGGCTAAGCGGCAGGCTACGCACGCGCTGGCCGGTGAGCTGCGCCACGGCGTTGGCCACGGCAGGCGCCACCGCCGGCAGCGGCGGCTCGCCGATACCGCCCATCTTCGCCCCGCTCTCGACGATGCGCACATGCACCCGGGCCATGCGCGAGGGCGGCAGGATCGGATACAGGTCGTAGTTGCGCGCACGCGGCTTGCCGTCGATGAACACCGCTTCTTCCACCAGCGTCTGCGACAGGCCCAGGGCCACGGCACCGTTGACCTGGTGCTCGATGATCGCCGGGTTGACGATGCTCCCAGGGTCGATTGCCTGCCAGATGTCATGCACCTTGACCTGGCCGTTCTCGATCGACACCTCGGCGATGGCCGCCGCCTCGGAGCCGAACGGCGAGGCCATGGCAATGCCACGGGCACGCTTGCTGCCGTCTTCTGCGGTAAACGGCCCGCGCTTCCAGCCGCCGGACAACTCGGCCACTGCGTGCAGCAGGTTGGTCAGGCGCTGATTATCGCGCAGCAGGTGCAGGCGCAGTTCGTAGGGGTCCTTGCCGCCCTTGTCGGCCAACTCGTCAAGGAACGACTCATAGAAGAAGTCGTTCAGCGAATTGCCCACCGAGCGCCAGTAGCCGAGCATGGCCGGGCCTTTGACGTAGACCTGGGCGATGCGTTTGTTGGCAATGGCGTAAGACTTGCCCGACAGCCCTTCGAGGGCCGTGGGGTCGATCTTGTCGCCTTGCTTGCCAGCGAGGGCTTCGGTCGGGCCTTCGGTGGCGCTCACCGCTTCGATGGCCACTGGCAGGCCATCGGCATCCAGCCCGGCGCGGAACTTGACCACGGCGACCGGGCGCAGCACGTCGCGCAGGAATTCTTCCTCGCGGCTCCAGATCAGCTTGACCGGGCGGCCGACGGCCTTGGCCAGGGCGATGGCCTGTGGGTACGGGTTGGCCGAGTCATACAGGAAATGGCGGCCGAAGAAGCCGCCGAGCAGCGGCGAGTGCAGGGTGATCTGTGCAGCATCCAGGCCGGTACGCTTGGCGATGTCGTCGCGGAACATGTCTGGCGCCTGGTTGGGCAGCCAGACATCCAGGCTGCCGTCCGGGTTGAAGCGGGCGAGGGCGGACGGTGGCTCCAGCTGGGCATGGTTGAGGTACTGGTTGTGGTAGCTGGCCTCGACCTTGGTCTTGGCATTGGCCAGGGCGCCGGCGATGTCGCCTTGGTTTTCTTCGTCGCGGGCCGGCCCTTCAACGCTGGCCAGGTGCTCGCGCCAGCCGTCGCTGGAGAAGTCTGCCGGCATCGGCCGCACCTTGCTGTCGGCACCCGGCTCATTCCAGTCCACCTGGATTGCCTCCACGGCACGCTTGGCGTGCCACCAGCGCTCGGCGACCACGGCCACCGCGCCCGGCAGCTGATGCACCGAGTGCACGCCCTTCATGCCCTTGACCTGCTCCTCGTTACGCAGGCTACCCACGGTCATGCCCAGGCGTGGCGCGTGCTGCACGGCAGCGTGGAGCATGCCGTCGACCTTGATGTCGATGCAGTACTGGGCCTTGCCGGTGGATTTGTCGTAGGCGTCCAGGCGCCGCACCGGTTTGCCGATCCAGCGGAACTGGCTGGGGTCGCGCAGCTTGATGCTGGCCGGGTCCGGCACCGGCAGGTCCATGGCACGGCTGGCCAGCTCACCATAGGCCAGCGAACGGCCCGTGGCGGCGTGCATGACCTTGCCAGGCTCGGTGGACAGTTCGCTGACGGGCACCTTCCATTGTTCGGCGGCGGCCTGCAGCAGCATGGCCCGGGCCAGGCCGCCGAGGCGGCGCATGGTCGGGTAGCTCATGCGCACCGACATGCTGCCACCGGTAATGCGCATGCCGTTTTCCATCACCACGTAGGCTTCACCGGGCGGTGCGCTTTCGACCAGGAAATTGGCCGGGTCGACATCCAGTTCTTCACCCACGATCTGGGCCATGGCCGTGAAGGGGCCTTGGCCGCCTTCCATGAACGGGCTGAGCAGGCGCACCTTGCCGTCCGGGCGGATTTCCAGGAACGCCGGCACCTGGGTGCCGCGTTCCGGGGTGGCTGCCGCCGCTGCCTGCACGCGGGTGGCGCCCAGCGGCAGGCCGAAACCCAGCACCAGGGCCCCGACAGCGGTGCTGGCCAGAAAGCGCCGGCGCGACAGGTTGACGGTTTCGCCCAGCTGCAGCCTGAGCAGTTCTGCGGGGGTATCGACGGGCGTGTTCATCAGGCCTGCTCCCCTTGGGCCAACGCATGCACGGCGGCATGGATGGCGTTGTAGGTGCCGCAGCGGCAGAGGTTGACCATTGCTGCGCTGATTTGTTCGTCACTGGGCTTGGGGGTGTGCTTGAGCAGTGCCGTGGCCGCCATCACCTGGCCGGACTGGCAGTAGCCGCACTGGGCCACCTGGTGCTCGACCCAGGCCGCTACCACGCGCTTGCCCACCGCGTCGGCCTCGACCGCTTCGATGGTAGTCACCTCGCGCCCGACCACGCCGGCCACGGGGGTGACACAGGCACGCACGACGTTGCCATCCACCAGCACCGAGCAGGCGCCACACTGGGCCAGGCCACAGCCATACTTGGTACCGGTCATGCCCAGGTCGTCACGCAGCACCCACAACAGAGGCGTGTCGGCATCGGCGTCGACCTGATAGGTCTGCTGGTTGATATGAAGTTCCATGGCTCACCTGCTGATCATCGGTTGATGGCGTTTACGGTCTGCTGGGGAATACGTTGTTCCCCAATCCAGAAACGCTAGCACAGTGGTACGACCACTGGTCCGTCTGCGGCGCAGGTTCAGAGGATCAGGCAAGCAATCCGGTGGAATGCGCAATATCCCGCAGCGATCCGGTATGGACGCGGAGAGGACTTCCGAGCGGAAAACCCGGATAATGCCGGCCAATTTCGTTTTGCACGCTTAACTGACGGTAATCCCCGCATGGAAATCAAGGTCAATTTTCTCGACAACCTTCGTCTCGAAGCCAAGTTCGACGACTTCACGGTGATCGCCGACCAGCCGATCCGCTACAAGGGCGACGGTTCGGCACCGGGCCCGTTCGACTATTTCCTGGCGTCGTCGGCCCTGTGCGCGGCGTACTTCGTCAAGCTGTACTGCCAGACTCGCGATATCCCCACCGAGAATATCCGCCTGTCGCAGAACAACATCGTCGACCCGGAGAACCGCTACAACCAGATCTTCAAGATCCAGGTCGAGCTGCCCGAAGACATTTCCGAGAAGGACCGCCAGGGCATCCTGCGCTCCATCGACCGCTGCACCGTGAAGAAAGTGGTGCAAACCGGCCCCGAGTTCATCATCGAAGAGGTCGATAACCTCGACGCCGATGCCCAGGGCCTGTTGATGCCGGTGGCCGACACCACCACCTACATCGCCGGCAAGGACCTGCCGCTGGAGCAGACCATCGCCAACATGTCCGGCATCCTTGCCGGCCTTGGCATGAAGATCGAGATCGCCTCGTGGCGCAACATCGTGCCCAACGTCTGGTCGCTGCACGTGCGCGACGCGCAGTCGCCAATGTGCTTCACCAACGGCAAGGGTTCGACCAAGGAAGCCGCACTGGCCTCGGCGCTGGGTGAGTTCATCGAGCGACTGAACTGCAACTTCTTCTACAACGACCAGTTCTGGGGCGAAGACATCGCCAATGCGCCGTTCGTGCATTACCCGAACGAGCAGTGGTTCAAGCCAGGGCCAAAGGACGAACTGCCGGCCGAAATCCTCGACGAACATTGCCTGGCGATCTACAACGCGGACGGCGAGCTGCGCGGTTCGCACCTGTACGACACCAACTCGGGCAACACCGAGCGCGGCATCTGCTCGTTACCGTTCGTGCGCCAGTCCGACGAGCAGGTGGTGTACTTCCCGTCCAACCTGATCGAGAACCTGTTCCTCAGCAACGGCATGAGCGCCGGCAATACCCTGGCCGAAGCCCAGGTGCAGTGCCTGTCGGAAATCTTCGAGCGCGCGGTGAAACGCGAAATCCTCGAAGGTGAGCTGGCCCTGCCGGACGTCCCCCAGGACGTGCTGGCCAAATACCCTGGCATCCTCGCCGGCATCCAGGGCCTGGAAGAGCAGGGCTTCCCGGTGCTGGTCAAGGACGCCTCGCTGGGCGGTGAGTTCCCGGTAATGTGCGTGACCTTGATGAACCCACGCACGGGTGGCGTGTTCGCCTCGTTCGGCGCTCACCCGAGTTTTGAAGTGGCGCTGGAGCGCAGCCTCACCGAGCTGCTGCAAGGCCGCAGCTTCGAGGGCCTCAACGACCTGCCGCAGCCGACCTTCGAAAGCCATGCATTGACCGAGCCGAACAACTTCGTCGAGCACTTCATCGACTCCAGTGGTGTGGTGTCGTGGCGCTTCTTCAGTGCCAAGGCCGATTTCGAGTTCGTCGAGTGGGACTTCTCCGGCCATGGCGAGGACTCCAACATCCAGGAAGCCGCGACCCTGTTCGGCATCCTCGAAGACCTTGGCAAAGAGGTGTACATGGCCGTGTACGACAACCTCGGCGCCACTGCCTGCCGCATCCTGGTGCCGGGTTATTCCGAGATCTACCCGGTCGAGGACCTTATCTGGGACAACACCAACCGCGCCCTGGGCTTCCGTGCCGACATCCTCAACCTGCACAGCCTCGACGACCGCGCCCTGCGCGCGCTGCGCCGGCGCCTGGATAAATGCGAGGTGGATGACTACACCACCATCACCACCCTGATCGGCGTCGAGTTCGACGAGAACACGGTGTGGGGCCAGTTGACCATTCTTGAGCTGAAGTTGCTGATCTGCCTGGCGCTCAAGCGCTTCGAGGATGCCAAGGAGCTGGTCGAGGCGTTCCTGCAGTTCAACGACAACACCGTCGAGCGCGGCCTGTTCTACCAGGCGCTGAACGTGGTGCTGGAAGTACAGTTGGATGACGAGCTGGAAATGGCCGACTACGAAGCCAACTTCCGCCGCATGTTCGGCAACCCGCGGATGGACGCGGTGCTGGGTTCGGTCGACGGTAGCGTGCGCTTCCATGGGCTGACACCGACCAGCATGAAGCTCGAAGGGCTGGACCGCCACCTGCGCCTGATCGAGAGCTACAAGAAGCTGCATGCTGCGCGGGCCAAGTTTGCCTGACCGACCCGGGGGCGCGAATGGGCTGCAATGCAGCCCTCGATAGCCGGCCTGACGCGTTGCTCAACAGCGCATAACCGCCGTAAAGGTCAGTTCTTGCACTTGGCCTGCACCACCTGGCAGGTGTCTGGCGTGCCACCTGAGCGGCCGGCATAGCGGATGCAATTGTTCAGCGACTTCTGCTTGGCAATGCCCAGTGTGTTGCCCCAGGCCAGGCCGCCTTCACCGCTGCTCGGCAGCGCCTTGGCGTAACAGTTCGAGCCCGGCGCGGCGGCGTAGTAGCGCGCCTTGCTGCTTTTGCTCGAACAGCCGGCATTGAGTGCCAGGCTGATGGCCAGCAAGGCATGCGCGGTCCAGTACGCGTAAGGTCGTGTGCTGCAAGTGTTCATGGTATCCCTCGTTCCGACGCGCAAAGTCTTTCAGGATATTTCTATCAAGCCAAGCGGTGAACTATCCGAACGTCAAGGTGATCCCTTCTTAAGCGCACCCTGCGCACGCCTGATGGACCAGGCCTCGTGCCAGTCCGTCAGCTCCGGGTCACCGACTGATAAGGAGGCGCCGTGACCGCTACAGAGCAAACCCTCTACCGATGCACGCCCAGCCCGCTGCATGCGATCTTGCTGGCCGGCACGGTCCCGCTGTTTCTCGGCGCGCTGCTGAGCGACATTGCCTACTTCAAGAGCTACCAGATCCAGTGGAGCAACTTCGCCGCCTGGCTGATCGCTGGCGGCCTGCTGTTCTGCGGGCTGACGCTGTTGTTTGCCCTGGCCAACCTGATCCGCGCCCCCCGCAAGGGTGGGCGGCCGACGCTGTACTTCCTGCTGTTGCTGGCGACCTGGGTGTTGGGGCTGATCAACGCCTTCGAACATGCCAAGGATGCCTGGGCGGTGATGCCGGCAGGCCTGGTGCTGTCGGTGATCGTCACTGTGCTCGCCTGCGTGGCGGCATGGCTGGGCATGAGCAACCTGCGTTCGGGAGGTGAGGCATGAAGCCGTTGCATGGAATGTCGCTGCTGAGCGTGGCACTGCTGCTGGCCGCCTGTGGTGGTGACGGCGAGCCGAACCAGGCTGTGGGACCCGACCCGAAACTGCCGGCTCCGGAGCGCGGCCTGCTGCCAAGCATGAAGATCGCGCAACCGGCGCAGTGGGGCGATCAGAAACCCACCGTGCCTGAGGGTTACAGCATCACGGCCATCGCTACTGACCTGAAAATCCCGCGCCAGAGCCTGGTGCTGCCCAATGGCGATATCCTGGTTGCTGAAGGGCGAGGCGGCAGTGCGGCCAAGCTCAAGCCCAAGGACGTCATCGCCAGCCAGATCAAGGCCAAGGGCAATACGCAGGTGAAGGGCGGCAACCGCCTGACCCTGCTGCGCGATGCCGACGGCGATGGCAAATATGAAGTACAGACGGTGTTCGCCGAGGGCCTCAACGCGCCCTACGGCCTGGCCTTTGCCGACGGCAAGCTGTATGTGGCCAACCAGGATGCGCTGGTGCGCTTCGATTACCAGGATGGCCAGACCAAGGCCGGCGGCCCGCCGACCAAGGTCACCGACCTGCCGGCCGAGATCAACCACCACTGGACCAAGGCGCTGACCATCAGCCCTGATGGCCGCTATCTGTACGTGGGCATCGGCTCGAACAGCAACATCACCGAGCGTGGCATGGAGGTGGAGATCGACCGTGCCATGGTCTGGCAGATCGACGCCGTGACCGGGGCGCACAGGCCTTACGCCACCGGTTTGCGCAACCCTACGGCACTGGCCATTCAGCCGGACACCGGGCAGTTGTGGACGGTAGTCAACGAGCGTGACGAGCTGGGCCCGGATCTGGTACCGGACTACCTCACTTCGGTACGTGAGGGCGGCTTCTACGGCTGGCCTTACAGCTACTGGGGGCAGAACGTCGATCAGCGGGTGAGGCCACAGAACCCGGACAAGGTGGCGGCAGCTATCAAGCCGGATTACAGCCTCGGGTCGCATGTTGCCGCACTTGGTGTGGACTTCTCTATCCCGGCCATGGGCGAGCGCTTTGCCGATGGCGTATTCGTAGGCGAGCACGGTAGCTGGAATCGGCCAAACCCGGTGGGTTACAAAGTGATCTTCGTGCCGTTCAAGGCGGGCAAGCCGGCCGGTGAGCCGGTCGACTTCGCCACGGGGTTCCGCGGGGCAGATGGCAAGACCCGAGGCCGGCCCGTCGGGGTTACGGTGGACCCACGTGGCGCCCTGATCATCGCCGATGACCTTGCCAACACGGTATGGCGGGTGACGCGCAACTAGCGAGGGGCCCTGTCGGTTCATTGACGCGAGGGGGTTGAAAGGTGTTGTGGGTGGGGCGTTTGCCTGCAGAGTGGCGAGCAATGGCTATGCTTGTGTGCGCGTAGACATTGCACGCACAACCCCGGTCTTGATCACATGGAAGCAGGCCTATGAATCCTATCTGCACCCTCGCTCGCGCTGTTGCCCTTGCCACCTTGATGTCCGCTGCCACCTTCACGGTGCAGGCTGCCGAGATTCCGATTGGCAGCCAGGCACTGGAAAGCCATGTCAAAACCCAGGTCACCGCCATCGACCTGGCCAACCGCCAAGTCACGGTAAAAGGGCCGAACGACAAGGATGTGACCCTGCAACTGACGGAAAAGGCCAAGGCGCTGCCCAACCTGAAAGTCGGTGACAACGTTGATATCTACGTCACCCGGGCCATCGCCTATGTGCTTAACAGCGACGTGGGTGGTGCGCCGAAGGCCACTGAAGAGTCCGGGGAAATCCGTGCCACCAAGGACAACCCCAACCCCGGCGGCGAAGCCTTCCGCCAGGTCCGGGTGACCTCGCAGATCAAGAAGATCGACCTGAAGAAACATGAAGTCAGCCTGCTGCCGCCGGAAGGCAAGCTGCAGGTGGTCAAGGTCGAGAACCCAGACCTGCAGAAGCGCATGAAGAACCTCAAGGTCGGCCAGACCGTCGATGCGATCTACACCGAAGTGCTGCGGGTCGATACCTGGCGTTGATGTCGGGCAGCGGGCACGCTTCGGCAGGCCCGCATCTGGCTCCATGCGTGGGGCGAATACACCACGTGCACCTTTTCGATTTCCATAAGCGCAGCCGATTTACCGATCATGGTCTCATCCTGTCTTCAGATGAGACCTTTCATGTCCTACAAGAACCTGTTGCTTGCATTCCTGCCCGTGATGATGGCCCTGCTGGCGGGCTTCGTGCTGCCTTACCAGGCCGCCAGCAACGCCGCCGTCGGCCGTGCGCTGGGACACTGGTTGTGGGGCGCCTTCACCTCGTTGACGGTCAGTTCGGTGGTGATCATCACCGCGTTGCTGATCCTGCGGGTGCCCGTGCCTGACCTGGGCAAGGCGCTGCAGGGGCCGTGGTGGCTATGGATCGGTGGCGTGCTGGGCGCCCTCTATGTGGCTGGCGCTGCTGCCTTGACACCGAAGCTGGGCACGGCGGGTTTCCTGGTGCTGGTGGTGGCAGGGCAGATCCTGACGTCGGTGATCGTCGATCACTTCGGGCTGATGGGCGTTGCCAGCAAGCCGGTGAACCTGGCCAGGGTGGCCGGTGTGCTGCTGATCCTCGGCGGGGTGTTGCTGGTGCAGGGCGGCTGGACCTCGACGCCGTCGTCCGGCCAGGCTGTGGCCGAGCGCTGATCAATGCCCAGGCTGGCTGCAGGCCCAAACCGCCTCGCGCAGCCAGCGATGGCCGGGGTCGCTGTCTTTCCTGGCGTGCCAGGCTTGTTGATAGGCGAGGGCGGGGATCGGCAGCGGTGGCGTGAACTGGCGCAGTGACGGGTGCTGGCGCATCGGGCCTACCGCTCGCCTGGCCACGGTGAGGATCAGGTCGGTGCCGGCGAGCACTTCGACTGCTGCGCTCCAATGTGGCAGCGCCAGCGCAATATGCCGGCGCAGGCCTTGTTCGGCCAACGCTCGCTCGATCTCATCGTGGGCATCCGGGTGCATGGCCATGAGCACGTGCGGGCGCGTCAGCCAGTCCTCCAGCGCAAGCCCGCCCTCGGCTGGCAGCACCTGGCGATCAGCGACGCTGATGAAGCGGTCTTCGAACAAGGTCTGGGCGGTGATGTCGGCTGGCAGTTCCGGGAAGATGCCCAGGGCCAGGTCGAGTTCGCCATCGAGCAACTGCGCGAGCATGCTATCGCGGCTGGCCTGGCTGATCGCCAGGTCGACGCCGGGGGCAACCTGGCGCAGGTGGCGGACCAAGGGTGGCAGGATGATGCGTGAGGAATAGTCCGACAGCGAAAGCCTGAAGCGGCGCCGAGCTTGGGCCGGGTCGAACTGCGGCGCGGCCAGCAGGCCGTTGAGGCTGCCGAGGGCGTCCTGCAGCGGTTTGGCCAGTGATTGGGCGCGGGCGGTGAGGGCCATCTGGCCGTGCTGGCGGATCAGCAAGGGGTCGTCGAAGTGTGCACGTAGCTGCGCCAGGGCATGACTGACGGCGGGCTGGCTGCGGTGCAGGCGCAGGGTGGCGCGGGTCACGTGCTTTTCGCTGAGCAGGGCGTGCAGGGTGAGCAGCAGGTTGAGGTCGATCTTGCGCAGTTCATCCATGGGGCGAATGCTTTGATTGGCTTTGGCAGGTGATTATCAGCGTAACAGATGTAATCGCTTTTTCGTGGGACAGGCCGCAAACGCCAGGCGTGGCGGCGCTGTCCAGCTGCCACTGCTGTGGGAGCAGCTCGAGCACCTGCATTACCTTGCTCATGAAGCGTGCTTCATTGCCAATTCGGTGAAAACCGAAGTGCGTTGCGAGCCGGTCTATCTCACCTGAAATCTTAAATAAATCACATGAGTTGTATTTGCTAACTCGTTGATTTTAATGATCTACCTTTTCGCAAGTGTGTGCTGGACACACTGTTCGTAGTACGTCTGCTTGATCGCCGCTGGCTTGAGCCGTGAACGGCTGTTGTAGGTCTGTTCGGTAATGCCCATGGCGGTCATGCGCATCCAGGGTTTGGCGAACCGGCGTACCTGCAGTTTCTTGCGCGTGGCGTACAGGGTGACGCCGGAGAGCTTGGCCTGCTGCGCCTCGGCGGCGATCTGCGAGCCCCATCCACAGGTTTGGCGGTCGTTCTGGCTAAGCGCTTTGGCCTGGGCGCCAAAGGCGGCAGTGGCCAGCAGGCAGCCGGCCATCGTTGCTAGAAATACTCGCATTTTGCTGTCCTAAGCATCTGAAGATGAAGGGAGTTTGCCTTCGCTTCAGATGCCTGGGGGCCAGTATTTTCGAATCAGGTAGTGGCGATGCGAAAGCGATTTGCCAGTGCCGGGTGCAGGCAGCTCAGCGCCAAACCGGCGATCCACACCACTGACACGCCGTAGTTCAGCCGCTGGTACAGGCCGAACAGCTGGCCGCTTTGTGCGGCCTGGGCCATGAACACGACGCTGACCAAGGCGGATATCAGGCACACCAGCGAAAACCAGCTCAAGGCTGGCGAACCGATCAGGCGCTTGCCGAGCCAGGCCCACAGCGCGCTGGCCAGGGTCAACGAGAGGAACATCAGCAGGCCACTGAGGTTGTGCAGTTGCTGCGAGCTGGACGGCTCGGCAGGTGCGCAGCCCTGGTCGCACGGAAACAGGCCAGTGCCGAAGCTGCCCAGGCCATGCAGCAGGACCAGGGCAGCGCTCAGCAGCGCAAGTTTCGAGGCGCGCCAACGCCGGGCAAGGCCCCAGGCGAATAGGGCGAACAGCAGGGCGAGGGGGAAATTATTGACCAGGGGCGACCAGTGCTGGGTCGGGGAACCTTGGGCGCCGAGCTGGCTCATGGCCTGCTGCAGGTGGTCGTAGCCGGGGTAGGCCTGGGCGGTGGACCAGACGCCGATCAGCAACCAGAACGGGATGAGCAGGCCACAAGCGAGCAGGGCACGGTCGAGCGGTTTCATGCAGGACTTCCTTCCATGGAAAGCGTCTACTGTAGCGGCTTCAGCCCTGCGTGTCCCGGCGCATCTGGGTCACCAGGGTGAACCGGTCATCCGGGTGCACGGTCTCGGAAACTGCCATCAGGTCGCCGTTTTTCTCGCGGTAATGACGGATGATCTTCAGCCCTGGGGTGCCCGTCTCGGCCTTCAGTTCACGCGCCATCTCTGCTGTCAGCAACACGGCCCGTACCTGCTGGTCGACGACGGCGATCGCCCGGCCATAGTGCTGTTCGATCAACGCTGCGATCAGCTGGTCAGGGTGCTCGCGGGCCAGTTCGATGACCTCGGCGTAATCGCGCTGGGCATAGACATCGGTCCAGCACAACGGCGCGGCATTGTGCTGGCGGTCGACGCGGATGCTCGACACGCAGAAGTAGTGCTCCCCCGGCACCAGCCCCAGGCGCGCCGCCTCACTCAGATCGGCGACGAAGTGGCGCACGTTCTGGATATCCCGTTGCTGGGTTTCCGCCAGGTGCGCAAGGTCGGCCACGGTCGCCAGTGACTGGGAATAGCCGCCGCGTGGGCTGCTGGCCTCGACCCGGGTGCCGACCCGCTTGCGGCGTGACACCAGCCCCTGATTGAGCAACTGGTTGATCGCTGCCCGCACCGTGTGCCGGCTCACCTCATACAAATCGCACAGCTCGAATTCGGTCGGCAGCAGGCTACCCACCGGGTAACGGCCACTGGCGATGCCTTCCATCAAGTCCTTGGCCACCACGGCGTATCGCGTTTCGTTCATGCCTTGCGTCAATCCCCTCAAATCCACGGATTGGCAGTTTATCAGTGCTGGGGCGAGTTCACCGAGTCCAACGCAGGTGACCAATACGCCCGCGTGCTGGGGCATGCACCTGGCGCAGCGCTTTGATGAAATACCGCGTCAGGTGTATGTGATCGTACAACTGCTTGCGCTATCATGACGGCTGTCTTTCAAGGTGAAATACAGGGCATGACAGAGCAGCAGGTACAGGCAAGGACCCGGCGCAAGCCGCGTAGTCTGGCCCAGGAACTGGTCACGGTGCTGACCGAGCGCATTCGCAGCGGCCAGCTCAAGCGCGGCGACAAGCTGCCGACCGAATCGCAGATCATGGCCGAGGAGGGCGTCAGCCGCACCGTGGTGCGTGAGGCGATCTCCCGGCTGCAAGCGGCCGGCCAGGTGGAGACGCGCCATGGCATCGGCACCTTCGTGCTGGACGCCCCGGCGACCGGGGGCTTTCGTATCGACCCGGCGACCGTGGTGACCTTGCGCGAAGTGCTGGCGGTGCTGGAGCTGCGCATCGCCCTGGAAATCGAGTCGGCGGGCCTGGCGGCGCAACGGCGCAGCGACGAAGCGCTGGCGGGCATGCGGGCGGCGCTGGACGAGCTCAACGAAGGCGCGGCACATGCCACCGATGCAGTGTCGGCGGACTTCCAGTTCCACCTGCGCATTGCCCAGGCCAGTGGCAACCACTACTTCGCCGATATCATCAACCACCTGGGTACCAGCATCATTCCGCGTACCCGGTTGAATTCGGCGCGGTTGGCCCATGATGACCAGGCGCATTACATGAGCCGCCTGATGCACGAGCACGAGGCCATCTACGAAGCCATCGCCCGACGCGACAGCGAAGGGGCGAAGATGGCGATGCGCATGCACCTGAGCAACAGCCGCGAGCGATTGCGCCAGGCTCATGAAGCAGCAGAGGCTCAGGGGGGCTGAGGCCTCTATAACCTGTAATGGCCTCTTCGCGGGTTCACCCGCGAAGAGGCCGGGACAGGCGATAAAGAAAAGCCCCGCAAATGCGGGGCTTTCCTGTTTCAGTTCATTACTCAGATGGCGCCTTCGCTCCACTGCCCATTGACCAGGCGACGCAGCCCCAGCGGGTTGTGGTCACGCAGTGCCTCCGGCAGCAGCGCCTGCGGGTAGTTCTGGTAGCACACCGGGCGCAGGAAACGGTCGATGGCCAGGGTGCCGACCGATGTACCACGGGCATCGGAAGTCGCCGGATACGGCCCGCCGTGGACCATCGCCTCGCACACTTCCACGCCGGTCGGGTAGCCATTGACCAGGATGCGGCCGACTTTCTCTTCCAGCAGCGGCACCAGCCAGGCGAAGGCCTCGAAGTCCTCCGGCTCGCCGATCAAGGTCGCGGTCAGCTGGCCGCGCAGGCCGAGCAGGGCGTCACGCAGTTGCGCGTTGTCCTTGACCTCGACCGCCACGGTGGTCGGGCCGAACACTTCTTCCTGCAGCAGCGGGTCCGATTCCACCAACAGGCGGGCATCAGCCTTGAACAGCTGAGCACGGGCCTGGCTGCCTTCCTGGGCCTGGCCGGCGAGGTGCTCGATACCCGCGTGGGCGTGCAGGTGCTCCAGGCCGCCCACGTAGCTGCGCAGGCCGCCAGCGTTCAGCATGGTCTGCCCGGCCTGTTGGTCCAGGTGCTGGCCAAGGTCGGCGAGCAGCTGGCTGTACTGCGCGGACTGCAGGCCGATGACCAGGCCCGGGTTGGTGCAGAACTGCCCGGCACCCATGCACACGGAACCGGCCAGCTCACGGGCGATGGCCTCGCCACGCTTGGCCAGGGCGCCCGGCAGGATGATCACCGGGTTGATGCTGGACATCTCGGCGAATACCGGGATCGGCTGCGGGCGCTCGGCGGCCATGCGGCACAGGGCGTCGCCACCCTTGAGCGAACCGGTGAAGCCGACGGCCTGGATGGCCGGGTGCTTGACCAGCGGCTCGCCGACGCCAGCGCCGAAGACCATGTTGAACACGCCCTTGGGCATGCCGGTGCGCTCGGCCGCGCGCTGGATGGCGCAGCCGACCAGGTCGGCGGTGGCCATGTGGCCGCTGTGCGCCTTGAACACCACCGGGCAACCGGCGGCAAGGGCCGCAGCGGTGTCACCACCAGCGGTGGAAAAGGCCAGTGGGAAGTTGCTGGCACCGAACACGGCGACCGGGCCGACGCCGATGCGCATCTGGCGCAGGTCGACCCGCGGCAGCGGCTGACGGTCGGGCAGGGCCAGGTCGATGCGCGCACCGAGGAAATCGCCACGGCGCAGCACTTGGGCGAACAGGCGCATCTGGCCGCTGGTGCGGCCGCGCTCGCCCTGGATGCGGGCGGCAGGCAGGGCAGTCTCACGGCAGACGATGGCGACGAAGGCGTCGTCCAGTTCGTCCAGTTCGCCAGCAATGGCATCGAGGAACTCGGCACGGCGGGCCGGTTTCAGGTTGCGGAATTCGACAAACGCGGCAGCAGCGGCATTGGCTGCCTGGTCCACTTCGGCCTCGGTGGCCTGGGCGAAGCTGTAGGGCAGGGCCTCGCCGGTGGTGGCGTCCAGGCTTTGCAGGCGTTGCGAACCAGCGGCGCTGCGCTGGCCGGCGATGAAGTTGTGGCCGAGGATCTCTGGCATGTGCGGCTCCTAGGGTTGAATGTTCAGGTAATCGGTGCTGGATTGAACAGGGTGATGTCGTTGTGCAGGCGGTGCTGTTCGGCCCAGGTCTGTTTGCGGCCGCTGGCCACGTCCAGGTAGTAGTGGAACAGCTCCCAACCCAGCTCTTCGATGGTCGAGCGGCCACTGGCAATGCGCCCGGCGTCGATGTCGATCAGGTCCGGCCAGCGCTGGGCCAGCTCGGTGCGGGTGCAAACCTTGACCACCGGCGCCATGGCCAGGCCATACGGCGTGCCGCGGCCGGTGGTAAACACGTGCAGGTTCATGCCGGCGGCCAGTTGCAGGGTGCCGCAGACGAAGTCGCTGGCCGGGGTGGCGCAGAAGATCAGGCCCTTGCGATTGACCCGCTCGCCCGGGCCAAGCACGCCCTGGATGGCGCCGCTGCCAGACTTGACGATCGAGCCGAGGGACTTCTCGACAATGTTCGACAGGCCGCCTTTCTTGTTGCCCGGCGTGGTGTTGGCGCTGCGGTCGGCCGCGCCTTGCTGCAGGTAGCGGTCGTACCAGTCCATCTCGCGCACCAGGGCATCGGCAACTTCCTGGTTTTCGGCGCGGGAGGTGAGCATGTAGATGGCATCGCGCACTTCGGTCACTTCCGAGAACAGCACGGTGGCACCCGCGCGCACCAGCAGGTCGGCAGCGTAGCCGAGTGCCGGGTTGGCGGTGATGCCGGAGAAGGCGTCACTGCCGCCGCACTGCATGCCGAGGATCAGCTCGCTGGCCGGCACCGTCTCGCGGCGGCGCTGGTCGAGCTTCTTCAGGCGGGTTTCGGCCAGGCCCATGATCTGCTCGATCATCTCGACAAAGCCGAGGCTGGCGTCCTGCAGGCGATACAACCAAGGCTCGCTGAGGTCCACCGACGGGTCGTTGTCGTGCATCACCTGGCCGGCCTGGAGCTTTTCGCAACCCAGGCTGATCACCAGCGCCTCGCCACCGAGGTTGGGGTTGCGCGCCAGGTTGCGCACGGTGCGGATCGGGATGTAGGCGTCGCGGGCATTGATCGCCACGCCGCAACCGTAGCTGTGGGTGAGGGCGACCACGTCATCGACGTTGGGGTATTTGGGCAGCAGTTCGGCGCGAATGCGCTTGACCGCGTGCTCCAGCACGCCGGTCACGCACTGCACTGTGGTGGTGATGCCGAGGATGTTGCGGGTGCCGACGGTGCCGTCGGCGTTGCGGTAGCCTTCGAAGGTGAAGCCGTCCAGCGGTGGCAGGGCATCGGGTACTGCGTCGCAGCGCGGCAGGCTGTCCAGCTCGGGGGCGGCCGGCATGGCCAGCTGGCTTTCCTGTACCCAGCTGCCCTGGCGCAGGTCTTCCAGCGCATAGCCGATGATCTGCCCGTAGCGGCGTACCGGCTCGCCCTTGGCGATCAGCACGGTGGCGACCTTGTGGCTCTGTGGCACGCCTTCGACCAGGGTCAGGCCATCGGCGAAGCGGGCACCTTCGCCCAGGCCGCCGTCGTTGACCACCACCACGACATTGTCGTCGTCGTGCAGGCGGACGTAGCGGGGCGAGTCGGAATGTTCGATCAACTGCATGTTTGGGCCCTACTTGTCAGGTTCTCAGGCTTTTGTACATCCGCCCGCGCAGGCGTGGGCGTGTTCACTCAGTGCCGCGAGCTGGCCAGTTCGCCATTGGCGGCCGGCTCAGACTGTGGCTTTGGGGCATCGTCGCGCAACTCGATACGCTTGATCGGGCCGACGATCACCAGGTAGCTGAACACCGCCACCAGGGCGTTGGCACCCACGTACACCAGGGCCCACTTGAACGAGCCGGTGGCGCTGATGATGTAGCCGATCACGATCGGGGTGGTGATCGAGGCAACGTTGCCGAAGGTGTTGAACAGGCCACCGGACAGCCCGGCGATCTGCTTGGGCGAGGTGTCTGCCACTACGGCCCAGCCCAGTGCACCGATGCCTTTGCCGAAGAAGGCCAGGGTCATGAAACCGACCACCATCCACTCGGCGTCGACGTAGTTGCAGAACACCATGCAGGTCGACAGCAACAGGCCACAGACGATCGGCAGCTTGCGCGAGAAGGTCAGCGAGTTGCCACGGCGCAGCAGCCAGTCCGAGATTACCCCACCCAGCACGCCGCCAATGAAGCCGCAGATCGCTGGCAGCGAAGCGATGAAGCCAGCTTTGAGGATGGTCATGCCGCGTTCCTGCACCAGGTACACCGGGAACCAGGTGAGGAAGAAGTAGGTGATGGCGTTGATGCAGTACTGGCCCAGGTACACGCCCAGCAGCATGCGGCTGGTCAGCAGTTGCTTGATGTAGCCCCACTTCGGGCCGTCGTTGCCACGCTTCTGGTCCATGTCGACCAGGCCGCCGTTCTGCTCGATGTGTTCGAGTTCGTCCTTGCTGATGCGCGGGTGCTGGCGTGGGTTGTAGATGGTCTTCAGCCACACCATGGAGAACACGATGCCCAGTGCACCCATGACCACGAACACATGCTCCCAGCCAAAGCTGAACACAATCCAGCCCATGATCGGAGCGAACAGGGCGGTGGCGAAGTACTGCGCCGAGTTGAAGATCGCCGAGGCGGTGCCGCGTTCCTGGGTTGGGAACCAGGCTGCGACGATACGGGCATTGCCCGGGAACGACGGGGCTTCGGCGAAGCCGACGAGAAAGCGCAGGGTGAACAGGGTCACCACCGCCCAGGCCACCGGCAGGCCACCGACAAAGCCCTGCAGCAGGGTGAACAGCGACCAGGTGAAGATGCTGAAGGCGTAGACATTCTTCGAACCGAAGCGGTCCAGCAGCCAGCCGCCGGGGATCTGCCCGGCCACGTAAGCCCATCCGAAGGCGGAGAAAATATAACCAAGGGTAACGGCGTCGATGCCGAGGTCTTTCTGCAGGCTGGAGCCTGCGATGGCGATGGTTGCTCGGTCTGCGTAGTTGATCGTGGTCACCAGGAACAGCATGAACAGGATCAGGTAGCGCACATGCGTCTTTTTAGTCGCTTGCATGCTGTTAATACTCCCACTAGTTATTTTTGTGCGGGCTCACGAGTTGTAGCCGGAGTGGGGCTGGCCCACTCCGGATGCGGCAATGGCAGGCCGCGGGGTGCGCTTATTGCGGACCCATCTTGTCCATCAGGGCTGCGAGCATTTCGTACTCTTCGGCGGTCAGGTCGGTCAGCGGGGTGCGCACCGGGCCTGCGTCGTAACCGGCGATCTTGGCACCGGCCTTGACGATGCTCACGGCGTAGCCGGCCTTGCGGTTACGGATGTCCAGGTACGGCAGGAAGAAATCGTCGATGATCTTGGCCACGGTGGCGTGATCGTCGCGGGCGATGGCGTGGTAGAAGTCCATCGCGGTCTTGGGAATGAAGTTGAACACTGCCGACGAGTACACCGGCACACCCAGTGCCTTGTAGGCCGCAGCGTACACCTCGGCGGTTGGCAGGCCGCCGAGGTAGCTGAAACGGTCACCCAGGCGACGACGGATCGACACCATCAGTTCGATATCACCCAGGCCGTCCTTGTAGCCGATCAGGTTCGGGCAGCGCTCGGCCAGTTGCTCCAGCAGGTTGGCATTCAGGCGGCAGACGTTGCGGTTGTACACCACCACACCGATGTTGACCGATTTGCAGACCGCTTCGACGTGGGCGGCAACGCCGTCCTGGCTGGCTTCGGTGAGGTAGTGCGGCAGCAGCAGCAGGCCCTTGGCGCCCAGGCGTTCGGCTTCTTGCGCGTATTCGATGGCCTGGCGGGTAGAACCACCGACGCCGGCGAGGATGGGCACCGACTTGGCGCAGGTGTCGACTGCAGTCTTGATCACCTGGCTGTATTCGCTGGCGGCCAGGGAGAAGAACTCACCGGTGCCACCGGCGGCGAACAGGGCGCTGGCGCCGTAAGGGGCGAGCCACTCCAGGCGCTTGATGTAGCCAGCCTGGTTGAAGTCGCCCTGGGCATTGAAGTCGGTGACCGGGAAAGACAGCAGGCCGTGGGAGAGGATGGATTTCAGTTCTTGTGGATTCATTGTTGTAGGCATCCTGTGGCGCTTGGGGTGAAGGGTGTTGTTCTGCGATGGAGGTAAGTTATCGTACAACATGTGCGATGACTAGTCCTCTGTGCAGAAAATTTTGTGGGGATGCCTAGGGGTAGGGTTCGGGATGTGCGGGGGGCACAGAAAATCGCACGACAACCACTCGGCAGTCATCGTATCTCTAGAGGGGGAGGGAAAAAAACGATCGCGGAGACAGGCACAAGCCCGCCGCCCGCTTCCACGGGAAGTGTTCTGGGACCAGCAGAGGGTGACCGGGGAAGCGGGGGCGACCTTGCGCCGCCCCGCGATCAAAGCTAACGAAGCTGAAACTGAATCTCAGGCAGCCTGCTGGCGCTTGATCTGGCTTTTGCGCACCTGGGCGCGGCAGGCATCGCCGAAGGCCTGGAAGATCTTGATCGAGTCAGGGTTCTTCGCCGCCTGCCATTCCGGGTGCCACTGCACGGCAAACAGGAACGGCGAAATGCTCGGCGCGTGGATCGCTTCGACCAGGCCGTCTTCGGCGTGGGCAATCGGTTCGATGCCGGCGCCGAGGTTGCGCAGGCCCTGGCCGTGCAGCGAGTTCACGCGGATCTCGTCGGTGCCCAGGGTTTCACGCAGCCAGCTGCCCGGCTTGATCTTCACGCCATGCACCTGGGCGTATTGCACATCGACCGGATCTTCCGGGTTTTCCCGGTGGTCATTGAAGCCAGGCTCGGCGTAGACCTTCTGGTAGATGTCGCCGCCCAGGGCAACGTTGATTTCCTGCATGCCACGGCAGATGCCGAAGATGGGCAGGCCGCGCTTGAGCGCCGCCTTGACCAGCGGGATGTCGAACAGGTCGCGGTTCTGGTCCTGGCCCTTGCCTGGCGTTTCGTTCTCCTGACCGTACAGGGTCGGGTCGATGTTGCTGCCGGCACCGGTCAGGTACACGCCGTCGGCCATGTCCAGATAGGTCTCGAGGTCTTCGATGCCACAGCAGGTGGGCACCAGCACCGGGACGCAATCGGCGAAGTCGACCAGCGGGGTGATGTATTTGTGGGTCATGACCTGATAGTCATGGCCTTTGCGCTCTTGGCTGCCCATGGTCATCAGGACCACGGGTTTGCGCAGGGAAGGTTGCTTGTTGCCAATGTTGCTGTTGGACATATGTCACCTTATGACAGGGCTCTGCCTGTCGTTGTTGTGCAGGTGCACGGCCCGTGGCCATGTTGTGCTACCTGAAGTCCCGAGCACTGCCGGCTCATAACTGGACGATTCCGGTCGGGGCTTGTAGATAGCTTGCCAGAGCCGTTCGATATGTCAAACGAGCAAAAAGCGGTTAAGGCGCCGAATTTCGGGGGCTGAACCCTTGCGAGCCTGAGCCGGCAAGGGTTTGGCAGGGGGTAAGGTCAATTATATTTAACGACGCAGTTGGATCATTGCAGCGCTGCAATGATCGTTGCCTCAGTGCAGTATCTGCGCCAGGAACGCCTTGGCCCGCGCCGTGCGCGGCTGGTTGAAGAACACCTGGGGCGGGCTGTCCTCGATGATCTGCCCGCCTTCGAGGAACAGCACCCGTTCCGCCACCTGGCGGGCAAAGCCCATTTCATGGGTGACGCAAAGCATGGTCATGCCGGTGCCGGCCAGTTGCACCAGCACGTCGAGCACCTCGGCGACCATCTCCGGGTCAAGCGCCGAGGTCGGCTCGTCGAACAGCATGATGCGCGGCTTCATGCACAGCGCCCGGGCGATGGCCACGCGCTGCTGCTGGCCGCCGGACAACTGGCTGGGGTATTTGTGCGCCTGGCTTTCGATACCCACCTTGCTCAGGTACATGCGCGCCCGTTCCTCGGCGTCCTTGCGCGACAGGCCGCGCACGCTGGTGGGGGCGAGCAGGCAGTTGTCGAGCACGCTCATGTGCGGGAACAGGTTGAAGTGCTGGAACACCATGCCGATCTCGCTGCGCACCTGGGCCGCCTGGCGAGTGTTGGCGGCAAGGTCCGTGCCGGCCACCCGGATGCTGCCCTGCTGGGCGATTTCCAGGCGGTTGATGCAGCGGATCAACGTCGATTTTCCCGAGCCGGACGGGCCACACAGGACAATGCGCTCGCCTTCGCGCACCTGCAGGTCGATGTCACGCAGTACATGGAAGGCGCCATAGTGCTTGTTCAGGCCCTCGATACGGATCAGCTCCGGGCGTGGGTCAGGTTCGGGGGCAAGGCTGGCAACGCTCATGGGGGCGGTCATGTTGTTGTTCTCCCGCTGGGTGTCAGTCGAAACGTGCCGCGCTGTAGGGCGCAGGGTCGGTGAAAGGGCGCTCGCCGGTGAGCAGCTCGGCCACCAGGCGGCCGCTGACCGGGCCGAGGGTGAGGCCGTGGTGGGCGTGGCCGAAGTTGAACCACAGCCCTTTGTGCCGGGGCGCCGGGCCGATCACCGGGCGCATGTCGGGCAGGCAGGGCCGGCGGCCGAGCCAGGGTTTGTCATCGAGGCGCTCGCCCAGGGCCGGGAACAGCTTGCGGGCCAGGGCTTCGCAGCGCTTGAGCTGGATTTCGTTGCCCGGTGCGTCACTGGCGGCGAACTCGATGCCGGTGGTCAGGCGCACACCGCGGGCCATGGGGGCCAGTACATAGCCGCCCTGGGTGTCACAGATCGAATGCTGTAGCTGCGCGCCATCGCGGGTGCCGTAGTGCATGTGGTAGCCACGCTTGATGCCCAGCGGAATGCGGTAGCCCAGGCGCTCGAACAGGTCGCCCGATTGCGGGCCCAGGCAGGCCACCACGTCGTCGGCGGTAATCGGCCCCCGTTGGCTGTCGACCTGCCATTGGCCGTCGACCTGGCGCAGGCTGCGCGCATCGCCATGCAGGAACTGCCCGCCGCGCTGCACGAACAGCGCGGCATAGCCACGGGTGAGGGCACCGGGGTTGGTGACGGTCTTCGGGTCGAGCCAGTGGATACCACCGACCACCGTGCTGTCGAGCTGCTGCTCGCGTGCCTGCAGCTGGCCGCGTTCGAGGATTTCGTACTGCAGGCCGTAACGGGCCAGGCCCTTGAGCTCGGCCTTGGCCTGCTCGAACAGCGCCGGGTCGCGATACACCTCGATCCAGCCTTTGGCCTGGATCAGCCCTTCCAGGCCGGCCGCTTGGATCAGCGCATCGTGCTCCTCCACGCTGCGCTGCACCAGCGGCAGCATGTCGGCCGCCGCCCCGGCCAGGCGCCCGGGCGCCGACTGTTGCCAGTAGCGCAGCAGCCACGACGCCGCCTTGGGCAGGTGCAGCAAGCTGTAGCGCACGTCTGGCTGGCGGTTCAGGCCATAGCGCAGCAAGGCGCCGAACTGCCGCGGGAAGGCATAGGGGATCACACTGGAGCGCTCGATCAGCCCGGCGTTGCCGTGGCTTGTGCCGCTGCCGGGGTCGTCGCGGTCGATCAGGATCACCTGGCGCCCACGAGCCTGCAGGTGCAGTGCGGTGCTGACGCCGACGATGCCGGCGCCAAGAACAAGGGTCTGGCAATGCATGGATGTATCCTTCGGTCAGTTCAGGTGGCGGCCCAGGCGGGCTTCCAGGTGTTTGAGCAAGCGCCGGACCAGCTCGACGATCACCAGGTAGAGCACTGCGGCCCAGAGGTAGATCTGGAAATCGAAACTGCGCGAGAACGCCAGTTTGGTCACGCCCATCAGATCGTAGATGGTCACCAGCGAGGCGATGGCGCTGGCCTTGATCATCAGGATCAGCTCGTTGCCCAGCGGCCCGATGGCCACCAGCAACGATTGCGGCAGGATGACCTTGAAGAAGGTGGTCGAGCGTTTCAGGTTCAGCGCCCGTGCCGCTTCGTACTGCCCCGGGGCCACGGCCATCAGGCTGCCGCGGAAAATTTCGGCCTGGTAGGCGGCGGTGTTCAGGGTGAACGCCAGCAACGTGCAGAACCAGGCTTCACGGAAGAACCACCAGAGGCCGACGTCCTGCCAGAAGCCTTTCAGCGAGCCCAGGCCGTAATACAACAGGAACAGCTGTGCCAGCAGCGGCGAGCCGCGGAAGAAGTAGATGTAGCCGGCCGCCATGCGTTGCAGCAGCCGATGTTGCGACATGCGCGCCAGGGCCAGCAGCAGGCCGAGCACGGCGCCCAGGCTGAAGGAGATCGCCACCAGCTTGGCGGTCACCAGCAGGCCATCGACGAAACGCGGGCCGTAGCGTTCCAGCAGGTCCGGGTCCAGCACCAGGCCCAGCAGTTGTTCGGCACTCATGTGCGTGCTCCTTGCAGGTGGCGGTTGCTGCGGCGCTCGATATAGGCGAACACCCGTCCCGAGGCGGCCGAGAACAGCAGGTAGCCCAGGCAGGCAACGCCATAGAAGAACATTGGCTCCTTGGTTACGCTGACCGCCAGGTTGGTCTGGCGCATCAGGTCGACCAGCGAGATGGTCGACACCAGCGAGGTGTCCTTGAGCAGCGACAGCCAGTTGTTCGACAGGCCCGGCAGGGCGATGCGGGTCAGTTGCGGCAGCACCACCTTGAAGAACCCGGTGCGCTTGCTCAGGCCCAGCGCCGAGCAGGCTTCCAGTTGGCCTTTGGGCAGGGTCTTGAACGCAGCCAGCCAGATTTCGCTGGAGAACGCCGCAAAGACCAGGCTGAAGGCGATCATCGCGGCCAGGAAGGTGTTGATCAGGAATTCGCCTTGATAACCCATGGCCGCCAGCAGCTTTTGTGCGGCGATCTGGCAGCCGTAATAGATGATCAGCAAGGTCAGCAGCTCGGGCAGGCCGCGGAACACCGTGGAAAAGGTGGTGGCCCAGGCGCGCGGCAAGCGTTTGCGCGAACGCGCCGCCAACGCTACGGCCAGGCCCAGCGGCAGGCCGATGGGCAGGCAGGCGAGGGCCAGTGACACGGTGACCAGCGCGCCGGCCAGCAGCGCCTGGCCCCAGCCACCACTGGCGAAGGACAGCAAGGACAATTGATCGAGCATGACGAACCCCTTGGATGGGTCATGCGCTCCCACACGGAAAGCGCATGCCCCCTACAGATCAGTTGTAGATATCGAAGGCAAAGTACTTGCTGGCGATCTTCTGGTAGGTGCCGTTGGCGACGATCGCGGCCAGTGCGGTGTTGAGCCGCTGGCGCAGGGCATCGTCGTCCTTGCGCACGGCAATCGCGGCGTCGGCCTTGGTGTTGGCAACATCGCCAAGGATCTTGCAGCAGTCGGCGCCGTTCTTGTTCATCCACTCGTGCAGCGGGAACTTGTCGGCGATCACCCCGTCCAGGCGGCCAGCGGCGAGGTCGGCGTTGGCCTCGTCCATGGTCGGGTACAGCTTCACATCGGCGCCGGCCTTGGCGTACACGTCTTCGGCATAGATGGCCTGGGTCGAGGACGACTGGGCACCGACGGTATAGCCGTCAAACCTGGTCTGGGCGTCACTGATCTTGCTGTCCTTGGCCACGGCGACGGTCAGCGGGGTGCGGTAATAATGGTCGGTGAAGGCGATTTTCTTGCGCCGCTCCTCGGTGTCGATCATCGACGCCACCACGGCATCGTACTTGCGCGCCATCAGCGCCGGGATGATGCCTTCCCAGTCCTGGGCAACCAGGGTGCATTCAACCTTCATCTGCTCGCACAGGGCATGGGTGATGTCGATGTCGAAGCCGTGCAACTGGTTATCGGCGTCGACATAGTTGAAGGGCGGGTAGGCACCTTCGGTGGCGAAGCGCAGGGTCTCGGCGCTGGCGTTGCCTGCCAGCAGCAGGGCACACGCACCCAGCATAGCCATGGTCTTGTTCATCTCGCACCTCTTGCACTCTTGCTATTGTTGTTTGTTCGCGGGCCACGAGGTGTAGCCGACGAACTCGTTATGTAGAGCGGCAGTTGCTTCCAAGCGTTTTTCAACATCAGGCCCGAGCTTCTTGCAGACCTCGTTGACCATCAGGTGCACCCACGACAGCATGGTCGCGGTGGACTCCCAGAACAGGTTGAATTCGGTGGGGATGCGGAACACTTCGTCGGCATGGGCGTCGGCCCAGTCGCAGAAGGTGTCGGTCACCAGGGTGACCGGGATGCCGGCGGCGCGTGCCTTCTGGCACAGCTGCAGGGCATGGCGTGAATAGCGGCGGGCCTCGAACACCACCAGCGCGGTGTCCTCGCTGCGGCCGAGCAGCACCTCGCCGAAGTGCCCGGCGCTGCCATCGACCAATTGCACGCCATCGCGCAGGTATTGCAGCAGGTGGCTCATGCACATGGCGATGCCGCGTTCGGTCTGAAAGCCTGCGATGCATACCCGTGGCTTTTCTGCCAGGCGCTGGGCCACGGCGTGCCAGGCATGGCTCTGGCGGTATTCGTGAACGCGCACCAGGGCCGCGATTTCCCGCTCCAGGCTGCCGGCGTTGTCGCTGACGTCCTGGTTCTGGCGATATTCTTGCAGGCGATCACCCATCAGCCACGGCCCATCGCCGAGGTCGCTCTGCAGGTCTTGCTTGAGCGCCTTGAGATGGGCATAACCAAGGGAGCGACAGAAACGGCCGACGCTGGATTCGCTGACACCTAGCTTGGCGGCAATGCTGGCCGAGGTCTGGAACGGCAGTTCGTGCAGGTTGGCGAGCATGTAGCTGGCGATCTTGCGGCCCGAGGCGGCGGCCCCTTGCAGGCTGTTTTCCAGGCGTTGCTTGATCGGTTGGCTCATGCTGCTGCTCCAGGTGAGGCGTGGAATAGAAAATGGCTGTTTTCTGTCATCGCGTCAACATTTGACAGATAGCTGTCACTTATCGGAAAGTTTTTGTCGTTGCACACGCTGTTGCCATTCCAATTCCAAGAAAGGAGCTACAGATGTCCGCACCTTCCACCCATCCGCTCGTGCGCGTGCCCTTTGCCGAGCTACAGGGGCTGTTGCAAGCGATTTTCCAGCAGCACGGCTGCAGCGAGACGGTGGCCACCGTGCTGGCCCACAACTGCACCAGTGCCCAGCGTGATGGCGCCCACAGCCATGGCGTGTTCCGTATTCCCGGTTACGTTTCGACCCTGGCCAGTGGCTGGGTCGACGGGCGTGCCACACCACTGGTAACCGACCTGGCGCCAGGCTATGTGCGCGTGGATGCCGCCGGTGGCTTCGCCCAGCCCGCCCTGGCAGCGGCGCGTGGGTTGCTGGTGGAAAAGGCCCGCAGCGCTGGCATCGCCGTGCTGGCGATCCACAATTCGCACCATTTCGCCGCGCTGTGGCCCGATGTGGAACCGTTTGCCGATGAGGGCCTGGTGGCGCTGAGTGTGGTCAACAGCATGACCTGCGTGGTGCCGCACGGTGCGCGCAAACCGTTGTTCGGCACCAACCCGATCGCCTTCGCCGCGCCGTGCGCAGGGCATGATCCGATCGTCTTCGACATGGCCACCAGCGCCATGGCCCATGGCGATGTGCAGATCGCCGCGCGCGCCGGCCAGCCGTTGCCCGAAGGCATGGGCGTGGATGCCCAAGGCCTGCCGACCACTGACCCCAAGGCCATCCTCGAAGGCGGCGCGCTGTTGCCGTTTGGCGGGCACAAGGGTTCGGCGCTGTCGATGATGGTCGAGTTGCTGGCGGCGGCGCTGACCGGCGGGCATTTCTCCTGGGAGTTCGACTGGTCGGGGCACCCGGGTGCGAAAACGCCGTGGACCGGGCAGCTGATCATCGTCATCGACCCGAGCAAGGCTGAAGGTGACCGGTTCGCCCAGCGCAGCCGCGAACTGCTCGAACACATGCAAGCCGCCGGGTTGTCGCGCATGCCGGGCGAGCGCCGCTACCGCGAGCGCGAGTTGGCCGAGCGGCAAGGGGTGGCCCTGACCGAACAAGAGCTGCAGGGCCTGAAGGCGCTGCTGGGCTGAGCCGTTGTGCAAAGTTGCATAGACAACCTTGCACTTATGTGATGTTCCTTGGGCCCGACTCCGGGTATCCTCAGGGCAGTCTTTCCGAACTGTCCTGATCCAAGGAGCTGCACGCTGTGTTCAAACATGTCGATGCCTATGCCGGCGACCCGATCCTCTCGTTGATGGAAACCTTCAAGGCCGACCCGCGCGCCGACAAGGTCAACCTGAGTATCGGCCTGTATTACGATGAGGCCGGTGTGGTGCCGCAGCTGGCAGCGGTGGATGCGGTGGAAAAGCGCATTGCCGGCCAGGCCCATGAAGCCTCGCTGTACCTGCCGATGGAAGGCCTGGCCAGCTACCGCCAGGCGATCCAGGCCCTGCTGTTCGGTGCCGAGCACCCGGCCGTGACCGGCAAGCGCGTGGCCACCGTGCAGACCGTTGGCGGTTCCGGCGCGCTGAAAGTCGGTGCCGACTTCCTCAAGCGCTACTTCCCGCAGTCGGAAGTCTGGGTCAGCAACCCGACCTGGGACAACCACCGCGCCATCTTCGAAGGTGCCGGGTTCAAGGTGCACACCTACCCGTACTTCGACCAGGCCAGCCGTGGCGTCGACTTCGACGGCATGCTGCAGGCCCTGCAAGGCCTGCCGGCCAACAGCATCGTGCTGCTGCACCCGTGCTGCCACAACCCGACCGGTGCCGACCTCGAACCGGCCCAGTGGCAACAGGTGGTGGAAGTGGTCAAGGCGCGCCAGCTGATTCCGTTCCTCGACATCGCCTACCAGGGCTTCGGCGCAGGTCTGGTGGAAGACGCCTACGCCATCCGCGAAATGGCCCGTGCCGGCGTGCCGTGCCTGGTCAGCAACTCGTTCTCCAAGATCTTCTCGCTGTACGGCGAGCGGGTTGGCGGCCTGTCGGTGGTCTGCGACGACGAAGCCACCACCCAGAGCGTGCTCGGCCAGCTCAAGGCCACCGTGCGTCGCAACTATTCCAGCCCGCCCAACTTCGGTGCCCAGCTGGTGGCAGGCGTGCTCGGCGATGCCCAACTCAACGCCCAGTGGGCCGCAGAAGTGGAAGTGATGCGCAAGCGTATCCTCGACATGCGCCAGGCGCTGGTCGATGCCCTGGCCGTGCTGCTGCCAGGCCAGGACTTCCAGTTCTTCCTGCGCCAGCGTGGCATGTTCAGCTACACCGGCTTCAGCGTCGAGCAGGTGCGTCGCCTGCGTGACGAGTTCGGCGTGTACCTGATCGACAGTGGCCGGGTGTGCATGTCCGGCCTGCGTCCGGCCAACCTGCAACGGGTTGCCGAGGCCTTCGCCGCCGTACAGAAGTAACACCGCATGGGGCTGCAATGCAGCCCCGGCACAACCTGCTTGTAAAGACAAGTGCAACCGCTCCTCGGAAAGGGGCTTCGCAAGTGCAACCTTTCCGTGCACAATCGCGCCCCTCTTCCCCGGTTGAGTTGGGCGAATCGTCTATTTCGCCATTCTCAGCCTGTTGCAGTCTTGCGAGTGGAGCTTCACCCGGAATGAATGAGCAGGCCCCAAGCGTTGAACAACGCTTTGCAGAATCGACCCCCGCCACCCTCGGCAGCTGGTCGCGTAACGATACCACCTGGATGCTGGGCCTGTTCGGCACAGCCATCGGCGCAGGCACCTTGTTCCTGCCGATCAACGCCGGCTTGGGCGGCTTCTGGCCGCTGCTGATCCTCGCCGCGCTGGCCTTCCCGATGACCTACTTCTCGCACCGTGGCCTGACCCGCTTCGTGCTGTCTGGCCGTAGCGGTGGCGACATCACCGAAGTGGTCGAAGAGCATTTCGGCATCAAGGCCGGTGCGCTGATCACCGTGCTGTATTTCTTCGCGATCTTCCCGATCCTGCTTATCTATAGCGTGGCGCTGACCAACACCGTCAGCAGCTTCATGGAGCACCAGTTGCACATGACGCCGCCGCCACGGATGATCCTGTCGTTCGTGCTGATCCTCGGCCTGCTGGCGATCGTGCGCTGCGGCGAACAGGCCACGGTCAAGGTCATGAGCCTGCTGGTGTACCCGTTCATCGTTGCCCTGGGGCTGCTCGGCCTGTACCTGGTCCCGCACTGGACCGGCGGTATCCTCGACAGCGCCGCCCAGGTGCCGTCGGGTTCGGCCTTCCTGCACACCCTTTGGCTGGCCATTCCGGTGATGGTGTTCTCGTTCAACCATTCGCCGATCATCTCGGCCTTCGCCGTCGACCAGAAGCGCAGCTACGGCGAGCACGCCGACGAGCGCAGCGGCCAGATCCTGCGCCGCGCCCACCTGCTGATGGTAGTGATGGTGCTGTTCTTCGTGTTCAGCTGCGTGCTCACCCTGAGCAGCGCCCAGCTGGCCGAAGCCAAGGCGCAGAACCTGTCGATCCTGTCGTACCTGGCCAACCACTTCAGCAACCCGACCATCGCCTTTGCCGCGCCGCTGATCGCCTTCGTCGCCATTGCCAAGTCGTTCCTCGGCCACTACATCGGTGCCAGCGAAGGCCTCAAGGGCATCATCGCCAAGACCGGTGCACGCCCGGGCGCCAAGACCCTGGACCGCGTGGTCGCTGCGCTGATGCTGGTGGTGTGCTGGATCGTCGCCACCCTCAACCCGAGCATCCTCGGCATGATCGAATCGCTCGGCGGCCCGATCCTCGCCGTGTTGCTGTTCCTGATGCCGATGTACGCCATCCGTCGCGTGCCGTCGATGCGCAAGTACAGCGGTGCGCTGTCGAACGTGTTCGTGGTGGTGATCGGCGTAGTTGCGCTGACCTCGGTGGTGTACGGCCTGATCGGCTGATTCACTGCCCGCCAGATAAAAAGCCCGGGGCGTTTGTCGCCATCCGGGCTTTTTTTTGTCCACAGGAATTGTCAGGCAATAGAACAATTTGTATGTACCCATAGGCACCCGGCCGCCTTCATGATTAACTCAGTGTCCTTTTCAAACCCCGCATAAGGATTTCGTCATGGCTCAAGTGACCCTCAAAGGCAACCCGGTTCAGGTCAACGGCAACCTGCCACAGGCCGGCGCCCAGGCGCCTGCTTTCTCCCTGGTGGGTGAAGGCCTGGCTGACAAGTCGCTGAAGGACTACGCCGGCAAGCGCAAGGTGCTGAACATCTTCCCAAGCGTCGACACCCCGACCTGCGCCACTTCGGTGCGCAAGTTCAACGCCCAGGCCAACGACGTGGCCAACACCGTGGTGCTGTGCATCTCGGCTGACCTGCCGTTCGCCCAGGCGCGCTTCTGCGGTGCCGAAGGCCTGGAGAACGTGAAAAACCTGTCCACCCTGCGCGGTGCCGAGTTCCTGCAGAACTACGGCGTTGCCATCGCCGACGGCCCGCTGGCCGGCCTGGCTGCCCGTGCTGTCGTTGTACTGGACGAGAACGACAAGGTGCTGCACAGCGAGCTGGTTGGCGAAATCGCCGACGAGCCGAACTACGAAGCAGCCCTGGCTGTACTGAAGTAAGGGTTGCCTGGGGGAGGGTATAGGCACTCTTTGCCTGGCCCCTCTCCAAGCAACACCCTGTAACGGCCCGGAACGCTTTCCGGGCCGTTTTCGTTTAAAGTTCAGCCTTTTGGCAACGTCAGGCAAAGGTAAACCTCTGGTAAAGAGCCTTTGCTAAAACGATGCCAGTGCTTATCGTTCAAGCTCTCCAAGCCGCCATTTCTGAACAAGGTTCGTTCAACCCATGCAAGTGTCCAATTCCCGCTCCCCTCGTCGCTGGCTCGTCGGCCTGCTGATCCTGCTGCTGGTGGCCTTGCTGGCCTGGTGGCTGTGGCCTGCGGCAACGCCTGCCCACAAAGCGGCTGGAGGAGGGCGCGGTGGTAAAGGCATGGGCATGGGCATGGGCCGGCCAGGCTTCGGCGGCTCCACCGACCCGGTGCCGGTACGTGTCGAGCCGGTGCGGGTGGGCGACTTCCCGCTCTACTACAAGGCCCTGGGCACGGTCACCGCGACCAACACGGTGAATGTGCGCAGCCGTGTGGCCGGCGAACTGGTCAAGATCCTGTTCAAGGAGGGCCAGCAGGTCAAGGCCGGCGACCTGCTCGCTGAAATCGACCCGCGCCCTTACCGCATCGCCCTGCAGCAGGCCGAGGGCACCCTGGCGCAGAACCAGGCGCAACTGAAGAATGCCCAGGTCGACCTGGCGCGTTACAAGGGCCTGTACGCCCAGGACAGCATCGCCAAGCAGACCCTCGACACCGCCGAAGCCCAGGTCGCGCAGTTCCAGGGGCTGGTCAAGACCAACCAGGCCCAGGTCAACGATGCCCGCCTGAACCTCGATTTCACCCAGATCCGCTCACCGATCAACGGCCGTGTGGGCCTGCGCCAGCTCGACCTGGGCAACCTGGTGGCGGCCAACGACACCACCGCCCTGGTGGTGATCACCCAGACCGAGCCGATCAGCGTCGCCTTCACCCTGCCCGAAACCGAGCTGAACACCGTACTTGACCGTTACCGCAGCGGCGCCAGCCTGCCGGTCGAGGCCTGGGACCGCACCGACAGCAAACTGCAGTCGACCGGCGTGCTGGGCAGCATCGACAACCAGATCGACACCACCACCGGTACCCTGAAGTTCAAGGGCCGCTTCGAGAACAAGGACCTGGCCCTGTTCCCCAACCAGTTCGTCAACGTGCGCCTGCTGGCCGATACCCTCAAGCAGGTGGTGATGGCGCCGGCAGCGGCCGTGCAGTTCGGCAACGACGGTACCTTCGCCTACGTGGTCAATGACCAGAGCACGGTCAACATCCGCAAGCTCAAGGTGGGTGCCAGCGATGGCCAGAACAGTGTCATCCTCGACGGCCTCAAGGCCGGCGACCGCCTGGTGCTGGAAGGCACAGACCGCCTGCGCGAAGGCACCAAGGTCGAGGTGGTCGAAGACAGCTCGCAAGTGCCGACCACTCCCGGCCAGCACCTGCAGGGCCAGGACGCCAAAGGCTCGGCCCACACCGATGAAGCGCCTTCCGGCAAAGCGGCAGCCAAGGCGGGCGCATGAACCTGTCACGCCTGTTCATCCTCCGCCCGGTCGCCACCACGCTGACCATGCTGGCCATCGTCCTGGCCGGCCTGATCGCCTACAAGCTGCTGCCGGTATCGGCCTTGCCCCAGGTCGACTACCCGACCATCCGGGTCATGACCCTGTACCCCGGCGCCAGTCCGCAGGTGATGACCAGTGCGGTCACCGCACCGCTGGAGCGCCAGTTCGGCCAGATGCCGGGCCTTGAGCAGATGGCGTCGACCAGCTCTGGCGGCGCCTCGGTGCTGACCCTGCGCTTCAGCCTGGACATGAACATGGACGTCGCCGAGCAACAGGTGCAGGCCGCGATCAACGCCGCCAGCAACCTGCTGCCCAGCGACCTGCCGGCGCCGCCGGTGTACAACAAGGTCAACCCGGCCGACACCCCGGTGCTGACCCTGGCCATCTCCAGCAAGACCATGCCGCTGCCCAAGCTCAACGACCTGGTCGACACTCGCGTCGCGCAGAAGCTCGCGCAGATCAGCGGCGTGGGCATGGTCAGCATCGCCGGCGGCCAGCGCCAGGCGGTGCGGATCAAGGTCAACGTCGATGCGCTGGCGGCCAACGGCCTCAACCTCGACGACGTGCGCACCCTGATCGGCGCGTCCAACGTCAACCAGCCCAAGGGCAACTTCGACGGCCCGACCCGGGTGTCGATGCTCGACGCCAACGACCAGCTGCGTTCGCCCGAGGAATACGCCAACCTCATCCTTGCCTACAACAATGGCGCGCCGCTGCGCCTGAAGGACGTCGCCGAGATCGTCGACGGCGCCGAGAACGAACGCCTGGCCGCCTGGGCCAACCAGAACCAGGCGGTGCTGCTGAACATCCAGCGCCAGCCGGGGGCCAACGTCATCGAAGTGGTCGACCGCATCAAGGACCTGCTGCCATCGATCACCGACAACCTGCCGGCCGGTCTCGATGTGTCGGTACTTACCGACCGCACCCAGACCATCCGCGCCGCAGTCAAGGACGTGCAGCATGAGCTGCTGATCGCCATCGTGCTGGTGGTGATGGTCACCTTCGTGTTCCTGCGCCGCTTCAGCGCCACGATCATTCCCTCGATCGCCGTACCGCTGTCGCTGATCGGCACGTTCGGCGTGATGTACCTGGCCGGCTTCTCGGTCAACAACCTGACGCTGATGGCCCTGACCATCGCCACCGGGTTCGTGGTCGACGACGCCATCGTCATGCTCGAGAACATCTCGCGCCATATCGAGGAAGGCGAAACGCCGCTGCAGGCGGCACTCAAGGGCGCCAGGCAGATTGGTTTCACCCTGATCTCGCTGACCTTCTCGCTGATCGCCGTATTGATCCCGCTGCTGTTCATGGCCGACGTGGTTGGCCGGCTGTTCCGCGAATTCGCCATCACCCTGGCGGTGGCCATCCTGATTTCGCTGGTGGTATCGCTGACCCTGACCCCGATGATGTGCGCGCGCCTGCTCAAGCGTGAGCCCAAGGAGGAAGAGCAGGGCCGCTTCTACCGCGCCAGCGGTGCCTGGATCGACTGGATGATCGAACACTATGGCCGTGGCCTGCAGTGGGTGCTCAAGCACCAGCCGCTGACCCTGCTGGTGGCCGTGGCCACCTTGGCACTCACCGTGCTGCTGTACTTGATCGTGCCCAAGGGCTTCTTCCCGGTGCAGGACACCGGGGTGATCCAGGGTATTTCCGAAGCGCCGCAATCGACCTCGTTCGCCGCCATGAGCGAGCGCCAGCAGGCCCTGAGCAAGGTCATCCTGCAGGACCCGGCGGTACAGAGCCTGTCGTCCTACATCGGGGTCGACGGCGACAACGCCACGCTCAACAGCGGCCGCCTGCTGATCAACCTCAAGCCCCACGGCGAGCGGGATGTCACCGCTGGTGAGGTGATCAGCCGCCTGCAACCGCAGCTCGACAAGCTGGTCGGTATCCGCCTGTTCATGCAGCCGGTACAGGACCTGAGCATCGAGGACCGGGTCAGCCGTACCCAGTACCAGTTCAGCCTGTCGTCGCCCGATGCCGACCTGTTGGCACAGTGGAGCGGCAAGCTGGTGCAAGCCCTGCAGGCGCGCCCGGAGTTGCAGGACGTGGCCAGTGACCTGCAGGACAAGGGCCTGCAGGTGTACCTGGTGATCGACCGTGACATGGCCAGCCGCCTGGGCATCACCGTGTCGCAGATCACCAATGCCCTGTACGACGCCTTCGGTCAGCGGCAGATTTCCACCATCTACACCCAGGCCAGTCAGTACCGCGTGGTGCTGCAGGCGCAGGACGCGGCGGTCATCGGCCCGCAGGCGCTGGAATCGATCCACGTCAAGGCCACCGATGGTGGCCAGGTGCGGTTGTCGGCACTGGCCCGCATCGAGCAGCGCCAGGCGCAGCTGGCCATTTCGCACATCGGCCAGTTCCCGGCGGTGACCCTGTCGTTCAACCTGGCCCACGGTGCGTCGCTGGGCGAGGCGGTCAAGGTGATCGAGCAGGTGCAGCAGGACATCGGCATGCCGCTGGGCGTGCAGACCCGCTTCCAGGGCGCCGCCGAAGCCTTCCAGGCCTCGCTGTCGAGCACCTTGCTGCTGATCCTGGCGGCCGTGGTGACCATGTATATCGTGCTGGGCGTGCTCTATGAGAGCTACATCCACCCGGTGACCATCCTTTCGACCTTGCCGTCGGCGGCGGTCGGCGCCTTGCTGGCGTTGATCCTCAGCGGCAACGACCTGGGCATGATCGCCATCATCGGCATCATCCTGCTGATCGGCATCGTCAAGAAGAACGCGATCATGATGATCGACTTCGCCCTGGAGGCCGAGCGCAACCAGGGCATGAGCCCGCAGGAGGCGATCTACCAGGCGGCGCTGCTGCGCTTCCGGCCGATCCTGATGACCACCCTGGCCGCGTTGTTCGGCGCCGTGCCGCTGATGCTGGCCACCGGTTCCGGTGCCGAACTGCGCCAGCCGCTGGGCCTGGTGATGGTCGGCGGCCTGCTGGTCAGCCAGGTGTTGACGCTGTTCACCACACCGGTCATCTACCTGTACTTCGACCGCCTGGCCCGCCGCTGGCGCCCGGCCGCTGACGCACAGCAGGCCGAGGCATGAACCTGTCCGGCCCCTTCATCCGCCGGCCGGTGGCGACCATGCTGCTGAGCCTGGCGATCATGTTGCTCGGCGGTGTCAGCTTCGGCCTGCTGCCGGTGGCGCCGCTGCCGCAGATGGACTTCCCGGTGATCGTCGTGCAGGCCAACCTGTCAGGGGCCAGCCCCGAGGTCATGGCCGCCACCGTGGCCACGCCGCTGGAGCGCAAGCTGGGCAGCATCGCCGGCGTCACCACCCTGACCAGCAGCTCCAACCAGGGCTCGACCCGGGTGATCATCGGCTTCGAGATGGGCCGTGACATCGACGGTGCCGCACGCGAGGTGCAGGCGGCGATCAACGCCACGCGCAACCTGCTGCCCAGCGGCATGCGCAGCATGCCCACCTACAAGAAGATCAACCCGTCGCAGGCGCCGATCATGGTGCTGTCGCTGACTTCCAGCGTGCTGCAGAAGGGCCAGCTGTACGACCTGGCCGACACCATCCTGTCGCAGAGCCTGGCCCAGGTCAGCGGGGTAGGGGAAGTGCAGATCGGTGGCAGCTCGCTGCCAGCGGTGCGCATCGCCGTCGAGCCGCAGTTGCTCAACCAGTACAGCCTGTCGCTGGACGAGGTGCGCACGGCGGTGTCCAACGCCAACCAGCGCCGGCCCATGGGCTTTGTCGAGGATGCCGAGCGCAACTGGCAGGTGCGCGCCAACGACCAGCTGGAAACGGCCAAGGACTACGAGCCGATCGTGATCCGCCAGGCGAATGGCACCGTCTTGCGCCTGTCTGACGTGGCCACCGTCACCGATAGCGTCGAAAACCGCTACAACAGCGGCTTTTTCAACGACCAGAGTGCGGTGCTGCTGGTGGTCAACCGCCAGACCGGCGCCAACATCATCGAGACCGTCGACCAGATCAAGGCGCAGCTGCCGGCCCTGCAGTCACTGCTGCCGGCCAACGTACAGCTGAACGTGGCGATGGACCGCTCACCGGTGATCAAGGCCACCCTCAAGGAGGCTGAGCACACCCTGCTGATTGCCGTGGTGCTGGTGATCCTGGTGGTCTACCTGTTCCTCGGCAGCCTGCGCGCCTCGCTGATCCCAAGCCTTGCGGTGCCGGTTTCGCTGGTGGGCACCTTCGCGGTGATGTACCTGTGCGGTTTTTCGTTGAACAACCTGTCGCTGATGGCGCTGATCCTTGCCACCGGCCTGGTGGTGGACGATGCCATCGTGGTGCTGGAGAACATCTCCCGGCACATCGAGGACGGCCAGCCGCCGATGCGTGCAGCGTTCCTCGGCGCCAAGGAAGTCGGCTTCACCTTGCTGTCGATGAACGTCTCGCTGGTGGCGGTATTCGTCTCGATCCTGTTCATGGGCGGCATCGTGCGCAACCTGTTCCAGGAGTTCTCGATCACCCTGGCGGCGGCGATCATCGTCTCGCTGGTGGTGTCGCTGACCCTCACGCCGATGCTCTGCGCCCGTTGGCTCAAGCCTCACCGCGCCGCACCGACGCGCCTGCAACGCTGGAGCGACAAAGCGCACCAGCGCATGGTCGATGCCTACGACCGCAGCCTCGGCTGGGCCCTGCGCCACAAGCGCCTGACCCTCATCAGCCTGCTGGCGACCATCGGCCTGAACATCGCCCTGTACGTGGTGGTGCCCAAGACGCTGATGCCGCAACAAGATACCGGCCAGTTGCAAGGCTTTATCCGTGGCGATGACGGCCTGTCGTTCAACGTGATGCAGCCAAAGATGGAAATCTATCGCCGCGCCTTGCTCGCCGACCCGGCAGTAGAGAGCGTGGCCGGCTTCATCGGCGGCAACAGTGGCACCAACAACGCCTTCGTGCTGGTACGCCTGAAACCCATCGCCGAGCGCAAGCTCGATGCGCAGAAGATCATCGAGCGCCTGCGCAAGGAAATGCCCAAGGTACCGGGTGGGCGGCTGTTCCTGATGGCCGACCAGGACCTGCAGCTGGGCGGCGGTGGCCGTGACCAGACCTCCTCGCAGTACCTGTATACCCTGCAGAGCGGCGACCTGGCGGCCCTGCGCCAGTGGTTCCCCAAGGTGGTCACGGCGCTGCGCGCGTTGCCCGAACTGACCGCCATCGATGCCCGTGACGGCTCCGGCACCCAGCAGGTGACCCTGGTGGTCGACCGTGACCAGGCCAAGCGCCTGGGCATCGACATGGACATGGTCACTGCGGTGCTGAACAACGCCTACAGCCAGCGGCAGATCTCGACCATCTACGACAGCCTCAACCAGTATCAGGTGGTATTGGAGATCAACCCGAAATATGCCTGGGACCCGAGCACGCTGGAACAGGTGCAGGTCATCACCAGCGACGGTGCGCGGGTGCCGCTGTCGACCATTGCCCGCTACGAGAACAGCCTGGCCAATGACCGGGTCAGCCATGAAGGCCAGTTCGCCTCCGAAGACATCGCCTTCGACGTTGCCGAGGGCTACAGCCCCGACCAGGCCATGGCCGCGGTGGAGCGTGAGGTGGCCAAGCTGGGCTTGCCCGAGGAAGTGATCGCCAAGCTCGGCGGTACGGCCAGTGCCTTCGCCAAGACCCAGGAAGGCCAGCCGTTCATGATCCTCGGTGCCCTGGTGCTGGTGTATCTGGTGCTGGGCATTCTCTACGAAAGCTACATCCACCCGTTGACCATCCTGTCGACCTTGCCTTCGGCCGGCGTCGGTGCCTTGCTCGCGCTGTATGCCACCGGCGGCGAGTTCAGCCTGATCTCGTTGCTGGGCCTGTTCCTGCTGATCGGTGTGGTGAAGAAGAACGCCATCCTGATGATCGACCTGGCGCTGCAGCTGGAGCGCCACCAGGGCCTGAGCCCGGAAGAGTCGATCCGCCGCGCCTGCCTGCTGCGCCTGCGGCCGATCCTGATGACCACCCTGGCGGCCATCCTGGGTGCCGTGCCACTGCTGATCAGCCGCGCCGAAGGTGCGGAGATGCGCCAACCGCTGGGCCTGACCATCATTGGCGGCCTGGTCGTCAGCCAGCTGCTGACCCTTTACACGACGCCGGTGGTGTACCTGTACCTGGACCGCCTGCGTCACCGATTCAACCATTGGCGCGGTGTACGCACCGACGCCGCCCTGGACACACCGCTATGAACTTCGCCCACACCCGACTTCACCGTGCCTTGCAGCTGCTGACCCGTGGGCGGGGCTCACGCCTGGCCGGCGCCGGGCTGTGCGTGGCCATGCTCAGTGCCTGTACCCTGAGCCCGGACTACCACCGCCCGGAGCTGAGCACCCCGGCGCAGTACAAACAGGCCGAAGGCTGGACCCAGGCCAACCCGTCCGATGCCATCGCCCGTGGCGCCTGGTGGGAGATCTACGGCGACGCCGGGTTGAATGCGCTGGTCGAGGAGCTCAACCGCAGCAACCAGACCGTCGCGCAATCGGAAGCCCAGTACCGTCAGGCCCAGGCCTTGGTGCGCAGCAGCCGGGCGTCGCTGTTCCCCAGCCTGGATTTGAGTGCCAGCAAGAACCGTTCGGCACAAGGCACCGGCAGCTCCAGTTCAAGCCTGTCCAATAACAGCAGCGGTATCCGCAACACCTACAACGCGCAGCTGGGCGTCAGCTGGGAAGTCGACCTGTGGGGCAAGCTGCGCGAGACCCTGAACGCCAACGAGGCCAGCGCCGAAGCCAGCTTCGCTGACCTGGCCGCGATTCGCCTCAGCCAGCAGTCGGAGCTTGTGCAAAACTACCTGCAGCTGCGGGTGATCGACGAACAGAAGCGCCTGCTGGAGGCGACCGTCGCGACCTACGAGCGGTCGCTGCGGATGAACGAAAACCAGTACCGCGCTGGCGTCGCCGGCCCGGATGCGGTGGCCCAGGCGCGCACCCAGCTGAAGTCCACCCAGGCTGATTTGATCGACCTGATCTGGCAGCGTGCGCAGTTCGAGAACGCCATTGCCGTGCTGCTGGGCAAGGCCCCGGCGCAATTCTCCCTGGCTGACAGCAAAAGCATTCCGGCATTGCCGCAGATCCCTGTGACGCTGCCGTCGCAACTGCTCGAACGCCGCCCCGACATTGCCTCGGCCGAGCGCAACGTGATGGCCGCCAACGCCAATATCGGCGTGGCCCGCGCCGCCTACTTCCCGGACTTGAGCCTGAGCATGAGCGGCGGGTATTCCAGCAGCAGCTTCAGCAACTGGATCGAGCTGCCTAACCGCTACTGGTCGGTGGGGCCGCAACTGGCGATGACCTTGTTCGACGCCGGCAAGCGCAGCGCCGAGGTTGACCGCACGCGTGCGGTGTATGACCAGACCGTGGCGCAGTACCGCCAGACCGTACTCGACGGCTTCAAGGAGGTGGAGAACTTCCTGGTGCAATTGAAGGTGTATGCCGACGAAGCCGTGGTGCGTCAGGAAGCGCTGGAAGCGGCCCGCGAATCGTTGCGCCTGACCGAGAACCAGTACCGCGCTGGCCTTATTGGCTACCTCGATGTGGTCAACGTGCAGACCACCGCGCTGAGTAATGAGCGCAGTGCACTGACCCTGCTGGAAGGGCGCCTGGTGGCCAGCGTGCAGCTGATTGCCGCCCTTGGCGGCGGCTGGGATGCCGAGCAGGCGTTTGCCCAGCAGGAATAAGCGCTCCTGGGCTAAAAGGTGGCACGATCCCTGTGGCAACCGCCCCGACAAATGGCAATTTGCCTTCATTTGGCTTTGTGATGGCTCTAGGTCAGAGGAGTCAGCGGGTTTTCTTGCTCGTTGGATCCATTCCCGTTCGCACAAACCCCGTGCGTTTCGCCAAAGCTTGAGTACAATCGTCAGTTTTTTCGGGCCCCCCTGTCCCGAGCTGGATTTTTCCAATGCTGACCGGTAGTTACTCTTCTGCGCTGGTGCTGATCTCACTCTGCGTAGCCATCCTTGCTTCCTACACTGCCCTCGACCTGACTGGCCGTATCGCCACGGCCAAGGGCCGTGCCGTGCATCTGTGGATGGGCGGGGGGGCGTTGGCCATGGGCATCGGCGTCTGGTCGATGCACTTCATCGGCATGCTCGCCTTCAGCCTGCCCATCGCCCTGGGCTATGACATCGCCCTGACCGCGTTCTCGCTGCTGATCGCGGTACTGTCTTCCGGTTTTGCCCTGTGGCTGGTAAGCCAGCCAAGCCTGCCGCGCCTGCAGTTGGCGTTCGGCGCCCTGATCATGGGCACTGGCATCGCCTGCATGCACTACACCGGCATGGCCGCGTTGCGCATGCTGCCCGGTATCGACTATGACCCGACCTTGTTCGGCGCCTCGCTGGCCATAGCGGTAGGCGCTTCGGCGGCCGCGCTGTGGATTGCCTTCCGCCTGCGTCAGCACACCCCGTACGTGCGCCAGGTCCGTGGCCTGGCAGCAATGGTGATGGGCGTTGCCATTGTCGGCATGCACTACACCGGCATGGCTGCGGCGAACTTCCCCGAGGGCAGCTTTTGTGGCGCGTTGACCGACGGCCTGCAAGGCGATGGCCTGGTCTACCTGGTACTGATCACCACACTGGCAGTGCTGGCCGTGGCGTTGCTCACCTCGGTGCTGGATGCGCGCCTTGAAGCCCGCACGGCAGCGCTGGCTCACTCGCTGACCCTGGCCAACCAGGAACTGACCCAGCTGGCGTTGCACGACACCTTGACCGGGTTGCCCAACCGCACGCTGTTGTCCGACCGCATCGAGCAAGCCATCGGCAAGGTGGCGGAGCAGGGCGGCTGCTTTGCGCTGATGTTCATCGACCTGGATGGTTTCAAACCGGTCAACGACGCCTTTGGCCACCATGTCGGCGACCTGCTGCTCAAGGCCGTGGCGGCGCGCCTGCGAGGCCATCTGCACAGCCAGGACACCCTGGCGCGAATCGGCGGTGACGAGTTCGTGTTGCTGGTGGAGCTGCAAGAGCCGGAAGACGCCATGGACGTGGCGGCCAAGCAGGTTAACCTGGTGTCGCGCGCGTTCCGCGTTGCCGAGCATGACCTGCAACTGACCGCCAGCCTGGGGATCGTGCTGTACCCCGGCAACGGCCAGGACCAGCTGGAACTGCTGCGCAATGCCGACGCTGCGATGTACCACGCCAAGAGCGCCGGCAAGAACGGCTACAGCTTCTTCGACGCCTCGATGAACAGCAACGCCCGGCAACAGTTGCAGCTGTTGCAGGACCTGCGCACGGCCCTTGAACAGGGTCAGTTCCGCCTGCACTACCAGCCCAAGTTCGACGCCCAGGCCTGCACGCCGATCGGTGCCGAGGCCTTGTTGCGCTGGGAACACCCACAGCACGGGCTGATGTTGCCGGACCGCTTCATCGGCCTGGCGGAGAAGACCGGCCTGATCATCCCGATCGGCGAGTGGGTGCTGGATGAAGCCTGCCGGCAGATGCGCCAGTGGCTTGAGCAAGGGCATAGCGATTGGCGCATGGCAGTCAACCTGTCGGCCATCCAGTTCTGCCATGCCGGCCTGGTTGACAGTGTCGCCCGCGCCCTGCAGGAGAACGGCCTGCCGGCCAACCGGCTGACCCTGGAGATCACCGAAACCACTGCCATGCACGACGCCGATGCCAGCCTGACAGTGCTGCAGCGGCTTTCCGACATGGGTGTGGACCTGTCCATCGACGACTTCGGCACCGGTTATTCGAGCCTGATGTACCTCAAGCGCCTGCCGGCCAACGAGCTGAAGATCGACCGTGGTTTTGTGCGTGACCTGGAGCAGGACAGCGACGACGCTGCGATTGTTTCGGCGATCGTCGCCCTGGGCCAGTCGCTGGGCCTGCGCATCGTCGCCGAAGGGGTGGAAACCGACCGTCAGCAGGACTTCCTGACCCGCCTGGGCTGTGATTCGCTGCAGGGTTATCTGCTGGGCCAGCCGGTGCCGGCCGAGCAGTTCATGGGCAGGTTGCAGACGTTGCGCGAGGAAAGCGAAGTGGCTGTCTAGCCCGCGTCAAGCAGGGCGAAGGCCGGTGCAAAGGCTTCCATCTCGACCTCTATGGCCTCGATGATGCGTTCGACATCCGCAGCGGCCATGATCGCCGTGCAAGGGATGCCGGCGATGGCCAGTAGGGTCTCGCCCGTGGCCCGGTCAAACAGCCGTGCAACCATGCTGCGCGGTGCATCCATGCTGGCTTCGAAGCCCAGCGGATGGAAGTGCCAGCGCATCACCTGGCAGGCGTTGGGGAACGTCATCTTGTTCAAGCCAGCCTCCTTGTCCTTGCCTGGACGCGGTGATCGGCAGCCGTTCGCTCGGCCGCCGGGAACCTAACCATAGCACCTGCCACAGCCCATGTTCGGCGCAACACAAGACAAATGTATGAATGCATGACAGCGGTCACACCGCATTCATGCAAACCGTCTGGCGGCAAATGGCTACGCAAACGTTTTCACCGCATGATGCCAGCAGGGTTGCCGGCTTGCTCTGCTATTTTTATCCACATTCGGCGCACAACGTTTTCGGACGAGCGGTGCGAGCTGGGCAGACAGGGAGACAGTCATGCGCTATTCCACGCTCACCCAACGCATCGCCGGCCAAGCCGTTGCGGCGTGGGACATTCACTACCAGGCCCAGGCATTGCGCCGCAAGGGGCGCGAGATTTTCCTGTTGTCGGTGGGGGACCCGGACTTCGACACGCCCGCGCCGGTGGTCGACGCTGCGATAGCCAGCCTGCAGCGCGGCGAAACCCATTACAGCGACGTGCACGGCAGCCTCGCGCTGCGCCAGGCGATTGCCCGGCGCAGTGGCGCGCAGGTTTCGGCTGACCAGGTGATGGTGCTTGCCGGCGCCCAGTGTGCGTTGTATGCGGTTTGCCAATGCTTGTTCGAAAGCGGTGACGAGGTGATCGTCGCCGAGCCGATGTACGTGACCTATCAGGGTGTGCTTGGCGCTTGCGGGGCGCAGCCCGTCCAGGTGCCTGTCAGCCCTGAGCAGGGTTTTCGCCTTGACCCGATGGCGGTGGCCCGGGCGATTACCCCGCGTACCCGTGGCCTGCTGCTCAACACCCCGCACAACCCGACGGGCGCTGCCATCTCGGCGCAGGATATGGCGCTATTGGCGCAGCTGTGCCGGGAGCATGACCTGTGGCTGGTATGCGATCAGGTGTATAGCGGCTTGCTGTTCGACGGCGAACCGGCAGACCCGCTCAGCCTGCCGGGCATGGCCGAGCGCTGCGTGCTGATCGACAGCGTGTCCAAGTCCCACGCCATGAGCGGTTGGCGGGTGGGTTGGGTGGTGGCCCCGCAACCGTTGATTGCACACCTCGCCACCTTGGCCATGGTGATGCTGTTCGGCCTGCCAGAGTTTGTCATGGCCGGTGTCTGTGCGGCGCTGGAGCAGGACCTGCCAGCGGTGCACGAAATGCGCGAAGCCTATCGGCAACGGCGCGATCGGGTCTGTGCAGCCCTGGCGGACTGCCCGGGGGTGCTCGCCCATCGACCGGCGGGCGGCATGTTCGTCATGCTCGATATCCGTGCCACTGGGCTCAGCGCCCAGGCCTTCGCCCAACGCTTGCTGTTGGAGGAGGGCGTATCACTTTTGCCCGGGGATGCGTTCGGCCCGAGTGCGGCGGGGCATGTGCGCATGGGGCTGGTGCTGGAGGCCGAGTGCCTGGAGCACGCCTGCCGGCGTATCGCTGCCTGTACCGGGCGCGTGCTAGCCGAGCAGGCCTGCGGCAATATTGATGGTGAAGCCCAGAATCGCCGTGTTGAACACAAAGCCTACCAGTGAATGCGCCAGCACCACCCGGCGCATGCCGCGCCCGCCGACGCCGACGTCGGAGGTCTGCACGGCAACGCTGATGGTGAAAGAGAAGTAGTGGAAGTCCCAGTAATCCGGGTTGCACTCACCGTCGGGGAAGCGCAGCGCCGGTGCATCGCGCTCGCCGGTATAGAACAGGCGGGCGTAGTGCAGGCTGAAGATGCAGCCGATCAGCAGCCACGAGCCGGCCACCGTCAGCCCGGTGTACAAGTAGTGCAAGGCCAGCGCGCTGCCTTGCAGGCCGCGGCTGGAGACCAACTGCAAGGTCACGGCGGCCAGGCTGGCAATGGCGGCGATACAGACGGTGAAAAGCACCAGGCCGGCGTTTTCGTCTTCGATCCGGGCGACTTTGCGCACTTTGTCAGGGGTGGCGCGCCAGGTCAGCCACAGGACCAGCAGCAGGTACAGCCAGACGCCCAGGTTCCAGCCCGCGAGGATGCGTTGCACGGTGTCGTCGGCGGGGATCAGCCAGGCGCCGAGGAGGCCGACCAGGGCGGCAATACTCAGACGGGGGTGGGTACGGGTCAGGCGGTGGAATACCATGGGCGCTCGCGGGTGTATGTCTGGTCTGAACTCTAGACCACAGATCACCTGCCAAGGCATGAGTTCGATCAACCCGCCTGGTTTACGGTACCATTGCGCGCCGTTGCTTCGATTCGCTTCAGGATTCACGTTTTGTCCGACCTCTCGCAAAATCCACTGCTGCAATACCTGGCCCGGCTGGCACCCTCCAGCCAGCAGACCATGCGTTACATCCTTCAGGATGCCGCCGACCGGCTCGGTTTCGTCGACTGCAACCTCGTCGATGTACCGTGGCACCGGCTCGATCCTGGCCAAGTGATTGCGCTGGTGGCGGCATTGCGCGCCGATGGTTATGCGCCGAACAGTTCCTCGCTGTATGTGAACGCGGTACGCGGGGTGATGAACGAGGCGTGGCGCCAAGGCCTGATCGACCATGAGCAGTTGCTGCGCATCCGTGAGGTGAAGCCGGCGTCCGGCAGCCGCCTGCCGCCCGGGCGCAACCTGCGTCGCAGCCTTATCCGCGAACTGATGGACTTGTGCGAGGCCGACCCACGGCCCCAGGGCGTGCGCGATGCAGCGATCATCGCCTTGCTGTACGGCACCGGCATGCGCAAGTCGGAGTCGGTGGACATCGACCTCGACCAGGTCGACTTCGAGGCACGCAGCCTGCAGGTCACCGGCAAGGGTAACCGGCAGTTGATCAAGTATGCCCCGGCCTGGGCGTTCGAGAAGCTGCAGGCCTGGCTGGACCTGCGCCGCCAGGCGCTGCCCGAGGGGGCGTCGGACGACCCGTTCCTGTTCAATCGCATCCGCCGTGGCAACCACATCACCCGCGCCCGCATCACCAAGCATGCGATCTACTACATCGCCCGCCAGCGCGGTGCCCAGGTGGGAGTGAAGATCATGCCCCATGACTTTCGCCGGGCGTTCATCACCCGGGTGATCGAAGAGCATGACCTGTCGATCGCGCAGAAGCTCGCGCACCATGCCAACATCCAGACCACCGCCGGTTATGACCGGCGTGATGACAACGAACGGCGGCGAGCGGTGGATCGCTTCGACTACTGAGGTCAGTGAATGCTCGAAGCCAGGTCGAAGATCGGCATGTACATCAGGATCACGATCCCGCCGATCAACAGCCCGATGAAGGTCATCAGCAGCGGCTCGAACAGCTTCACGAACCACTCCACCCAGCGGCCGATTTCCTGATCATGGAAATCCGCGCAGCGTTCGAGCATTTCCCCCAGATTCCCCGATTGTTCCCCCGCCCGCAGCAAGCGCAACGACACGGGAGTCACCAGCTGACCAGCCTCCAGTGCATCCGACAACGGCAGCCCTTCACCAACACGCCGGCTGGCCTGCTCAAGGCCTTGCGCCGAAGCGCTGCCGAGCAGCCCGTGGGCCATGCCCATGGCAGTAAGAATCGGGATGCCACCCTGCAGCAGGATCCCCAGCGAACGGTAGAAACGCGCCAGTTCATACATCACCAGGCGCTGATGCAAGGCTGGCAAGCGCCGCAGTTGTCGTGACGCGCAGCGCCGCACCAGCGGGTTGCGGCGCAGTACCACCAACGTACCGATACCGCCTGCAACCACCAGTGCCAGCGGCAGCTGCTGGGCATGCAGGAACAGGCCGACCTCCATCAGCACCCGCGACAACCAGGGCAGTTCGCTGCCCATGCCTTCGAACACCAGGCTGAAGCGCGGCACCACATAACCGAGCAGGAACAGCACCACGCCGCCGCCCACCAGCAACAGCAGCAACGGGTAGACCGAAGCGCCCATCAGTTTCTGCCGGACCAGGTCCAGGCGCTGGCGGTAGCCGATGTAGCGGGCCAGGGCATCGCCCAGCGCGCCGGTGCGCTCGCTGGACTGCACCAGCGCCACATACAGCGGCGGGAACACCCGCGGCTGCTTTGCCAACGACTGGGACAACGAGTGGCCTTCATAGAGCTGGCGCACCAGCTCGGTCAGGACCTTGCGCGTGGCCCCGACGGGGGACTTTTCCGCCAGGCTTTCCAGGGCATCGATCAGCGGCAGGCCAGCGTGCAGCAGGGTGGTCAGTTCCTGGCTGAACAGCACCAGGTCGAACGTCGCCGCGCGGCGCCAGCCCAGGCCGCCCAGGGCTTTGCCCTGGCCGCGCACGCTGACCACCCGCAGCCCTTGATTCTCGGCTTGACGACGCGCGTGCTCGGCATCCTCGGCGTCAATCTGCAACTGCACAATGCCCTGTCTGCCGAGGGCCTTGAGGCTATAGCGCATGTCGATTCTCCTCATTGCCAGCTGGTGATTTCTGCGTTTTCGCCATCGCCGCCGGGCTGGCCGTCCTTGCCCATCGACAGCAGGTCGTATTCGCCGCCGTTTTCGCCGGGTTGGCGGTAGATGTAAGCGCGGCCCCATGGGTCCTGCGGCACGGCCTTCTGCAGGTAGGGCCCCGACCAGCGTGCCTCGCCACTGGGGGCGGCGACCAGCGCCTGCAGGCCCTGCTCACTGCTGGGGTAGTGGCCCACCTCCAGGCGGTACAGGTCCAGGGCCTTGCCCAGGCCTTCGATCTGCGCCTTCGCCACCTTGGCTTCCGAGCGACCGAGCTGGCTGAAGTACTTGGGCGCGACGATACCGGCCAACAAACCGAGCACCACCAGGACCACCAGGAGTTCAAGCAGGGTGAAGCCACGTTGGGGGTTGGATTTGCGCTGCATGGTGAAGCCCTCCGCTGCATGGGGACACGCTTTTCCAAGCGTCATGCAACAGCCGTGCACGTCTGCCTCGGGGCCTTGCGCCATGCGCCATGGCAAGCGGCACGGTGCTTGCGACGCAGTAGAAAAGCCCGGGTTTTCCGGGGCATTTCCCCCACATCGGGGGAGCACGGCGGGGAGGCGACCGACATGCGTGTGGTGATCCTGGTAGTGACCTGGCTGGTGGCGGCAAGCGCCCAGGCCGACATGTACATTTCCATTGATGCCAAGGGTGGTTATGTACTGAGCAACGTTCATCGGCCAGGACGCCATTACGAACGGGTGATCAGCGAACCGCTTGCCCAGGCTGGCCCGGCCGACGCGCAGATGATCACTGGGCGGCCCTATGCCGAACTGGTGGCCGCGGCGGCCCGTGATTACGATGTGCCGCTGGCGCTGCTGCATGCGCTGATCAAGGCCGAGTCAGGCTACGACCCTAAGGCCCGATCGGCGGCCGGGGCAGTCGGGCTGATGCAGCTGATGCCCGACACGGCCAGGGAGATGGGCGTGGAAGACCGTCTCGACCCGGAAGATAACGTGCAGGGCGGGGCGCGCTACCTCAAGCGTATGCTGACCCTGTTCGACAATGACATCACCCTGGCCGTGGCCGCCTACAACGCCGGCCCCGATGCCGTGCGGCGGCGCGGTGCGGTACCGCCATACGCCGAGACCCGCCGTTATGTGCCAACGGTGTTGCGCGAATACCGCAAACTGCAGGGGCTGGCCGATGATTCGCCGCTCTGAACGGGCCTTGCGTCGCGAAAGTGATGCAACTCGTCCCCAATCAATGCCATGGTTACCCAACTCTGGGCTATAACCTTTCAAAAGGTGCCCAGCAGTGGAGTCCGTCATGGACGTCGCCCCCCGTTCCGAAGTATTTGAGGCGCCTGCCGGCACTGAAGCCGCCCCGCACAGGCCGTTCAACCTGCTGCGCTGGTATGCCTGGGTGAGCTTGGCGATCATCTTGTCGGTGGCCGCTGGCCTGGGGCTGATTTCCAGCCGCTTCATCATCGATGAGAGCATCGAGCGCGACGCCTTGCTCACCGCGCAGTTCATCACCTCGATCGCCGACGCCGAAGTACGCCATGTGTCGATCCCCAATGTGCGCACCATGGGTGAACTGCTCGATCCACGCACCGACCGTACAGCCATGCCCGACGTCGACCCGGAAGCACGGCGCAAGGCCCGCGGTGAGTTCCTTGATCATATCGCCCACCTGCCGGACATGCTGCTGGCCAACATTTATGCCCCGGACCGGACGGTGATCTGGTCGACCAACCCGGCGCTGGTGGGCAAGCTGATCGACGCTGATGACGACCTGGACCGGGCCTTCGAGTACAAGATGCGGGTCTCGGCCAGCTACCACAATTTCGAGCAGGCACGCGTCGAACAGAAGTTCGTGATCCCGCCGGAACAGCTGTTCATCGAAAACTACATCCCATTGTTCGATGCCGATGGCGATACCGTCACGGCGATGGTGGAAATCTACAAGGAACCCCGAGACCTGATCGTGCGCATCGAGCACGGGCTGATTCTTATCTGGCTGGCTATCACCGTCGGTGCTGCGCTGGTCTACATCGGCCTGTACGGCATCATGCGCCGCGCCGCGCGGGTGTTGGCGGTGCAGCAGAAGCGGTTGATCAACAGCGAGACCTTCGTCGCCCTTGGCGAGGTGTCTTCGGCGGTGGCCCACAGCCTGCGCAACCCGCTGGCCAGCATCCGTTCCAGCGCCGAACTGGCCCAGGCCTTCGATGAAGGCCCGGCGCAACGCAACATCAATGACATCATCAGCCAGGTCGACCGCATGTCGCAGTGGATTCGCCAGTTGCTGCAATCCTTGCGGCCGCTGAATGACGAAGCGGTGCCGGTCGACTTACCCCAGGTCTTGCAGGAAAGCCTGCAAAACTTTGCCGTGCCGATGGCCCGCAATGGGGTAACCCTGGATCTGCGACCGTTACCACCGGTGCAGGTGCTTGGCCACCCGGCATTGCTCGCGCAGATTTTCAGCAGCCTGATCGCCAATGCCCTCGAGGCGATGGAGCAGGGCGGGCGGTTGCGGATCGAGGTGGTCAAGCGTGACCGGCGCAGCCTGACCCTGCGCCTTGCCGATACCGGCAAAGGCATGAGCGAACAGCAGCAGCGTTTGGCGTTCAGGCCGTTTTACAGCACCAAGCAAGGTGGATTGGGTGTGGGGCTGGTGCTGGTCAAGCGCATCATGGAGCGCTTTGGCGGTTCAGTCCGCCTGAGCAGCAGCCAGGGCCATGGCACGCGGGTCTCGCTCAGCTTCCGCTTGGTGCGCTCATAACAATGGGCATCATGAGTGTTGTTTAACTGCTTGATATAAAAGAATTTATGCGTTTATGGGTAAACAGTACCCAAATGTGGGGAGTAACCCTCTAACAGAAGCCATGAATGTTATGTAACCCATTGAATGATATGGATATGACGATTGGTTAACGGGCATGGCGAAGTTCTTGCAGGTTCTCGCAGCAGGTAATGCGCGGCAAAGGCGGCGGCAGCTGCCCTGGTGAGGTGGTATCAGTTTGCTACTATTGGTAGCAATGCGGTGACCACCTTCTGAACGGACTCCCTGTACGGGAACGACGCGATGCAGATGCTGGATGAAGATGTTTCCGTGAGGCCCGCGGCACCGCCTAGCAGCAGCGGCCTGGCCGTGCCGCTTCGCGAGTTCAACCTGCTGCGCTGGTTCTCGCTGATCAGCCTGCTGATCATCGCTTCGGTGGCTGGCGGGCTGGGCTACGTGTCGACCCGCTTCGTGGTGCGCGACAGCGTCGAGCGGGATGCCATGCTCACCGCCCAGTTCATCCAGTCCCTGGCCCTGGCTGAAGTGCGTCATTCGCAGTTACCGCCCGGCACCACCATGGGCGAACTGCTCAACCCGCGCCTGGACCAACAGCACCTGCAGATCAGCCCGGGACTTGTTGAGGCGACCCGGGTCGAGTTTCTCGACCACGTCGAGCACTTGCCTGATACCTTGCTGGCCATAGTCTATGCCCGTGACCGCAGCATCGTCTGGTCCACCAACCCTGAGCTGATAGGCAAGCGCATCGAAAACGACGGTGGCCTGAACCGCGCCTTCAACTCGCGCAGGGCGGTGTCGGCCAGCTACCACAAGGTTGTAAAAGGCCGAGAAGAGCAGAAATTCCTGCGCGAACCCAAATACCTGTTCATCGAGAACTACATCCCTCTGTTTGACAGCCAGGGCGAGCAGGCCATGGCCATGGTCGAGATCTACAAGGAGCCGCAGGATCTGGTGCGGCGTATCCAGCGCGGTTACGTGCTGATCTGGGCTTCGACCCTGGTGGGCGGCGCACTGATCTACTTCGGCCTGTTCTGGATCGTGCGCCGCGCCGCGTTCATGCTGCGTCAGCAGCAGGACCGGCTGGTGGCCAGCGAAACTTATGTGGCCCTGGGCGAGATGTCTTCCGCCGTGGCCCATAGCTTGCGCAACCCGCTGGCCAATATTCGCTCCAGTGCCGAGTTGGCCGAGGAAATAGCCAGCCCGTTGGCGCAGAAGAACATCAACGACATCATCAGCCAGGTTGACCGCATGTCGCGCTGGGTGCGTGAGTTGCTGGTGTCGCTGCGCCCGGCCAGCGACAACGCCGAGGCGGTCGACCTGGTGGCGGCCATCGAAGATACCCACCAGGCCTTTTCCCAGCAGATCGAGCGCAACGGCGTGCGCTTCAGCTTCGAAGGGCCGCAGGTGCTGTGGGTGGCCAGCCAGCCCCTGCAATTGACCCAGATTCTCAACAGCCTGTTTGCCAATGCCCTGGAAGCCATGCCCAAGGGCGGCGTGTTGCATGCGCACGTCAGCGTGCAGGAGGGGCAGCGCGCGCAGCTGCTGCTCAGCGACACCGGCAAAGGCATGAGCCAACAACAGGAAAGGATGGTGTTCAAGCCATTCTTCACCACCAAGCAGGGCGGCCTCGGCGTCGGCCTGGCCCTGGTCAAGCGGATCATGGAACGTTTTGGCGGCTCGGTCAGCCTGAGCAGCCGCGAAGAGGAAGGAACCCGCGTCAGCCTCACTTTCAATATCGCAGCGGGAGGGGACCATGGAGCACAGCATCCTGGTAGTTGAGGATGACGAAATCCTCGGCGACAACATTCGCACCTACCTGAGCCTCAAGGGCTTCGAGGTGACGCTCTGCCACAGTGCGGAGCTGGCGCTGGAACAGATCAAGCGGGCCCAGCCCGATGCGGTACTGACCGACAACTCGCTGCCCGGCATGAGCGGGCACGACCTGCTACGCACCCTGGTGGCGCAGGCGCCGGACCTCAAGGTGATCATGATGACCGGTTACGGCAATGTCGAAGACGCCGTGCAGGCCATGAAGGAGGGGGCATTCCACTACCTGACCAAACCGGTGGTGCTGGCCGAGCTCAAGCTGACCCTGGAAAAGGCCCTGGCTGCCGAACGCCTGGAACGCACCCTGTCGTTCTACCAGGAGCGCGAGGCGCAGAAGTCCGGGTTGCAGGCGCTGATCGGCGAGTCACCGGCGATGCTCACCCTCAAACACACCTTGCAGCAGGTACTGGACGCCGAGCGGCGCATGGCCAGTGACGACCTGCCGCCGGTGTTGATCGAAGGCGAGACGGGAACCGGCAAGGAACTGGTTGCTCGCGCGCTGCATTTCGACGGTTCGCGCAGCAAGGGCCCGTTCATCGAGTTCAACTGCGCCTCGATCCCCGCCAATCTGCTGGAGGCCGAGCTGTTTGGTCATGAGAAGGGCGCGTTCACCGACGCCAAGGAGCGCCGCGTGGGCCTGGTGGAAGCGGCCGATGGCGGCACGCTGTTCCTCGATGAGATCGGCGAGATGGACCTGGTGCTGCAGGCCAAGCTGCTCAAGCTGCTGGAGGACCGCAGCATCCGCCGCATTGGTGCGGTCAAGGAGCGCAAGGTCGACCTGCGGGTGATCAGTGCCACCAACTGCAACCTCGAACAGATGGTACAGCAGGGCAAATTCCGCCGTGACCTGTTCTTCCGCCTGCGCATCATCGCCCTGAAAGTCCCGCGGTTGTACGCCCGTGGCCAGGATGTGCTGTTGCTGGCCCGGCATTTCCTGGCACACCACGGGCGCCGCTACGGCAAGCCGAACCTGCGTTTCAGCGCCGAGGCCGAAGCCTTGATGTTGAGCTACAGCTGGCCGGGCAATGTGCGTGAACTGCGCAACATGCTGGAGCAGACGGTGTTGCTTGCCCCCAATGAAGTGGTGCAGGCGCATCAGCTGAACCTGTGCCTGACCTTGATCGACGAACCGCTGGTGGCTCAGCCCACGGCGACCGTGTACGAATTGCCACGCCATGAACCGGAGCCGGGCACCAGCCTGCCAGACATGGAACGCGACCTGGTGTGCAAGACCCTGGACCGCACTGACTGGAATGTCACCAAGTCGGCGCGGATGCTGGGCCTGTCGCGGGACATGCTGCGGTACCGCATCGAGAAGCTCGGGCTTACCCGGCCCGACAAACGTCAGTGGTGAGGCAAGGGGCGCATGGCGCCCCTTGAGCTTTATTGCTGGCCACCCTCTGAACCGTTTCCGCCTTGTCGCCCGGTGCCCTCGGAACCGCTGCCATCCATCCCCGGCAGGTCGCGGTTGTCATTCTGCCTGGCCGGCGGGCTTTCTGGGTCATTGCCCTGGATGCGCGGATCGGTATCCCGGGGCATGGGTTTCTCGATCGGGTTCAGGGTGCTATCGACACCCGGCTGCGGCGCCGGGTTGTGCGGATCATCGGGGTAGGTTGGCCCGGTGCCTACGGCCAGGGCCAATGGCGAGACGAACAGGGCAACCAGCAGCAGGGTTGAGCGGGGCATGGCAGGCTCCTTTGCAAGGGACAGGGCTCACACTTGAGTTGGGCCCTGCCCGAGCGGCTTGGGTGCCATCACCCCGATCAGCGGTCACACCACCGTCGACAGCGCCATGATGAAGATAATGCCGACGATCGACAGGATCGTCTCCATCATGCTCCAGGTCTTGAAGGTTTCCGCCACGGTCATGTTGAAGTACTGCTTCACCAGCCAGAACCCGGCATCGTTGACGTGGGACAGGATCAGCGAGCCAGCACCCGTGGCCAGCACCAGCAGTTCGCGGTTTACCCCGGGCACCAGGTCGATCACCGGGGCAACGATGCCGGCGCCGGTGATGGTGGCCACGGTCGCCGAACCTGTGGCGATACGGATTACTGCCGCCACCAGCCAGGCCAGCATGATCGGCGAGATTTCAGCCTGCACGGCCATCTGCCCGATGACGTTACCCACGCCGGTATCCACCAGCATCTGCTTGAAGCCGCCACCGGCACCCACGATCAGCACAATGGCTGCGGTCGGTGCCAGGCTCTGGTCGAGCATTTTCATGATCTGTTGGCGGTTGAAGCCACGGGCCGAGCCGAAGGTGTAGAAGGCCAGCAACAGGGCGGCGAGCAGCGCGGTGATCGGGTGGCCGATCAGGTCCATCCACTGGCGGAAGATATGCTCGGCCGGCAGCACCACGTCGGCCAAGGTCTTGAGCAGCATCAGCGCCACCGGCAGCAGCACGGTGATCAGGGTGATGCTGAAGCTTGGCAGGTTGTTCTGATCCGACTCCTTGGCAATCTGGTCCATCAGTTCCTGCGACGGGCTGCCCGGGATGTAGCGGGCAATGAAGTTGCCGAACAGCGGGCCGGCAATGATCGCCGTGGGCAGCGCCACCAGCAGGCCATAGAAGATGGTCTTGCCGATGTCGGCGTGGAAGATGCCGATCGCCAGCAGCGGCCCCGGGTGTGGTGGGACCAGGCCATGGACCACCGAAAGGCCGGCCAGCAGCGGGATGCCGATCTTGATCAGCGACACGCCCGAGCGCCGGGCGACGATGAACACCAGCGGAATCAGCAGCACGAAGCCGATCTCGAAGAACAGCGGGATGCCGACCAGGAAGGCGGCGAACATCATCGCCCAGTGCACATTCTTCTTGCCGAAGGCGCGGATCAGGGTCTGCGCGATCTGGTCGGCGCCACCGGAGTCGGCCATCAGCTTGCCGAGCATCGTCCCCAGGGCGAGGACGATGCCGACAAAGCCGAGCACGCCACCGAAACCGTCCTGGAACGATTTCATGACCTTGGCCACCGGCATGCCGGAGGTCAGGCCGAGGAAGCCGGCGGCCAGGGTCAGGGCGACGAAGGGGTGGACCTTGAAATGGGTGATCAGCAGGATCAGCCCGACGATGGTGACCAGCGCGTCGAGCAGCAGGTAGGTATCTGTAGCCAGTCCGAACATGGTTTTGATGCCTCGGTCTTATCGTTGTTTTGGGCGTAGCTATGAGTGAAAACGTGGCGCCTTCAGGCGCCGAGACAGCGCTATCTTTGGTGAGCCGGAAAAACCGCCGGTTCAGGCAGTCCGCGCCAGGTTCCGCTCACCGCAGGGCTTTAGCCAGGCGTCGACCGTTTCGGCGAGCACCGCAATCGGTTGAGTGGCGTCCAGCGGCAGGGTCAGAGGCTCGCCACGGGGTGACTCGAGGGCGGCGAACTGGCTGTCGATCAGGCTGGCCGGCATGAAGTGGCCGGGGCGGGCGAGTACGCGCTTTTCGGCCTCGATGGGGGTGAGTTCGAGGAACACGAACACCAACTCCGGCATCGCCGCGCGCAGGGTGTCGCGGTAACGACGCTTGAGCGCGGAGCAGGTGAGGATCGGCCGTTCGCCAGCCTTTACCGTTGCTTGCAGTTCCTGGCCCAGGCGCACCAGCCAACCGGCACGGTCATCGTCGTCCAGGGGGATGCCGGCGCTCATCTTGCGGATGTTTTCGGCAGGGTGGAATGCGTCGCCTTCGATCAGGCGACCGCCGCTTCGCTTGGCAATGGCATCGCCGACGCAGCTTTTGCCGCAGCCAGCCACGCCCATCACCACGATGGCGGACAGGGGAGAATTCATCAGTACCTCCTGCGGGGTGAGATAGCGCTGTCTCGTTGCAAACGAAACGCCACCTCCCCGGTGTTATTGGTCTTGTCCTTACGCAGTATGGACGCTTGGCAGCGTGCTGCAGTGGCCACTACCAAAGATTACATTGCCTGCGTCCTGAGACAGCGCTACCTTAGTGGCCGTTCCCCATTCCTGCAAGTAGTAAAATTACAACATCCATGTCCCGCACCGGCTCTCGCACCACAGGTCGTCCCACACTGGCTGAAGTCGCCAGGCTATCCGGGGTTTCCCCGATCACTGCTTCGCGCGCGCTGCGCGGGGTCAGCACGGTTGCCCCGGAACTGGTGGAAAAGGTCAGGGTCGCCGCCGCGTCCCTGGGCTACGTCGCCAACCCGGCGGCCCGGGCGCTGGCGTCGGCGCGCAGCCAGTCGGTGGTGGTGCTGATTCCGTCGTTGTCCAACCAGCTGTTCATCGACACCCTGGAGGCCATTCACGAGGTGATGCGCCCGCGTGGGCTCGAAGTGCTGATCGGCAACTATCACTACGATCTCGACGAAGAAGAAAACCTGATCCGCAACTACCTGGCCTATCAGCCCTGCGGCATGTTGCTCACCGGCTTCGATCGCAGCGATGCGGCGCGGCAGATGCTGGCAGCCAGCGGCGTGCCCTGCGTGCACATGATGGAGTTGGGCGGTGAGGCGGGCGCCTTGTCGGTGGGCTTTTCCCAGCAGCAGGCCGGGCGGGCTGCGGCGACGCACCTGATCGAACGCGGCCGGCGGCGCCTGGCGTTCATTGCTGCGCAGCTCGACCCACGGGTGATGCAACGCGCCGAGGGCTTCCGCCAGGCCCTTGCCGAAGCCGGCATGCAGGCCTGCGAGCTGGAGATGCTGGCGCCGCAACCGTCATCCATCGCACTGGGCAGCGAACTGTTCAGCCAACTGTTGGCGCAGGCGCCTGATGTGGACGGGATCTTCTTCTGCAACGACGACCTGGCCCAGGGCGCGGTGTTGCAGGCATTGCGTCAAGGCATCGAAGTGCCGCGCCAGGTGGCCATGGTCGGTTTCAACGATTTGCCGGCTTCGGCGCACATGGTGCCGCGCCTGACCTCCATTCGCACGCCAAGGGCTGCCGTTGGTCGAGGCGCCGCCCAGGCACTGCTGGCGCTGCTCGATGGCAAGCGGGTAGCGACCGAGCAGCAGGACTTGGGCTTTGAACTGATGGTGCGTGAAAGCTCTTGAGGATTCTCAGGAACTTTCGCTAACTGGCTAATCACAAAGTGATATCAAGGTGCTTGCACGCTATCAAAGCCGATCTATGCTCAGGAAACCCTGGGCATCAAGGATCCTGGCGCCATGTTCGACTTCCACCGCAAGTCTGATTTGATCGAGATTCAGCGCACTCGCAAGGCCCTGGCCGAGGCCCAGGCCAAGCTCGCGGCGATCAGCCGCTGCATGGCAATGATCGAGTTCGCCCCGGACGGTACCATTGTTGATGCCAATGCCCAGTTCTGCCAGGCCATGGGCTACAGCGTCGACGAATTGCGCGGCAAGCACCACCGTCTGTTCTGTGACCCAGCCTACGCCAAGAGCGCCGAATACCAGCAGCTGTGGCGTGAGCTGGGGCAGGGCAAGGCCATCAGCGGCACCTTCGAGCGCGTCGACAAGGCTGGCCGCGAGGTCTGGCTGGAGGCCAGCTACATGCCGGTGCTCGATGAGCAACAACAGGTCACCAGCGTGATCAAGGTGGCGGCCGATATCAGCCAGCGGGTCAAGGACGAGCACGAGAGCGAAAGCTTGCTCAAGGCCATTGGGCGGTCCATGGCTGTGGTCGAGTTCACCCCGCAAGGGCGGGTGATCAAGGCCAACGAGAACTTCCTCGTGACCATGGGCTATCGCCTGGAGGAAGTAGTCGGGCGTCACCACGGCCTGTTCTGCCTGCCCCATGAGCGCGAATCCGGTGCATACCGCGAGTTCTGGGCTTCGCTCAATCGCGGCGAATACCACTCGCACCGCTTCGAGCGGATCAACAAACAGGGCCAGACGGTTTACCTGGAAGCCTCGTACAACCCGATCTTCGACAGCAAAGGGCGCTTGTACAAGGTGGTCAAATTCGCCAGCGACATCACTGCGCAGGTCAACACCCAGCAAAGTGCCGCCGATGCGGCCCATGCCAGTTCGGTGCAGACCGATGCCTGCGCGCGCAAGGGGACCGAGGTCGTGCAGCAGACCGTAGCGGTCATCGAGCAGATTTCCGAGGAACTCAACGATGCCGCGCGCAGTATCGATGCGGTCAGCAAGCAGTCGGATGTGATCGGGCAGATCGTGCTGACCATTCGCGGCATCGCCGACCAGACCAACCTGCTGGCCTTGAACGCAGCCATCGAGGCGGCGAGGGCCGGTGAGCATGGTCGCGGCTTCGCCGTGGTGGCCGATGAAGTGCGCAGCCTGGCGGCGCGCACCAGCAAGGCGACGCTGGAAATCGTCGATGTGGTACGCCAGAACCACGACCTGTCGCTGACTGCCGTGGCCAGCATGCAGTCGAGCCTGTCACGCACCGGGCATGGCGTTGCCCTGGCCAACGAGGCGGGGACGGTGATCATGGAAATCCAGCAGGGTTCCCGTCACGTGGTCGACGCCATCAGCCAGATCAACTCGACGCTGCAATTGCACTGAGGGTGTCGCCCAGTTCCCGCAGCAAGGCCTGCAGGCTGGCTTCCAGCTGCAGGTGCAGCGCGTTCGTCGGCAGCCCCTGGGCATGTGCCTGTTCGATGGCTTCGCAATCCTTGACCACCCCGCGTACCCGCAGCATCTTGGCGCCCCCTTTGATGCGATGAGCGAGCGCGGGTAGCGCCTCGCGGTCGTGGGCGGCGTCAAGGGCGTGCAGGGCGGCAAGGTCTTCGCGGGCACTTTGCGTCAGTTGCTCGAGCAGGCGCCTGGTCAGCTGCTGGTCATTCTGGGTCAGATGCTGCAGCTCGTTCAGATTGAAACCGCTTTCGCTTGGCGCGGGTGCAGGGCTGGCGGATCGCCTTTGTGGCAGGTGAGCCTTCAGTGCCTGCAGCCCGATGGGCTTGAACAGGCAGTCGTCCATGCCGCTGTGCAGGCAGCGTTGACGCTCTTCGGCCTGGGCATTGGCGGTCACGCCGAGAATGCTGCAGGCGGGCTGCCCGCGTTCTTGTTCGAGTAGCCGAACCCTGCGGGCCAGCTCATGGCCGTCCATGACCGGCATGCTGCAGTCAGTGATGACCAGGTCGAAGGCGTGTGCTCGCCACAGGGCCAGCGCCGCTTCACCGTTCTCGGCCAGCGTCACCTGATGGCCCAGGCTGTGCAGCTGTTTTTCCAGCAACAGCAGATTGGCAGGGTAGTCATCGACCACCAGGACATTCAGCGGCCCGCTGTCGGCGGCTTCGGCCACCGTGTCGTGTTGCAGTGGTGCCGGTGGCGCACTCAGTGGCAGCGGCAACTGGACGAGCACACGGGTGCCGACACCTTCCACACTCTGCAGGTCCAGCCGGCCCCCCATCAGTTCGGTCAGGGTTCGGCTGATGACCAGGCCCAGGCCGGCGCCTTGGCTGGCCCGTGGGCCTGAAGCCTGGGTGAAGGTGTTGAACAGCCGGGCCTGATCCTGAGCGGCAATGCCGATACCGGTGTCGGTTACGTTCAGCTCGACCCGCACGGTGTCGGCTGTGGCCGAGGGCTTGAACGAGAGACGGGCCAGCACGTCGCCACGATCGGTGAACTTGATGGCATTGCTCAGCAGGTTGGAGAGGATCTGCTTGATTCGCAACGGGTCAGCCAGGACCCAGAGTGGCGCGTCTGGCAGCTCGCCTTGCAGGTGCAAGCCCTTCATCTGCGCGTTGCCTTCGAACACACGCAGGGTGCTACGCAGCAGTTCGGCCAGGTCGGTGGCAACCGGCTGCAGGCTCATGTGCCCGGATTCGATGCGGGAAATGTCCAGGATGTCGCCGATCAACCCGAGCAGACCGATGGCGGAATCGTAAGCGGTTTGCAGGGTCTGGGTGTCGCAGTGGCCAGCGCGGTTGTCTTCCAGTGCCAGTTCCAGCAAGCCTATCACCGCGTTCATGGGGGTACGGATCTCGTGGCTCATGTTCGCCAGGAACGTGCTTTTGGTCTTGCTGGCCTGTTCCGCTTCGTTCTTGGCCTGGCGCAGTTGCTCCAGCAGGCCGCGGCTGAAGGCCAGTTGCGCCTGCAGCGCGTGCTGCGCTTCGGTGCGCTGGTGGATCAGCTTGCGCAGGTAGCTGTTCCAGAACACCACGCCCGCCAGCAGCAGGGCTGACAGCACCAACACTTGCAGGGCCAGCGTGCGGTAGTTGCGCCAGGGGCTGTCGCTGACCAAGGTGCTGGTGCGCCAACGGTTTATCAACTGTTCCAGTTCTTCAGGAGGGATGCTCATCAGCGCTTTGTCGAGGATGGCCTGCAGTTGCGGCAGGCCAGGCGCCACGGCAAAGGCGGCGACGGCCAGCTCGTCCCCCAGCACATCGGCGATACGCAGGCGCCCCTTGAAGACCTGTTTGATGTAGTACGAGGCGTTGATATAACTGCTATAGGCGGCGTCAGCATCGCCGTTGGCCACCGCTTCCATCAGGCCAAGGGGGTTGTTCACCTTGATCAGTTTCGCTTGCGGAAAGCGGCGCAATACCTCGTCGCGAAGGTGAGAGCCCTGCAGCAGGGCAATGCGTTGCCCGTCCAGGTGCCTGGCGTGCAGCGGCGAGGGCGCCTGGTCGCGGGTCACCAGCACCCTGGGGCTGACCAGATAGGGACGGGTGTAGCGCAGCCGCGCTGCGCGTTCCGTGCCATAACCCAGTGCCCCGATCATCTGTGCCTCGCCGTGGGCAACCTTTTCAACCATCTGCTGCACGGTGCCTTGCTCGATGAACCTGAACTGCAAACCGGTGCGCAGGGTGATCTGCTTGAGCAGGTCGACGGTGATACCGCTGACATGCTGCTGGGCGTCGTTGAACGTCAGCGGGGCCAGGGCCGTGTCGACCAGCACGCTGACCGTAGGGTTGCGGGCTATCCAGTCCTTTTCTTCTTTCGTCAGTACCGACAGGTGCCGCTCCAGCAACAGGCTGGTATTGCCACTGCTCCAGCGGCGCAGGATGTTCAGGCGCTCGCTTTCGGTGATCCTGGCCATGGCCGCATCGACCAGACGGCGCAGCCGCAGGTTGTCATTGGCGAAAGCGAAGGCAAAGGAACCGGGCGCCACCTGGCAGAAGTGATCGATCCTCACCGTGCCCTGGTAACTCTTGCCTATGAGGTAATCGGTACTGATGGCATCGCCCAGATAGGCGTCGGCCTCACCCATTTCGACCGCTGCCAGGCCTGCCAGGGTCGAGCGATAGAGGCTCAGTTGTGCCTTGGGGTAGAGGGTGCGAACGGTCTCGCCCGGCAAGTAGTGGTCGACCATCGCCAGGCGCAGGCCGGCCAGGTCTTTGCCCTGATTCAGCGAAGCGTCCTCGCGTGTCACGATCACCGGCAGGTCGTCGGCGTAGGGCTGGCTGAGGCTGAGCTGGGCATCGGCAGCTTCAAAACCATTGGAGCTGCCCAGCAGGTCGAGGGTGCCCGCGCGCAACGCGGCGATCGCTTCGTGGCGGCTGGCGAAGCGCCTGACTTCGATCGGCACGCCCAGCTGCTCGGCGATCAGCCCGGCGTAGTCGGCGCTGAGGCCTTCGTAATCAGCCAGGCTGACGTTGATCTCGAAGGGTGGGTAATCCGGTTGTGAAGTCCCCAGCAACAACACGCCGCGCCGCTGCAGCCACTGGCGGTCGGCGTCGTCCAGTTGCAGAGGTTGGGCGGCGCTGGTAGCGCGCGCCAGCAAATGCCGTGGCTCACCGTCGGCGAGCGTCATGAGCGGGCAGCAGAGCAGGGCGATGAACAGAGTCAGGCCGGCCAGGACAGGTTTCATGCTACCCGTACGCTCAGTTGACTTGGTTGCGTTTGGCCAGGTCAACCATTTCCACCAGTGACTCGGTCTTGAGCTTTTCCATGATGCGGCCACGGTAAGTGCTGATGGTCTTGGCACTGAGGTTCATGCAAGCGCCGATGTTCTTGTTGTTTTCACCACGGCTCAGGCGCCGCAGTACTTCCATCTCGCGGTTGGACAGGCTGCCCAGGCGCTCTGGCTCGCTTTCCAGGGTATTACTGTTCACCGCCATCTGGGGGAAGGTGGAATAGCCCTTGATCAGGGCCTTGAGGGCGAACACCACGGCCTCCAGGTCTTCGCCCTTGGTGACGAATGCACCGATGCCGGCATCCAGGCAGCGGCGCACGTAAAGGTCGGTGGCCTGCCCGGTCAGCACCATGATCTTCGGCGCCGGCTCCTGTTGTTGCAGGCGCTTGATGACTTCCATGCCATCCAGGCCGGGGAGCCCGATGTCCAGCAGCACCACGTCGGGGCGCAGCTCGCGCACTTTTTGCGCCACTTCACTGCCATTGTCGACTTCGCCGACGATACGAAAGCGCTCACGCTCGAGCAATATGCGCAAGGAAAAACGGACGATGGCGTGATCATCAACGATCAGCACGGTTGTCATGTCACTAGCTCCTGTCGGAATGTGGTCGGTTTCCTGAAGCAATCAGGAATACGTCTGCAAGCTTTTTCTGCTGTGCGGCACGATACGACCATTCCGGATCCATGGTAATGGCGAGTATAGATGTGTTGAACAAGCGAGCCGGTATTGTAGAAATTTCCTACAAGGAAGCCGTTACAGGCACCGTCGCAAGCGCCGATGCCTGTGTTGGCGGAGGGTCAGGCGCAGGCCGGGTGTGGCTTGAGGACGCGCTGGGTCGAGGCGGGGTTGTTGCTCAAGGCCTGGCCCACTCGCGTCGGGCGGGGCTGCAACTGGCCGCCGCAATTCGGGCAGCGGCCCTGCAAGCGGTGGTCAGCGCAGTGGCGGCAGAAGGTGCATTCGAACGAGCAGATCAGGGCGTCGGGGCTATCGCCCGGCAGGTCGGCATCGCAACATTCACAATTAGGGCGCAGCTCCAGCATGGGTCTCCCTCCGGTCGGGTTGAATGCGCAGTCTGCTCCGCCCCTCTCAAGCTTGGCAATGCTAGTCGCCGGGGCGGTACAGGTGGGCGTGGCCGGCGCGGTACAGCGCCGACTCGGCGAACGGCGCATCGCCAAGCACATGGCCGACCAGGATCAGCGCGGTGCGCCGGAAACCTTTGCTGGCAACCTGACCGACGATATCGGCCAGCGTGCCGCGCACCCAGTCCTGGTCCGGCCAGGTAGCCCGATGGACCACCGCGACCGGGCAGTCGGGGCCATAGTGGGGCAGCAGTTCTTCGACGATGCGCGGCAAGTGCTTGACCCCCAGGTGAATGGCCAAGGTACTGCCGTGCCGGGCCAGGTCGCCGAGCTGTTCGCCTGCGGGCATCGGTGAGCTGTCGCCGTAACGGGTGAGGATGACCGTTTGCGCCACCTGCGGCAGGGTCAGCTCGCAGCCCAGCAGTGCCGCGCTGGCGGCGGTGGCGGTGACGCCGGGAATGATCTGGTAATCGATGCCCAGTTCGCGCAGGTGGCGGATTTGCTCGCCGATGGCGCCATACAGGCTGGGGTCGCCACTGTGCACCCGGGCCACGTCCTGGCCGTTGGCATGTGCGGCGCGGATGGCGTCGATGATTTGTTCGAGGTGCAGTTCGGCACTGTTGATGACCGTCTCGGCCTGATGCCCTTCGAGCACTGCGGCGGGTACCAGCGAGCCGGCATAGATGATCACCGGGCACTGGCGGATCAGGCGTTGGCCCTTGACCGTGATCAGTTCCGGGTCGCCGGGGCCGGCGCCGATGAAGTAGACCGTCATGGCAAATCCTTGAAAAGATGAAAGAAGCGATTATCCGGCGCAGGCCAGTGCCAGGGTAGCGGGGCCACGCACCTGGCGGGCCACCCTGAGTGTGGCGCTGGCGTGACTGAGGCTGGCCAGGGCCAGTGCCGAGCTCTCGGCGACGCCCCAGCAGCCGCTGTGGGCGTAAGCGACGGCGGAGCGGTGGCTGAGCTGCGGCTCGAACGCCTGCAGTTGTTCGGCAGCGAAAACCACCAAAGGCAGGGCGTGACGTGCGGCGAGTTGTTGCAAGCCTGGCTCGTCGGCCTTGCCGGCGATACTGGCAAAGCCGCGAAGTGCCGTGGCATTCAGGTTGTGATGCTCCAGCACCTCTTGCAGCAAGGCTTCGAGGACGTCCACCGAGCAGCCCCGGCGGCAACCCAAGCCGGCATACAGCGCCGGCATTGGCTGCGCGATGGCCATCAGGCGTGGCTGGAGCGGCGATACAGCCAGGCGCTGAGCAGGCCCAAGGCCACCCAGAAGGCCGCGTTGGTCAGCCAGGAGGCGATCTTGAACTGAGCTTCCAGGGTTTGCGGAGCCAGGCTTTCGTGGACTTCCGGCTGCGGTGCACCGATCACGTGGGGCACCACCAGCAAGACCGCGCCCAGTGCCTTGAGCACGCCATGGCGTGCGAACACCAGCAGGGCCAGGCCCAGTGCGGTCGCGGCGGCGGTGCCGACCCACCAGCTCTGGCGCTGACCGAGGTCGGCGGCGGCGGTGCCTGGCAGTTCTGGTGGCAAGCCCAGGGTCGGGGCGAGGCAGAACACGGCGAAACCGGCCAGCCCCCACAGCGCGCCCGTGCTGGTACGGCCCGGCTCACGCAGGCTGTAGAGCGCAGCGAGGATCAGGGCGAAGCCGACGGCAACCACCAGATTGCCGCCGGTGGTCGACAGGATGCGCTGCCAGCCATCTTCTGGCGACCAGGCTTCTTCGCTGTGGGTGTGGCCAGCGCCGGCCTCTTCGCCGTGGCTGTGGTGTTCGGCAGCCGGGGCGGCCGATTCGTAGGTTTCCGCTTCGAGGATCAGCGGTGCGACCCAGAAGCTTTGCAGCAGGGTCAGCAACAGCGCGGCGAGCAGGCCGCTGAACCCGGCTGTGCGGGCAATTCGCTTGATCATGGCAGCCTCAGTGGCAGGGGAAGGCAGCGCTGTGGCGGGTGTCGTGCGCGGCGTTGTGCACGGCTTCGATGTGCGAGAACCCGGCAAAGTAGACCAGGCACAGGCCGAGCAGGCTGGCGCCGACGGCGATGACCAGGCGTTGGCTGAGGGTGACGGGAGTGGCGATGCTGTGTTTGGCGCTGGTGACGGGCATGACGCGATCCTCTGCTTTTTTGTAAGGGCAACGGACAAGCGCGGCAATCCCGGGTGCAAGGCGCCCAAGGGAATGCGACAGCGCCCGCCCACCGCGGGGTGTTCATGAACGCCAGGCCGGTCTCCGGGCTTGCGAGGAGGAGCAGGGCTCCTTGAAAAGCATCACCTTCCCATGCCGGACTGCCTGGCACAGTGGTCTGGACGCTTCGCTCGCTTACCGTTGCGGGGGCAGCACCGGATTTGCCCGGCCCTGGCAAGGGCCTGTGACGCACCGATTTCCCGTTTCACCCCCGATGGGGGCACCTGACGCAAGGCGTAAGGAGAGCACGCGGCGAGGGTGGCGTCAAATGCAGATGAAACAAGATCAGCGGCAGGCGAGCGGCCCGAACCTCGCTTTTTTGCGCAGTCCAACGTAAGCAAGGCCTCGCTTCACCTGGCCGGAGGTACGCACATGAAACGCAAGACCGCATGGGTTGTCGTGTTTTCAGGGTTGTTGTTGCTCAGTGGCTGCTGGCCTTACTGGCACGACGGGGGTCACCACCACCGGCATTACTACGATGAAGATCGTGGGGGGCACCAGGACTATCGTCGCTACTGACGCAAGGCAGCATTGACTTCATGCCTTCCGCTTGCGGCCAGGCCTGGGCCACGCAACAGTAAAGTTAGGTAAAAGCTCGCCCAGGCTGGCCGGTCTGGAATTTACACTGGCAGCGCTGCCCTGCCTGCCATAAGGCAGGGTACCGGTTTTTGCCTTTGGAGCGTTGTAATGAAGTTGAAGCATGTATTGCGTGCCGCCGTGGTGGCTGCACTGGTATCCACGCTGGCAGGTTGCTGGATGTTCATGCCGCCAGGAGGCGGTGGGGGGCATGGTGGGGGGCATGGTGGCCCAGGCATGATGGGCGGCGGGCACGGTGGCGGCCCACGCTGAGAGTATTGATACAGACGGCTGTTCGCTCACCGGCCAAGGGCTGAGCGGATAGCCCGGTTGCCGTCATGATTCTTCGAGCAACCGCCCAGGGTTGAAGAAGAACGATGCAATCATCACGGCGCTGATCACACCCAACGCGTCCGCGACCAGTAGCAGGAACTCGCTGCCGTCCTCCAGCAGCGCCTGTTGGCTGATGGCGAAGCTCGCCCCATGGGGGAAAGCGGCGATGCCCAGCAAGGCCACCGCCAATGCGACTGACAGCAGCTTGCTGTACGTCCTGCCGAATGCCAGCGTATAGGCCCAGAACACAAAGATACTGAACACGGCGAGCCCCGCAGAAGTCACGAACTGGGCGAGTATGTCCAACCACCACACCATGGGCCTCTCCTGATCGATGTGCCGGGTCGATAGGCATGAGAATCATGGCTGATTGAAATCGTTCCGTTCGGCTAAAGAAATAGTGAGAAAGCGTGAGAGTTGCCCGTAATGGGCCTTTGCCCATATAGCAAACAAGCATATTGTGCTGCGCACTTTGCGCAGTACCATAGGCACACGAAAACCAAAAAAGGGCGTTCGGCTTGGCCACTCTTTCGTAAGTTCTCGATGGGGCAGCAGGAGCGTGTCGCGTGAAGAGTTCAAGATCGGTCACAGGCGCAATACTGTTAACCACTTTTGCCACGCTGTTCATGGCCGGGTGCGCACAGAACCGGGATCTGCGCGATGGCCATGATTATACGTCCGGCACTACCGACAGAAGCACGCCCGCTTATCTGGGGTGTGTCAAAGGCGAACTTCAAGGCAATGTGAAAACCTATGAAGTTGATGGCGACAACTCGGTCAAGCTGTATGTCGAAAGTAGCGACCCCACCCAGGCCGAAGGGTTGGTGGAACTGCGCGGCACCGGCTCCCAGCGTCAGTTCACGGCCTACCAGCGCGACGCCTGGTATGACCATGGCAGGTTGCTCGATGCTGCGTTGATGTGTAAAAAAGCCTGAACCGTTGATTCACAAGAGCAAAAAGCCCGCGCACATGAGAGCGGGCTTTTTGCGATGGGTGCTGATCCATCAGCGTGTTGCATTTTATGGGATCGAGCCGTCTTGCCCATTCGACAGAAGTCTTGCGCCATGGCCATCAAGCCTGGGCACGACCTTGGTGGATTACTCCTTTGGCGCGAACCCGGCTAGAATGGCGCACGTTCCAGTCTGGTTAATTGCAAATGCCAACCTTTCGCATCCTGTTCTGTGCCGCCCTCGCTGCAAGCCTTGCCGCTTGCGCCAACCCAGGCAAGCCTACCGCCAGTAAGCTGACCTCGAAATCCCCGGACGTTTACGCTGCCTGTGTATTGCCAAAGTGGCAGGCGTTGTCGCCGCAGACCACGCAAAAGTCCATCAGCCATGGTTATCGCTTGACCGCACCTAGCGCGGTGACTTCAGACGAAGTGCTGGAAGTCGTCGAATATCACGATGGCAGCCGGGCAACGTTCTACAAAGGCAGCTTCCTGTCGAGCGACAAGCTGCGCCTGGCCGCCAGAGAGTGCCTTGAGTGACCGGCTGCCGGGTGCATCAATAGCCTGACCCGCCCATCCCACCCATGCCGGGTAGTGTCTGCCGGGACTTCTGCTGTGCATTGCTCCATTCGGCGCAGGTCATGAAACTGGTCCTGTCGACCTTACCGGCCTGATCGAAGCTGACCATGTAAGGTTGTTGCTTTTGCCCCGGCTTGGTCAGCATGTAGTCGAAGCAAGTACCTGGCACCACCGTGCGGTCGGATTGGGCGCCGGGCTCGCCGCCTATTTGCAGCACTTGCGCCTTGCTCATGCCGGTATCGACTTTGGCTACCAACGGCTGGTCATGGTAGAGAGATGAATTACTTGAACAGCCCGCGAGCGCTGCCAATACCAGCCACAGCGCACAAGTTGATTTGTTCATGGCAGTGCTCCCGTCAGAGAACGCCGTTACGCAACAGCATCAAGCCAGTCGGCTATTCATCATACGCTTGTATTGCTTTACCCGGCGCAGCGTGCACCACTGTTCCAGCAGCAGGGCTCGCAGGGGCGAGGCTTTGGCCTCGGGTTTGCGGCCCGAGGCCAGCCGGCGCATCTGCAGCTTCACCAGCGCCATGTAGGCCAGGGCGGCGAACGCCTTGCGCTTCCAGCGGATCGGTGGCAGTTCGGCCAGGGCTTTGGTCTCGCCAGCTTGCCAGCGCCGAGGCAGGTTGGGGTCGACCGCCAGTGCGGTGGCGATGCCAGCCATGGCCACGCCACTGGCGAGCACCTGTTCGACCACTGGCAAGCGGCGGATGCCACCGGTGACCATCACGGGCATGCGGGCAATCGCGGCAATTTCGCGGGCGAACTCCAGGAAGTAGGCCTCCCGTGCCAGGGTGCGGCCGTCCCGGGCATCGCCTTGCATGGCCGGTGCTTCATAGCTACCGCCAGACAGTTCCACCAGGTCCACCGGCAGTTCGTTCAGCCACAGCACGACCTGGCGTGCATCCGCAGGTTCGAAGCCGCCGCGCTGGAAGTCGGCCGAGTTGAGCTTGACCGCCACGCTGAAGCCGGGAGCCACCACCTCGCGCACCGCCTTGACCACTTCCAGCAACAGCCGCGCACGGTTTTCCAGGCTACCGCCCCAGCGGTCCTGGCGCCGGTTGGTCAGTGGCGAGAGGAACTGGCTGAGCAGGTAACCGTGGGCGGCGTGGATCTGTACGCCGCTGAAACCGGCTTGTTCAGCCAGTGCCGCGGTACGGGCGAAGCGTTGGATCAGTGCGGCGATCTCGTTTTCGTCAAGGGCTTTGGGCTGCGGGAACAGTTTCGACAAACGGCCCATGTCCAGCGCCACCGCCGAAGGCGCCACGGTTGGCTGGCCGAGGTTGGCCTGCATTTGCCGCCCGGGGTGGTTGATCTGCATCCAGAACTGCGCGCCCCCGGCGCGACCGGCTTCGGCCCATTGGCGAAAGCGTTGCAACGGCTGGCTGTCATCGAGCATCACGCCGCCTGGGCCGGTCATGGCGCTGGGGTCGACCATGACGTTGCCGGTCAGTAGCAAGCCAGCGCCGCCTTCGGCCCAGGCCTGATACAGGCGCAGCAACTGATCGGAAGGGGTCTGGTCCTGATCGGCGAGGTTTTCTTCCATGGCCGCCTTGGCGATGCGGTTGGGTATGACACTGCCATTGGGCAGTTGCAGGGGCTGGAAGGGCGTCATGCGGTGTTCTCCAAAGGTAGCGCCGGGCGTCGGGCGGGTTGGGTTTTGGAGAAGGCTAAGGTTAAAGTAAACCTTAAGGTCAACAGAGAATTTCACCCCGCATGAAAATTGGCGAACTGGCCCGCCGCACGGGCCTCAGCGCATCACGCATCCGTTTCTATGAAGCCAGCGGGCTGATCGAGGCCCGGCGCCTGGGCAACGGCTATCGGGACTACCCGGAGCAGGTGGTGAGGTCGCTGGAGATCATCACCTGCGGGCAGCAGGCAGGGTTCAGCCTGGAGGAGATGCGCAACCTGACCAACGCTTCAGGCGACGGCGCGGCGCGGCACGATCGGCTGCTGGCAAGCCTCAAGCACAAGGTGGCCGAGATCGAGGCGATGCAGTTGCGCCTGGCGCAGAACCGCGCGCAATTACTGGCGGTGATTGCCGGCATGCAGAGCAAGCCCCAGGGCATGGATTGCGATGAAAATGCCCAGCGCCTGATTGCCGGGTGGCAAGAAGGGTAGCTGACTACCGGGCTTGCTTTGCCATGTTCAGGTTTCGGCACTGTACCTCGGCATCCGCCTTGCTCGGGTAGCTGGGTTTGAGCCGCTCCTTTTCCTGATTGTCATAGATATCGAAACCACCGCATACGGTCGCCGCGTAGTCACGGGTGCCGATGCGCAGCGACTGCTTTTCGATGGGCACCGCCGGAACGATAACGAATCTTGGTTGCATGTTTCGTGCCTCCCCAGGCAGAGACCTAAGTATTAGTCGGGCCATTCCTAGCCTTCAAGGCGGTTCATGAAGAAAAGATTGCAGCCCCCGGCCCTGCGATCTGTCATCAAATGAAAACCCGCTGTCGCCCGATGCGAAGCACCCCGCACCCCGAGCGCTTACATTCCAATTACCCAGAACTGACGCCCTGCGTCCAGATCGATGATTGGAGAGACAAGCATGTCCAAAGTCGTACGTTTCCATCAGACCGGTGGCCCGGAAGTGCTGCGCTACGAGGATGCCGAGGTCGGTGAGCCCGGCCCGGGCCAGGTGCGCCTGCGTCAGGTGGCGGTCGGCCTGAACTACGCCGATACCTATTTCCGCAATGGCACCTACCCGATCCCGCTGCCCAATGGCATTGGCGTGGAAGCCTCCGGCGTGGTGCAGGCGGTAGGTGAGGGCGTGACCCAGGTGGCGGTGGGTGACCGGGTCACCTACACCGGCTTCCTCAACACCCTCGGCGCGTATTGCACCGAACGCCTGATCCCCGCCGCAGCGCTGATCAAACTGCCGGAAACCATTGCCTTCGAGACCGCCGCCGCCATGACCATGCGCGGCCTGACCGCGGCCTACCTGATGCGCCGGCTGTACGACTTCAAGCCCGGCGACACCGTGCTGCTGCATGCCGCGGCGGGTGGCGTCGGCCTGATCGTCGCGCAGTGGGCAAGGTTGCTGGGGCTGAACGTGATCGGCACGGTGTCCACCGAGGCCAAGGCCGAGGTGGCCCGCGCCCATGGCTGCAACCAGATCATCAACTACAGCGTCGAGGACGTGGCCAGCCGTGTGCGTGAGCTCACCGATGGCGTCGGCGTCAACGTGGTGTTCGACAGCGTTGGCAAGAACACCTTCATGGGCTCGCTCGATTCGCTCAAGCGCCGTGGCCTGATGGTCTGCGTCGGTACCGCCTCCGGCACCATCCCGCCGTTCGACCCACAGTTGCTGGCGATCAAGGGCTCGCTGCAGCTGACCCGCCCGGCACTGGCCGACTTCATTGCCGACCCTGCGGAAAAGGCCGACCTGGCCGGCGAGCTGTTCGACCATGTCAGCAGCGGCCGCATCCGCATCGAAATCAACCAGCACTATGCCCTGCAGGACGCCGTCCAGGCCCATCGTGATCTGGAAGCGCGCAAGACCACCGGCTCGTCGATCTTCGTCATCTGAAGAGGGCAACAGCATGCACATCGAACAACTGACCTGTGCGATCGGCGCCGAAATCAGCGGCGTCAACCTGGCTGACGCGATCCACGATGACGACCTGTTCGAGCAGCTGCGCGCGCAGCTGCTCAAGCACCGAGTGCTGTTCCTGCGTGACCAGCACTTCAGCCGTGCCGAACACGTGGCCTTTGCCCGGCGCTTTGGTGACCTTGAAGACCACCCGGTGGCCGGCAGCGACCCGCAACACCCGGGCCTGGTGCAGATCTACAAGCGCCCTGACCAGCCCAACGACCGTTATGAAAACGCCTGGCACACCGACGCCACCTGGCGCGAGGCACCGCCCATGGGCTGCGTGCTGCGCTGCGTCGAGTGCCCGCCGGTGGGCGGCGACACGATGTGGGCGAACATGGTGCTGGCCTATGAAAACCTGCCGAGTGATGTGAAGGCGAAGATCGAAGGCCTGCGCGCACGCCACAGCATCGAAGCCAGCTTCGGCGCCGCCATGCCGATCGAAAAGCGCCTGGCACTCAAGGCGCAGTTCCCGGATGCCGAGCACCCGGTGGTGCGCACGCACCCGGACACCGGTGAGCAGGTCCTGTTCGTCAACGCCTTCACCACCCACTTCAGCAATTACCACACGCCCCAGCGTGTGCGTTTCGGCCAGGACGCCAACCCCGGCGCCGCCGACCTGCTGCGCTACCTGGTCAGCCAGGCCTACCTGCCCGAGTACCAGGTGCGCTGGCGCTGGAAGCCCAACAGCGTGGCCATCTGGGACAACCGCAGCACCCAGCATTACGCGGTCATGGACTACCCGCCGTGCCATCGCAAGATGGAGCGTGCGGGGATCAAGGGCAGCCGCACCTTCTGAGTCATCCGCCGTACACACACACACACGTACGGCGCACAGCACAATAACAATAGCGAGGACTACTGCATGCAATTCTTCGACGATTCGTTGCACCCGGAAAACATGGAAAAGGTGGTGATCACCGTCGCCCCGTATGGCCCGGAGTGGATGCCCGAGGACTTCCCCGAAGACATTCCGCTGACCATGGACGAGCAGGTGCAGAAGGCGGTCGATTGCTATGAAGCCGGCGCCACCGTGCTGCACCTGCATGTGCGCGAGCTGGACGGCAAGGGCTCCAAGCGCCTGTCCAAGTTCAACGAGCTGATTGCCGGCGTGCGCGAAGCCGTGCCAGACATGATCATCCAGGTCGGCGGCTCGATTTCCTTTGCCCCCGAGGGCGAAGGCGAGGCGGCCAAGTGGCTGTCCGACGACACCCGGCACATGCTCGCCGAACTGACCCCACGCCCTGACCAGGTGACCGTGGCGATCAACACCACGCAGATGAACATCATGGAGCTGCTGTATCCGGAATATCTGGAAGGCACCTCCCTGGCCCACCCGGCGATCCACGCTGCCTACAGCGAGATGACCGTGCCCGCCGGCCCGGCCTGGGTCCGCGAACACCTGCGCCGCTTGCAGGCCAGTGGCATCCAGCCGCACTTCCAGCTGACCGGCATGCATGCCCTGGAAACCCTTGAGCGCATCGTTCGCCGTGGCGACTACATGGGCCCGCTGAACCTGACCTGGATCGGTATCGGTGGCGGTTTCGACGGCCCCAACCCGTTCAACTTCTTCAACTTCATCCACCGCGCGCCGGATGGTTGCACGCTGACTGCCGAATCGCTGCTCAAGAACGTGCTGCCGTTCAACACCATGGCCCTGGCCATGGGCCTGCATCCACGCTGCGGCAACGAAGACACCATCATCGACCAGCACGGCAAGCGCTTCGGCTCGGTGCAGCAGATCCAGCAGACCGTACGTGTGGCCCATGAACTGGGCCGTGAAGTGGCCAACGGCAAAGAGGCCCGGGCCATCTACCGCATTGGCGAGCAGTACAGCAGCATCGAACAGACCCTCAAGGCCAACGGCATGGCGCCCAATCGCCAGCCGGGGCAAAAGGGCGTACCGCAGCGGGCCTGATAGCAGGTCCGGCCCTATCGCCGGCTTGTCGTGGCGACAAACCGCGGCGATAGGGCCAGAACAAGCAGTAAAGCTTTTGGCTGTTACCCATAACAACAAGAACATCACCCACGCCAGATACTCCGAGGAGGCACCATGGCCACCTATCTCGCCAGTGCCGAAGCACCCGGCACCGACACCGCGCTCAGCGTGCCCCGGCGTTACGCCTGGGTCGTCTTCGCCCTGACCTTCGGCCTGTTGATTTCCGACTACATGTCGCGCCAGGTGCTCAACGCCGTCTTCCCGCTGCTCAAGGGTGAATGGGCCCTGAGCGACAGCCAGCTCGGCCTGCTCAGTGGCATCGTCGCGCTGATGGTCGGCCTGCTGACCTTTCCGTTGTCATTGCTGGCGGACCGTTTCGGCCGGGTACGCAGCCTGGTGCTGATGGCCGTGCTGTGGAGCCTGGCGACCCTGGGCTGCGCCCTGGCGGAAAACTACCCGCAGATGTTCATTGCCCGCTTCCTGGTGGGTGTCGGCGAGGCCGCCTATGGCAGCGTTGGCATCGCTGTGGTGGTGGCGGTATTCCCCCGTGACATGCGCTCGACCCTGGCCGGCGCGTTCATGGCCGGTGGCATGTTCGGCTCGGTGCTGGGCATGGCCCTGGGCGGCGTGCTGGCCCAGCACCTGGGCTGGCGCTGGGCGTTCGCCGGCATGGCCCTGTTCGGCCTGGTGCTGGCGCTGCTTTACCCGCTGATCGTCAAGGAAGCGCGCATCACCCCCACATGCGCCAAACAGGCTCAGGTCAAGGCCAGCAACCCGCTGCGCACCTTGTATGGCTCGCGCTCGGTGATCGGTGCTTACATCGGCAGTGGCCTGCAACTGTTCGTCGGTGGCACGGTCATCGTCTGGATGCCCAGCTACCTCAACCGTTACTACGCCATGGGCACTGATCGCGCCGGCGCAATTGCTGCGGTCATCGTGTTGTGCAGCGGCATCGGCACGATCCTCTGCGCGATGCTCTGTGACCGCCTGGGCCGCCAGCGCCCGGACCGCAAGATCAGCCTGGCCATCGGCTATTGCCTGGGCAGCTGCCTGCTGTTGTCGGTGGCCTTCGCGCTGCCGGCAGGTACCGCGCAACTGGTGCTGATCTGCCTGGGCATGATGATCGCCGTCGGCACCAACGGCCCGTCCAGCGCCATGGTCGCCAACCTGACCCACGCCGCCGTGCATGGCACGGCGTTCGCCACCCTGACCCTGGCCAACAACCTGCTGGGCCTGGCGACCGGCCCGCTGATTACCGGCCGGGTATCCGACCTGATCGGTCTGCACGCCGCGTTCCAGCTGGTGCCGCTGGTGAGCATCGGCGCCGCCGCCGTGTTCTTCATTGCCAAACGCCATTACCACAGCGACATGGAACGTCTGCAAGCATCGGTCAGCCGTACCGAGGAGTTGAGTTCGTGAAACAGACGTTGTCCGTCGAAGTGTTCTTCGATTTCATTTGCCCGTGGTGCCTGATCGGCCAGCGCCAGTTGCAGGCCGCCCTGTTGCTGCTGCAGCGCGAGCAGCCGCAGGTTGAAGTGACCCAGCAGTGGCAGGGCGTGCAACTGCTGCCTGGCCTGCCCGCCGGTGGCTTGCCTTTCCACGCGTTCTATGTGCAGCGGCTGGGCAGCGAACAGGCCGTTCGCGAGCGCCAGGCGCAGGTGCGTGCTGCGGCCAGCGTGGTGGGTGAAGATATCGACTTCACGCGTATCCGCCGCATGCCCAATACCGCCAATGCCCACCGCTTGCTGCAACGTGCATCCGGCCTGCTCAGCGCCAGGCGGCTTGAAACCCTGCTGGCGCAGCTGTTCATTGCCTACTTCCATCAGGGGCGCGACCTGGGCGACAACCGGGTACTGCTCGCGATTGCCCAGTCCTGCGGACTGCAGGTGGCACAAGTGGTCGATTGCCTGCGCGACGATGGTAGCCCGTTCCTTGGCGGCGCCGGGCGCGCGGGCAGCGCGGTGCCGTGTTTCCGCTTCAATGGGGGCCGCCTGATCCCCGGCGCGCAACCTGCCGAAGTGCTGTTCGCCGCCATGCGTGAAGCCCTGCAGATACAGGTGCCGGCATGAGCCGGCGGATCGCCCTGGCCGCGAGCCAGGTGCCCGAGCGCAACGGGCGTGTGCTGGTGGAGAGCCACGGCAAGAGCCTGGCCGTGTTCAATGTGGCCGATACCCTTTACGCCATCGACGACAGTTGCCCGCACCAGGGCGCCTCGCTGTGCGGCGGGCGCCTGGAGGGGCGGGTCATCCAGTGCTGCGCCCATGGCCTGCGCTTTGACCTGGCCAGCGGCTACCTGCTCAATTCCACCGCGCTGAAGGTCAACAGCTACCCGGTCGAGTGTCAGGGCCAGCAGGTGTTCATCGTGCTGAATGACGAGGAGGGCGGGCAATGAGCACGCTGGCTATAACGGCGGCACAACACCGCATTCGTGCATTGGCCCCAGGCGTTGCGGTCAGCCTGATCGTGGGCGCGGCGGCGAGCTTTCTGAGCGAGCATTATGCGGCCCCGGTCATGCTGTTTGCCTTGCTGCTGGGCATGGCCCTGAACTTCCTTGCCGTCGACGGGCCGTGCAAGGCCGGTATCGAGTTCACCGCCCGCGGTGTGCTGCGCCTGGGCGTGGCTCTGCTGGGCATGCGCATTACCCTGGACCAGATCGCCAGCCTTGGCTGGAAACCTGTAGTACTGGTGATCACGCTGGTGGCGGTGACCATCGTGGTCTCGGTGATTGCAGCAAAGGCCTTGGGCTTTTCCCGCTTGTTCGGCCTGTTGACCGGCGGTGCCACGGCCATCTGCGGCGCCTCGGCGGCGTTGGCGTTGGCGGCAGCGTTGCCCCAGCACCCGCGCAAGGAGCACGCCACGTTGTTCACGGTGATTGGCGTGTCGGCGTTGTCGACCCTGGCGATGATCCTCTACCCGATGATTGCCAATTGGCTGCACCTGCCGCCGGGGCAGGCTGGCGTATTCCTGGGTGCCACCATTCACGATGTGGCCCAGGTGGTCGGCGCCGGTTACAGCATGTCCACCGAAACCGGCGACATCGCCACGGTGGTCAAGCTGATGCGCGTGGCCATGCTGCTGCCGGTGATTGTCTGCGCGGCGATGATCACCCGCCGCCAGGGCCTGGATACCGGTGGCCAGCGTCCGCCGTTGCTGCCGTGGTTCGCCGTCGGCTTTGTGCTGCTGGCCTGCGTCAACAGCACGGGGTGGGTATCTGCGGCGGTGCAGGGCGGTATCAATGACCTGTCCCGTGGCTGCCTGGTGGTGGCTATCAGCGCCCTGGGCATGAAGACCCAACTCAAGGCCTTGGCGTCCGTGGGGCTCAAGCCCATCGCGCTGATGGTGGGGGAGAGTGTGTTCCTGGTATTGCTGGTGCTGGCCCTGATGCACTGGGGCCTTTAAGGCGCCTGTTCGGCATGCTGCGCCCGCCAGCTGGCGGGCGGCATGCCGAACTGGGCGATGAACCAGCGGGTGAATGAACTGGGCATCGAGTAACCGAGCATGTCGGCGATGCGCCCCAGCGAATAGCTGGGGTTTTCCAGGTAACGCATCACCAGGTCGCGGCGCACGTTGTTGATCATGTCCTTGAACGTCAGCCCTTCCTCTTCCAGGCGCCGTTGCAGCGTGCGCACATTCATGCCCTGGGTCTGCGCCACCTGTTCGATGGTGGCGCGGCCCATGGGCAGCAGCAGGTAGATGGTCTTGCGCAGCTCCAGCTCCAGTGACGGCGTGCCACCGGCCGGCAGGGTGTCCAGGTAGCGCCGTGCCAGGCGTGCCATGGCCTCGTTGGCCTGGGGGCTGGCGCTGTCGAGGTCGGCGGCGGGGCAGACGATGCCGTTGAACTCGCTGCCGAACACCAGCGTGCAGCCGAAGATGCGCCGGTGGACGGCCAGGTCGGCCGGCGCGGCATGAGTGAAGTTGGCGCTGATCGGGTGCCACTGGGCACCCAGCAGCGCCGCGCACAGGCGCAGCATCACGCCGATGGCAAGCTCCGTGGCCTGGCGGCTGCACGGCGCCCGCTCGTTGATCACTTCCTCACGAATAATGACCGTCTTGCCGGCTTCCTCGACATGGATGGCCAGTGCATCGTTGAGCAGATGACGATACTGCACGATCACTTCCAGGGTATCGCGCAGGTTGCGCTGGTGGCTGAGCAGCAGGCTGATCTCGCCGAAATCCGAGAGCTGGCGCGACTCGGCCATGCGCAAGCCAAAGGTATCGCAGCCGCTGACACGGGCCGACTCTTCCAGCAGGGTAATCACGTTGGCTGCCGGAATCCGCCGGTCGGGGTCTTCGAGCATTGCAGCGCTAAGGCCCACCTGGGCGAGCAGGGCGTTAGGGTTCAGGCCCACGTGGCGGGACACTTCGAGGTAGTTGGTCAGGCTGGCGGCACGGACTAGGGCTGGCATTTTTATTGTTTTCCGTCAGGCGGTCTGTGATTTATAGCCTGCGTGTCATCAATTGAGAAGCACAAGCCCGAAACATCAGCTTGTCATCAAATGAAAAGTCACTGACGCGCAATGTGAAGCACCCGTCGAGCCCCCTCTTTACTGTGAACCTCGTACCCGATCCAAGCCGAGGTCCTGACGTGGAAAAACTGCAAACCACCGCCACCGTGCTGATCATCCCTGGCCTGCGCGAGCATGTCAGCGAGCATTGGCAAACCCTGCTTGAAGCGCGCCTGGCCAAGGTCCGCAGCGTGCCACCGCTGCAGGTCGACGGGCTTAGCTGCAACGCCCGTGTCGAAGCTATCCAGCGCGAGCTGGAACAGATCGACGGCGAGGTGGTGCTGGTGGCGCACAGCGCTGGCGTGTTGATGGTGGCCCACTGGGCGGCCCGTTATCAGCGGCCGATCAAAGGCGCCTTGCTGGCCGCACCGCCCGACTTGCACGCCCAGTGGCCGGCTCAGTACCCCAGCCCGCAAAGCCTCGCCGAGCAGGGTTGGTCGCCGTTGCCGATGGCACCGCTGCCGTTCCCCAGCATCGTCGCCGCCAGCAGTAACGACCACCTCGCCAGCTTCGATGCAGCAGGTGGCATGGCGCACGCCTGGGGCAGCGAGCTGATCGCCCTCGGGCCGGTCGGCCACCTCAACCCGGCAGCCGGGTTTGGCCCCTGGCCGCTGGCTGAAAACCTGATTCGTCGCCTGGACCACTGATCTGCCAACCCCGCACGGATGCCCAAGCCAAGCCCGCAGATGACGGGCGGCCATGAACAACAAGAACAATAAGTGGAGTCATCGCAATGCCAGAACACCGCATTCACCGTGCTGTGAAACCACAGCGCTGCCTGCTCGCCTGCGCCATCAGCCTGTTCAGCCTGCCCGGCGCGCAAGCCTTCGAAGTCACCACCGGTAGCGAAGACTGGGCCGTGCGCTTCGACAACACGGTCAAGTACAACTATGGCGTGCGCACCGAAAGCGCCGACAAACGCCTGCTCGGCACGCCCAACAGCAACGACGGTGACTACAACTTCCGCAAGGCTGGCACCACGGTCACCAACCGGGTCGACCTGCTGACCGAGCTGGACGTGGTCTACCAGGGCAACACTGGCTTTCGCGTCAGCACCGCCAGCTGGTACGACAAGGCTTATGACAACACCGGCTCCAACAGCAACCCGTTCGTCAACGGCAACGGTGACCAGTCCGGCATCAACCCCAGCCTCAACGGCCTGCCGGGCACGGGTGTGCCGCTGGGCAGCCCGCACCTGAGCAACTATGCCCAGCGTTACTACAGCGGCCCGTCCGGTGAAGTGCTGGATGCCTTCGTGTTCTTCAGCCGCGATGTGGGCGAGCAATCGCAAGTCAGCGCCAAAGTCGGCCAGCACAACCTGTTCTGGGGGGAAACCCTGCTCAACCCGGTGCACTCGCTGAGCTACGGCCAGTCCGGGCTGGACCTGGCCAAGCTGGCGGCCTCGCCGGGCACCGAAGCCAAGGAACTGTTCGTCCCGCGCAACCAGTTGTCCACGTCGTTCATGGTCAACCCCGAACTGACCTTGGGCGCCCAGTATTTCTTTGACTGGGATGCCGCGCGCCTGCCAGAGGCCGGTACCTTCTATGGCGGCTCCGACGTGGTGGGCGAGGGCGCCGAGAGCTTCCTGCTCGGCCACACCGGTACCCCCGGGCTGATCCCGGTGCGCGGCGCGCTCACCACCATCCGCCGTGGCGACGACCTGACCCCGCGCAACAGCGGCGACTGGGGCGTCATGGCCAAGTGGTCGCCCGAGTGGCTTGGCGGCACGCTGGGCTTTTACTACCGCAAGACTTCCGAGATCCTGCCCCAGGCCTGGCTCGACGCACGCGGCATGACCGTGGCCCGGGGGCCGTTCGGCAACCCGCCAGGCGGCCGCCAGGGTGCGGTCGGCAACCTGTACAACTCGCTGCAGAGCACCACGTACCAGTTTGCCTATTCCGACGACATCGACATCTATGGCCTGAGCCTGTCCAAGGAAATCGGCGGCATCAGCGTCGGCAGCGACCTCAACATTCGCCAGCACATGCCCCTGGCGAGTATCCCGGCCATCGTCAGCGCCCCCGGCACCGCTGGCCTGGGCGGCGGCTTCGGCCTGCTGCCACCACGCCTGGCCAGCAGCGGGGTGATCTACGACGTACCCAAGGACGGCGACAGCCTGAGCGCCACCGGTGAAACCCTGCACTGGACCCTCAACGGCCTGATGACCATCGGCAACACGCCGCTGTTCGACTCGGCAACCCTGCTCGGCGAGCTGTTCTACAGCAACCTGCTCAAGCTCGATGGCCACAACGAGGCCCTGTACAAGGGCAAGAGCAGCTACCGCGGCATTGACCAGCCGACCCGTGACAACTGGGGCATCGCCGTCAACTTCACCCCCACCTGGTTCCAGGTGATGCCAGGTGTCGACATGAGCATGCCGCTGTCGGTCAACGTCGGCATCGACGGCGTGTCGCCCGTGCAGGGCGGCGGTGCCAAGGACACCGGCAACTATGCGGTCGGCGTCAGCGCTGCCATCTACAACCAGTACTTCGTCGACCTCAAGTACGTCGACAGCTTCGGCAAGACCCAGTCCTGCAAGGATGGCCAGACCGACGGCAGCACGCCGAACGCCCTCGACGGCGAACAGGACTACACCTGCTACGGCGGCGGCTACGCCTCCTTCTCCGGCGGTGGTGCCACCACCGAAGACCGTGGCGCCCTGTACCTGACCCTCAAGACCACGTTCTGAGACCTGTCCCCCACAGACTTCACAGGAAAACAACAATCATGAACTACGTGAAAACCCTGTTGGCCACCTGCCTGTCGCTGGCTGCCCTCAACGCCGCCCACGCTGCGGTATCCCCTGACCAGGCTGCCAAGCTGGGCAAGAACCTGACCACCCTGGGCGCGGAAAAGGCCGCCAATGCCGATGGCTCGATCCCGGCCTACCAGGGCGGCCTGCTGACGCCTCCGGCCGGCTACCAGAGCGGCGCCAGCATGCGCCCCGACCCGTTCGCCAGCGAGAAACCGCTGCTGGTCATCGATGGCAAGAACGCCGAGCAGTACAAGGGCCAGCTGACGGCCACCACCCTTGAACTGCTCAAACGCTTCCCGACCATGCGTGTCGATGTCTACCCGACCCACCGCAGCGTGGCACTGCCCCAGGCGGTGCTGGACAACACCCTGAAGAACGCCACCGGTGCCAAGAGCCAGGAGGGCGGCACCGCGGTGGACAACGTGCTGCCGGGCATCCCGTTCCCGATCCCGCAGAACGGCGCCGAGGCGATGTGGAACTTCCTGCTGCGCTATCAGGGCGTGAGCATGACCGCCAAATACGACTCGTGGAACGTCGACGCGGCGGGCAAGCCCACGCTGTCGACCACCGGCCAGGCCAACATCAGCTACCCGATCTACGAAGACATGAACAAGCCGATCGGCGCCAAGGACACCTACTACCAGATGAAACTGGTGTACACCGGCCCCGCCCGCCGCGCCGGTGAAGCGATGATGTTGCGCGATGCCGCCAACCCGCTGGTGCAGCCGCGCAGCGCCTGGCAGTACCTGCCTGGGCAGCGCCGGGTCAAGCTGGCCCCGAACCTGGCCTACGACACGCCCAACCCAGGCACCTCGGGCTCCGGCACCTACGATGACGTGTTCGTCTTCAATGGCGCCCTGGACCGCTACGACTGGACCCTGGTCGGCAAGCAGGAAATGTACGTGCCGTACAACACCTACCAGCTGACCTACAACACCGACGTCAAGCAGCTGATCACCCCCAATCACCTCGCTCCGCAGTTCGTGCGCTGGGAAAAACACCGCGTGTGGGTAGTGGAAGGCAAGCTCAAGGACGGTGCGCGGCACATTTACCACAAGCGCCGCTTCTACCTCGACGAGGACAGCTGGGTGGCCCTGGCTTCCGACCAGTATGACGCCCGCGGCCAGCTGTACCGTGGCTCGTTCGCCTTCCTGACCCAGAGCTACGACAAGCAGACCCCGGATGCCACGCCATTCATGATCTACGACCTGGTCGGTGGCACCTACAACCTCAACGGCGTGGTCGGCGCCTACGGCGGCATCCGCTACATCGACCCGCTGTCCAAGGCCCAGTGGTCGCCTGAATCGCTGGCCGGCAATGGCATTCGCTGAGCGCATGGCGCAGAGGTTGGCAATGTCTGTCTTCAAACGATGCAGCGTGGCGATGCTGCTCTGGGGCGCGCTGCAAGGCGCGGCCCAGGCGGCGCCTTTCACCGACGTGCTGGACCTGCCGGCGATGCCCAGTGCATTGGCCGCAGCCAGTGCGCTGCGTGATGTGACCCAGGCCGGTGCGCGCCTGGTGGCGGTGGGCCCGCGCGGGCACATTGTGTATTCCGACGACCATGGCGCGCACTGGCAGCAGGCCCAGGTGCCGGTCAGCGCCGACCTCAACGCGGTCAGCTTCCCCACTGCCGAGCACGGCTGGGCAGTGGGCAACGACGGTGTGGTGTTGTATAGCCGCGACGGCGGCCAGCACTGGCAAAAGCAGCTCGATGGCCGTGAACTGGCCGACGGCACCGACAGCACCTTGCTCGATGTGTGGTTCAGCGATGACCAGCACGGCTATGCCGTGGGCCTGTTCAACCTGCTGTTGCGCACCGAGGACGGTGGCCAGCACTGGTTGCCGTGGCAGGACCACAGCGACAACCCGCAAGGCCTGCACTTGACCAGCCTGGCGCCAGTCGGTGACGCGCTGTACATCACTGGCGAGCAGGGCCTGCTGCTCAAGCTGGATACCGCCAGTCAACGCTTCGAGCAGGTACCCACGCCGTATGCCGGCACCTTGTTCGGTGCCGTCGGCAAACCCGGCCTGCTGCTGATCTACGGCTTGCGCGGCAATGCCTACCGCAGCAGTGACGGCGGCCAGCAGTGGCAACCGGTCAGCAGCGGGGTGAAGACCAGCCTCACGGCGGCCAGCCTTGGCGCAGGCGGCGAGGTCTGGCTGGCCAGCCAGGCCGGCGACCTGCTGCTCAGCCGCGACGGCGGCGCCAGCTTCAGCCCGCAGCCACAAGCCACGCGTGGCCCGGTGACCGCGCTTGCCGACGACGCCGGTACCGGCCTGGTACTGGTGGGCGAGCGGGGCGTGCGTACCTTCGACGAGAGAAGACCCTGATGGCCGATATCCGCCAAGACCCACTGCCGGTGATCCACAACCTCGCCGACTTCGACCCGCGTTCGGGCAATCGCCTGGAGCGCCTGGTGTTCAACCACCGCCTGGCCTTCGTGCTGTGCATGCTGCTGACCACCCTGGTGCTCGGCTACATGGCACTGACCCGCCTGGAGCTGCGCCCCAGCTTCGAGAAAATGCTGCCGCAGAGCCACCCCTACATCCAGAACTACCTGGCAAACCGCCAGTCGCTGCGCGGCCTTGGCAACTCGGTGCGGGTGGTGGTGGAGAACACCCGCGGCGACATCTTCGACCCCGACTACCTGCAGACCCTGCGCCAGATCAACGACGAGCTGTTTCTCAGCGACGGTGTCGACCGTGCCTGGATGAAGTCGCTGTGGAGCCCGGCAGTGCGCTGGACCGAGGTCACCGAAGAAGGCTTCCAGGGCGGCCCGGTGATGCCTGACGGCTACCAGGGCGGCGCCGCCGACATCGAGCAGCTGCGCCAGAACATCGAGCGCGCCAATATCGTCGGCAGCCTGGTGGCCCGCGACTTCAAGTCGAGCATGCTGATCGTGCCGCTGCTGGACCAGGATTCGGCCACCGGCAAAGGCATCGATTACCACGCCTTCTCGCAAAAGCTCGAACACCTGCGCAGCCAGTACCAGGCCAGCGGCCAGTACCAGATCCACGTGATCGGTTTCGCCAAGCTGATGGGCGACCTGATCGACGGGCTGATCCAGGTAATGGCGTTCTTTGCCCTGGCCGTGGTCACCAGCCTGGTGATCATCTACCTGTACACCCGCTGCGTGCGCAGCACCTTGCTGGTGGTGCTGTGTTCGCTGACCGCGGTGGTCTGGCAGCTGGGCATCGTTGCCTGGCTGGGTTATGCCATCGACCCGTACTCGATCCTGGTGCCGTTCCTGATCTTCGCCATCGGCGTGTCCCACGCCGCGCAGAAGATGAACGGCATCCTCCAGGACATCGGCCGTGGTACCCACCGGCAGATCGCCGCACGCTACACCTTCCGCCGCCTGTTCGTGGCCGGGGTCACCGCGCTGCTGGCGGACGCGGTGGGCTTTGCCGTACTGATGCTGATCGATATCCCGGTGATCCAGGACCTGGCCATCACCGCCAGCATCGGTGTGGCGGTGCTGATCTTCACCTCGCTGCTGCTGATGCCGGTGGCGCTGTCGTATGTCGGCGTTGGCCGCAAGGCCGCCGAGCGCGCCTTGTACATCGATGCCCGTGCGGCGCAGCACCGTGGCTTTGGCCGCTTGTGGGACCTGCTCGACCGCTTTACCGAACGCAAGTGGGCCACGGGCGCCTTGCTGGTGGCCGTGGCCCTTACCGCCGTCGGTGTGTGGGGCAGCCTGCAGCTGAAGATCGGCGACCTCGACAGCGGTGCCCCGGAGCTGCGCGCCGACTCGCGCTACAACCGTGACAACGCCTTCATCACCAGCCACTACGCGCTGAGCAGCGACACCTTCGCGGTGATGGTCAAGACGCCCGCCGAAGGCTGCCTGCGCTACCAGACGCTGGTGCTGGCCGACCGCCTGGCCTGGGAGCTGCAACAGCTGCCCGGGGTACAGACCACGTTGTCGCTGGCCAACGCAGTGCGCCAGATCACCGCCGGCACCTACGAGGGCAACCCGCGCCTGAACAGCCTGCAGCGCAACCAGGACGTGCTCAACTACGCGGCCCAGCAGGCCTCGGTCAACACCCCGGAGCTGTTCAACAACGACTGTTCGCTGATGCCGGTGATCGCCTACCTCAAGGACCACCGTGCCGACACCCTGGCGCAAGTTGCCGCCACCGCCGAGCGCTTCGCCCAGGCCAACAGTGGTGACGATCGCCAGTTCCTGCTGGCCGCCGGCAGCGCCGGTATCGAGGCCGCGACCAATATCGTCGTGCGCGAGGCCAACCACCGCATGCTGTTGCTGGTGTACCTGGCGGTTACCGTGTTCTGCCTGTTCACCTTCCGCAGCTGGCGCGCCACCCTGGTGGCAATCCTGCCGCTGATGCTCACCTCACTGCTGTGCGAAGCGCTGATGGTGGCGATGGGCATCGGTGTCAAGGTCGCCACCTTGCCGGTGATCGCCCTGGGTGTCGGCATTGGCGTCGACTACGCGTTGTACCTGCTCAGCGTGCAGCTGCATCACCAGCGTGCCGGCCTGCCGCTGGCCCAGGCCTACCAGAAGGCCGTGGCCTTCACCGGGCGCGTGGTCGGCCTGGTGGGCATCACCCTGGCCGCTGGCGTGGTCGGTTGGGCCTGGTCGCCCATCAAGTTCCAGGCCGACATGGGCCTGCTGCTGACCTTCATGTTCCTCTGGAACATGCTCGGCGCGCTGGTGCTGATCCCGGCGCTGTCGCACTTCCTCTTGCGTGGCCATGGCGCCCCGGCGGCAAGCCGGGCCCGTGCCGCGTCACGTTCGTCAACCCAAGAAACCGAGTGTTCGCCTCATGTCTGATTACCTTCCGCCACTGCGCGACATGGATTTCCTGTTCAACGAAGTGTTCGATATCCCGGCCTGGTGGGCGCAGACCCCGGCGCTGGCCGAGCAGGTCGATGGCGACACCGCCCGGGCCGTGCTCGAGCAGGCCGGCAAGCTGATTGCCGACGTGGTGGCGCCGCTCAACCGCAGTGGTGACGAGCAGGGTTGCCGTTGGGAAAACGGCCGCGTAATCACCCCGGATGGCTTTGCCGACGCCTACCGGGCGTTTGCCGAAGATGGCTGGGTGGGTGTGGCCGGCGCCCCGGAATATGGCGGCATGGGCATGCCGAAAGTGATCGGCGCTCAGCTCGAAGAAATGCTCAACGCGGCCAACCTGTCGTTCGGCCTGTACCCGATGCTCACCGCAGGCGCCTGCCTGTCACTGCTCAACCACGCCAGCGAGCCGCTCAAGGCCCGTTACCTGCCGCCGATGTATGAAGGGCGCTGGACGGGCTCGATGTGCCTGACCGAGCCGCACTGCGGTACTGACCTGGGCCTGCTGCGCAGCCGTGCCGAACCGTCGGCCGATGGCCGCTACCGGGTCAGCGGCACCAAGATCTTCATCACCGGCGGTGAGCAGGACCTGAGCGAGAACATCATCCATCTGGTGCTGGCCCGTTTGCCTGACGCACCTGCTGGGGCCAAGGGTATTTCCCTGTTCCTGGTGCCGAAAGTGCTGGTCGACGATGATGGCGCGCTGGGCGAGGCCAATGCTGTCAGTTGTGGCTCGATCGAGCACAAGATGGGCATCAAGGCCTCGGCCACCTGCGTGATGAACTTCGACGGCGCCATCGGTTACCTGGTCGGCGAACCGAACAAGGGCCTCAATGCCATGTTCACCATGATGAACTACGAGCGCCTGGGCGTGGGTATCCAGGGCCTGGCCCTGGGCGAGCGCTCCTACCAGAACGCCATCGCCTATGCCCGCGACCGTCAGCAGGGCCGTGCCCCGACCGGCGCCGAGGCGCCCGGGCAGGCCGCCGACCCGATCGTCGTGCACCCGGATGTGCGGCGCATGCTGCTGACCATGAAGGCCCTGAACGAAGGCGGGCGGGCATTTTCCACCTACGTGGCGCTGCAACTGGACCTGGCCAAGTACAGCGAGGATGCCGACGCACGTCGCCTGGCCGAGGCCAAGGTGGCCTTGCTGACCCCGGTGGCCAAGGCTTTCCTCACCGACATGGGCCTGGAAACCACGGTGCATGGCCAGCAGGTGTTCGGTGGCCACGGTTACATCCGCGAATGGGGCCAGGAACAGCTGATTCGCGATTGCCGCATTACCCAGATCTACGAAGGCGCCAACGGCATCCAGGCCCTCGACCTGGTGGGGCGCAAGCTGCTGGGCGATGGCGGCCAGGCGTACCGCCTGCTGTCGACGGAGATCCGCACCTTCGCCGAGGCGCTGACCGCCGAATTCGCAGCTCCGCTGTTGGCGGCGCTGAACGAGCTCGATGACCTGACGGCCTGGGTCCTCGACCGCGGCCAGGGCAACCCTCGGGAGATTGGCGCTGCGTCGGTGGAATACCTGCATGCGTTCGGCTACACGCTGTATGCCTACCTGTGGGCACGCATGGCCGAGGTCGCCCTGAACACCGCGCAGCCCGAGCCGTTCCACCAGAGCAAGCTGGCCACCGCGCGCTTCTACTTCGCGCGCCTGCTGCCGCGTACCCAATCGCTGAGCGCCAGCGTCAAGGCCGGTAGCCACAGCCTTTACCTGCTCGATGCCGACCTGCTGTGAAGGATGCCGCGATGACCACCACCCGTATCATGCCGGCCGCCGAACAGGCCTATGGCTACCCGCTGCTGATCAAGCGCCTGCTGTTGTCGGGCGTGCGTTACCAGCCGAACCAGGAAATCGTCTATGCCGACACGCTGCGCTACAGCTACACGACGCTGATCGAACGCATCCAGCGCCTGGCCAACGTGCTCACCGAGGCCGGGGTCAGGCCAGGCGACACCGTCGCCTTGCTCGACTGGGACAGCCACCGCGCCCTGGAATGTTTCTTCGCCGTGCCGATGCTCGGCGCTGTACTGCACACCGTCAACGTGCGGCTGTCCGCCGAGCAGGTCCGCTACACCATGAACCATGCCGAAGACCGGCTGGTGCTGGTGCATGACGACTTCCTGCCGCTGATGGAGCAGCTGCGCGATGAACTGCCGACCGTGCAAGGCTTCATCCGCCTCAGCGATGGCGCCTGCGACCAGCCGACGCTGCCCACCCTGGGCGAGTACGAGGCGTTGCTGGACGCGGCGGGCACCCGCTTCGACTTCCCCGACTTCGACGAACACTCGTTGGCCACGCTGTTCTACACCACCGGTACCACCGGCCTGCCCAAGGGCGTTTATTTCAGCCATCGCCAGTTGGTGCTGCACACCCTGGCCGAGCAGGCCACCCTGGCCGCCTGCGGCGGCGAACCGCTGTTGCGTGAAGGCGATGTGTACATGCCGATCACGCCGATGTTCCATGTGCATGCCTGGGGCGTGCCCTATGTGGCCACGGCGCTGGGCATCAAGCAGGTCTACCCGGGGCGCTACGAGCCCAACCGCCTGGTGCGGCTGTACCGGGAGGAGGGTGTGACCTTCTCGCACTGCGTGCCAACCGTGCTGCAGATGATGCTCGACTGCGACGAGGGCCGGCGCACCGACCTGATCGGCTGGAAGATGCTGCTCGGTGGCAGCGCACTGACCGTGGGGCTGGCGCAGCGCGCGAGCAACCGCGGTATTCGCGTGCACTGCGGCTATGGCATGTCGGAAAGCTGCCCGCTGCTCAGCGTCACCCGCCTGAACGCCCAGGACCTGGCGCTGCCCATGGCCGAGCAGGTGCCGCTGCGCATCAATGCCGGCGTGCCGATCGTGCTGGTGGACCTGCGTATCGTCGATGACGCTGGCAATGACGTGCCACACGATGGCGAGCGCCTGGGTGAAGTGGTGGTGCGCGCGCCATGGTTGACCCAGGGCTACTTCAAGGAACCGGAGCAAGGCGCCGCGCTGTGGCGCAGTGGCTGGCTGCACACCGGTGACCTGGCCTGCGTCGACGCAGGTGGCGTGGTGCGCATCCGCGACCGGATCAAGGATGTGATCAAGACCGGTGGCGAGTGGATCAGCTCGGTCGAACTGGAAAGCCTGATCAGCCAGCACCCGACGGTCGAGGCGGTGGCGGTAGTCGGCGTGCCGGACCCGCAATGGGGCGAGCAGCCGCTGGCACTGCTGGTTTGCCGCGACGGTCGGCAGCTGGATGCGGCGGCGTTGGCCGAGCATCTGCAGCCTTTTGTTGCCAGCGGCCAGCTGAACAAGTGGGCGATTCCGCGGCAGATACGTTGTGTCGAGCAAATCCCGAAAACCAGCGTAGGCAAGGTCGACAAGAAATTGATCCGACAGTCGCTGCTCACCGAATAACCTGCGCAAGAAAGCGGATGCAGCGGGGGGCGAGCGACGTTAAAGTGCGCTGAAACTGGTTTGCCGTAGGGAACTCAGATGTCCAGCGCCTTTACGTTGATGCCGTCCCCGGTCGGCACCCTGACCCTGGTGGCACGCGGCGAGCGACTCGCCGCTGTGCTGTGGCAGGAGGAACGCGAGAACCGCGTGCGGCTTGGCGATCTGCACCGCGATGACCGCCACCCGATGCTGCGCGAAACGGCCCGCCAGCTGGGTGAGTACTTCGCTGGCACCCGCCAGCACTTTGAACTGGCGCTGGACTTTGCCGGCACCGAATTCCAGCGCCAGGTGTGGGCGGCCCTGCTGACCATTCCCTTTGGCCAGACCCGCAGCTACAGCGACATCGCCCGGCAGATCGGCAACCCCAGTGCCGTGCGCGCGGTGGGTGCAGCCAACGGGCGCAATCCGATCTCGATCATTGCTCCGTGCCACCGGGTAATCGGCGCGTCCGGCAGCCTGACCGGGTTTGCCGGGGGCTTGCCGGCCAAGCAGTATCTGCTGGCGTTGGAAGGGCGGCAGAGCCTGGCTTTGGACCTCTGAACAATCTGCGCCAGTTGTCCCTCACGCAGACAGCGGCACACCGAGCGCAATGTTGCTGGTGGTGTCCAGCAGGATCAGGCCTTCAGCCTTGTCATCCAGCGCTGCCAGCAGGTTGCCCTGGCTGTCCCAGGCTGCCGAGCCGCCGGCACCGATGAAGTTGTCGGCCGGCCCGACGCAGTTGGCCAGCAACACCGGAATGCCCAAGCTGCGTGCCACCTCCGGATAATGCTCGTTGCCTTCGCGCATGCCTTTGGCGGTCTTGGCCACGCTGACCAGATACAGCTCGGCACCCAGCCCATGGGCCTGGGCGGCATGTTCGATGAACATCGACTCATAGCAGATGGCCGGGGCGATCTGCAGCGGCCCCGACGCGAACACCAGGGGTTGATCGCCGGGCGTGAAGAACGGCCGTTCATCGTCATGCAGGCGTTGCTTGGCATACGCCAGCGGCGGCTGGCCCGGGCGCAGGATGGGCATGCCGATGCGTATTCCCTCTGCGGTCGGCAGTGGCAACCCCACGGCCACGCTGATTGCCAGCTGATCGCAAAGCGCCTGCAACGGTTCAAGGCGGGCAGAGGTCAGCGGCAGGGCCACCTGGCGTGCCAAGGTCGGTTCGTAACCGGTCAACGACAGTTCCGGGAACACCACCAGTTCCGCGCCCAGTGCCGCGGCTTGCTCGATGCAGCGCAGATGGCGGGCGAGGTTGCCGGCCAGGTCACCTTTGCGCGACGCCAGTTGTACGGCACAGAGTTTCATGGTGCGTCCCTTCCCTGGCACAGGTCGAAGGGCCGAGCATACCCCCGACACACTCGCCTGTACCAGCAAAGGGTTGCCTCAGGACGTCGAATGCGGCGCGAACCGCTGGCGGAACCAGTCGTCGAGCATGGCCTTTTCCGCGTACAGGCGGTCACTGCTATGGGCGGCGCGGCCCGGGCGGCTCAGGTACATCTTGTCGCTGACCCGCTCCTGGGCCTGCTGGTCGGGCTTGCCAGGCTGGTGCAGGGTGTAGCTCAGGTCGATGGTCGGCCAGGTGATGTCGCGCATGAAGCGCACATCGTAGGCCTGGCTGTGCCATGGCTCGTAACGGCCAGCCAGGTCGACGTCGCGAATGTCGATGACCAGTTGCTGGTCGGGCTGCAGGTAGCGCTGGCCGAGTTTCTGCAGGTACTCGGTCAGGGTCTTCATCACGTAGGGATCGGCGCCGCGTTCATAGCCAGGGCCATCGAGGCTGGCGTCGCGAAACGTTTCCGGGTGGTCGAAACGCACCTCGACCTGCGCAGGTGGGGTGCCTTGTGCCATGCTGTTGAATGACAGCGCCATGAGCACGGCACACACAAGAGCGTTACGCATGATGCACCTCCGGGGCGGGCTGCGTGTCGCTTCATTTTACGCCGGCCGCGGCGCGCCAGCAGAGGAACATTGTAATGAGCCGGTTTCGGCGGTTAGCCGCCAACAGCAAGGGGCGTGACTTGGCCGTGGGTGATATCCACGGGCATTTTCGGCGGCTTGAGCAATGCCTGGACGCAGCAGCTTTCGACCCCGCAGTGGACCGCCTGTTCAGCGTCGGCGACCTGGTCGACCGCGGGCCGCACAGCGAAGAATGCCTGTGGTGGCTGGAGCAGCCCTGGTTTCACGCCGTGCAGGGCAATCACGAGTCGCTGGCGATCACCTGCCTGCATGGCGGGCGTCTGGATCTGGAGATGTACCGTGCCGCAGGTGGTGGCTGGTTCATCGACATGCCCCGCGACAAGCAGGCGGTCTTCGTCGAACGGTTCCTGCAACTGCCGATTGCCCTGGAAGTGCAAACCCACTCCGGCCTGATCGGCCTGCTGCATGCCGACAGCCCGTTCAACGACTGGAGCGAATTACGCAACAGCCTGCTGTTCGATGATGACGCTGGCGTTCGCGAGGTGTGCCAGTGGTCGCGGCAACGCCTGAAGGATGGCAACACCGAGCTCGTGGCAGGCTTGCGCGCCTTGCTGGTAGGGCATACGCCGGTATTGCGGGCCAAGCAGTTGGGCAACGTCTGGCATCTGGATACCGGCGGCTGGGCCAGCGGCCATTTCAGCCTGATGGACCTTGCCAGCCTGCGCCTGGTCAGCCCGCCAGCAGATGAATCAGCAGCGCCACGGCCAGCACCATCAGCATGACCCCGCAGGCCCGTTCCAGCCACGGCAGGGCATGGGTGAAGCGCCGCAGCAGGCGTTGATTGCCGATGGCCGCTGCCACCAGCAGGTCCCACAGCAGCACGATGCTGAACATCCACGCGCTGTACAGCCACTTCCAGCCGGCGCTGCTGCTGGCCACCATGCCAGCGAGGCTGGCGTAGAACAGCGCGTTCTTCGGGTTCAGCGCCCCTGACAGAAAGCCCAGGCCCAGGCCACGCCACCAACCCTTGATCGCGCCCGGCCCAGCAACGGCTGTCAGCTCGTTTTTACCGGCATGGCGCAGGAACAGCAGGCCGATGTACAGCAGGTAGCTAGCACCGGCCAGTTGCAGGGTGAGGAACAGCACGCTGCCTTGGCGCAGAATGGCCAGGCCGGCAAAGGCCATGGCGATGAACAGGCCATTGGCCAAGGCGATGCCCAGGCAGGCGCCGCTGGCCACGCGCCAGCCTGCCGCTACCGAGGTGCGGGCAACCAGGAAAAAGTCCGGGCCGGGTGAAAGCAGGGCAAGGAAGTGGGCGAGGGCGACGATCAGGAACTGCTCCATGCTGGGCTGTCTCGGGAACAAAGCCGCAGTCTGGAGGCTGCTCTGGCACAGGTATTGAAGATTATTGCGCGTGGCGGTACTGCCCCGGCGTCACCCCGACATGGGCTTTGAACACCCGCTGGAAGTGGCTCTGGTCGGCAAACCCCAGCTGGTAGGCAACCTCGGCCAACGCCAGGCCGTCACGCAGCAGCAGCCGGCCACGGTTGACCCGTGCATTGAGCAGGTAAGCATGGGGTGTCAGCCCGGTGGCGGCGCGAAATGCACGGATCAGCTGGTAGCGGCCAAGGCCTGCTTGCCTGGCCAGGCGTTCCAGGCTCAGTTGCGCCAGGTCCTGCGCTTCGATGTGTTCGATCAGCCCCCGCAAGGTCGGCATCCGCAACACAGGCGCGGGGGCCGCGAGCGATGCCGGTTGCGCCGAAAAATCGTGATCCCCCAGGAATGCCAGTAGCGCCGCTTCTTTCTCGCCGACGCCGGCGGTGGAAAAGAGCAGGTCGTTCAGCGCGCAGAATTCACGGTATAGCGCCGGGTCCCGGCTGAGCCGCGCAGGGGCACCGGGCCTGGCTGCGGCGAGCCCTGACTCCAGCCGCCACTGCGCCAGCCAGGCAGCATCCACATGCAGCATCTGGTAGCTCCAGGCTTGGCCGGGCACGGGGTTGCAGGCATGTACCCGCTGCGCCGGCACCAGCACCAGGGTACCCGGCGTCAGGCGCTCCTGCCCGTCGCCAGCGCCTGTGAAGCAGCTGTTGCCGGCATCCACCGCGCCGATGGAGAAGGTCGGGTGACTGTGCGCCTTGTAGCAGGCGCGGCTATGGCAGGCGCGGCGGCTTTCCACCCAGGGCAGTGCCGGGTCGCGCCAATGCTGGGAGCGGGCAGTGGGCATGACAGGGTCCTCGATCAGCTGGGCAGCTTAGCAGCGGCGGGCACTTGACCGTACAGTTTTTGCCGCTGGCTGTACCTTGACCCGGCCCCGGCCCGGCATCGACAGTAGCGGCTGATTGCCTGGAGAACAAAATGGACCTGTCGAGCCTGTTGCTATTCATCCCTGCCTGCTTTGCCCTGAACATGGCGCCGGGGCCGAACAACCTGCTGTCGTTGCACAATGCCAGCCGCTTCGGCCTGCGCACCGCCTGCGTGGCCGGCGCCGGGCGGATTCTTGCCTTCAGCGGCATGATCGCCCTGGCCGCCATGGGCCTGGCGGTGGTGCTGCACACCAGCGAATACCTGTTCCTGGCAATCAAGGTGGTGGGCGCGGCGTACCTGTTCTACATCGCCTGGCAGCTGTGGCGCGCCCCAGTTGGCGAGGCCGTGGTGGCCGGTGATCATCCGCGCGGCACCTGGCGCCTGGCGCGCCAGGAATTCTGGGTGGCGGCGGGCAACCCGAAGGCCATCCTGATCTTCACCGCCTTCCTGCCGCAGTTCGTCTCGGTTGGCAGCGCCACCTCGGTGAGCGAGCAGTTCCTCTGGCTCGGCATGCTGTTCCTGCTGCTGGAGTGGGCAGCGATCGCCATCTACTCAGGCCTGGGTGCCTACCTGCAACGCTGGTTCAGCCAGCCAGGGCCGCGCCGGTTGTTCAACCGGGTCAGCGCCTCGCTGCTCGGTTGCGCCGGCCTTGGCCTGCTGGCGGCGCGCCGCTAGAACTGCCAGCGCACGCCCAGATTCACGCCGCTGGCTTCCTGCTGGCGGCTGTCGAGGTTGCTTGAGTACTGCACGCCGCCGTGCAGGCTCAGCGCCGCGCTGACCTGGGCAGCCAGGCCGGTTTCCAGCTGCAACGAGGTGTAGCGGTAGTCGGTCTTGATCTTGTCCAGCCCATCGAACGTCAGGGTGTCGCGACCACCGTCGCCATGCCACAGGTTGAGTTGCGCGTAGGGTTGCAACAAGTGCCCGGTGCTGGTGTTGCAGGCCCCTTCGAGGCGCACGCCGAGCCGGCCGGTGAGCTCGACCTGGGCATCATGGCTGACGTGCGCGACGCTGTCGTTGGCGCTGTCCAGTGAGACTTTCTGGGCAATCAGCTGGGCTTGCGGCTCCAGGGTCCAGCGTTCCGACAGGCTGATCGGGTAGCCGGACTCCAGCGATGCGGTCCAGGCGTGGCCGTCGATGTTCAGTTTGTCGCCCCGGTCAGAGCGGGCGCGGCCATCGAGTTTGGTGTACTGCAGCACGCTGTCGAGGTACCCGCCTTGCGGCCCAACCAGCGTCCAGTAGCCGCCGACACTGTCGCCATCGAGCTTCAAGTCACCAATGCTGCGGTCCTTCACGGCCAATGCGAAGCCTTTGACGTCGGCGTCCAGCCGGCTGTGGCTGACATACAGGCCCAGATGCTGGCGATAGCCGTTATCGCTGAGCTTGGCATACAGGTCCTGGCCCACCTTGAAACCGTACAGGTCACCGTTCAGGCTCGGGCTGACGGTGCCGCTCCATTGCTGGCGCAGCGCGCCGCCGTAGGCCTGGCCCCAGCTGGCGGGCAGGCTGCCTTGGCCAGCCAGCAACTGCTGGTCACCCTGGCGTTGGTGGAAGGTGCCCAGGGCCTGACGAGCGATGATTGCAGCACCCCGTGGTGCGGCGGCGTAAACCGGCACTTCGGGGCGGTACAGCGGCACACTGACGCCGGCAACCGGGGCTGGCAGCTCGGCCTGGCCGGGAGCCGGTGCAGCCACGGGTGGGGTTGCTGCGGGCTCGACTGGCGGCTCACCTGGTGCCGGGGCAGTGGCGGACGGTGTTGCCACCAGCGTCGAGCGCAGGTACCAGCTGTTCTCGCTGCCTGCGGTTACCCCGCCCTTGAACAGCCGGTAGTCGTAGGCGCCGACCGACAGCGTCTGTGTCTGGACAAAGGCGGTGGCGCTGCTGGTGGCGCCATTGCGAGCCTCGACCACCTGGATGCCGTTCTGCAGGGTGGTAGCACCGGTGCCGCCCAGGTTGTTGATCTGCAAGCGCGTACTGCCGGTGATCGTGCCTTGGCTGACGACCAGCCGGTCGGAGGCTGCGTCGTCACCTGCCAACACGCTGTTTACGCGCAACAGGCCATTTTCCCCCACGTAATTGCCGTTCACAGTCAATCTGCCTTGAGCGTCATCGCCACTGCTGAGGTCGAGGGTGCCAGCATTGTTCAGCGTCGCCTTCTGCCCTTGGCTGACGGGCGTGATGGTGCCTTGGCGGGAAACCAGTGTACTGCTGTCGTCGATGAGCAAGGCGCCAGTGCCGCTGCCAGGCTGCTCAGCGGTGCCGTCGCCAAGGGTCAAGGTGTCGTCCAGTGTGAGGCGGCTGTTTTCGAACAGGCCGATGGCTTCCCAGTTCACATACCGGGTTGCGCCATTGATCTGGCTGTTCTCGAATACCAGGCTGTCGTTGCCGCGGCCACCGTCCAGTACAATGACCAGCGTGCTGGAGTCGAGGCCGACGATGGTTGCATGGTCATCACCCGGGCCCATATCGACCTCGCCGCGAATACGGCCGCCATTCCAGGTGAAGACGTCGTCTCCCGCACTGGCCAGTACATTGCCTTTCAGCAGGCCGCCGCTGATGGTGATGTCGTCGACTCCGCCGCTGGTACTGATGTTGCCGCCGATGGTGCCACCACGCAGGATGATGGTGTCGTTGCCGAAGCCGCTGACCAGGTTGCCATCGATCAAGGTATCGACACCAGGGGCCTCGGACATTTCGAAGTAGTTGTCTGCCAGCTTGAGGTCAACCCGGCCAATACGCCCGCCGGCGAAGATCGCGTAGTCGCCATCCTCGAATGCACCGACGATCTGCCCGGCGGACATGGAGAACGTGTCGTAGCCTTGCCCTTGATTGAGCGATTGCACAGTCCCGCCGGTCATCCTGAAGTCGTCGATGGCCGGGGTCTGTACGACGGCACCCAGGTTGTCGCCAGGCGAAACCACCAAGGCTTGCGCGTGGACGATCAGCGGCAGGGCAACGAGGGGAAAGGCAGCAGGCAGTAGCAGGCGAGGGCAACGCATAGGCAGGTCTCCGTGTCCATTAGAGGGACCACTACCTGAAGCGGCATCTTAGGTGCCGCTTCGGCCCTGCCTGAGTTGTATGGAATGCGCGAACACGGGGCAACTGGCAAAAATGCTAGGTGGCCCGTGGCTATCAATCGCGATAGAAGGTCTGCACCAGGTGGTAGCCGAACTTGCTCTTGATCGGCCCGTGCACCACGCGCAGGGGCTTCTTGAAGATCACCTGGTCGATCGCGCCGACCAGCTGGCCCGGGCGTACTTCACCCAGGTCACCGCCGCGTTTGCCCGACGGGCAGGTGGAGAACTTCTTCGCCAGCACGTCGAAGGCCTCGCCGTTGGCGATGCGCTGCTTGAGCTTTTCGGCTTCGTCAGCGGTCTTGACCAGGATGTGGCGGGCTTGAGCTTTCATGGGTACACCTGTGCTTCGGGGCAAAAAAGGGCGCCATTATGCCTGATCGCGCAACTCCGTGCGGTCACGAAACTGCTCCAGCGCCTGCGGGTTGGCCAGGGCGTCGGTATTTTTCACCGGCAGCCCGTGCACCACGTTGCGGATGGCCAGTTCCACCAGCTTGCCGCTGATGGTGCGCGGGATGTCGCTGACCTGGGCGATCACCGCTGGCACATGGCGCGGTGTGGTGTACTGGCGGATCACCTGGCGAATGCGCTGGCGCAGGGCGTCGTCCAGGTGCAGGCCATCGCGCAGGCGCACGAACAGCACCACGCGCACATCGCCGTGCCAGTCCTGGCCGATGGCCACGCTTTCCAGCACCTCTTCGACCTTTTCCACCTGGCGGTAGATCTCGGCCGTGCCGATGCGCACGCCGCCGGGGTTGAGCACGGCGTCGGAACGGCCATGGATCAACCAGCCACCGCTGCTGCGCTGCTCGGCGTAGTCGCCCTGCGCCCAGACCCCGGGGAACTGGCTGAAATAGGCGTCATGGTAGCGGCTGCCGTCAGCGTCGTTCCAGAAGCCCAGGGGCATCGACGGGAAGTTGCGGGTGCAGACCAGCTCGCCTTTTTCGTCGAGCACCGGCTGGCCCTGCTCGTTCCAGACCTCCACGGCCATGCCCAGGCCCTTGCAGGCCATTTCGCCACGTCGCACTGGCAGGGTCGGGTTGCCGAGCACGAAGCACGAAACGATATCGGTGCCACCGGACATTGAGGCCAGGCACACATCAGCCTTGATCTTGCCGTAGACGTAGTCGTAGCTGTGTGGCGACAACGGTGAACCGGTAGACAGGATCAGCCGCAGGCTGTCCAGGCGATGGCTGCGGGCCGGTTGCAGACCTGCCTGTTCAAGCGCAGCCAGGTACTTGGCACTGGTGCCGAAGGCCTGGATGCGTTCGCCGTCGATCAGGTCGAGCAGGCGCTCGGGGCCAGGATGGAACGGTGAGCCGTCGTACAGCACCAGGGTGGCACCGACGGCCAGGCCGCTGGCCAGCCAGTTCCACATCATCCAGCCGCAGGTGGTGTAGTAGAACAGCACGTCGTCGGCCTTCAGGTCGTTGTGCAGGCCGTGTTCCTTGAGGTGCTGCAGCAGCAGGCCGCCGGCGCGGTGGACGATGCACTTGGGCACACCCGTGGTGCCGCTGGAATAGAGGATGTACAGCGGGTGGTCGAACGGCAGCGAGGCAAACACAGGTTCGCCGCCAGGCTGGTAGAAGTCATCCCACAGGCTGACCTTGGCGGCGGTGAATTCAGCCGCTTGTGTGTGCGGGCGGGTATAGGGCACCACGATCAACTGCTGCAGCCCCGGCAACTGGGCGCAGACCTGGTTGATCTTGTCGACCTGGTCGATCGACTTGCCGGCGTATTGATAACCGGCGCAGACCAGCAGCAGTTTCGGTTCGATCTGGCCGAACCGGTCGATGATGCCGTGCAGGCCGAACTCCGGCGAGGACGTCGACCAGACCCCGCCCAGGCTGGTGCAGGCGAGCATCGCCACCAGGGTTTGCCAGGTATTGGGCATGACCGCAGCGATGCGGTCACCGGGCTCGATGCCGGCGGCTTTGAACGCTTGCTGCAGGCCCGCAACTTCGGCAGCCAGTTGGGCATGGGTGAAGACCACGCGTTGGCCATCTTCGCGCACCGAAACCAGCGCAGGCCGGTCGTCACGACGGCGCAGCAGGTGTTCGGCGAAATTCAGCGTGGCGCCGCTGAACCAGCGGGCGTCGGGCATGTGCGCGCCTTCGCTGAGGACCTGGCTGGGCGGGGTATGCCAGGCCACTTGAAAATAGTCGGCAAGGGTTTGCCAGAAGGCCGGGCGCTGCTCGATGCTCCAGCGGTGCAGGGCCGCGTAGTCATTGAGCTGCAGGTTGTAGCGCAGGTTCACCCGGCGGCGGAAGGCATCCATCCGGCTGGCTTCGATCTGCGCCGTGGAGGGGCGCCAGAGCACATCGTTCATGCCGAACCTCCAGAGAATGCTTGGGGTTGAGGGCCCCATGAAGGGCCCTCGGAGTCATTTATTCCACTTTAGCGGTTTGCACGTCGGCCGATGCCGACCACACGCGATATCGCACTTCGACACCCTTGGGCACGTACACCACCACGGGCAGCTTGCTGTTGTAGCGCAACATGAAGCCTTCACCGACCACCGGCACGAAGGCCTGGGTCTTGTTGCCATCCGGGCAGGCCATCAGGGTGCTGGCCGGGCCAGCGACCTTGTCCAGGCGGTAGTAGCTGTAGCCCCAGCCTTCGAGGGTATGCTCTTCCAGGCTGCCGGCCAGGCGCTGGCGGTTGCAGTCCACTTCCAGCGTCTTGCCGGCCAGGATTTCCAGCTTGTGGGCCGATTCATCGGTTTGCGCCGGCAAGTGGATGACCTGCCGGGTGAAGCCTTTTTCCGCCTCGGGATAGGGCGCGACGTCCTTGAGGCTGGCCGCCATCGCCGGAGCGGCGGCGGCCAGGGTCAGGGCAAAGATCGCGGACATTGGGTTAGGGCGCATAGGGCCTCCTTGCAGATAGACGGGTGCAAGACCGTTGCCAGGCCAGGCCGCCCGTCACTGGGCCAACCAGCCACCGTCGACGTTCCAGGCGGCACCGCGAACCTGGCTACCGGCCTCGCTGCACAGGAATAGTACCAGCTCACCGAGGTGCTCGGGGGTGACGAAGGCCAGTGAAGGCTGCTTCTCGGCCAGCAGATCCTGTTGTGCTTGCTGCGGATCGACGCCGTTGGCAGCACGATCGTCGATCTGTTTCTGCACCAGCGGGGTCAGCACCCAGCCTGGGCAGATGGCGTTGCAGGTGACATTGCTGGTGGCGGTTTCCAGCCCCACCACCTTGGTCAGCCCGACCACGCCGTGCTTGGCCGCCACATAGGCCGCCTTGCCGGTGGAGCCGACCAGCCCGTGTACCGAAGCGATATTGATGATCCGCCCCCAGTTGCGCGCGCGCATGCCGGGCAGGGCCAGGCGGGTGCCATGGAACACCGCCGAGAGGTTGAGGGCGATGATCTTGTCCCAGCTTTCCAGCGGGAACTGCTCCACCGGCGCCACGTGCTGGATGCCGGCGTTGCTGACCAGGATGTCGACGCCGCCGAACTCCCGTTCGGCCATCGCGAACAGCGCTTCGATCTGTGCCACCTCGGACAGGTCCGCCGGGTGGTGGGCAACCTTGACGCCATGGCTGGCGATCTGTGCCAAGGCTGGCGACGGGTCGCCGAAACCGTTGAGCACAATGTTCGCTCCGGCGCGGGCCAGCACCTGGGCGATACCCAGGCCGATGCCGCTGGTGGAGCCGGTGACGAGTGCCGTCTTGCCTTTCAAAGTCATGCACAAACTCCTTAGACGATGCCGGTGGCGTAGAAAGTGGCGATGACCACGAATACCGCCACGGTCTTGATCAGGGTAATACCGAAAATGTCCTTGTAGGCTTCGCGGTGGGTCAGCCCGGTCACTGCCAGCAAGGTGATCACCGCGCCGTTGTGCGGCAGGGTGTCCATGCCGCCACTGGCCATCGCGGCCACCCGGTGCAGCACTTCAAGGGGAATGTTGGCAGCATGGGCAGCGGCGATGAAGCTGTCGCTCATGGCCGCCAGGGCGATGCTCATGCCGCCCGAAGCGGAGCCGGTGATGCCGGCCAGCAAGGTCACGGTGATCGCTTCGTTGACCAGCGGGTTGGGTATCCCGCGCAAGGCATCGGCCAGCACCAGAAAGCCCGGCAGCGAAGCGATCACGGCACCAAAGCCATACTCGGATGCAGTGTTCATGGCCGCCAGCAGGGCGCCACCCACTGCACTCTTGGTGCCTTCGGCCAGGCGCTCGCGGATAACCCCGAAGGCACATACCAGCACCATCACGATGCCCACCAGCAGAGCCGCCTGCACCGCCCAGATCGCCGTGAGCTTGGCCACGTCGCTGTTGACCGGCGCGCTCATGCCCGGCAGTTGCAGGGTGTGGCTGGGGCCATACCACTGCGGGATCCAGTGGGTGAACAGCAGGTTCATCACGCCCACCAGCACCAGCGGCGACAGCGCCAGCCAGGGGTTGGGCAGGGCCAGGTCAGCGGCCGTCTCAGGCTCGTTGCGCAGGTTGCTGCCATAGCCTTCGCCCGCACGCTGGGCCTTGTTGCGTTGGCGCTGCAGGTAGAGCATGCCGCTGCAGAACACGAACAGCGTGCCGATCAACCCCAGCCACGGCGCGGCCCAGGCGGTGGTGTTGAAGAAGGTGCTGGGGATGATGTTCTGGATCTGCGGGGTGCCGGGCAGGGCGTCCATGGTGAACGAGAACGCGCCCAGGGCGATGGTCGCCGGGATCAGGCGCTTGGGGATGTCGCTCTGGCGGAACATTTCGGCGGCGAACGGATACACCGCGAACACCACCACGAACAGCGACACGCCGCCGTAGGTGAGCAGGGCGCAGACCAGCACGATCACCAGCATTGCCTGGCGGGTGCCGAGCAGGCGGATGGCAGCGGCGACGATCGAGCGCGAGAAGCCGGACAGTTCGATCAGCTTGCCGAACACCGCGCCGAGCAAAAACACCGGGAAGTAGAGCTTGATGAAGCCGACCATCTTCTCCATGAACACCCCGGTGAACGCGGGGGCCACGGCGGCGGGGTCGGTGAGCAGGACGGCGCCGAGGGCGGCGATGGGGGCGAAGAGGATCACGCTGTAGCCGCGGTAGGCGGCCAGCATCAGCAGGGCCAGAGCGGCGAGGGCGATGAGCACGGTCATCGGGATGGATCTCCTGGGTGAGTCTTGTTGTTATGGGTGACCGGGAGATAGCGGGAATCGTGCCAAATTAGTAACGTATTGAATTTAAAGGAAAATCCTCTTCCAGTTTTAAGCCGTGTCTATATGTTGAGACGGTAAGGGGCTGCTTTGCAGCCCATCGCCGGCAAGCGCGGCTCCCACAGGGGGGCGCGGTACCCTGTGGGAGCCGGGCTTGTCGGCGATCGAGGGCGAAGCCCGGGCGACAATCTCAAATAAGAAACACAAATCTCTAATCAGAGACCAAGCGCAACCATCTTCTTGTACAAGGTCGAACGCCCCAACCCCAAGGCCTTGGCCGCTTCTGGCACATTCCCCGAATGCTCGGCCAATGCCCCGCCAATCAGCCGGCGCTCGAACTGTTCGCACGCCTCACGATAGCTCATCCGTTGTTCCTGACCCGCGACCGGGCTCAATGGCCCCAGCGCCGCAACCAGGTCGGCTACGCCAAGGCGCGGCTGGTCAGCCAGCAACGTCGCCCGCTCCAGCACGTTGCGCAGCTCACGAATGTTCCCAGGCCACCCATGCCGCGCCAGCAATGCCTGGGCATCCTGCTCCAGTTCGTACTGGCTACCCAACTCGGCCAGAATCGCTTCACACAGCGCCGGCAAGTCCTCGACCCGCTCGCGCAGCGGCGGCACTTCGATCGGCAGCACATTCAGCCGGTAGTAAAGATCGGCACGAAACGCCCCGCGGGCCATGGCTGCCTGCAGGTCGATGGAGGTAGCGGCAATGATGCGCACGTCACTGCGCAGCATCTGGTTGGAGCCGACCGGTTCGTACTCCTTTTCCTGCAGTACGCGCAGCAACTTGCTTTGTAGCGCCAAGGGCATGTCACCAATCTCGTCGAGGAACAAGGTGCCGCCCTCGGCCAGTTGCAGTTTGCCGCTGCGGCCCTTGCGATCGGCACCGGTAAAGGCGCCGGGCGCGGTGCCGAAGAACTCGGCTTCCAGCAGGGTTTCCGGGATCGCCGCGCTGTTGATACTGACGAAGGCCTTGTGCGCCCGCGGCGAAGCCGCATGGATGGCATGCGCCAGCAACTCTTTGCCGGTGCCGGTCTCGCCCAGCAGCAGCACGGGCGAATCGCTGCTGGCACCGCGCCGTGCGCGGCGTTTGGCTTCGAGGCTGGCCGGGCTGCTGCCGACGAACTGGGCAAAACTGTACTTGGCCTGGCGTGCGCGCAATTGCGAGCGGGTGCTGGCCAGCTCCTGCTGCATGCTCGCAAAGCGCTTGAGCAAGGGCGACAGGCTGCGCAGCTCCTCGAACAGGGCGAAGCCGATGGCGCCGATCAGGGCGCCCTGGGCATCGTGAATCGGCAGGCGCATCACCACCAGCGGCTCGTTGGGGGTATCGAGCATGTCCAGCAGGATCGGCCGGCCATCGCTGACCACCTGGCGCATCAGGCTGCCCGGTATGACCGCCTCGCACGGCTGGCCGATCGCGCTGGCCGCGTCGGCCAGGCCGAAGCGCCGGGCGTAGCGCTCGTTCATCCAGACAATGCGTGCGTCGCGGTCGACGATCACCGTGCCTTCGCTGGACTGCTCGATGATTTCGAACAACGAGCGGATCGCCAGTTGCCGTACCTGGGGGTAGTCCTTGAGGCTGTCGCTGTCATGCATGGGAAGAATCCTGAAACCTATCTTCTGGGGTCGAACGCCTCGCGCAGCGCATCGCCGATGAACACCAGCAGTGACAGGATCACCGCCAGGGCAAAGAACGCGGTAAAGCCCAGCCACGGCGCTTCCAGGTGCTGCTTGCCCTGGGTCACCAGTTCTCCCAGCGAGGCACTGCCCGCGGGCATGCCGAAGCCGAGGAAATCCAGCGCTGTCAGCGTGGTGATCGCCCCGGTGAGCATGAACGGTACGTAGGTAAACGTCGCATTCATCGCATTAGGCAGCACATGACGCAGCATCACCAGGGTGTCTGACAGCCCCAGGGCACGCGCCGCCTTGACGTATTCGAGGTTGCGCCCGCGCAGAAACTCGGCGCGCACCACATCGACCAGGGCCAGCCACGAGAACAGTGCCATGATGCCCAGCAGCCACCAGAAATCCGGCTCGACAAAGCCGCTGAGGATGATCAGCAGGTACAGCACCGGCAGCCCCGACCAGACCTCCAGCAAGCGCTGCCCGAACAGGTCCACCCAGCCACCGTAATAGCCTTGCAGCGCGCCGGCACCGACCCCGATGAGTACGCTGATCACGGTCAGGGCAAAGGCGAACAGCAGCGAGGTACGCGTGCCATACAGCACCCGCGCCAGCACGTCGCGGCCCTGGTCGTCGGTGCCCAGCCAGTTGCTCGCGCTCGGCGGGCTGGGAGTGGGGACCAACAGGTCGTAGTTGGGTGTGTCGGCACTGAACGGGATGGGGGCGAACAGCATCCAGCCGCCTTGGCCTTCGATCAACTGGCGCACGTAGGCGCTGCGGTAATCGGGCTGGAACGGCAGCTGGCCACCGAACTGCTGCTCGCTGTAACGCTTGAGCGCAGGCGTGTACAGATCACCTTTGTAGCTCAGCAGCAGCGGCTTGTCGTTGGCCACAAGCTCCGCGCACAGGCTCAGTATCAGCAGGCCGGCGAACAGCCACAGCGATACCCAGCCCAGGCGGTTGCGGCGAAAACGCTGCAGGCGACGACGCGCAACCGGCGACAGCATCAGTGCGCCCTCGTGTCGAAGTCGATGCGCGGGTCGAGCACGGTGAAGGCCAGGTCACCGATCAGGCGGAACAGCAGGCCGGCCAGGGTGAAGATGAACAGCGTGCCGAACACCACCGGGTAGTCGCGGGACACGGCCGCTTCGTAGCTCATGCGGCCAAGGCCGTCGAGGGAGAAGATCACCTCGATCAGCAGCGAGCCGGCAAAGAACACCGTGATCAACGCCTGGGGCAGGCCGGCCAGCACCAGCAGCATGGCGTTGCGCAACACGTGCCCATAAAGCACGCGGCGTTCGCTCAAGCCCTTGGCGCGGGCGGTGACCACGTACTGGCGGGAGATTTCATCGAGGAAGGCGTTCTTGGTCAGCAGGGTGAGGGTGGCAAAGCCACCGATCACCAGGGCGCCGACTGGCAGCACCAGGTGCCAGAAGTAATCGGCGACCTTGCCCAGCAGGCTGAGCTGGTCGAAGTCATCCGATACCAGGCCACGCACCGGGAACCAGTTCAGCGAAGTACCGCCGGCGAACAGCACGATCAGCAGCAGCGCGAACAGGAACGAGGGTAGGGCATAGCCGACCACGATCAGCGCGCTGCTCCAGGCATCGAAGCGGCTGCCGTGGCGTACCGCCTTGCGGATGCCCAAAGGGATCGACACCAGGTAGGTGATCAGCGTGGCCCAGAAGCCCAGCGACAGGGTCACCGGCAGCTTGTCGAGGATCAGGTCGGTGACCTTGGCGCCGCGGAAGAAGCTTTGGCCGAAGTCCAGCCGGGCGTACTGGCCGAGCATCAGCCACAGGCGTTGCGGGGCGCTCTTGTCGAAACCGTACTGGCGCTTGATCTCCTCGATCAGCTTCGGGTCCAGGCCGCGGGTGGCACGGGACTCGCCGTGTACCACTTCGGTCCGCGAGCCTGGCGCACCGCCGCCCAGGCCCTGCAGCCGCGCCACCGCCTGCTCGACCGGGCCGCCGGGCGCGGCCTGGACGATGGCGAAGTTGACCAGCAGGATCGCCAGCAAGGTCGGAATGATCAGCAGTAGGCGCCGCAGGATGTAGCTGGTCATGGCTGGGCCCTCTGCCGTTCGGCCATCTGCGCATTGGTCAGCGCCGTCGGGCTGACTTCCCACCAGCTGTCGAGGCCTTCGTCATAGGCGGGCTGGACGTTCGGCAGGCCGAAGCGGTTCCACCACACCGTAGAGCTGCCGGGCGGGTAATAGTTGGGGATCCAGTAGTAGTTCCATTGCAGCACCCGGTCCAGGGCATGGGCATGGTGCAGCATGTCGGCCTGGGTGTCGGCGCGCACCAGGCCGTCGATCAGCTGATCGACCACCGGGTCCTTGAGCACCATCAGGTTGTTCGAGCCCGGGTCGTTGGCGGCGGCCGAGCCGAAGTAGTTGTACAGCTCGGCGCCTGGCGACAGGGTCACCGAATAGCCAGTGACGATCATGTCGTAGTCACGGGCCATCAGCCGGTTCACGTACTGCGCCGAATCGACGTTGCGGATGTTCAGGGTGATACCGATCTGGGCCAGGTTGCGCTTCCACGGCAACAGCAGGCGCTCCATACCGGACTGGCCGTTGAGGAAGGTGAATTCCAGCGGCTCACCCTGGGCGTTGACCAGGCGATCGCCGTCGGGGTGCCAGCCGGCCTGTTGCAGCAAGGCCAGCGCCTGCAACTGTTGTGGGCGAATGATCCCCGAGCCGTCGGTAACCGGTGCCGTGAACACCTGGTTGAAGACTTCGTCGGGCACCCGGCCACGCAGCGGTTCGAGCAGCTTGAGCTCGCCCGCATCCGGCAGTTCGCGGGCTGCCAGCGGGGTATTGGAGAACACGCTCTGCTGGCGGATGTACATATTGCGCATCATCTGCCGATTGCTCCATTCGAAGTCCCAGAGCATGGCCAGCGCCTGGCGCACGCGGCGGTCCTTGAACTGAGGCTTGTCCAGGTTGAACACGAAGCCCTGGGCGGCTTGCGGCTTGGCCGGGCCGAGATGGTCGCGCTGCAGGCGGCCATCGTCCAGCTGCGCGCCGTTGTAGCCCAGGGTGTAGGCGGTGGCGGAGAACTCGCGGTTGTAGTCGTAGCCGCCGCCCTTGAGCACCTGGCGCGCCACTTCGGTATCGCCGAAATACTCGATGCGGATGTGTTCGAAATTGTAGCGCCCGCGGTTGGCAGGCAGGTCCTTGGCCCACCAGTTCGGGTCGCGTTCGAAGGTGATGCTGCGGCCGTTGTCGATGCGCCCGATGCGGTACGGGCCGCTGCCAACCGGCTTGTCGAAACCGGCGCCGTTGGCGAAGTCGCGGTTACCCCAGTCGTGCTCGGGCAGTACCGGCAGGCTGGCCAGGTCCAGGGCCAGGGTGCGGCCGTGCGGCTGTTTGAAGTCGAAGCGCACCTGCAGGGGGCCTTCGACCGTGACCCCGGCGACTTCGGCGAACTGGGTGCGGTACTTGAGGCTGCCTTCGGCCATGAGCTTGTCGAAGCTGAAGCGCACATCTTCGGCGCGCACCGGCTTGCCGTCGGCGAAGGTCGCCTTGGGGTCGATCTCGAAGCGCAGCCAGGTGTCATCGGGGCCGCGTTCCATGCGCCGGGCGATCAGGCCGTAGACGGTATAAGGCTCGTCGAACGAGCGTTGCGCCAGGGGCGCATACAACCAGCCATCGACCTCGCTGACGCCGATGCCTTTGTCGATGTAGGGCAGGATATGGTCGAACTGGCCGATCTCGATGGCCGAGCGGCGCATCAGGCCACCCTTGGGGGCGTCGGGGTTGACGTAGTCGAAGTGGCGGAAGCTTTCGCTGTAGCGGGGGGCTTCGCCGTAGACGGTCAACGCGTGGGTGGGCGCGGCTTGGGCCATCCAGCCCATACACAAAAGCACGACCCCATAAATGACCTGTGGGAGCGGGTTTACCCGCGAAGAGGCCCGAGCAGGCAATGGGTTTACCTGCTCTGGCCTCTTCGCGGGTGAACCCGCTCCCACAAGGGACACGATGATCAGCAGATCAGTCCTGGCGGCTGGTCACTTCCAGCAGGTGGTAGCCGAACTGGGTCTTGACCGGGCCCTGTACGGTGTTGACCGGGGCGCTGAACACCACGGTGTCGAATTCCTTGACCATCTGGCCTGGGCCGAACGAGCCCAGGTCACCGCCTTGGCGGCTGGACGGGCAAGTGGAGTTGGCCTTGGCGATTTCAGCGAAGTCGGCACCGGCTTCGATCTGGGCTTTCAGTTCGTTGCACTTGTCTTCAGTGGCGACGAGGATGTGACGGGCGGTGGCGCGTGCCATGGTTACTGCTCCTTGGGGGTGAAAACGGCAAGCCTAGCGCACTTGATCGGGTCATGTCTCGCCAGGCTTGCTGTAGCCGCTTCACAGACGCGCTGCGGCCTCGCGCAGCAAGCTCTCGGTCGCGCTCCAGCCCAGGCAGCCATCGGTGATCGACACGCCGTATTTCAGCGCGCCCTTGCCCAGCGCCTGGCAGCCATCGAACAGGTGGCCTTCGAGCATCACGCCGACAATCGCGCGGTCACCCGCCAGGCGCTGGGCCAGCACGTCCTCGAACACGGCGGGCTGGCGGGCCGGGTCCTTGCCGCTGTTGGCATGGCTGCAGTCGACCATGATGCGGGCCTGCAAACCTGCCTTGGCCAGCCCTTGGCGGGCCTGGGCAATGCTGCCGGCATCGTAGTTCGGGCCGTTATGGCCGCCGCGCAGCACCAGGTGGGTGTCCGGGTTGCCCAAGGTCTCGATGATCGCCGGGTAGCCCTGCGCATCCATGCCGAAATGGCGGTGCGGGGCCGCAGCGCTGCGCATGGCGTCACAGGCGATGCCAACGCCACCGTCGGTGCCGTTCTTGAAACCGACTGGCAGCGCCAGGCCGCTGACCATTTCCCGGTGAATCTGCGATTCGGTGGTGCGTGCGCCAATCGCCGCCCAGCCCAGCAGGTCATCGAAGTAGCCGGCCGCCATCGGTTGCAGCAACTCGGTGGCAATCGGCAAGCCACGTTCGATCATGCTCAGCATCAAGCCACGGGACAGGGCGATGCCGGCATGCATGTCGTCGCTGCCATCGAGGTGCGGGTCGTAGGCCAGGCCTTTCCAGCCGACCGTGGTGCGCGGCTTTTCCACATAGGCACGCATCACCAGCAGCAGCTTGTCATCGACTTCGCGGCTCAGCGCCGCCAGGCGGTCGGCGTATTCCAGGGCCGAGCGGGGGTCGTGGATCGAGCACGGGCCGACGATCACCAGCAGGCGCTCATCGCGGCCGTCGAGAATGGCGCGGATGGCCTGGCGCTGGCTGTGGACTTGCTGGGCGAGTTCGGTAGACAGCGGCATCTGTTGCTTGAGCAGGTGCGGGCTGGGCAGGCGCTGGCTGACGGTGGTGTTGGCCGCTTGCGGTTGGGTCAGGGGCAGAGCGAGGTTGGAGGCGTGCATGGCGTATGTTCCCTGGGCGGACGGCGGGTTCTGGCCCGCGCGGTCGGCCCTATCGAGGTGTTCGACTATTCGTTGATTGATTGTCTGCAGCATTGCCACCGGTGAGGGACCGATCGGAGGCGGCAGGCTGGCCCGAACGGGATTGGCTAAATCGCCAGGCATAGGTGCTTGCGTAGTAATAAGTGGCGTAGTTCATGAATCTGTCCTCGGTTCGCATCGGTAAAAGTGCAATGGCCTGAAAAGCAAAACCCCCGGTCGGGGAGCCGACCGGGGGTTTGAGTATTCTCATGTTCGGCGGCCCCTCGAAGGTGGGCGCCGGGTGGGTATCGGCGCCTAGTGGCTAAACCAATACCCAAAGTAATAGCTGGCAGCAGCCTGGCAGCCGGCAACGGCCAGCACAGGGCGCAGGTTGCGACCGGTGTGGTTGGCGGGGTTGCGGGTGAGTTTCGGCATGTCGCGCTCCAGTGAATGAGCCCGAGCTTACTTCAGGCGCTGCGCACTGTTCAATGGATAAATGCTATTGCGCCGATAATTGCACAAAACGGATAGCACTCTGCAGACGATGGATATTGCCGCCCCAGGGCAAACCCTAACCTGACCCGGTCTGAACTATAACAATGGAGACCCTGGCCATGTCCCTGGGATTCGACTACCTCAATGCCATGCTCGAGGACGATCGCGAAACCGGCGTCTATCGCTGCAAACGTGAAATGTTCACCGACCCGCGCCTGTTCGACCTGGAGATGAAGCACATCTTCGAGGGCAACTGGATCTACCTGGCCCATGAAAGCCAGATTCCCGAGAAAAATGACTACCTCACCCTGACCATGGGGCGCCAGCCGATCTTCATCGCGCGCAACAAGGACGGGGAACTCAATGCCTTCCTCAATGCCTGCAGCCACCGCGGTGCCATGCTGTGCCGGCACAAGCGCGGCAACCGCTCCAGCTACACCTGCCCGTTCCACGGCTGGACCTTCAACAACAGCGGCAAGCTACTCAAGGTCAAAGACCCGAGCAACGCCGGCTACCCCGACAGCTTCAACTGCGACGGCTCCCACGACCTGACCAAGGTTGCCCGCTTCGAGTCCTACCGTGGCTTTCTGTTCGGCAGCCTGAATGCCGATGTCAAGCCGCTGGTCGAGCACCTGGGTGAGTCCGCCAAGATCATCGACATGATCGTTGACCAATCCCCGGAGGGCCTGGAAGTGCTGCGCGGTGCCAGCTCGTACATCTACGAGGGCAACTGGAAGCTCACCGCCGAGAACGGCGCCGACGGTTACCACGTCAGCTCCGTGCACTGGAACTACGCCGCCACTCAGAACCAGCGCAAGCAGCGCGAAGCGGGTGACGAGATCAAGACCATGAGCGCCGGTGCCTGGGCCAAGCAGGGCGGTGGCTTCTATTCCTTCGACCACGGCCACCTGCTGCTGTGGACCCGCTGGGCCAACCCTGAAGACCGCCCGGCCTTCGAGCGCCGCGACCAGCTGGCCGCCGACTTCGGCCAGGCCCGCGCCGACTGGATGATCGAGAACTCGCGCAACCTGTGCCTGTACCCGAATGTGTACCTGATGGACCAGTTCAGTTCGCAGATCCGCATCGCCCGGCCGATTTCGGTGAACAAGACCGAAATCACCATCTATTGCATCGCGCCGAAGGGCGAGAGCGCTGATGCCCGGGCCAAGCGTATCCGCCAGTACGAAGACTTCTTCAACGTCAGTGGCATGGCCACCCCAGACGACCTTGAAGAATTCCGCTCCTGCCAGACCGGCTACGGCGGCGGCACCGGCTGGAATGACATGTCCCGTGGCGCGCAGCACTGGGTCGAAGGTGCCGATGACGCAGCGAAGGAAATCGAACTCAAGCCGCTGCTGTCGGGCGTGCGCACCGAGGACGAGGGCCTGTTCGTGCTGCAGCACAAGTACTGGCAGGACACCATGATCAAGGCGCTGAAACTGGAGCATCAACAGGCACAGCAACTGATTCCCGTGGAGGCCGTGCAATGAGCCTGCATGACACCGTGCGCGACTTCCTCTACCGCGAAGCGCGCTACCTGGACGATGCCCAGTGGGACCAGTGGCTGGAACTGTACGCCAGCGACGCGACCTTCTGGATGCCGTCCTGGGACGATGACGACACCCTCACCGAAGACCCACAGAGCGAAATCTCGCTGATCTGGTACGGCAACCGTGGCGGCCTTGAAGACCGCGTGTTCCGCATCAAGACCGAGCGCTCCAGCGCGACCGTGCCGGACACCCGCACCTCGCACAACATCAGCAACATCGAGATCGTCGAACAGGGCGAAGGCAGCTGCCAGGTGCGCTTCAACTGGCACACCCTGAGCTTCCGCTACAAGACCACCGACAGCTACTTCGGCACCAGTTTCTACACCCTCGACCTGCACGGCGAGCAGCCGCTGATCAAGGCCAAGAAGGTGGTGCTGAAGAACGACTACGTGCGTCAGGTCATCGACATCTACCACATCTGATCCGAGGTATCGCGAGCCGCTCGGTGTGCCCTTTGGCGCGCCGCGGCCAGGCTCGCCCGTGAGGTGCAACATGAGCTTCCAGATCGCGCTTAATTTCGAAGACGGGGTGACCCGCTTCATCGAGGCCAGCGGCCATGAAACCGTGGCCGATGCCGCCTACCGCCAGGGCATCAACATCCCGCTGGACTGCCGCGACGGCGCCTGCGGTACCTGCAAGTGCAAGGCCGAGTCCGGGCGTTACGACCTGGGCGACAACTTCATCGAAGACGCCCTGAGCGAGGATGAAATCGCCGAAGGCTACGTGCTGACCTGCCAGATGCGCGCCGAAAGCGACTGCGTGGTGCGCATTCCGGCCTCGTCACAACTGTGCAAGACCGAACAAGCCAGCTTCGAGGCGGCCATCAGCCAGGTGCGCCAGCTGTCGGCCAGCACCATCGCCTTGTCGATCAAGGGTGAGGCACTGGGCCGCCTGGCGTTCCTGCCGGGGCAGTACGTCAACCTCAAGGTGCCGGGCAGCGACCAGAGCCGCGCCTATTCCTTCAGCTCGCTGCAGAAGGACGGCGAGGTCAGCTTCCTGATCCGCAACGTGCCGGGCGGCCTGATGAGCAGCTTCCTCACCAGCCTGGCCAAGGCCGGCGACAGCATGAGCCTGGCTGGCCCATTGGGCAGCTTCTACCTGCGGCCGATCGAGCGCCCACTGTTGCTGCTGGCCGGTGGTACGGGCCTGGCACCGTTCACGGCGATGCTGGAGAAGATTGCCGAGCAGGGCAGCGAGCACCCGCTGCACCTGATCTACGGGGTGACCAACGATTTCGACCTGGTCGAACTGGACCGCTTGCAGGACTTGGCGGCGTGCATCCCCAACTTCACCTTCAGCGCCTGCGTGGCCAACCCCGACAGCCAGTACCCGCAGAAGGGCTACGTGACCCAGCACATTGCGCCGCAGCACCTCAATGACGGCGATGTCGATGTGTACCTGTGCGGGCCGCCGCCGATGGTCGAGGCGGTGAGCCAGTACCTGCGCGAGCAGGACATCAACCCGGTGAATTTCTATTACGAGAAGTTCGCGGCGGCGGCTGCCTGAGTTTCCTTGGGGCTGCCGGCATCGTGCGGGTGCCGGTGGCCTCCTTTTATTGCAATGGCCTCGGCGAGGGCTTTGCCGGCGATGGGGCAAATGAGGAAAGAGCGATGAACAACAGATTCCAAGGCAAGGTCGCGCTGGTCACCGGCGCCGCCCAAGGCATTGGCCGCGGCGTGTGCTGGCGGCTCAAGGCCGAAGGCGCGCAGGTGGTGGCGGTGGACCGTTCCGAGCTGGTCCACGAACTGGCCGGGGAGGGCATGCTGACCCTGACTGCCGACCTCGAACGGTATGCCGATTGCTCCCAGGTCATGGCCACGGCGGTGGCAACCTTCGGCCGCCTCGACATCCTCGTCAACAACGTCGGCGGCACCATCTGGGCCAAGCCCTTCGAGCACTATGAAGTGGAGCAGATCGAGGCCGAAGTGCGCCGCTCGCTGTTCCCCACCCTGTGGTGCTGCCACGCGGCACTGCCGTACATGCTCGAACGCTGCAGCGGTGCCATCGTCAACGTCTCGTCGATCGCCACCCGTGGGGTCAACCGCGTGCCGTACGGCGCGGCCAAGGGCGGCGTCAACGCACTCACCGCGTGCCTGGCCTTCGAAACCGCCGGCCGCGGCATTCGTGTCAACGCCACCGCGCCAGGCGGCACGGAAGCGCCCCCGCGCCGGGTGCCGCGCAACACCAGCGAGCAGAGCGAGCAGGAAAAGGCCTGGTACCAGCAGATCGTCGACCAGACCCTCGACAGCAGCCTGATGCACCGCTACGGCAGCATCGACGAACAGGTCGGCGCGATCCTCTTCCTGGCCTCCGACGAGGCCTCCTACATCACCGGCGTGACCTTGCCGGTGGGGGGCGGCGACCTCGGCTGAACACTCCTCATCAAAGCCCCCAGGCAAAGCGTTCCTCCAAAACAACAACAAGAGAGACAGATGCCATGCGAACCCTAGACGTACACCCGATCATCGATAACGCCCGCTTCACGTCATTTCACTGGCTGGTCATGGCCTTGTGCGGCCTGCTGCTGATCTTTGACGGCTACGACCTGTTCATCTACGGCGTCGTGCTGCCGGTGATCATGAAGGAGTGGGGCCTGACCCCGTTGCAAGCCGGCGCGCTGGGCAGCTACGCGCTGTTCGGCATGATGTTCGGCGCCCTGGCATTCGGCAGCCTGGCCGACCGCATCGGGCGCAAGAAAGGGATCGCCATCTGTTTCGCCTTGTTCTCCGGGGCGACCATCCTCAACGGCTTTGCCAGCAGCCCCGGCGAGTTCGGCATCTACCGCTTCATCGCCGGCCTCGGCTGCGGCGGCCTGATGCCCAACGCCGTGGCGCTGATGAACGAATACGCGCCCAAACGCCTGCGCAGCACCCTGGTGGCGATCATGTTCAGCGGCTATTCGCTGGGCGGCATGCTCTCGGCAGGGGTCGGCATCTTCATGCTGCCGCGCTTTGGCTGGGAGTCGATGTTCTTCGCCGCTGCGGTGCCGTTGCTGCTGTTGCCGGTGATTCTTTACTACCTGCCGGAATCCGTTGGCTTCCTGGTGCGCCAGGGGCGTACCGATGAAGCGCGCAAGCTGCTCAAGCGCCTGGCCCCGGATTGCGATGTGCAGGCGGATGACACGCTGCAGGCGGCGGACCGCAAAGGCGCTGGCAGCTCGGTGCTGGAACTGTTCCGCAACGGCCTGGCCATCCGCACCCTGGCCCTGTGGCTGGCGTTCTTCTGCTGCCTGCTGATGGTCTATGCGCTGAGCGCGTGGCTACCCAAGCTGATGGCCAACGCCGGCTACAGCCTGGGGTCGAGCCTGTCGTTCCTGCTGGCGCTGAACTTCGGCGGCATGGCCGGGGCAATTCTCGGCGGCTGGCTGGGGGATCGCTACAACCTGGTCAAGGTCAAGGTGGCCTTCTTCATCGCGGCTGCGTTGTCGATCAGCCTGCTTGGGGTGAACAGCCCGATGCCGGTTCTCTACCTGCTGATCTTCGTCGCGGGTGCCACCACCATCGGCACGCAGATCCTGCTGTATGCCGGTGCTGCCCAGCTCTACGGCCTGTCGGTGCGCTCCACCGGCCTTGGCTGGGCATCGGGCATCGGCCGCAACGGTGCCATCGTCGGCCCGCTGCTTGGCGGCGCGCTGATGGGCATCAACCTGCCGCTGCAACTCAATTTCATCGCCTTCGCCATCCCCGGCGCGATTGCCGCGCTGGCCATGGCCGTGCACCTGGCCAGTGGCCGGCGCCAGGCCCAGATGGCGGCGGCCTGATTCTTCAACTGACTGAACTGGAGCTTTTGCATGACAAGCCCGACCATCGAACGGCTGGACGCGATCATCGTCGACCTGCCGACCATCCGCCCGCACAAGCTGGCCATGCACACGATGCAGCAGCAGACCCTGGTAGTGCTGCGCCTGCGCTGCAGCGACGGCGTCGAAGGCATCGGCGAGGCCACCACCATCGGCGGCCTGGCCTACGGCTACGAGAGCCCCGAGGGCATCAAGGCCAACATTGACGCGCACCTGGCGCCCGCGCTGGTCGGCCTGCCAGCCGACAACATCAACGCCGCCATGCTCAAGCTCGACAAGCTGGCCAAGGGCAACACCTTCGCCAAGTCCGGCATCGAAAGCGCCTTGCTCGACGCCCAGGGCAAGCGCCTCGGCCTGCCGGTCAGCGAACTGCTCGGCGGCCGTGTGCGCGACAGCCTGGAAGTGGCCTGGACCTTGGCCAGCGGCGACACCGCCCGCGACATCGCCGAAGCCGAGCACATGCTGGAAGTCCGCCGCCACCGCGTGTTCAAGCTGAAGATCGGCGCCAACCCGCTGGAGCACGACCTCAAGCACGTGGTGGCGATCAAGCGCGAGCTGGGCGAGCGCGCCAGCGTGCGCGTCGACGTCAACCAGTACTGGGACGAGTCGCAAGCCATTCGCGCCTGCCAGGTGCTCGGCGACAACGGCATCGACCTGATCGAACAGCCGATCTCGCGCATCAACCGCACCGGCCAGGTGCGCCTGAACCAGCGCAGCCCGGCACCGATCATGGCCGACGAATCCATCGAGAGCGTCGAGGACGCCTTCAGCCTGGCCGCCGACGGCGCAGCCAGCATCTTCGCCCTGAAGATCGCCAAGAACGGCGGCCCGCGGGCCGTGCTGCGCACCGCGCAGATCGCCGAAGCGGCCGGTATCGCGCTGTATGGCGGGACCATGCTCGAAGGCTCGATCGGCACCCTGGCCTCGGCCCATGCCTTCCTCACGCTGCGCCAGCTGACCTGGGGCACCGAACTGTTCGGGCCGCTGCTGCTGACCGAAGAGATCGTCAACGAGCCGCCGCAGTACCACGACTTCCAGCTGCACGTGCCGCGCACCCCGGGCCTGGGCCTGACCCTCGACGAACAACGCCTGGCGCGCTTTGCCCGCCGCTGAACCAACAGGAGAACTGAACATGCTGTTCCACGTGAAGATGACCGTGAAATTGCCGGTCGACATGGCCCCGGCCAAAGCCGCGCAACTGAAGGCCGACGAGAAGGAACTGGCCCAGCGCCTGCAGCGCGAGGGCACCTGGCGCCACCTGTGGCGCATCGCCGGGCACTACGCCAACTACAGCGTGTTCGACGTGCCCAGCGTCGAGGCATTGCACGACACGCTGATGCAGCTGCCGCTGTTCCCGTACATGGACATCGAGGTCGACGGCCTGTGCCGCCACCCGTCGTCGATCCACAGCGACGACCGCTGATTCAACCCTTTGCCCAAGAACACCATGAGGTAACCATCATGACCGTGAAGATTTCCCACACTGCCGATATCCAGAAGTTCTTCGAAGAAGCCGCCGGCTTTGGCAACGACCAAGGCAGCCCGCGCCTCAAGCGCATCATCCAGCGTGTGCTGCAGGACACCGCGCGGCTGATCGAAGACCTGGACATCACCGAGGACGAGTTCTGGCACGCCGTCGACTATCTCAACCGCCTCGGCGGGCGCGGTGAGGCCGGGTTGCTGGTGGCAGGCCTGGGCATCGAGCACTTCCTCGACCTGCTGCAGGATGCCAAGGACGCCGAAGTCGGTTTGACCGGCGGCACCCCGCGCACCATCGAAGGCCCGCTGTATGTGGCCGGTGCGCCGCTCGCTGAAGGTGAAGTGCGCATGGACGACGGCAGCGAGGAGGGCGTGGCTACCGTGATGTTCCTCGAGGGCCAGGTGTTCGACCCTCAGGGCCAGCCGCTGGCCGGCGCCATTGTCGACTTGTGGCATGCCAATACCCGTGGCACCTACTCGTTCTTCGATCAGAGCCAGTCCGAATACAACCTGCGCCGACGCATCATCACCGATGCCGAAGGCCGTTATCGCGCGCGCTCCATCGTGCCGTCCGGTTATGGCTGCGACCCGCAGGGCCCGACCCAGGAATGCCTGGACCTGCTCGGTCGCCATGGCCAGCGCCCGGCACACGTGCACTTCTTCATTTCGGCGCCGGGGCATCGCCACCTGACCACGCAGATCAACCTGGCCGGGGATAAGTACCTATGGGACGACTTTGCCTACGCCACCCGTGACGGGCTGGTGGGCGAGGTGGTGTTCCATGAAGGGGCAGAGGGGCGCCATGCCGAGTTGAAGTTCGACTTCCAGCTGCAGAAGGCCCAGGCCAATGCGGATGAACAGCGCAGTGGTCGGCCACGGGCCTTGCAGGAGGGCTGATACATCGCCTTGGCTTCTTCGCAGGCGTGCCCGCGAAGAAGCCGACACAGAACAAGAGCCAGCCACCAAGGCCGGCCGATGCCTTGCGAGAAGTCTCATGAAAACCCTGATCAAGGACTGCTCCCTGTCAGCCCTGGTCGCCGGCTGCATCGCGACCCTGATTTCCTACGCCGGCCCACTGGTGATCATCTTCCATGCCGCCGAAGCCGCCGGCCTGTCCCACGCCATGCTGTCGTCCTGGGTCTGGGCCGTGTCCATGGGCAGCGCCGTGCTGGGGGCGGTGCTCAGCCTGCATTACCGGGTGCCGGTGGTGATTGCCTGGTCGATCCCAGGATCGGCACTGCTGGTCACCGCCTTGCCCCAGCTCGGCCTGGAGCAGGCCGTAGGTGCGTACCTGGTCGCCAACCTGCTCCTGCTGCTGATCGGCATCAGCGGGGCCTTCGACCGCATCATCGCGCACCTGCCGGGCGCCATCGCCGCGGGTATGCAGGCCGGCATCCTGTTCAGCTTCGGCACCGAGGTTTTCCGGGCCCTGCCGGTGCAGCCGCTGCTGGTGCTGGCGATGTTCACTACCTACCTGCTGATGCGCAGGCTGCAACCGCGCTATGCCGTCGCTGCCGTGCTGTGCGTCGGTGCGTTGGTAACCCTGGCCAGTGGTGCCTTGCGCAGCGAGGCACTGGTGCTGGAGCTGGCCTCGCCACAGTGGATTACCCCGCAGTTCAGCCTGGCGGCAACCTTCAGCCTGGCACTGCCCATGGTGCTGGTGGCACTGACCGGGCAGTTCATGCCGGGCATGGCAGTGCTGCGCAACGCAGGCTACGGCACGCCGGCCAGCCCGCTGATCAGCGCCAGCGCGCTGGCCGGTGCGCTGCTCGCACCGTTCGGTTGCCATGGCCTGAACCTCGCGGCCGTTACTGCCAGCCTGTGCACCGGCCATGAAGCCCATGAGAACCCGCGCCGGCGCTATGTCGCGGCCGTCGCCGGCAGCACGTTGTACCTGCTGCTGGGGGTTGCCGGGGCCACCTTGATGTCGCTGTTTGCTGCGTTTCCCGCCGCGCTGATCGCCGCCCTGGCCGGGCTTGCCCTGTACGGCGCCATCAGCGAGGCCCTGGCACGCAGCCTGGCCGAACCCAGCGAGCGTGATGCCGGGTTGTTCACCTTCCTGGTCACCGCCTCGGGGGTGTCCTTCCTGGGCCTGTCGGCAGCGTTCTGGGGCCTGCTGTTCGGCCTGCTGGCCCATGCACTGCTGCGCCTGCGCCGCCCGCAACGCCGCGAGGTGCTGCGCCGCAATTCCTGAAACCCCGTGTTCCCCGCGCTTTATCCATAACAACAAGATCAAGAGAGCTTCGGAATGAACCACACCCCTTGCGTCGCCATTGGGCTGACCTTGCTCAGCCCCTCCTTGTTCGCCGCCGAAGGCGGCTTCTTCGAGGATGCCAAAGCCAGCCTCAGCGCCCGCAACTACTACTTCAGCCGTGATTTTTCCGACATCGTCGGGGCCAACCAGCAGTCCAAGGCCGAGGAGTGGGCCCAGGGCTTCATCCTCGATTTCAAGTCCGGCTACACGCCAGGCCCGGTCGGCTTCGGCGTCGATGCCCTGGGCCTGCTTGGCATCAAGCTCGACAGCAGCCCGGACCGGGTCAACACCGGTCTGCTGCCGGTGCACGGTGATGGCCGCGCGGCTGACGAGTACAGCCGCCTGGGCCCCGCATTCAAGGCCCGGCTGTCGAAGACCGAGCTGCGCGTGGGCGAGTTGCAGCCCAACCTGCCGGTGCTGACCTTCAGTGATATCCGCCTGCTGCCGCCGACCTACCAGGGCACCAGCATCAGCTCGGCGGAAATCGACGGGCTGACCTTACAGGCCGGGCACCTGACCAGCAGCCACCTGCGCAACGAGGGCGGCGATGGCAAGATGAACGCCATGCTCGGCCATGTGCCCCAGCGCCAGGCCGAAAGCGATGCCTTCAACTATGTGGGCGGTGACTATGCGTTCAACGCCAACCAGAGCAGCGTCAGCCTGTGGTACGGGCAGCTTGAAGATATCTACCACCAGGGTTTCCTGGGCCTGAAGCACAGCAAGCCGGTGGGGGACTGGGTGCTGAGTGCCAATCTTGGCTATTTCACCGCCCAGGAGGATGGCGATGCGTTGCTGGGCAAGATCGACAACCAGGCGTTTTTCTCGATGTTCACTGCCCGGCTGGGTGGCCACAGTTTCCATGCCGGCTACCAGGGCATCTATGGTGACAGCCCGTTCCCACGGGTGTTCGCCAACATTTCGCCGTTGGGCAACGAAGTGCCGACCTATGAGTTTGCCTATACCGACGAGCGTTCGTACCAGCTGCGTTACGACTACAACTTCGCGGCCATGGGTGTTCCAGGCCTGACAGCGACGGTGCGCTATATCACCGGGAACAACGTCGACACGGGCAAAGGGTACGAAGGCAAGGATCGCGAACGCGATCTGGATATAGGCTATGCCGTGCAGAGTGGGGTGCTAAAAGGGCTGGGCATCAGGGTTCGCAACGCCATGGCGCGCTCCAACTACCGCAGTGATATCGACGAGAACCGGTTGACGCTGGTGTACACCTGGCAGCTGTTTTGAGGCGTCACCGGCCATTTGTTGTCACACAGCAGCGATTGCGCCACCCGGGTAACGGGGGTTAGGTTTCCTCAATGGCCACTGAGGAAACCTGACTTTGGACTCCATCACCCAAGCCGTGCTCGGTGCTGCGCTGCAAGGCACGGTACTCGGCCGTATCCAGGGCCGCCGCTCGCTTATCTATGGCGCTGCCCTGGGCACCGTGCCGGACCTCGACGTGGTCATCCGCTACGCCGACCCGGTGTCGCAGATGACCTACCACCGCGGCTTCTCCCATTCGATCTTCGTCCTCACCGGCCTGGCCCTGCTGCTGGCCTGGCTGGTCAACCGGCTCACCCGAACAAGATGGCCCGACAAAGGCTACACGCTGCCCCGGCTGTTTTTGGCGTTCTGGCTGGTGCTGGTAACCCACCCGATCCTCGACGCGTTCACGGTCTACGGCACCCAGCTGTTCTGGCCGCTGCAAGTCACCCCGTTGAGCTGGGCGGCGGTGTTCATCATCGATCCGGTCTATACCGTGCCGCTGTTGGCGGCTGTGCTTTACGCCGCCTTCAAGGGGCTGCAGGGCAGGGCCGTGCAGCTGTTGAGCCTGGCACTGGTATTGAGCACCGCCTACCTGGGGTTCGGCCTGGCCGGGCGCATTGCCGCCGAGCAGCGCTTTCAACTGGCGCTCGGGCAGCAAGGTATCCAGGCAAGCGAAGTGCGCGCCGTGCCCATCGCATTCAACAGCCTGGTCTGGCGGGTGCTGGCCAAGACCCCGGAGGGTTTCTACTACGAGGGCATCAGCAGCACGTTTGACCGTGAACCACCGGAGATGCAGCGCCTGCCACTGAACCTGGCGGCGCGCGATGAGCTGTACGATGCGCCTTTGCTTGAGCGGCTGCGCTGGTTTACCGGTGACTGGCTGCGCTATGACGTCATCGACGACCAACTGGTGGTCACCGACCTGCGCATGGGCATCCCCGGCAATTACACCTTTCGCTTCAACATGGCCCACCGCGATGGCCACGGGCAGTGGGTCGCTGATACGCCAAGCCGCTGGGCCGGCTCAGGGGTCGGCGCGATGTTCAATAACGGTGACCTGGCGCTGATCTGGCGGCGGATTCTCGACCAGCGACCGCCGTTGCCGTTGGCCGCCTGGAGCGAGCGCTGAGCACTTGCCCTTGCAATACTGCGATTTGCAACCATTTAAGCCGGCCTTCTGCATGCCCAGGAATCAGCCATGGAACCCAACCGCTTCGGCGACATCGCCGCCTTCGTCAGTGCCGTGAAGGCTGGCAGCTTCACCGCCGCAGCTGCCAGCCTGGGCCTGACCCGCTCGGCAGTGGGCAAGAGCATCGCCCGCCTGGAGGCGCGCATGGCCGTGCGCCTGCTCAACCGTACCACGCGCAAGCTGAGCCTGACCGACGAGGGCCTGGTAGCTTACGAGCGCTGGCGGCAGATTCTCGATGACCTGGACGAGGTGGAAAGCACCATGGCCCAGCGCCGTGGCAAGCCCACCGGCACCCTGCGCCTGACTGCGCCGCTGTCGCTCGGCCAGCGCCATGTGCTGCCGATTCTCGATGCCTACCTCAAGCAGTGGCCGGAGCTGCGGGCTGATATCCGTTTCACCGACCGTCTTGTCGACCTGGTGGAAGAGGGCGTGGACGTTGCCGTGCGCATCGGCGTGCCGAAGGAAGACTCGCAACTGTTGACCCGCACTGTTGGCTGGCAGCAGTTCGTGACCTGCGCCTCGCCCGAATACCTGCGCCAGCACGGTGTGCCGCAGGTTCCGGCGGACTTGTATGGGCACGACAAGATCGCCTTCCTCACTGGCGAAAAGTCGATGCCCTGGCGCTTCCATACCGCCGAGGGGCTTCACCTGTGCGAGGAGCCCGGGCGGCTGAACATCGACAGCTCCGAGGCGATGCTCGATGGTGCCCGGGCCGGTTTCGGCCTGATTCATCTGCCGTCTTACATTACTGGCGGCGACTTGCGGGCCGGTACGTTGGTGGAAGTGCTGCACGACTATCGCCCACCCGCCGACCCGATCCGTGTGGTTTACCCGAGCAAGCGCCACCTGTCGCCACGGGTACGCGGGTTCATCGACCTGTTGGTAGCGACTTGGGAGCAAGGTGTGCCCTGGGAGGACTGATTGGGGATTGCCAGGCCCCTATGTGGGGCCTGAAGCCGTGTTTATCCCTGGCGCCAGAGCGCAGACACTGGCGTCACTGATAATCCATCTGGAGACCCCATGACTGCCTTGTCTGTACTGGATCTGGTCATGATCGGCGAGGGCAAGACCTTCGCCGACGCGATCGAAGAATCCCGCCAACTGGCTCGCCATGTCGAGCAGCATGGCTACAGCCGCTACTGGATCGCCGAGCACCACGACATGCCTGGCATTGGTTCGGCTGCCACCTCGCTGGTGATCAACGAGATCGCCAATGCCACGAAGCACATCCGCGTGGGTGCCGGCGGCATCATGCTGCCCAACCATGCGCCGCTGGTGGTCGCTGAGCAGTTCGGCACCCTCGACACCCTGCATCCGGGCCGTATCGACCTCGGTCTGGGCCGTGCACCCGGTACCTCCGGACCGACCGTGCGGGCCCTGCGTGGCGCCGCGCCGGAGCGCGACTTCAACCAGGACATCGCCGAGCTGCGCGACTATCTGGCCGACAACGGCAAACGCCAGGTCCGTGGCGTACCGGGCGCGCACGAGGTACCAATATGGATCCTCGGCTCCAGCCTGTTCGGTGCAGACCTGGCGGCGAAGCTTGGTCTGCCCTATGCCTTCGCCTCGCACTTCGCGCCGCGTTACCTGCTGCAGGCGATCGCCCATTACCGGGCGAACTTCCAGCCGTCCGCGCAACTGGCCAAACCGTATGTGATGGTGGGCGTAAACCTGTTCGCCGCCGACAGCGATGCCGAGGCGGATTACCAGGCCAGTTCGCATCGCAAGTGGATGCTCGACTTGCACGTCGGGCGCTTCGGCTTGCTGCCCAAACCGCAGGAAGGGTATGTGCAGAGCTTGCCGGGTCACGAGCGGGCGGTACTGGAACAGGTGATGGCCTGCAGCATTGCCGGTGGGCCTGAGCGGGTGCGTGAAGGGCTGCGTTCGCTGATCGAGCAGACCGCTGCGGATGAGCTGATGATCGATTGCCGGATCCATGACCCGTTGGCGCGTTTGCGCTCGCATGCCTATGCGGCGCGGGCTTTGGCGGAACTCGGATAATGCCTAGTACGTTTTCTCATATTAAAGACGAACACACCTGATAAAAATGCTAGTAGCTATTCTTGCGTGATCGTTCGAAGATAAGGCTGCGCTGGACATCACTGTCACGACGGTTGCCCAGTAAAAACAAAATTCAGAGATTAAGGTGAAGAACATGGCTGGAGAACAAACGGGCACGGTGAAATGGTTCAACGATGAAAAAGGCTTTGGATTCATCACGCCTGATGGTGGCGGTGATGATCTTTTCGTCCATTTCAAATCCATTGAGGCGGACGGGTTCAAGAGTTTGAAAGAAGGCCAAAAGGTCAGTTTTGTGGCTGAAAAGGGCCAGAAAGGCATGCAGGCAGCCCGCGTGCGTCCTGTATAGCAGGCCTTTGCCTTGCGCTTGTTCGCTCATTGCCTGAATGAGCGCAAGGCTTATCCGCACGGAGGTGTTGATCATGTCCAGTCGCGTTCGCAAGACAAACCCGCTATCCGTATCTGCTGATCCTGAGATTGAGGCTGCAGAACAAGGCATGTATTTTCTGCAGGAGCCCGGCAAACAATTCCGTGAAGGCCAGACGGTCTCCTACGAGGTGGGAATTGATGAGCAAGGCCGCCTTTACGCTTTCAATGTGCGGATTGAAGTTGAACCCCCTTTGCATTAGTCAGATCAACGATTGAAAAATGGGAGCCATTCAGCTCCCTTTTCAGTATCAGGTTTTCCTGTAATGGCCTCTTGCGGATAAATCAGGCCGGGGCAGGAGAATGATCAGCGACGCGCCAACCGCCCACTGACAAAGTGCGCCACATCGTTGAACCCCGGCGTCGACGCATGCCCCGGCGTTACCAGCGAATCGATGAATGCCTCGTCTTCGGCTGTGATCTTCACTTCCAGCGCCCCGCCATAGGTATCCCACTGCGCCTCGGTGCGCGGCCCAACGATGGCCGAGCTGACCAATTGGCTGTTGAGCACCCAGGCAATCGCGAACTCGACCAGCCCGACGCCCTTGGCCTGAGCGTAGTCCTGCAACTGCCGGGCAATGGCCAGCGACTCCTGGCGCCATTCCACCTCCATGATGCGCTTGTCCTGGCGTGCAGCGCGGCTGCCCGCTTCGGGCTCGGCCCCAGGCGCATACTTGCCGCTGAGCACACCACGGGCCAGCGGGCTGAACGGCACCACGCCCAGGCCGTGATACGCGGCGGCGGTCATCTGCTCAGGCTCGGCCTGGCGGTTGACGATGTTGTACAACGGCTGGCTCACCACCGGCTTGGCCACGCCCAGGCGCTCGGCGAGGTTGCACAGCTCGGCGATGCGCCAGCCACGGTAATTGGACACCCCCCAGTAACGGATCTTGCCCTGCTGCAGCAGGTCGCCGATGGCACGCACGGTCTCCTCCAGCGGCACCTTGTGGTCTTCGCGGTGCAGGTAGTAGATGTCCAGGTAATCCAGGTGCATGCGCGTCAGCGTGGCTTCGATGCCATTGAAGATGTGCTTGCGCGACAGCCCGCTGCGGTTGGGCAGGCCATCGGTCGGTCCCATGCCGACCTTGGAGGCGACGATCCAGTCCTGGCGGTGGCGCGCCACCGCTTCCCCGACGATTTCTTCGGAGCGGCCGGCGTTGTACACGTCGGCGGTGTCGATGAAGTTGATGCCCTGGTCCCAGGCTTTGTCGATGATCCGTAGCGCATCCTCGGTGCTGGTCTGCTCGCCGAACATCATGCTGCCCAGGGTCAGGGCGGAGACTTGCAGGCCAGATTGGCCCAGGGGACGGTAGATCATGCCGAGTATCCTTTGCGGGGAATGATCCGCTTGTTTTACACAGAACCGACGGGCTTTGAAAGGCCGCAGGGGCGGTGAAATCAGCCAATCAGCTCAAGGGCTTGATCAAGGCTCAAAGGCCGCTTCATCCGTTGCGACAACGTCGCCATGGCATCCGAATAGCCCTTGGCTACCACGGCCTCGACCTGATCCCCGACACACTGCAAGGCAATGAAGTCACCTTTCTCCGGCTCCCCCACAAACACGATGCGATCCCAGTCCCGGGCGTGCCCCAGCACCTCGTAGGTGCGACCGTGCTGGTAGGTCCAGAAGAACGGCACGTCGTTGTATCGGCGCTGTTCGCCCAACATGTTGGCAGCGGCGATCACCCCATGCTGCTGGGCCAGCCGCCAGTGCTCGATGCGCACTGGCCGGCCCCCATGCGCGAAGGTGGCGATGTCGCCGGCAGCCCATAGCCCCTCAGCGGCGTGCAGCTCGGCATCGACCACCAGCGACTGATCCTTGGCCAACGGCACGCCCTGCACGAAGGCCGTGGCCGGTTTGACACCGGTGCCTAGCAGCACCAGGGGCGCGACCAGCTCTTCGCCATTGGCCAGCTGCACGGCTTCGACCTTGTCTTCGCCCAGGAAGCGTTCAACCTCGGTCGGGCCATGAAAGACCACGGCCTTGCGTTCATGCAGTTCGCGAATACAACGGCCGATACGCTCACCGAGCTGCTTGGCCAACGGGACTTGGTGACGCGTGACCACATGCACCTGCGCGCCGTACTTGCGCAGTGCCGAGGCGGCTTCCAGGCCAATGAACCCGTCACCGACGATCACCACCGGCTGCCCAGGTTCGGCGGCATCGAGCAGGCGTGCGGCATCCTCGCGCGAGCGCAGGGTCATGATACCGGGCAGGTCGACCCCTGGCAGTTGCGGGCGCAGTGGTTTGCCGCCAGTGGCCAGCAGGGCGGCGTCGTATTCGATGTGCTGGCCGTCGGCGAGGGTGATCTGGCGTTTTTTTACATCCAGCGCCCGCACCTTGCCAACGCGCCGATCGAGGTGGCCTTTGCGCAGCTGGTCGGGCTCGATCAAGGTTGACACCTCGTCGGGCGCCATCTCCCCGGCAATGACGAATTTGCTCAAGGCGGTGCGGTCGTAGGCGGGTTGGCGCTCCTGGTCGAGCCAGACCAAGTGCCCGCCAAAGCCGTGGTCGAGCAGCGTGGCGACCGCCGCCGAGCCGGCAGCACCGGCACCGATCACCACGAAGGTACGGGCATCGCTGTGTCGCGGTGGCTCGCTTTTCGGCAATGGCTGGTCATCGACCCACACTTCACCGTCCTTGACCCACGCCCGGTAGCGGCGCAGGTCGGTCAGCGCCGGAGGTTCACACACCGCACCTTCATCAACGGCAAACGCAGCCTTGTGCCAGGGGCAGACCAGCAGGCCACCGCAGATCACGCCTTCTTCCAAGGGTGCGCCTTCGTGCGGGCAGTTGCCCTGGTAGGCGTGGACCTGGTCGCCCTGGCGGACCAGGATCATTTCTTCGTTGCCGGCCTGAACGCGCAAGGGGCGCTTGGGATCGAGCTGTTCGAGGCGAGCCACGGCGTGCTGGGTCATGGGGCTTCTCCAAAGGGGCCTTTGGAACCATTTGACGCCTGGGGTGGGAGGGGGATGCGTCGATCTGACGATCGGCGCCGTTGTTCGCCTTGGGATTTGCAGCGCCTGGGAGATCGAGCGCCGCGGCGGCGCTCGATCTCATCGGCGGTGCAAACCTCCCGTCGAACTCACCAGCAAACTCAATGGGTCCGGGCAGCAGTCAATGCACCAGCCCGGGTAACCCGCAGGGCCACCAGGCTACCCAGCACGATCAGCGCCGCCAGCGAATACAGCGCAGCATCGGTCGAACCGGTCTGGTCCTTGATGAAGCCGACCAGGTACGGGCTGAGGAAGCCGGCCATCTGGCCCACCGAGTTGATGATCGCCAGGCCCGCCACTGCGGCACTGGCGCTGAGCAGCGCGGTCGGCATCGGCCAGAACATCGGCAGGCCGGTGAGGGCGCCCATGGTGGCGATCGACAGGCCGAGGATGGCGATGGTCGGGTTGGCAGCGAAGTTGACCGCAATCAGCAGGCCGACGGCGCCCATCAGCATCGGCACCACAAGATGCCAGCGGCGTTCGTTGCGCAGGTCCGCCGAGCGGCCGCACAGAATCATGAATACCCCGGCCAGCAGGTACGGAATGGCGCTCAGCCAGCCGATCAGCAGCGGGTTGTCGAAGCCCATGTTCTTGATGATCGACGGCAGCCAGAAGTTGATCGCGTACACGCCGCTCTGGATGCAGAAGTAGACGAAACCGAAGGTCCAGATCAGCGGGTTGGTCAGCACCGCCACCACGCTGTCGCCGGTAGTGTCGGGCTTGCTGGCGGCGTCGGCCGCGAGGTCTGCGGCGATCAGCTGGCGTTCGGCCGGGCTCAGCCAGGCGGCTTTCTGGTAGCCATCGCTGAGCAGCTTGATCGCCAGCACGCCGAGGACCACGGTGGGTACGCCCTGGATCAGGAACATCCACTGCCAGCCGGCCAGGCCATGCTGGCCGGCGGCGAAGTGTTCGAGGATCCAGCCCGAAAATGGCCCGCCGAGCAGGCCCGACACCGGGATCGCCGACATGAACAAGGCCATGATGCGGCCACGGCGGTCAGCCGGGAACCAGCGCGAAAGGTACAGCACCACGCCGGGGAAGAAGCCTGCCTCGGCCGCGCCGGTCAGCAGACGCAGGGTGTAGAACTCGGTCGGGGTGGTGACGAACAGCAGGCAGGTCGAAAGGCTGCCCCAGGCGATCATCATCGCCGCAATCCAGCGCCGGGGGCCGAAGCGGTTGAGCGCCAGGTTGCTCGGCAGGCCGCAGAGCACGTAGCCGATGAAGAAGATGCCGGCGCCAAGGCCGTACACGGTTTCGCTGAATTTCAATGCATCGAGCATCTGCAGCTTGGCGAAGCCGACGTTGACGCGGTCCAGGTAGTTGAACAGGTAGCAGATGAAAATGAACGGGATCAGCCGCAGGGTGATGCGCCGGTACAGCGCGTTGCGGGTGATATCGGTGCCTTGGTCAGGGGCAGGGCTGTGTGCCATGATCGTGGTCTCTGTTGTTATGGTTGTCGCCGCGACGCCTGTGCCGGCGCTCGCCCTGACGAGTCTCGGGGAGTGCGACGCGCCTGTCTTTGTGCTTTTGCACAGCGTATCGTGCATGGTGCTGTGCCGCCGTACAAAAGCTGACACGATTAAGGACCGCTGAATGTTCGAACTGGACCATGACCTGGCGCAGGATATCGTCGATCGGGCGATGGCCATTCTGCCGTGCAATGTCAACGTCATGGACAGCCAGGGGCTGATCCTCGGCAGTGGCGAGCCCGAGCGCATCAACACCCGCCACGAGGGTGCGCAGCTGGTGTTGGCCAATGGCCGGGTGGTCGAGCTGGACGTCGACGCGGCCAAGTGCCTGAAGGGCGTGCAGCCCGGCGTCAACCTGCCGTTGATGCTCGACGGGCGCCTGATCGGCGTGCTCGGCCTGACCGGCGAGCCGCAGCAACTGCGCACCTACGGCGAACTGGTGCGCATGACCGCCGAAATGCTGCTGGCGCAACGCCATCTGCAGGTCGAGCAGCAGTGGCGGCGACAGCGTTGCGATGACCTGCTGGCGTTGCTGCTCGGTGGCAGTGGTGATTCGCCACGGCTGCTGGATGAGGCGCAGCAGCTGGGCCTGAAACCCCAGTTGCCACGGGTGCCGTGCCTGTTCGAGCTGCAATCCGGGCCACCTGCTGAAACGTTGTCGGCCTGGTTGATGAGCCGCTACCCGGAAAGCTGGTGCGTGAGCCCTTCGCGCGAGTCGCTGCTGTGGTGCCGCCCGGCGGGGCTGGTGCTGGATGAAGCACGCCTGATCGAACGCCTGCAGCGCCATGGCTGGGAGGTCGAACGCCTGGCGTTGGGCAGCGCGGCGCAGAGCCTGGAGCAATTGCGCCGGGGTTACCGACGGGTGCGTGACTTGCTGGCCTATGGCCGCGAGGTGCTGCCGAAACAACAGCTGCTAAGCCTCAGCCGCTACCGCCTGCCAGCCTTGCTCTGGCGCCACCGCAACGAAGACGCGCTGGATGAACTGTTGGAGCCGCTGCAGCGCATTCGCGCCCGCGATGCCAGCGGCCAGTTGCTGATCACGCTGCGCGCCTGGTGCGCGCACGATGGCCAGAGCCAAGCCTGTGCCGATGCCCTGGGGATCCACCGCAACAGCCTGCGCTACCGCCTGGAGCGCATCGCTGAACTGGGCGAGGTAGACCCGTTGCGCCTGGAAGGCATGCTGAGCCTGTACCTGGGGCTGCAACTGCTGCCGGCTGATTGAACGCCGCCAAAGGCATTTGCCCAAACAACGCCGCTGGCCTTTTGTGCATCCGACCGAGGCCGGCGCGCCAGACAACTGTCAGCATGCCCGTCATCAGGACAGGAGAATCCCCATGAAAATCGTCATCGCCCCCGACTCGTTCAAGGACAGCCTCGACGCTGCCGGTGTCGCCCGTGCCATCGCCCTTGGCCTGGGTGAGGCGCTGCCCGCTGCCGAACTGGTCGAATGCCCGATGGCCGATGGTGGCGAAGGCACCATGGAGGCGATTGTCGCGGCCAGCCATGGCGAACTGCGCCGGTTGACCGTGCGCGGGCCGCTGGGGCAAAGCGTGGAAGCCGGCTGGGGCTGGCTGGCAGACAGCCGCACCGCCGTGATCGAGATGGCCCAGGCCAGCGGTATCCAGCTGGTACCCAGCGGCCAGCGTGATGCCTGCCGCAGCAGCACCTGGGGCACCGGTGAGCTGATCGCCGCCGCCCTGGCGGCCGGGGCACAACGCATCGTCCTGGCCATTGGCGGCAGTGCCACCAATGATGGCGGCAGCGGCATGCTGCGCGCCCTGGGCCTGCGCCTGCTGGATGCCAACGGGCAAGCGCTGGAGGAGGGTGGCCTGGCCCTGGCGCGGCTGGCCCGTATCGACGCCAGTGACCTGGACCCCCGCCTGGCCGAGGTGCAGGTTGAAGTGGCGGCCGATGTCGACAACCCGCTGTGCGGTGCCAATGGCGCTTCGGCGATCTTTGGCCCGCAGAAGGGCGCCAACCCCGAGCAGGTGCAGGCACTGGACCAGGCCCTTGGCCATTTTGCCGACCACTGTGCCCAGCTGCTGGGTGAGGACGTGCGCGACTTCCCGGGGTGCGGTGCGGCCGGGGGCATGGGCTTTGCCGCCAAGGCCTTCATGGGTGCGCGCTTCCGCCCTGGGGTGGAAGTGGTCGCGGAGTTGGCCGGGCTGGACACGCTGGTGCAAGGCGCCGACCTGGTGATTACCGGTGAAGGGCGCTTCGACGCCCAGACCCTGCGCGGCAAGACCCCCATGGGAGTGGCCCGGGTGGCCAAGCGCCACGGGGTGCCGGTGGTGGTGCTGGCGGGCACCTTGGGCGAAGGCTACCAACAGCTGTATGCCCATGGCATCGACGCGGCCTTTGCCCTGGCCAGCGGGCCGATGACCCTGGAGCAGGCCTGCGCGAATGCCGCGCAGCTTCTGCACGACCGTGCCGGCGATATCGCTCGTGTCTGGCAATGCGCCAGGCAGCAGCGCTGATAGGTGGCATCGCGCGGTACGCCTTCAAGGAATCAGCGCCTGCCCCTGGCTGGCCGGTAGCACGGCCAGCTCGCCAAAGCGTTGCGCCGCATCGATATAGCGCAATGCCGACTTGGCGTCCTTCCAGCCGACGTAGCTCATCAGGGCCTTCAGCTCCCAACCATTGGCCGTTGCCCAGGTGGCGAAGCCGCGCCGCAGGGAATGGCCAGTGTACAGCGCGGCGGGTACCCCGGCCCGTGCCAGCATGCGCCGCAGCAGGCCGACCAGGCTGTTGCTGTTGAGGGGGGGGTCGCTGAGGTTGCCCCAGCGGTCGAGCTTGCGGAATACCGGGCCGTGGGCGATGCCCGCCACCTCGATCCATTGCAGATAGGCATTGACCGGGCACAGCGTTTTCAGGGCCGGGGTGCGGTGTTGCACGCCCAGTGCTTCGCGGTCGCCCTTGCTGCGTGGCAGGAACAGGGTAATGCCGACGCCGGCTTCGGCCTGGATGTGTTCCACGCGCAACCGTGCCAGTTCATCACCGCGAAAGCCGCGCCAGAAGCCCAGCAACAGCAAGGCAGTGTCACGTCGCGCGCGACGCAAGGCCGGCAGGTCGTGGCATGCGCGGGCCTGGGTGGCTTCTGCTTCGAAACGTTCGACGGCTGCCTGCAGGTGTTGCAGCAACAGCGGGGCGGCTTGCCTGGGCGGCGTCGGGTGCAGGGTGCGGATGCCGCGCAGCACCTGGCGCACCAGCGGCGCCTTGGTCGGGTCGGGGAAGCCTTGGCTGATATGCCACTGGCTGAGTGCTGCCAGGCGTTGGCGCAAGGTGCTGACCGCGTGCTGTTCGGCGTGGTCGGCCAGGTAGCGGGCGATGCTGTCGGCGGTGGCCGGCAGGAAACCGCCCCAATGGGCCTCGAAGTGTTCGATGGCGGCCTGGTAGCTGCGCCGGGTGTTGTCGCGGGTGGCGGCGCGAACGTAGCGCTCGATGTCGGTCATGGTGGTGGTGCCAGCTTCATATTAGCGACACCATAACGCTTATTGGTTTGCCTGTCCGGGCCTCTCGCGGCTGAAGCCGCTCCTACAGGTACCGCATAGTCCTGCAGGGTCGGCTTAAGGTTTTCCCCGATCCGCCAGCGGCGTCTGTATGCGCGTGGTCTCTTCCTGCAGGTAAGTGATCAGCGCGGTGATCTCGGTATCGCCCAGGCGCATGTTAGGCATGGCCAGGCGGTTGTACTGTTCGTAGAGCAGGGTGGCCAGCGGTTCCTTTTCGGCCAGCATCTGGTCCGGCTCTTTCAGCCAGCGTATCAGCCAGTTTGGGTCGCGTTGCTGGGTTACGCCGAGCAGGTCGGGGCCGATGCCGGGTTGGCCGGGTTCGGTGTTACCCACGGCATGGCACGAGGAGCAGCGGGTGCGGAAGATCTGTTCGCCGCTGCTGGGCGGGCGGATCTGCGGTGCGCTGGCGTAGTCGTTGCTCATGGCACTGGCCTGTTTCCAGTTGTGCAGGCTGTTGCCCAGGCGGTCGGCAAGGATGTAAGGGCTTTCGAACGGTGAGGCCTTCATCCAGCGGCCAGTGGCCTGGTTGCCGATGATCAGGCTCAGGTTGTGGTCCTTGGAGCGCCCGTTTTCCAGGCCTTCGATGTACAGGCCCAGGCGCCGGCGCAGCTGTTCGATGTCTTCAGGTTCGCCGGTAAGCAGGGTCCAGCCGGGGCCGATGCCGAACTTTTCGGCATAGCGCTTGAGGGTGGCGGGGGTGTCGTTGTAGGGGTCGATGCTGATGGAGTAGAGGAAGATGTCCTTGCCCACCCGGTCCCCGAGGATCTTCTGCACCTGGCGCAGGCGGGCGGTTTCCACCGGGCAGGAGTCGGAACAGCCGGTAAAGATGAAGTTGATCGCCACCACCTTGTCCTTGATCAGGTCGTCGAAGAACCGCACCTTCTTGCCGTCCTGGGTGACCAGCGGGGTATTGGGGAAGTAGCTGGCGCCCCACGGTGTGGCGGCCTCGGCCGAGGGTGCCGACTGCGCCGATTGCGCTGGCTTGATCGGCCAGTAGTGAGTACCGGCAGCAAACAGGGTGAGGGCAAGCAGAACACGCCATGACAGGGCCATGATGTCATTCCTCCAGGGTTGATGCAGTTGGGGCCGCAAAGCGGCCCCTTTTCAATGGAACAGTCACTTGATGCTGATTGGCGCCGTCACGCTCTGGCCCAGTGCCGACTTCACGGTAATCGTCGCCGGTGTCGCCGGGCCGCTGCCGGTGGTGGTCACCGACAACCGCCAGCGTGCCCCGGTACCTGCCGCCGTCAGCGTGGCCGTGCCCAGGTTCAGCGGGCCGCTGGTGGTGGCTGCGGTCACACTGATGCTGTTGCCGGTGGCCACCGAGGTGGTGCCGGAGATGTCCCAGGTGTAGCGACTGTTGCTGCGTACCTGCACCACGGCGCTGCTGACCTGGATCTGGTCCGCTACCACCGCAGGGCTCACCGCGACACTGACCGTGGCCTGGTTCAGCGAATCGGCACCCTTGGCGTCACGCGCCGTGTAGGCAAAGCTGGCGGTGAACGGGGCGTCGACCGTGGCCGGCGGGGTGTAGGTCACGGTGGTGCCATCGGTGCTGACCGTACCCTTGCCGGAATCAGGCTGGTTGAGGCCCTTGACGGTCAGCGGCAGGTTGCCTTCGGGGTCGGTGTCATTGGCCAGCACGTTGATCACGATCGGCTTGCCGGCCGTGGTCGCGGCGCTGTCGTTCACGGCCACCGGTGGCTTGTTGGCAGTGTCGGTGGTGGTGTTGCTGGCGGTGCGGAAGGTTGGCAGGCCCACCGACGCCATGTATTGCACACCATCCCAACCCGGCAGCGGGGTTGGCATCACCTGGAATTGGCCCGGGTGCTCGATGTCCCAGCGCAGCAGCATCGAATTGTCTTCGTGCTGGGTGTTGTGGCAATGCTCCATGTAGGTCCCGGCGAATTCACGGAAGTGAATGGCCATTTCCACCTCAGACGAGGAGTCGGCATCCGGGCCGATGCGGTAGACGTCCTTGCGTGCCCATTTTTCCCATTCCGGTGGAGCCTTGCCATCACGGCTGAGGATCACGCCTTCCTCGAAGTGAACATGCACCGGGTGGCTCCAGCCGCTGCCGCCGTTCTTGATCTTCCACACCTCCAGGGTGCCGTCGCCACTGAAGCCGGACTGGGTCGCTTCGCTGGCCAGCTGCGCTGCCGCGGAGATGCGCCGTGGGTCCATGCTGTAGCCAAAGCCACCGTCGGTCTTGATGGTCCAGGGGGTGGTGTCGGTGCCGTCGGAGCGGCCGAAGGTGAACTCGCGGTGGCGCGCGGCCTTGATCTTGGCCTGGTCGGCCACGGCGTTGCGATCGATCACCAGCGGGATCATTTTCAGGCCTTCAGCCTTGCCCGGTTTGGCCGGCTCATAGGCGCTCGGGTCCATGCTGACGTCGGTGCCGTTGTAGGGTTGCACGACCAGTTGCATGACCTTGCCGACCACCGGGTCGCCTTTGTCCCATTCAGGCCCGCTGCTGGTCTGCTTGATCACCGCCTTGTACTTCTCGGACAGCACGTCGGCCAGCGAAATGGCCTGTTTCGGGCCCTTGCCGGTTTCATGCTCCATGATGTTGACGATGTACAGCTTGTCGCCAACTTTGATCCCGTTCTTGGCGAAGTTGATGATGATGTCGTAACGCTCGGCGATGCCTTGCAGTGGCAGGATGGCGTTGTTGTCGTCGGTCTTGCCATCGCCGTTGAGGTCCAGGGTGCCGTCGAATGGCACGGCATGTTCCATGATGTTGCCGTCGTTGGCGATCATGTGGAACGGCACGCGGGCGTACGATACGTTGGAGCCGGACGGCCCCTTGAACTCGCCACTGTTGCCAGCGATTTCACGCACCACGGCAAACTTGAAGTAGCGCGACACCGAGCCGTTGAGGATACGGAAGCGGTAGCTACGTGCGCGGACCTTGAGCTTGGGCTGGTACTGCCAGTTGACCAGCACCTGGTCACCGAGGAAGCCGTCGGTGTTGAACGGGTTGAACCACAGCTGGCCGTTCTGATCCCAGGCCTTGTCGGCGATCACCAGGTTGACGTCATAGTCGCGGTTGCCCCACGGCATGGCCGAGCCGCTCGGGAAGCGCAGGTTGACGCCGTCCTGCAGCGCTTCATTACCGCGGTCCAGCGCGCTGTAGTAGTTCATCATCACGGCATTGCCTTTGTAGACGTTCTGCGCCGTGAAATCCATCATGTGGTCGTGGAACCAGTGGGTACTCATGGTTTCGTGCCAGTCGCCACGAATCTTGATGCTGCCGTTCTCGCAGGTTTTCAGCCCTGGGTTGGCGTCGTTGACGAACAGGGTTTCACCCGGCGAGCAGGGGAAGGCGGCGCGCGGGTCTTCGGCACGGGTGTTGATGGTGTCGTAGCCGGCCAACTGGATCGGCCAGCGGTAGTCGTAGTACTGGCCGGGGAAGAAGTAGGCGTTGGCAAAGCCATCGCTCTCGGCCGGCGAGTGACCGTTGTGCTCGTGGGTGGAGATGGTGTGCAGGCCGAAGCCGGCGTTGGCTGCCGGGTCGATCGGCAGGGCGTTGTAGTGGCGCATCAGCACCGGCTGGCCATAGCGGACCATCAGCAGTTTCGGCGGGAAGGTGCCGTCGAAGGTCCACAGCGACTTGTGGTTCTGCAGGGGGAAGTTGGGGTGGAAACGGGTGTCGATGCCCTTGGTGGTGCCGAGGGTGTTCGGGATGTCCGAGGTCTGGTAATACAGCCCGCCCGGTGCGAACTCGCCGACGGCATAGTTGTGCAGCTGCTTGCGGTCACGCAGCCCCTGGTTGATGCGCGCACCGGCCTGCGCGGTCTTGAATGCCGCCTGGGGGTAGAACTCGTTCCAACGCTGGTGCGACCAGCCTTTTCCTGGTGGCCGGCCTTCCGCTGGCGAGCCGACCGAGTTGCGGTTCAGGAACAGCTCGATCTGCGCCTTCCACGGGTTGCGGTCCAGGGTGTTGGCGTACTGGGTCGGGTACGGGTACAGCCCCGGTTGCTTGAGGAAGGCTTCCAGGGCATTGCCGTTGGGGCTGCTGCGGGCGACCACGTTAGGGTCTTGAGCAGGTTCCGCGCCCAGCGTGGGCACCGGGAAGGTCAGCGTCGGTGGTGGCAGGTTGGGGTCGAGTTTTTCCGGTCCGAATTCCTCGAACAGCAGCAATTGCTGGGTGAACGGCTGCGCCCCGAACAACGGGCTCGGCTTGCCGTTGGTAGGGTAGTTGCGTGACGTCTGCAGGGCGGGCGGCAGCACGTTGTCGACGAGGTTGCTGGTGCGATCACCGTATACCCCATTTTGTAGCTCCAGCGATCCTTGGTTGGCCTCGGGCAGGGTGGACAGGTTGAGCAGCGCCGGGGCGGGGTCTGCTGGCTGGTCATCGTAATGCGACGGGTCCGTCGGCGGTGGCTGGCTGACATCATCCATCGAGGAGGCCATGGCTGAGATCAGCCCGAAGCTAAGCATCAGCGCGGTCACGGCGGACAATGTGAAGGCGTGGCTGTTGGGGTGGATCACGGCAGGTGTTTTCATTGCCTGGTGCCTCGCTCGCAGCAAAATGGCTATGGGCCATCAATGGCGTATTGCCGGGTTTTTATGGCCTGAGCAACGGCTGTGCCAACAGGTATTTCGGTAATACTTTGTTAAACAACTCCTTGCGGCGCCTGAGGCGCGCTAAATAACAGGGTGTCAAAGACCGGGTGTAGGCCCCCGAAACTGGGCGGGGTGGGGGCCCAACTCCGGTGGTGGAGTGGGTGACAATTGGTGATTGGCGCTGTATACCTGTTGCCCACCAAGGGGAGCCCGGCAACGGGCTGAGAAACCGCTGGCAGCTGCAGCGCGGTGACCCTTCGAACCTGATCCGGATAATGCCGGCGAAGGGATGGGACTGAACCTGCCTTTTGCCGGCCTCACTGCGAGGCCACACCATGACCGAACGCTTTAGCGAAACCCTGCAACGCCAGAACCAACCGACCTGGTCGGCCGCCGTCGGCCACCGTTTCGTTACCGAACTCTGTGCCGGCAGCGTGGCCGACCCGATCATGGTCCGCTACCTGGTCCAGGACCACCGCTTTCTCGACAGCTTCCTGACCTTGCTCGGTGCCGCCATCGCCAGCGCCGACACCTTTGAGGCCCGCCTGCGCTTCGGCCGCTTCGCCGGGATGATATCCAGCGACGAGAACACCTATTTCCTGCGTGCATTCGAGGCCCTCGATGTCAGCCCGGCGCAGCGCACCGAGCCCGCCGACACTGCACCGACCGCCGGGTTCAAGGCCATCATGCGCGAGGCCGCAGCTACCCGTTCCTACGCCGCCGCACTGGCCGTGCTGAATGTTGCCGAAGGCCTGTACCTGGACTGGGCCCTCAAGGCACCCAAGCCATTGCCGGCCAACTTCGTCTACGCCGAATGGATCACCCTGCACGACAACCCGGCGTTCTGCGATTTCGTGGCCTTCCTCAAGGCCGAACTGGACCGGGTGGGCCCCCAGCAGGCCGCATTGGCCAGTGATTTCTACGCACGTACCGTTGAACTGGAGCTTGCCTTCTTCGACGCCGTCTACAGCGAGGAGGCGTGAGCATGGATATTTTCGAGCGTTTGAAGGCGGCTACTGCCGGGCAGTGGAACAGCTATGTCGATCACGACTTCGTGCGGCAGATGGGCGAGGGCACGCTGTCGGAAGAAGCCTTCCGCACGTACCTGATCCAGGATTACCTGTTCCTCATCCAGTTCGCCCGCGCCTGGGCCCTGGCCGCTTACAAGAGCCGCCTGCCGGCGGATATCCGCGCAGCCCAGGCGGGCCTGGCGGCGATTCTCGACGAGACCGAACTGCACCTGCGCTTGTGCGCGCGGTGGGGGTTGTCGCAGGCCGATATCCAGGCTGCGCCTGAGCACCAGGCGACTGTGGCCTACACCCGTTACGTGCTCGACTGCGGCGCGGCCGGTGACTTGCTTGAACTGCATGTGGCGTTGGCGCCGTGCGTGATTGGGTATGCCGAGATTGGCCGCACGCTGGCGGAGCGCATTGGTGACCTGAGCGGGCACCCTTACCGGGAGTGGATCGGCGAATACGCCGGGGAGGCTTACCAAGGGGTGGCAGCGGCGGCGCGCAAGCACCTTGATGAATTGGCGGCGCGGAGCATGACCGAGCAGCGCTTTGTCGACCTGGCACAGGTCTTTGGCCAGGCATCGCGGCTGGAGGCTGATTTCTGGCAGATGGGGCTGGATGGCGGGGAGTGAGGTCAGCTTGACTTTAATCGGGCTGGTTTGTTGAGGTCTTGTGAATCGCCGTGCACATGAACCGCACGGCGATCCGGTCGCGCTCGGGCAGGGTGCGGAAGTGATCGATCAGGTTGACCTCTTCCTTGTTCAGACGGCGCAGGGAAATGCGATGGTTGAATGTTGCAAAAGCCCGGAGGATGCGGAGCAGAACGGAGTCGATTGCCATGGAATCGCCTTGCTGGGTTGTGGGCGTCGTCCATGAGAATTTCCCTACTTTGTCAGCGGATAAAGGTGAAGTCTAGCGACATGGATCAATGATTGGGTGATTGGGCTGCTGCAGGCAGCACGAACTTTTCTTAGCCGGTGCTCATTTGCGTTTTCGCTTGTTGGTTTGAATGGGGGCTTCCTCGAACGCCTCTGGCGGTGGCGGTGCGGCCTGCACGTTGAAAATGCGGCAGATGACGTACCAGCAGATGGCAACGGAAAGGTTGAAGGGAAGAGGACTGCCCCGAACGGTAGTTGCCAGTTCTTTTTGCCCTGCATTTCACCGGGCTGGCCGATGCGCCAAGGGGCGTAGTGGTTCCAGGCTGACCCTCAATGAACCCAACGGCAAGCCCACCCAATCATATACTTGCCGAATTACGGATCCACATCAAGAATATAAACCCAGGGTGCAGGCGCTTATAATCATAGAGCATCTAGTGATGATTATTGAGCGCCGCAGGCCAAATAAGAACGTGCCTTTAATGGCCGCCCCATAAAGTTTTTCGCCCAGCAGGATCTACTCATGGTTTCCTAAAAATGCATTCGACAAATTGGTTCGTAACTGCTTTGTGTGTGCCGAATCAAGGTAGCTCAATCATGAACTTAAAAGAAGCGTTTCGTCCTACTGCAAACAGATCGCCGCAGACTGATGCGTGAACAGGCCTTGCAAGCCAGCAACGATCACGACGCCTGGCTGGCCACTGCTGAAGGCGACCATATTGATGATACGTACAACCTGGTGACCGCGCTGGCCTGCTATGACCGTGACGAGCTTAGCTCCGCCCGCGGGGTGGAAATGTCCCTGTCCCTGCTGATTCACCCCACGGGCCAGCCCTTGCCTGGTACTGAAGAGCAGGACCTGCGCTTCAAGCGCCTGGAGCGCTGGCTGGACCAGCACGACAGCCCACTGTACTTGGCGCTGGCGCCCTTCAATCCATTCCGCGACAAAGCCGATGCGGTCGGCACCTTGCCCGGTGGTGTGCTGAGAGGTATTTATGATGCCCATTCGCTAAGCCGGGAATTTAAGCAGGGTTCTAAGCGCTTAAAGTTGTCATTGGTGTACTCTAGAGTAAAAACATCATTCAGCTCTACTAGCTCTTGAAAGATATTGAAGAAATCATCTCGGTAGTTGTGGGTCCAGCCTGTTCGGTAGTATTTTTGCAAAAAGGGTCTTATTTCTGGGGTGAAGTGGCTTGGTAAAAGTTCTTTGCCAATTACGCGCCTGAGTTCAGTAATGATTTCTACAGCCGTAGCCCCAGATTTGTATGTTTTCAAGATGTCTTTGCTTTCGATCATCTTTCCGTTTGATGCGGCCCAGTGTATTATAAACACAGCGGGGGGAGTGAGCGGGTCAAGATCTTCCTGCGGAGGAGTTATAGGTGCAAATGAAGTGTGCTCCAATAATTCGGCACCCTTCTCGAGAAATTTCTTCAGTATATCTTCCATGCTTTCACCTTCTTAGGCTGTTAGGAAGCTCCATGGCTCATCTTGATCGAGTTGCTGGTAGATGATTTCTGATTTTAGATCGTGTAGAATCTGTTGTCCATCATGTCTCTCGAGTATTTTGGTTTCAATTTTTTTTACGTCGGCAGGGGATAACTCTTTTCCTGGGTAGTCGAAAAGGTCTATCGCCCAGGTTTTTTCTGTCTCTAGTAGTAGGGGTAATATTTTTACGTATGAGGCTGTATAAATTTCAAGCGGATAGCCGCTGAGAACGGTAATACAGGCCTGCATTACGCTCGAGTCAAATGGGTGTAGAAAAGTTGAAAATATAGTGTCTACGACAATTTGAGGGTTTGTGTCGGGGGCATTGTAAATTAGTTCGTGAAATCTGGTGTCGCTGTCTTTTCCCTTATCTGTGATCACGGCTTTTATTTTTCGGATCCATTCGTCACATTCGTCGGTTTTATTTTTCATTATATATATCCTTTGCATGCTGACCAGGCGATCATCTGGGCTATGGCAGGCGCGTATTTGTCGCCGAATTTTTCTCGAATGTCAGTAATATCCATCATCATTGCTGCTGTATAGCCAGCCTTGCCAGATTTTATAAGCCGCTCTTGCTCGAGTCTATAGCTTTGTGCTGACAGACTGCTGCCCCAGCTTTTCGTTAGCATGTGATCTGCCTTATCCATTTGAATAGTCGGCATATTTGCTGGCTTTATTGTTTTTCCATTGAGTCTCGAGTAGGCTGAGGCCGCCGGCATGTGGTGTGACTCTCTAAGTGGGGTGTAATTTTTCCCACCCTGGCGAATTTTCGAATGTTTTCCTCCTCGGTAGTCATTGCCAGGTACGCCATTTTCAAGTGGTTTGCACTTGTCTGAATTGCGCTTTCGTTTTCCTTGGCCACCAGTGCCTTTTTTCGTCGTGTTTTCCCCAGCACCCTCGATTGCCTCTCGAGTCGTGTGTGATCCAGCTTTTTTGGCGGTTTTTCCGACTAACACACCCGCTTTTGCGGCGTCCCCGATTACTGGTATCGCAGCAAATGTCGCGAGGCCAGCATTCTCAATATCGCCTTCAATGGCATATATTACAGCATTGAAAGCGTCCGGAAATGCGCCTAGTCCAGGTATAAAACCAAGTCCGTCTAATGTCCCATGCACCCACGGACTAGCACTGCTCCACCAACCTTCTTCCTGCTCTGTTTCGGGAACGAGCGGTGTATTCGCTTCGGCCGCAGGCATTTCCTTGCTTGAGGCTTCTCCAACTACACGCCCTATGGTGTTGCCATTGGCTTTTGTTCCCCCAGCTTCTCTGCTTTCATGGTTCTCTGGTGGTGGATAGTCCAGTAGGCCGTATTCTGGAACTTCGGCTCGATAAACTGCGTACTCTTCATAGGTCATGAGGTCGTGATATACAAGCTTTTGACCTTCCCAAAGCTGGACGACTACGCCATCCCCCTGCTGGTAAGTGGCAATGCTTTGGTTGTTGCCGATTGATCGTTGAAACTTACTTATTTCAATATTAAGTGGTTCGCTCATAATTTACGTTCCGTTCATCCAGAATAGATCGTTATGGCGTACCACCAGCTTTCCTTCGGCTCGGACGGTGCTGCTTTTCTCGTGCGGGTAACATTTTCCGCCAACTGTATTGCTTTTAATGCCTTTGGCCGCGCCCGCTTGGTCACCATCTGTCTTGGGTATCAAGCTCTTGTCATAGACAACTATGGGGTGTCCGTTGACGCGCACTGATTTGGCGACACCTGTTGCAGTTTTCAGCTCTGCAGTGACCGGGTAGGGTACGGGTGGCGTGGCTCCGCCCATAGGGGTTTTACAGACATCTGGAGCGATGCTGACGACTATCCATCTGTCTTGTTTACGTGCAAGAACGTTGTCTGCCATTTCAGAACCCCTCCCGAATCCTGTGAGTTGCCGGGGCGCGTCTGATGAGTGGTGAATTTGGGTCAACCTCGAATCGAGCTTCTAAAACGCGAATAGGGTCTGCGGACGGGAGGTTTATCCGATGAGTCAGCGACAACGTCATTGCGTCGGTGTCGATCAAAAGAGTGTCCGTTAGGAGCGGTAGGGGGACCATCGCACCGCTGTGCAACCGAGCGAGCAGAAATGGGCGGTGTCCTGGTAGGTGTACGCACGATTGGCCGTTGTGACTCCAGTCGAGCGGGGTCAGGTTGAACAACTCAATGCGGACATCAGGCCGTATAAAGTTGGTTTGTTGGTCAGCAGGCGCAGCGTTCCAATAGCTGAAATTGAAGTCGGCTGGTAGACCCGGCCAACGATTGTCCTGCCACTCACTGTCGTATGTGCCGGCCAAAGCTAGGCGGGGCGCCCAAGCCCGTCCTACGACGCCGAACCCGGCAGGTCGATAGCCAAGGGCATTGGAAATCTCGGCCATGTGGATGGCGCTGATATCCCCATCTGGCTGAGAAGTCGTCAGCAGCCTATCGATAGGACTTTCAGTCAGCTCAATTTGGGGCGCGGGTAGTTCCTTAAAGGGCAACTCAAGTGAATCGGCTACATCTAAATGACGGCGTTCAATCCAACCTCGTCCTATAGGATTGCTGTAACAGACTTGGTTGAGCAAAAAGGGCTCAGGCGCCTGCTCTGGGTAACAAGGGTTTAAAAAGACACTCGACCCACCAAATGCGTATTCCCATTGTAATGGTACATTTTCGGCCAGCTCGGCTTCGGTCAGATGCCAGCCGCCCAAGAAGCTTTGTCTAAATACCCGTGGCCCTGTGAAGCGCAGTCGTTTGTCTAAAAGTATGTTTCTAGTTGGGGCGTTCGCACGGATTAGATTTGCTTTGGCTTGCGCGTCGCGCCAGGCATAGAGTTGCTGTTGCGTAAGTGGTTCACCTGCTTTCCATGGTTTAGGCTGCTCGACCTTGATCTTCAACGGCGCTGCAGGTTCACTCAGGCGGATGCCGGCTACCCAAGCGCGAGTGGGGGCGCCGTTGGGGGCGTGGGCGTGTCCATTGATGAGGACATCACAGCGAGGCTTGTAAGGGGCTAAGTCGCTTTCCTCTTTTACGCTGCTGCGACCTTCCTCACCGGAGTACTTGTCAGCCAAGCAAAGTGCCACGGGGTCATCATCTATTACGTGGGCGCTTAGGTGTCCGGGCCTTTCAGCGATCGGCTCTAGCCGATAGCCTACCTTCATCACGATCACCGGATGCTCGACATCCTGTTTATCGAGTGCGCTGAAGCACATGACGTCAAATGGCGTCAGGTTGCGTAACTCCATTTGGGTTTTCCCTTCAGTTAATATCGACATCCTTGCCGTTGATTTGCACAGGCCCTGTGGCACTGAAGTCAAAGTTGCTGCCGTTGATCAGCACAGTGCCGTCGGACTTCATCACCAAGGTGGACTTACCCACGGTGATGCTCAGTTCGTCACCCGCAGTGATGCTGAAGCGATTGCCTACCATCACGGACTTATGAATGCCCACCTGCTCGCTCTGGCTCAGCCCAACAGTTGTGTTCATGGCCGCGCCCACACTCACCTGGTAGCCCGCACCTATGGTCAGGGCCTTGGCCAAGCCGATGGTTTCCGCTTTGGCCAGCGTGATGGTCTCGGTCTTGTTGGCCCCGATGGTCACGCTGCGGTTGGCGCCAATGCTGATGGTTTCGTTCTTGCCAACGTCTTCAGTGCGGTGGTCGCCGATGGAGATCGTTTCGTTGTGGTCAACCCGTTCACTGCGGTCGTTGCCGACGAAGGTGGTTTCGTTGTGCTTGACGACGTTGTTCTGGTCCTTCTCGGCGTGAATGAACACTTCCTGCCGGCCCAGCTCATCCTCGAAGCGCAGCTCGTTGAAGCCATCGCCCTTGTGGGTCTGGCTCTTGATGGTCATGCGGGTCTTGTGGTCGGGCAGGTCATACGGCGGCAGCTGATCGCCACAGTAAGTACGCCCGGTGATCATCGGCTGGTCAGGGTCGCCATTGACGTACTGGATGATCACGTCCTGGCCGATGCGCGGGATGGCCATAGATCCCCAGCTGCCTCCGGCCCAGCTTTGAGAGACGCGCACCCAGCAGGAACTGAACTCGTTGTTCTGGCTCTCGCGGTCCCAGGGAAAGCTGACCTTCACCCGGCCCCATTCATCGCAGTAGATTTCCTCGCCGGGCGGGCCGACAACGGTGGCCATGTGCGGCCCGTCAACCTGTGGCTTTTCCAGTGGACCAGGGCGCCACTCAGTCCGGCCGGGTACCAGCACTGCGGTCTGCTCGTATCGGGTGCTTTGATCGACACCAACGGCTTCTTCTTGCAGGCTGGTGAGCTGGCTGCCCTTATGCCTGACCGATTTCACTCGCCAATGGGTGTTGAGATCGTCGCGCGGATGACCTGTCAGGTTGAAGCTGAGGCCCGGTTGCAGGCGTACGTCATCGCCTTGCACTTCCGCCAGCCGCGCATCGTGACGCAGTGCGGTAATACGGTTTTCGGTGAACGGCTTACCCACGGCGTCGCGTTTATAGCGACCTGGGTAATCGAAGTACTCGTACTCTTTGGATTGATGCTCCAGAAAGGGACCGCAGGCCCGGTGTTCCTGGCGGTAGGTAGGGTTGGTGAAGGTGTGGTCGCGCTGAACCTGGCGTGCTGTGCGTACCTGTTCGCTGTAATTCAAGCGACGCAGACAAGGAATTGGTTGGTCGCCACCACTGTTGGATTGGTAGAAAACGGTGTTGGGATCTACCGGCTCATCATCATCGTAGAAACCCTCGTCTTCATCCTCGGTCTTGATGGCCCCATGACTGATCAGCCCGAATGATTGCAGCCGATCGGTGATGATCAGCTTGTGCAGCTTTTCACTGTATGCAAAGCGGTAGACGAAGCCTTCTTCTGCGGCCAGACGAGCAATGAACGCCAGGTCCGTCTCGCCAGCCTGTACGCAGAACTCGCGGACCTGGTGGTCCATGCTGGCACGCACCTCGTACTGGTCGATGCCTTGTCGCCTGAGCATCAGCTCAAGAATCTGCGGTACGGTTTTCTGCTGGAAGATGCGCCAGTTCGAGCGCAGGCCGGCACGGGCCAGCTGTGGTTCGACCAGCGCGTGGTAGTAGGTGCGGCAGAAGCCACTTTCAGCCTGGCTGAAACGGCTGACCAGGCCATGCACGTAACGCACTGGGCGTTCGCCATCCCAGATGGTGAATAGGGCCGGTTTGTCGAGCAGGTGGCCGAAGTTTATGTCGTTCTCGAAGCTGATCAGTGTCAGCTCCAGAGTGAAGGGTGTGCTGATTTCTTCCCTGAGTTCGAACGACACCACTTCAAATTCAACTTGGCTGACTAGGGGTTGGAAGCTGTAACGCAAATCAGATTGGCTAGGCATAAGCAATCCTTCCGCCGTCTGAGGTGACGCAAAGCCCGTGCAGGCATGGCCTGCACGGAGCATTCGCAACTATCAGGCGGCGGGTGCGCGCCAGTCATCCGAGCCAGCGGTACCGGCTACACCGTGTTCCCACATGATTTTCCTGTAGGCCAGTGCAACCTCGATCAGCTGCGTATAGTTCTCGTTCTCCTTGTCTTGAGCGTGGGGCAGGACGGTATTGATGCTGACGATGGTTGCATCCTCAAGCTTTGTCGTGAAGAAGTGCTCTTGTTTGCCCTGAGTCGAGGTGCGGTACCAATTGACTTCGACAGTCGGCAGCGTCTCGCCGGTGGCCAGCGCCTGATACATCAGCGGCGTGGCTTTGTTGAGTGAACTGGTGAACTTGAACGGCTTGTGTACGCGCTGGCCGCTGGGTTGGCCACTTTGTGGATCAGTGGGTGTAGTGACCTCATGATTGATTTCCTGAACAAGGATTTCATCCTCATGGCCTTGCTGGTAAACGTTACCAACGGAGTCGGCGGTGAATGCACCAGCAGTGATGTTGCCCTGAGTTTGACCAATGATCTTGATGTAAGCGGGTGTTGGCATGGCAGTTTCTCCTGCGTCCATGTGGATAAACACGCGCACTGGCGTGGCCATCGGGAACGATGGGCTTGTCAACGAAGCAAACGCTCCGTCAATTCGTTGAATTCAATTGCGTCGGTTGTCGGTTGTTTACTGCTGCAAGATGCCGTTGAGCGACTCCAGCACCTCGGTGGTAATCAGGTGCAGGCGGTAGCTGTAGATGCCGTTGGCCACTGCCAGGGCAATGGCGGAAAGCACCAGCGGGCTCCACCACGGCCATTGCCGGTTCATGCGGAAATTGCGCGGGGCCACGTTGGTATAGGGATCGCCGACCGATGCCGGCACGGGGCCGCGCAGTTCACGGATGATCCCGTGGAGCTGGTGAATGAGCCCGTTCAGCGACTCTTCGCCTTTCGGCGCGATGGCGTACTTGCCCTTCAGGCCCAGGCACAGTGCGAAGTACATGAACTCCAGTACGTCCTGGTAGCGCTCGGGCTCCTGCATCAGGCGCGAGAGCACAGTGAAGATCTTCTCCCCACCCCAGGTTTCGTCGTGGAAGATGCTCAGCAGGGGGTCTTGACTCCAGCAGCTGGCCTTGCCCCAAGGTCGCTCCATGACCGCTTCATCGATGTAAAGGCACAGGCCGTACGAGTAGGCCAGCAGCTGCGTGGACTCGTAGCCTTGCTGGCGCATCTCTTCCCTGATGTTGTTGATCTGGTTGCGCACCTGTCGGTGTAAGCCCTCGATGTTGGGCAATTCGTCCAGGGTACGAAGGCGTATCACCAGGCCGAACAGCGGCGCGGCGGCATCCAGCATCAGGTTTTCGTAACCACCGCGCCGTTGGAAGTCCGGGTCAGCGGAGTACCCCTCAAAAGCAGGCTCGGCCTGTGCTTCTGGCTTTGAATCTTCAGCCGATGTCCTCACCCCGCTATCTGCGTTGTCTATCGTCCCGAAGAAACCTTTGTTTTCATCCTGACTGTCGTGAGTAGCATCTTTCATCTCATTCACTTCTGATTGCCCAGAACTGCAGCTCCAGCCCAGGGAAGTCCCCCGCAACATGAATCCCGAAGCCATTGGCTGTTTTCATGCACGCCCATGCCGAGTCACGCCGGTCCAGCTCGAAATAGCTGAAGCCTGCGTGGAAGGGCAGGTCGCGAGGTGCCACCGGCAAGGTGTTCAGGGGAATACCGGGCAATTGCAGCGGCACCAGATCCTCCAGCGCTTCGAGTGAAGTGATCTTGGCTTTCTGGATGAACATCTGGCGCAACGCCTGGGGTGGCAGATCGGCGCGTACGGCCAGGATGAAAGTGGCCTCATCGATCAGTCGGCGGTCCTCCAGTGCGGCTGTCATGACGCCGTACTCCAGCGTCTCCAATGGCAGCGAAACTGCGCGGGGTTGCAGTACTGTGCTCAACGCCCGGCGCAGGGTGTCTTCCAAAGGCTTCAACGAAGTGCGCAACGCGGTGTGGTGATAGGCGGGGTATTCTTGTGGCAGGCGGGTCTCATCGGTGAAGGTGACAAACTCGCCACAAGCCTGGCTCATGCACAGGTACAGCTGCTCGGGGTGCGTCTGACCCTGCCTGGCCAGGTGCTGGAAGCACGGCCACCAGCGGTTCATGGCCTGCAGCAGGTTGAAGTCGCGGATGTCGGCGATACCGGACTGCCCAGAGGCGCCGATGCGGGCGGCGAGGTTGCGCGCGCGTTCGCGCAGCGTGTTGGTGATCTCCTCCAGGAAGCGTTGCAGCGCCGGTACGGCACGCACCGAAACACTGGTGGGATAGAACCCTTCATCCAGTTGCAGGCTACCATCGAGGCGCCGTTCCAGAATGCGTGCCAAGGCCAGGCGGGTATAGGCGCTGCTATCGTCAGCCTTGCGTTTGAGCTGCAGATTGGGCACCGCCAGGTCGACTTGAATCAGGTCACCGTCAGCGCTGTGAGTGTCCTTTATTTCCTCGGCCTGGGCGCTGTAACGGAAGTTGGCAGCATTGTCGGGCCAGCTCACTTCGCGGCCACCTTCGGTGCGCAGCGGCAGGCACAGGAAGATCTCGCTGTCCTTGGCACCGTCGTTCTCGATCTCCAACGGTGGGGGTGGCGGCAGGTCAGCCGGGATATCGAACACCGTGCCGTCTGGCATGATGCCTCGCGCGCGGGTGATGGCGATTTTGCCCAGGCTCAGGTACTCGTCGTTCAACTGCAGTTCGCTGAAGCCATAAAAGGCCGCATTCAGGCTACCGAGGCGTTGGTGCAGGGCGGCTTCGCTGGCTCTGGCTGCTTGTTGGAAATGTTGCGGTTTGACGTACAGGCCTTCAGGCCACAGGACAGGGTTACGTGAACTCATGAGCGCTCCGTGTCAGCGTGAGTAAGTGAGAAGGACAGTGCAGGCATCAGTCTTCTTCCTTGAGCAGGACCTGCGTGTCGTTGAGCAGCACCGACAGGATGATCTGATGGCCCTGAGGGGGGATGCGCAGCACCTGGCTCCAGGTGGCGTTTTCCTGGTTGCGGTAGTCGGCGATCACCGCAACGAATCGCGTTTCGGGGTCGATGGGCGCAAAAGGGATGAACTTGAATTGACCTGGCCGCAGCAGGTAGTCGTCATCGCGGATGTAGGTGCTGCGCAGCGCCTTGGCCGGGTCCTGGTCCAGCAGTTCGTAGACGCTGTTGCGCAGCAGGGAGTCGTCGCGCAGCTGCAGGATCTTGATGGCCATGGGCGTAGCGACAGGTTCGGTGGCTACGGTGGTGGTGTGGGGTAGGGTCAACACCACGGTCGGGTCTTCGTAGCGGCCGGGCGTACTTTCCTCCATGGGAGAACGCGCCAGATCATCGTCCTCGTCCACTGGCATCGTGACGGGCGACATTGCCGGGAACTGTTCCTGGAGATACTCGAGCAGCGTCCCGACCTTCTCGGTCAAGGCGTAAGGGTCGCCCGCGCTCAAGCTGACCGCGTAAGGGCTGGGTTCCAGGGCGCCCGGCTGCTCAGCTGGTGCTTCGACGCTGTGAGGGTTGCCGTTGAGCGTCGGGCTGGCGTTAATGCTGAACGCGACTTGGGTGGGATGCTCTTTGGTCGCCCCGACGGGCACCGAGGGGTCCTTGATCACTTGGCCGATTTTGCCCAGAGCAGTGCAGCCCGAGAGCCCGATCAGCGCCGTCAGTAGACTGGCCACGAATGAATGATGCGTCATGGGCGTTCTCCTGCGATCAGGCATTCCAGCGGGTCTTCCTGGGCAGGTCCTGTCACTGTGTCCAGTGCCGCTAAGGGATCGTGGCCGATACCTGGCGCGAAGGCTGAGCAGATGTCTGCGACAATCTGCGTGGCGCCTGAAGTGGGTTGCCAGGCGTTGGCTGAACCCTCCACTAGCCAGTTATCAAGGTTTCGCTGTTCAGGACTGAACAGGTCCTCCAGAGAGCGTGCATCGGCCTGCGCAAGTTGAACCAGCAGTCGATAGGCGCCAACGCGCAGTTGGTCACCCTCCCGCAGTCGTCTGGGGGCGAGTGATCCCAAGCTGTCAAGGCTGTCATTGAGGTAGGTGCGCTGGCAGCGGTCGATCACGCAGAAGCCGCCTTCGATCCAGCGAATCTCGCAGTGGATCGGTGCAACCGTGCGTTTACGGTCATTGATCAGCCAAGTGGCCCCCGCGCTGCCGATGGTGCCGCCTGTGCGATCGAACGGGTGTCGGGCAGTGACGTTATGCTGCAACTGCTCAAGGTTGATGATGTTCAGGGTCATTAGGCTCATGAGCGCCCCCGGAACCGCACGACGGGGCTGATCTGGCCGTGGCGATCATCGACAAAGCTGGTCCAGCCCAAGTAGGCGCCTTTGGTAGGGTGCAGGCAGAAGGGCGACAATGCGTTCTGCTTCAGACGCAGTTCCAGGTCGTAGGCCAGGCCATCTCGCAACAGGAAGTCGATCAGTGCACGCAAGCGATTGAAGTTGATGCCGCTGGGCAACAGGTCACGCAACTGTGCCTGATCAAGCTCGCTGATCACGATGGTAAACTTGCTGCTGCGGGTTCGCGTGCGGCTGCCGACCATGAAAGAGTTACCCAGCTCGCCATTGCTGCGACCCAGGCTGACCAGCTGCTTGGCCGTAGTGGGGACCGAGCGTGTTTCGAACTCACGGATGTGCACCTGCTTCAGGTCGAAGCAGTGGGCGATGATGCCGGCGACAGTGCCCGGCGCACGGCTGCGACTGGCGATGACCCCGGCGAAACTGAGCAGCCGGCTCCAGGGCAGTGCCGTATCACCGCGCAGCTGTTTGTCGTTCAACCCCAGCAGGGCAAAGATGTACTGCGAGAAGCCATCACTGGCACCGGGCTGGAAACGAATGTAGTAGCGGTACTTGCGCCAGATGCGATGCAGCAGGCTCAGCACGTAGTGATTGAAGAAGTCGAAGAACGCCGGCCGCACACCAATGCCGTGGGCATGCTCGTACGACACTTCTTCCAGATAATAGGTTGGCAACGGCGAGTCAGTGCCGTGCAGGCCCATGAAGGTGGTGCACACGCGATAGCGGTCGTCTGCTTCAGGCATGCGTTCAGCCTTGTACACGTCGGACACGGGAAAGGTCAGCCGCGGGTCGCTGGCAAGTCGCACGCGTCGGCGTACGGTGGGGTCTGGCCAACGCGGTTCCAGGTCATCCCCGTGCAAGCCGTGCAGGCGCTCCAGCAACTGGAAGAAGTTGTACTGGTGCGCCTCGGCGAGCAGCTTGTCGGCTAGATCAGCGGTTGTTTGCCGGTCTGTATGGGCCATGTGTAGTGCTCGTTATTGGTGGTGTTGATCACTTCCAGTTGGTGGAAGGAATTGATGCTGGCGTACAGGGCGAAGAAGTGCGCGAGCACGCAACCGAACAGGTACAGGTCGCCTTCGCAGAGGAATGCGCTTTGATCCAGCTTCAGCCGTGTGCGCAAGCCACGAATGGGCTGGCCCTTGATCAGCCAATCCAGGGGTTCTGTCTGGACATCGCTGATGCCATCGAGGCGCTTGCGGGTGGTGCGGGTTTGCTGGATGTCATGCAGGGCGGCGAAGTCATAGGCATTGATGACCGCTTTTAGCGGCTCGGCCGAGAGCAGCGACAGGTAGTTGAGCGACATGTTGGAGATCAGGGCCCACTGCAACTTGCCGTCCAGTACCGGCCGGTAAGGGCGGGTGGGCGGCCAGAGGTTGGTGTAGGTGGCCAGGGGCGGCGTGACCTCGGAAGTCACGTTGATATCATCGACGGTTAATGCCAGCGGCAGGTCGCGGTTGGTGCAGGTCAGGTCGATGGATGCCGTTTCCAGCTCGCCGATGTAGGCGTTGGCGTCGGCGCGTACGAACGCGATACGGTGGGTGACGCCATCACCTTGCAATGAGTCTTCGATGCTATAGCGGTAGTACAGCGCGGTGCGACCTTGCACATGCTCGATTTCATGGGCGAACGACTCGAAGGGGCGGAAGGTTCGCAGGTGCTCGCCGGTGCTGCCGTCGGTCGTGGTGCGGGTACTGATGACCTGATCGACACTAAAAATTTCATAGGCGTGCGGCTGCTCGCCTCGGGGCGTAAGCTCGGCCTGGGCGGGCCGGTCGGACAGGTCGATAGGCTCGGCGCTGTGGCTGAACAGGTTTACCGCCGGGGTGCAGAACAGGCTGAAGTCGGTGCTACCGACACGCAGGGAATCAGGCAGCTGGCGGGTGAAGTGAAATTCGAGGACGACCTGCTGAGTCGCCTGGTCGGGCCAGACCTTCTCCAGCCCGGTGACGTTGAAAAAGTGGAAACGCTCGGGAAAAATGAAGTACTCCTGCAGAATCCGGTAGCCGTCGAAGACGTTCTGTGGGTAGGGCAGCAAAGCCTCGTCCGGGCTGAAGCCTGGGAACACCACGCTACTGGCGGGCAGGCGGCGGACCTCACCATTGATCGTCACTGCGACATGCTTGAGGTACTGAGCGAGCCACAGGTACAGCGTGCGGGCCGTCTGGGCATCACCGCTCAGATGCACATCGAGACTGGCGCAGCCCAGCGTGTTCAGTGGCCGCTCGACCAAGGTTCGCAAGTCGAGCCGAACCACCGAACTGTCGAGTGTCTGGGTGGCGCTCACCGCGTCGATCTCGAACGGATGAATGTCCACCGCCGTGCAGGTGCGGAACTCACAGGGCATGCCATCCACGGGTCTGGAGAACAGCCGGGAGCCTTTGCCAATGCGCTGCGACTGGCTCAGCGCCTGCTTGCGTGGCGCGAATTGGATGATCGTCGCGCTCGGCAGGGGCCGAAGGTAGTTGGGCCACAGCAGCTGCAGCATGGGGTGCGTCAGCTCGGGCAGGTCGTCCTCCAGCTTGAGCCGCAGCTTGGCCGTGAGGAAGGCAAAGGCCTCCACCAGGCGTTCGACATCCGGGTCGCTGGCACCCTTGCCGAGCAGCCGGGCAAGTTGTGGGTTGTCCTGAGCGAAGTCGTTCCCCAGTTCATGCAGGTAACGCAACTCTTCGCTGAATCGATCCTTGAGTGACATGGGTCACCTCACTTGGGTGTGGCGGCTATGGCCGTTGACCAGCAGCTCCAGTTGCAACTGCTCCATGTGGTTGTTGACCTGTACGTGGCAGTCCAGCCTGAAGTGCAGCTCTAGCGGGGCGTGACAACTGGGCATCGCTTTGAGCGAACGCACGTGCACACGCGGTTCGAAGCGCCGGATGGTGCGGCGGATGTCGGCGCTCACCTGCTTGAGCAGGTCGCCACTGCTGGCGTCGTGCCCGTTGAAGTCCCGCAGGCCCAGCGCAGGGCTGCTTTGCGAGCAACCCCGGCGAGCGTTGAGCAGCGTTTCGAGGTGGCACTTGATGGCAGCGAACTTCTGGGACGCATTCTCTTGCAGGGAGGGTTCGCGGCTTATTGACTGATCCACCTTCAAACGGCTGAAAAGACTCATTGCGTATCGAGCCGACCGACCAGGGAAATTTCGAAGTTGGCACCCATGTATTTGAAGTGTGGGCGCACCGCGAGTGAGACCTGGTACCAGCCCGGATCGCCGGCAACGTCGGAAACCTCAACCTTTGCAGCACGCAAGGGGCGGCGGCTGCGTACATCGGCTGATGGATTTTCCTGGTCGGCGACGTACTGCTTGATCCATTTGTTCAGCTCGGACTCCAGGTCCTTGCGCTCTTTCCAACTGCCGATCTGCTCGCGCTGCAGCACCTTGATGTAGTGGGCCAGCCGGTTGACGATGAACAGGTAGGGCAGCTGGGTACCGAGCTTGTAGTTGGTCTGTGCCTGCAACCCTTCCGCGGTCTTGGGGAAGTTTTTCGGCTTCTGCACGGAGTTGGCCGAGAAGAACGCGGCGTTGTCGCTGTCCTTGCGCATGGTCAGGGCGATGAAGCCCTCTTCGGCCAGCTCGAACTCCTTGCGGTCGGAAATCAGCACTTCGGTCGGGATCTTCGCCTGCAGCTGACCCAGGGACTCGTACAGATGCACCGGCAGGTCTTCGACGGCGCCGCCCGACTGTGGGCCGATGATGTTCGGGCACCAGCGGTAGCGGGCGAAGCTGTCGTTGATGCAGCTGGCCAGCAGGAAGGCGGAGTTGCCCCACAGGTAGTTGTCGTGCTTCCCGTCGATGTTCTCGTTGTAGTGATAGCTCTGGACGGGATTTTCTTGCGGATGATAGGCAGAGCGGAGCATGAAGCGCGGCCCGGCAAGCGCAGTGTGGCGGGAGTCCTCACTTTCACGGAACGCGCGCCACTTGGCATGCCGGGGGCCGGCGACGATGTCCTTGATGTCTTTCAGGTTGGGCAGCTCTTCGAAGCTGCTCAGGTTAAAGAACTCAGGGGAGGGCGCAGCGAGGAAGGGTGCGTGCGACATGGCACCGACCGAGGCCATGTAACTCAGCAACTTTATATCGGGCGAAGAGGGCCCGAAGTTGTAGTTGCCAACCATGGCCGCAACCGGCTCGCCGCCAAACTGACCGTAACCCGCGGTGTAAACGTGTTTGTACATGCCGCTGCATGTGATATCCGCGGCATTCTCGAAATCATCAAGCAAGTCCTCCTTGCTGACATGCAGGACCTCAAGCTTGATGTTTTCGCGGAAGTCCGTACGGTCGACCAGAAGTTTAAGGCTGCGCCACGCCGATTCGAGCTGTTGGAACTCAGGCTGGTGCAAGATGGCGTCCATCTGTTTGCTCAGTACCCGGTCCAGTTCCGCAATCATCTGATCGACGCGGTGTTTATTGATGAGTTGATCTGGATCATGGCTTTTTAGTATTTCTGCAATAAAGGCAGATACACCCTGGCGTGCAACCTGATAGCCCTCTTGTGCGGGCACTAGTTTGGTCTCGGCCATGATCTGGTCAAGCAAGGTGGCGTTGCTCAGTGCCTCGCTCGTTGTTTCAACGGCGACAGTAGTGTTGGTTGGCTTGGGCATGGGACGCTCCGTTGTCTCAGTCTTCTTCGGGTGCCTCAAGCACCAGGTTCAGTTCTTCGGCGAGTTGTTTGCGCGCCTGCTCGTTGTTCAGCAGGTGCTGCAGTTGCTTGCGGAACGCAGGCACATTGCCCAGCGGGCCCTTGAGGGCGACCAGAGCCTCGCGCAGCTCCAGCAGCTTGTTCAGCTCCGGCACCTGGCGGGCGATGCGGTCGGGCCCGAAATCGTTGATCGACTTGAACTGCAGGCTGACTGCCAACTCCGCATCGGGGGCAGCGCTGAGCATGGAGGGCACCGACATGGCCAAGCTGACATCGGTGTCATTCAACACGTTGTTGAAGCTGTGTTTATCGATGCGCATGACCGAACGGTCTTCTAACGCACGATCGTCATCAAGACCGAAATCGCCCATCACCAGCATCTTGTGCGGCAGCTCTACTTCGGCCTGTTCATCACCTGTGGCGGGTACGTACTTGATGTTGATGCGCTCTTTAGGTGCAACCGATCCTGTGGGCTTTGACATCGCAGAATCTCTCCTTGGTCTGTAGGGGTTGTTCCTGATAGTTGCCTCAGGGTTTAAATCTAGTTTTGTAGGAAATTTCCCTGATATTGGTGTTTGGTATAAGCAAACTGGCGAGCCGTTGTTATTGATCGTCTAAAAACCATGCCTTTGGTGTTGTTATTTCGTCGAGCGAGAAAATGTAAGAAAATATTTGTTTGTTGCCCATGAATTTTATGGGCTAGGCTCTCGCCGGTTTATGGTTCTCTGGGTGTCCGATGATGGGATTTATAGCCGCTGATGGACTAGGACATATGTACTATCGATAGGGAATTTACTTGCGATGATTGGTAAAAATGCTTATGACGTAAGTCTTTTGCTGATGTTCGGTTGTATATCGATGTCCGCGTATTCTGGTCAGGATTGCCCGCAGATCGTTTCCAATCTTGAGCGCTTGGCATGTTTCGATAGTTCCGCTGGAACGCCGGCGCATCTTGTGCCTGTGCAATGGTCAACACCGGAGCAAGACTCGCCCACGTTGCACCGTGTGATGGCTCATGAGGCGGGACGCGCGCCAGATGATCTGAGGTTTCACCTCAGGTCTCACGATGACGGGCTGATGATTTTCGCGCCTGCAATCGCCTCAGTCGCACCCCACCCTTACCTGGTGATCAGCTGTGTCCAGAACATCTCCAGGTTGCAACTGGTCACCGCTCAGCCTGTTGATGCCGGACGGGTGACGATCCGATTACAGGGCGAGCGTGGTGCAACCGTGCCTACGCCGTGGCAGGTGACGGAGAACGGGCAGGTGCTCGACGCCGGCAGGGGTTTGCCGGGCATCGAGCAGATCAAGCAGTTGATCGGGGCACATCGCATTCAGGTCGAGAGTGATAACCCGACTGTCGACGGGTTGATCTTTGATGCTCAGGGGTTGGACCCGCTCATCGACGAGGCGCGCAAAACATGTCGCTGGTAGCAGAAGTCAACGCGCAGGAGGTGGTCTTGCTACTCGCACCCATCGACGCGAAGACACCCGCCGGCCTGTTTGATGTCGAGGACGAGACCTACCAGGCAATAGACCAGGAAATGGTCAAGCTGGGCGGGTTGCAGGAGCCCTCAATCGACTGGGCCTACATCGAAGAAGCATCCCGCCAGTACCTGGGCCAGCAGTGCAAGCACTGGCGCATCGCCGCGCACCTGAGTGTCGCCTGGCTGCGCAGTCGATGCTGGGAGCGCTGGGTTTCTTCCTTGACACTGCTGGCCGGTCTGGTCGAACGGTATTGGGAAAGCTCATACCCGAAACCCGGCCCAAAAGGCTTCCTGGGCAAGCGCAAGCTGGTTGCCCTGATGCTCAACCGTTTGATCGAAGCGCTGCCACGGCTGGACCGCTTCACGTTCGGCTCCGCTCACGCGGCGGTGGCCCAGGACGCGTTGCAACGGTTGCAACGGCAGCAAGCTTTGGCGCAGTTGGATGAAACGCTCCTGGGTGAAGTTGAGCGCCTGCTTGGCAAGCACATGGAACATGCCAACGGCGTGGGCGAGCCGGCTACGCCCAAGGCTTCTTCCGCGAGCATCAAGCCAGCACCGCTAGCCGAAGTCATTGCCACACCGACGCCCCGCGTGTCACTGGGCAACGAGCGTGAATCACGTCGGGCCCTGCTGGCCATGGCCGAACTGATCAATCAGCAGGACCCTTACGACCCGACGGGTTACCAGCTACGTCGATTTGGCTTGTGGGCTTCTATCCAGGCAACGCCGCAAACCAAGCAAGGCAACCGCACAGAACTGATGGCCGTGCCACAGGATATGGTCGGCGACTACGAAGAGGCCATTGCCGGCACCGCGATTGACGCGGCCTTGCTCCAGCGCATCGAAAAGAGCGTGACGGCTTGTCCCTTCTGGATCCGCGGCAGCTTTCTGGCAGCGACCGCCGCCACGCGGCTGGCCATGGGCGAGGTGGCGGAGGCCATACGCGCTGCGACGGCGCGGTTCGTGCTGCGCCTGCCGGCACTGCAGCAGTTGTGCTTCAGCGACGGCAAGGTGTTTGTCGACGACCAATGCTTGGCGTGGCTCAAGGGGACTGAAGGCGCATCGGATCAGGCGGGGGCTGCTCATGAGTTTGCCAGCCTGCGCGAAGAATTGGTCAGCCAGCTGGAAACGGGCGGTGTGGAACCCGTCTTGCTCAGGCTGCAGGGGATGCAGGCGGAGTTTCAAGCCCCCCGTGAACGCTGCCATACCACCGTCATTGCCGCTGACCTGTTGGCCGCTCGGGGCGTGTCGTGGTTGGCGCGGGACTTGTGCGCAGGTGTAGCCCGGACGATGACGGAAACCACCGCCAGTGCCTGGGAGCCAGCGGTGTTTCAGCGCCTTCAGCAGTATGCGGCACCGCCAATTGAGGCTGATCGGAACAAGGAACGGGAGTCACGATGAATCAACTATGGAAGCACCTCAAACGTTGGGGCCTGCCCCTGGTGACCCGAATCGGTCTGGCCATGCCGCTGCTGCTTGGGCTGGGTGCTGCACTGATGCTGGTCGCCATCTGGTGGCTCGGCCCGCAATGGACATGGCGCGAGCAGCAACCGTTGGCCAGCATGGCCCATCGAGGGTTGGCCAGTCTGGTGCTCGTGCTGGTGCCGCTACTGTGTTGGCTCGTCGTGTTGCGCAAGCGTAATCGTCGTCTGCAGGCGGAGCGCAATCAGGCCGCAGCCGCCGAACTGGACCGGGTGTTGCCGTACGTTCAAGCGCAAGAGCAGGCGTTGAATCAAGGGCTCTCTAGATTTCTGCACAATGCAGGTGGGCGACGCGCCTTGTACCGAGTGCCCTGGTATCTGGTGGTGGGCGACCAGCACGCTGGCAAGACCAGCTTCATTGACCGCACTGAACAGAATTTTTCGCTGACCCGCATTGATAAGGCACAGGCGCGTGGCCGACAAACACAAGCGCTGGCCTTCCCGATCGGCTGGTGGGTCAGCAACGACGCGGTGATCATCGATCCACCGGGCGCCTTCATCAATCAAGCGTCGCAGTCAGGCTCGCCGGCCGAGGACACAGATGTATCGGAAGTACCACCGGCTACGCCGGCCAGGTTGTGGCAGCACCTGCTGGGTTGGCTGGTGCGCAACCGCAGCCAAAGAGCCCTGAACGGCGTGGTGCTGGTTGTCGATCTGCCTGCGTTGTTGCATGGTACGCCTGAGCAACGCCTTGCACTGGCGCAGGTCTTGCGCACCCGCTTGTATGAGGTGAGTAGTCAGTTGGGCTCGCGCCTGCCGCTGTATGTGGTGCTGAGCAAGTTCGATCTGCTGGAAGGCTTTGACCAACTCTACGCAGGGCTCCCAGCGGCTGCGCGGGAAGAGATGTTGGGCTTCACGTTCAAACTGGATGCGGTCGGTACGTTTGACGCGTGGCTTGAAGAATATGGCGCACAGTACGATCGATTGATCAGCGAGTTGTTCGAGCAGATGGTCGCGCGACTGGATGCACTGGACGGTGCACTGCTGCGAGCCCGCCTGTTCTCATTGCATGCCCAGTTGATCGGTTTGCGCCCGATACTATTGGGCTTCCTCAAAGAAACACTGGCCAGTGACCGTTACACCACGCCTGCTTTGGTGCGTGGTGTGTACTGGTCCTCGGTGGTGCAGCAAGGTGACATGCTCAACGCCTTTGTTCGCGAGGCGGCGCAGCCCTACAAGACGAAGCTGCCATTGCTTGAAGGCAAGGCGCAGGGCAAGGCGCTGGCCTACTTCGTCCAGCACGCATTCGGCCGCATCATCTATCCGGAATCTGGACTTGCCGGGGACAACATCAGAGTGGCTCGCAACAAGCGCCAGCTGCTCTGGGCAGGTTCTGGCGTAGGCGTCCTGGCGTTGTGTGTCGGCATCGCCAGTTGGCAACGCTACTTCGATATCAATAGCGCCAAGGCCGCCAACGTGCTCGCCAAGAGCAGGGAATACAGTCATCACGAAGTCGACCAGCGACTGGACCCGACCGGGCGCAACCTGTTGGAGCCATTGGACCAGATCCGCGATGCAGTGTCAGTGTTTGGCGACTATCGTGCCGCGTGGCCAGGTGTTGCTGATTTAGGTCTGTATCAGGGCCGTGCCATCGGCCCTCGCGTCGATGAGGCTTACCTTAGCCTGCTCTCCAAACGCTTCCTGCCCGCCCTGGCCAGTGGGGTCATCGATGCGATGAACGCGGCACAGCCAGGCAGTGAACAGCAAATGGCCGCCCTCAGGGTTTACCGGATGCTGGAGGACCGCCAGAACCGACGGCCCGAATGGGTCGAGGAGTGGATGGCAGGGCAGTGGCAGCAAAAGTTCCCAGGCCAGGGGCAATTGCAACGCGACCTGATGCGGCACCTGAAGTATGCCTTGGCCTATGCCGACACCGATTTGCCCCAGTATCGCCAGCGTATTGCCGAGGTGCAGCAGACGTTGCGTAGGGTTCCGCTCGCAGAGCGGGTCTATGCCAGCCTCAAGCAGCAGGCGAGGGAGCAGTTGCATAGCGGCCTGGACCTGCGTCATCAGGTAGGGCCGGCCTTCGATGTGGTGTATCAGTCGTCTGCCGGCGCCAGGCAACATGATGATGTCTTGTTAGCGCCGATGCTCACCGCCAAGGGCTTCAAAGACTACTTCGAACCCCGTAGTCAGCGGTTTGCCGAATTGGCGATGATCGACGAATGGGCGTTGGGTGAGCGCGGCCAGCTGGATTACTCGGATGCTGACCGGGAGGCGCTGGGCGAACGGCTGCGCAACCTGTACAGCGCCGACTTCATCGACAGTTGGCGGCGTGCCCTGAATGCGTTCTCGGTGGCGGATTTCCGCGACCTGGATCACGGGGTTGCGATCCTGCAGCAGTTCACCGGGCCAGCGGCGCCCCTGCACCGGCTGTTGGATACCGTGAAGGACAACACTGCGCTTTCATCGGCTGTGGGCGTTGATGCACCCGAGGAGGCTGAGGTGCTGCGACCGACAGCCAGCAAGCCCGAGCAACAACAGGCGTGGGCCATTCAGCGTGCCTTTGCGGGGCTGAGCGCCATGCTGCGGGCAACGGGTGAAAAGCCCAGCTACTACGATGAAACCCTTGGTGCTATTGCCGCCGTTCATGATTACGCCAAGGCGGTGCAGGACAGCCCGGACAGAGGCAAAGCAGCACTTCAGGCCGTGCATCAGCGGTTTTCGATGACAGGGCATGACCCGATCGGCACCCTGCAACGCGTCGCCACCGGATTGCCAGAGCCGATCAACCACCAGGTCAGGAGACTGGCCGATCAAACGGCACAAGTGCTCAACGTTGAAGCCCTGCGTGAACTGGAGCGGCGCTGGGATTCCGAGGTGTACAGCTTCTTTCAGCAACGCCTGGCCGGGCGCTATCCCTTCGTCGTAAGGGCTCCCGATGCCTCGTTGGATGACTTCGAGGCGTTCTTCGGGCCAAAGGGGCGTCTGCAACAGTTCAATGATCAGTACCTGAAGGTGTTCTTGAAGGACAACCTCGAAGCCCTGCAAGCTGGCCAGCAGGGGCAGTCGTTGATCCGTAGCGATGTCATCGAACAGCTGGCGCTGGCAGATCGCATCCGCGAAACCTTCTTCGATCAGCGCGGCAACCTGAGTGTGCAGTTCAGTATCGAGCCGTTAGGGCTCAGTGCAAATCAACGCACCAGCCTTCTGGATCTGGATGGCCAGTTGATCTCCTACACCCATGGCCCGAGTCAGATCATCGGTATCGTCTGGCCCAATACCCTGGGTGCTCAGGTGCGCAGCAACCTGACGCTGCTCAGGCGCAGCGGCAACAGCAGTAGCCTGGAGTATCGTGGTCCATGGTCGATGTTCCGTTTGCTGAGCCGTGGCGCATTGAACGGACGCACGCCAACCAGCGTCGACCTGAGCTTCACAACAGGTGATGGCGTGATGCGCTATCGGCTGAATGCTGAGAAGGCTTTCAATCCCATAACCCAGCAACCCTTCAAAGGTTTCAAGTTGCCACGTGGCCTGCTGCAGAACCCCGGCTGAGCAGGTGCCAGAAATCCAGCGCCGAGTGTCAGGGCTGGTCAGCCCCCGTTCCTCGTACTGACCGCTTCGGTCAGCAACTGGAAACCACGGTTTTCATCCATCACATGCGATAAGCCGTGATTATTAAGCCTTAGGTTTAACTTGAAACTTTGCCAGAAGAGGAACAAAATCCCTACGTAATTACATAGTACGTATCATGTTACGAAATCGTAGGAGCAAACATGGCCCGGGGTGGTATCAACAAGGCGGTAGTGCAGCAGGCGCGGCAGGTGCTGATCGCCCGGGGTGAGTACCCCAGCATCGATGCAGTACGTATCGAGTTGGGCAATACAGGCTCGAAGACCACTATTCATCGTTACTTGAAAGAACTCGAAGGGCACAAGCCTGCGGCCCTGCAAGGCCAGGCGGCGCTCAGCGACTCGCTGACCCGGCTGGTAGCGCAATTGGCCGCACAGGTACAGGAGGAAGGGGACGCCCGCATCGAGCAGGCCGAAGCCGCGTTCAACGAGCAGCATCAACAGCTTCAGGCGCAGTTACAGCTGGCCCAGCAGGCACTGGCAGCCGCTCACCAGCAACAACAGATCCAGGCCGCGGCGCTGGCTGCCGAATCAGAGCGCCTGGTCACCGCACAGAACACCCTGCAGGCCGAGCAGTTGCGCAGCGCCAGCCTCAACCAGTCGCTGGGCGAATTGCAGGTGCGCCTGGCCGACAAGGAAGAGCAGGTACGCTCGCTGGAGGACAAGCACCGCCACGCCCGTGAAGCGCTGGAGCATTACCGCAGCGCCAGCCGCGAACAGCGCGAGCAGGAACAACGCCGTCACGAAGCGCAGACCCAGCAGTTGCAAGTTGAGCTGCGCCAGTTGCAGCAAGGCATGATCGTCAAGCAGGACGAACTGACCCGCCTGCACCGCGACAACGAAAGGATGCTCGGTGAGCACCGCCAGGCCAACAGTGAATGCAAGGTCAAGGACGAGCTGCTCGAGCAGCGCGACGCGCAGATCCAAGGCTTGCGGACAATCCTCGCGCAGGCCCAAGGCGCCAGCGATGAGATGCGTCGGCAGCTGCAAGCGCAGACGCAAAGCCTGGAAGCCCAGCGTGGGCTTTGCGCCGAGCAGGGCAGGCAGTTGCAACATCTGCAGGATGAACTATTGAAACGCGACGATGCACTTCAGGCATGCCGGGCGCAGCTGGTGGTGAGCAATTGAATCAAACTTCCTGAGGCTTCTGTGTTCTTCCGTAGACATTCCCGGGAGAGCGCATCATGAACAAGACCGAGCAACATCCACAGGGCCCGCATTCCTCAGACCACGCAAACCGGGAAGAAGACCTCGGTTTCGACCCTGACTCCCCCGACCTGAACGACCCGCAGGTTGACCCACAAGGGCCGGCCAAGCCGCCAAGGGACGTGGAAAAATCAGACCACAAGCGCTAACTTGACCCGCCCCATCGCCGATTCCCCGGCGATGGGGCGGCAGGGTATCAACCCTCCACTTGCTTGGCTGCCTCGACGCCTGCCGATGACAGCTTGATCGGATAGCTCACGCTGATCTGATGGTCATCGTCGATCGCCACGGCGCCATCCTGGATCAGGCCATGCTCCTGCAGGGTCTTGAGCATGCCAGCAACGGCTTTCTCGCCGCGATAGTTATCCAGCAGCTCCTTGCCCAACCCTTGCGGGTGGGCGTGCAACAGGCGGGTCAGGATTTCGCTTCGCAATGCATCGTTACTCATGAATGGCCTCCTGTGGTGGAGCGGTCACTTGCCGTGGGTGGCCTGGAGTGCCTTGACCTGTTCCAGGTGGTGTTCGAGCGTTGGCAAGGTTTCGCTGGCAAAGGCTTTGAGTTCAGGCTTGTCGGAGGAGGCCGCTTCTTTCTTGAACAGCTCCACAGCCTTTTCGTGGGCCTCGACCTGGTTGTTGACGTAGGACTTGTCGAACGACTCGTCACGCCATTCGAGGATCATTTTCTTCACCTTGTCGGTCAGCGCTGCTTCATTGGGCACGCTGATGTCCAGCTTGCGGGCAATGTCGCCGAGTTTCTGGTTGGCCTTGGTGTGGTCGGTGACCATTTGCTGGGCAAAGGTCTTGATCTCGGCGTTCTGGCTTTTTTCCAAGGCCAGGTTACCGGTGACAGTCTCGGCGATGCCCGACTCGGTGGCGGCTTCGACGAAATCATCCGACGTGGCGGCCACCGCCTGTAGCGATGCCATGCCCAGAACCAGCGACAACCCAGCGCGTTTGATGAACAGATTACTCATGCCTGACTCCTTGTAACGTTGGCGCGACCTCAGTGTCGCGTACGGTTGAGCCGGGCTTGTTGTCAAAGGTTTAGTTTTTCTTGGCACCGGGCGACCAGCGCCAGGCGCATTGCACACCGCCCTGATAAGCCATGCGCGCGCTCTGTTGCCAGAATGCCCTGCAACCTTGCTCCGAGGTGCTGTTCATCAAGCACCTCGAACCCGTATCGCGCATAAAAGGGGCCATTCCAGGGCACTTGCGCAAAAGTGGTCAACGTCAGCTCCAGGGCACCCCGATGCCGCGCCACGGCACACGCCTGGTCCAGCAACTGGCTGCCGATACCTTGCCCCTGCGACTGCATCCGTACAGAAAGCTCATGCACATGCAGCGCCTGGCCTTCCAGGCTCAGGCACACAAAGCCCAGGGCCTGCCCTTGATCATCCTCGGCCAACCAGCTGCCATGGTCGTCAATGAAGGCCTTGTGCGCCTTTTCGTCCAACCCCTCGGCACTTGCCAGCCAGGCCAGTTCGGGCAGCCGCAAGAACGCCTGTGCGGCTGATTGCTCGACGGCAATCAGTTGGGCGATGTCTGGGAGCAGGGCGGGGCGCACGCGCATTGAAAGTCCTCCATGGGCAGGCAATAGTATCGATTAATCCGCCGCCAGTACCTGTGGCTGCAACTGCCAGCGCACCGAGCTGACGCCCTTTTCCAGGCTCACCCGGCCTACCAGCCGCTCCAGTTGCGCCGGTGCCTGTGGGTTGCCGAGCAGTTCTGCGCGCACTTCCAGGCGGGCCGGGTTGGCCAAGTCTTCACTGTGCAGCGATTGCAGGCGCAACTGTGGGTCACCCAGGCTGTGCAGCATCAGGCTACGCACCTGGATCTCATCTTCGGCGCGGCAGACGATGCGTACCTCGAAACGTTGTTCGGCCTCACTGGCTGGCAGCACCTCCTGGCGGTCGAGGCGCTGGGCGATGTCACGCAGCAGGATGTTGGCACACAGCACCATCAGGCTGCCAAGTGTTGCTTCAAGCAACAGCCCGAGGCTGCACAACACACCGACCGCGGCGGTGCACCAGAGCGTGGCGGCGGTGTTCAGGCCGCGCACGTTGAAGCCGTCGCGCATAATGACCCCACCACCCAGAAACCCAATGCCGGAGACCACGTAAGCGGCCACCCGCGAGGCATCGTTGGGCGCCATGCCAGGCACCGCCTGGGTCATCAGGACGAACAGGCAGGCGCCGGTGCTGACCAGCGCGTTGGTGCGCAGCCCGGTCAGGCGCTGACGCAGTTGACGCTCGGCACCGATCAGGGCACCGAGCAGCAGGGCAATGCTGACGCGCAGCAGAAAGACTTTCCAATCCATAGCAAACCTCTTCCACGGGCTCACGCCCGCACGGTTGAATAACCAGAAAATGCGCAGGACCACGAAAGGAAAGAGGGGAAAGCCTTCAAAGGCTGGAGAATTCCACCGCCTGGCCAATGGCGAGACAGTGGCAGGAAGCTGCCGGACTAGCTCGCCGTGTGGGCCTGTCGCAAGCGACTGGGGCTACTGTCCAAAGCAGGACTCCTGTTCAGGGATGCGAAATTGCGCCGCGGACCTTACGCCGCCAGCCACAGAGGGTCAAGGGCAAAAACATGACAAGGGATTCATCCGGAAATGCCCTACAGCCGGTCACGCCTGCATGGAAATAAACCTGGGTAATCGGTACCCTTGCGCCATTCTCTGCCATACCCCGGACCGTTACATGCTGTTCAATCTCACCGTGCTGCTCGGCACCCTGGTGGCCATGGAAGGTGTCGGCACACTGGCTCACAAGTACATCATGCATGGCTGCGGCTGGTGGCTGCACCGCTCGCACCATGAGCCGCAGCTGGGCATGCTGGAAACCAACGACCTGTACCTGGTGGCGCTGGGCCTGATCGCCACGGCGCTGGTCGCCCTGGGCAAGGCCGGTCATGCGCCATTGCAGTGGGTGGGGGCTGGCATGGCCGGGTATGGGGTGCTGTATGTGCTGGCCCACGACGGCTTGTTTCACCGGCACTGGCCGCGCAAGCTGCGGCCAGTCAACCGTTACCTCAAGCGCCTGCACAGCGCTCATCAGCTGCACCACGCCGTGAAGGGGCGTACGGGCAGCGTCTCGTTCGGCTTCTTCTACGCGCCACCGCTGAAGGTGCTCAAGCGCCAGTTGCAGGCGCGGTTGCCACGCGACCGCGGCTGACCCACCAGCCGAACCCTGCGGCCGTGAAGAACATGATCAGGCTGTACAGCGCCGCCGGCACGGCCATGGTGGGGTTGTTCAGTAGCGATGGGCTCAGCGCCAGGGCGATGGCCAGGGTGCCGTTATGGATGCCGATTTCCATGCCGATGGCGATGGCCTGGCGCTTGGGGATGCTCAGCAGGCGTGGTACCCAGTAGCCGAGCGTCAGGCTGATCAGGTTGAACAGCAAGGCAGCCAGCCCCACCACCGGGGCATATTCGACGACGGTCTGCCAGTCCTTGGCCAAGGCCAGGATGATGGTGAAGGCCAGGAACAGCGCCGCCACCAGTTTCATCGGTTTTTCCATGCGGGCGGCAAAGCGCGGTGCCCAATGGCGGATCAGCATGCCCAGGGCCACCGGCAGCAGGACGATGGCAAACACCTGCATGACCTTGGCAAATTGCAGTGGAATCGCCTGGTCCGATGCCATGAACCAGGCCAGCGACAGGTTCACCAGCAGCGGCATGGTCAGGATGGCGATCAACGAATTGACCGCTGTCAGGGTGATATTCAGCGCTACATCACCGTGGGCCAGGTGGCTGAACAGGTTGGCGGTGGTGCCGCCTGGGGACGCCGCCAGCAGCATCAGCCCGACCGCCAGCGCCGACTCCAGGCCAAAGCCATTGGCGATCAGGAAGCACACCAGCGGTAACAGCAGGATCTGGCAACACAGGCCGACCACCACCGGTTTCGGGTATTTCACCACGCGGGCGAAATCGGCCAGTGTCAGTGACAAGCCGAGACCGAGCATGATGATGCCCAGCGCCAGAGGGAGGAACGCAGTCAGCAGCGGTGAGGCGGTCATGGGCAGGCACTCGGGCAAAGGATCCAGGCAGTCTAGGCCGGCCTTATGGGCGAGCTAATCGCAATGCGCCAGTACTTGGTAACCGTTTGTTACCGGATTCCCGGCAACCCTTGCCGCACAGCGTCTGCATGCCGCGTTGCGATAGGCGCCCCGGCGCAGTAGCATGCCGCTTTTGCCGAGGATTAGCCCGTCATGCCGTTCCAGCAAGGTCTGCTTGCCACCCCTGTGCCGGCCCACGCCCGTCACCTGTTCTTCGCCCTGCAGTCGCCCGAGGCGCTGCCTGGCGTACTGGATGTATTGCTGCCGCAGGTGGATGGGCAGAAGCTGATCCTTGGCATCGGAGCCCCCTTGGTGAAAGCCCTTGGTCGTGACGTTCCCGGCCTGCGCGCCTTCCCGCAGCTCGATGCCGCCGTGGAAAACCCGAGCACCCAGCATGCCCTATGGCTGTGGCTGCGTGGCAACGAGCGTGGCGACCTGCTGCTCCAGGCCCAGGCACTGGAGCAGGCACTGGCCCCGGCACTGCGCCTGGCTGACAGCGTCGATGGCTTCCTCCACCGCGGTGGCCACGACCTGACCGGTTACCAGGACGGCACCGAGAACCCGGTAGACCAAGAGGCTGTGGACGCCGCCATTGTTGCCGGCGAGCAGCCGGGCCTGGCCGGTTCCAGCTTCGCTGCCTTCCAGCTGTGGAAGCATGACCTGGAGTACTTCAAGTCACTGCCCCAGGCCGACCAGGACAACATCATCGGCCGCCGTCTGAGCGACAACGAAGAACTCGACGACGCGCCGGAATCGGCCCACGTCAAGCGCACCGCCCAGGAAAGCTTCGAGCCAGAAGCCTTCATGGTGCGCCGCTCGGTCGCCTGGGCCGACAGCCGTGGTGCAGGCCTGGCGTTCGTCGCCCTGGGCCACAGCCTGGATGCCTTTGAGGTGCAACTGCGGCGCATGAGCGGCCTGGAAGACGGCATCATCGATGGCCTGTACCGCTTCAGCCGGCCGCTGACCGGCGGCTACTACTGGTGCCCACCGATGGCCGAGGCGGGTGTGGACCTGAGCGTGCTGCTGCAGGCCTGATTACAAAACATCCAGATACAGAATCACCCGCCAGCGCAGGGTATAGCGGCTAGCCTTGAAGTTTCCGACTTATGACGGGAGCTTTGCCATGTACAAGCGTCGCGATGTCCTACGCGCTGGTGCGGCTTTAGGCCTTGTAGCCGCTAGCCCCTGGCTGCAGGCCGCCAACTCCGGTGGCTTGCTGACGCGCAAGGTCCCCGCCACTGGAGAGGCCTTGCCGGTGATCGGCGCCGGTACATCCGGCAGTTTTGAGGTCGAGGCCGGCTCCGCCGAGTATCAGCAGCTCAAGAGGGTGCTCAAGGCGTTTTTCGAGAGTGGCGCCAAGGTCATCGACACTTCGCCCAATTATGGTGGCGCCGACCGCATTCTCGGCCAGCTGCTGGAGGAGGGCGGCTGGCACCGGCAATGTTTCATCGCCACCAAGATCGCCGCCGACAGCCGGGCCGATGCCGAAGCGCAATGGGCCGGCACGCTCAAGAGCCTGCGTACCGACAAGGTCGACCTGCTGCAGATTCACAACCTGCGCGACTGGCAGACGCAACTGCCCTATGCCCGTGAGCTCAAGCAGCAGGGCAAGACCCGCTACGTCGGCATCACCCATTACCTGAACAGCGGCCACGAAGACGTGGCGCGCATCGTGCGCAGCGAACCGCTGGACTTTATCCAGATCAACTACTCGGTGAATGCCCCACAAGCGGCACGCGAGCTGTTGCCGTTGTGCCAGGACAAGGGCGTCGCCGTGCTGATCAACCGTGCTTTCGACGACGGCCGGTTGTTTGCCAGGGTCAAGGACCAGGCCTTGCCCGCGTGGGCCGCCGAGGCCGGTATCAGCAGCTGGGCGCAGCTGTTTCTCAAGTTTGCCATCAGCCATCCGGCGGTGACCACGGTCATCCCCGCGACCGGGCGCCCGGAGCGCCAGCTGGACCAGCTCAAGGCAGGGCATGAGCCCTTGCTCAGCCAGGCGCAACAGCAAGCGCTGATCGAGCAGTTCACCTGAGGCCGTGGGCAACTGGCGCAAGCGCTTGGGCCAAGGGCTGAATATCCAGCCCGGCGAGGCCCCGGCAGTACTCGCCGGGCTGTTGCTGTTCTACCTGCTGTTCACCGGCTATTTCATGCTGCGCCCGGTGCGCGAAACCATGGGTGTGGCGGGTGGCGTCGATAACCTGCAGTGGCTGTTCACCGGTACCTTCATCGCCGCCCTGGCCTGCCTGCCATTGTTCGGCTGGCTGGCCTCAAAGGTACGTCGCCGACACATCCTGCCCTGGACCTATGGTTTCTTCGCCAGCAACCTGTTGCTGTTCGCTGTGCTGTTTGCCGTGAATCCAGAGGACTTGTGGAACGCCCGGGCGTTCTACGTCTGGCTGTCCGTGTTCAACCTGCTGACCATTTCGTTGGCCTGGAGCGTGCTCACCGACCTGTTCTCCAGCGAGCAAGGCAAGCGCCTGTTCGGCCTGCTCGCCGCCGGGGCCAGCCTGGGAGGCTTGAGCGGGCCGATTCTGGGCACGCTGCTGGTGGCACCGCTGGGACACGCCGGGCTGGTGCTGCTGGCCGCACTGTTTTTGTTGGGCAGCGTGATCGCCTGCGTCGTATTGCAACGCTGGCGCGATCGCAACCCATTGCCTGCAGCGAATGAACCACCCACATCGCGCCCCTTGGGCGGCAATCCCTTTGCCGGCGCGACGGCCGTACTGGGTTCCCGTTATCTGTTGGCCATTCTCTTGTTCGTGCTGCTGCTCGCCAGCGTCAGCACCTTCCTGTACTTCGAACAGGCGCGCATCGTCAGCGAAACCTTCACCGATCGTACCCGCCAGACCCAGGTGTTCGGCCTGATCGACACCGTGGTGCAAGCGCTGGCGGTCCTCACTCAAGTTTTTCTCACCGGTCGGCTGGCCAGGCGCATGGGGGTAGGGGTGTTGCTGGTGGCGGTACCGCTGGTGATGGCGGCCGGCTTCGTGTGGCTGGCCCTGGCGCCAGTATTTGCCGTGTTCGTGGTGGTAATGGTGGTGCGCCGGGCCGGTGAGTATGCGCTGGTGCGGCCGGGCCGCGAGATGTTGTTCACGGTGTTGCCAGCCGAAGACAAATACAAGGCCAAGAATTTCCTCGACACCGTGGTGTACCGCGGTGGCGATGCACTGAGTGGCTGGCTCAAACGCGGCCTGGACCTGCTGGCCGATCACCCGCAACTGGCAATGCTCATCGGTACCGCGCTGGCCGTGGGCTGGGCGTTTACCGGCGCCTGGCTGGGAGGGCGACAGCGCCAGGCGGAAACGGCTGTTGCACCAAATAAACCGCCGCCGCTTATTTAACGCCACCGGTCCGAACCCTTCGCAATAAAACGAATCCCCCGATATCGCCGAACTCCGACCTTATGTACGGCGCAGTGCCGTTCACACTTCGAAAGCCACAAGAGGTTAGAGACCATGGCCAACAAAGATAACAGCCGCACGGGCAGCCAGGGTGGCAACAAGAACCCAGGCAATTTCGCCAACGACCGGGAAAAGGCCTCCGAGGCCGGCCGCAAAGGCGGCCAGCAATCCGGTAGCGGTAGTGGTAGCGGCCGCAGCAGCAGCGATTCGAGCCGCAAGGGCGGCCGTTCGTAAGTGAGCCAACGCAGTGCCAAGGCGACTTGGCACTGCGCTCCACCGGTACGGGAGGTTCCCATGCGTGTGACACCTTTGATCGCCTTGTTGGGCAGCCTGGTATTGCTCGGCGGCTGCTTCGACCGCGACAACAATCACCCGGGCAAGAACAGCGATCCAACCAAGCCTTCTGTTCAGATGCAGCAACCTGCGCAAAAGCCTGCACCGCAGCCTGCGCCAGACCCACAACCGATGCCGCAGGAAGACCAGCGCCAGTAGGCTGCAAGAGGAATACGGCATGACCGTGATGACCTGCAACACCGCAGCATCGATCCCGGCCCTGGCCGATGACACCAGCCTTGCCAGGCGCTATCAGGGGCTTCTGTCAGGCGACGACGCAGATAGCCGTCAATGGCTGGCAGCGCGCCTGGCCGAGGTCAGCACTGCTGCTGACGACCTGCCCGATACGCCGGGCGAACTCGATGCCTGGAGCGCCCGCCATGCGGCGCGGGTTGCCCGTGACCATGCGTGCTACCTGGAGCAACGCCAGCAAGGTGCTCCGCGCCGCTATTTTGCTAATCGCTCCCAGGCGCTCTGGTTCTTGCAGCAAGTGGCGCCGACCAAGGCTGTCGACGGTGCCTGGTTGCACGCGACCCTGCATCACTGGCAAGACCCCCGTTATCACGGCCTGATTCGCACGTATCTCGAAGAACTGGGCGATGGCGACCCGCGAAGCAATCATGTGCTGATTTACCAGCGCCTGATCAGCCGCCTGGGTTGCCTGGAACCGCTCCCACTGGACGATCAACAGTACCTGCAAGGCGCCTTGCAGCTCGCGTTGGGCCATTACGGCGAAAGCTTCCTTGCGGAGGTGATCGGTTACAACCTGGGCTATGAACAACCCCCGCTGCACTTGCTGATCACCACCCACGAACTGGCTGAACTGGGCATTGACGGTCACTATTTTCAATTGCATGTAACGATCGACAATGCCGCCAGCGGTCACGCCCAGAAGTCTATCCGGGCAGTGCAGCAACTCTGTCCGCAGGGCGACCCCGAGGTGTTCTATCGCAGGGTGCGTCACGGCTATCGGCTGAATGACCTGGGCACCGATACGCCCAGCCTGATCAGCCGTTTCAACCTGGAGGGCGAATTGCTTGCGGCCCTGGAGCGCAAGCGCCGCTTCGGCCAGTTCATGCATGCCGACCGCTGCCGTCTGCAACAACGCACGGTGAACCAATGGCTGGCCGAACCCGGCGCCTTGCCGGGCTTTCTCCAGGCATTGCAGGCGCAAGGGTGGATCAAGCGTGGACAGAACCCAACGCAGAGTCGCTGGTGGTCGCTGATCGACGGCCCGAGTGCGCCCATGTTTGGTGTGTTCAGCGCCTATGAAAAGCAGCTGTGGCACGACTGGATCGCGGCTGACTGGCAGGCCCCGCTGCGCCGGGTGCTGCCCGGCAGCTGGATGCCGGATGTGCAGGCATTACCGGGCAGCGACGGGCTGGACGGCGGCAGCGAGAGCATCGACAGCCTGATCGCTCGCATGGCCGGCAACCAGCATGCCCAGCCGCAGGGCCTGCGCGCCACTCGCGCCTACCTTCGTGCCACCGGCCTGGCCCAGGAGGGCCCACATTGATGATGCTCGATTCCCGACAGGTTGAGGCCGACGAGGCTTTGTTGCAGCTCGGCCGTCGCTTGCGTGCCGACGGCTACCGATTTACCTGCGTGACGCCGGCAACCCAGGCGATCAACAACGCCCGCGAGGGGGCTGAGCATGCCAGCACCCTGCGCGATGTGTTTGGCTGGAGCCGGGCATTCCCGCCCTCGCTGCTCTCGGCCGACGAACTGCAGCAGATGCGTGCCGCACAGGTGCTGAACGAGGAAGGCAGCTGGCTGCGCAGCCGCGTGCGCTGGTCGAGCCTGGATGACTTGCTGCTGGTGCACTCAGCCTATCCGACCGACGCCAGTGATGCGGTGTTCTTTGGCCCTGACAGTTATCGCTTCGCCCACGTCATCCATGACCACCTGCAGCGCTGCCCGAACCGCGTGCAGCACGCCGTCGATATCGGCTGTGGCAGCGGCGTGGGCGCACTGGTAATCGCACGGGCGGCGCAACAGGCCCAGGTGAGTGCCGTCGATATCAATCCGCTGGCCCTGCGCTACACGGCGATCAATGCAGCCTTGGCCGGCATCAGCAATGTGACGGTCGAAGCGAGCGACCTGCTCGACGGCATCAGCGGCTATTTCGACCTCATCGTCGCCAACCCGCCGTACATGCTCGACACTGGCCAGCGCACCTATCGTCATGGCGGCGGGGCACTGGGCGCGGACCTGTCGCTGCGCATCGTCGAACAGGCCCTGGAGCGCCTGAGCCCCGGGGGGACGTTGCTGCTGTATACCGGCGTGGCCATCGTCGAAGGCCGCGATGGCTTGCTCGAAGCCATCCGCCTGCGCCTGGCCGGCCCGAAGTGGGCGTGGGTCTATCGGGAAATCGACCCGGACGTGTTTGGCGAGCAATTGCTCGAGCCGGGCTATGAACGGGTCGAGCGCATCGCTGCGGTGGCGCTTACCGTAAACCGCAGTAGCTGACCCCGCATGCACCGGCCCTGCACGTTCGGCATCGAGGAAGAATACCTGTTGCTGGACCTTGCCAGCGGCCGCCTGCTGACCTCGCCGTCACAGCGTGTGGCCAGGCGTTGCCGTGAGGTGGCTGGCGAGTACTTTGCCGAAGAGATGTTCCGCAGCCAGATCGAAGTCGCCTCGCCGGTGTTCGGCAACCTGCATGAGGCACGGGGCTTCTTCCAGGATCATCGTCAGCGCCTGAGTGCCAGCCTGGCCGAGGAGGGTGTGGGCCTTTACTGCGCGGCCAGCCACCCCAATGCGCCCTGGCAGCGGCAGCAGCCCAGGGCCACTGCGCATTACCGGCAGCTGTTCGACGACTACCAGCAGGTAGCGCGGCGCAGCCTGCTCAACGGCCTGCATGTGCATGTGGGTGTGCCGCCAGGTTGTGATCGCATGCAACTGATCAATAACCTGGTGTACTGGCTGCCCTTGCTGCTGGTGCTGAGCACGTCGTCCCCCTTGTGGGCTGGGCAGAGGACCGGCTACATGAGCTATCGGCGCGTGATGTGCGGGGAGTGGCCCCATATGGGCCTGCCCGAGCCCTTGCTCGACTGGGGCGCCTATGAACGCTACCGCGCGTTGCTGCAACGCACGGGCGCACTGGCCAAGGACGGTGATTTCTGGTGGGCGATCCGGCCGTCCAGGCGCTACCCCACGGTGGAACTGCGCATCTGTGATGCCTGCCCGGCGCTTGAAGATGCACTGTGCCTGGCGGCGCTGTTCCGCCATCTGGTGGAGCAAAACGTGGCGAGGCACCGCGCTGCGCCTGCGCTCAGCCGCGAACTGCGCTGGATCACCCAGGAAAACTACTGGCGCGCGATGCGCCATGGACGCTTTGCCGAATTCATTGGTGTGCATGAGCAGCAACCGGTCACCGCGCTGGCCTGGCTGGGCCAGTTGCAGGCGCAGTTCGAGCCGGATACGGTGGACGCCGAGCGCGCTTACCAACATGCCCGGCTGATCCTGCAGCAGGGCACCAGCGCCGACCGCCAGCTGGCGGCCCTGCAGTGCGCCTTGGCCAATGGCGCCAGCGCTGCGCAGGCCTGCCAGGCCGTGGTCAGGCAGGTGGTCGCGGCTGGGCTTGCATTCAGCTAACGAATGCCGACAATGGCTGCGCCCCTCGCCAGCCATTCGGACCCACCGCACCATGATGCTGAACAAGCAGTTCCCCGACATTTCCCTCGCCGACACCCTGTTCGTTTTCGCCCTGGAGGCTGAAGCGGGTGATGTCTTTGCCGAGGTGAACACCGTGTTCACCGGCATCGGCAAGGTCAATGCCGCCATCGCCCTGACCAAAGCGATCCAGCAACGCCGTCCGAAGCTGATCGTCAACCTCGGCTCGGCCGGCAGCCAGCGCCATGGCAAGGGCGAGGTGGTGTGCTGCACGCGCTTCGTGCAACGCGACATGGACGTGACTGCGCTGGGCTTCGCCCGTTACCAGACGCCGCTGTCGAACATTCCGGTGCTGCTGGAACATGGCCAGACGATCCCCGGCCTGCCAGTGGAAACCTGCGGCAGTGGCGACAGCTTCGAAATCAACCATGGCGACGCCCCTTACGATGTGGTCGACATGGAAGCCTACGTGTTCGCGCTGATCGCGCGCGATGAAGGCATTCCGTTCGTGTGCCTGAAGTACATCTCCGATGACGCCGGCAGCGATGCGGCGGACGATTGGGCGGTGCAGGTGCATTTGGCGGCCGAGGCGTTCAAGCGGGTGTTGTTCACCCAGGCCGGCTGACCATCAGGGCAACGCGAATAAACCTTTACCGCGTCAGGCAGTCACTTCAGGTATGAGGCTCATCTTGAGCCTGGGAGGTGTTGCCAATGGCCAGGGCTATCTGGAAAGGCGCGATCAGTTTCGGACTGGTGCATATACCGGTGTCGCTCAACACCGCGGTGCGCACCGAGCGGGTCGACTTCGACTGGCTCGACAAGCGCAGCATGGAGCCGGTGGGCTACAAACGGATCAACAAGGTCACCGGCAAGGACATCGACAAGGACAACATCGTCAAGGGCGTGGAGTACGAGAAGGGCCGCTACGTGGTGATCAGTGAAGAAGAGATCCGCAAGGCCCGCCCCGAAGCCACGCAGACCATCGACATTTTCTCGTTCGTGGAAGCTGCAGAAATTCCCTTGCAGCAGTTCGACACGCCGTATTACCTGAGCCCCGACAAGCGCGGCGGCAAGGTCTATGCGCTGCTGCGCGAAACCTTGGCAAGTACCGGCAAGGTGGCGCTGGCCACGGTGGTGCTGCATACCCGCCAGCACTTGGCGCTGTTGCGCCCGCTGGACGATGCGCTGGTGATGATTACCCTGCGCTGGCCGGACGAGGTGCGCGGGCTAGACAGCCTGGAGCTGGACAAGAGCGTGACCGACAGTAAACCCGACAAGCGCGAACTGGACATGGCCAAGCGGCTGGTCGAAGACATGAGCGGGGCGTGGGCGCCCGATGAGTACCACGATGCGTTTCGCCAGACCATCATGGACCTGGTGGAAGAGAAGGCCAGCAAAGGTAAGATCGCCGTGGTGGACAAGGGCGAGGGTGGGGCTGCAGAGAAGGGGGCCGATATCATCGACCTTACCGAGCTGCTCAAGCGCAGCCTGGGTGGCAAGGCATCGCGCAAAGCGGCGCCCGAAAAGAAACCGGCCAAGCGCTCCCGCAAGGCATCGTGATGCCTGTTCCGGCCTTATCGCGGATAAAACCGCGATAAGGCCGGAACAGGCAGCTAAAGACTCGCCAGGTAATCCCCAAACCCCTCCCGGGCCCGGCTATCGATGCGGCTACTGGTGGCCACGCTGTGCCTGGCAGTCCAGACGATCTGTGCCCCGTCAGCCTCAAGATCACGCACCAGTTGCACATCCTCATGCGCCGCCAGCGGTTGAAACCCGCCAACCCGCTCATAAGCGCGGGCACACACCCCCAGGTTGGCCCCATGGATATGCCGATGGCCCTCTCGCGCTTCATAACGGCTGAGATACAGCTTGCGCAGCGCCGCCCGTTGCCAGGTTTGCCAGCGGGCGACATGCACTGTGCCGCACACCACCTCAGCCGTGCAGGCCAGTTGTGACAGCAGCCAATGCACAGGCACCTGGCTGTCGGCGTCGGTGCAGGCCAGCCAGCTTGCACCGCGCTGCAGCATCCATTCGGCCCCCAGGCGGCGCGCCATGCCAACGCTTCCAGCCTCGACTGCGAGCACGTCGACATCATACCGAGCGGCCACCTTGGCGCTGCCATCGACACAGCGATCGAGAACCACCAGCACGTTCACACCGTGGCCTGCCTGCTTCGCCACGGCCACCGCTGCGGCCATGGCTTTCAAGCAGCGCCCGAGGCGGCGTGCTTCATTGTGCGCGGGGATCACCACACCGATCATGTGCAGGTCTCATCCAGGTCGACCACACTGGGCTGACATGACCAGTACTCGAGCACGAAGTCGGCCTCCTCGTGCCGGTAGACCGCGAACAGTGGCAGGTGCTTGGACAGCAACTGGTGCACCTCGCGGCCATCCTGCGGGCAGCCGGCGATCGGATGCTTCCAGTGGCAGGCCAGCAGGCCGCCGTCATAGGTCAGGCTGGCGACCGACTGCTCAATGACCTGCAACCAATCGGTGGGATCGAGGTAATAGCCCACTTCGCTGAGCACGATCAGGTCGAAGCGCCCCCCCGGCCAGTCACCTGGCAACCTGGCCAGTTCAATCGATGCATTCGGCACATCGGCCAAGCGCTCTCGGGCAAGCGCCACTGCCGTTGGGTCCAGGTCCTGACACAACAGTTCGGCGCAGCGCTCGGCCAGCAAGGCACTCAGTTCGCCATTGGCGCAGGCGGGTTCGAATACCCGCTGGTAGCATTGGCGCGGCAGGCTGGCCATGACCAGTTCACGTTTGCGTTTTTCATACCAGCGGGTACGAAACGCCCACGGGTCTTCATTGCTGGCATACAAATCGGCGAAATACTGCGCATCGAGGCTCATGACGACTCCATCTACAGAAATACCAGTTCGAAAGGTTGCAGCAGGCAGTCCAGTAGCCTGGCTGGCAGCACAGGCGGGCGTGGGCCGTCGGGTTGCAATTGGCTGACATGCGCGGCCAGGGCCTTGCGCTTGCGCGCCAGGGCGGCCTCGTCGAGCTCGATGCGGTGGGCACGGGGCCAGGGCAGGCGCGGGTCGTCCGGCTGCGCCCAGTGCCAGGCCCATACCGGCACCTCAACCAACTGCGCCTTGCGCGCCAGGGCGGCCTGGGCCGCCGCCCTGCCAACGGCCTCATGGTCGCAGTGACCGTCGTCGCGCCAGGTGGCCATCAGCACATCATCGGATCGCAGCGCCTGGGTCAGGTGATTGACCAGGAAGGCTTCCTCGCGAGGCAAGCCGCCGTCTTTCAGGTTCAGCCTGCGCCAGTTCAGGCGGTTGAGGTCCAGGTCGAGCTGCTGCAGGGCTTGGCGGCTTTCCAGCGGGCGCTGCCGACGCAGGCGATGCTCGGTCCAGTATTCGGAACTGGGATGGCTACCTTCGCCGTCAGTGGCGGCAATCAGCAGCAAGTCGTCTTCGCGACCGCGAAAGTGCGTCAGCAACCCACCGGCCATGAGGATTTCATCGTCCGGATGCGGTGCGATCAGCACCAGGCGACGCCCGGGTGGGCACAGTTGCTGGGGGCTTATCCAGGTGGCGCGCGCCAGGCGCGCGGCCTGTTGCCACTCGGCCCATGGGGTGCCTTCGCTGGACTGGATCAGGTTCGCATTCATAGCTTCCAGGCTCCTGCAGGTACTTGTGCCAGTTGCTCACCCAGTGCGGCCAAGTCGCGTTCGGCGTGGCTCTGGCGAAGAAATACCGGCAGGTCAGCGCTGAGCCTGGCGAAATGGCTGTTGCGGCAGAACGGTGTAGCCCCCAGCGCACGGCCTACGTGGCTGATGACCTGCTCGACCGCGTGTTCGACCTGAGCGCGAGTGCGCCGCACCTCGAAACTGGCGTCGGCGTCGGGCTGTCGGTCTATCCAGGCGGCGCATTCGCGCAGCGCCGCGCGAGCGCCGAACAGGGCCGCGTCCACCGCACCGAGGTGGGCATCGGCATGGGCGTCGGGGCGGGGCTTGCGACAATGCGCCCGCAAGTAGTCGGCCAATGCTTCGGCGGCGCCGTACCAACAGGCGGCAATGCCTGCGCCGCCATGCCAGAAGCCAGGGCGCGACAGATACTGCCCGGGCTGGCCGATGGCGATGCCGACGGTGTTGGCGAACGTCACCTCGATGCTCGCGGTGGTTGCCATGCCCACGGCCTGCCAGCGGTCGATACTCAAGCCTTGGCTCGGCTGTGCCAACTCGATCGCCACCAGTTGTGGCTGGTCGTCATCGGCCCAGGCGGTAATCAACGCCCGGTCGATCTGCAGCGCACCCGAGCACCAGGCCTTGCGACCGGTCAACAGCACTTGGTTACCATCGCGGGCGACAATGCGCGCCCGAGCGTCTGGGTGCTCCGCTGCCCAGACGCCCCAGGTGCCTTCTGCCACCCGATGCGCCGCGCCACACTCAGCGAGTATCGCGAGTGCGTCGGTATGGCCTTCGTAGAGCTTGGCCAGCGCCAGGTCGCAGCCGGCCACCCGCGCCAGGGTCTGCCAGCGGCGCAGGGTGTTGCCTTGCCCAGGCAGTGGCAGCAGGTCCAGGTGGTCGGCCTTGAGTGCCTGGATCAGTTGCGGCAGCTGGGTGTCCAGGTTCAGGGGTTGCGGCCGCTCACCGAAGGTGCGCAACAGCCGGTCGAGGTTGTTGAGGTCGAAATCCTGGATGATGCTCATGCCATCCCCATTTGCTTGCGCATGCTTGCGGTGATCGATTGGCGGACTTTGGCAATGTCGGCCCAAGGGTCGTCGACTTCAGCCAGGCGTTCATGCAGGTTGCCGATATGCCATTGATTGGCGCCCTTGAGCTGGGCCAGTTCTTCACGCCAGATCGGCACCGACACCGGCAGGCCTTCGCGGGCGCGCAGGGAATAGGCGCTTACCGTGGTGGCGCCTTTGCCGTTGCGCAGGTAATCGATGAAAATCTTGCCGACCCGGTTCTTCGGGCCTGAGACGGCGCTGAGGCGGTCGGGGAACAGCCTGGCCAGGTAGTCGACAATAGCGTGACTGAAGTCTTTGACGTCATCCCAACCGGCACGACGGGTCAGGGGCACCACCAGGTGAATGCCTTTGCCGCCACTGGTCTTGAGGAACACCTTCAGGCCCAGTTCGTCGAGCAGGGTAAGGGCAAGCTGGGTCGCTTCGAGCATGGCCTTCCACGGCAGCGCGGGGTCGGGGTCGAGGTCGAGGACGAAGCGGTCGGGCTTGTCGAAGTCCTTGTCGGTGGCATTCCAGGTGTGCAGCTCCAGCATGTTCATCTGCACGGCGCCCAGCAGCGTATCGGGGCGGTTGATGACCATTGCGGCCTGACCGGCTTCGGCTTTGTCGTAACTGAGCACATGGGGAATGTGCAATTGCCCGGCGTTCTTCTGGAAGAACAGCTCGCCAGCCAGGCCTTCCGGCGCACGCACCAGGGCCACGGGGCGGTCCTTGAGCTGCGGCAGTATCCACTGGCTGACTTCGGCATAGTACTCGGCGATCTGCCGCTTGGTGGCGCCGATGGTGGCGTCGATCACCCGCTCGGGGTGGGTCAGGCGCAGCTCGCCGAGGTCGCCTGGCAGGTCGGTTTGCTTGCGTTTGGACGCAGATTTGCCGGGCATGGCACGCTCCAGGTCGATGGCGGTGGCCGGCTTGTCGTCGCGCAGCCCGTGGAACACCGAGTGGCGCACCACGCCATCGCGGGTCATCTGGGCATAGGCAACCTCGGCCAGCAACTGCGGCTTGAGCCAGTGCACGCCCCGGGCTTCAGCGCCGGTTGGCGGCCTGGATAGGGCGGGCTTGGCAATTTCCAGGGGTTTGAGGCGGGCGTGGATGGTGTTCAGTGTGGTGGCACTGAAGCCGGTGCCAACCTTGCCGGCGTAACGCAACTCGCCGCTGTCATTATCGTGCAGGGCCAGCAGCAGGGCGCCAAAGCCGCTGCGGCTGCCTTTAGGGTCGGTGAAACCGACGATCACGAATTCCTGGCGTTGCTTGCACTTGAGTTTTACCCAGTCGGCGCTGCGCCGGCCGGCGTAGGGGCTGTCGGCCCGTTTGCCGATCAGGCCTTCAAGTTCCAGGCGGCAGGCGCTGTCCAGCAGCGAGTCGACCGGCTCGTCGAAATCTTCGGAATACCTCAACACATCCGATTCATTGTGTTCGAGCAACGTGCGCAAGGCCTCGCGGCGCTCCTGCAGCGGCACCTGGCGCAGATCCTGGGCGCCGAGGTACGGCAAGTCGAACAGGTAGTAGCTGATCTGTTCGTCGTGATCGGTATCGAAGGCGTTCTGCAAGGCCTGGAAATCAGCCTTGCCACTCTCGTCATTGACCACCATCTCGCCATCGAGCCAGGCCGAATCCACACCCAGCGCACGCAGTGCGGCAACTTGCCGGGGCATCTTGGCGCTCCAGTCGTGGCCATTGCGCGTGAACAGGCGGATATCGTCACCTTCGATGCGGGCGAGGATGCGATAACCGTCGAATTTCACTTCGTAACGCCAGTCGCCGCCGGGGGGCGAGTCGACCAAGGTGGCGAGTTGCGGTTGCAGGTGTTCAGGCAACGCGGCCTTGACCGCGCGGTTGGCCTTCTTGCGGCTGGTATGGGCTGCTGAGCGCGGGGTGTTGGCTGCGCGCCGAGGCACCAAGGTACGGTCGCTGAGTACGCTGTCCGGCTGGGCCTCGACGATGCTGTACTCAGCTTCGCTGCGCGCCTCGCCATCGTGCGACTTGACCAGCATCCATTGCTCCTGCTTGCCGGCCAGGTGGGTGCGGAACAGGTTCCACACACCGTTGAGCTTTTCGCCCTGCAGGCGAAAACGCAACTTCCCCTTGGCGTAGGCCTGGTGCGCATCGCCTTCAGGTTCCCAGATGCCGCGGTCCCAGACGATCACATCGCCTGCACCATAGTGGCCCTCGGGGATATTCCCCTCGAAATCGGCATAGTCCAGCGGATGGTCTTCGACATGAACTGCCAGGCGCCGCACCTTCGGGTCAAGCGATGGGCCTTTGGGTATTGCCCAGCTTTTCAGCGTGCCATCCAGTTCCAGGCGAAAGTCGTAGTGCAGGTGGCTGGCATCGTGTTTCTGGATGCAGAACTGCAAGGCGTGGGCGCGCTTGCCCCGCTTGCGCTGGCCGCTGGGCTCGGGCGAGGCGTTGAAGTCACGCTTGCGCTTGTATTCTGCAAGGGGCTTGGCCATGGCAGGCTCCAGGGGATTGAGTGTCTGTAGATTGGGAGGAGGCCGCCCGCACGGTAGTTCAAAAAAACTCTGAATCATCCGCAGCTTGGCGGAGTCGACCGTGTGTACCGGACCGATGGAGAACGGAAATGACCCGACCTGATGACCTCAAGCCCTACACACCTACCGAAATTGACACCACCGAAGACCGCATGGGCAGCGTTCATGAACTGGACTTCAATGACCAGGACGACCACCAAGGCCGGGTGGGTGATGAGCGGCCCGCCGCGGAGGTTGCGCAGGAGTTCCCGGCGCGCCGGGTTGCCGAAAGTGGAATGACCGGTGGCGAGGCGCTGAGCGACAGCCTGCATGAAGACAACGTTACCTACGATGACCTCAGCCCGGACACGCTGCTGGACGAAACCGGCGCCCGCGACCCCCATGAACCCGGCAGCGGCGCGCCGGCGGACCAGACCCTGCGCCGCGTGGATGCCGACGAGATTGGCGGTGGCATCGGCCTGGACGAGGCCGAGCTTGCACGCTCCGCACCGCTGGACGGCGAACCTTGGACCGATGACGTCATCGAGGATGACGAGGGAGAAACACCATGAACGAGCAACGTTGTGCCTGTAACCATTGCAGCTGCACCGTCGATGCCAATGCCGTGCAGCAGGGCGGCAAAGCCTATTGCTGCGAAGCTTGCGCCAGCGGGCATCGCAATGGCGAACCTTGCCGCACGGCCGATTGCAAGTGCGGCCAAGCGACCCAGCCGAACGAGAGCAGTGTGGACAATGCGCTGGACGAGACTTTCCCGGCCAGTGACCCGATCTCACCTTGAATCAAGGGGTTTGCCAGGTGCCTTGGGCAGGGGCGGCTTCGCCGCTGGCCAGGCTACCGAGCAACATCATCATTGCAGCAACGCGCAGGACTACCTCCCAGGCCGATCAGGCCGGTTTATCGCGTTGGCGCATGGCCTTGGCGCGCTTTTCCAGGATCAGGTAAGTGAGGACGGCGACCACCAGCGGTACCAGGTAATACAACGTCCGATAACCCAGCAGCGCCGCCACCAGCGTGCCTTGGCCAAGCTGCCCGTGGAGCAGGGCAAGGAACACCGTTTCGAGCACGCCAAGGCCGGCCGGTATATGGGCGACCACCCCGGCCACACAGCTGATCAACAGGATGCCGAGGATTGACGGGTAGAACGCCTCGCCGGGCAGCAGCCAGTAAATCAGCAAGGCCATCATCGCCCAGTTGCTTGCGCCCAACGCGACCTGGCACAGGGCCAGGCGCAGCGAGGGCAGGGTGACTTCGTGCTCGCGCCAGCGCCAGGTGCGCTTTTTTGCCAGGCCACACGCCAGCAGGTAGCCGATTGCGATCGCCAGCAACAACACGCCGATCAACCGCAGACCGCTGGCCCCCACCGCCCAGTTGGCCGGCAGCTTGACCAGGCCCAGGGCAAACACGCTGCCAGCCAGCAGCATGTAGCCCATCCAGTTGGTCAGCAGGCCCAGGGTGAGGATGCGGGTGATGGTTGGCGTATCCAGGCCCAGGCGGCTGTACAGGCGGTAACGCAAGGCCACGCCACCCACCCAGGTGGTGAAGTTGAGATTGAAGGCATAACACACGAAGGCCACCGGCAGCACCTGTCGGGCGCTCAGGTGGTGGCCGGTGTACGCCCGGGCCAGCAGGTCGTAGCTGGCGAAGAGCAGGTAGCTGCACAGTGCCAGGGCCAGGCCGATGGCCAGCGTGCCCGGCTGGTAGGCCAGCAGTGACTGGCGCACCTCGTTCCAGTCAAGGTTGCGCGCAAGAAAGTACAGCAGCACCGGTATCAGGATCAGGAACGCCACGGTGAACAAACGCTTGCCCCAGAATTGCCAGGTTTTCTGCGCCATCAGGTGTTGCCCTCATGCAGATCGCCCTCAGCTGCGACTTCCGGCTGCAGCGAACGCAGGCGCTGGCGGTGGGCGGGAAACCAGCCAGCGATCCGCGGAAAATGCCGGATGACGTGGAAACACACGAAGATCAGCGGTGCACGCCACCAGTAGCCACGGATCATCCGCTCCAGCGTCACCGGCTTGCATTGCTCGTCTGCGAGGGCCTGCAGGTGCTCGTACAATTGCTGGTTGAATGCCGGGTCGCGGATGAACAGGTTGGCTTCCAGGTTGAACGACAGGCTCAGGGGGTCGAGGTTGCTGGAGCCGACCGTGGCCCACTCGTTATCGACCAGCGCCACTTTGCCGTGCAGCGGCCGCTGGCAATATTCATGGATGCGTACTCCGTCGCGCAGCAGGTAGTTGTAGAGCAGGCGCGACAAGGCGCGCACCCAGCGCATGTCCGGCTGGCCCTGAAGGATCAACGTGACTTCGACCCCCCGGCGCGCGGCGTTGCGCAGTTCACGCATGAGGCGGTAGCCCGGGAAGAAATAGGCATTGGCCACGACCACCCGCTGGCGTGCCGTGCGCAGCGCTTGCAGGTAATGGGCTTCGATAGCGGTGCGGCGCAGGCGGTTGTCGCGTTCCACCAGCACCGCCGTACTCGATCCTGTCGGTGCCGTCTGGGGCCGGATCTCGCTGGGCGGCTCCAGCACCGGCGCCATCAGCCTGCGGCTGGCGGCATGCACCTGCGCCACCACCGGCCCGGTCACCTCCACGGCATAGTCCTGCTTGGCCATGGGGCCAAAATCGCCCAGGTGGTCGGCGCTGTAGTTGATCCCGCCGATGAAGGCCCGCTCACCATCGATCACCACGATCTTGCGGTGCAGGCGCCGGAACAGGTTGGTGCGCATGCCGGCCACCCTGGGTTGCGGGTCGAAGGCATGGAAGCTGACACCGGCATCGGTCAGCGCCGCCACGAAGCTGTCGGGCAGGTCGGCGGTGCCGTAGCCGTCCACTGCGACCTCCACCCGCACGCCACGCCGGGCGGCATCGATCAGCACACGCTGTAATTGCTGGCCGACCTTGTCGTCGAAGATGATGAACGTTTCCAGCAGGATCTCTTCCTGTGCCTGGGCCATTGCCTCGAAGACACGGGGATAATACTGCTCGCCATTGATCAACAGTTCGATACGGTTGCCATCGATCCAAGGTCTGTTCACAGGGTGATCTCCGCAGCCAGTGGGGCATGGTCGGACAGATGCGACCAGGGATACATGGACAGCACCTGAGCCTTGGTCGGCATGGCATTGCGCAGGTAGATGCGGTCCAGGCGCAGTAACGGCAGGCGAGCCGGGAAGCTGCGTGCAGGGCTGCCGAAGTGTTCGCCAAAGGCCTCCACCAGGCGCTCGGAGAGCACAGCGTCGGCCTTTAGCCGCCAGTCATTGAAGTCGCCGGCGATGATCACCGGAGCCTGCGCCGGCAGGCGGTCAAGCAGCTCCAGCAACAGCTGCACCTGGCTTTGCCGGTGCGCTTCGCGCAGCCCAAGGTGCACGCAGATCGCGTGCACCTGCTCATGCCCTGGCACCTCCAGGCGGCAATGCAGCAGGCCGCGCTGTTCGTTGCCCTGGATCGACACGTCGAGGTTTTCGTGGTGTGTGATCGGGAACTTCGACAGCAGGGCATTACCGTGGTCACCATCGGGGTATACCGCGTTGCGGCCGTAGGCGAATTGCGGCCACATGCTGTCGGCGAGAAATTCGTACTGCGGCGTCTGCGGCCATGCCGGGTGGCGCACGGCGTGCTGCTGATGGCTGCCGTGGACTTCCTGGAGAAACACCAGGTCGGCATGGGTGGCGCGCACCGCTTCGCGCAACTCGGGGAGGATGAAGCGCCGGTTGAACAGGGTGAAACCCTTGTGCACGTTGATGGTCAGCACGTTCAGCCGGTGCACGGCGGTCACCTTGTCGATGACGCAGCGCGGCAAGGGCAGGGTCTTGTTCACAGCGGCACCTCCGGTTCCACGCCCGGCTCGGTGAGCAGGTGGTAATCCAGCTTGAGCTTTTCCAGCAGCCGCCGCGCATCGTAGGGCGCATGAACTTTCTGATCGTTGTCGAAGTAACAGTAGACATCGCGCGACGCTCGCCGAGGCGGCGCCTTGGCCACGACCAGGTGCGCATCCTCCACCTGGCCGCCTGCGGCCCAGGCCTGAATGCGCTGTTTCCACCGTTTCAGGGCACGCGCGGTATAGCCACTGCTGTACAGCTCGACATCACCGTGCAGGCGCATATAGACGAAATCGCTGGTCACATCTTCGACATAGGGCCACTTGCCTGCGCTGTCCGCCACGACCAAGGCGACGCGGTGCTTGCGCAGCAGTTTGATGAAGGTATCGCAGAGAAAGCTCTCATGGCGGATCTCCACCGCATGACGCAAGCGCGCATTGCCCTTGATGGCGGTGCCACCGTTATCCTTGAGGCGTTCGGCACAGCCTTGTGCACAGGCACGAGCAGCCTTGCGATCCTTGGGCAGCAACTGGAAGAACTGGCTGAACCGTTCTTCGTCGAACTTCATGTTCGGCGGAAATTGCCAAAGGAACGGCCCCAGTTTGTCCCCCAGCAGTAGCGGGCCGGAAGCGTAGAAATTGGCGATAGCCTCTTCGACCTCCTTTAGCCGTCGCACATGGGTGATATAGCGCGGACCCTTGACCGCAAAAATGAAGTCCTCCGGCGTTTCGTCACGCCAGTTCACATAGCGCTCAGGGGTTTGCAGGCTGTAGAACGAGCCATTGATCTCGATGCTGTTAACAGCCCGCGAAGCAAATGCCAGCTCGCTATCCTGGCGCAGGCCCTTGGGGTAGAAGTCCTTGCGCCACGGCCCATAGCGCCATCCGGAAATACCGATGCGGATATCGCTCACACTGTTTTCCTCATAGCCTGCCCCATTGCACGTCACCTGAATGTGCGACAGGGGCAGGGCGGCAAGGGTTCAGCGCAGATGATCGAAGGCATCCTTGGCGCCCAGAGTTGAACTTTGCCGGCCTCAGCGATTCCACCGCATAGCAGATATGCAGCACAGGAGTCCGTCGCTATGAAATTCGACCGTTTCTGTCAGGGGCTGGCCAACTGGACCGGTCGACCGCTGACGTTTGGTGTCGCTTTCCTGGTGATTCTGGTCTGGGGCATCTCCGGGCCGCTGTTCGATTTCAACGACACCTGGCAACTGGTGATCAATACCTCGACCACCATCGTCACCTTCCTGATGGTGTTCCTGATTCAGAACACCCAGAACCGTGACAACGACGAGCTGCATATCAAGATCGACGAATTGCTGCGCACCACCCAGAAGGCGCATATGGCATTGCTCGACCTGGAGCACATGGACCCGGCCGAACTGCATGCCTTGCGCAAGCAATACCAACAGATGGCTGAGCGCGGCGACGATGGGCAGAACCCCAAGGAATGACCTGCCAGAACCGGAGGCAAGCATGGCCAGACATATCATTCACTTTACCGGACCGATCAATTCATCCACTTGCGGCAACCTGATCAACACCTGCTCGCGCGCCATGCAGCAGGGTGCCGACGCGCTGCAGCTGAACATTGCCACCATGGGCGGCGAGTGCAGCTACGGCTTTACCCTGTACAACTTCCTGCGGGCCTTGCCAATCAGCGTGCACACCCACAACCTCGGCACCGTCGAGTCGATGGGTAACATCCTGTTTCTGGCGGGTGAGCACCGCACGGCGTGCAGCTACAGCAAGTTCCTGTTCCACCCGTTTCACTGGACATTGCATGGCTCGGTGGATCACTCGCGCATGGCCGAGTACGCCATGAGCCTGGATTACGACCTGCGCCTGTATGCGCAGATCGTCGCCGAACGTACCGAGGGCAGCAGCGAAGTGCTGGATGTGCCGCGCTACCTGATGGCCTACCCACGGATACTGGGGCCCAAGGAGGCGCTGGACAGCGGGATGATCCACGCCATCGACGAAATGCCGATCGAAGCCGAAACCAGCCAGTGGAGTGTGCACGCCTGAATGCCGAAACTTGAGCAATTGTCTTGAGCAATTGTCTTGCCCAATTTCCTGGAGCTGGCGCAATCCCTGTGGATTCAGTAAGGCACCGAGCCGCTTAGCGCCTCAATGGCCTCGACCAGTTCGTCATAACCCACCGGCTTGTTCAGGTGGCGATCGAAGCCAGACTGGCGCGACTTATGCTGATCGGCGCTGGCACCGTAGCCGGTGAGGGCGATCGCTGGCGTGTGGCGCAGGTGGGCGAGGCCGCGCAAGGCCCTGATCAGCGCGTGACCGTCCATGCCCGGCATGCCGATGTCCGAGATGATCACGTCATAGTCGCCGCTGGCTGCGGCCTCCAGCGCCTTCAGCGGATTGCTGTAGGCCGCGACTACGGCGCTTTCCATCTCCAGCAACGCCTGCATGACTTCCAGGACTTCAGGCGAGTCGTCGACCAGCAATATCGTCGTGCCTTGCAACCGTCCCTGGCTGGCAGGTTCCGGGTTATCTGAACGCAGTTGCAGCCCGGGGTCGCACAACGGCAGGCGGACGGTAAAGGTGCAGCCCTTGCCAAGCCCCGCCGAGCTGGCTTCGACACTGCCGCCATGCGCTTCAGCGAGCTGGCGCACCAGCGACAGGCCAATGCCGAGGCCTTCTCGGCCATGGCTGGCCACCTGCGGCGCCGCCTGGCTGAACAGGTCGAAGATATGCTCCAGGTTGTCGTGGCTCAAGCCCACGCCCTGGTCGATCACCTGCAGACGTGCGTGCGTTTCGTCGTGGCTCAGCACCAGGCGAATGTCACCGCCTGGCGGGCTGAACTTCAGCGCGTTGTTCAGCAGGTTCCAGATGATCTGCTCCAGGCGCGTCAGGTCGCCGTCGATCATCAGCGGCAGGTCATCGGCGGGCACCTCCAGGTGCACCGGGCAAGGATGCTGCTCGCTCAGCACCACCGCATGGATGCCCCGCACAATCGCGCCGAGGTCCACCGGTTCGGTCTTGAGCTTGAGCTTGCCGGTGCGAATGCGCGCGACATCGAGCAGGTCATCGATGATCCGGGCCTGGCTGGACACGGCTTCGCAGATGGTGCCAACCGCCTTGCTGGCAGCGCCGATGCTCTTGATCGTGGGCAGCCGGCGGAGGATTTCGGCATTGAGCTGGATCAGGTTGAGCGGGTGCTTCAGCTCGTGGGACATCACCGCGAAGAACTCGTCTTTCATGTGGCTGGAGCTCTGCGATTCGGCCAGTTGCTTGCTCAGGCGCTCTTCACCGAGGCGCACGCGCTCTTCGGCGGCGTGGTTCTTGCTGATGTCGATGAAGGTCAGCACGGTGCCGTCGATCTTCTGTTCGCTGGCGCGATAGGGCAGCAGGCGCGCCAGGTACCAGTGATTGTCCTGGGCGCCGATCTCACGCTCGATGGTGGTTTCGCCCTTGGCCACGGCGCGGGCATCATCGGCCAGGGCCGGGTAATCGAGGCGGTGGGTGATGTCCAGCAGCGAGCGGCCGGTATCCACCGGCAGCATGTTGAACAGGTCGGTGGCGCGTGGGGTGAACCAGCGAATGTGCAGGTTGCGGTCGACGAACACCGTGGCGATATCGGTCGAGGCAATCAGGTTGCTCAGGTAGTCGTTGACCTTGTCGGTCTCCTCGACCTTGTTCTTGAGCTCGTAGTTGACCGTGAGCAGCTCCTCGTTGATCGACTGCAGCTCTTCCTTGCTGGTTTCCAGCTCTTCGCTGGCCGAGCGCAGCTCTTCGTTGATGGCCTGCATTTCTTCGTTGGAGGCGGTCAGCTCTTCGCTGGAAACCTCCGACTGTTCGATGGTTTCCTGCAATAGCAGGCGGGTGCGCTGCAGTTCGCGCTCCAGGTTGTTCAGGACCATGCTGTCGGTCTGGCGGATAACCCCTGGCAGCGGCAAGGTCGGGTCGGGGGCACGCTCTTCGAACACGACCAGCAGGCACTCGCTGGTGCTCAGTTCGTCCTTGAAGGGCTGCACGGTAATTTCCACCTGCTGCCGATGTTCACCCTCGCCAAGGTCGACCGGCCGCGAGGTGACGGCATCGGTGCCCTGGCGGGCCTGGAACAGCGTGCTGCGCAAGGCCAGGCGCAGGCTCGGCAGCACCAGGTTGAGGAGGTTGCGGCTCGGCTCGCCCCCCGCCAGCTGCAGGTAGCGCCCAACGCCGTCGCTCATGTGCAGGATGTTGCCCTCGCCATCGATGATCAGGCTTGGCGGCATGCGCCGGGCCAGGGCCCGATGGTGCATCTCGGCATAGGACGGCTTGCGCCCGGGCTTGGTCTTGGCCTGCAGGTCCTGGGCGATATTGGCCATGTTCGCACCGGGCAGCTGCCGGCCTGAACTGCGGCCGGCCTGGCTGACCTCACGGGCGCGGAAGATGCGGTTGCGTTTGTCCACCGGGACGAACAGCTCACCGGCCACATCGGCCGATTCGGACGTACCCAGGAACAGGTAGCCGCCGCTGCGCAGGGCGTAGTGGAACATTTGCAGGATGTCGTGCTGGACTTCGCGGTCCAGGTAGATCAGCAGGTTGCGGCAGACGATCAGGTCGATCTGCGAGAACGGCGGGTCGGACAGCAGGTTGTGGCGGGCGAACAGCACCTTCTCCCGCACCTCCTTGCGCACCCGGTAATGCTGGTCCTCCTTGACGAAGAACTGGCGCAGCCGAGTGGGCGGCACGTCGGTGACGATCGCCTCGGGATAGGAGCCCGTGCGGGCGATGCCGATGGCGCGTGCGTCGAGGTCGGTGGCAAACACCTGGACCTTGCTTGCACGCTGCTCCAGGGCCAGCTGCTCACACACCAGCATGGCCAGGCTGTAGGCCTCTTCGCCAGTGGAGCAGCCGGCCGACCAGACGCGGATCTCGCGATTGTCTTCGCCTTGGCTGACCAGTTGCGGCAGAACATGACGCTCCAGCGATTCGAACGCTTCCCGGTCGCGGAAGAAGTTGGTCACGCCGATCAGCATGTCGCCCAGCAAGGCCGTGGCTTCGCTGCTGTGCTGCTCCAGGTAGCGCAGGTAGCCACCCAGCTCGGTCTGCCCGGTCACGTGCAGGCGGCGCTCGATCCGCCGTAGCACGGTGGCGCGCTTGTAATGCTGGAAGTCGTGGCCGGTGGCGTTGCGCAGTTGCAGCAGGATTTCGTCGAGCAAGGGCTCGGCGGCCTGGGCATCGCCGGCGCGGGTGCCCAGCGGTGGTGGCAGGGTATCGTCTTCGATCTCTGGCAATTTCACCTGGCTCGCCGAGCGCCACAGCTCCATCAGTTTCTGTGGCATCTCGGCAGCCGGCAGCACCAGGTCGACCATGGCGGTTTCGATGGCGGCGCGCGGCATGCTGTCGTATTGGGCGTCGTCCGGGGTCTGCACCAGGGTTACCCCACCTTGCTCCTTGATCCGCGACAGGCCTACCGCGCCATCGGCACCGGTGCCCGACAACACCACGCAGAAGGCGTGGTCCTTGTGCACGTCGGCCAGGTCACGGAAGAACAGGTCGATGGCCACATGGTCGCCGCGTCGGCGATTGGCCGGGGTGACGCGCAGGTAGCCATCGTTGGTGGAAAGGCGGTTGGCCGGGGAAATCACATAGACGTGGTTGCGTTCGATCGGCACCGGCTCAGTGACCTGGCGCACCGGCATCGGCGTGGCTTCCTGGATGATCCGGTCGGCCACGCTCTGGTGGTCGGGCGACAGGTGCAACACCACCACGAAGGCCGCGCCGCAATCGCCGGGCATCTGCTGGAAGAAGGTGCGAATGGCCTCCAGGCCGCCAGCCGAGGCGCCGATGCCGACCACCGGGAAATCCAGGTGGCTGGGGCTCAGCGCGGGGTTTTGCGGCGATGCGGGTTGCTCAGTCATGAAGATGCCTTGTGCAGACCTGGAGGGTGGCCCTTTGAAGCATCGCCGGGCAGATGAGCGAGCATTATAGGCCGCTCGTCGGCTCTGTCGCGAGGCTTGGCAGTGTCGGGCCGGTTGCAGTTGTAACCGTGCAGTTGTGACAGTGGCCCAGCAAAAAAATTGCCTGGCCAAAACCCACCGCACAAGCATTTTTACCGAGGGCCTTTCGCGCCACCGGTCAGCCGCACGCAATCCGATTGAGCAGACCCGCCCATGGGCTGTTCCGAACCAAGGCATGGCACCGTTTCATGCGCCAAACCCATCCGCATCGCAAGGAGAAACGACATGGCTGCTGATCAACAACGGACCGGACAACGTGGCGGCACCAAGGAAACCAACCCGGGCAACTTCGCCAATGACCGCGAACGGGCCTCCCGTGCTGGCCATAAAGGTGGCCAGGCGTCGGGCGGCAACTTCGCCAACGACCGGCAGCGGGCATCGGAAGCCGGCCGCAAGGGCGGGCAGAACAGCCACGGCGGGGGCCGCCAGCCTCAGCAGTAGCGCCCGCCGCCTGGCGTTGAAGGGTTCGACAATCTTTTTGAATTTTTAGCGGACGGCATCACTCAATGAAAGAGTCATCCATGGAGAAGAGGAGGGCCGCGTGATGCCTAGTCCCCAGCTGTACATTATCGATTACCTGCTGCACGGCCAGCCGCGCAGCTTCATTATCCGGCTCGAGAAAATCGATAACGCCGAGGCCTGGCATTGGGCGAGTTGTGATGCAGGGATCGGCATCATCCCGAAGTTCGGGCGAGAGAAGATCAAGAAAGTGAGCCGGCCGATGGCTGAGCGCTACGGGATAACCGCCGTGAGTTGGCGGCTTTCAGGCAGCAAGCCCAGCCAGACAGTCAGTGACTCCAGCGTGACCAGTTGAACAATCAGGTACCGCTGTACTTGACCGCCGCCGCCGTGCGCGAGGTGACATTGAGCGCCTTGAGCAACGATGACACGTGAATGCGTACGGTGAACGGCGAGATGTCCAGGGCGCGGGCGATTTCCTTGTTGGTCTTGCCTTGGGCGATCAGCCTTAGCACCTCCTGCTGGCGGTGGGTGAGCTGTTCCAGTTCGCTGACGCTACCCAGGCTCGGCAACAACCCCGAAGGGCTGTACTTGACCAGCACCTCGCCGTCTCGGATGGCCAGGATAGCTGCGCCGAGCTCCTCTGGCGCGACGCTTTTGCCGATGAACCCGTCCACGCCGCTGGCCATGACATGCTCGATCAGCGCCGGGTCATCGACCATCGACACGATGATCAGCGTGGTACGGCGCAACAGCTGACGCAGTTCGGCCAGTCGCTCGATGCAGTCGAGCCCCGGGAAGCGCAGGTCGAGAATCAGCGTGTCCGGCGCCTCGCCCTCGCGGGCCAGCGCCAGCACCTGCTGCAGGTCGCCGGCCTCCTCAAGCTGGGCCTGCGGCAAAACCCGCTGCACGGTACGGACCATAGCCTCCCTGAACAGTGGATGGTCGTCCGCCACGATGATGCGGCACGTCACGATCTGGCACTCCCTGTGAACGACGGTTTTCCCGACCATGCTAACTTAGCAGTCGACAACGGCAAGCGCTGCGACACGAGGGCGTTTATGCGACCCCGTGCACAAGGACGTCGACCATGGACTACAACAAGAACAACGAACTCGACCAGGCCAACCTGCGCGTCATCGTCGCCAGTTGCGCGCTGGTCTACATCACTGTGCTGGGTTTCCTGCCGGGTGAGTCGATCGACAGCTACCTGCCGGTGATCTACTACATCATCAGCTTCATCCTGCTGTCGATCGGCCTGCGCCAGGCCATTGCCCGCTGGCCGGGGCACTACCCGTGGCGGCGGGTGCTGGGCATCGTGCACGACTACACCGGCACCTGCTTCGGCCTGGTGCTGGGCGGCGAAGCGGCGTTGCCGCTGTATGCGGTGATGGTCTGGGTCAACCTCGGCAACGGCATGCGCTTCGGCACCCGCTACCTGGCCATCGCCACGGTGCTGGCGTTGACCGCACTGGTGGCGGTGTACCAGCTGAACCCTTACTGGCAGGCCAACCCGTTCATGGTGCTGATGCTGCTCACCACCAGTACGGTCATCCCGCTCTACGCCCATATGCTGCTGGAGCGCACGCGCAAGGCCTCGGAGCTGGCGATGGCGGCCACCCAGGAGAAATCGCGTTTTCTGGCCCAGGCCAGCCATGACCTGCGTCAACCGATCCACTCCATTGGCCTGTTCACCGCCTGCCTGCGTGAAGCGCCGCTGGCCGAGCAGGAGCGGCGCCTGGTGGACAGCATCGACCGCTCGCTGCTCAACGTGTCGCAGCTGTTCCGCTCGATCCTCGACCTGTACACGCTGGACAACGGCCGGGTGCAACCGAAGTACGAGGCCTTTGCGCTGCATGAGTTTCTCGCCGAGCTGCTGCGCCAGAACGCCGAGGCGGCGCGCTGGGCAGGTGTCGAGATGCGCCTGCACCCTTGCCGTTACTGGACCCGCGCCGACCGCGGCATGCTCGCGACCATGGTGCAGAACGTGCTCTCCAACAGTTTCAAGTATGCGGCCCAGCGGCCGCTGCTGATCGGCGTGCGGCGTCATGGTCAGGCGCTGGCCATCGTGGTCTATGACCAGGGTCGCGGGATCGATGAAGCGCATCAGGGCCTGGTCTTTGAAGAGTTCTACCGGGTGCGCCAGGTGCGCGACAAGGATGTTGAAGGCGTGGGCCTGGGCCTTTCGATCGTCAAGCGCCTGGGGCATTTGATGGGTTTGCAGGTACAGCTGCGCTCGCACGTGGGGCATGGCACGGCGGTGAGCCTGCAAGGCTTGCCGCACCTCGCGGCACAACCGTTGGCCCGCAGCAGTGAACAGCAGGTGTTGCAAGGCGCGATGCTCACGGGTCTGAAGGTGTGCCTGGTGGAAGATGATCACAACGTTTTGCGTGCGACATCGGCGCTGCTGCAGCGCTGGGGCTGCGAAGTTGAAGCGCATGGTTCACCCGTGGGGCTGGTCAGCGACTGCGACGTGATCGTTGCCGACTACGACCTGGGCCAGGACGCCACCGGGGTCGACTGCATCGACAGCTTGCGCGCACAGCGGGGCTGGGAGGTGCCGGCGTTGATCATGACCGGTCATGACCTGGAGAAGATCCAGGCGATCGTGCAGGGGCGCAATATCGCGCTCTTGTCCAAGCCGGTGCGCCCGGCGGAATTGCGCACGGCCCTGCGGGCGTTACGCGAGCTGCCAGCGGCGCCGGAAACGGAGCGCGGCGCCGGGGGCAGAGGCAACATTACTGCAGGATGATCGCCTGGCCTTCCTTGAGGCAGGACGGGGTCGGCTCATAGAGGCCCATGCCGCTGACCGCGACGATGGCGCCGCTGGGCATCTGGCAGTTGTATTCGCCCTTGGCGGTGGTGACGGTGTAGTAGGTCAGGGTGCTGTCGTTGCGCACGTTGGCGACCTTGCTGACCGGGGTGTTGAGGGCGAACTCGGCGCGTTCCTTGAGGGTCTGCTCGGAGGGCTTGATGGTCTGGCAACCGGCGACGGTGAACAGGACAGCGGCGCTCAGCAGGAGCTTGGCGGGTTTCATGGTGGAGGCTTCCTTGGCGTGGGGTGTGGCGGATGGCGGGACTATAGCGCCGAGGAGCGGGCAGGGCATTAGGGCGGATGTACGAGGTGGCCATGTGCCTTTAGTGCTGCCTGTACCGGCCTCTTCGCGGCTAAAGCCGCTCCCACAGGGTATGCGCAGTCCCTGTGGGAGTGGCTTTAGCCGCGAAGAGGCCGGCACAGCCAATCCATCACTTACTTCTTCAGCACCAGGGTCAGAATGTCATAGCTGGCCACCAGCTCACCGAGCTGATTGGTGACCTCCACGTCCCAGGCCACCACCCCTTGCGGCTGCCCCAGAGGGCTGGTCTTGCCCTGGTCGATCTTGCGCTTGCAGGTCAGCCGCGCCTGGATCGTGTCACCGATCCCCACCGGGTTGATGAAGCGCAGGGTATCCAGCCCGTAGTTGGCCAGCACCGGCCCGGCGCCTGGCGAGACGAACAGCCCGGCGGCAGCGGCGAGCACGAAGTAGCCATGGGCGATGCGCTTGCCGAACTGCGACTCCTTGGCTGCGATCTCATCGAAGTGCATGTAGAAATGGTCGCCCGACAGGCAGCCGAAGTTGACCAGGTCGGCTTCGGTCACGGTGCGGCGGTGGGTCAGCAGCGATTCGCCGATGCGCAAGTCGTCGAAGTAGCGGCGGAACGGGTGCACTTCGGTCTCGATCACTTCGGCGCCGCGCACGTATTCACCGGTGACGGCTGTCAGCATGCTGGGCGAGCCTTGTACTGCGGCGCGCTGCAGGTAGTGCTTGACCGCCCGCAGGCCACCCAGCTCCTCGCCACCCCCGGCGCGGCCCGGGCCGCCGTGCTTGAGCTGCGGCAGCGGCGAACCGTGGCCGGTGGACTCCTTGGCCGCTTCGCTGTCGAGCACCAGCAGGCGGCCGTGCCAGGCGGCGGCGACCGGGATGGCCTTGGCGGCCACGGCGCGGTCGGCGGTGACCAGGGTTGCCACCAGGCTGCCTTTGCCGCGAGCGGCCAGGGCCAGGGCTTCATCCAGGTCGTCATAGGCCATCAGCGTGCTGACCGGGCCGAACGCCTCGATGTCGTGGGCACCGCCCTCGGCATGCGGGTCGCGGGCCAGCAACAGGGTCGGGGCGAAGAACGCGCCTTCGGCAACGCCTTCGCCACGCGGAGCAAAGCCATCGCTGGCACCGAACAGCTGGTCACAGCTCTGCATCAGGCTGCGCACACGCTCGCCGACGTCGCGTTGCTGGTCATGGGAGGCCAGCGCACCCATGCGCACGCCTTCCACCGAAGGGTCACCGACCACCACCTTGCTCAGGCGCTCGCGCAGGCGGGTAGCCACCGCATCGATGTGCCTGGCCGGGACAATGGCGCGGCGAATGGCGGTGCATTTCTGCCCGGCCTTGGTGGTCATTTCCCGCACCACTTCCTTGATGTACAGCTCGAACGCTTCGCTGTCCGGGCTGACATCCGGGCCGAGGATGGCGCAGTTGAGCGAATCGGCCTCGGCGGTGAACGGCACCGAGTTGCGAATCAGGTTGGGCGTGACGCGCAGCTTTGCGGCGGTGTCTGCAGAACCGGTGAAGGTCACCACGTCCTGGCCCTGCAGGCGCTCCAGCAGGTCGCCGGTGCTGCCGATCACCAGTTGCAGGCTGCCCGCCGGCAGCAGGCCGGAGTCGTTCATCAGGCGCACCACGGCTTCGGTCAGGTAGCTGGTCGAGGTCGCGGGCTTGACGATGCACGGCATGCCAGCCAGGAAGGTCGGCGCGAACTTCTCGAGCATGCCCCAGATCGGGAAGTTGAAGGCATTGATGTGCACGGCCACGCCAGCGCGCGGCACCAGGATGTGGCTACCGGCGAAGTGGCCCTGTTTGCCCAGGGCAATGGCAGGCCCTTCATGCACCAGGTTGCCCGACGGCAGTTCGCGGCTGCCGATGCCGGCGTAGCTGAACAGCGTGGCATTGCCGCCCTCGATGTCGATCCAGCTGTCGGCGCGGGTGGCGCCGCTGTGGTGGGACAGGGCGTAGAGCTGTTCCTTGCGCTCGGCCAGGTACAGGGCCAGGGCCTTGAGGCGCTGGGCGCGCTGCTGGAAGTCCATGGCCATCAGCTCGGCCAGGCCGCGCGCGCGGGCGAATTCCACGGCTTCGGCGAAGTCCGGGCGTTCTTCGTGGCTGTAGGCCAGGACATGGCCGTCCAGGGCGCTGCGCAGGGCCTGGGCGCCGTGCTGGCCGATCCAGCGGCCGGCAATGAAGCTCTGCAGGGTTGGGGCGTCAGACATGCTGTTTTCCTCTTGTGGGCGCTGTTACCACAGCGCCAGGGTGTAGCCGATGATCAGGCGGTTTTCGTCCACGGCGTTGGTCAGGCCATTGCCGGAACGGAAGGTGACGTTGCGCCAGCGCAGGCTGACGTCCTTGAGCGGGCCGCTCTGGATGACGTAGGTGAGGTCGCTGTCGCGTTCGCGCTCACGGCCGTTGCTGACGCTGGCGGTTTCGGCGTGGCGGCCATCGGTGTAGCGGGTCATGAAGCTCAGGCCAGGGACGCCCATGGCGACGAAGTCGTAGTCGTAGCGCAGCTGCCACGAGTCCAGCCCGGCGCGGGTGAAGGTGTTGTAGGTCACCAGGTTGACGGTGAACGGGTCGCCGCCGTTGACGAACGGGAAGGCGCTGTCGCCAGACATCTGTTGCCAGGTGGCGGTGAACTTGTGGGCCCGTACGCCGAGGGTGAACATGGCGTTGAAGTTGCGGTTGTCGATGTTGCCGGCGCGCTCGGCGCCATCGTTGCGGCTGTCGAAGTAACGCAGGTCGCTGCGCAGGCTCAGGCCTTCGCCCAGCGGCCGGGTATCGACCAGGCCGACGAATTGCTGGCGGTAGATGTCCTGCAGCTTGGCGTAGTAATAACTGACGCTGGTCTGTGGGGTGAGCGCGTAGCTGCCACCGCCAAAGTCGAGGTGGTCGCTGGTCGCGGCGCCGTAGCCCATGTCGTCGCGCCCGGACGAATCGCGCAGGTTGACCTTGCTCAAGCGCCCGGCATTGACGGTCAGCCCGTCGATGTCCTGGCTGGTCAGCTGGCCACCCTGGAAGGTCGAGGCCAGCAATCGGGTGTCGTTGTACACCACCACCGGCAGGATCGGCTGCAGCGTGCCCAGGCGCAAGGTGCTCTTGGACACCCGCACCTTGCCGGTCAGGCCCAGCTCGCTGTAGTCGTCGACCGGCTCATGGCTGCTCGAACCGAACGGCAGCAGGCCGGTGTTGCGCCGGTCAGGGCTGGAATCGAGCTTGACGCCTAATTGCCCCATGGCATCGAGGCCGAAGCCGACCATGCCGTCGGTGAAGCCTGATTCCACTTTTGCCGTAAAGCCCTGGGCCCATTCCTCGGCTTTGGCCTGGGGCGCGTTGCTCTGGCGGAAATCGCGATTGATGTAGTGGTTGCGCAGTTCCAGCCGAGCGTGGCTGTCGTCGATAAAGTCCGCCAACGCCGGCAAGGGCAGGGCGAGGGTGGCCAACCAGGCGGCCGATTTCAGGTGTATGCGGTTCATTGTTGTTATACCCGACAGAGTCAAAGATCAGTGCTTGCTGGCGCCGGCGGCGCCGATACCGGTCATGGAGCGGATGAACTGCCCCAGATAGCGGCCACGTTCTTCCTTGGCCCGCTGCGAGCTGTCGCTGACCGAAAACGCCCAGGCGCTGATGAACGCCAGGCTCATGGAGAACAGCGCCGGGTTGCTGTAGGGGAACAGCGCCGTCTGGTTATGCAGCACGTTGACCCACACCGCAGGGCCGAGCACCACCAGCACCACAGCCGACACCAGCCCGGCCATGCTGCCGCACACCGCGCCACGGGTGGTCAGGCCCTTCCAGAACATCGAAAGCAGCAGTACCGGGAAGTTGACCGAGGCCGCCACGGCCAGCACCAGGCCGGACAGGAAGGCGATGTTCTGCGACTCGAACACCAGGCCCAGCACCACCGCGAGCATGCCGATCACCAGGGTGGCGATCCGCGACACGCGCATTTCTTCCTGCTCGCTGGCCTGGCCCTTGCGTACCACGCAGGCATACAGGTCGTGGGACACCGCCGAGGCGCCGGACAAGGCCAGCCCGGCCACCACGGCCAGGATGGTGGCGAAGGCCACGGCAGAGATGAAGCCCAGGAACAGGTTGCCGCCCACGGCCTGGGCCAGGTGCACGGCGACCATGTTGCCGCCACCGATGATCGCGCCTGCCGCATCGCGATAGGCGGGCTCGGTACCGACCATGACGATGGCGCCAAAGCCGATGACGATCAGCAGCAGGTAGAAGTAGCCGATGAAGCCGGTGGCATAGAACACGCTTTTGCGCGCTTCCTTGGCGTCGCTGACGGTGAAGAAGCGCATCAGGATATGCGGCAGGCCGGCGGTGCCGAACATCATGCCCAGGCCCAGCGAAATCGCATCCACCGGGTTCGACAGCAGGCCGCCCGGGGCCATGATCGCCTGGCCCTTGGCATGTACCGCCACGGCGCTGGCGAACATCGCTTCAGTGCTGAAACCGAAGTGCTTGAGCACCATGAAGGCCATGAAGGTGGTGCCGGACAGCAGCATCACCGCCTTGATGATCTGCACCCAGGTGGTGGCCAGCATGCCGCCGAAGGTGACGTAGGCGACCATCAGCACGCCGACCAGCATCACCGCATACAGGTAGCTGATGCCGAACAGCAGCTCGATCAGTTTGCCGGCGCCGACCATCTGCGCCACCAGGTACATCAGCGCCACCACCAGGGTGCCGAACGCCGAGCTCAGGCGTACCGGGGTCTGAGCCAGGCGATACGAAACCACATCGGCGAAGGTGTACTTGCCCAGGTTGCGCAGGCGCTCGGCGATCAGGAACAGGATGATTGGCCAGCCGGCCAGCACACCCAGGGCATACAGCAGGCCGTCGTAGCCATTCATGAACATCATGGCCGAGATGCCGAGGAACGACGCGGCGCTGATCATGTCCCCGGCAATCGCCAGACCGTTCTGCATGCCGGTCAGGCCGCCGCCGGCGGTGTAGAAGTCACTGGCCGAGCGGGTGCGCAGGGCCGCCCAGCGGGTGACCAGCAAGGTGAAGCAGACGAATACCATGAACATCGAGATGGCGGTCCAGTTCATTGCGCGCACTCCTGCTTGAGCTTGTCGTTGAGCGGGTCGAGCACGTTGTTGGCGCGGTGCACGTAAATGCCGGTGAGGGCGAACGACAGCAGCACCATCAAGACGCCGACCAGCATGCCGACGGTGGTCACGCCGCCGCTCAGGGACTGGCCGAGGGTGCTCGGGGAGAACGCCACCAGCAGGACGAAGCCGTAGTAGATGACCAGCATCGCCAGGGTCAGGCTGCCGTTGAGGCGGCGTTTGCGCCGGACCAGGTGCTGGAAGTCGGGGTGATTGCTGATGCTTTCGATGTGTTCCGGGGTCATGGCAAGCGATCTCTTTTTGTTTTGTAATTGTTGTAATCAGGTCACTTTTTGGGGGGGCTGATGGCCTCTCGCGGATGAATCCGCTGCTACAGGCCGGCGCTGTGCCTGCAGGAGCGGATTTATCCGCGATGAAGGCAACGCGGTCTCAGAGCTGGTCGAAGTCGAGCACCACCTTGTCGCTCACCGGGTAGGTCTGGCACGACAGCACATACCCGGCCGCCACTTCGTAGTCCTCCAGGGCATGGTTGCTGTCCATCTCAACCTCGCCCTCGATCACTCGGCACTTGCAGGTCGAGCACACGCCGGCCTTGCACGAGTAGGGCAGCTCGGCGCCGATGGCGTTGCCGGCATCCAGCACGTTCTGGGTGTTGCGCGGCAGGTCGAAGCTCAGCGCCCGGCCATCGCTGATCACGGTGATATGGCTGAGCGCCGAATCGGCCTGGCGTGCAGCCTCGCGGGCCTCACGACGGGCCTCGCTGCCAGCAGCGGCGAACAGTTCGAAGTGGATACGCTCCTTGGCCATGCCGTTAGCCTGCAGGCTGTCGCGCACCGTCTCGGTCATCGCCTGCGGCCCGCAGATGAATGCGGCATCGAGGCTGGCAACATCCATCCAGCGCGAAAACAACTGGCCGCACTTGTCGGCATCGATGCGGCCGTTGTACAGGTCGACATCCTGCTGCTCGCGGCTGAACACGAAAATCAGGTTGAGGCGGTCGAGGTAACGGTTCTTCAGGTCTTCGAGCTTGTCGCGAAACAGCGCGCCAGAACTGGAACGGTTGCCGTACAGCAGGGTGAAGCGGCTGTGCGGTTCGCGGGCCAGGGTGGTGGCGATGATCGACAGGATCGGCGTGATGCCACTGCCAGCCGCCACGCCCAGGTAATTGCCTTGGCGCGCCGGGTCCAGCGGCACGAAGAAGCTGCCCGAGGGCGGCAGCACGTCCAGCTGCTGGCCGGCCTTGAGGACTTCGTTGGCAAAGGCCGAGAAGCGCCCGCCGGGCACGCGCTTGACGGCCACCCGCAGCTCGCCGTCCTGCACCGCACTGCAGATGGAGTAGGAGCGGCGGACTTCTTCGTTGTCCAACTGGGTGCGCATCACCAGGTACTGGCCCTGGGTGAAGCGGAACGCCTCCTGCAGGTGCGCCGGTACGTCGAAGGCGATCGACACCGCATCACGGGTTTCATTGCGCACTTGCTTGATGGTCAGGCTGTGAAACTGGCTCATGGTGGTCTCCACGGCTCAAATGCATTTGAAATAGTCGAACGGCTCCAGGCACTCGCGACAGCGGTACAGCGCCTTGCAGGCCGTGGAGCCGAACTGGCTGAGCAATTCGGTGTGGCGGCTGCCACATTGCGGGCAGCACACCTCGGGGGCCTCGCCAAGCAGGCTGCGCTTGCTGGCGCTGCCTTGCGGCGGGGCGATGCCATAGGCACGCAGGCGTTCGCGGCCCAGTGCGCTGATCCAGTCGGTACTCCAGGCCGGGGTCAGCCTGCGCTCCAGGTCTGGCTCAGCGAAGCCGGCCTGCTCCAGTGCCTGGCGAATATCGGCCTCGATCACCTCGGTGGCCGGGCAGCCGGAGTAGGTCGGCGTGACGATCAGGTGCAGGTGGCCGGCACGCCAGCCCAGGTCGCGCACGATGCCCAGATCGACCACGCTGACCACGGGCACTTCCGGGTCCATGACCTGGCCCAGTACGGCCCAGGCCCGCGCCAGGTCGTCGCCGCGCGGCGCACGGGCGCCGCGGTCGCCGGCAATCAGCTCACCAGGTTGCATCGGGGTAGGCCCTTGGCAGAAACTGCATCTCGGCCAGCAGCAGGCCCAGGTGCTCGCTGTGCAGGCCTTGGCGGCCGCTCAGGTAGAAGTGGCTGGCAGCCTTGGGCAGCGGCAGCTCGACCGATTCGAAGGTCGCGCTCACCTGCTTCAGCCAGGCCGCGCCGACTGCTGCCGGGTCGGCAGCGATGCCGGCCTGGGCCAGTTGCACTTCGTTGTCACTGCCGGCGGTCAGTTCGACAGTGAAGCGCCACAGTGCTGGAATCGCTTCGAGCATGCGCCGGCGGCTTTCATCGGTGCCGCCACCCAGGCGCTGCACCCATTCGCTGGAGCGGCGCAAGTGATAGGTCACTTCCTTCAGGGCCTTGGCGGCAATCCCGGCGATGCGCTCGTCACGCGACTCGACCAGGCCCTGCAGCACGGCGTAGTGCCAGGCGTCGTAAAGGAACTGCTTGGTCATGCTCACGGCGAAGTCGCCATTGGGCTGCTCGACCAGCAACAGGTTGCGGTAGGCGCGCTCGTCGCGGCGAAACGCCAGGGCATCGGCGTCACGGCCGTCGTCGAGCAGCTCAGCGGCGTATTCAAGCCAGTTGCGCGCCTGGCCCACCAGGTCGAGGCCGACGTTCATCAAGGCCAGCTCTTCTTCAATGGCCGGCGCGTGGCCGCACCACTCGCACAGGCGCTGGCCCTGGATCAGGGCGCTGTCGCCGAGCAGCAGCAAATACGGGATCAGATCGTGCTTGTGCATGGCCAACCTCACATGTGCCCGACTTCGTCGGGCAGTTCGTAGAAACTGGCGTGGCGGTAGACCTTGTCGTCCGCAGGGGCGAACAGCGGGTCTTTCTCGTCGGGCGAGGAGGCGGTGATCAGTGCCGAAGGCACCACCCACAGGCTCACGCCTTCACTGCGGCGGGTGTACAGCTCGCGAGCGTTCTCGATGGCCATGGCGGCGTCGGCGGCATGCACGCTGCCAACATGCTTGTGGTTAAGGCCGTGCTTGCTGCGCACGAACACTTCGTAGAGGGTCCAGACAGACATTTTCGATCTCCGCATCAATCGCCGCTCAGGCGGCGTTCTTGTTCTGTTGCTTGCGTGCATAGGCCACGGCCGCTTCGCGCACCCAGGCGCCATCCTCGATGGCCTTGCGCCGGGTGGCGACGCGCTCCTGGTTGCACGGGCCGTTGCCCTTGATGACTTCGTAGAACTCGTCCCACTGGATCTCGCCGAAGTCGTAGTGGCCACGCTCGGCGTTCCACTTCAGGTCCGGGTCGGGGGCGGTACAGCCGAGCAGTTCGAGCTGGGGCACGGTCTGGTCGATGAAGCGCTGGCGCAGTTCGTCGTTGGTCTGGCGCTTGATCTTCCAGGCCATCGACTGGGCGCTGTTGGGCGAGTGCTCGTCGCTTGGGCCGAACATCATCAGCGCCGGCCACCAGAGGCGGTTGATGGCGTCCTGAACCATGTCCTTCTGCGCCTGGGTGCCTTCACGCATCATGGTCAGCAGCAGCTCGTAGCCCTGGCGCTGGTGGAAGCTCTCTTCCTTGCAGATGCGGATCATGGCGCGCGAGTAGGGGCCGTAGGAGGTGCGCTGCAGCACCACCTGGTTGACGATGGCGGCGCCATCGACCAGCCAGCCCACGGCGCCCATGTCGGCCCAGCTCAGGGTCGGGTAGTTGAAGATGCTCGAATACTTGGCCTTGCCGCTGTGCAGCTTGGCGATTTCCTCGTCGCGGTCGGCGCCGAGGGTTTCCATGGCGCTGTACAGGTACAGGCCATGGCCGGCTTCGTCCTGGATCTTGGCCATCAGCTGCAGCTTGCGCTTGAGGCTGGGGGCGCGGGTGACCCAGTTGCCTTCGGGCAGCATGCCGACGATTTCCGAATGAGCGTGCTGGGAGATCTGCCGGATGAGGGTCTGGCGGTAGGCCTCGGGCATCCAGTTCTTGGCTTCGATCTTGATTTCGGCGTCGATCTTTTCCTGGAAGTTGCGCTCATCAAACGACATCTCTTCCAGCGACTTGACGCGCTTGACTCCGGTTTCCACTAGCTGTGCGTACATGTTCCGACTCCTGCTAAGGCATGAGTCATTTGTAAGCGATACAAAACATAACGTCAAACTGTTTTATGTGTATCGAATAAGATTTGTGTATCGCTTTGCCGGCCCTTTCGCGGGTTTACCCGCGAAGGGGCCAGCAGAAAAAATGCAAAAAAAAGCCCCGGACGATGCCGGGGCCGAAAAGGCAGCCGATGAGTCAGCTGGCCAACCGTTTGTCGAATACGTGGCAAGCCTTGCCTTCTGAGCGCTTGAGCGTGCCGCAAGGCTGCAGGAGTACCTGGGTGCTGATGCCGATGTAGGTCTTGATCTGCTTGCTCAGCTCGCCGACCACCTGCTTGCGCTGCGACTCATCGAGATGCTGGCATTCCCCACGCAATTCCACATGCACCTCGACACTGTCCAGGTTGCCATTACGATACAGATAAATTTCATAAAGCTCTGAAAGCTGTTTTATTTTCAGCACCTGCTCCTCGATCTGCGTCGGGAACACGTTCACCCCGCGGATGATCAGCATGTCGTCACTGCGCCCGGTGATCTTGCCAATGCGCCGCATCGGCCGCGCCGTGCCCGGCAGCAGGCGGGTCAGGTCACGGGTGCGGTAGCGCACCATTGGCAGCGCCTCCTTGCTCAACGAGGTGAACACCAGTTCGCCCAGTTGCCCGTCCGGCAGCACCGCGCCGGTTACCGGGTCGATGATCTCGGGGTAGAAGTGGTCTTCCCAGATGGTCGGGCCATCCTTGGTCTCGATGCACTCCATGGCCACACCCGGGCCCATGATTTCCGACAAGCCATAGATATCCAGGGCATCAATGCCCAGGCGCTGTTCAATGGAACGGCGCAGCTCGTCGGTCCAGGGCTCGGCACCGAAGATGCCCAGGCGTAGCTTCAGGTCATGCGGGTCGATGCCCTGGCGCTCGATCTCGTCGGCGAGGTTGAGCATGTACGAAGGCGTGACCATGATGATGTCGGGCTGGAAGTCGCGGATCAGCTGCACCTGCTTCTCGGTCTGGCCGCCGGACATGGGGATTACCGTGCAGCCCAGGCGCTCGGCGCCGTAGTGGGCACCGAGGCCGCCGGTGAACAGGCCGTAGCCGTAGGACACATGCACCTTGTCGCCCTTGCGCCCACCCGCGGCACGGATCGAACGGGCCACCACGTTGGCCCAGGTGTCGATGTCGTTCTGAGTGTAACCGACTACCGTCGGCTTGCCGGTGGTGCCGCTGGAGGCATGCAGGCGCACCACCTCTTCCTGGGGCACGGCGAACATGCCGTAGGGGTAGTTGTCGCGCAGGTCGTTCTTGCCGGTGAACGGGAACTTGGCCAGGTCGTCGAGGGACTTCAGGTCATCGGGGTGGGCGCCGGACTCGTCGAAGCGCTTGCGGTACAGCGGCACGTTGTCGTAGGCGTGCTTCAGGCTCCAGCGCAACCGCTCCAGCTGATGCTGGCGCAGGGCGTCGATACTGGCGGTTTCCATCGGGTCCAACAGGGCACGATCGGCATCATGGTACATGTTCATGGCTTCACTCGAATTGTTCTTGTACGCCGCGCGAACCAGGCTGCAGGCTACGCGGTGAGTGTCATGGAGGCAGCATATACGGCTGCGTTCAGTTCGGTAACACGCGGATGGCCTGAACCGCTCAGAGGCGCTCGATGACCATGGCAATGCCTTGGCCTACACCGATGCACATGGTGCACAGGGCGTAGCGGCCGTCGGTTTGTTCAAGCTGGTGCAGGGCGGTGGTGACCAGCCGCGCACCGCTCATGCCCAGCGGGTGGCCGAGGGCGATGGCGCCGCCATTGGGGTTGACCCGCGGGTCGTCGTCGGCGAGGCCCAGTTCACGCAACACCGCGAGGCCCTGGGCGGCGAAGGCTTCGTTGAGCTCGATGACGTCCATGTCAGCCAGCGCCAGGCCGGTCAGCTCCAGCACCTTGCGGGTGGCCGGCACCGGGCCGATGCCCATGATGCGTGGCTCGACCCCGGCCACTGCCATGCCGACGATGCGGCCTCGGGCCTTGAGGCCATGGCGGCGGGCCGCAGCGCTGCTGGCCAGCAGCAGGGCACAGGCGCCGTCATTGACGCCTGAGGCATTGCCGGCGGTGACGCTGCCGCCTTGGCGGAAGGGCGTGCCGAGCTTGGCCAGTTGTTCCAGGGTAGTCTCGGCACGCGGGTGCTCGTCCTGCTCGACACGCAGGGCCGGGCCTTTGCGCTGGGCGATTTCCACCGGCACGATTTCCCGTGCGAGGCGGCCATTGGCCTGGGCTGCGGCCGCTTTGTGCTGGCTGCGCAAGGCAAAAGCGTCCTGGTCGGCGCGGGAAATCCCAAACTGTTCAGCGACGTTCTCTGCTGTTTCCGGCATCGAGTCGATGCCGTACTCGGCCTTCATCAGTTTGTTGACGAAACGCCAGCCGATGGTGGTATCGAACAGCTCGGCGCTGCGGCCGAAGGCCTGCTCCGACTTGCCCATGACGAACGGCGCCCGCGACATCGACTCGACGCCACCCGCCAGCATCAGCCCAGCCTCGCCACAGCGCAGGGCGCGGGCGGCATTGCCGATGGCGTCCAGGCCCGAGCCGCACAGGCGGTTGAGGGTGGTGCCCGGGACACTGATCGACAACCCGGCCAGCAGGCCGGCCATGCGCGCGACGTTGCGGTTGTCTTCGCCGGCCTGGTTGGCGCAGCCGAGGATCACGTCGTCGATGGCCTGCCAGTCCAGTTCCGGGTGGCGCGCGATCAGCGCCTTGATCGGCACGGCGGCCAGGTCGTCGGCACGCACGCTGCTCAACGCGCCGCCGTAACGGCCGATGGGAGTGCGCACGGCGTCGATGATCAGGGCATCGAGGGGCTTGGCTTCAATCATCTTGGGTCTCCTGCGCGAGCACGGTGCCGCGCACTTGGTAGGATTTGCCGCGCAGCAGGGCGATCAGCTCGCCACGCTGGTTTTGTATGCGCACGTCGTACAGGCCGGTACGGCCTTTGCGGCTGAGTTCGACGGCCGCGGCGGTGAGCACGTCGCCCGGCAGCGCCGGGGCGACATAGTCGATGCTGCAGCCCTGGGCGACCGTGGCCTTGTCCTGGCTGTTGCAGGCAAAGGCAAAGGCCGAATCGGCCAGGGCGAACAGGAAGCCGCCGTGGCACGTGCCGTGGCCCTGCAGCATGTCGGCGCGCACCGGCATGCTCAGGCGCGCCCGGCCTGGGCCGACGTCGAGCAAGGTGATGCCCAGGCCCTGGGTGGCCGGGTCGCGGGAGTACAGGGCGTCGGCACAGGCCTGGGCCAGCTCTTCGGGATTACGCTGCAGCTCAGTCATGCAGGTTCGCTCCTTGTTCGGCGCAGCGGCGCAGCAGCAGGGAAGGCCGGTAGCGGCTTTCGCCGTAGCTGGCTTGCAGGTTTTCCAGCACGCGCAGGGTGTAGCCGACGCCAATCTGCTCGGCCCAGGCCAACGGGCCACGGGGGTAATTGACCCCGGCACACATGGCCAGGTCGATATCTGCGGCGCTGCCGACGCCCTGCAGCACCGCATCGGCCGCTTCGTTGGCGAGCATGGCCACGCTGCGCAGCACCACCAGGCCAGGCAGGTCGGCGATGCCGGTCACTTTCAGGCCGGCGCGCTGCAGCAGCGCTACCGCCTGGTCGCGTGCTTCGGCCGTGGTGTCGACCGACCAGCTGATGGCAATGCGTGTGGCGGCCTGGTAGTCCAGCGCGAGGTCGACCAGCACCAGGTTGCGCAGCCCCTCTTCCCGGGCCCGCTGGCTGGCCAGGCGGCCGTCGGACAGGGCCAGGGTGGCATCACCGGCACGCAACAGGCCGTTGCCCGCTCGCTCGGTGATGGCCAGGCCACTGTCCCGCAACCGCGCGACCAGCGGCTGCAGGACGCCCAGGCTGCCTTCGACCACGCAGCATTCGGCGCTTGCCTGGCTATGCAACTGCGCCGCCGGCGGGCGTTCGGCGCCCTCTGCGTAACTGTAGAAACCTTGGCCGCTCTTGCGCCCCAGGCGCCCGGCATCCACCAGTTCTTTTTGCACCAGTGAGGGCTGGAAGCGGAAGTCGCCATAAAAGGCGTCGAATACCGAGCAGGTAACGGCGTAGTTGACGTCGTGGCCGATCAGGTCGGTCAGCTCGAACGCGCCCATGCGAAAGCCGCCGGCATCGCGCAGCAGGGCATCCAGCGTCGCGCAATCGCCAGCGCCTTCCTGCAGCAGCCGCAGGCTTTCGGCATAGAACGGCCGAGCCACGCGGTTGACAATGAAACCGGGGGTGGAGCGCGTGTGCACAGGCTTCTTGCCCCAGGCTTTGGCGGTGTCATAGAGCGTGCTGGCGATACCGGGCGCGGTCGCCAGGCCGGAAACGATTTCCACCAGCGCCATCAGCGGCGCCGGATTGAAGAAGTGCATGCCGACCACCTGTTGCGGCCGTTGCAGGTCAGCCGCGAGGCTGGTGATCGACAGCGACGAGGTGTTGCTGGCCAGGATGCAGTCCTCGGCGCACAGGCCTTCCAGTTGCTGCAGCAACTGCTGCTTGACCTGCAGGTTCTCGACGATGGCCTCGATCACCAGGCGGGCGTCGGCCAGGGTTTCGATCGCCTCGACCGGCTGCAGGCGTGCGCTGATGGCTTCGCGTGCTTCTGGCTGCAATGTGCCTTTTTCCACCAGGCGCCCGAGCTGGCGGTCGATACCGGCGACTGCCTGGGCGGCGGCACCTGGCCGGTTGTCATAGAGCTTTACCGGGTGGCCGGCCTGGGCCGCGAGCTGGGCAATACCTGCCCCCATGGCGCCTGCGCCGATGACTGCCACCAAGGCGTTGCTGTTCAGTGCACTCATGCTCAGCGCCCCTTGAATGCAGGCGTGCGCTTGTTCATGAAGGCGCTCACGCCTTCACGGTAGTCCTCGCTGCGCCCGGCCAGCCGTTGCAGGTCGCGCTCAAGCTCCAGCTGCTGGTCGAAACCGTTGTCGAAGCTGGCGTTGAGGCTGCGTTTGATCAGGGCCAGGCCGTAAGTCGGCTGAGTGGCCAGGTGGCGGGCGAGGGCAAGTGCCTCGTCGCGCAGCTCGGCATCATCGACCACACGGTGGATCAAGCCCCAGCGCTCGGCCTGCTCCGCGCTCAGGCGCTCGCCAAGCATGGCCAGCGCCTTGGCCCGGGCCATGCCGACCAGGCGAGGCAACAGCCAGGTACCGCCAGAATCCGGCACCAGGCCGATCTTGCAGAACGCCTGGATGAAGCTGGCCGAACGGGCGGCTAGCACCAGGTCGCAGGCCAGCGGGAGGTTGGCGCCGGCACCGGCAGCCACGCCATTGACGGCGCAGATCACCGGCACTGGCAGGTCGCGCAGGGTGCGCACCAGCGGGTTGTAGAACCTGTCGATGGACTCGCCCAGGTCGGGCATGTCCGCGCCTGGCGCAACGTTGCGATCGGACAGGTCCTGGCCGGCGCAAAAGCCGCGGCCTTCACCGGTCAGCAGCAGCACCCGGGCCGCGCGGCTCTGGCGTACCTGCTTGAGGGCTTCGCGCACTTCCAGGTGCATCTGCGTGTTGAAGCTGTTGAGTTGCTCGGGGCGGTTCAGGGCGAGGAAGGCCACGCCGTCCTCGATGGAAAACACAATGTGCTCGAAAGTCATGATGGACTCGCTCGATCAGTCGATGGGGAGTGGGCGACTCAGCAGCCTTTGAACTGCGCCGGGCGTTTTTCCTGGAAGGCGCGGATGCCTTCGTCACGGTCGGCGGTGCCGGCCAGCACGGTGAAGGCATGGCGCTCGAAGCGCAGGCCGCTGGCCAGGTCGCTGTCGCCGGCCTTGAGTAGCGCTTCCTTGGCCAGGCGTAAGGCCAGCGGTGCCTTGGCGGCGATGCTGCGGGCAACCTGCAGCGCACGTTCCACGGCCAGTTCAGGTTGGGTGATTTCGCTGATCAGGCCGGCCTGCAAGGCATGGCGGGCAGTGATGGCCTCACCGGTCAGGACCATCTGCATGGCCAGCGGCTTGCCCACGGCCCGCAGCAGGCGCTGGGTGCCACCGGCCCCGGGCATGATGCCGAGGTTGATCTCGGGCTGGCCGAAACGGGCATCTTCGCCGGCAATCACGATGTCGGCGCACATCACCAGCTCGCAGCCGCCGCCCAGGGCATAGCCGTTTACCGCGGCGATCAAGGGCTTGGAAAACGCTGCGATGCGTTGCCAGTGGGCGACACGGGGATCGTTGAGAATGCCGACCAGATCGCGCTCGGCCATCTCGCGGATGTCCGCACCGGCGGCGAACGCCTTGCGGCTGCCGGTGATGACCACGGCGCGGGTAGCGGGGTCGGCATCGGCTTGCGCAAGGCCGGCGGCGAGCTCCGCCAGCAACTCGGTGCACAGGGCGTTGAGCGCTTCCGGGCGCTGCAGGGTGAGCAGGCGAACGCCGTGTTCAGGGGCCTGCACATCGATGAAACGAGGCATGTCGGGGTCCTCAGGCTGCTCGCACGGCACTTCGCGAGGCCGGCATTTATTGGAATTGTCTGCAGGGGCGGCGGCGGGGCCTGCCCAGGTGCGATCAGTATATGCATTATGCGATACATCAACGCAATAGCAATTGTGTTTTTGTGTATCTCGTTTTATGTTGGCCGCTATGCAGTTACGGCTAAAGACTAGATAAAATGCGGCTTGTGCTGGGTTCTGCGCCGCATCTGTTTGCGATACACAAAAAATTTATCAATAGAAAATAACGGAGAAATGATATGCCTTGCTATCGACTCGACGGCCTGACCCCGGTGGTCGACCCCACGGCTTATGTGCACCCAAGTGCCGTGCTGATCGGTGACGTCATCGTCGGCCCGCGCTGCTATGTGGGGCCGTTGGCGTCCCTGCGTGGTGATTTCGGGCGCATCGTGCTGGAGGAAGGCGCGAACTTGCAGGACACCTGCGTCATGCATGGCTTCCCCGGCGGTGACACGGTCATCGAGCGCAATGGCCATGTCGGCCACGGCGCGGTGCTGCATGGCTGCCGCGTCGGCGCAGACGCCCTGATCGGCATGAATGCTGTGGTCATGGATGGCGCTCACATAGCGCCACGTTGCATCGTCGGTGCCACGGCGTTTGTCAAAGCCGGCTTCGAGTGCCCCGAACAGAGCCTGGTGATGGGTGCGCCAGCCCAGGTCAAACGCCCACTGACCGAGCAGGAGCTGAGCTGGAAGCAGCGTGGCACTGCCGAATACCAGCAGCTGAGCCAGCGCTGCATGGCAACGATGGTGGAATGCCCACCGCTGACCGCCGCCGAAGCACAGCGCCCGCGCATGGGTGACAGAGGCTTGCGGCCCAAAGGCGAGGCGGGCGCATGAACCTGCCGGCGTCGCGGCATGGTCAGGCGACCCGTCGCACAGGTATAGTCGGTGCTTTCAATGCGCGCAGTTCGTCCATGAGCAACCTCGTTCCGCTGAACAACCTGATCACCCGCTTCCAGGAGCAGACGCCGATCCGTGCCAGTTCGCTGATCATCACCCTCTACGGTGATGCCATCGAACCCCATGGCGGCACGGTCTGGCTGGGCAGCCTGATCAACCTGCTGGAGCCAATCGGCATCAACGAACGGCTGATCCGCACGTCGATCTTTCGCCTGACCAAGGAAGATTGGCTGACCGCCGAGAAGGTCGGGCGCCGCAGTTACTACAGCCTGACCGGCACCGGGCGGCGGCGTTTCGAAAAAGCCTTCAAGCGCGTCTACAGCCCAAGCCAACCGGCCTGGGACGGTGCCTGGACGCTGGTGTTGCTGTCTCAGCTCGATGCCGGCAAACGCAAGGCCGTGCGCGAAGAGCTGGAATGGCAAGGTTTCGGTGCGATGGCGCCGAACCTGCTGGGCTGCCCACGGGCCGATCGCGGCGACCTGGCTGCCACCTTGCGCGAGCTGGAGGCCAGCGACGACAGCATCGTCTTCGAAACCCATACCCAGGAAGTGCTGGCCTCCAAGGCCATGCGCGCCCAGGTGCGGGAGAGCTGGCGTATCGACGAGCTTGGCCAGCAGTACAGCGAGTTCATCCAGCTGTTCCGGCCGTTGTGGCAGAGCCTGAAGGAGCAGGACGAGCTCGATGCTCAGGATTGCTTCCTGGCGCGGACCTTGTTGATCCACGAATACCGCCGCTTGCTGCTGCGTGACCCGCAACTGCCGGACGAATTGCTGCCCGGTGACTGGGAGGGCCGCGCCGCCCGCCAGCTGTGCCGCAACCTGTATCGCCTGGTCTGCGCCAAGGCGGAAACCTGGCTCAACAGCGCCCTGGAAACCGCCGACGGGCCACTGCCCGATGTGAACGAGAACTTTTACAAGCGCTTTGGTGGCCTGGCCTGACCCTGAGCGCTCAGCTACGTCGGGCCAGCTTGTGCGCCATGAACTGGTGGGCGGGTGAAAACAGCCGGTTGAAGGTCATCAGCACGGCACACACCGTGCCCAGCGCCGACGCTGCGGCAATCAGGAACATGATCACGATCTGGTAGCGCACCGCGTCCCCAGGCTGCTGCCCGGCCAGTATCTGCCCGGTCATCATGCCCGGCAGGCTGACGATACCCACCACCGACATCTGGTTCAGCGTCGGCATCATGCCGGCCTTCAGTGCCTGGCTCGCTGCGGCACGTGCCGCCTCCCAGCGCGTACCACCCAGCGACAGAATCATGTCCACTACGGGCCGCTGGGCGCTCAGCTCACGGGTCATGCGGTCAATGCCCAAGGCTACGGCGGTCAGGGTATTGCCGAGGATCATGCCAAGAATGGGAATGGCGTATTGCGGCTCGTACCAGGGGCGCACGCGCAGCACCACGAACAGGCCGATGGCCGTGACCAGCCAGGCACTCAGCCCGACCGACAACACGCTGTCGGCCAACAGCCCGCGATGGCGATGCTGGCCCCTGCCGGCCGCTGAAAACCCGGCAATCAGGGTCATGCTCAGCATCAGCGGCAGCACGATGTACCACTGCGCATGCTGGAACACCCAGCCGAGGATGTAGCCGATGGCCAACAGCTGGGTGATGGTTCGCAGTGACGCCCAGAGCAGCTGGCGTTCCAGTTGCAGCTTCAATAGCAGCGACAGCAGGCCGTTGACCAGGATCAGCGCAGCGGCAATCGCCACGTCGGTGTAGGCAAGGTTGTGGTAGTTCATTTCGACAGGGCGCCTTGGTGCATCGTCAAGGTGCGCGTACTGATGCGCCGGGCTTGCGCATGATCGTGGGTGATCCACAGCAACGCGCGATCGTTGGGGGATTCGTCGAGCCAGTTCATTACCAGCGTTTCAACGCCAGCCACCGATTGCGGGTCGAGCGCCGAGGTCGGCTCGTCGAGCAACAGCACCTGTGGCGTCAGCAGCAGGGCGCGCACCAGTGCGGCCAGCTGCGCCTCGCCACCGGACAGGTCGGTGCCGGCCTTGTCCAGGAAACTGCGCGGCTTGCCGGCCAGCGCCAGAAGGCGCGCCGCCGTGTCGGCATCGAAGCGGTACTGGCGGTTGTGCTTGAGCGTGAAGGGTAGCCGCAAGTTGTCCATGACACTGCCCTCCACCAGCGCGGCGCGTTGGCTCAGGTAACAGGCGCGGGAGCGAAAATGCGGTATCAGTGGCGCTGTCACCGGCTCGCCCAGCCACAGCACTTCACCTGAGCTGGGCGCATCCAGCAGGGCCAGGGCGCGCAGCAAGACACTCTTGCCCGAACCCGACGCACCAATGAGCGCCAGGCGTTCGCCAGCGTGCAGTGAAAAATCGGTGGGCGCGAGCAAGGTGGCCTGGGTCTGCAGATCGACACGGCCCAGCTGCCTGGCCTCGAGCAGGACCGCTTCGGCGTGAGAGTTCTGCAGGCCTTTCAATGGTGAGGTTCCTTGACGCCGAATGGGAAAACGACATTTTAAGCAGTCCCGTCACGCGCTCAGGTTTTTTTGACAGAACTTTCACTTTGAATGGCTTAAACCAGCGCTAGCGCTACATGCATACTTGAGCAGGGCTGCCCATCATGCACACTTCGATGTTTGGTCATCACTTGTTGTTTCTGGCGTTGTTCATCGCATCCGTGGTCAGCTGGCTTTACCTGTGGCTGGTGGGTTTTCTCCACCCCTCAGTGGCAAGCAGCGACTGCCCGGTGCTCAGACCGGACGCCTTGACGGTGCTTGGGTTGCTGTTGACCCTGGGCTGCGCCGTACTGGAATTCTTCAGCCCGTTCGAAGGGGCCACGCTGCTGATCGTGCTGCTGGTGATCGGCCTGATCATGCCTTGGGGCGGTGCATTGGGCGGGCGGTATCACGAGCGCTTGCGCGCTCGCAAGGTGTAGGCTGGCCTCGGCTGTTGTTCAGTGTGCGAGATACACCAGCACATAGTCGTTGTTGTCGAAGCGCCCGCTCAGTTGCGGCTGCAGCGCTTGCATCGGTGTGCCTTGCAGGGCCTGCAAGTCATGCCGGTCCATCATCAGCCACGCCGGCCCTTGCACGGCCTGCAGTTGCGCGGGGGTCTCGGTGAACAGTGGCTGCAGGTCCTGGTCGAGGTTGACCATGAACTTGATGGCCTTGGCATCCTGGCCCAGGCGGTGCAGTACCAGCGGGGCAGGTCGCTGGGCCACCTGTGCGAGCACTGCCTGGGTGAAACCGCGGGTGTCATACAGGCGCCGCTCCACCGGTTCGAACACCGCGACATACACCAGCCACAACGCCATGACCGCACAGCCAGCGGTAATCTCGGCACGCCAACGTGGCTGCACGAGGCGCGACAGCGCCCACAGTTGCAACCCCGCCAGCACCACCATCAGTAGCGTGATGGAACCGGTTTGCTCGGGGAAACGGCGCTGAGCCACCAGCAAGGCAATCATCATCAGCCCCGGCATCAGCAGCCATAGCCCCTGGATTGCACCGCGCAGCCAGGCGAACAGCCGCCCCTGTGCCACCTGGAACGGGTAGGCGGCAATGATCGCAACCATCGGCAGCATCGGCAGCAGGTAGCGGGCCTTCTTGGCCTGCGGGATCGACAGCCCGACCATGACCAGCAATGCCGCAGCTGCGCAGAAACCGACCAGGCGCAGCGCCGGCCCCTGCAGCTGCGCACGGCAGAGCCACGCGGCAACCAATGCCAGCAACGCCAGTGGATAGGCCAGCGCATAGTTGCCCAGCGCACTGGTGAAGTAGTACAGCGGGCTACTGGCACCCTCGCTGCCGTCCATGCGGCCCATGAACTGCATGCGAATCACGTCATCGAGAAACGCCTGGCCACCGCTGGCCTTGGCCATCCACAGCAGCAGGCCGACACTGGCGACCAGCAGCAGGCTGGCCAGCCCCCCAAACAGCAACATCCGTCGCCATTGGCCAGTCAGCAAGTAGTAGCTGCACAGCAAGCCGGTTGGCACCACCAGGCCGATCGGCCCACGAATACCGAAGCCCAACAGCAACAAGACGAACACCAACGGCCAGCGCCGCCCGGCAGCCCGCTGGTCGTGGGCGTAACCCAGGTAGAACACGCTGAAGGCGACGGCTGCCAGCATGAGGTCTTGCGACACGGCCCGGACTTCGCTGACGAAGGTGACCGTCAGCAGCAGCAAGGCGATGCTGCTCCACGCCCAACGCACCGAAAACGGCGCCAGCAGCCGGTACATCAGGGTCACGATAACCGCGCCAGCGATGGCACTGGGCAGCCATGCAGTCAGGCCGTTGACCGCGCCGAACGGCAGCGACAGCAGCCAGATGAACAGTGTCGAAAGCGAGGTGTAGTCGGCATAGGGCTGCCCGTAGGTAGTCGGGAATACCGTTGGCCCATGGCGCAGCATTTCCTGGGCGAACAGCACGAAGCGTGAGTCGAAACCGATCGGCGCCTGCCCATACACCCCGGCGCTGAACAGCAGCAATGCCAGCAGCCCTGCAAGCAGGGACTGCCGGCGAACGGGGAGTGACAGTGTCTTCACGCCGCTTTCGAACCCTGGCGGGGCAGTTGCGGGGAAACCGGCAACTGGCAGGAGTCGCCACGGCCGATCGGGAAGTACTTGAAGCCTTTGCGCGCCAGCCGCTCGGCATCATAGAGGTTACGCCCGTCGAAGATCACCGGTGCCTTCAGGCGTTGCTGGATCAGGTCGAAATCCGGCGCCTTGAACTGTTGCCATTCGGTGCAGATGATCAACGCGTCGGCGCCGGACAGTACCGATTCCGGGGTACCCATCAGCATCAATTTCTCTTCATCCGGATACAGGTGCTGGGTTTCCTGCATGGCCTCGGGGTCGAAGGCACGCACGCTGGCACCGGCAGCAAACAGCGACTCGAGCAGCACGCGGCTGGGAGCGTCGCGCATGTCGTCGGTGTTGGGCTTGAACGCCAGGCCCCACACGGCAAAGGTCTTGCCGGCCAGGTCGCCGTTGTAGAACGCGTTGATGCGATCGAACAGCTTGTGCTTCTGCCGCTCGTTGATCGCCTCGACCGCCTGCAGCAGGTCGCTGGAGCAATGCACCTGCCCGGCACTGTGGATCAACGCACGCATGTCCTTGGGGAAGCACGAGCCGCCATAGCCGCAGCCTGGGTAGATGAAGTGGTAGCCGATGCGGGTATCGGCACCGATGCCCTGGCGCACCGATTCGATATCGGCGCCCAGGTGTTCGGCCAGCTCGGCGATCTGGTTGATGAAGCTGATCTTGGTGGCAAGCATGCAGTTGGCGGCGTACTTGGTCAGCTCGGCGCTGCGCAGGTCCATGAACATGATGCGGTCATGGTTGCGGTTGAACGGTGAGTAGAGGTCGCGCATGACATCGCGCACGTCTTCACCCTCGCAACCGATGACGATACGGTCCGGCCGGCGGCAATCGGCGACGGCCGAGCCTTCCTTGAGGAATTCCGGGTTGGACACGATATCGATACGCAGTTCACGGCCAGCGAGCGCGGTGTTGATGTGGGCGCGCAGGGTGTCACCGGTGCCGACCGGTACCGTGGATTTCTCGACCAGAATCAGCGGTTGCTGGCGGTGGCGGGCGACCGCGTCGCCGACCGACAGCACATACTTGAGGTCTGCCGAACCATCCGGGCAGGAGGGGGTGCCGACGGCGATGAAGGCGACGCGGCCATGTTCGACGGCAAGCTTTTCATCGGTGGTGAACTGCAGGCGGCCGCCCTCCAGGCCTTCGCGCACCAGGCTGGAAAGGCCCGGTTCAAAGATGCTGACATGGCCTTGGCGCAACAACTCGACCTTCTTCTCGTCGACGTCCATGCACACCACATCATGGCCGACTTCGGCCAGTACCGCGGCTTGCACCAGGCCGACGTACCCGCTACCAAACACTGTAATTTTCATGGAGCACTCCTTGATGCAGGCGAACGGGCCGGACGCGTATTGATAGTAATGACCCCGAGCATGACCAGTGCCACGCCCAGTGATTTGCTCAAGCTGAAGGATTCGTCGAACAGCGGCAGGCTTGCCGCCAACAGGTAAACCAGGGCGTAGCTCAGGCTCAGCAGCGAGTAGGCCCGGCCCAGCGGCAGATCGCGCAGGGCCAGCAGCCAGCAGAGCATCGACAGGCCATAGGCGGCGATCGCCGCCAGGACCACGGCCACGGCGACGGCATCGACGCCCTGAACGGCCAGCGCCGATAGCCATTGGCCGGGCTGCGGCAGGCGGGTCATGCTCCAGCGCATGGCCAGCTGGGCGCTGCTGACCAGCAGCACGCTGCCCAGGGCAAAGGTGATGCCAAGGCGCTGGTTCATGATTGCTGCCCCAGCAGTGCCACGCCAGCGATGACCAGCGCCACCCCCAACCAGTGGCGGCGATCGACCGGTTCATGGAAGCCGAAGCGGGCGATCAGGGTGATCACCACGAAATTCAGGCTGAGCATCGGATAGGCGATGCCCACCTCCATGCGCTGCAGCACCAGCAGCCAGACCAGCAAACCGCTGCCGAGGGCGAGGAGGGCCAGCCACAACCAGGGCGAACGCAACTTGTCCGCCCACGGCCCTTGTTGCCCACGCCAGCCTTCCACGGCGAACTTCTGCGCCACCTGGCCCAGGCAGGTCAGCAGGCAGGCGGTCAACAGCAGCAGCCAACTCATGGCGCGACTCTGGGCAGAATGAGGATCACCATCTTGCCCTGCTGGTAGCGCGTGCCATCTTCGGGCAGCATGGCGAGCTCACGTTGCTCATCTTCACCCTTGACCCGCATCACCACAGCGACCGTGCCACTGCGGCGGGCGTCATCCACCCACTGGCGAGCGTTCTTTTCGTTCAATAGCCGTCCCTGACCTTCCGGGGTCGCCAGGCCGTACTTCAGTTCACCGACAGTGTTGTAGAACACCACGTTCGGCTGTCGCAGGCGCCAGGCCAGTGCTGATGCCGCACCGAGGTCGTTGCTCAGCAGGTGAGTGGCACCCGACAGTTCGTCGAGGTGCTGCAGGATGAACTGGTCGGGCATCTTGTTGCCTTCTATCGACTTGGGCATTGCCGCCGGCAGCAGGGCCATCAGCACCAGGCTGCCCAGCACCGGTGCCGCCCAGCGGCGCAGCGGTGATAGAGCCTGGGCCAGGCTGGCGACCGTCCACCCCACCAGCGCCACGCACAGCAGCAGCAGGCTGGTCAGTTCGTGGTTGTAAACCGGCTTTTTCAACTGCAGCCAGGCCAGTGCGATCAAGGCGAGCACGCCAATCACCACGTTGATCCAGCCGTTGATGCCCAGTGCGCGGCCTTGATGCAGGCGCAGCTGCTCTTCCAGTGCGTAGCCGATCAGCAGGGCCAATGGCAGCAGGCACGGGAAGATGTAGGTCGGCAACTTGCCCTTGCTGAGGCTGAAGAACAGCAACGGCATCAGCAGCCACAGCAGCAAAAAGACGACCTTGGCCTGAGTACGGCTCTGCCAGGCGTGTTTCAGGGCCGGTGGCAGCATGGCGACCCAGGGCAGGCTGTAGGCCACCAGCAGCGGCAGGTAGTACCAGAACGGGGCGCTGTGCTGGGCATCGTCACCGGCAAACCGGCGGATGTGCTCATGCCAGAAGAAGAACCGCCAGTAGTCCGGCTCCTGAACGTGCACCGCCAGCACCCAAGGCAGGCTGACGACAATCGCCACCACCACGGCCACCGGCCCGTACACCAACAGTTCGCGCCAGCGCTTCTGCCAGAGCATCCACGGCAGCGCGATCAGCACCGGCAACAGCCAGGCCAGAAAGCCCTTGGTCATGAAGCCCATGGCACAGGCCAGCCCCAGTACCGCCCAGGCCGCAAGGCGCTGGCCCTTGCTGCGGCTGTCCACGGCGAACCACAGGGCCACCAGGCTGAGGTTGACCCACAGGGTGAACTGCGGATCGAGGTTGGCATAGACGGCCTGGCCGACCATGACGCAGAAGCTCATGTACACCAGGGTGCAGACCAGGCTCTTGCGCGGGTCGTTCCACAGGCGGCGTGCCACCAGGTAGCACAGGATCAGGCTCAGGCCGACGCTCAGTGCCGAGGCAAAGCGCACGCCGAACAGGTTCTGGCCGAACAGGCCTTGGCTGAGGGCGATCATCCAGTAGCCGGCGGCGGGTTTTTCGAAGTAGCGCAGCCCCATGAAGTGGGGCGAGACCCAGTTGCCGGTCAGCAGCATCTCCTGGCTGACCTGGGCGTAGCGGGTTTCGTCGGGGATCCACAAGCCATGGCCGCCCAGTGGCAGCAAGAAGGCCAGCACGAACAGGCCGAGCAGCAGCGGTAGCGTCCAGCGTCTGTTCATGAGCCTTGCACTCCCAGCCAGCCCTCACGGCCTTGCAGGGTGCCGCGCTGCACACTGGCAACGGGCAACGAGTCGAGCGAGGCGGGGAGCAACTCGCCCAACGGTTTGAACGCAATCTCGCGCTGGCGTGCATCGGCCAGCAATTGGCGGAAGTCCTGGGCCATCAGAATCCCTTCTACCTCTGCATGGATGGTGTAGACGTTGAGTGCCTGTGGGCGGAATTGCCCGAGGATGAATTCGTTGAAGTGCGCGGCAGCCACCTGCGGGCCGACAACCTCGTCGAAGGTCGGCATGTCCACCGGAACCTGCGGCGCCCCAGGCGAGCCGTCGGCCAGCCTGGGGCGGAACAGGTGGCTACCTCGGCAGTCGCTGTTGTAGCGAAAGCCGAAGCCCTGCTTGGCCTCGATCACCCGCTCGTCCGCGCGCCAACCGGCGACGGCCGAGCAGTCAACCGGCGCGCCGAGGATGTCACTGAGGGTGTCGACGCCCTGACGGATCTGCTCGGTCAGTTGCGCCATGCTCCAGTGCCCGGCATTGGCCTGCCAGCCGTGGTGGTCCCAGGCGTGCAGGCCGACCTCGTGGCCGGCGTCGCGGGCCTGACGCATCAGGTGCCCGAGGTCGCGGCCAATCGGCTTGCCGGGCCAGGCGGTGCCGGCCAGGAGAATGTCCCAGCCGTACAGCCCGGCAGCATTGGAGCGCAGCATCTTCCACAAGAACTGCGGGCGGACCAGGCGCCACAGGTGGCGCCCCATGTTGTCCGGCCCGACACTGAAGAAGAACGTCGCCTTGACCTGCGCCTCGTCGAGCAACTCCAACAAGCGCGGCACACCTTCACGGGTGCCGCGGTAGGTATCGACATCGATGCGCAACCCTGCCTGCATCAGCGAGCTTCTTCTGCCGGACGAGCCTCGATCTCGCGCATCGCTTCACGCAGGAAGAAGTCCAGCGTGTTGCCGATGGTTTCGCGCATCTCCACGGTCGGCTCCCAGTTCAGCAGGCGCTTGGCGTTGGCGATGCTCGGCTTGCGGTGGGACACGTCCTGGTAGCCGCCGCCGTAGAACGCCTTGCTCTCGACGTCGCGGAAACCGGCGAACGGTGGGAAGTGGCTGCGCAGCGGGTGGGCTTCGAACTGGCGCAGCAGCTCTTCGCCGAGCTGGCGGATGCTGGCTTCGTTGTCCGGGTTGCCGATGTTGATGATCTGGCCGTTGCAGGCATCGTTGTCGTTGTCGATGATCCGTGCCAGGGCCTCGACGCCGTCGGCGATGTCGGTGAAGCAACGCTTCTGCGCGCCGCCGTCGAACAGGCGGATCGGCGTGCCTTCCACCAGGTTCAGGATCAGTTGGGTGATGGCCCGGGAGCTGCCGATACGCGCCGAGTCCAGGCGGTCCAGGCGTGGGCCCATCCAGTTGAAGGGGCGGAACAGGGTGAAGTTCAGGCCTTTCTGGCCGTAGGCCCAGATGACCCGGTCAAGCAACTGCTTGGACACCGAGTAGATCCAGCGCTGCTTGTTGATCGGCCCGACCACCAGGTTGGAGGTGTCTTCGTCGAAATTCGGGTCTTCGCACATGCCGTAGACTTCCGAGGTCGACGGGAAGATCACGCGCTTGTTGTACTTGACGCAGTAGCGCACCAGGCGCAGGTTCTCTTCGAAGTCCAGCTCGAAGACGCGCAGTGGGTTGCGGGTGTATTCGATCGGCGTGGCAATGGCCACCAGTGGCAGCACCACGTCGCACTTCTTGATGTGGTACTCGATCCACTCGGAGTGAATGCTGATGTCGCCTTCGACGAAGTGGAAGCGTGGGTGGCTGCGCAGGCGCTCGATGGCGTCGGAGCCGATATCCAGGCCGTAGACCTCGTAGCGCTCGTCGTTGAGCAGGCGCTCGGACAGGTGGTTACCGATGAAGCCGTTGACGCCGAGGATCAGTACCCGGGTACGGCGCGTGGCGCGGCGGGCATCGGCGCCACGCAGCAGCGAACCTTCGACCAGGCCCAGTTCGTTGGCCAGTTGCGGGCCGCTCAGGTACAGGCCGTTGTCGTTGCGCTGACCGGCATTGATCACCAGCGAGTCCTCGCCACAGGCGATGCGCAGCGGGTCGGTGCTGATCACACGGCCAGCGGCCAGGCCGTCGTTGCCCTTGACCACCTCGGCGCTCCAGACGATCAGCTTGTGCTCACCGACCTGGCAGAAGGCGCCAGGGTAGGGCTGGGTCACCGCCCGCACCAGGTTGAACAGGGTTTCGGCAGGCTGTTGCCAGTCCAGGCGGCCGTCGGCTGCAGTGCGGCGGCCGAACACCGTGGCTTTGGATTCATCCTGCGGGGTTTCGCTGACTTTGCCTTGGCGCAGGTCCGGCAGGGTGTCACGCAGCAAGTCTGCGGCAGCCGCGCGCAGCTTGCCATGCAGGCTCAGCGCGGTGTCGCTGCGTTCGATGGCCACGCGCAGCTGGGCAACAATGGCGCCGGCATCGGCGCGCTTGACCATGCGGTGCAGGGTCACGCCGGTTTCGGTTTCGCCGTTGACCAGCACCCAGTTTGCCGGTGCGCGGCCGCGGTAGCGCGGCAGCAACGAGCCGTGCAGGTTGAACGCGCCTTTGCGGCCGGTGGCCAGCAACGGTTCGCCCAGCAGGTTGCGGTAGTAGAACGAGAACAGGTAGTCGGGGTTGAGCTGGCTGATGCGCTCGACCCACAGCGGGTGGTTGACGTCCTCCGGCGCATGCACCGGGATGCCTTTGCGGGCACACAGCTGGGCAACCGAGGCGTAGAAGGCGTTTTCCTTGGGGTCGTCGGCATGAGTGAACACCGCTGCGATGTCATAGCCGCTGTCGAGCAGGGCTTCAATGCCGGCGCAGCCGATGTCGTGGTACGCGAAGACAACTGTTTTTGCACTCATGAGTGAACCTGACCAGAAGTAGAGGAATTGAAACCGTCAACGGTGACGCTTTGGGCCGACACAGGCGGTGGGCCGCTGCGCAGCACTTTCTCGATGAAAAATCGCGGGCGGGCGCGCACATCGCTGTACATGCGCCCCAGGTACTCGCCGAGCAGGCCCATGCCGATGAACTGGCCACCGGTGAACACGAACAGCACGGCGAACAGCACGAACAGGCCGTTACCGGCCCAGCCTGGGCCAAACGCCAGGCGCAACACGATGAGCCCGATGGCGAACAGCACGCCGAGCGCGGCCATGCTGAAACCGACGATGCTCAGCAGGCGCAACGGCGTGGTGGTCATGCAGGTGATCAGGTCGAACATCAGGCTGATCAGGCGCATCGGGCTGTACTTCGAATCGCCGTGTTCGCGCTCGGCGTGGTGCACGGTGATCTCGGTGGTGTGGCGGGCGAAGCTGTTGGCCAGGATCGGGATGAAGGTGCTGCGCTCGCGGCAGGCCAGCATGGCGTCGATCACCGTGCGCCGGTAGGCACGCAGCATGCACCCATAGTCGCTCATGGCAACGCCGGTAGAGCGCTTGACCGCGTAGTTGATCACTTTCGACGGCCAGCGGCGCAGGGCCGAGTCCTGGCGGTTGCTGCGCACCGTGCCGACCACGTCGAAGCCGCGTTCGGCTTCGGCGACCAGCCGCGGGATTTCTTCCGGCGGGTTTTGCAAGTCGGCATCGAGGGTGATCACCACGTCGCCCTTGCACTGCTCGAAACCGGCCATGATCGCCGCATGCTGGCCGTAGTTGCGGTTGAGGATGACCGCCACGAACGGGCTGTTTTCGGCCTGGGCGGCGTCTTCGAGGATTTGCGCCGAGTTGTCGCGGCTGCCGTCGTCCACCAGCACGATTTCATAGGGGTGACGCAGCTGCTGGCAAGCTGCGCCGGTGCGGCGCAGCAGCTCGGGCAGGCTTTCCTGCTCGTTGTAGACGGGGATGACGATGGACACGCAATGGATCGGGTAAGGTCTCACGAGCGATTTCCCACAAGCTGTTCAATGGCGGCGACGACCCGGTCGAGGTCCTGGTCGGTCATGTCGGGGAACAACGGAATGGAGCACAGCCGCGCCGAGTTCCATTCGGTGTTCGGCAGCGACAGTTGCGGATCACGCTGGCGGTACCAGGTGTGCAGGTGAGTGGCGATGAAGTGGATGCCGGTGCCGATGCCGCGCTCCTGCAGGCCTTTCATGAAGGCTTCGCGGTCCAGGCCACAGCGTTCGCTGTCGATGCGCAGGATGTACAGGTGCCAGGCGTGCTGCTGCGGGTAGTCCGGCACGGCCAGAGGCTGGACCGGCAGGCCTGCCAGGCGTTGCTGGTAACGGGCGGCCAGCTCGGTACGGCGGGCGTTGATCGCATCCAGGCGCTTCAGTTGCACCAGGGCGATGGCGGCGTTGATGTCGGCGAGGTTGTACTTGAAGCCGGGCTCGATGACCTGGGCCTGGGGCTTGCGGCCATGGGTCATGCGGTCGTAGGCGTCGACACCCAGGCCATGGAACTTGAGCATGCGCACGCGGCTGGCCAGGGCTTCGTCGTCGCTGACGAACATCGCGCCCTCGGCGCAGGTCATGTTCTTGATCGCATGGAACGAGAAAATCGCCGTGCCTCGGGCACCGACATGGCGGCCCTTGTAGCGGGTGCCGGCGGCATGGGCGGCGTCTTCGATGACGGCGATGCCATGCTTGTCGGCAAGTGCGTACAGCGGGTCGAGGTCAAAGGCCGCACCGGCGTAGTGAACCGGAATGATGGCCTTGGTCCGCGGGGTGATGGCCGCTTCGATGCGCGCTGCGTCGGTCATCAGGGTGTCGCGATCGACATCGACAAACACCGGCGTGGCACCGAGCAGGGAAATCATGTTGGCCGTGGACACCCAGGTCTGCGACGGGGTGATGACTTCATCCCCCGGGCCGATACCCAGTGCCAGCAGGGCGATGTGCATACCGCCGGTGGCCGATGACAGGGCTACCGCATGGCGGCAACCGACGTACTGCGCGAACTGCTCTTCAAGTGCCTGGTTCTGTGGCCCGGTCGTGATCCAGCCAGAACGCAGGACTTTTTCGACAGCCGCAATTTCTTCTTCGCCCATACTCGGACGCGAGAAGGGGAGAAACGCCTCACTCATGAGCACCTCGGTGATACCGGAAAAAAGACAGAACCCATTGATTTCATTGGTTCAATTGCCAGCGTAGACGCAAAGAAGTTTTTTGCATCCTGTACACAGGCTAAAACTTGCTGTGTTGCGCCAAGTCAGGTTTTCTGCAGGGTTCAGTCATCCATGCCGTAGTGATTGTCAGGGGCTTATCCGCCCAAGGTTATGCTCGATTTTGTGAAAGAAGTATAAAAAATGGGTGGGTTTATCATTACATTGCAGGCGCAGACAGCTGAGGTTCAGGTTACTGGCCAAGTGTGAACCTACCAATAACTTTGATACGCATAAACATTCATTCGGATGGCTGTAAAACTGTGCGGGTAGTTAAACCAAAAGTTGCCGTTAGTTACAGGCTTACAGACGAGCCGGGGCCATGGCCTAGGCGTTGGGAATATAAGCCACACTTCGATCATCACGGGCGTGCAGCCACTGCTCACCACGGCTGGGTTGGGTGGTGACGACCTGGTGATCGCTGTCCAGGTAACCAAAGGGTGGCGTCTCGCCGTGGCGGTAGTGCGCGACGATGATCGTGCGCTGCGGGTCCCAGTGCTTGCCGCTGGCACGGTCCAGCCAGGCCATCAAGCTGGCGGTGTCGCCACTGCGGGGGTAATCCTCGGTCTGCGTCACATAGTAGAAGGGGGCGCCACCCGTTTGGAGGTACATCGGCACCTTGTTATCCACCTCGACCATGACCATCTGCCATTGCCAGGCCTGGCAGAATGAAGCCGATCAGGCCTTTGAACAGCGACGTCAGCGCCAGCAGCCCAAGGCGCGTTGATCGGTGCTTATCAGATTCATGGCTGACTCTGCTGGCGGGCAAATAGTCGGCGAATCCCAGGCAGGGATAAGTGCGGGGACGGTGAAGAATGGGTGAAAAATTTGATACGCGGGGGAGGTTGGCTGGCAGGTGGCCAATGGTGCTTGCCGCCCCCGCGCGTGGTCAGGCCCCTCTGATGCTCATCCCATCGCGCCCCTGGCCCTGCATGCCAACCTCCTGGGGCAATGCCGTGACCTTGATTGCACGCACCGGCACAGCGAACTTGGCGCCGATTTTAGAGAACCGTTCGAGCAGTCTGAAGTTGATCGCCTGCTGGATGTCCATGTACAGGTTGTAACCGGGGTCCTTGACGATGTAGACGCATTCGAACTCCAGCGCCTCTTTGCCGAAGCCGCGCAGGTGCGCGCGGTCGAAACGCACCTGCTCCTGGGCCTTGATGGCCTCTTCGACAATGCCAGGCGCTGCCTTCACCGCCTCGGTGGGCGTGTCGTACGACAGCCCGAACTCGAACACGATGCGCCGCTCCTGCAGGCGCTTGTAGTTCTGGATCGTGCTGCTGATCATGCTGGCGTTGGCCATGACGATCTGTTCGCCGCCCAGGCTGCGGATGCGTGTGGTCTTCAGGCCGACATGCTCGACGCTCCCCGCCAGCGGGCCGATGACGATGAAGTCGCCGACCTCGAAAGGTTTGTCCACGGCAATCGACAATGACGCGAACAGGTCGCCGAGGATGTTCTGTACCGCCAGCGCGACTGCAATGCCACCCACGCCGAGGCTGGCGACGAACGCGGTGATGTTCACCCCCAGGTTGGACAGCATCGCCAGCAGCACCACCGACCACAGCAGCACCCGCGCCCCCCAGGCCGACAGCGTGGCCAGCGCGCTGCCTTGGTTCAGGCCGTCGGCACGGTGGCGGGTGAAATAGCGGTTCAGCCCCAGGCCGATGGCGCGGTTGGCCCACAGGCCGATCTGCAGGGCGGCGACCACGAACCACAGGCTGCCGACCCGGGTCAGCCAGCGCTCAGGCAGGTCGAGCATGCCCAGGCCCACCAGCAGCGAAGCTAGGAACAGCAGGAAGTTGCTGGTGCCTGACAGCACTTTGGCCAGCACCTGGCTCAACGGGCCGTCATGCTCGGACCAGCGCCGAACCCGACGCAGCAAGAAGCTGATCGCCGCGCGCGAAACCAGAAAGGTCAGGAGGGTAACGGTCAACGCAACCAGCAGGTTGAGAATGGAGATACCGAATACGGTGGTGTTGGTGAACAGGGTGATGATGCGCTCGGTCATAAGCCCTTTACCGGATAGTTTGACTTGTTGCTTTAGAAGGCTGGCGACAAGCCGAAGGTTGGGCTGGATTTGCGAATTGACGACGAGCGGTGGCTGTACAGGAAAACCATTTTGTATAACTGGCCGGCCGTCCGACGCTTTCATCTATTCGATTGTGCACGGCGAGCGGCAGGGTTCGATGCAGTTGATCAACGCACCGGCCCGTATGCCCGCAGAGACCGGTGACCGATGGGTCAAAATTACTGAATCTTTTCCCACCGCAAGCGCTCCATTAGCCTGACTCAACCAAGGAGCATCCAATGCCAGGGCAGCAGTTGTACGTGATCGAATACGAGCTTCACGGAGAATTCCGAACCTTCATCATCCGCCAGGAGCGCATGGACAATGCCGAAGCCTGGCACTGGGCCAGTTGCGATGCCGGGGTGGGCATCATTCCACGCTTCGGCCAGCACAAGATCAAGAAGGTCAGCCGGCCCATGGCCGAGCGCTACGGGCTTGCCAACGTGCGTTGGCGGGTGTCCGGTGAGGGGCCTGAGTTCGTGGCTCCAGCCATCGATGTGAAGAAGTTCTCCAGCAGCTGAACGGGTAAAACGTGAGTACATCGCGATGGTAAAGCCACGCTGGCCCGTGGCGGTCATTCTTGCGGGATGATCGAAATCTTGCCGTTGCGCTCGACGATGGCGAACTTGATCTGTGCGACGGTCTCGATACCTTGACTGTCGCGGGCTGACTCGAGAATGTCATCCTCGGTCAGCCGTGCCCGTCGCATGCGGTGATGCAGAAAGCGGCCCTGTTCGACCACCAGCGTGGCGTGCCCGTCGAGCAGGCGCGCCAGGCGTTTTGAATTGAGCTTGGCCAAGGACAGTCCAACATCCATCGCGACCAGGGTCGCAATGACCAGCATGGCGTTGGTGAAGGAAAAATCTTCGCCCAGCAGTGCCTGCTGGGTCGCTTCGCCAATGATCAGCAGCAACACGAAGTCGAACGTCGTCAGGTCTGCCAGTGAGCGCCGGCCGGCCACCCGGAACAGCAACATGAGTGCGATGTACATGCCTGCTGCTCGGAGGATGGAGTCCATGGGCTGCTCCTCAGGGGAAAAGGAAGGTGGAGAAGTGCACCGCGCTGCCTTGGCCTGCGCTGACAAGCCCTTCGAGGGTACCGATGAAGTCGCTGCGCACGGTCAGGTACAAGGTGGCGATACCGTCTTCGCTGGTGCCCAGTTGCAATAACAGCGACTGGCCCTGGGAGAGCGACTTCTCCGGCTCTGGTTGCAACATCTCGATACTGGCCTCGCGCAGCAGATTGCCCCCCAGCAGTAGCCTCACTGGCTGCCCGGGAGTGCCGCGCACGGTGATGCGCAAGTGGTCGCTGGTGCCACTGCGGCTGATACGTTGATAGGCTACCTGTACGCGACCATCCGGGCTCATCGCCAGGGCATCGCTGAGCGGGCCATTACCGAACAACCCGGCAAGGGCCAGCAGCACGATCACCACTAGCACATACCAGCCCACCCGCTCGAAGCACCAGACGCGTTGCTGCATGGGCATGTCTTCTGCGACCGGATACTGCCTCGACACCTGCTCATCTTCGTGCATGGCCCGGCCCTCAGGCGCGCTCACCGCGCAGCCAGCGTTGGTGATAATGCGCCAGACGTGACAACCCATAGATCGCCCCCTGACGCATGACGTCTGCGCGATCACCGAAGAAGCGCTGGCTACGGGTGAACACTGCCAATGGTTCGCCGGCAAATGCCCAGGCGAAGCACAGCGTGCCGGGCGCGATGCCATCCTGCGGTTCGGGGCCGGTGATCCCCGTGCTGGCGATGGCAACCGTGGCGTCGCTGTCTTTCAATGCGCCCAGGGCCATTTCCCAGGCGACTGCCTCGCTGGTCAGGCCATAGCGCTCTATGGTCTGCGGGTTTACCCCCAGCAGGCGCTTCTTGGCACTGGGTGAATAGACGACATAGCCGCTCTCCAGCACCTCGCCGGTACCGGGAATGGCCGCCAGCAATGCGACCATCGCACCGGCTGTACAGGACTCGGCAGTGGTAAGCAGCAGTTTGTGCGATTTAAGGTAATCAAGCGTTTCCTGCACGGGATCTTTAACCATTGCACGCCACTCGTTCGCTGTGTTGCGGTGGACGTTGTGGCGGTGCCATTGGTTCACAGCAGATCGCTTCCGCTCATCCAGCGCGCCACAACTTCGCGTGAACTTTGCCGGCCACCATGGCTTCCCTCTAGTAATGGGACTGTACGCCGGGTGCGCGCCGTGCGGCCTGTCATGCAAAGAGGAGAGACCATCATGAACGAACCTGTGACGTACTTCTGGATTGCCGTGGCGGTGATCATTCTATTGGTCGATCTATGGGCGATTGTCAGTGTGTTGCGCAGCGACAAGGCGGATACAACGAAGGCAATGTGGGCGTTGCTGCTGTTGGCGCTGCCCGTCGTCGGCCTGGCTATCTGGGGTGTGCTGGGGCCACGGGGTATCAAGCGCGGCAGCGGACCATCATCCCCCGAACACAGCAAAGGATAGGTGCAGACATGTCGAATTCAGCGAAAAGCAAAGCGGTGGAGCAGGCGAGGACCACGGGTGAGCAGGAGCGGGACAACGATGCCCGTCGGCCTGACGGATCAACCGGCACTTCGCACGATTCGACTGCGCAGAAAGCCGCGCGTGACCATGACCGGCGAAAACCTTGACCCTCAGGGAGGTCGCATCGCGGCCTCCGATGTGCTCGAATGCAGGAGCCAGCCCGTGCCGCGAATCATTACCCCGGCCACCCCGGAACACGAAATCAGTGAGCAGAACGCTCGCATGTTCGGCTCACCGAAGGAGCGGCTGGATTTCTACCGCGCGGAGATCCAGTACGAAACCAGCATCCTCGCCAACCGCACCGATGCCTACCTTGCCGCCCAGTCGTTCCTGGTGATCGCCTTCGTGTCGTCGATGGGCAACCTCAATCAGAGCTGGGGCGAAATGTTCACCCTGGTCGTCCCGCCATTTCTGGCCCTGCTGGGCGTATTGAGTTCGCTCAATGCGTGGCCAGGCATCCGTGCGGCCTACAAGATCATCGAACACTGGCAACTGAAGCAGAGCCATCTGCTGCGAAGCGAGCCGCTGATGGGGCTGGCCTATGACGAATCGCCGCTGTTCAGCGAGGCGGAAACATCACAGGACGGGCACCGCAAGTCGCTGTTGTTCTCGCTGCGCACGCCCTGGATATTCCTGGTGTTCTGGGTGCTCCTGGGCACCTACGCGGTGGTCCTACAGTTGGGATGACGAGGCAAATACCTTGGCGCCGGTTGCCTTTTCGCAGGTTGATGGCGCGACTGCCTTTGGTTACCCAGGTAGATGTCATAGATCACAAATGCTGAACTCCCGCCGTTTCACCTGCGTCCCTCGAATGAATGCCGACTGAATACGGCATTCGCTGACCTATCAACTTCGAGGGCCTAACGATGGACAAGACCGATCAAAGCTCGACGTCTCCACCGGGGAGCACCGAGGATCACGTGCATGCCATTACTGATGAAGCCGTCGCGCTGCTTGGCGAGGCCAGGCAGAAAGGTAGCGAGCAATTCGAACAGTACCGCGATACCGCGGCTGACCAGCTCGATTCGCTGGGGGAGGGTGCACGCTCGGCGGCAGCCGCGCTGCAAGACAAGGACAGCCTCGGGCTTTCTCAGTACCTGAGCCAGGCAGCAGAGTGTGTGGGCGCGTTCGCCGAGCAGGTTCGCCATGAAAGCGCCGAAAGCCTGCTGCAACGCGGCGCGCATCTGGCGCGAAGCAACCCGGCGTTGTTCCTGGCCGGTAGCGTCGCCGTAGGTTTTGCCGTGTCGCGCTTCATGCGGGCCAGTGCCAGCCATGCCCGCACAAGCGCTGAGCCACCCAAAGGGCAGCGATCTGCTCAGCCAGTGACACCCGATCGGGGCAGCGATGTATCCACCCACGCGCCTTACACCCCCGTCGACCCGATCGGGCCGGGTGCCGGCACACCGGTCGGCGGCAGCCCGTTCGAGCGTGACCCGCTCAAAGGAGGTGAATGATGAACGAAGATCCCTTGCACACCAACTCTGGCCTGCATGGCGCAGCAGACGACGCCATTGGCGTTGGCGGCCTGTTGCGCCAGTTGATGCGGGAAGTTCCGGCCTTGTTCACCAAGGAGCTGGCGCTGGCCAAGGCCGAGTTGCAGCACAACCTCACCAGCCTCAAGGCCGGTACAGCGGCGGTTGCGGCGGGAGCGATCGTGCTCCTGGCGGGCTTCGTGATCCTGCTACTGGCAGCGGTCTACGCCTTGGCGATGGTGATCGAGCCGTGGCTGGCTGCGTTGATCGTCGGTGCGATCACCGTGGTGGTCGGCTTCATCATGCTGCAGGCAGGCAAGAAGCAGTTCGAGCCCACGCATCTGAGCCCCGAGCGGACCTTGCATGCCATGCAACAAGACAAGGACACGCTGAAGAGGAAACTGCCATGATCACGTCCTTTGAACATGACGCGCAGAAAGACCCTGACCTGCTCGAGCAGGAGATCAACGCCAAGCGTGAACACATCAGTGATCTGGTGGATGCACTGGAGCAGCGCCTGAGCCCCGGCCAGATGGTCGACCGGGTGCTGGCCTATGCCAGAGGCAATGGAGGCGAGTTCTTCCAGAACCTTGGCACTACCCTCAAGAACAATCCCGTTCCCGCGACGCTGACGGCACTGGGGCTGGCATGGCTTGGCCTGAACCAGGGCCGGCCCTTCAACCCAGGGCCTGCGCATCAGGGGCCAGGGTTGGGCGAAAAACTCGGCGATGCGATGGCCACCGCCAAGGATGCCTTTGCTCACGCGGGGGAGGCGGTGCACGAAGCCAGCCATAAGGTGCGCATGAAAGCCCACGACATGCGTGATCGGGCCAGCGAGCTTGGCAGTGACGCACGCGACTCCATGGGCGCAAACGCAGACAGCCTGCAACGCTCGGCCCATAAGGTCGCCCAACAGACCACCGCGCTCAAAGGGCAGTTCGACCATCTGCTTCAGGAACAACCGCTGGTCCTGGCGGCCCTGGGCATTGCACTGGGTGCGGCGTTGGGGGCGGCGTTGCCGAGCACTGACAAGGAAGATCAGTTGCTGGGGGCGAGCAGTGATCGCTTGACCGATACGCTCAAGAGCAAGGGCAGCGAAGTGAAGGCGTCGGTCGAGCAATCACTGGATCAGGCGGGGGGTAGGGCATCGGCGCATCCGGTCGGTAATGCTGAAGGTTCGGACCTGTCCGCCGGGTTGGGTTTCACGCCTTGAACCTGCTGACTTGCCAGAGGTTGAGGCTCGCCGGCAAGGCGAGCCTCCTGTTTGTAATCACAGGAGTTGATGATGGAGCTGCCCTTCGGCATGGACGGCTGCGCCGCCTTGCAGATCCTGAAGAGCGTAGTGATGTTTATATCGAAGGTTTGGAAAGGCCTATATTTGAGCGAAATAGACGATTTTAATAACTAAACTAAATGACTATTTAGCGTAGTTATTACTATAAAGCATATTTGGTCAGGGCAGGCGACGGCCCAGCCAGACTGTCAGGCCGCCGCATTCTGCATCTTCCACGACGTGATCCAGCACTTCGAAACCGTGGACGTGCAACTGTGTGCGGTACTCCTGGGCATCCAGGCTCGCGTGATACAGCGTTTCGCCCTCGAATACCCCCAAGGCCTCGCCATGTGACGGACCACTTGTGAACATCAGCAGTGCACCCGGTGCAGCATGGCGGCGAAAAATCGGAAACATCTGCCGTTGATCCGCGGGCTTGAGGTGGAAAAAGCTGTTCCAAGCCAGGATGGCGTCGAACTGTCGGTTGAGCGCTAATGTGCGCATGTCCGCGTGAATCCATTCCTGCGCTGGATAATGTGTGCTGCATAAGGCGAGCATGCGCACAGACGAATCCACACCCACGATGGACGCACCGGTGTCGACCAGGTAACGCGCAACAGGTTGGCCAGACCCGCAGCCCAGATCAAGGACGGTTGCGGACGGCTGTAGCAGCGCGCCGAAGCGCTCGATCCATTTGCGATCAGTGAAGTGATTGGCGCGTAGTGTGTTCCAGGTCGACGCGTGACGATCGTAGAGATCGATGATCTGGTCAGCAGATGGATGGTGGGACATGAAGGTAGGCATCCTTGGATGAGCTGGTGGCAAAACATCCTTTAAGGGTTCGAGCGCTTGAAATGTACCTTGGCTGGGCATCGTATGGGAAATACGAATCTGCGCATAATGCATATTATGTTAAATGGCGTACTATCTGGGAAGTGTCGATTAAGTGGCAGCGCCCCCACCGTTAAATCTTGATGAGCTCCTCGGCAATCACCGCCAGCCGGCTCCCGACCTTGTCCTTCAAGGCCTCAATGAACCGGGTGATCTTGGCATCGATGAACTGCCGCGACGAGTACACCGCGTACACATTCCGCTCCTCAGTGAAATAATCGGGTAGCACCCGTACCAGTTTCCCAGAACGTAAATCGTCGAGGGCGGCAAAGCCCGCGAGCAAGCCGATACCCGCACCGCTTCCGACCGCTACAGACATGGCCTCCATGTCATTCACACTGAAGCCTGGCCCGCTGGGGATGAACGTTGCATCGCCCATGCGACTCTTGAGCTGCCACTCATCCCGCGCGTAATCCACCGTACCCAGCAAGAGACATTGATGATCAACCAGATCTGCGGGTGTCTCGGGTGTTCCGTGATTCGCCAGATATTCGGCCGATGCCACCAACACGCAGTGGCTGACTCCAATTTTTTGGCTGACATAGCTTGAGTCTGGCAGCACCCTTGCGATCTGAATGGACACGTCCAGCTGATCTTCCAGCAAGTTTGGCATGCGCTGTGAGAGCATCAAATCGACTGTAACGTCACCAAACGTCTTGCGGTATTCCAGTGCAGCCTCAGTTACAAGGTGTCGAGCAAGCCCAGGCACGCAATGGACGCGAAGCGTACCTCGGGGTTTGAGCAATGCATTGCTCGCCTCTGCTTCAGCGTTTTCGAGGTCGGCAAGGATGATGCTACAGCGCTCATAGAAGCGTCTGCCTGCATCAGTGACCGACAAGCGTCGGGTGGAGCGCTGTAACAGGCGCGTATCAAGCATCTGCTCGAGTGCCGACACCGCTCGCGACACATTCCCCACCGTGGAGTCGAGGTGGTTGGCAACCGCTGTGAAGCTGCCCATTTCAACCACCTTCACAAACACCGACATGTTAGAAAACTTGTCCATCGCCTCCTCCCCTGAGCCAGCTCATTCACCCCGCACTGTGTGTAAATCGGTGTGCATTTGAAAGCTACTTTACCTTTCTGCACAACAATCATTCCCTTCAACTGGGCTAAATCCTTCTCGGTGACCTCCATAGACTCAATTCCACGGACCGGCGCCAGCCACCGTCATCCGAGCCCTGCGTAGCTGCGCAGGGGCAGTTCAACAGAGAATGCTATGAAGGCCACAGCCATGAACACACCGTACGACTCGCTTTATCTTTTCATCGCCGGCAAATGGATCGACGCAGACGGCCGTAAAACTGCGACCGTCAGAAACCCCGCCACTGAAGAAATCATTGGGCAGGTGCCGCTGGCTACTGCTGACGAACTTGATCTGGCCCTTGAGGTGGCACAGCGAGGGTTTGAGCAATGGCGCAACACGGTTCCAGCCGAGCGTGCCCGGGTTCTCAAACGCGCTGCCGCCCTGATCCTGGAGCGTACGGCACACATCGCCGCGCAGATGACGCTCGAAGAAGGCAAGCCCATTGGCGAAGCCATGGATGAGGTCACTCGGGCGGCAGAGTATTTCGAATGGTTCGCTGAAAGTGCGCGTCGCATCGATGGCCGTGTGGTACCAGCGAACCGCCCCGGTGTGCTGCAACTGGTCAAGCGCCAGCCAATAGGCCCCGTTGCTGCGTTCACACCCTGGAATTTCCCGGCAATTACGCCAGCACGCAAATTGTCTGCCGCGCTGGCGGCCGGCTGCAGCGTCATTCTCAAACCTGGTGAGGAAAGCCCCTCCACTGCCCTCGCCCTTGCTCGTGCCTTGGATGATGCCGGGCTGCCGAAAGGTGTGCTGCAGGTCGTGTTTGGTGTGCCTGATGAGGTCTCAAGCCAGCTGATCGCGTCGCCGATTATTCGCAAGGTGACCTTCACGGGCTCCGTACCCATTGGCCGTCTGTTGTCGAGTCGCGCAGCCGAAGGCGTGAAGCCGATCACGCTCGAACTGGGTGGCCATGGCCCAGTGCTGGTGTTCGACGATGCCGACGTGGAGCGAGCCGCTGTGGAAGGCGTCGCCAACCGCTTCCGCGGTACCGGCCAGGTCTGTATTTCTTCAACCCGTTTCCTGGTTCAACGGGGTGTCTACCAGCAATTCGTAGATCAATTCGTTGCGGCAACCAAAGTTCTGCGGGTCGGCAATGGCATGCACCCACATACGCAAGTCGGGCCGCTTGCCAACCTGAGGCAACTGAACAAGATGGAGGAACTGGTGGCTGATGCTGTCGCCAAGGGCGCCCAGGTGTTGGCCGGTGGTGAGGCCTTGCCTGGGCCAGGCTTCTTCTTTGCACCCACCGTGTTGGCCGATGTGCCAATGGATGCCCGCATCATGCACGAGGAGCCGTTCGGCCCCATTGCCATCTTGATGCCATTCGAAGGGCTGGCGGATGGATTGGCCGAGGCTAACCGCTTGCCCTATGGCCTGTCGGCCTATGCCTTCACCACCAATGCACGGACGGCCATCGATGTTGCCGACGGTTTGGAGGCCGGCATGATCGGGATCAATCAATACCGCATCGTCGCGACAGAGCTCCCCTTTGGTGGCATCAAGGAGAGCGGTCACGGTTCGGAAGGCGGCATCGAAGGTATCGAGCACTACCTCACCAATAAATTCATCAGCCAGGTTTGAGGTGCCTCCACATGACAGGTCTCAACTTTGCAAGCCCTCGTGAGGCTATTGCTGGTGGTCATTCAGATGAGCTGCCGGCGCATCTGCGGCGAGCCGTTGCCAACGGCATAACGCATGAAGAGCTCGCCGGAGCCATTACCCACCTCTCCTTCTATGCAGGATTTCCTGCAGCGATCACGGCATCTGCCATCGCCCATTCCACACTCGTTGACTCGGAGCCTTTGAACCCATGAAAGCGATCACCTTTGAAACCTTTGGCGGCCCTGAAGTGCTCCAGGTGAGTGAGGTACTTGTGCCGGAAGTCCGCCCCGCCGACCTGCTGGTTCGCGTGCATGCTGCCGGCGTTAACCGAGCTGATCTGACCCATCGTACCGGTGGCTACGGGCGTCCCAACTTCGGCGACTCGCTGATCATCGGCCTGGAGATTGCAGGTGAGGTGATCGAGGTTGGCAGTGAAGTGTCAGGCTATCAAGTCGGCGATCGCGTGATGGGAGTGGTGGGTGGCGGCGCCTATGCAGAAGTCGCGCGAATCGATTACCGCATGGCGATGCCGATCCCGGGTGCTCTCGACTACGTGCATGCTGCAGCGATCCCGGAAGTCTTTGTGACCGCTCACGAAGCGATGATCCACCTGGCGCAACTGAAACCAGGCGAGTCAGTACTCATTCATGCTGCCGCAGGTGGGGTTGGCTCAGCAGCCGTGCAGCTTGCTTACGCCATGGGCGCCAAGGTCTTCGCCACCGCAGAGGCAGGAAAACTGTCCCGGGTCGAGAATCTAGGTGCCGATTTCACCATCGATTACAAAGCGCAGGACTTTGCCCAGGTCGTCGCGCAGCACACGGATGGGCAAGGTGTGGATGTCATCATCGATTTTGTAGGTGAGCCCTACTTCACGAGGAACATCAAGTCGCTCGCCAAGGGTGGCCGCCTGGTACAGGTCGGTATGCTGGGTGGCGGTGGTGAAGTGAACCTCAAGCTGGAAGACGTTCTATACCGCCACTTGCAGATCATCGGCACAGTGATGAAGTCCCGCACACAGTCTGAAAAACATGCGATGGTCAGACGCTTTCGCGAACACTGGCTTGATCGTTTCGAGGGAGGAGGCAGTCTTGAGCCCGTGATTGATAGCACCTTCCCATTGGCGCGAGCCGCGGATGCTCATCGAAAAATGGAGGCCTCACTCAATATCGGCAAGATCATACTTACGATGCCGCTTGGAGCCTGTCTTAGAGTCAGGCCTAGCCAGTGTTAGCCCCCTTGCCCGCTCCGGCGGGCTTCTTGAAAAACCTCGTGCAGAACTTACAGCGAGGAATTCAACTCAGAGATGAGCTCTTCACGATACTTGAGCGCTGCGACTGCGGTCTCGCCCAAGGCGCCTGCTACCGCACTAAGCAGCCCCTGCGCCAGGAGCATAAAGGCGCACATGCTGTTGCTGAAGAACAGGCTATGGTTGGGCACATAGAAGCTGTGCAGCGCGGTCTTGGCCAAAGGCGAACTGGCAGAGTCCGTCAATGCCACGACCTTTATCCCGTGCCGGTTAGCCACCTCGGCAGTCGCCAGCACGCTCGGGGTATACGGGAAGCAGCTGGCGACAACCAACAGGTCTCCTGCATCCAGTTGAGCAAGCGCATCAGCAACACCTTGTCGGCTGGAGTCCAGCGCGCTGACATCCGGCCGAAGCATCCCAAGCCCATAAGACATGAACAGCGCCAAAGAGTTGAATTGCCTCATACCATGGATTCGCACGCGTTTGGCGCTGCAAAGTAGCCCAACAACATCGTCAAACGCAGCGGGATCGACCTGCTCCACCATACTGGCAATGTTGGCGCTTTCCTGGCGACCCAATCGTGCCAATTGGCTAATCGACCCCACACCTTCCGTATTGACCACTAACCGTGACGCCTGATCGCTGTAGAAGCTTTTGCCCTCTGTCAGCTCTCGTCGGAAGACGTCCTGCAATTTGCTGAACCCTGAATACCCAAGACGCCTGGCGAGCCTGGACAGCGTCGAGGCGTTAACGCCGAACTGCGCGGCCAACTCAGTGATTGAAGACACCGCTGCGTGTTGCGGCGATTCAATCATCTGGGTCAGCACGCGCGTCGAACTGCCGCCCAAAGCGATATCCACCTCTTGTCTATCGATGGCAGCCAGCAGCTGTTTCAGCTCAGTCACTGTTTCTGGTAGGTATTCATTGAACTGCGTCATCGGAGTTATCCGCTATTGGACTAACACAACAGCGCCTTGGGCGTCAGGATGATCTGTCACTCGGCGCGCATAAACCCGCCATTCTACAGCGCTGGATGTCAGCGTGAAGACCGCCGTGGCAAGCGTATTTTCGTCATCAGGATCATCGTCCGCACACCGGTAGACTGGCAACGTTGCACGCTCCTCGTCGCGCAGGATCTGAAGGGCGAGCGCCAGGTCGAGCTTGCGGTTTGAGCCGGCTAACAGGTGATCGACTCTGTGCTGACGAGCGCCAGAACTCCCTGTCACGATCTGCTTGAAATCCCGAAACGACGGATCGACGAGATGGTTCGAGTGGCCGCTCGATGCTTCAACCTCACGCACTACAACGCCATCTGATGTCGCTTCGACACTGACGACACGAGAGGTACCAGCTTGCCCGAACGCGTGGTGGAAAGCCCCGGCGCGAGGCATCAGGGAGACCGCCGCAATCGCCTCATCCAGCGTACGGGCATCCAGCGAAGCACGCCCCAGAATCATCCGTGGCAAGCCGGCGGGGATATCCGTTGGGCGGATGTTGTTGACCGTCGCAACAACGCCGAACGCGTTGACTGCAAACGTATGGCCCGGGATCGAGCCGGGATAGACGAAGCTGATGAAGGCCACACCCTCCTCCGGGTTGGCGTGGACAATGGCACAATCATCGCGCAATTGGGGCAGCCCGTCTTCATTGTGGGCGATCAGTGTCCCCTGCTCTGCCTGACCAAACACAGTGGTACAGCCATCCACACTCACGAGCCCAGGAAAATCGCCCCGGCAGTTCCACATGAAGACTTCGTCGACCGGCAACTCAAGCCCGGCGGCAAGGCCTTCGATCTCCTGCCAGTAACGCGGATACCGTTCACGCACCTGCGTTTTCATTTGCTGCGCCTTATCCGTGTCGGCCAACGAAACGAGGTGTTGCCACAGTGGTAATAGGCGCAGTTTGCCATGTACGGATTGACGACCGAATTCACCCAGGCGCCGTCCGAGTTCGAACGCATTGCCGGCGATGTGAAGTTGAGCGAGCATCGCGTTGCCCCTTATGAAACGTGCTGGAGGAATTCGCGCAAGCGCGGGCTGGGTGGATTGGCGATCAGCTCTTGTGGCTTGCCGTCTTCGGCGATGCGCCCCTTATCGATGAAGATCAATCGGCTGGCGACCTTGCGCGCAAAATCCACTTCGTGGGTGACGATGACCATGGTCATCCCCTCCTCTGCCAGCGCCTTCATCACGGTCAGCACCTCATGCCGCAGCTCCGGATCCAGCGCAGAAGTCGGCTCGTCGAACAGCATCATCTTGGGTTTGACCGCCAGCGCCCGGGCAATGGCCACTCGCTGTTGTTGGCCGCCCGACAGCTGCGACGGATAATGGTCAGCGCGTTCGGCCAGGCCGACCTTGGCCAGCAGCTCACGACCGAGCGCATGCGCTTCGGCCTTGCTTGCCCCGCGCACCCGGATCGGTCCGAACGCCACGTTTTCCAGCGCCGTCATCTGTGGGAACAGATGGAACTGCTGGAACACCATGCCGGCTTCCTGGCGAATCAGGCGCTCATCGACCTTGGGGTCGTTGACCTTCAAACCGTCGACAATCAGCTCACCCTCGCTGATTTCTTCCAGCTTGTTGATGCAGCGCAGCAAGGTGGATTTGCCAGAACCCGACGGCCCGATGATGACCACGACCTCACCGCAGGCAATGCTCAGGTCGATGTTATGGAGCACCTGAGTGCTGCCGAAGTGTTTGGAAACGTTCTTGAATTCGATCACAGGATTTTCAACCTCGCTTCCATACGGCGCAGGATGTAGCTGAGCACCAGGGTAATGATCAGGTAGATCACGGCCACGGCAGACCAGACCTCCATCGCGCGGAAATTGCCGGCGATCACTTCCTGGCCCTGGCGGGTCAGTTCGGCCACACCGATGACGATGAATAACGACGTATCCTTGATACTGACGATCCACTGGTTGCCCAGGGCCGGAATCATCCGGCGAAACGCCAGCGGTGTGATGACATAGCGAAGGGTGTCGCGGCGAGAGAGCCCCAGCGCCAGTCCGGCTTCACGAAAGCCCTTGTTGATCGACAGGACGGCTCCTCGGGTAATCTCGCCGATGTAGGCACCCGAGTTGATCATGATGGTGAACACGGCGGCCCCGAACGGATCGATGCGCACGGGAATCATCAGGGGCAAGGCGAAGTAGATAAACATCACCTGCACCATGATGGGGGTGCCACGAATCAGCTCGATGAATACCAACGCTACCCGACTGCTGAAGAAACCACCGTAAGCGCGGGCGAAGCCCGCGATCACACCGATGATTGCGCCGCCGATCAGGCCCAGGATCGAGATCCAGAGCGTGAGTTTGGCACCTTCCAGCAGAACCGGGAGCGCATCCCAGATGGCGCTCCATTGAAATTGCATAACGGTGAACTCTCAGAAAACTTGGAAGGATTTACTGTGGTTGAGTGCCAAACCACTTTTCATAGATTCTGGCGTAGGTGCCATCCTCCCGAAGTTTCTTCAGGGCTGCGTTGACTGGCTCGCGCAGTTCGCTGCCTTTAGGGAAGCCGATGCCGTATTGCTGCGCCATCATCTGTGCACCCACGGCTTTGACCTGACCTTCGCCGGCGGTCTTGATGTAATAGAGCACGTTTGGCGTATCGTGCATGGCGGCGTCGACGCGCCCCGTGCGCAGTTCCAGATAGGCATTGTCGATGTTCGGGAACTGACGCAGATCTTTGGCCTTGAGATTGGCCTTGGCATAGTCGGCTGCCGACGTTCCGCTCTTCACCGCCAGGCTTTTGCCGGCAATGTCTGCTTCACCCTTGATGGTCTGGTTGTCACTTTTGACCATCAGCAGAAAGCCGCTGTCGTAGTAACCGTCGGAGAAATCGATAGCCTGTTTGCGCTCTTCCTTGATTGTGATCCCGGCAAGCGCCGCGTCCACGTTATGGGTTTGCAACGCGGGAATGATGCCGTTGAAATCCATTGGCTTGAGCTGATAGGTCACACCCAGCTCTTTGGCAATTGCCGCCCAAAGATCGATATCGAAGCCCACATACTCATTGCCCTGCTTGAACTCGAAAGGCACGAACGCCGTGTCGGTTGCGATCAGCAACTCTTTTCCGGCGGCCATCGAGGTGCCTGAAATGGCAAGAGCGAAAGCTGCAAGCGATACCTTAAGAAATTTTTTCATCGTCTTTCCTCTTCAAGGGGGAGGCTCGGCTGCCGTTGTCGGCCCGAGGGAAAGCGGCAGTAGCAAGGTATGGGGCAGGCCCCTGATTGTTATTGGCGGCATTCCATGCCAAGGGCGCGCGTCTACCAGCGCAGTACGAGCGGCGCTTCCTGCGGTGAAATGCAAATATCCGTTGCTTCTGATTTATATGCAAGTAATATTTGCACACCCCTTGGAGGTGATCATGAGCCACGTCTTGCATCGAAGCTTCAGCCATACCTACCCCACAGCCGTAGCAGGTGATGGGCCTTATCTGATTGATAGCGCCGGGAAGCGCTACCTGGATGCCAGTGGAGGCGCAGCAGTTTCTTGCCTTGGCCACAGCGACCCTGAGGTCATCGAGGCAGTACGCCATCAGATTGGGCAACTGGCCTACGCCCACAGCTCTTTCTTCACCACTGATGTCATGGAAGAGCTGGCAGATTTTCTTGTCGCCCGCGCCCCTGAAGGGCTGGAGTCTGTCTATTTCGTGTCCGGCGGTTCTGAGGCGGTGGAAACCGCACTCAAACTGGCGCGGCAATACTTCGTGGAAATTGGCCAGCCCAGTCGCAAGCATGTGATTGCACGTCGCCAGAGCTATCACGGAAACACGTTGGGTGCCCTGGCGGCGGGTGGTAACGAATGGCGACGTCGGCAGTTCGAGCCATTGCTGATCAACGTTAGCCACGTCAGCCCGAGTTATGCCTACCGTGATCAGTTACCGGGTGAAACCGTTGAGCAATATGCCCAGCGACTAGGCGAAGAGCTGGAATCGGAAATCTGCCGCCTGGGCCCGGCAAACGTCATGGCTTTCATCGCTGAGCCTGTCGTAGGGGCCACCTTGGGTGCCGTTCCAGCTGTCGCGGGCTACTTCAAACGCGTCCGTGAAATCTGCGATCGCCATGGCGTGCTGCTTATTCTCGACGAAGTCATGTGTGGCATGGGCCGCACGGGTTCACTGTTCGCGGCTGAACAGGAGGGCATCACTGCCGACCTGATCACCATCGCCAAAGGGTTGGGCGCCGGCTACCAGCCGATTGGCGCAACCATGGTCAGTGCGAAGATCCGTGACGCTATCGCCAACGGTTCAGGCTTCTTTCAGCACGGCCATACCTATATAGGCCACGCAACCGCCTGTGCTGCTGCCTTGGCGGTGCAGAAAACCATCGAGAAACGCGGGCTTTTGAGCCAGGTCGTCACGGTGGGTGACGCCCTGCACGCGCGTTTGCTTGAGCGGTTCAGCGGGCACCCTCATGTGGGTGACGTTCGAGGGCGCGGGCTATTTCGTGGCATCGAACTGGTCAATGATCGGGCAACGAAAACGCCTTTTGATCCTTCGATCAAACTGCATGCACGGGTGAAGAAAGCGGCCATGGCACAGGGTCTGATGTGCTACCCCATGGGCGGAACTGTGGATGGGCAACGAGGGGATCACATTCTGCTGGCACCGCCCTTCATCATCGACTCAAGCCATATCGACGAAATCATTGATAAGCTCGCGCTGGCAATAGACAGCTCAATCGCAGGAGTTTGAGAAAGCGCTCATGAACATTCAATCCCGCTTGACCTCACTCCTTGAAGAGCAGATGAGCCAAGAACAGCGCAAGGTGCTAAGTGACATCCTCCAAGGGCCACGGGGAAATCTGGACGGCCCATTCCTTGCGTGGATCCACAGCCCTGCATTGGCTGATCACGCACAACGCCTTGGGGCGTTCTGCAGGTACCACACTCGGCTGGATTTGCGTTTGAGCGAGTTGGCGATACTGCTCACCGCAGCCTGGTGGCAGTCCCAGGCAGAGTGGCAAATTCATGAGCCCATTGCTCGAAGCAGCGGGCTGAGTGACGAAGTCATCGACGCGCTGCGCGCACAGCGTACACCCACCTTCATCCAGGAAGATGAGGCCATCGTCTACCACTTGGGTGAAGAGCTCTACCGTACGCGTCGGGTCAGTGACGACCGCTATCAGGAAGCGGTGAAGGCTTTCGGCGAGCCCGCTGTAGTCGAGCTGGTTGCGATTTTCGGCTACTACGCCTTGGTGGCCATGACGCTCAACGTCTTCGCTGTCCGGCGCCCTACAACCGCACCTTTGCCATTCCCTGAACCTTGAAAACAGCCGCCATGGAAGGCTTGCGTCAGATCCGTTGATGAAGCGTGGCTGACATGCTCACTGAGCATTCCGCGCTTCGTGGGGCGGCGGCTCAATGCGCTCGATATTTCCCAGGACCAACGCTCGCCCGGCAAATAGCCCCCCGGATGTTTCCAGGGCAAAACGTTCGGCATCGCGGGTGCGCACCTCGTCGGTCACCGCGTCGGCTTCGTGCGCTGAGGCACCCAGGCTCAGCACGGCCTGGTGGCCAAGCAGCAAGGCGGATTCAAAGGTTTCCCGCACGATGTAGTCGGCGTCGTGCTTGACCAGCTCCAACGCGTGCTCGCGGTCAAAGGCGCGCACCAGCACCTTCACCTGCGGGCAATAGTGCCGCGTGCTTTCGACGATGCGTGTCGCGGCCTTCTTGTCATTCACGCACACAATGATGGTGCGGGCGTGATGGGCCCCGGCAGCATGCAACAGGTCGTGCCGGGCACCATCACCGTAATAGACCTTGAAACCGTAAGGCTCGACGGCGCGGATCACCTCCGGGTCCATGTCGATGATTGAAAGCTTGGCGCCATGAGCGAGTGGTGCCTGGCAAGCGATCTGGCCGACACGGCCAAACCCTATGATCAGGACATGGCCTTGAAGATTCTGTGCCGGCTCCACACCGTCCATGGAAACCGCCCGGGGCCGCGCGAAGCGCTTGTACAGCAGAAGGTTGACCGGCGTAAGGGCCATGGACAACACCACGATAGCCGTCATGTTGGCGTTGATTTCGGCACTGACGACCCTGAGTTTCAGCGCTTCGGCAAACAGCACGAACGCGAATTCACCCCCCTGGGCCATCAGCACGGCACGGTCCAGCGCATCACCATGCTGGCTTTTCGCAAGGCGCGCGACCCCGTAGATACACAGCGCCTTGACCACCATCAGCGCCAGCACGCCAGAGCTGATGAGCAGCCAGTTGCTGGCCACCACCTGCAGATCCAGCGCCATGCCGACGCCGAGAAAAAACAGCCCCAGCAACAGCCCGCGAAACGGTTCTATGTCAGCCTCCAGCTGGTGGCGGAAGGTGGACTCCGAAAGCAGCACACCGGCAACGAACGCGCCCATGGCCATTGACAGGCCGCCGATTTCCATCAGCAGCGCCGCTCCCAGCACCACCAGCAGCGCGGCAGCAGTCATCACCTCGCGCGCCCTGGCTTGGGCCAATACCCGAAACAGCGGGTTGAGCAACCACAACCCGATGACCACCAGTGCACTCAGGGACAGCGCTGCGGTTGCCATGCGTTGCCACAGGGGTGAGCTGGGTTCGGGCACCGATGCAGTAGGTGCCAGAAATGCCACCACCGCCAGCAACGGCACTATCAACAGGTCTTCAAACAGCAGAATGGAGACGATGCGTTGGCCCCTCGGCTCGGTCAAGTCACCCCGCTCCGAGAGCACTTGCATGACGATCGCCGTGGACGTGAGTACAAAACCGGCCGCGCAGACGAATGACACCTGCCAAGGGAAACCAAAGGCCTTGCCGACGACGGTGAGCAGAACGGCACAGATCAACACCTGCAGGCTGCCCAGTCCAAAGATCTGCGCGCGCAGCTCCCACAGATGCGAGGGTTTGAGCTCCAGGCCAATCACGAAGAGAAACATCACCACGCCCAATTCGCCCACATCAATGATGGTGTGAGGGTCATTGACCAGCTGCAGCCCGAAGGGTCCGATCATCATCCCCGCCAGCAGGTAACCGAGCACCGAGCCGAAGCCGATGCGCTTGAGCAGTGGCACGGCCACCACGGCAGCGCTGAGCAACGTGATGACGCCCAACAACAGTCCTGCGTTGCCTTCAGCGGCCATGCCCTCGACCCTCAGCCCCTGTCAGGACCGGTTATGGAGAAAGTAGCGTTCGAGGTTTTCAAGCCCCGATCTGAACGCATATGGCATTACACATCCGCGTTCTTTTTCCCGTTGAGTCTTTGCCTTGGCGCCATTCACACAGAGCCTAGGCAACTCGATCATCGCGCTCACGCAACAGCCAGTAGGTCAGCCCCAGGGCCAGGGTAGCGCCAGCGAGCGCCGCGACTTTGGCCGGGCTGACATCGGGATCAAGGATCACGATCTTGCGTGACAGCGCGATCAACCCGATCAAGAGGACTGTCTTGACCTGAATGATGCTGCCACGGCGCAACACAACGCGCACGATGGAATGCTTGAATTCCATCGCGATCAGCAGCGTCATGACCATACCGAACACATTCTGGAAGATCCGGTGGTCCAGCGGATTGAACGCATCGATGATCAGCAGGCTGAAGACTATCTGGATCAGCTGCACCAGCGACACCACGATAACCACCGCGATCACCAGCGAAAGAATGTGGGCGACGATCTGCTCGAAACGCTCGTAGAACGTCAACACCGCCCACTCGCGACGCAGTCGCATGCGCGTGGTCTCGGGCTCATTGCTGTCCTTCATGCCTCACCTCTTCAGCAGCAAGATCATTGCAACGAGAAACCGCAGCCTTCGGCCTGCGCTTCACGCACTTTCACTGTCGAGCTCTTTGGCCGGCACGGCTTGCCGGTGCTCGAACCCGACCCGCTCCGCCTTGTCGTCCCAGCGCGCATGGGCGTGATCACCCTTGCCAATGCCGCCGCCGAGCATCTCACGTGCCAGTGCCGTCTCCAGCTCGCTGCGGATCATTCGCTTGAGCTCGCGGGCACCGAATTCGGGCTTGTAGCCGACTTCAGCCAAGTGATCGACCAGTGTCTCGTCGAACGTCAGCGTCACGCCCTGGCTGGCGGCATTGCGGGCCACGCGGTCGAGTTGCAGGCCAACGATGTGGCGGATCTCCTGCTTGCCCAGCGCATGGAAGACGATGATCTCATCGATGCGGTTGAGGAACTCGGGGCGAAAGTGCCCGCGCAGCACATCCATCACCTCGACCTTGGTTTTCTCGTACTCCTCACCCGCTGCTCCGGGCGCCTTCAGCCGCCGCTGAATGATGTCGGAGCCCAGGTTGGACGTGGCAATGATAATGGTGTTGGTGAAGTCCACCACGCGCCCCTTGCCATCGGTCAGTCGCCCGTCGTCGAACACCTGCAGCAGGATGTTGTAGACGTCGGGATGGGCCTTCTCGATCTCGTCGAGCAGCAGCACGCTGTAGGGCTTGCGACGGACCTTTTCGGTAAGCTGGCCGCCTTCGTCATAACCGACGTAGCCCGGAGGCGCGCCCACCAGCCGAGCCACGGAATGGCGCTCGCCATACTCCGACATGTCGATACGCAACAGGGCGCTCTCGTCGCCGTAGATGGTTTCGGCCAGCGCCTTGGCCAACTCGGTCTTGCCGACGCCGGTGGAGCCCAGGAACAGGAACGTGGCCACCGGCTTGCTGCCTTCGCGCAGCCCAGCGCGCGACAGCCGAACCGCGTCCGCCACCGCGCGCACCGCCTCGTCCTGCCCCACCAGGCGCTCTTGCAGCCGCTGCTCCAGGTGCAACAGCTTCTCGCGCTCCTCCACCGTCAGTTCATTGACCGGAATGCCGGTCAGCCGCGAGACGATCTGCGCCACATGTTCGGCCTTGACCTCGGTGCTGCCCGAGCCGCGCTCGCGCTCCCACTCCTCGACCCGCTGCTTGAGTTCGGCCTCCGTGGCTTCGACGCGCTTGCTGATCTGCGCCGCATTGTCATAGTGCTTGCGCGAAGCCGCATACTCCTGCTCACGGCGCAACTGGTGCAGTTCCGACTCCATTTCCTGCACCGCAACCGGGCGTGCCGTGGCCGATAGCTTGACGCGGGCGGCAGCCTGATCGAGCAGATCGATGGCCTTGTCCGGCAAGAAGCGCGCGCTGACGTAGCGGTCGGACAGTTCGGCGGCAGCGATGATCGCGTCCTCGGTGATGCTGACCTTGTGGTGCGCTTCGAAGGTGTCGCGCAGGCCGCGCAGGATCATGATGGTCTGCGCCACCGTTGGCTCGGGCACCATGACCGGCTGGAAACGCCGCTCCAGCGCAGCGTCCTGCTCGATGTACTTCTGGTACTCGTTGAGCGTCGTCGCGCCGATCAGGTTCAGCTCACCGCGCGCCATCATCGGCTTGAAGACGTTGGCCACGTCCAAACCGCCTTCTCCACCGCCCTGCCCTGCACCGACGATGGTGTGCACTTCGTCGATGAAGAGAATCAGCTCACCCTGGTGCTCGGCAATCTCCTTCAGCACCTTCTGCACGCGCTCCTCGAACTCGCCCCGGTACTTCGCGCCGGCCACCAAGGAATTGATGTTCAGTTCGACCAGGCGCTTGTCACGCAGCGTCTCGGGCACTTCGCCGGCCACCATGCGCTGAGCCAGGCCCTCGACGATGGCCGTCTTGCCCACGCCAGGCTCGCCGATCAATACAGGGTTGTTCTTCTTGCGCCGCGCCAGTACCTCGATGGTGGTTTCGATTTCCTGTGCCCGCCCGATGACCGGGTCCAGCTTGCCATCACGCGCCATCCTGGTGAGATCGCGCGAGTACTTGTCGAGCTCCGGCGTATCGGTCGGCGCCTCGGCGCGGCCATCCTCGGCACCTTTGCCAACCACCTTGCTTACCCGCTGACGTAGGGCCTGCGGCGTAAGGCCATAGCGGCGCAGCAAGTTGGCGGCCAACCCTTCACCCTCTTCGGCCAGCCCGATCAGGAAGTGCTCGGGGCCTACGTAAGCGTGCCCCAACTCATTGGAGGCGACGAAGGCGCGACTCAGCGCATCCTTCACCCGTGGTGACACACCGACCTCGCCTTCAAACGGTTTGTCGCCGCGCTTGGCTTCGGCCTCGATCTGGCGTTTGAGGTCGTCGACCTTGAGCTTGAACTGGCTCAGGATGGTCTTGACCACGTCGCTGTCGGCCAGGGCCAGCAGCAGGTGTTCGGTATCGACTTCGGACCGACCAAACTCCGTGGCACGCTTGGCAGCTTCCTGCAACAGGGCCTCGGAGTGTTCACTGATGCGGCTGGCCAGCCCGCTGCCGCGACGCCGCGGCGCGCCAGCCCCTGCGCGGGCAGGTTCGCCAGACGACGCTTCGGCCACATCATCGGCATCTGCGGCAACGGTTACCGAGTCTTCTCCGTTGCCGAAGAAATCGCTGCCCATGAATTCTTCGAACAAACCGCTGCGCGAGCCGAAAAGGGCCTCCAGTGGGGAAAGGGTGCGTTTTTGCTGGCGCACCAATTGGCGGTAGTGATCATCACACAACAGCATGGTGCTGTGGCGGCCATTGACCTTGGCTTCCACCCGTGTCGTGGCGGGTTGGCCACAGACCTGGCACTGTTTGCTGGCCATGCGGGCGCTCCTTGAATCATAGGGACGACGAGGTGGAGCCTGCCGCAGCGCCTCGTCTGCTGGTGGGCCTTCATGACGACTGCAACGAAATCTCCGAGTCAGCTTCAATTCGGAATCAAACGGCTGTGCTTCGATGCACGCGCTTTGCGCTCGTCGAGGAGATCGTCAGCAGCCCATTGTCGAATGGGCGCTTGATCAAAACCTGATCGGCATCGTCAGGCAGGTTCAAGGGTCGCGGGCAGCAGCCGTATAGCGTTCGGCACGAGGGAGTGCGCACTTCTGCTGCTCTTGTAGCAGTCGTGCGTGATCGGGATGTTCTTTCCTTGAGACCGGGCAATTCGAAGGAAAGCCAGCACTGCATCCGTGAAGTCCAGCGCCAGCATTGAGCATGCCTGGGAGTCAAGCGCTGGAGGGCGAGCGCCGCAAACAGACGCGGCCAGGCCCAGGGGAACTTTTGCAACACTGGCTAAAGTCTGCGCCTGGTAGCCCGGAAGTCAAGCACTATCTGCGGTTTGTTCCGTGAAAGTCAGCGGGCGGTGGTCAGGCCGTTGCAAGCCGAATTCAGCCGCATGCGCTCCATCTGATACGTTCTTTTATCGATCACCTGAGTCTTTTTCGTGGCAGGCCCACTGCTTTATAAGATCTCGCGATCGGGGTGCGATCGGACTGCGCCCGGGCACTCACTGCTCGAGACGCTCAGGCAACCGGAAGGCCTCGCCTGTACTCAGCAATCCCCCATGAACACCTCCTGCACGAGCTCTCACAGCATGGCGCTTCCCGAGTCTCAACGCGACATACTCGGTATGATCGCGACCAATCATCAACTGCACGACATCCTCACCGCCATCTGCTTGATGATCGACGCCCAGGATCCCGGCACGCTGTGTTCGGTACTGCTGACCGATGCGCAAGGCAAGCATTTGCTGAAGGGTGCCGCGCCTGGCCTGCCACCGGCCTACAGCGAGGCGATCCATGGCATGCCCATCGGTCCTCGGGAAGGCACGTGTGGCACGGCGGCATTCCGGCGCGAGCTGGTGGTCACCGCAGATATAGCCCGCGATCCGAGCTGGGAGCGTTTTCGCAGTCTGGCGCTAGGTTACAATCTGCGCTCCTGCTGGTCGTTGCCATTACTCTCGCATCAGGGCTGCGTTCTTGGGACATTTGCGCTTTACCAGGACCAGGCGGTTGTGCCAAGCGAGGCGCAGATCGAGCGCTTGACCTGCGCGGCGCGGCTGGCTGCCATAGCGATCCGGCATGAGCGTGACGGCCAACGCCTGGAGGAAAGCGAACAACGCTTTCGCTCATTGTTCACCTATTACGAGCGCCAATTGAGCATCAATGCCAACCATGACAGGCTGACCGGCTTGCTTAACCGCCTGTCCCTGGAGGGCCGTCTTGGGCTGGAGTGTCGCAGCAGCCGTCAACGTAAGTGCCACCTGGCGGTCATGTACATCGACCTGGATGGATTCAAATCCATCAACGACTCCATCGGGCACTACTTCGGCGATCAGGTGCTGATCGAGGTGGCGCAGCGCATGACCCAGCAGGTTCGTCCGACTGATACCGTCGTGCGTATGGGCGGCGATGAGTTTGTCGTTTTGCTGACGGACCTGCTGTGTGACGAAGACGTTGTCCCGGTGGCCGAGCGACTGCTGGCCAGCATTGGCAAACCCTATTGCATCCATGGCATCGACCTGCACGTCAGTGCAAGTATCGGTATCACGCTAAGCGACGGTCACATCGGGCAGCCGATGCAGCTTATCCAGCAGGCTGACATGGCCATGTATAAAGCCAAGCAACAAGGCCGCAACAACTTTGAGTGGTACACCAGCGATCTGAACCAGCGGGTCTGCGAGCACAGAAGCCTGCGCAACGACCTGCAGAAAGCGCTCGAGACCCGGTCGTTCAGCCTGCATTACCAACCGCAGATCGAGGCGCGCACTGGGCGTGTGGTCGGGATCGAAGCGTTGTTGCGCTGGGAGCATCCGGTCAGGGGGTTCATCTCCCCTGCGGTATTTGTGCCGGTGGCCGAAGACAGTGGTCAGATCGTCCCTCTGAGCCTTTGGGTGCTCGAAACGGCTTGCGCGCAGTTGCGAAACTTGTGTGATCAGGGCTTCACCGACATCTCGATGGCGGTCAATATTTCGCCGATGCATTTCCAGCGCGGTCAGTTCGTTGAATGTATCCAGGCAGTGTTGAGCAAACATGGGCTTAGCGCCGGGCAGTTGGAGTTGGAGATAACCGAGTCACTCTTGCTGCATAACGTTGAACACGCAATTGCAACATTGCACCGTTTAAAAAACCTGGGTGTACGCATTGCGCTGGATGATTTCGGTACGGGATTTTCCAGCCTCAGTTATCTCAAGCGCTTGCCAATAGACAAGATCAAGATCGATCGCTCCTTCATCCAGGATATTTCGACCAACCCACACGATGCTGCCATCACTCAAGGGATAATTTCGATGGCCCACCATCTCGGCCTGTCCGTGGTCGCGGAAGGTGTGGAAACTGCACCTCAGGTGGACTTCCTGGAAAGCGGTCGATGCGATATTTTCCAAGGGTATTACTTTGCCAGGCCAATGTCGCACGAGGCGCTCAGGATTTTCCTGGCTGACGGGAGCACCTTGAATTAACACCAGGGTGCCGGCTGCGCTGACCATTCGCGCCCACAGCCATGAGCACTGACTGTGCTTCTGGCTTTGCCTCCCGTTCCTCCTTGCCCGCCAGGACTACACAACACCCACTTCCCCAATAATGGGTGCTGCATGCCCAACCCAATGCGCCGCGGGCTGTCATGCAGATACATGACGATGGCCACTGCATCCACGACAAGCACGGCGACGGCGACCAGAAACATGAAACAGTGGTCTTCAAAGAACATTGCCGTATTACCCACTTTGTGGTGTTTTGCAGGCTGCAGCAATTCCTGTTCCAAGACTCAGGCCGTTGGCAACACAACGCCTTGCTTTTCAAAATATCGGCTCAAGGCAGATGCATTCCCCTCAGGCTCAGCCACTGCGACATAAGTATCTGGCCGCAATAGATAAGCAGCATGCCTGGCCACGCCGGCCCGCTCACACACAGGCTCCCAAGCGAAAACATGCAGTGAAATCCCCTGCTCCCTGCACCATTGGGCCAGCTCTGGTTTGGCTTCGCCGTACACATGCACTTGCCACTCAATGGCGCTCAGTGGTTCGTAGTTATCGGCAACCGCCCCGGGCAGCCACGGTAGACGGTCACCGCCTTGAACCGCACCAGCCCTGCCTTGACTCAGCGGGCTACCACGGTAATCAAGGGTGGTTTGCGAAACCACGCGGAACAGGTATTCACGGACGCTCTCGCGCTTGTAGGCAACGCTGGCGATGACCGGCGCGATGCGCGTGCGCACGAAATCAGCGAAGCCACCCTGGGCGGTAACGAAGCTGAACAGTTTGTCGGTTGTATCCACCAACTTGCGGGCAAATGCCTGACGTTCGATCGGATAGCTGTCGAGCAGGGTATCGGGCGAGTGGCCTTTGATCACCGCAGCCAACTTCCAGGCCAGGTTGTTCGCGTCGAGTATCCCGGTGTTCATCCCCTGCCCGCCTGCCGGGCTGTGAACATGCGCAGCATCGCCGAGCAGAAACACTCTGCCACGGCGGAAATGATCCGTGACGCGGTGATGAACGCGGTAGCTGGAAAACCAGTTCACCTCGGTAGTCTGGAGGTTCAAGCCGTTGATGGCATCATGGCCAACGTCCGCGAACGTCAGGTGCTCAGGGTGCTCGGCACGTTCGTCTCGCACGGTACCGATCAGGCGGTATTGATCCTTTTCGCCATAGCACAGAAGCAGCACAAAGTCGGACTTGTCAAAAGCCACGTGTGCCTCACCCGCAGGTTCGACGCCCGCTACCCTGACATCTGCAACATAGAAAAGCTGTTTATAAGTGCCGCCCTCGAAACCGCTGCCGATGGCATGCCGAACGAGGGAATGAGCACCATCGCAGCCGGCCAGGTAAGCCGCAGTGCATGCCCCTTCCCGCCCGTCAGCCTGCTTCAGGGTGGCCGTGACATGGCTTTCCCCCTCCTCAAAGGCTATCAGTTCGGTCTGCCACTCCACGTCCACGCCAAGTGCATGCAGCTGTTGCCCCAGCAAGCGCTCATGGCGATCCTGGGGATAGATCAACACAAAGGGGTAAGGAGAGATTTCAGCGCCTGCATCCTTCAACGGGATGCGCGCCCTGCGGCGGCCTCGCGCCCACATGTTCATGGCAGGGGTTTTATAGCCGGCGTCTATCACCGCCTCGGCCAGATCGAGCTGGCGATAGAGCTCCAGCGTGCGGGCTTGGACAGCCATGGCGCGGGACGCTTCGCCCGGGCCAGCACTCTTGTCGACGACCCTTACCGCAATGCCCTGCCGGGTGAGCCAAAGTGCCAGAGCCAGCCCGGTCGGGCCGGCGCCCACAATGAGAACGTCGGTTTGCGCCATGATCTCATCTCGCACATCAATGATTACAACGTCATTTTAGCGGGCACAGAACCTCAAGCACGCGCTGGATCTCGGCAACCACCTGGCTCGTCGCCTGCGCGATCGTGCCTTCATTACGGCACAGCACCCAGCCGTGATCCGCCACCGCCCGCTCGAACGCTTCGGTACAGGCGACCTGCTCATCCAGCTTGTGAATCACCGTACTACCCAGCCCACGCGTGCGTGCCGCCGCCCTCGCCCACGAGGTATCGGGCGAGGTGACCACGCCAACATGCAGGTCCGGCACTTGCACATTGCGCTCGCGGTTCATTCGCAAAATCTCGGCAAACGGCACTGTGCGGCGAAACGCGGCATCGGAGGGGTACCAGCGATCGATCAGGATGATGCTGTCCGCAGGTTGCCTGGGCAGTACGTTTTGGGAAATCCACGCACGGCTATCGGCCAGCCGCGCACAGACCTTCAATTCCAGGTCCTTGCAGGGGTTTCTCACGAGCTGGTTGACCAGCGCCATGGTTTCGCCCCTGAAGGGGTCGCTTTTTTTCTCGCAAAGCCGGATCACTTTGCGGTTGTCTGCCCTCAGGGCCTGGGTAATGGCCTCCAGCAGCGTGGTCTTGCCGGTGCCCTTGGGGCCATCTAGCGCAACAAATAGCGGACGTTTCATGTTCAATACTGCGTGGAAGCGGGTCTGGATACCGAGATGAACATGATGCACTGAAAGCGGGCCACGGTCTCGCTTGTCGGCTCGACGAGGTCGACCAACCCTAAAGAATTTGGCCAGCGCAGGGCGATATCAAAAGGCCTTCATGCCAAGGATTCCAGGCTGGAGCACATTTGTACTCCACCCCTCGAATCATCACAGGGTCAGATGTGTATTGCGGGCCAGGCACCCATCAGCGCACCACAGCCAGCATGCTCGCTGCATCACTGACTTCAAACTTGCCAGGCGCCTCTACCGCAATATGCTTGACCACACCGTCGTCAACCAGCATGGCATAGCGCTGCGAACGCCATCCCAGGCCACGGGCCGAGAGGTCCTGGATCAGCCCCAGCGCCTCGCTGAATTCGCCATTGCCGTCGCCGATCATCTTCACCGCGTCGCCCACCTGCAGGCTGTTGCCCCAGGCGTTCATGACGAAGGCATCGTTCACCGAAACACAGAGAATCTCGTCAACGCCGGCCGCGAACAGCTCTGCTGCCGCTGCGACATAACCCGGGACGTGACGCTCGGAACAGGTGGGCGTGAACGCGCCGGGCAAACCGAAGATCACCACTTTCTTCTGCTTGCAGCGCTCACCCACCGAGAACGCGTTCGGGCCGATCGGGCAGGCGCCCTCGCCGTTACTGTATTCGTAAAGGGTAATGTCGGGCAGTTGCTCGCCGGGCTTGATCATCGCAGTCTCCTGGGTAAGTGGATGGCCGAGCTTGCCATGATGCAGCAATCCATCAGGCCATGCTCGCCCCCGTGGCCCTTGCATTTTATCAGCCGCGCAGCTGATACCAGGTCGTCTTCAACTGCGAGTACTTGTCGAACGAATGCAACGACAGGTCGCGACCGAACCCGGACTGCTTGCCACCGCCAAACGGCACGGTCACATCCAGCGCATCGACCGTGTTCACCGACACCGTACCCGCCTTGAGCGCACGGGCAACCCGGTGCGCCCGGTTCAGGTCATCGCTCCACACCGACGCCGCCAGGCCGTAGACGCTGTCATTAGCCAGGCTGATTGCCTGCTCTTCGGTATCGAACGCACTGACCGCCAACACAGGGCCGAAGACCTCGTCCCGGGCCAGGCTCATGCGCTTGTCGACGCCGGCGAAGATGGTCGGCTCGATATAGTTGTCCGAGGCCCCGATGGTCAGGCGTTGCCCGCCACAGACCAGCCGCGCACCTTCATCAACGGCCTGGCCGATGGCTCGGGTAATGCGCGTGGCCTGCTCGGCATCGACGATGGCACCGGCACGGCTGGCCGGGTCCAGCGGGTTGCCTGGCTGCCACTGGCGGGCCTTGGCCTGCAGGCGTTCGATGAATTCGTCATGGATCGAACGCTGCACATACAGCCGCGAGTTGGCCGAGCACACTTCGCCCTGGTTGAAGAAAATGCCAAAGGCAGCCTTTTCGGCCGCCAGGTCCAGGTCCTGGCAGTCGGCAAATACCAGGTTCGGGCTTTTGCCACCGCATTCCAGCCACACTTGCTTGAGGTTGGACTGTGCCGAGTACTGCATGAAGTACTTGCCGACCTGGGTGGAGCCGGTGAACACCAGGCAATCGACGTCAGGGTGCAGGCCCAGCGCACGGCCTGCCGTTTCGCCAAGGCCCGGGACCACGTTGAGCACACCTTCCGGCACGCCAGCTTCCAGCGCCAGCTCGGCCAGGCGCAAGGCCGAGAACGGTGATTGCTCGGCGGGCTTGAGGACCACGCTGTTGCCCGCCGCCAATGCCGGGGCGAGCTTCCAGGCCGCCATGTCGAGCGGGAAGTTCCACGGCACCACCGCAGCAACCACGCCCAGCGCTTCGCGGGTGATGGTGGCCAAGGCATTGGCGGCGGTCGGAGCGACCTGGTCATAGAGCTTGTCGAGCGCCTCGCCGTACCAGGCGAAGACGTGGGCCGAACCTGGCACGTCGATGTTATAGGCATCCATGACCGGCTTGCCCATGTTCAGCGAGTCCAGCAGCGCCAGTTCTTCGCGGTGGGCCATGATCAGCTCGGCCAGGCGCAGCAACACCTTCTTGCGCTCAACGGGTGCCATGCGCGGCCACGGCCCTTGCTCGAACGCCTTGCGCGCCGTGCTGACGGCCAGGTCGACATCGGCCTGGTCACAGGCAGCGACACGGGCGAGCACCTGATGGGTTGCCGGGTTGATGGCGTCGAACGTTGCCCCGCTGGCGGCACCCAGCTGGCGGCCGCCGATCAAAGCCTTGTCGCGCAAGTTCAGGCCTGCCGCGCGCTGTTGCCAGTATCCGAGATCGTACATACACACTCCTGACGACCGTCCCTGCGGTCCGATTGTTATGGGTCTGGGCAACATTCTTGGCCCAGCCGCAGGCCCGGCGAAACCAGCTTTTTGCTGCCCCTTGCAGAGGAAAATACTCGCCAGCAGCGGGCGCCAGGGTTTACGCGACGGGCGCAGAATGCTCCCCCCAAAGGGTGATTTCGAGGCCTCCCCGAGTGTGGGAGCATTCGAGCCGCCCCACCCCATGCCACGCCTCTATTCAAACGCCCTTACCAGTAGCGAGCCCGCTCGCCTACTGCAGCTTCCTGCATCCCATTTCAGGAGTTAGCAATGCATACAACAACAAATACAGCCCAGCCCCATCCCCACCAACCTGCGTCACCCAGCAACACTTCAGGTCGTTTCAGAAAGTCCATGGGCATGACCGCGCTGGTGCTGTTCGGCCTCGCCTACATGGTTCCGCTTGCCGTCTTCACCACCTACGGGCTGGTCACCCAGATGACCAAGGGCCACCTGCCCATCGCCTACCTCCTCACCCTGGCCGCCATGCTGCTGACCGCCTACAGCTACGGCCGCATGGTCCAGGCCCATCCCTACTCCGGTTCCGTCTACACCTACACGCGCAAGGCTTTCGGCAGCCACTTCGGCTTCATCGCCGGCTGGACCTTGCTGCTCGACTACATCTTCCTGCCGCTGCTCAGTTACCTGCTGATCGGCATCTACATGTCCGAGTACTTCCCGGCCATCCATGCCTGGGTGTGGGTGGCCGGGTCGATTGCCCTGGTGACCTTCCTCAACCTGATCGGCATCGAGTCGATCACCCGGGTCAACTGGATCCTGGTGGTGGCACAGCTGGTGTTCATCGTGGTGTTCGTTGCGCTGTCGGTACGCCACATGAGCGGCCAGGCCGCGCCGGTATCGCTGCTGGCGCCGTTCCACCACGAAGGCTTCAGCGTGCCGCTGATCATGACCGGGGCGGCGGTACTGTGCCTGTCGTTCCTCGGTTTTGATGCGGTGTCGACCATGGCCGAAGAAACCAGCAACCCGACCCGGCGTATTCCCCAGGCGATCATGGCGGTGTCGCTGATCGGTGGCTTGCTGTTCCTGGTGGTGTCTTACTTCGCACAGATGGTGTTCCCCGACTGGGCCAGCTTCGCCGACCCGGACTCGGCTTCGGTGGACGTGATGCGACGGGTGGGGGGCGAATACCTGGTGACCGCCTTTACCGCGACCTATGTGGCCGGCTGCTTCGCCTCGGCGATGGTGTCCCAGGCCAGCGTGTCGCGGGTGCTGTTCGCCATGGGCCGCGATGGCGCGCTGCCGAGGGTGTTTGGCCAGCTGGTGACGAAAAAACGCGTGCCGGCGACGGCGATTGTGCTGGTCAGCCTGCTGTCGTTGGTGGCGCTGTTCATCACCCTGGATACCGTGGCCAACATGATCAGCTTCGGCGCCCTGTTTGCCTTCTCGGCAGTGAACCTGGCGGTGGTCAAGCATTACCTGGTGGACCAGCAGTTGCGAGGGATGCGCAACGGCCTGCTGTACGGTGCGATTCCGGCGCTTGGCTTCCTCAGCACGATCTGGCTGTGGACCAGCCTGTCGAGCATGTCCTTCACCATAGGCCTGAGCTGGATGGGCGTTGGCCTGCTTTGCCTGTTCGGGCTGACCAAGGCCTTTCGGGTGAAGTTGCCGGAGTTGCAGATGGCCGAGTGATGGGGCGCCTATGAGATCGAGCGCCGCCACGCGGCGCTCGATCTCATAGGCGCCAGAAACCCAAAGGCGCCCGCCAGCATCAATCCCCTACCCAGCCCGAATCTCACGATTACCACTCATGTAATACTCCAGCCGCCCACGCAGCCAGCGCTCGGCCGGGTCGCTGTCGGTGGTGCTCAGCCAGACCATGGCCAGCTCCAGCGGCACGGTGTCGAACGGCAAGGTTTCGGCCTGCAGGTTGCCCCAGCTGGCCATGGCCTCGGCGGCGTAGTCCGGGCAGCAGGCAAGCAGATCGGTGTCGGCCAATATGGCCGGCAACGAGCTGAACTGGGGCACCGACAACACCACATTGCGCGTATGGCCGATTTCCTTCAGCCAGTCATCGACCACGCCTTGAGTATTGGCCGTTGGCGAGATTTGCACGTGAGGGCGCTGGCAGAACTCCTCCAGGGTCAGTGGTTGCGCCGACTTGTCGGCCCTGAGCACCCGCGCCTGCATGGTACGTAATACTTTACGTTTGGCATTGGCCGGCAGGCCGCGGGTCTGGCTGATGCCCACCGTGACATCCCCCGACGCCAGCAGGTCGGGGATACGCCAGTAGTCGACATGCTGCACCACCACTACCACATGCGGTGCCTCGGTGCGCAGTGCCCGCAGCAACGGCGGCAACAGCCCGGACTCGACGTCATCGGACAAGCCGATCCTGAAGGTCATCTTGCTGGTCGGCGGGTCGAAGTCATGGGTCAGGCTCAGCGCCGCCGACATTGCGTCCAGCGCCGGGGTAAGGTGCTTGATCACCTCCGCCGCCCGCGCAGACGGCTCCATGCGGTTGCCGACGCGAATCAGCAGCGGGTCGTTGAACATCGTGCGCAGCCTGGCCAGGGCCGCGCTGACCGTAGGCTGCGCAAGAAACAGCTTTTCGGCGGCGCGGGTGAGGTTGCGCTCTTGCATCAAGGCCTCGAACACCACCATGAGGTTGATGTCCGCCTTGCGCAGCTCGTTTCGATTCATGCCCGCTCCTGATCGTCGTCCAATCCCAACAGGATAGGCGTCAGGTCAGGGCACCGAAGGTATTTTTCACATTCATCTCACTTATTGATAACACCGCCTGTGTCATCTTTGCATGGCGCATAATTTAATTAATGAGGGCTAATACTTTCATTAACTTTTGTTTCATATGAAACCGGCATTTCGTAATTGCAACTTCCCTCCCAACGCCCTGACAATCGCCCCCGCTCCGAGCTGAACGCCAGTCCCTGCGCGCTCTAGGCACGAGCTCAAACCTCGATGACAGCCAATAAACTTTTCAGAGGAAGTTTATGAACGCGCCTGCCCCACACATCAACTTCGACCTTCATGAACATCTGCTGCTGACCGGCGCCACCGGTTTTCTCGGTGGCTCGGTAACGGCCCAATTGATCGCCAATGGCCGCAGCGCCAACCTGTGTTTCCTGGTGCGCGCCGACAGCCGTGAGCAAGGCCTGGAACGCCTGCGCGACAACCTGCGCCAACACGGTGTTGACGAGCAGGACTGCCTGGCCCTGCGCGCCGACCAGATCATTTGCGGCGACTTCCTCGACACCACCTGGCTGGCCGAAACCACACCTCGGTTGATGCAGATCGACCGGGTGATCAACTGCGCGGCGGTGGCCTCGTTCTCGAAGAACCCGAACATCTGGCCGGTCAATGTCGAAGGCACCTACGCCTTCGCAGAGGTGATGAGCCGCTCGACGCGCCTCAAGCGCTTCCTGCACGTGGGTACGGCGATGAGCTGCGGGCCGCAACGCGAGTCGCCGATCAGCGAGTCTTGGGAATTCCCGGCCGCCGAGCAGCAACTGGTCGACTACACCGCATCGAAGGCCGAAATCGAACGGCGCATGAGCGAGCAACTGCCGCAACTGCCGCTGGTGGTGGCGCGGCCGTCCATCGTGGTTGGCCACCGCACCCTCGGTTGCCAGGCCTCGGCGAGCATCTTCTGGGTGTTCCGCATGGGCTTTGCGCTGGAGAGCTTTACCTGCGAGCTGGATGAGCAGATCGATGTGATCCCGGTCGATTACTGCGCCGAGGCGTTGATCGGCCTGACCCTCAAGCCACGCCTGGAGCATAACCTGTACCACATCTCCGCCGGCCACCAGGCCGCCTGCACCTTTGGCGAGATCGACCAGGCCTTCGCCCACGCCAACGGCGCGGAGCCAGTGGGCGAGCGCTACCGCAAGGTCGATGTCGATGACCTGAAGAGCCTGGCGCAGGACTTCGAGGCGCGCATCGGCCCGGCCAACCCGCGCCTGGTACTGCGCGCCCTGCGCCTGTACAGCGGTTTTGCCGACCTCAACTACCTGTTCGACAACAGCCGCCTGCTTGAGGAAGGCATCGCCGTGCCGCCGCGGTTCACCGACTACCTGGATGTGTGCGTGAAGTCGTCCAGCGGGGTCAGCATCGCGACCCAGATGCAGTGGGATTTCAAGTAAGCGCTTACCCTGTGGGTGCCGGCAAGCCCGGCGCCCACATCACCTTTGTGCTTCCCGTTATATGGGGTTGACCAGGTTCGGCGGACGCTGGCCTGCCAAGGCACTTAACAGGTTTTCAACCGCACAGCGTGCCATGGCCTCTCGCGTCTCATGGGTGGCTGAACCGATATGCGGCGTCGCCACCACATTGTCGAGCTGCAACAGCGGCGAATCGGCAGCCAGCGGCTCCTGCACGAACACATCCAGCCCAGCCCCACGAATCCGCTTGCGCTGCAGCGCTTCGATCAACGCGGCTTCATCCACCACCCGCCCACGGGCAATGTTCACCAGGATCGCCTCGGGCTTCATCAAGCCCAGCTCGCGGGCGCCGATCAGGCCCTCGGTGCTGGCACTGAGCGGCACCGTCAGGCATACATAATCCGCCTCGGCCAACAGCGCATCCAGGCTGCAGTAACGCGCCGCATGACGGGCCTCCACTTCAGGCCTGGCCCGCGAACTGTGGTACAGCACACGCATGCCAAACCCGGCGGCGCCGCGCCGGGCCAAGGCTTCACCAATACGCCCCATGCCAACGATGCCCAGGGTCTTGCCGTGCACATCAGTGCCGAAGTGCGCCGGTCCCAGGCTGGCCTGCCATTTCCCCTCACGTACCCAATCGGCCAGTTCAACCACCCGCCGCGCGGCGGCCAGGATCAGGGCGAAGCCGGTATCTGCGGTGGTCTCGGTGAGCACGTCAGGGGTGTTGGTCAGCATCACCCCGCGCCGTGTCAGGTCGGCGACGTCGTAGTTGTCGACGCCCACCGACACACTGGAAATCACCTCCAGCTGTGGAGCAAGGTCGAGCAGCTCACTGCCCAGGCGCAAACTGGCGCCCAGCAGGCCGTGCGCCCCCGGCAAGGCATCGCGCAGGCGCGCCAGCCCATCCGCAGCGCCGGTGTCCACCCAGGTGACTTCTACCTGTTCCTCCAGCTTTGCCAGCAAGGCGTCGGACAGGCGTTTGTACAAGACGATGCGTTTCTTCATGGCTGCTTCCTATTGGCTCATGGCAAGGCGTGGGCCGCCGCGCTTGGCCCGGCCTGAGGTCTGTGAAGTTTTCAGTACGGCGGTCAGTGCGACTGCGCTCAGCAGCGCCCCCGACATGAACAGGTACGAGGCGCCCGGGCCGCCGGTAGCGCCATTCAGATAGCCCACCAGCCACGAACCGCCGAACGAACCCAGCGCGCCCATGCTGTTGATCAGTGCCATGGCGCCACCGGCCACGTTGCTCGGCAGAATCTCCGGCACGATGGCGAAGAACGGACCGTAAGGTGCGTACATGCACGCACCGGCAATCACCAGCAGCGCATAGGACAACCAGAAATGCTCGGTGCCCAGGGCATAGGAGCCATAGAACGCCACGGCAGCGATCAGCAGCGGCGGCCAGACGAAGCGCTTGCGCTTTTGCAGCCGGTCCGACGCCCAGGACACACCGATCATGCCCAGCACGGCCGCCAAGTACGGCACCGAGGCCAGCCAGCCGGCCTCGACGATATCGACATTGGCCGCCTGCTTGAGAATCGACGGCAGCCACAGCACAAAGCCATACACGCCGATGCTCCAGCAGAAGTACTGCAGCGACAGCACGATCACCTGTGGCGAGCGGAAAGCCTCGCGGTAGTTCTTCACCGGCTTGATGCCTTGCTGCTCGGCAGCCAGGGCCTGTTGCAGATCAGACTTCTCCTGTTCGCTCAGCCACGTCACCTGGGCTGGCCGGTCATCCACCAGGCGCCACCAGATGAAGGCCCAGAGCACCGCCGGCAAGCCCTCGATGATGAACATCCAGCGCCAGTCGAAATGCTTGATCAGGTAGCCCGACACTACCGACATCCACAGGATGGTCACCGGGTTGCCGAGCATCAGGAAGGTGTTGGCCCGCGAACGTTCGGCGCGGGTGAACCAGTGGCACAGGTACACCAGCATGGCCGGCATCACCGCCGCTTCCACCACGCCGAGCAGGAAGCGGATGGCGATCAGCAGGTGCACGTTGCTGATCATCCCGGTCAGGGTCGCCAGGCCGCCCCAGAGGATCAGGCTGACGAAAATCAGTTTCTTCACGCTGCGTTTTTCGGCGTAGATCGCACCGGGTACCTGGAAGAAGAAATAGCCGAGGAAGAACAGCGCCCCCAGCAGCGAGGACAGCACAGGCGTGATCTTCAGGTCGTCGGCCATGCCCGAGGCTGCGGCAAAGCCGTAGTTGGCGCGGTCCAGGTAGGCCAGGCTGTAGGTGATGAAGACGATCGGGATGATGTACCACCAGCGGCGTGGTGCGAGGCGAGTCGATTGCATGAAACGTTCTCCTGAGCTTGTTGTTCTTGTCGCAACAGGGCCGGCATGCCGGCGTTCAGCGGTTCAGGCACTTCTGCGCAGTTCGTGCGCTTGCAGCTCATGGCGCTGTGGCAGGCCTTCCATGTCGCCGCGCGATTGCACGGCGCGGCTGCCGCACCAGTTTCCGCGCGCCACTGCGTCAGCCAGCGGGTGGCCTTCGACCAGCGCGCTGACCACGCCAACGGCGAAGGCATCGCCGGCACCCACGGTGTCCACCACCTTGGCCACCGGCACCGGGGCCACCTGCCCCGAGCCACGGCTATTGCGGTAGTAGGCACCCGCATCGCCAAGCTTGATCACCACGTGCTCCACCCCTTGGTCGAGGTAGAAGGCAGCGATGTCGGCAGGCGTGTGCTGGCCGGTCAGCAAACGGCCTTCCTCCAGGCCGGGCAGCACCCAGTGGGCCTTGACGGCCAGGGCGTTGATTTCGCGGACCATGCTCGTGTGGTCGGGCCACAGCGACGGGCGCAGGTTCGGGTCGAAGGAAATACTGCGCCCGGCCTCGCGCATGCCATCGATCAGGGCATGGGACAGTGCCCGGCAGCTGGCCGACAGCGCGGGCGGAATGCCCGTGGCGTGCAGGTGGCGGGCCTGCAGCAATGCCGGGTCGAGCAGCGCGGTGGAAAGGCGGCTGGCGGCGGAGTCGCTGCGGAAGTACTCCACAACCGGGTCGCTGCCATCATCGCAGCGGCTTTTCAGCTGAAAGCCGGTCGGCCGGCTGCCATCGACTTCGACACGGCTGCAATCCAGGCCTTCCTGGCGCAAGCTGGCGAGCACGAAACGCCCCAGCGAGTCATCACCGACCCGGCTCAGCCAGCGCACGCGAAAACCCAGCCGGGCCAGGCCGATGGCAACGTTACTGTCGGCGCCAGCGATGCGTTTGCCGAAGGTGCCAGCACTGGCCAGGTCACCGGTCTGCTCGGCGACGAACATGGCCATGGTTTCGCCGAAACACAGCACGTCATGCTCAAGCATGGCTCACCTCCTCGCTCACCCCCAGCCTGGCCAGGTTGTGCACGTGGGCGCGGGTCACCGCCAGCAGGTCATCGCCGACCAGCGGGTACTCGACCGCACGCACCAGCCCAGGGCTGAACTCATCGAACAGCGCCTCCCAGCCCAGCAGGTCGACAGCCTTCGGCGGCACGGCGTGCAAGCGGCCATCTGCACCTTGCTGCACAGCCTTGCAGTGCACGTAGCGCACCCACCGACCGAGCTGGCGCGCAGCCTGCAACGCGGACTCGCCCTGCCATTGCCAGTTGCCAATGTCGAAGGTCACGCCCAGCGGCAGCGCCCAGCCCTGTGCATGCTGGAAGAAACGCAGCAGCGGCTCGATGCGCCCGCCTTGTGCGGTCTGGTCATTTTCCACCAGCAGCACAGGATCACCCTCGCGCAGCAGTGCCTGCAAGGCGCTGACATCGCATTGTTCACGGTAATGCCCAAGTGAAACCTTCAGCGCCACGGCGCCCAAGGCCTTGGCCAGCGCCAGCTTGGCAGGCAACTGCGGGGCTGGCGCGCCTTGCGCCGTCCACAGCTCCAACGGCGAGGAATACAGGCACTCCAGCCCCGAGGCGGCGATCGCCGCCGAAAGCGCGGCAGTGTCGGGCGCTGCGTCGAACAACTCTTCGCGCAATTCAATGCGGCTGACGCCGGCGGCCGCCAGCAGGTCGATGAAACTCGCCTGGCCACGCTGGCGCACAAGGCTGGCGCCATAGCTGGAGAGACTGATGGAAACGGGGTTCGCGTGCATTGTTGTTGTCCTTATGAAACCGGTTTCATTTTTGCTTGCAGGCATGCGGGCAGCCCGGCTGCCCGCGGGTTATCCGTGTGCTTGAGTGGAACCTCGGGTAATCAGCTGTGCCTTGAAATCGATGCGTCGAGGCGCATCATTGCTGCCGCGCAGGCGCTCGAGCAGGCACTCGAAGGCAGCCACGCCGATGCGCTCGGTGGGCTGGGCCAGTGCGGTGATGCCGCTGCCGACCAGGGGGTACCAGTCGAGTTCGTCAAGGGCGATCAGGCCCACTTCGCTGAACAGCTTGCAGCCCGAATCATGCAGTACACGGGTGACCGCCAAGGTGGCCACGCCGTTGAAGGTGAAGATCGCCTGCGGGCCATGGCCCTTGCTGGCCAGAAAGGCGCCGAGCTTGGCCGGCAGGCCGGCGTCGACCTCCAGCAGTTGCTGGCGCATGCCGTTACGGTTGCTGATCGACGCGATAAAGGCTTGCACCCGCTCCAGGCGCGAGCTGGTGCCATCCAGCGGTTCGGTAACGGCGAGAATGTCGCGATAGCCCCGTGCCTGCAGGTGGTCCAGGGCCTGCTCGATGGCATCGGCGTTGTCCAGGCCGACCAGGTCGACCTTGAGCTCCGGCAGTTGCCGGTCGACCAGCACCATGGGGATGTCGCGCTGCAGGTTGAGCAGTTCGCCGGGGTGGCGGCCGAGAGTGTTCACGATCAGCCCTTCGACGTTGTAGGACTGCAGGGCCGTCAGGTGGTGGCGCTCCTGCTCGTCGTCGCGGTTGGTGTTGCACACCACCAGGCTGTAGCCGTGCTGGCGGCAGGCGGTTTCCACGCCATGCATCACGGCCACTGAATAGGGGTTGAGAATGTCGGCCACGAGCATGCCGATCAGCCGCGTCTGGCCCCGCTTGAGGCCGCGGGCCATCTGGTTGGGCCGGTAGCCCAGGCGCTCGATGACCTCTTCCAGGCGCTTGGCGGTGGCGTCGGCCAGCAACTGGCGATCGCCGCCGATGTAGCGCGAGACCGTGGCCTTGGACACACCGGCCACACGTGCCACTTCGCTGATGGTCACCCGCTCGCGGGGATTGGAGGGTGAATCGGTCATTGCGGGTCCCTTGTGATTGTTGTCGGTGACGGCGAATGAAACCGGTTTCAATACAGCAAAACCTTGCGCGTTCGTCAACCTCCCTTTTGTCGGGAGTGTCACAGGGAGCATGAGACAAGGCAACAAGTATGCGCCCTAACCCATTGATATAAATGTTGAACAGGATGCAGAAAAATGTGTGGGTTTACCCGCGAATGCGTCATCGAATCCAACATCGCATTCGCGGGTGAACCCGCTTCTACAGGGTGACGGCGATACCGTTAGCGGAGGTGTTTCACCTCAGTGGCGCTGACCTCGCTGCCTTGGTTCCCCCAGCTGCTGCGAATGAAGTTCACCACATCCGCCACTTCCTGGTCGCTCAAGCGCCAGCCGAACGCCGGCATGGTGAAGTTCGACGGCGCCGTGTGCGTCGCCGGCACGGTCCCGCCCGCCAGCACCACATGGATCAGCGAAGTGGCATCCGCCGTCTGCACCACCGGGTTGCCCGCCAGCGCCGGGAACACCCGGGTATAACCGTGGCCATCGGTGCGGTGGCAGGCCGCGCAGTTGTCGATGTACACCGACGCCCCTGGCTTGCTGTCGTCGCCCTGCCACAAGGCATCGGCCACCTGCTTGTCATACAGATGTGGCTTGTCGTCCGGGTTGCCCGGCGGCAAGGTCTTCAGGTAGCGGGCAATGGCCGTCAGGTCGGCATCGCTCATGTGCTGCATGCTGTGCTCGACCACATCGCTCATGCCACCGAACACCGCGCTGCGGTCACTGCGGCCGGTCTTGAGGAACTGCGCCAACTGCGCCTCGCTCCAGCTACCCAGGCCGTCCTTGTAATCGCCCCGCAGGTTCTTGGCGATCCAGCCCTCCAGCGGCGCACTGCCGGCCAGGAACTGCTCGCCATCGGCCGGGCTAAGGGCCTTTTCCTGCAGGGTCAGGGCCCGCGGGGTGTGGCAGGCGCCACAATGGCCCAAGCCTTCGACCAGGTAGGCGCCACGGCTGACCACCGGGTCGGCGCCAGCTGGCGCCTGCCAGGCTTTCGCCTCGGGTGCGAACAGCCCGCGCCAGATCGACAGCGGCCAGCGCATGCTCAACGGCCAGGGGATGTCGGCCGGCTTGTTGGGCTGCGCGACCGGTTCGACGCCTTGCATGAAGTACGCATACAGCGCCTGCATGTCGTCGTCGCTGACCCGCGCATAGGACGGGTACGGCATGGCCGGGTACAAGGTACTGCCGTCCTTGGCGATACCTTTGCGCACCGCCTGGTCGAAGTCGGCGAAGCTGTACTGGCCGATGCCACTGGCATCCGGGGTGATGTTGGTGGAGAAGACGGTACCGATCGGGGTTTCCATCGGCAGCCCGCCGGCAAAGGGTTTGCCACCCTTGGCGGTATGGCAGGCCACGCAGTCACCCGCACGGGCCAGGTATTCACCCTTCTTCACCAGGCCATCGTCGGCCTGGGCTACCGCCGTGGCGCCCAGCAGCAGGGTGGCGATCAACAGGTTCTTCATGTTCATCGCTCCTCAAGCCTGGACCAGCGGGCCGGGGTTCTTCAGGTATTGCTCGCGGATCGCCCGGGCCGACCAGTAGGTCAGCGCCGCCACCAGGCCAGTGGGGTTGTAGCCCAGCCCCTGGGGGAATGCCGAAGCGCCGGGGACGAACACGTTGTGCACGTCCCAGCTCTGCAGGTAGCGGTTAAGTGCGCTCGTCTTAGGGTCGCTGCCCATGATCGCGCCACCGTTGAGGTGGGTGGTCTGGTAGCTGGCGGTGTTGAAGTGTTCCTTGACCTTCTTGCCGAGGATGGCGATGGACTTGGGGTTCATCGCCTGGGCGATCTTGCTCAGCTTGTCGACCATGAACTGGTTCATCCTGATGTCGTTTTCCTGCCAGTCGAAGGTCATGCGCAGCAGCGGCTGGCCGTAGGCATCGCGGTAGGTCGGGTCGAGGTCGAGGTAGTTGCCGCGGTACGACTGGTGCGCACCGTGGGCGTCCATCGAGACCTGGTGGGTGTAGTAGTCGGCGGTGGCCTTTTTCCAGGCGCTGCCCCAGGCCGGGGTGCCGGGCGGGTTGGCGACCCCGGCGATCGGCCGGCTGCCGGCCTGGTTGACCCACATCGGCGAGCCGCCGACGAAACCGTGCGGGCCGTGGTCGAAGTTGTCGGCGTTGAAGTCGTCGATGGCCACGCCGTTGCCGCCGGCACCGATGAAGTTGTTGGTGTAGGTGTCCTTGTCGAAAAACGCCTTGACCGTGCCCATGTTCTGGTAGGCGAAGTTGCGCCCGACCACCCCTTCGTTGTTGATCGGGTCGTAAGGCTTGCCGATGCCGGACAGTAGCATCAGGCGCACGTTGTTGAACTGGAAGGCGGCGAGGATGACGATGTCCGCCGGCTGCTCCACTTCGCGGCCCTGGGCGTCGATGTAGGTCACGCCGGTGGCCTTGCGCTTGCTGTCGTCCAGGTTGACCCGCAGCACATGGGCGTTGGCCCGCAGCTCGAAATTCGGCACCTGGCGCAACGCCGGCAGGATGTTCACGTTCGGCGAGGCCTTGGAGTACATGTAGCAGACGTAGCCGCTGCAGAACCCGCAGAAGTTGCACGGCCCCATCTGCGCGCCGTACGGGTTGGTATACGGCCCGGAGGTGTTGGCCGACGGCAGGTTGTAGGGCTTGTAGCCGAGGCTGGCGGCGGCCTTTTCGAACAGCTTGGCCGACACCACGTTCTTTTGCGCTTGGAGTGGGAACGGGTTGGAGCGGTCAGGCGCGTAGGGGTTGCCGCCCTTCCCTTCACCCACCCGTTTGCCATTGACGGTCCAGGCCTGGCCCGAGGTGCCGAACACCTTCTCGGCAAAGTCGAAGTGTGGCTCGAGTTCCTCGTAGCTGACGCCGAAGTCCTGGATGGTCATGTCTTCGGGGATGAAGCGCTTGCCGTAGCGCTCCTCGTAGTGGCTGCGCATGCGCAGTTCCATCGGGTCGACCCGAAAGTGCACGCCCGACCAGTGCAGGCCCGCGCCGCCGACGCCCTTGCCCGGCAGGAAGGCACCGAGCTGGCGGTTGGGCAGCGCGACATCGTTGACGCTATGGCGGATGGTAACGGTCTCTTTCGACACATCGACGAACAGCTTCTTGCGCACGCTGTAGGTCAGTTCGTCGATCACCTGCGGGTAGCTGCCCTCCGGGTAGGTGTCCTGCATCGGGCCGCGCTCCAGCGCCACCACCTGCAGCCCGGCTTCGGTGAGCTCCTTGGCCATGATCGCACCGGCCCAGCCGAAACCGACGATCACCACGTCAGCCTTCTTCATTGTATTGGCCATGCCTTACGCCCTCTCGCCACGTATCGAAACTGCCGGGAACGGGTACGGCTCGTTGCGTTCGACCCAGTCCATGAAATCTGCCCGGGCGCCCGGGAAGCCGATCTGCGTCCAGCCGACCATGCCCTTGTTGCCACCGTGAATCGGGTCGCAGAAGAAGCCTTCGCGGGTGTTCTGCACCAGCAGGCTGAAGAACACCTTGGCCGGCAACTGCTCGAAAACGATCTCACCGGCTTCGATCTTGCCGAGAATCTTGTCTCGGGTAGCGCTATCTTGCTCGGCAAAGGTTTTACCGCTGGCGTTCTTGCACCAGGCCTCCGTGGCAGCGATGCCCAGGCGGTAGATCTGTTGCGGGCTGAGTTGCAGCTGGTAACCGAGCTCCGGGGCTGCATCGGCCTTGAACGGGCCCTGCATGTACCACTGGGCGCCGGTGGCATACGGGGTGTTCATCTGGCGGTCGATGAACTCGGCGGCGCCAGCTTCCAGCGCGCCGGGGCCGAGTTCGTCGGCGGGGATGATGCGCGACACGGCCGCTTGCACGAAGGCCCATTCTTCGGCGCTGAAGAAGGTTGGCTGATAGTTGCCTGCAGGTGGCGTGGCCGGCACCTTGCGGTGTAAGGGTTCGGCGCGCACCGGCTCGGCCAGCAGCTGGCTGGCACCCAGGCCGGTACTGGCCACGGTGACCACCGGGATCAGGGTCAGGGTCTTGCGCAGGAAGTCCCGGCGCGGGTTGTCGGGGGCATGCTCAGGCATTTCGGGTCCTCATCAGCATCGGGGCGGCCTTGGGTTGCGCCATCTGGTGTCCGGCCGGGGCCGGAAAAGCCGCGTAATCTAGCTGGTTTGGACATCTTTTGAAACCGGTTTCATACCCTGCGACATCCTGAACCTTGACACGCCTCCCGCCTTAAAACTGCCAAAACCCTAGAATTCGAAGCTATAGCCAACAATCACCCGGTTCTCGTCCGCCGCATCGGCAAAGTTCGAGCGCATGCTCGCATTGCGCCAGCGCAGCGACACGTTCCTGAGTGCCCCCGACTGCACCACATAGGTGATGTCCGTGGTCCGCTCCCACTCCTCGCCTTCACCACCCCGTGCCTCGAGCGCCCTGCCCTTGGCCGTGGCGATACGCTGCGGGTCGACCTGATCACCCTTCACGTAGCGCACGTTGAAGGTCAGGCCAGGCATGCCCAAAGCGGCAAAGTTGTAGTCGTAGCGCAGCATCCAGGCACGCTCGTTGGCCAGGGCAAAGGTGCTGACCTGTTGCTCGCTGAACAGGTAGGTATCGGTACCGCCGACATAGGCGTAGGCGGTATCGCCGCTGACCTTCTGATAGCCACCACTGAAGGTATGGCCGCGCAGGCTGTAGCCAACGTTGGTGCTCAAGGTGCGGTTGTCCACCTCCCCCAGCAACGCCCTGCCCTGTTCCCTGGCGTTGAACCAGCGCCACTCGGTGAACGCCTCACCCGGCCCAACGGCAACGCGGTATTTGAAACCCGCGAAATCACGGTGGAACAGGTCTTCGAGCTCGCTGGTGTGCAGGCTTACGGTCAGGTTCTTCAGTGGCTGGTAATCCGCCCCGGCGTAATACAAGCGGTCACTGCTCACCGTCGCTGAATAGGCGCCCTGTTGCGCCATCGCCGTCAGGTCTTCGAAATCGGTGGAGTCCCGCAGCTTGGTCGCATCCACCTGCAGCACGGTGAAGGTGAAATCGTCCAGATCCTTGCTGACCAGTTGCGCGCCGTTGAACCACTGCGGGAACAGCCGACTGTAGTTCGACGCCAGCAGCGGCAACTGCGGGCTCAGCCCGCCGACCTGCAATTCGCTGCGCGACAGCTTCGCCTTGAACGTGGCGACCGCCTTGCCATAGTCGTCCACCGCGCGCTTGTCGCTGCCGCGCGGCAACAACCCGGTGCCACTGCGGTCGGGCGAAGAATCGAGCTTGATGCCCAGCATGCCGGCTGCATCCAGGCCAAAGCCGACAACCCCGTCGGTGTAGCCGGACTGCCACTTGAGCATGAAGCCCTGGGCCCATTCGCCGCGCCGCGACTGGGTGGCGGTATCGCCATGGAAATCGCGGTCGAAGTAGAAGTTGCGCAGCTCCAGGCTGCCCTTGCTTTCGTCGACAACGCCTGCTTGGGCCACCTGGCACGCGCAGCCAAGCGCCGCGAGCATCAGCGATGCCCGCCGGGAGAGGGAAATATTCATGGTTACGCCTTGTTGTTCTTGTAGGAAAGCGTTGGGGTTCAGGCTTTGGGGTTTTTGACGTAGCGCATCACCACCAGGCAGGCGATCAGGATCAGCGGGGCAATCGACAGCATGCCCATGTAGCTGCTGCCGCTGAGGTCGTTGATCTTGCCGACCATCACCGGCGCGACGATGCCGCTCAACTGGCCGACCGAGTTGATCGCCGCCGTACCGGTGGCGATGGCCAGGCCCGAGAAGGTCGACTGGGGGATGGTCCAGAAGATCGGGATGGCGATGAAGGTGCCTGCCGTGGCCAGCACCAGCGCCGCCATCATCGCCCAGGACGAGTCCGCGAACAGGCAGGCCAGCAGGTAGCCCAGCGCCGACGCCAGCAGGCAGTACACCAGGTAGCGTTTGCGTTCGCCGGTGCGGTCGGAGTGCCGGGTCAGCAGCACCATGCCGATGCAGGCCACCGCATAGGGCAGTGCCGACAGCATGCCGACCCACAGCATGTCCTGCACGCCGGACGACTTGATCAGGTGCGGCATCCAGAAGTTCAGGCCGTAGGACGCGGTTTTCACCACGTAGTAGATGAACGCCATGATCGCCACTTCACGGGTCAGCAGTACCCGCCAGATCGACCCCATCACCGGTTTCTGCACGCGCCTGTCCTGGGCCAGGTTCTCCGCCAGCAGGTCTTTTTCCTCGCGGCTCAGCCAGCGGGCCGACTCGATGTCGCGGTCCAGCTTCCACAGCACCAGCACGCCCAGCAGCACACACGGCAACCCCGACATCAGGAACAGCCAGTGCCAGCCGGCCAGGCCCAGCACGCCGTCCATGGTCCCCAGCAGGAAGCCCGCTGCCGGCCCACCCACCGCGCCAGCCAGGGGCACGGCGAGGAACCACAGGCCGTTCATCTTTGCCAGGTGCTTGCGCGGGAACCAGCAGGCCAGGTAGAACAGGATCGCCGGGCCGAAACCGGCCTCCATCACCCCGATCAGAAAGCGCAGGAAATACAGCGTGTACTGGGTGTAGGCGAACACCAGCGCCGCCGTGGCCAGGCCCCAGGACACCATGATCCGGCAGATCCAGGCCGGCGCCCCGTAGCGTTTGAGGCCCAGGCTGCTCGGTACTTCGAACAGCACATAGCCGATGAAGAACATGCTCGCGGCCAGGCCATAGGCCGCGTCGCTCAGGCCCAGTTCAGCCTGCATCTGGGTCTTGGCGAAGCTGATGTTGATGCGGTCGAAGTAGGAAAACAGGAAGCAGATGATGGCCAGCGGCATGATGCGCCAGGCCACGCGGCGGTACAACAGCAGTTCATTGATGTGGCTGTCGGCGCGCTCGCGCGCCACTTCGCCGGTCAAGGCAACCATGGTGGATCTCCATTCTTGTAATTATTGGAGAGCGACGGCGCCCGTGGTGGGCACCGCGTGCAACGGGTCAGCCAATGCGCACGAGCTTGTCCTTGAAGGCCTGGCCCTTGCGCACGTACTCGGCGGCATTGGCCTGCATGCCGGCGATGGCTTCGGGGCTCAGTTCACGTACCACCTTGGCCGGCGCACCGAGGATCAGCGAATTGTCAGGGAACACCTTGCCTTCGGTGACGACGGCGCCGGCACCGACCAGGCAGTTGCGGCCAATCACCGCGCCATTGAGCACCACGGCCTGGATCCCGACCAGCGCGCCATCACCGATGCTGCAGCCGTGCAGCATGGCCTGGTGGCCGATGGTGACGTTGCAGCCCACGGTCAGGGCAAAGCCTGGGTCGGCATGCAGCACCGCCCCTTCCTGCACGTTGCTGTGCTGGCCGACGCGGATCGGCTCGTTGTCACCGCGCAGCACCGCCTGTGGCCACACGCTCACACCCTGCGCCAGGGTGACATCGCCGATAACCGTGGCGTCCTCGGCAACGAACGTTTCCGGGTGAATGTGCGGCGTCAGTGTGTCGTATCGATAGATCGCCATTCAGTGCGCTCCCTGGCTCTGCTCGTCGGTTTTCAGCACGCCGGCCGCACACAGCTCGGCGATGTGTTCATCGCTGTAGCCCAGCTCGCGCATGACCTTGTGCGTGTGCTCGCCAATCCGCGGGATCGGCCGGCGCGGCTGCAGGCGCTGGCCATCCAGCGACAGCGGCAGCAAGGGCATCGGCGTGCTGCTGCCATCCTCCAGCAGCAGGTCCGCCATGCCACCGCTCTGGGTCAGGTGCGGGTCGTCGAACAGCTCTTCCGGGCGGCGGATCGGCGCGAAAGGAATGCCGTTGGCCTCCAGTTCCACGGCCAATTGCTGGGCATCAAGGTTGGCGAACACTTCGGCCAGGTGCGCCAGCAACCGCGGCCGCTGTAATACCCGGTCATTGTTGGTCGCCAGCGTCGGGTCATCAAGCAAGGCCGTCTGGCCCAGCAACTGGCACAGGGCCTGCCACTGGCCTTCGCCCGTGGCAGCGACGAACATCTGCTCGCCGCCCGCGAAGGTGAACACGTCATAGATGGCCCAGGCGCTGATGCGGTTGGGCATCGGCGCCGCAGCCTGGCCGGTGACCACGTACTGCTGCATGTGCTGGGCCGCGAGCAACACGCAGTTCTCGTACAGTGCGCTCTGCACTTCGCGGCCGACACCCGTGGCGTTGCGCTCGTTGAGCGCGGCCAGCACACCAATGGCGCCGAACATGCCGCCCATGATGTCGTTCACCGAACTGCCGGCGCGCAGGGGGCGGCCCACCGGCCCGGTCATGTAGGCAAGGCCGGCCATCATCTGCACCACTTCGTCGAGCGCCAGGCGGTTGTCGTACGGGCCACTGAGGAAGCCCTTGTGCGAGGCATAGACCAGGCGCGGGTTGCGCTGGCGCAACGTGGCGCAGTCGAAGCCCAGTGTGTGCATGCGCCCGGGCTTGAAGTTCTCGATGAACACGTCGGCGCTGTCGATCAGCGCCAGCACCGCCTCACGGCCCTGGGGCGTGTCGAGGTCGACGGCGATGCACTGCTTGTTGCGGTTGAAGGTGCGGAAGAACCCCGCCCCGGCCCCCAGCAAGCGGCGTGTGCCGTCACCGCGGGTGGGCTCGATCTTGATCACTTCGGCACCCAGGTCGCCCAGGATCATGCCACAGGTGGGGCCCATGACCATGTGCGAAATCTCGACGACACGAATGCCGTCCAACGGGAGTCTGGACATTACGCATTTCCTGGGTAGTTGAGCGGCAGGCCGGCGCGGGCAATGGCGCCGTAAAGCGGTTCATCCGGCAGCGCCTCACGCAACAGCTGGCGCGAGGCGATCAGTGCCGGCAGGTCGATCCCGGTGTCAAAGCCCATGCTTTGCAGCATGAACACCAGGTCCTCGGTCACCGTATTGCCCGACGCCCCCGGTGCGAACGGGCAACCGCCCAGGCCGGCGAGCGAGGCATCCAGCTCGCGGATGCCCTGCTGCACCGCCACCAGGCTGTTGGCCAGGGCCAGGCCACGGGTGTCGTGGAAGTGCGCGGCGCGCAAGCGCTCGCCGGCAATCGCCCGTACGGCCTGGATCACCGTCGCCACCTGGGCAGGGTTGGCGTAGCCGGTGGTATCGCCCAGCGAGACCAAATCACAACCTGCCTCGATCACCTGTCGGGTCAATTCGCACAGATCGCCCAGCGGCACCTCACCCTGGCGGGTGCAGCCAAAAGCCACCGACATGCCGGCGATCATCTGCACCTCATGACGCCCCAGTTCACTGCGCAGCTGGCACATGCGCCCCAGTTCCTCGACCATTTCCTGGGGTGTGCGGCGCACGTTGGCCAGGCTGTGGGCGGTGCTGACCGATACCGGTGCGACAATCCGCTGGGCGCCGGATTCCAGCGCATCCTGCGCTCCGCGCAGATTAGGCGCCAGCACCGTCACCAGCAGATCGGGATAGGTCAGAGCGTGGGCCACTACCTGCTTGGCATCGGCCATCTGCGGCAGCAGCCGGGCCGGCACGAACGAGGCGACTTCCATATGGCGCACGCCAGCAGCATAGGCACTGTCGATCCAGCGCAACTTGGCGGCGGTCGGCATCACCGTGTGCAGGCTTTGCAACCCATCGCGCATGCCGACTTCATTGATTGTTATTGTTGTCATCGCGGTCTCTCTGTCTGAAGCGTGGGGCCAGACTAAGAGCAGGACGACAGGCAGAAAAGACGTGTTTCACGGGCTGATCCATCGTCAACCGCGATGGATCAACCCCGTGTTTGCCAGGCCGGCGCGCGCAGCAGCAAATGGTCGAGCAGGCGACGCGCAGACAGGCTCAAGGCATGGCGGTCGCGCATGCAGATGACGAATTCGCCCAGCGCCCAGTCATCGCTCAGCGGGATCACCCGCAGGCCGAACAGCTGCGCGTAGCGCGCCACTGCCTCCTGCGGGAACACCGCCAGGCCCAGGCCGAACTGCACCAGGCGATAGGCCGCATCGAACGACGACACGTACGAGCGAAAACGCAATTCCTTGCCGGCCGCCTCGGCGCTGTTGCGCATGAAGGTATTGAGCGTGGCGAAGGCCGACAAACCCAGGTGCTCGTAATCCAGCGTCTCTTCGAAAGCGATGCTGCCACGCCCGGCCAACGGGTGATCGGCGCCGACCACCACGGCCAGGTGGTCCTGGCGGTACGGCACGAACTCCAGATCACCGACGGCCATGGACTTGCGGCAGATGCCCAGGTCGGCACTGCCTTCCGCTACACCGCGTACCACGTCCGGGCTGAAACGCTCCTCGATATCGGCCTGGATCAGCGGGTTGGCGAGCATGAACGCCGACAGCTCCTCAGGCAGGAACTCCATGATCGACGACACGTTGGCCAGCACCCGCACATGCCCGCGCGCGCCTTCGGCGTACTCGCTCAATTCGCTGTCCAGGCGCTCCATGGCCCGGGTCAGGCCACGCGCATGGCGCAGCAGCGCGAGGCCCGCCGGGGTCGGCTCGACGCCACGCTTGCTGCGCTTGAGCAACGCCGTGCCAAAGCGCGCCTCGATGTCCGAAATCCGCTTGCTGACCGCCGACGGCGCCATGAACGCGCGCTCGCTGGCGCGCGCAATGGTGCCGGCTTCGCAGACCACGATGAACAGGTGCAACGACAGGTGATCGAGCGGTTGCATGGCAGTACCTGGCCGGGAAATGGCAGCCATCCTAGCACCTGCCGGGCGCATAAGGCCGTATCATGGCCCCTCTACTTCAGAGGCCCGCCATGTTCGATTGGGAAGACCTGCGCCATTTCTCCGCCTTCGTCGGTACCGGCTCGCTGTCAGCAGCGGCCAGGCAGTTGGGGGTCGACCACGCCACCGTGGCCCGGCGCATCGCTGCGCTGGAGGCCGCCTTGAACCTCAAGCTGGTGGACCGCCGCCCCAGGGCCTACGCGCTGACCGAGGTAGGTCGCCGGGTTGGCGAATACGCTGAGCAGATGACCCAGTCGTCGTTCGCCCTGGAGCACTTTGCCAATGCCGGCCAGCAACAGGTGGAAGGTGAAGTGGTGCTGGCCGCCCCGCCCGCGCTGCTCGGCAGCATCATTGCCCGGCGCCTGGATGCGCTGATGCAGCGCTATCCGCAACTGCGCCTGAAACTGGTCGGCAGCAAGTCGCGGGCCTCTTTGGCCCGACGTGAAGCCGATATCAGCATCACCCTGGCCAGGCCCACCGAGCCGACGCTGGTCGCCAGCCTGCTCGGTTATCTGGATTACCGGTTATACGCCGCCCCCACCTACCTGCGCAGCACGGGCACACCACGCTACATCGGCTACGACGAATCCCAGGCCAAGTCACCGCAGCAACAATGGCTGCTCAGCCAGACCGGCAACCAACCCTTCGTGTTGCAGAGCAACGACCTGCGCATCCAGGCACAGGCGGCGGCCGGCGGGGTCGGTGTCGCCTGCCTGCCGGCGTTCATGGCGCAGGAGCATGGCCTGGAGGTTGCCGGCAAAGATGAACAGACCATGAGCATCGAGATCTGGCTGGCGGTGCACGAGGATGTACGCAACACGCCGCGCATCAAGGCCGTCACCGACTTCCTGCAGCAACAGGTGAAGCCGCTGCTGCGCTTGTGAATTTTTGCGGATGGCGCCTGCACCGATTCGGAATTTTCGCAGCCAGCCAGCACCGCTAAGCTTCCCTGCATCGCACAACCGATCACTGAGGAGCAGCGGATGCAATACGTCAAACTGGGCAACACCGGCCTGGACATCTCGAAACTGTGCCTGGGCTGCATGACCTTCGGCGAACCGGATGCCGGCACCCACCCCTGGACCCTGGGCGAAGCCGACAGCCGCCCGATCATCCGCCACGCCGTCGAGCAAGGCATCAACTTCTTCGACACCGCCAACAGCTACTCGGCCGGCACCTCGGAAATCATCCTCGGCAAGCTGCTCAAGGAATTCACCCGCCGCGACGAGACGGTGATCGCCACCAAGGTGTTCTTCCCCGCCAACATGTGGCAAGGCAGCACCCGCCCTAACGAGCAAGGCCTGTCGCGCAAGGCGATCATGGCCAACATCGACGCCAGCCTGGCCCGCCTGGGCACCGACTACGTCGACCTGTACCAGATCCACCGCTGGGACTACCACACGCCCATCGAAGAGACCATGGAAGCCCTGCACGACGTGGTCAAGGCCGGCAAGGCGCGCTACATCGGCGCGTCGTCGATGTATGCCTGGCAGTTCGCCAAGGCCCAGCAGGTGGCGGCCAGCAACGGCTGGAGCCGCTTCGTGTCGATGCAGAACTACCTCAACCTGATCTACCGCGAGGAAGAGCGCGAGATGATCCCGCTGTGCCTCGACCAAGGTGTCGGCCTGATGCCCTGGAGCCCGATGGCCCGCGGCCGGCTGACCCGACCCCATGGGCAGCAGACCGCACGTACCCGTACCGACATTTCTGGGCAGTCGTTCTACGAAAAGACCGAAGTGGAAGATGGCCGGGTGATCGACGTGGTCGAGCAGATCGCCGGCGAGCGCGGCGTGCCAATGGCGCAGGTGGCGCTGGCCTGGGTGCTGGGCAAGCGCGGTGTTTCAGCGCCGATTGTCGGGGCGTCGAAAGTGGCACAGCTGGATGACGCGATTGCGGCGTTGGCATTCCAGCTGAGCGCCGAGGAAATCGCCCGGCTGGAAGCGCCCTATGTGCCGCATGCGGTGACGGGCTTCAAGTAAGCCTGCGTCAACCTCGCGACGAATGGAGTACATCTGTACTCCTCTCGGTCTTGGCGTACCACCCCTGCAGCAACACCGCCAATGCCGCCAGACCTGCTGGCACCAGCAGCGAGGCGAACACCTGGGCGAAACTCCAGCCCAGCGCCAGCATCTGCGCCCCGGCAAAGGCGCTGAGGATGGCACCCAAACGGCCGATGCCACTCATCCAGCTGGCCCCCGTGGCGCGGGCCTCGGTCGGGTAGAAGGCGGCCGCCAGCGCATTCATGCCCACGCTCGCGCCGTTCAGGCCAAAGCCCACGGCCCAGGCGATGGCGCACAGCCAGGCGAAATCACCGGCCACCTGGCCAATGGCGAAAATCACCGCGCCACTGAACAGGAAGGTCAGCATCAGCACCCGCTGCGGGTGGCAGCGGTCCATCGCCCAGCCTACCGAAACCGCGCCGAGCGGCCCGCCGATCTGGAAGCAGGCGGTGACGATGGCAGCTTGTGACACCGAGAAGCCACCGCCCTCCTTCACCAGGGTCGGCAGCCAGCCGCTGAACAGGTAGACCAGGAACAGCGCCAGCACATAGCCCGTCCACAGCATCAGCGTGCCAAAGCGGTAACGCGGCGAAAGGATGGTGGCGATGGCGCCGCCCTTGTGCGCGCTGACCGCAGGTACCACGAAGGTACTGTCGGGGCCGCAGTACGCCGGTGCCAAGCGCTGGACGATGCGTCGGATGCGCTGCGGGTCGGCGCCTTGGCTGACCAGGAAGGTCACCGACTCGGGCAGCCGCCAGCACAGCAACGGCAAGACCAGCAGTGGCAATACGCCGCCCAGCGCCAGCACACTGCGCCAGCCCAGGTTGGGGATCATCCAGGCGCTGACGAAGCCGCCCAGCGCCGCACCCAGCGAAAAACCGCAAAACGCCAGGGTGATCAGCAACGAGCGGCTGCGCGCCGGGGCGTATTCGCTGACCAGGGTACTGGCGTTGGGCATCGCCGCGCCCAGGCCCAGGCCGGTGAGAAAGCGCAACGCAACCAGGGTTTCCAGGTTGGGGGAAAAGGCCGAGGCCAAGGTCCACAGGCCGAACAGCAGCACGCTGCCGAGCAGCACCGCCTTGCGCCCGTAACGGTCAGCCAAGGGGCCTGCGACCAGGGCGCCGAGGGCCAGGCCGATCAGCGCAGCGCTGAGCACCGGGCCGAGCGCCTGGGCACCGAGTTGCCATTCGCTTTTCAGTTGCGGGGCGATGAAGCCGATGATGGCGACGTCCAGGCCATCCAGGGCGATGATCAGGAAGCCGAGGAACACCACCCACTTCTGGTAGGCGCCGATGGGTTGCTGGTCGATCAGTTGGCGTATGTCGATTGCGTGATTCATTTACCTGACCTCTTGTTGTTCTTATTGAGGGTGCTGGCTAGCGGGCAACATCAACTGCGCAGGTGCACCGGCTTGATGATTCGCGTTTCCTGCGCCACCACCAGGTCGCGGGTAGCCTGCAGGTACGCGGCAAAATCCGGGTCGGCATCGCGCGCAGCGCTGCGTCGCTCGAAATCCTCCAGGCTGTCATAGCCCCACAGGTGCACCACCTGGTTAAGCGGCCCGATGCTGCTCACATAGAACCCCAGCGGCGTACCCAGGTGCCGGCGCAGGATGGGCATCGCCAACTGCTCGAAGGCTTCGAGAAACGCCGCCATGCAACGCGGCCGGATGGTGTAGATGCGGTGGTCGACAATCGCCTTGTCCATCACGCCACCTCCCGTGCCTGAGCGGCACTGGCCAGCCCCTGCTCGACCCCGGCCAGGTGGCGCCCGGTGATGTAGCCGAAGGTCATGATCGGCCCCAGGGTGATGCCCGCACCGGGATAGTTGCCGCCCATGATGCTGGCCCGGTCGTTGCCCACCGCGTAAAGCCCGCTGATGGCGCGCCGTTCGCCATCGAGCACCTCGCCGACCACGCTGGTGCGGATGCCATCGAAGGTGCCCAGGTCGCCCATGACCACCTTCACCGCGAAGTACGGCCCGTCACCCACGGGCGCCACGCAAGGGTTGGGCTGTTGTTGCGGGTCGGCCAGGTAGCGGTTGAACGTGTTGCTGCCACGGCCGAATTGCCGGTCCTCGCCGTGTACCGCGCCCAGGTTGTACTCGCGCACCGTGCGCTCCAGGCCTTGGCCATCGATACCCGCCCTGGCTGCCAGTTCGGCAAGGGTGTTGCCCTTGAGCAAGTAGCCATTGCGCACCAGCGGCCCCAGCGGCATCGGCGCTGGCTTGGCATAGCCCAGGCCATACTTGGCCAGGGTGCGCCGGTCGCAAACCAGCCACATGGCGGTTTCCGGCTGGTCGGCGCACGCGTCGATCAGGGCCGCACCGACATCGTGATACGAGTTGGATTCATTGGTGAAGCGCTTGCCTGAACGCAGCACGCCAATCACCCCAGGCTTGTAACGGTCGAGCAGGTGCGGGAACGCCACCTGCTTGCCACCGGCCATCGGCACCTTGGAGACTGGCATCCAGGCCGCCGCAGCCTGCAGGCGGATATCCACCTTGCCGCCCAATGCCTCGGCCATGCGCGCACCGTCGCCAGTGTTGCCAGCCGGCACCGGCGAGAAGTGCTCGCCGCCCCGACGCACATGCGGGTAAGCCTCTTTCAAACGCTGCAGGTCATGGGAAAAACCACCGCACGCCAACACCACACCGCGCCGCGCTTCTATCCGTAACTCACTCCCCTGCTGCTGCGCCAGCGCCCCGCTCACCCGCCCGCCTTCGCGCAGCAGCTGCCGCGCCGGGGTGCCGGTGAGGATCGGGATGCCCAGGTCCAGCGCCGACTTCACCAGCCGCGCCGCCAGGGCATTGCCGCTGGTGACCTGGGTGCCGCGACGGTACAGCAGCAGTTCCTTGAAGTGGGTCAACAGCCGTTTGGCCACATAGCTGAACGAGGTCAGCGAACGGGTGACATTGAAGAAATGCTTGAGGTCGGCATTCGACGAATTGAACATCATGCCAATGAAGGTGATGGTCTTAAGCGGCGGGCGCAGCCGGGCCATGTCCGCCCCGAGGCCGCGGATATCGTAGGGTTCGGCCAGGATAGAGCGGCCGATATCGACGCCGCCCTCGACCTGCGGATGGTAGTCCGGGTACAGCGTGGGGACGAACTTGACCGTGGTCTCACGCTCGAAAAACGCCACCATCTGCGGCCCATATTGCAAGAACGCTTCGACGCCAGCGGCATCGAAACAGGCGCCGGTTTCGTTGCGTAGGTAGGTCAACGCCTGTTCATGGCTGCCGTTCACGTCATGCCGGTTGCCCGGCACCCACAGCACGCCACCGGAGAAGGCCGTGGTGCCACCAAAGCAGTCGTCCTTCTCGATCACCAGCACATCCAGGCCATGCTTCCTGGCGGTGATCGCCGTCGCCAGGCCACCCGCCCCGGCACCGATCACCAGCACATCGCAGCTGCGCGTGTTCATGCCTTCACCCCCTCGAAGCCGGGGCGCGGGATCAGCGCCATGGGCATGCTCTCCAGGCCACCATCCACGGTCAGTTCAGCGCCGTTGACATAGTCCGCGCGCGGGCTGGCGAGGAACAGCACGGCATCGGCGATATCCTGCGGCTCGCCGATGCGCTGGTTGGCGGTCATTGCGCTGCGCTGGCGCTCCACCTGCGGGTCGGCATAGAACGCCGCCGACAGCGGCGTGCGGATCAGCCCTGGGCACACGGCGTTGCTGCGCACGCCACGCGGCCCCCACTCCACGGCGATTTGCCGCGACAGCATGCTGACCCCGGCCTTGGCCGCGCTGTAGGCACCGCTGTTGGGCTGCGGGTAATGCGCGGCGATCGAGGCCACATGCACGATGCGCCCCTGGCCACGGGCAAGCATCGCGCGGCCGAAGCCTTGCGCGCACAGCAAGTAGCCGCTGAGGTTGACCGCCAGCACCTGGTTCCATTGCTCCAGGCTCAGGGCCTCCAGTGCCCCCGGGCGCAGCACGCTGGCATTGTTCACCAGCACATCGCAGCGCCCATGCAGCGCTTGCACCTGGGCGGCGGCCTGTTCGACGCTGGCTGGGTCGGCAATGTCGCAGGCCAGTGCGCTGACTTCGCCAACACTGTGCTCGCCCAGGCTGGCGGCCAGCTCGCGGCACTTGTCAAAGTCACGGTCCAGCAACACCACATGGGCCTGTTGCTCGACCAGCGCGGCGGCCAGCGCCGCGCCGATGCCACCGGCCGCACCGGTAACCACGCAAACGGCTGAATCCAGGCCCAGCCAGTTGGAGTAAATCTTGTTGTTATGCATGCTGCTCTCCAGAGTGTCGCTTGATCTGGCGAACAGCCTAGGGCCGACGGGCCGGCCGGCAGAATGGACAAAACCTGCAAGCGTCGCCACATTCCGCTCAATTTTGTACCTGCCCCCTGAAGCCGGCGCCTGGCTGTGGCACAGTGGCCCGGTAGCGATCAGAACAATTACAAGCACATGAACAAGATCCCCAACTACGCCCTGTACGGCGAAACCGCGCAGCCAGTGTGGCACGAGTCCCTGCATGTGGAGCGGATCTCCCAGCGCTCCGGCGCGCACAACTGGGAAATCGCCGCGCACCGCCACGACGGCCTGCTGCAGCTGCTGTACCTGCAGAGTGGCAGCGGCGAAGTGCTGTTCGACAGCGAGCGCGTGCAGGTCTGCGCACCTTGCGTGGTGTATGTGCCCGCGCAGGTGGTGCACGGTTTCCACTGGTCCGGTGCGGTCGAAGGCCAGGTGATCACCGCTGCGCAGCCACCGCTGGAAAGCGTCGCCCAGGTACTTGCGCCCAACCTGCTGGCACCGATCCGCAAACCCCAGGTCATCGCCTTGCCCCAGTGGCCCGCCGAAGAAGACCCGCTTTTGCCGCTGTGCCTCGCCCTGCGCGAGGAGTACCACAACCGCGCCCGCGAACACGTGGCCAGCAGCATGGCGCTGCTGCTGACCCTGCTGATCCAGGCGCTGCGCCATGCTCAGGAACCGCCGGCTTTCGGACAGCGCCCGGTATCACGGCGCAGCCAGCAACTGACCGGGTTTCGTGAACTGGTCGACAGGCATTACCGCGAGCACCGGCCGATGGGCTTCTATGCCAGTGAACTGGGCATGACCCTGGCGACGTTGGGGCGCTTGTGCCAGGAGCATCTGGGGATGACCCCGATGAACGTGATCAACGCCCGGCTGGTGCTGGAGGCCAAGCGGGTGCTGGGGCATTCGGATGCTAGCGTGAAGGCGATTGCCCATGAGTTGGGGTTTGCCGATGTGGGGTATTTCAGCCGGTTCTTTCGCAAGCAGTGCGGGGTTAGCCCGAGTGCGTTTCGCGGTGACAAGCCGGTGTAATGTACTGCCTGAGCTAATACCCCGTCATTTCCAGATACCCCCGCCCTTGCGCGCTGCCACTCACCCGCACCGGCCCCTCCCAATAGGGGAACCGCGTGCCCATCCAGGCCTTGGTCTGCACCGCCTCGACTTGCACATCCAGTTGCACCGCGGGCACTTGAACTCGCCAGCGGGTCGGCACGCGCTTGCCGTTGTCCTGATCAGTCCAGGCCAACGGCGTCAGCTCGACCTCAGCCGCCTGCAACGCCCGCACCTGCCCGTCAGGGCCAACCCAGGTGCCGGCCCGGTACGGCTGCCCCTGATCCTCACGCACCTGAAACAACATCAGCTTGGCGCCACTGCCCAAGTGCAGCGAAAACCAGTCCCAGCCACTCTGCCCGGCCGCCAGCGGCTGGCTGCTCCACTCCCGGTCAAGCCAGGCCTGCCCGGTTACCGCAAGGCGCTGCCCGTCCCGCTCGACCTCGCCACTGACCTGGTAGAACGGCTGGCTGTAATAGTACGAAGCCTGGCCCTTGCCGGACTTTTCGCTGTACCCCCGATCGCCGTGCAGCACCAGCGGCTTGTCGCTGGCCAGGGTCAGGTCATAGCGAAAACCCTGGCCGCTGGCGCGCATCTGCAAGCGCTGGATGCTGTCATCGCCTTGCAGCGACCAATCGTTGATCCACGCCCGGAACGGCCCGGTTTCGACGCCGGCCTGGCCGATGCCGCCGCGTGCCAGCGTTTCGCTGACCTGGTGGCCGCCGGGGTCGGTCAGGGCGGCGTGGCCCATCCACAGGTTGGGGCTGTTCCAGCCGTAGGTCTCGGGGCCGGGGCGCAAGGCTGAGCGGAACAGCGTCCATTGCACCCCCCAGTCACGGCCCTGGGCATCGCGCAGGTTGGCGGTGACGTACCACCACTCGATGCGATAGCCATCGTGGGCGCCGTGGTCGCGGGGGAACACCAGCGCAGTGTCGCGCCTAACCTGCTTGAACGCTGCCGCCTCGGCGCCGAGGCCGGCATAGCTCCTGGCTGGCGGCGCAGGCGCGTCACACCCGGCCAGCAGCAGGCAGGCCAGCAACAGCCAGGTTTCAACCCTCATCGCTGAACCGCCGCAACAGCTCGCCCGGTTGGCGCCGCGCCAGTTGCCACAGGGGCCAGGCGCTGGCCAGCAGGCTGGTCAGCACACCCAGCGCGGCCAGTTGCGCGAGTTGGCTGGCAAACACGTGCCAAGGCAGCCGCCAGCCGAATGCCTGCACGTTCACCACCGCCACCAGGCACCATGCCAGCAGCAACCCGAGGGGGATCGCCAGCAGCACGGTGAACCCGCTGAGCATCAGCATCTGGCCCAGGCTCAGCCAGGCCAGCCACCGGCGCGGCACGCCCAGCGCCCACAGCGGTGCCAACTGCCCCAGGCGCTGCTGGCCCAATGTCAGCTGGCTGATGAACAGCGCCACGCCAGCGACACCCAGGGTGAGGCTGTTCAGGGCTGCGGTGACGGCGAAGGTACGGCTGAATACCTGCGTCGACCAGGCTTTCAGGCTGGCCTGTTCCACCAGTTGCGAGTCGTCCAGGCCGTAGCGCTTTTGCAAATCCTCCTTCACCACCGCAACCTGCCCGCGTGGCATCAGCAAGCTCAAGCCACTCAGGCTGGCCGTCGTCGCATGCTCGCGCAGCCAGCCGGCATTGACCAGCACATGCCCTTTCGGGTTGCCATAGTCAGCGTGGATGCCCACCACCCGCATGCCCTGCGGCGGCTCGCCCGGCAGCTGAACTTCATCGCCGATGCCCACGCCAAGGCGCCGCGCCAACTGTTCGCTGAGCATGGCGCCCTGCCCTTTGGCCACCTGCGCCCAGGCGTGCGGAGCCTGCTCCAGCAGTGGCCAATGGCTGTGGTAGAACGGATGATCGATCACCCCTTGCACCTGCACCGGCCAATGCTGCAGGCGCCACTCCACTCGCCAGCTTGGCAGCACGGCGTTGACGTCGGGGTCATGCTGCAACTGCTGGTAGATCTGCAGCGCCTGAGTGCCGTCGCGGGGTGTGACATACAGGTCCGCGGCCAGGCGCTGGTCGAGCCAGCCGACAAAAGTGCGGCGGAAACCTTCGGTCATACCGCCCACGCCGACGCTGGCGGCCAATGCCAGTAGCAATGCCATCAGCGCCAGGCTCAGCGCCGGCAATTGCTGACGGCTGTCGGCGACGAACCACTGCGCCAGCGGCCGCCGGGTATGCCGCGCCAGCCCCGCGAGCAACAGGGCCAGCACGCCTGGCAACGACAAGGCGGCCGCCAGCAACAGCGCGGCAAGCAGGGTGAAGGCACTGGGCAGGCTGTTGCCGACGTAACCGCAGCCCAGCGCAACTACCGCAAGCACGGCGGCGGCCATCGCCTGGCGCTTCAACCAGGGCACCTGTGCCAAACGCCAAGCCTGAGGTTGAGCCAACGCCAGCAACGGCAACCGCGCTGCGCGCAACAGGCTGTCGATACCGGCCAGCAAGGCACCGAGCAGGCTCACACCTATGCCCATCAACCACCAGTACCACGGCAGATGCAGGTGCCCCGAGACCTGGGCGCCATACAGGCCGCGCAGGCTGGAAGCGAAATCGGGCAGCAACAGCGCTGCCAGCAGGTAACCCGCCGCCACACCGGCCAGGCCACCGGCCACGGCGAACACACCCAGTTCCAGGGCCAAAGCCGCCAGCAACACCTTCAGGCTGACACCACACGCGCGCAAGGTGCGCATCAGACCGCGCCGTTGCTCCAGCGCCAGGCCGATGGCCGCATGGGCGATGAACAGCCCGACCACGAATGCCAGCAGGCCGAGGGCCGTCAGGTTCAGATGAAAGCTTGCGGTCAGGCGTTGCAGGTCGGTGTCATCGTCTGCTGGCTGTACCTTCAAACGGTCAGCGAGCGTCTGCGGCAACGGCTGGTCGGTGTCGCTGACCAGCCGTGACAGCTGCCCCGGCGCATCGAGCAAGGCCTGGGCCACACCGACATCAACCAGCATCACGCCGGGGGCCAGCTGTTCATCGAGCATCAGCGGCGGCAACGCCTGGCCATCGACCGTGCGCCGCTTGCCCGCCAATTGGCGCAAGGTATCCGGGCCGACCCAGGCTTGCCCGGGGCTGCCGATGAAGGCCGGCAAGTCGAAGCTTGCCGGGTCGGCACCCGCGACGGCCATGCCCGGCAGCAGGCTCAACGGCTCGATGCCGATCAGCCTGACGGCAACGGCTGGCTCGCCGGCCAGGCGCAAGCGCCCTTCCAGCACGGGCGTCACTTGCCAGCCTTGCCTGCGCAGCTGCACATACAGCGCCTGGTCGAAACGCGGCCCATCGCGGGCGACGATCTGCAGGTGCGCCGTTCCGCTCAGCACGGCACTGGCCTGGGCATAGTCGCTGCGCGCCTGGGCGTTGAGGGCCTGCACGCCGGTCCACAAGGCCGTGGCCAGCCACAGGCCGGTGAAGATGCTGAGGCACTGCAAGCGGTGGCGCCACCAATGGCTGCCCAGCGCCTGCAGGGCAATCAGCAGGTTGCTCATGCCCCTTGCACCTGGCCCTGGTGCAGCACGCAGCGGTGTTGCAGGCAAGCGGCCAGGCGCGGGCTGTGGGTCACCATCAGCACGCTGCTGCCGGCCTCGCCGACCAGTTGCAGGAGCAAGGCCAGCACCTCGTCGCTGCTGGCTTCGTCGAGGCTGCCGGTGGGTTCGTCGGCGAGTAACAGCTCCGGCCGGCTGGCCAGTGCCCGGCCGATGGCGACCCGTTGCTGCTGGCCGCCGGACAGCTGTTCCGGGTAGCGATCCATTAACGCCGCCAAGCCCAGGTGCTCGGCCAGGTAGGCTAGCCATTGCGGATCGTGGCGCTTGGCCAGGCGCGCCTGGAAGGCCAGGTTGGCCGCCACGTCGAGGCTGCTGATCAGGTTGTATTGCTGGAACACCAGGCCGATGCCCTCGCGCCGCCAACGGGCCAGGGCAGATTCGCCGTGGCCATGCAGGGGTTCGCCGTCGATCAGGATGCGCCCGCTGTCGGCACGGTCGAGGCCGGCGACCAGGTGCAGCAAGGTGCTTTTGCCGCTACCGGATTCGCCCATCAGGGCCAGGCTGCTGCCGCGTGCAAGGGTCAGGTCGACGCCGCGCAGGACCTGGAGCGGGCCTTGGGCGGTGGGGAACGACTTGTGCAGGTGCTCGATGACCAGCATGGGAGTTGCCTTTGGGGAGGTAATTGCAAGTGTATGCCTTGAAATTTGTGGCGGCGCTCGATCTCGAAACCACCAAGCATCTACCGCCAAACACCCCTAACCCACCAACGCATGCTGCACTTCCCCGACAGTCGCCGCCAGGCTGTTCAGGTGCAGGCTCATCACCTGTTCCACCGGCGCCTGATCCAGTGGCCAGTGCAAGGCAATGCTCCCGGCCAGTTGCCCCTGTACCCGCACCGGCAAGGCAATCGCCCGGATCAGGAACGGCAAACGCACCGGATACTCCCAATACCCCTCGGTGCGCTGCCCGAACCCCTTGAGCGCATCCCCTTCCAGGCCACGCATCAGCTCTTCGCCGCCGCCCCGCTCATGCCGGGCCAGGCGCTGCACCTCATCTACCTCCAGCTCCTTCAGGCACGCCCGGCCCATCGCCGAATGGAACAAACTGGCATGCTGGCCGACGATCTGGCAGTTGCTCGGATAACGCTTGCGCAACACCCGCGGAATCGCACTTTCCATCACCTCCAGCCGCTCGCCGTCGAAGCTCGACAGGTCCACCACCAGCCCGGTGCGCTCGCTCAGCTCCAGCAGCAGTGGCGCAGCGCTTTCTACCAACTGGCGCTTGAAGCGCTGCTGGCGGTCGCCGAACAGGCGGCGGGCACACAGGCGGTAACGCCGGTCGCTGAGCCCGCGGTAAACCCAACCCTGCTCCTGCAAGGTGGCGAGCATGCGCGAGGCCGTGGCCTTGGGCAGGCCGGTGAGGTAATGCAGCTCTTCCAGGCCCAGGGCCTGATGCTCGCCAAGCAATTCGACGATGGCCAACGCACGCTCCACCGAACGCACGCCGCCGCTGTCTGTCGCTGTGCCCATGGATCCGACCTCCCTGTCTGTGCGTGGATGGTCATCATGCCCAGCAAGATACGGGCCGGGCCAGCCCCTTCAGCGTGCCAGAAGGCTTGGCGGTGGTCGCCGCGCCACCCAGCGGGTCAGCTGTTCATGGGCGTAGGCCAGCTGCAGCACGGCATGGTCAGCCTGGGCCGGGCCTATGATCTGCAGGCCCGTGGGCAGCCCCGCAGCATTGAAACCGACCGGCACGCTCATGCTCGGCAGGCCTGCCAGGGTCGGCCCGACCACCACCTCCATCCAGCGGTGATAGGTGTCCATGCGCCGCCCCCCGACCACCTTCGGCCAGGCCTCGGCTGCGTCGAAAGGGAACACCTGGGCCGAGGGCAACAGCAGGAAATCGTAACGCTCGAACAGTGTGTGCAGGGCCTGGTACCACGCGCTGCGGTCTAGCGACGCCTGATAAACGGCGGCGGCGCTGAGCTGCAGGCCACCCTCCACTTCCCATTGCGCCTCGGGTTTGAGTAGCGCCCGCTTGCCTGGGTCGGCATAGGCCGCCGCCAGGTTGCCGTGCACCAGGAAGTGGCGGTGAGTCAGCCAGCATTGCCACAACCGCGCCTGATCGAACGCAGGCTGGCAAGCCTCCACTTCGCAGCCGAGCTCGGCGAAATCGGCCAGGGCCGCTTCGCACAGGCCCAGCACGCCGTCCTCCATCGGCAGGTAGCCGTCGTAGTCACCCAGCCAGCCGATCCGTGCGCCTTTGAAATCTCGCTGCAGCCCGGCCGCAAAATCCCGCCCGCCGTCATTGAGCGACAACGGCACCCGCGCATCATGCCCGGCCTGCACCGTCAGCAAGCGGGCCACATCGGTGACGCTGCGCCCCATCGGTCCCTCGGTGGCCAGCTGCTGCATGAACAGCTCCGGCGTCGGCCCATAAGGCACCCGCCCCAGCGACGGGCGCAGGCCGAACACGTTGTTGAACGCCGCCGGGTTGCGCAGCGACCCCATCATGTCGCTGCCATCGGCCACCGGCAGCAGGCGCATGGCCAGTGCCGCCGCCGCGCCACCGCTGCTGCCGCCGGCCACGCGGCTGTGGTCGTAGGCATTGGTGGTGGTGCCGAACAGCGTGTTGTAGCTCTGCGAGCCCAGGCCGAATTCCGGTACGTTGCTCTTGCCGATAATGATCGCCCCACTGGCCCGTACCCGCGCCACGCTGATGGCGTCGTGTGCTGGCACCTGCCCGGCGAACAACGGCGAACCCAGGGTGGTGCGCAGCCCGGCCGTGGCGGCCAGGTCCTTGATCGCCTGGGGCATGCCGTGCATCCAGCCACGGGACTGGCCGCGCGCCAGTTCGCGGTCGCAGGCATCGGCCTCGGCCAGCAGGTCTTCAGTGGCGCGCAGCGACACCAGCGCATTGACCTGCGGGTTGCAGCGCTCGATATGGCCCAGGTAAGCCTGCATCACCTCGCGGCACGCCACCTGGCGGGCATGGATGGCCCGGGACAGGGCCTCGGCGTCGAGGGCGACGATCGGGTCGATAGCTAACGCGTTCACGGTTTCACTCCAAGGTTGTAGGCGACGGCCTTGCTGGCGCGCGGCGCTTCTTTCAGGCAATAGGTGCCAAGCAGGGTCAGCAGGCAGGCGAACAGCACGTAGAACGACGGTGCCACCGGGGTGCCGAGCACCTTGCTCAGCCAGGTGACGATCAGCGGAGCGAAGCCGCCGAACACCATCACCGCCACGTTGTAGGCCACCGATACGCCGGTGGAACGCACCTCGACCGGGAACTGCTCGGCCAGCGCGGTCGGCGCCGGGCCGAAGAAACCGCCGATGGCCGTGCACAGCAGCAGCTGCATCACCAGCAGGCGCTCGATCGAAGGCGCTGCGGCCACCCACACATACAGCGGGTAGACCATGACGAAGAACGCCAGGGTGAAGGCCATCAGCACCGGGCGCCGGCCGAGCCGGTCCGACAGCGCGCCAGACAGCGGAATCACCACGGTCATCAGGCCCACGGCGAGCATCTGCACCAGCAGCACCTGGTCCAGCGGCAGGCCGAGGTTCTTGTGGGCGAAGGTCGGCATGTTCACCAGTACCACGTAGAACGACACCGTCGCGCCACAGGCCAGGCCCATCGACACCAGCAGGCTGCGGCGGTGCTCACGCAGCACCTGCCATAGGCCCGGCGCCTGCCCCTTGGCCTGCTCTCGTGCTTGCAGAAACTCCTCGGGCTCTTCCATGTGCTTGCGAATCCACAGCCCCACCGGGCCGATCAGCAAGCCGAGCACGAACGGAATCCGCCAGCCCCAGCTGTCCAGCGTCTCGGGCGTGCACAGGTGGGTGACCAGCGCGACCATCGCCGCCCCGGAAAACACCGCCAGGCACTGCCCCACCAGCTGCCACGAGCCATACAGCCCCTTGCGGTTGGCCGGTGCGCTCTCCACCAGAAACGCCGTGGCACTGGCGTACTCGCCGCCGGTGGCAAAGCCCTGCAGCATGCGCGCGACCACGATCAGCAGCGGCGCGCCCATGCTAATGGCGAGGTAGCCGGGGGCAAACGCGATCATCGCGATCGACACCGTCATCAGGCGGATGATCAGCTGCATCGCCGCCTTGCGCCCCTTGCGGTCCGAGTACACACCCAGCAGCACCCCACCCACCGGGCGCATGAAAAAGCCCACGCCGAAGGTGGCCAGGGCCATCAGCAACGAGCTGTATTCGTCGTCCGAAGGGAAGAACTGGCGGGCGATGATGCTCGCCAGAAAGCCGTACACGATAAAGTCATACCACTCCAGCGCATTGCCGATGACCGCCGCCACCACTTGCCGGGTACGCGACGCGCCTGTATTGGAAATCTGCATGCGGAACACTCCATCTTCTGTTCAAGTGATCGCCCAGGCGCAGCCGCACCCGGGTGCCAGCGGCAGTCGTCAATACAGGGTCGATCAGGCCGGCTTGAGCCAGCTCTCGGTCAGCGCGCCCCAGTAGGCAGCGCCGGTCAGCAAGATGTCATCGTTGAAGTCATAGGCCGGGTTGTGCACCATCGGCCGCTGCACACCGTTGCCGATGAACAGGTAGGCGCCCGGGCAGCGCTGCAGCATCCAGGCAAAATCCTCGCTGCCCATCAGCTTGCGGGTGTTGCCATCGACCTTGTCGGCGCCCAGCAGCGCTTCGCCGACCTGCTGGGCAAAGGCGTTCTCCGCGGCGTGGTTGACCAGCACCGGGTACGCTGGCCGGTGCTCGATGCTGGCCGTGCAGCCAAAGCTCTCGGCCTGGCTGACGATGATCGCCCGCACCCGCTCCAGAGTCTGCGCCCGCACCTGGGCATCCAGCGCCCGCAGGCTCAGGCGCAGCAGCGCCTGCTGCGGAATCACGTTGGCCGCCTCGCCCGCCTGCAGCGCGCCGACCGTGACCACCGCCGCCTCCTGGGCATCGATGTTACGCGCCACCACCGTCTGCAGCGCCATCACCACACTGGCCGCCGCCACCAACGGGTCGACCGTCAGGTGCGGCATCGAGCCATGCCCGCCAACGCCCTCGAGGGTGACGGTGAGCAGGTCCTGCGAGGCCATCATCGGCCCCTCGCGCAAGCCAAGGTGCCCTGCCGGCAGCCCCGGCATGTTGTGCATGCCGAACAGTGCATCACAAGGGAAGCGCTCCAGCAGCCCGTCGGCGAGCATCGCCTCGGCCCCACCCTGGCCCTCCTCGGCCGGCTGGAAGATCAGCGTCAACGTGCCGTCGAACTGCCGTGTAGCGGCAAGGTAACGCGCTGCGCCCAGCAGCATGGTGGTGTGGCCGTCATGGCCACAGGCGTGCATGCAGCCCTGGTGGCGGCTGCTGTAGGCGGCGCCGGTAGCCTCATGGATCGGCAACGCGTCCATGTCGGCGCGCAGGCCCAGCTTGCGCGGGCTGCTGCCGTTGCGCAGCACCCCGACCACACCGGTCTTGCCGATGCCGGTGTGCACCTCGTAGCCCCACTGCTGCAGCAGCGTGGCGACCAGGGCCGAAGTGCGGCTTTCTTGGAAACCGAGTTCAGGGTGAGCGTGGATATCGTGGCGGATGGCGTGCAGGTCGCTGGCCACGTCGTTGAGCCAGGCCAGGATGTGCTGGTGTTGCTGCATGGGGAATCTCCTCGCGCGGGTGGGGCCCGTTCTTGTTGTTCGCTTTGAGATCACGACGGGGAAGGCAGGTCGTGCTTGGCGACAGATAAGCGCGAGTGGCGAGGGAGTACAAACGAATGTGGTTCCGCGTAGTGGAACCACCTTAGAAAAAGTGATTGTAGAGCGCGTATCCACATGCCAGAACGCAGAGGTTCAGGATGATCATCGACAGGCTTCGCCCTTCGTAGATGTAACTCCAGGGCACCACATCGACCAGCTTCTCAGGCGGCACGCTTTTCAGGTAACGGTGGCGGATGATGAAGTAGATGATGCTGATCACGGGGTAGATGAAGATGGCGATCATCGCGGCACGTAGGCCACCCAAAAGCGCCAGGAACGCCGGCGTGAACAGGTAGGCACACTTTACCCAGAAATCCATTTCCACGAGGTGGTCGTGGACCTCAGCGCCGGGATGCGGTGGCATTTTCTTGCGTTTTGTCGTCCTTGCGGGCATTTGAAAGTCCATTTCCATTCAGGTTACTTGCGCTTTGACCACTCCGACTCCATGGCCATCATTCGCCTTCGAACAAGCCAACATAGCGCAGGCCGTTATAATGTTCTTTGAGCGGTGTCGGGATCACCAAGCTGCCATCAGAATACCAGAACATTGCATTCATCTTCACAATGCCAAGACTCAAGCAAATGGCTTTGACCCTGTTCCATTCGCTTCTGTCGATTGCGGAGTCACCCAGCATGGCGTCGATATCAACCAGTGTGGGTTTGCGTGGGATGATGCCAATGAAATCCTCGTCGTACCAGCGTTCGCCGACATCGGTACAGAACTGACAGACCGGGTATTGAGGGTCGTCAACCTCATAGTCGCCTGAGTAGTCGATTTCAAAGTATTTCAGATATTCTTCCTCTTCGGAAAAATTCACGCCTAGCCAGAGGTGAACCCTGTTGAACCTAGACAAACATTTATTCAAAGCTCATCTTGTACACCGCAATCGCGACCTTGGAGAGATACACCTTATAAGCATCTAAAATGAAGATCCACCACATCGGCTCATTCGAGCCTCAATTAAACCCTATAAACGTAAATCTTTGATTCTTTACTAGAGAAATACAGACCAATCAAAACCTCACCATCCCGCTCTACAAATATCTCGGTACCAGGCACGCTATTAGAGGCATAAACAATCATTGAAGCCACTTGTTGCCCCTCACACTTATACTCATAGCACCAGTACTCACCATCATCCTCTAGACGGCATGATATATATGGTTTTCCGCTTTCAAAAACAACACCAGAAGCGCGAACTGCCTTTCCATCGTCGTCAAATCGAACTGAAGACCTCAATTGACCCTCCACCTGACATATTTCAGTCTCTATTATTGTCGAGCTCACACCATATATATCTGACCTATAGATCTCCCCCGCCTCGTTACAATAAAATTTAAAGCAGTTTTTTTTGCTTTTTGGCTCATTTCCCAGGATAGGTGAAGGAGTCACTCCAGCCAACTCCAACCCATAGGGTAATATTGAAAAACTAGGCCCCTTCGACCATTTCACATCTTCATTTTTGATGCGCTGCGCACCCGCGACGTCGGGAGGGTCCATTTCAAGCTTAGACTGTAATTTTTCGAATAAGGCCGTAAATTTATCTGGAATCACAACTACCTCCTAACAGCAAATGTTTTACCGCCACTTAACTGCTCTTTGAGTTCGGCACGTCCATTCAAGAACTTTTTCTTGGTTGTCTTGCCTGCCAGCGTACCATACACGTGTTGTTTGTAGGCATTACCATGTATGCCGGCGCCCTTGTGTGGCGTTGCAAGTGTGCCGGGGACCTTGCAGACTCTGTATTTGGTAACCAGATGCCGTTTTTCCTGTTATTGATATCGACCCCCAGCTCCTTCATCTGTTTCCTCAAGGCAATCATTCTGACGTCCGTTGAGTTGGAAATTACGATGTGATGAAGCTGAAGCTGCGCACGGTGTCGCCGTTGCGGTTGATCACCGTGGTCAGCTGGCCGTGTTCGTCGTAGCGGTACTTTACCACGCGCCTGATGTCGGTCTGTGCACAGTCGGGGCTAGCGATTGAGATGCAGGAAATGGCCAAGGGTGATCTTGCCCAGCAGCCGTGGACACGGGTTTAAGCACACATCCTGGCCTCGAAGGCCTCTGGGCTGATGTGCCCCAGCGTG
>NZ_VZII01000036.1 GCF_009391885.1 Pseudomonas sp. MN1F | reverse complement strand
GGCCATGGGCGTGGCCATGGCCCGTGGGCCGAGCCTGGTCAATCACCTCAAGAGCGTAAAACGCAGCTTGCGTAGCCTGCGTTTGTCGCCCAAGTCGATCAAGGCTACCGACGACTGAGGTCGCTGCAGGCTGTCAAATTTCACGGTTTTGTCACCAATCCACAGCCAAACCGTAAACCCTCAAGGCCAGTCTGAAACTCCCGCATCCTATCTGGGAGACAGGCAATGGCTCGTGACTTCGAAGGTACGTACCAACCCAGCGCCAAGGCTCGCAAGCAGCAGGAAAAGGATCAGCGCCGCATGGAGTACCGCCGCGCGATCGAGAGCTATTGCGACCAACGTCAACTGCTCCGCGACCTCGTCGACTACCCTGAGCTGCAGGCGCTCACGGTGTGGCAGGCTTCGTCGGCATCTTCCCCGAAAACCGCTCAACCAGTGCGCTGATCAGCGCACGTTCGCTGCGGATGAACGCCAAAAAGGCCAAGGCCACCGGCGATTGCCGCTTGGCTTTGGCCTGCACTACGCACCAGCTGCGGTACAGCGGTAACTCTTCCACCGGCAGCTCCCTGAGAACACCCGTGGCCAGCTCCAGGTTGACGGCATGGCGGGTCAGCAGGGCAATGCCCAGGCCGGCGATCACGCATTCGCGCTGGGCATCGGCAGAAGCGACCTCCAGCGTCTGGGTAAAGTGCACGCGCTTGTCCTTGAAGTATTCCTCGCAGGCCTTGCGCGTGCCTGAACCCTGCTCGCGGACCAGCAGGGTATGAGGCTCCAGGTCCTGCAGGCGCAGTTGTTCGAGCTTGCACAGCGGGTGTTCCGGTGGGGCCACGGCAATGATCGGGTTGTTGAGAAACGGCAGAAACTCCAGGCCCATGTCCTGCGGCACCATCGACATGATGATCAGGTCGTCGCGGTTATCGGAAAGCCGGCGGATTGCCTGGGCGCGGTTGACCACCGTGAGGGTCAGGTTGACCTCCGGGTGACGCTGCTTGAAGGCGGCGAACAGGTGTGGCACGAAGTACTTGGCGCTGGACTCGATCGCCAGTTTCAGTTGCCCCTGCAGTGAGCCCTGCATGTCCGACAGCTGCATGTCGAGGCTTTCCAGGCGCCCGAAGATGTCGCGGCTGGCCCGTTGCAGTGCTTCGGCGGCTTCGGTCAGGTAGAGCTTCTTGCCGACGTACTCGAACAGCGGCTGGCCGACCAGCTCTTCGAGCTGGCGGATCTGTAGACTAACGGCGGGTTGCGTCAGTGCCATCTCCTCGGCCGCGCGGCTGTACGAGCGCAAATCGCACACCTCGTTGAAGATCTGCAATTGACGTAATGTCATACGCATCAAGGACTTACGCATTTTTATCGGCTCTTCGGCAATACCTTGTTACCGAACTATAAGCTTTTGCTAATACAGGCCCTAACAAATATTGATTTTTGTTTATCGACCTTCAGCGCTAGGGTGAATGTGCGACTGGCCAGCAACCTCTGGTCACGCGCCGACCGGTACAACCGGATCGTCTGTTCCTACGGGCTTTGGGAAGAATCCAGTGATAAAAAAAATCCTGATCGCCAACCGGGGTGAAATCGCAGTTCGGATCGTGCGTGCCTGCGCCGAAATGGGCATTCGCTCTGTCGCGATCTATTCCGATGCCGACCGTCACGCCTTGCACGTCAAGCGCGCCGACGAGGCTCACAGCATTGGTGCCGAGCCACTGGCCGGTTACCTGAACCCGCGCAAGCTGGTCAACCTTGCTGTGGAAACCGGCTGTGATGCCCTGCACCCGGGTTACGGTTTCCTTTCGGAAAACGCCGAACTGGCAGAGATCTGCGCCGAACGCGGGATCAAGTTCATCGGCCCGGCCGCCGACGTCATCCGCCGCATGGGCGACAAGACCGAAGCGCGTCGCACCATGATCCAGGCCGGTGTGCCGGTCACTCCCGGTACCGAAGGCAACGTCGCCGATATTCATGAAGCCCTGAGCGAAGGCGAGCGTATCGGTTATCCGGTGATGCTCAAGGCCACTTCCGGTGGTGGCGGCCGGGGTATCCGCCGCTGCAACAGCCGTGAAGAGCTGGAACAGAACTTCCCACGGGTAATCTCCGAAGCCACCAAAGCCTTCGGCTCGGCTGAAGTGTTCCTGGAAAAGTGCATCGTCAACCCCAAGCACATCGAGGCGCAGATCCTCGGTGACAGCTTCGGCAACGTCGTGCACCTGTTCGAGCGTGACTGCTCGATCCAGCGCCGCAACCAGAAGCTCATCGAAATCGCCCCGAGCCCACAGCTTACCCCGGAGCAGCGCGCCTACATTGGCGACCTGGCGGTGCGTGCGGCCAAGGCGGTGAACTACGAGAACGCCGGTACCGTGGAGTTCCTGCTCGCCGATGGCGAGGTGTACTTCATGGAGATGAACACCCGGGTGCAGGTGGAACACACCATCACCGAGGAAATCACCGGTATCGACATCGTCCGCGAGCAGATCCGCATCGCGTCGGGCCTGCCGCTGTCGGTGAAACAGGAAGATATCCAGCACCGTGGCTACGCGTTGCAGTTCCGTATCAACGCCGAAGACCCGAAGAACAACTTCCTGCCCAGCTTCGGCAAGATCACCCGTTACTACGCCCCCGGCGGCCCAGGCGTGCGTACTGACACGGCGATCTACACCGGTTACACCATTCCGCCGTTCTACGACTCCATGTGCCTGAAGCTGGTGGTCTGGGCGTTGACCTGGGAAGAAGCCATGGATCGCGGCCTGCGGGCCCTGGATGACATGCGCGTGCAAGGGGTGAAGACCACGGCCGCGTACTACCAGGAAATCCTGCGCAATCCGGAATTCCGTAGCGGCCAGTTCAATACCAGCTTCGTCGAAAGCCACCCGGAACTGACCAACTACTCGATCAAGCGCAAACCCGAAGAGCTGGCCCTGGCCATCGCCGCCGCCATCGCCGCCCACGCAGGCCTGTGAGGAAACCCATAATGTCCAAGAAAATTCACGTAACCGACACGATCCTGCGCGACGCCCACCAGTCCCTGCTGGCTACCCGCATGCGTACCGAAGACATGCTGCCGATCTGCGAAAAGCTCGACAAGGTCGGCTACTGGTCGCTGGAAGTCTGGGGTGGCGCCACCTTCGACGCCTGCGTGCGCTTCCTCAAGGAAGACCCGTGGGAGCGCCTGCGCAAACTGCGTGCGGCGCTGCCCAACACCCGTCTGCAAATGCTGCTGCGCGGCCAGAACCTGCTGGGCTACCGCCACTACAGCGACGACGTGGTCAAGGCCTTCGTCGCCAAGGCTGCGGTCAACGGCATCGACGTGTTCCGCATCTTCGACGCCATGAACGACGTGCGTAACCTGCGTGTCGCCATCGAAGCGGTGAAGGCTGCCGGCAAGCACGCCCAAGGCACCATCGCCTACACCGTCAGCCCCGTGCACACCATCGACGCCTTCGTCGCCCAGGCCAAGCAAATGGAAGCCATGGGATGCGACTCGGTTGCGATCAAGGACATGGCCGGCCTGCTGACGCCGTTCGCTACCGGTGAGCTGGTGCGGGCGCTGAAGGCCGAGCAGTCGCTACCGGTGTTCATCCATTCTCACGACACCGCCGGCCTGGCCGCCATGTGCCAGCTCAAGGCCGTGGAAAACGGTGCCGACCACATCGACACCGCGATCTCCAGCTTCGCCTGGGGTACCAGCCACCCAGGTACCGAGTCGATGGTCGCCGCGCTCAAGGGCAGCGAGTTTGACACCGGCCTGGACCTGGAACTGCTGCAGGAAATCGGCTTGTACTTCTACGCCGTGCGCAAGAAGTACCACCAGTTCGAGAGCGAGTTCACCGCCGTGGACACCCGCGTGCAGGTCAACCAGGTCCCGGGCGGGATGATTTCCAACCTGGCCAACCAGCTCAAGGAGCAGGGCGCGCTGAGCCGCATGAACGAAGTGCTGGCAGAAATCCCGCGTGTACGTGAGGACCTCGGCTTCCCGCCGCTGGTGACGCCTACCTCGCAGATCGTCGGTACCCAGGCGTTCTTCAACGTGCTGGCCGGTGAGCGCTACAAGACCATCACCAACGAGGTGAAGCTGTACCTGCAAGGCGGTTACGGCAAGGCGCCGGGCGTGATCAACGAGCAGTTGCGCCGCCAGGCGATCGGTAACGAAGAAGTGATCGACGTACGCCCGGCCGACCTGCTCAAACCAGAGATGGCCAAGTTGCGTGGCGACATCGGTGCCCTGGCCCGTTGCGAAGAAGACGTGCTGACCTTCGCCATGTTCCCGGACATTGGCCGCAAGTTCCTCGAGGAACGTGAAGCCGGCACCCTGACCCCAGAAGCCCTGCTGCCGATTCCTGAAGCCGGTGCAGTGGCCTCCCACAGTGGCGAGGGTGTACCGACCGAGTTCGTCATCGACGTGCACGGCGAAACCTACCGTGTCGACATCACCGGTGTCGGCGTCAAGGCCGAAGGCAAGCGTCACTTCTACCTGTCGATCGACGGCATGCCGGAAGAAGTGGTGTTCGAGCCACTCAACGAGTTTGTCGGCGGTGGCGGCAGCAAACGCAAGCAGGCCAGTGCACCGGGCCATGTCAGCACCACCATGCCCGGCAACATCGTCGATGTGCTGGTCAAGGAAGGTGACGTGGTCAAGGCCGGCCAGGCCGTGCTGATCACCGAGGCGATGAAGATGGAGACCGAAGTGCAGGCGGCCATCGCCGGCAAGGTCGTGGCCATCCACGTGGCCAAGGGCGATCGCGTGACGCCAGGCGAGATCCTGATCGAGATCGAAGGTTGAGATAAGCCTTCATCTACAAGCGGTTTACCTCTGGGGAGCGGGTGCTCCCCTTTTTTTGTGCTGGATTTACCGGCCCTTTCGCGGGCAAGCCCGCTCCCACTGGTACCGCGCACAGCTTGAGAGCAGCGCAGTACCTGTGGGAGCGGGCTTGCCCGCGAAGAGGCCGGCTGCCTCGATAAATCTCTCAGCTTTTGCGGCAGGCCTCCAGAGTCTCTACCTGGCCCTCCGGCTGTTGGTTCGCCTCACTCAACCACCGCTCAAACCCCGCTGCCACCTGCGGCCACTCATCATCGGTAATCGAGTACCACGCCGTATCGCGGTTGTGGTCCTTCACCACCAGGTGCTTGCGGAACACCCCTTCGAAAACGAAGCCGAACCGCTCCGCTGCACGCTTGGAGCGGGCGTTGGCGTTGTTGCACTTCCACTCCAGCCTCCGGTTGCCCAGCTCGAAGCTCAATTTGCCCAGCAAGTAGACGGCCTCGGTGCTCTTGGGCGTGCGCTGCATGGGGGCGCCGAAGGCGACGTGGCCGATCTCGATACGGCCATGGTCGGGCACGATCGACATCAGGCTGAGCACGCCCTGGGCCTGGCCGCTGGCCCGGTCGATCACGGTGTAATACAGCGGGTCGTGGCCGGCGGCGTTACCTTGCAGCCAGCGGTCGAAGGCAGCACGCTCGGTGAACGGGCCGTAGGGCAGGTAGGCCCACAGCTGTGGGTCGGAATCGGGCCCTTGCAGGGCGGCCCAGAGGTCGTCGCCGTGACGCGCCGGGTCGAGTTTCTCCAGGCGGATGAAGCGGCCGTCGATGGGCTCGGCCTTGGGCGCTGCGGCGGGTTTCCAGTTCAGTGCGTCAGTCATGTGGCCTACAACCCTTTGCGGAATTGGATGAAGCCCGGGCGCTCGGCAACCTGTTCGTACAGGCTGATGGCGGTGGCATTGGTTTCATGGGTCAGCCAGTGCACCTTGATGCAGCCAGCGGCCTTGGCCGTGGCGTACACGTGCTCGATCAGCTGGCGGCCGATGCCCAGGCCGCGCTGGCTGCTGTCGACGTAGAGGTCCTGCAGGTAGCAGGCGTTCTCGATGCTCCAGTTGGAACGATGGTAGATGAAGTTGACCATGCCCACGGCCTTGCCATCGACCCAGGCCAGGGTCGAATGGGTCGGTTCGTTCGGGTCGAGCAGCCGTTGCCAGGTGCTGAGGCTTACCGCTTCGGTCAGTTCGGTCTGGTAGAAGCGCAGGTAGGCTTGCCACAGGGCGAGCCAGGCGGCGTGGTCTTGAGCGCCGACAGGGCGCAGGGTAACGCTGGGCATGGGCTTTTCCTTCAGAGTTGGCGCATGTGCGCCGCAAGTTGATTGTCCTGGTAATCCGGGCTGGCACCCAGGCCTTCGCGCACGCCGGCGATATCCTCGGCCGAGCGGTTCTGGCTGAGCTTGCGCGCGCCTTGCAGGCGGGCAATCGGCAGGCGAATGCCGACGATGGCGCGGAGCATGCCATCGAGGTAGTCGGTGGGGGCGTCGGCGACTTTCCAGGGTGCGCTGCGGCCCTGTTCGTGACGGTCGGTCAGGCGGCTGACAATCTGCAGCAGCGGCGCGGCTTCGTGGATCACTTCGGCAGTGCCGTAAGCATGCACGGCAAGGTAGTTCCAGGTCGGCACCACCTTGGGGTTTTCGGCCTTGCTCGGGTAATAGCTGGGGCTTACGTAGGCGTCGGCACCTGGGAACACCAGTAGTGCTTCGGCGCCTTGCTCCAGGTCCTGCCACTGGCGGTTAGCTCGCGCCAGGTGGGCGTAGACGGTGCCGAAGCCGCCCTCGTCGGTGTCGAGCAACACTGGCAGGTGCGTGGCCAGCAGGCCCTGTTCGCCGTGGCTGACCAACACCGCCAGGCGGGTGTCGCGCATGTGCTGGTGCAAGCGCTCAAGGTCATGTTCCTGATGGGGTTTGCTGTTGTACATGCGCGGGTCCTTGTCGAATGGCTCCATCCTAGGCAGGCTATTGGTTCTGCGTAAGAGCCATTAATGGCTGTTTTGATAGGTCCAATGCCATGAGTGAACGTCCCCTCGTATTGCCTTTCGATCCTGCCGGTATCGTTCTCGATCGCCGTCGCGGGCTCAGCCATCAGCTTTACCAGGCCTTGCGTGCACGGGTGCTGGATGGCCGCCTGAGCAGCGGTACCCGGTTGCCGGCCACGCGTGACCTGGCGAGGGTGCTGGCGCTGTCACGCAACAGCGTGGTACGTGCCTATGACCAGTTGTATGCCGAGGGCTACATCGAAAGCCGGGTAGGGGATGGCACTTATGTAAATCGCCTGCCAAAACTATCCACACAACTATCCACAGGGTTATCCCTAGGGTTACCAACAGACTTATCCACATTTTGCCTCAGTGATACTGAAGATTTATCCAGCAACCAGCTTTCCAGTGAGCCGTTGGAGCGGCTGAAAAATAACCACCTTCCACCGCCAAAAAGCGGCGCGCCCAGGGCATTTCGCGTCGGAATTCCGGCGTTCGATTTGTTCCCGTTTGACGTGTGGGCCAAGCTGCAGGCGGGTTTCTGGCGTAATCCGTCCCCTGCGAAGCTGGGTTATGGCGACCCCGCAGGTGAACCGATACTTCGCGAGCTGATAGCCGCCTACTTGCGCCGTTCGCGCGGCCTCTCCTGTGCGGCTGAACAAATTGTGATCACCAGTGGTGCGCAACAGGCCATCAGCCTTTGTGCACAGTTGCTGTTGCAACCGGGCGACGGCGTGGCTGTGGAAAACCCGGGATATCGAGCCGCCGGGCATACCTTCGCCGTGGCCGGCGCCAAGGTGACCGGTGTGCCGGTGGACGAGGATGGCCTGGATTGCCAGCGCCTGGAGCAGCTGGCGGGTTGTCGGCTAGCTTATGTCACCCCGGCGCACCAGTACCCGACCGGCGTGACCATGAGCCTGCCCCGGCGCCTGGCCTTGCTGGCCTGGGCCGAGCGCAACGATGGCTGGATCATCGAGGATGACTACGACGGCGAGTACCGCTACAGCGGCGCGCCCTTGACCCCGCTGGCAACGCTCGACCGCCAGGGGCGGGTGTTGTATGTCGGCACTTTCGGCAAGATCGCCTTCCCGGCGTTGCGCCTGGGCTATCTGGTGCTGCCGCCACGGCTGGTGCAGGCGTTCAGCCAGGGCCGGGCACTGGCGGTGCGGCATTCCGAGGTGGGCACCCAGTGCGTGATGGCCGAATTCATGGCTCAAGGGCATTTCCAGCGGCACATCCGACGCATGCGCAAGGCGGCGCTGAGCCGGCGCAATGTGCTCAAGGCCGGATGGCCGGTGGATGTGCCCGGGCTTGGTGCGATGCCTGAGGTGGCGGCCGGGCTGCATGTGAAGGTGGATGTGGATAACGTTGCGCGGGAGCAGGCGTTGGTGGCAACGGCTGAGGCGGTGGGTGTGGAGGTGAACCCGTTGAGCAGTTACTGGCTGGAAGAGAGCGAGGTGCCTGTGGATAAGCGGGCAGGGCTGGTGCTGGGGTTTGCGGCGGTGCCTGAAGGGGAGATTGCCGAATCCTTGATGCGTTTGCGCAAAGCCTGGAGAAAGTGAATGGGGCTGCAAAGCAGCCCCTGCTCTACATCAGGTTCCGGATTTGATCCGCGTCCAGGCCCGAGTCCGCGCCCGTTCGGCCTCACGCGTCAACGGTTTCAGGGTGTACAGCTTGGCCATTGCCTCGGCCGTCGGGTACAGGTTCGGGTTGTTGCGAATCGCCGGGCTGACCTTGTCGGTGGCATCCTTGTTCGGGTTCGGATAGCCGACAAAATCACTGATCGGCGCGATCACCTCAGGCCGCAGCAGGTAGTTGATGAACGCGTGGGCATCCTCCGGGTTCGCCGCATTCTTCGGGATTGCCAGCATGTCGAACCAGATCGGTGCACCTTCCTTGGGCAGGCGCATGTCCACCACCACACCATTCTTCGCTTCCTTCGCGCGGTTGGCGGCTTGCGAGAAGCTGCCGCTGTAGCCCACCGCCACGCAGATATCACCGTTGGCGATGTCGGCCATGTACTTCGAGGAATGGAAGTAGGTGATAGACGGGCGGATCTTCAGCAACAGCGCTTCGGCCTTCTTGTAGTCGTCCGGCTTGTCACTGTTGGGTGGCAAGCCCAGGTACTGCAGGGCCAGCGGCAAGATCTCCGACGGCGAGTCGAGCAGCGCGACGCCACACTGTTTCAGCTTGGCGATGTTCTCTTCCTTGAAGATCAGGTCCCAGCTGTCGACCGGGGCCTGGTCACCGAGCACGGCCTTGACCTTGTCCGGGTTGAAGCCGATCAGGATGGTGCCATACATGTACGGCACGGCGAACTTGTTGCCCGGGTCGTTGGCTTCGATCAGCTTCATCAGCGCCGGGTCCAGGTGTTGCCAGTTGGGCAGCTTGCTGCGGTCCAGCGGCTGGAATACCCCGGCTTCGATCTGCTTGGCGAGGAACACGTTGGACGGTACGACCACGTCGTAGCCGGAGTTGCCGGTGAGCAGCTTGGCCTCGAGCGCTTCATTGGTGTCGAAGATGTCGTAGATCAGCTTGGTGCCACTGTCCTTCTGGAAGTCGCTCAAGGTCTGCGGGGTGATGTAATCGAACCAGTTAAACACACGCAGGGTGCGCTGCTCGGCTTGAGCGTGCAGGGCACCGGTGAACAGGGTGGCAGCGATGAACGGGGCGAGCAGACGCTTGAGTCGGACCATGATCAGGCTCCTGGCTGGGCGCGCTGGAAGCCTTCCAGCACATTGACTGCGTTGATACCGATTTCTTCCACAGCGTAGCCACCCTCCATCACGAACAGGGTGGGCTTGCCGAGCTGGGCAATGCGCTTGCCCATTTCCAGATAGTCCGGACTGTCCAGCTTGAACTGCGAGATCGGATCGTCCTTGAAGGTGTCTACGCCCAGAGAGACCACCAGCACGTCGGCATCATAGGCAGCAATGCGTTGGCAGGCGTCTTCCAGTGCAGCGCTCCAGGCCGCCCAGTCACTGCCGGCGGGCAGCGGGTAGTTGATGTTGCAGCCAACGCCTGCGCCTTCACCGGTTTCGTCGGCATAGCCGAGGAAGAACGGGAATTCATCTTGTGGATCGCCATGAATCGAGGCGAAGAACACATCGTTGCGCTGGTAGAAGATGTCCTGGGTGCCGTTGCCGTGGTGGTAGTCGACGTCGAGGATGGCCACCTTGGCGCGGCCCTGGTCGAGGAAGGCCTGGGCGGCGATCGCGGCATTGTTCAGGTAACAATAGCCACCCATGACCTCTGCGGCGGAGTGGTGCCCTGGTGGGCGGCACAGGGCGAAGGCCGAGTGAGCGCCTTGCTGGATGGCAGCCTGGGCGGTCAGGGCGACCTGCGCAGCGCTGTAGGCAGCCTGCCAGGTGCCCGCGGTAATCGGCGCGCCGGCGTCGAAACTGTAGTAGCCCAGTTCGCCATGCAGGCCGGTTGGCTTGACCTGGCGCAGGGTGCGCGCCGGCCAGGTGAAGGGCAGCAGGTCGCCGTCGTGACCGAGCGCGGCCCAGCGTGCCCAGGCACCTTGGAAGAAGTCGAGATAGTCGGCGCTGTGGATGCGCTGCAACGGCGCACGGCCGAAATCGGTTGGGCCCTGGACGTCGCCCAGGTTGCGCTTTTTCACTTGTTCAAGGACGTGGTCGGCGCGGGAGGGCATTTCGAAGCAAGGCATCAGCTTGCCGTCGATCAGCTCGCAGCGGCCATGGTGCAGGCGGTGATCATCGGAATAGATCGTCAGCATTTGTTGTTCTCCGGGTTACTGGCGTGGGCCCATTTTTAACGGGAGACCCGGTGGCGGAGAACGACGCAAACGGCCAAAAGGGGATCGATGTGGCCAAGCTCATTGGCCACTGCAAGTCAGCCGCGGAAGTGGCTGGGTGCGACACCGCTCCAACGCTGGAATGCATGGCGGAAACTCGCGGTCTCGCTGAACCCCAGGGTCTCGGCAATCTGGTAGATCGGCATCTGCTCATCGGCCAGCAACTGCTTGGCGCGATCGAAGCGCAGTTCATCGAGCAGTTGTTGATAACTGCAGCCCAGTGCCTGCAGATGCCGGCGCAAGGTGCGCGAGGAACAGTTCATCTGCCGCGCCAGCCCCTCCAGGCCCGGTGCCGCATCCAGTTGTTGCAGCAAGAGCTGGCGGATCCGCCCAAGCCAGGCCTGGCGCCCGGTGAACTCCAGGTTCAGCCGCCGGCAGCGCTCGCTCATGGCCTTGTGGGTGATCGGGTCGGCCAGCGGCAATGGCATGTCCAGCCAGCGCCGTTCGAAGGCAAAGGCGTTGTCCTCGGCGTCGAAAGCCAGTGGGCACTGGAAGGCGCCGGTGTACAGGTTGTGGTAGCCGGGCCGGGTGTGCTCGAAGCGGGCGCCGAGCAGCGGCAGCGTGCGGCCGAGCAGGTCATCGCAGATCACTTTCAGCGACACCAGGCAGAACTCGGCATTGAAGGCGGCGAGGGCAGGGCTGTCATGGTATTCGCTGGCGCTGAACCAGACGCGCTGGCCATCGTCGACCAGGCGCAGCTTGAAGACTGTTCCCAGCAGTGCCGGATAGTGCAGCGCCAGGCGCAGAGCGTCACCCAAAGTGGCACTGGAGAGCAGGGCGTAACCGAGCATGCCGTAGCACGACACATGCATGCGCCGGCCCAGTTCCAGGCCGATCTCCTCGCGCCGGGCCACGGCATTGGCGCATACCTGCAACTCTTGCTGGGTGGTGATGCGTGCATCGCTATGGCCCAGGTCGGCCGGGCCTATGCCGCTGCCGGCGAGCAACGTCGTCGCCTCGCAGCCTTCTTCCTGGAACAGGTTGAGGATCAGCGAAACCGCGTTGAGGGTGGTCAGGTGGCTGTGCAGCATGCTCGGTCATCCCGTGGGCCTGGGAGGCATTATGGAGCAAGTTGTGTGCCTATACCGGCACGGCATGACTGGCGCGGCATTCATGAGGCGAAAAAAAAAGGCCCGAAGCGTGCGCTCGGGCCTTTGAAAGGTTGAGAGGTGTCTAGTCCCTCGACCTGGTGAGACTGTTTGCAGCGGCCTGAGTTACGCCTTCAGCGGAACCAGACGTGGAGCGATCATGTTTTCCGGACGCAGGATGTCGTCGAGCATCGCGTCGTCCAGCAGCTTCTCTTCACGCACCAGTTCCAGTACGCCGCGGCCGGTTTCCAGGGCAACGCGGGCGATACGGGTGGCGTTTTCGTAGCCGATGTACGGGTTCAGGGCGGTGACCAGGCCGATCGAGTGCTCGACCAGTTCACGGCAGCGCTGTTCGTTGGCGGTGATACCGACAATGCAGTGCTCGCGCAGCATGTCCATGGCGCGCTGGAGCAGGCGGATCGAGTCGAAGATCTTGTAGGCGATCAGCGGCTCCATCACGTTCAACTGCAGCTGGCCACCTTCGGCGGCGACGGTCAGGGCCAGGTCGTTGCCCATGATGGCGAAGGCCACTTGGTTGACGGCTTCCGGGATAACCGGGTTGACCTTGCCTGGCATGATCGAGCTGCCTGGCTGACGCGCTGGCAGGTTGATCTCGTTGATGCCAGTGCGTGGGCCGCTGGACAGCAGGCGCAGGTCGTTGCAGATCTTCGACAGCTTGACCGCGGTACGCTTGAGCATGCCGGAGAACAGCACGAAGGCGCCCATGTCGGAAGTGGCTTCGATCAGGTCGGCAGCCGGTACCAGCGGCTGGCCGCTGATGGTCGCCAGGCGCTGAACGGCCAGGGCCTGGTAGCCCGGGTCGGCGTTGATGCCGGTACCGATGGCGGTACCGCCCAGGTTGATTTCGGTCAGCAGTTCCGGAGCCAGCGAGCGCAGGCGCTGCAGGTCTTCGGTCATGGTGGTGGCGAAGGCGCGGAATTCCTGGCCCAGGGTCATCGGCACGGCGTCCTGCAGCTGGGTACGGCCCATCTTCAGTACGTGGTCGAATTCCTTGCCTTTGGCAGCGAAGGCCTGGATCAGGCTGTCGAGGCTGGCCAGCAGGGCGTCGTGGCCCAGCAGCAGGCCCAGGCGGATAGCGGTCGGGTAGGCGTCGTTGGTCGACTGCGCCATGTTCACGTCGTTGTTCGGGTGCAGGTACTGGTACTCACCCTTCTGGTGGCCCATGGCCTCCAGCGCCACGTTGGCGATGACTTCGTTCGCGTTCATGTTGGTGGAAGTACCGGCACCACCCTGGATCATGTCCACCACGAACTGGTCGTGGTAATCGCCTTTGATCAGGCGGGCGCAGGCTGCACTGATGGCAGCGTGCTTGGCATCGCTCAGGTGACCCAGCTCACGGTTGGCGTCGGCAGCAGCCTGCTTGACCATGGCCAAGGCCACGACCAGCTTCGGGTAGTGCGACAGCGGAACACCGGAGAGATGGAAGTTGTTGGCAGCGCGCAGGGTCTGGATGCCGTAGTAGGCATCGGCAGGGACTTCAAGGGTACCAAGCAGATCTTTTTCGACGCGGAACGATGCAGCGGAGGACATGATGGATATCATCTCGATTTTGACCCGGCACATGCCGGAATGGCGCCAATCCTAGGCCTGAACGAGATTTTGCGGCCAATGCTGTTGCACGCTAACCTATGCACAAACGGCATAGTGTTTCATGTGACGCCAATTGACATTCGAGCGTGTTCCATTTTGGTGCACGCCGGGAGATCTGCTTCATGAACCTCGAAAGCAAGTGGCTGGAGGACTTCAGTGCCCTGGCCTCCACCCGCAGTTTTTCCCAGGCGGCCGAGCGACGCTTCGTTACTCAGCCGGCCTTTAGTCGGCGTATACGCAGCCTGGAAGCGGCGCTCGGGCTGACCTTGGTGAATCGTTCCCGCACGCCGATAGAGCTGACTGAGGCCGGGCAGCTGTTTCTCGTCACTGCGCGTACCGTTGTCGACCAGTTGAGCGAAGTTCTCCGCCATTTGCATCACCTCGAAGGTGGTCAGGGTGAGGTGATCCAGGTGTCTGCCGCGCACTCCCTGGCATCGGGCTTTTTCCCGCGCTGGGTGGCGCAGTTGCGCAACGATGGTTTGAACATCGCCACCCGCCTGGTTGCGACTAACGTCGGAGACGCGGTGCATGCATTAAGGGAAGGGGGGTGTGACCTGATGCTGGCGTTCTATGACCCCGACGCTGCCCTGCAGATGGATGCCGAGATCTTCCCGTCGCTGCACATGGGCACCACTGAAATGCTTCCGGTGTGCGCAGTGGATGCCGAGGGCAAGCCGCTGTTCGACCTTGAAGCCGACAGCAGCGTGCCGTTGTTGGCCTACAGTGCTGGTGCCTTCCTGGGGCGCTCGGTGAACCTGCTGCTGCGTCAACGCAACCTGCGCTACACCACCGTTTACGAAACTGCCATGGCTGACAGTCTCAAGAGCATGGCGCTGGAAGGCATGGGCGTCGCCTGGGTGCCCCGTCTGTCCATGCGTGGTGAGCTGGAACGCGGGGAACTGGCGATCTGCGGCGGGAACCAGTGGCACGTGCCACTGGAAATCCGGCTGTATCGTTGCGCACTGGTGCGCAAGGCCAACGTGCGCCTGTTGTGGCGCAAGCTGGAATCGGCTGCAGCGCAAGGCGAGGCTTGATAGCGTCAGCGTGAATGGCTCAGCAGGTGCGCCTTGATGTTTTCGCGGTTGGCGTCGCTGTAGCGGTAGCAATTCGCTCGGTCCCAGGCTCGTTCGGGGTATACGTAGGTTTCGCATTTGAGGGGCCAGATTTTTATCTGCTTTTCAGCATCCTCATGGGTTGCCCCGAGCATATGGCCGATCTCATGTGCAGGGTTGGCGTAGGTGGTGCGTGAGGCGATTGCAAAGCTGCCGCCAAGCATCGCCAAGCCTTGGATAACCTTGCCACTGTCCAACGCTTCGTATTCATTTTCGGTGACCAGAAGCGATTTATTGATACCCCGTGGGTAATGGCTGAATGTTTTGTCAGCCACTGCATGATGGAAGGCGTCAAGTGTGGCCCAGGCACTGTTGCTGGCTGCGTAGTTGATGTCGGTGATACCTGCGATGTTGCGGTGGAAGATTACCTCGATGGGATGCGTGGCAAATGCGTGCATCTCGTCTTCCCAATGCTTGAAGTAGTCGTTGTGCATTGCTTGCTCGCTGATGGAAGACAGCTCATCGTGCAGATAAATGTGGATGTTAAGGGGCTCTCTGGCCATCGCAGCCGGCAAGTGCAGGGTGCACGACAGCGTCAGTAATGTGGCAAGTCGCCTGATGTACGGCATGGTTTAGTCCTTTTCGTTTGCAGTGTTTGCGCGATGCTCGGATGGAATCGCAAAGCTCGGAATTTGGAAGGACTTGCACTGGCGTATCAGGGTGGAAAAACTTGTCCCGCGAGACAGCTTGCCCTTTGATCCGACATGTGCTTATGGGGGTGGGCGGCCAGCCCAGAAATACGCTACAATCCCGCGCCTTCGGCCGACCCGGTCGATTCAGAATCCGTATGACAAGCCACGCCGGTCCACCTGCGTGGCTTGTTGCTTTTAGCGCGCCAGAAGGCGCTTGCAGGAGAGGCTCGACGATGAGTGCACTGGTTGGCGTGATCATGGGCTCCAAGTCCGATTGGTCCACCCTTAGCCACACCGCCGATATGCTGGAAAAACTCGGCATTCCCTACGAAGTGAAGGTGGTTTCCGCCCACCGCACCCCGGACTTGCTGTTCCAGTACGCCGAAGAGGCCGAAGGGCGTGGCATCGAGGTGATCATTGCCGGTGCCGGTGGCGCTGCCCACCTGCCAGGCATGTGTGCCGCCAAGACCCACCTGCCGGTGCTGGGTGTGCCGGTGCAGTCGTCGATGCTGTCGGGCGTCGACTCGCTGCTGTCGATCGTGCAGATGCCTGCTGGTGTGCCGGTTGCCACCCTGGCCATTGGCCGTGCTGGCGCTGTCAACGCCGCGCTGCTGTCGGCAAGCATCCTCGGCGCCAAGCACCCGCAGTACCACGCGGCGCTCAAGCAGTTCCGCACGGAGCAGACCGACACCGTGCTGGACAATCCAGACCCGCGTCAGGCTTGAGGCTGAACCCATGAAGATCGGTGTAATCGGTGGCGGCCAACTGGGCCGCATGCTGGCCCTCGCGGGCACCCCGCTGGGCATGAACTTCGCCTTCCTCGACCCGGCGCCAGACGCCTGTGCCGCCGCGCTGGGCGAGCACCTGCGTGCTGACTATGGCGACCAGGACCACCTGCGCCAGCTGGCCGACGAAGTCGACCTGGTGACCTTCGAATTCGAAAGCGTCCCGGCCGAGACCGTGGCTTTCCTGTCGCAGTTCGTCCCGGTCTACCCAAGCGCTGAGGCCCTGCGTATCGCCCGCGACCGTCTGTTCGAGAAGAGCATGTTCCGCGACCTGGGCATCCCGACCCCAGCCTTCGCCGACATCCTCTCGCAGGTAGACCTCGACGCGGCGGTCGCCAGCATCGGCCTGCCGGCTGTGCTGAAGACCCGCACCCTGGGCTACGACGGCAAGGGCCAGAAGGTTTTGCGCACGCCTGAAGACGTGGTGGGCACCTTCGCCGAACTGGGCAGCGTGCCATGCCTGCTGGAAGGCTTCGTGCCGTTCACTGGCGAAGTATCGCTGGTGGCCGTGCGTGCCCGCGATGGCGAAACCCGCTTCTACCCACTGGTGCACAACACCCATGAGAGCGGCATCCTGAAACTCTCGGTGGCCAGCCAAGCGCACCCGTTGCAGGGCCTGGCCGAAGACTATGTCGGCCGTGTGCTCAAGCAACTGGACTATGTCGGCGTGATGGCCTTCGAATTCTTCGAGGTCGACGGTGGCCTGAAGGCCAACGAGATCGCCCCGCGTGTGCACAACTCCGGGCACTGGACCATCGAAGGCGCCGAGTGCAGCCAGTTCGAGAACCACCTGCGCGCCGTGGCCGGCCTGCCGCTGGGCTCGACTGCCAAGGTCGGTGAGAGCGCCATGCTCAACTTCATCGGTGAAGTGCCGGCGGTGGACAAGGTCGTGGCCATCGACGGCTGCCACCTGCACCACTACGGCAAGGCCTTCAAGGCCGGGCGCAAGGTCGGCCACGCCACCCTGCGCTGCCAGGACATGGTCGGCCTGAAGGCCAAGATTGCCGAAGTAGAAGCGCTGATCAGCAACTGATCGAACTTCTGCTCGGGGTCTGCCCTCTGAAAATGGCAACAAGCCAAAGCGCTGTCTAGGCTTTGGCTTGTTCCATCTTCACTTCAGAGGGATTGCCATGGGCATCATTGGAACCATCTTCATCGGCCTCATCGTTGGCTTGCTGGCCCGCTTCCTCAAGCCGGGCGACGACAGCATGGGCTGGATCATGACCATTCTGCTGGGTATCGCCGGCTCCCTGCTTGCCACCTATGGCGGCCAGGCACTGGGGATCTACCAGGCGGGCCAGGCTGCAGGATTCATCGGTGCACTGTTGGGTGCGATCATCCTTCTGGTGATCTACGGGTTCATCAAGAAACGCTGAATACTGGTTAGAATGCCCGGCAATTCATCCCGAGTTGCCGAGCATTTTCATGCGTGCCTTTTTTCTCATTCCGTTGCTTCTGGCCAGCACCCTGGCCCATGCCGAACTGCCCGAAACCGACTGGCTGGAGCTGATGCCCAAGTCGGACCAGAAGGCCCTCGAAGCGATGCCCGAAATCGACCACAACTCACCGGAAGCCAATGGCACCTTCACTGCCAAGGGCGGCCTCAAGCAGAGCAAGGGCCTGCCGGCGGTGATGTATTCGACCAAGACTGTGGCCGCCATGAACGGCAAGGACATCCGCCTGGGCGGCTACCCGGTGCCGCTGGAAAGCGATGCCAAGGGCAACAGTACCTTGTTCTTCCTCGTGCCTTACCCGGGCGCGTGCATCCACGTGCCGCCGCCGCCGCCCAACCAGCTGGTGCTGGTGCGGTATCCGAAGGGTTTGAAGATCGACGACATCTACACACCGCTTTGGGTCAGCGGCAAGCTGAAGGTGGAGAAGGTCAGCAATGACCTGGCCGATGCGGCCTATGCGCTGGATGCGGGGAAGGTGAGGGTGGTGGAAGACGCCGACCTCTGATCGCCTGTACCGGCTTCTTCGCGGGCTTGCCCGCGAAGAAGCTGATGCAGGAATCAGATCTCAGCGCTGCCAATTGTGACCTGCAGCGATCGGCTGGCCCCAGGCTTGAGCTCCACCACATCGTCCCAGACATTCGCCGTCTCGATGCACAGCATCCGCTGCCAGCCGTCATCGGCCATGTCTGCCAGCTCCTTGGCCCGCTCGGTCCAAGGGTTCCAGATCACCGCCGAGCGCGATCCGTTGCTGGTCAAGGTGATCCGCCGTTGCCAGTGCGGGTCGACGATGCTCAACTTCTGCGGCGTATCCAGGTAGATCCGGTCGGTTTCCCCGGCAAAGCCCAGTTCACCCTGCTGCTGGCGCTGTTGCCAGTCGGCCAGGGTCTCGATGTACTGCAGCCCCTCGACCCCTTCGACCCGCGCCTGGCGGACGTCGCTGACGGCGAAGTAGCTGTGCAGGGCCTGGCTGATGGTCACGGGGCTGTTGCCCATGTTGCGGCTGTTCAGGGACACGGTGAGCGTGTCGCCGAGCACGATCTGCAGCTTCAGTTCGACATCATGCGGCCAGCCCGGCAGTTCGCCCTGGGCCTCTGGCAGCTGGAATTCGATGTGCAACTCATCGCCTTTTTCTTCGACGCCCAGCAATTGCCAGTCACGCGTGCGCGCCAAGCCATGGGCGGGGGCCTGTTCGCCACGGTACATGGCCTGCACTGCTGCAGGATTGCGCTGCAAGTTGCCAAACCACGGCCAGCACACCGGCACACCGGCTCGCACCGATTTGCCCTGGCGGAAGATGGCCTGGTCGCTCAGCCACAGCAGCGGTGGCTCGCCAACACGCTGGTAGCTGAGGATCTGCGCGCCCTGCTGGGCGATCAGTAGTTCGGCGCGGTCGCTGCTGATACGCCAGCAGTTGAGTTCGCCGTGTTGCTCGGATTCGACCTTGAAGGTAGCCATTGCGCTCGTCTCATTGATTGCCTGTGGGCCCTTGGACCCGGTGACGTGCAATGAGTTTACCGCTCGCGAGGCTCAGCGACGAGGCACCGAGCGGGTTCGGCCACTGCCATCGATGGCGACGAACACGAAGGTCGCTTCAGTGACCTTGCGCCATTCGCTGGACAGCGGATCATCACTCCACACCTCGACCATCATGCGGATCGAGCTGCGGCCGATTTCCAGGGTCTGGGTATAGAACGACAGTTGTGCGCCCACGGCCACCGGCACGAGGAATGCCATGCGGTCGATGGATACCGTGGCCACCCGGCCGCCGGCGACGCGGCTGGCCATGGCGGTGCCGGCCAGGTCCATCTGCGCGACCAGCCAGCCGCCGAAGATGTCGCCGAAGCCATTGGTTTCGCGCGGTAGCGCGGTGATTTGCAAGGCCAGGTCGCCTTGCGGGATAGGATCTTCTTGTTCGAGCTCAATCATGCGATGGGGCCTCTGACCCGTGACGCTTTCGTTGGTGTGGCGCAAGGCCGGGAAAACGATTCAGCTGACAACATACTACGCCGATTCCGTTTCGCTGGGCGGCCATAGGGAAACTCTGCGAAACCGTCTGACATCATGACCGGCGTTTTCGCACAACTTCCCAAGGTTAAAGCAACCTTTTCCTACGAACGGCCAGTATATATAGCCAATCGCCGGGCGACGACCGCACATTCACGAATATCTGTATCGATTTTGTATCGCTTTCAGCGCAGCTCGGCAATTTGCTATCTTCGCTCCTCGCCCCAATCCAGAAGCCGCGTGCCAAGCGGCCTGCATGACCTACAAGAGAACAACGAGCGATGACCTCCGTGCCGAGCAGTATCGAGCAGCCCTCGCGGCCGCTGACCCGCAGTGACTACAAGACCCTCTCACTGTCCGCCCTGGGCGGAGCCCTGGAGTTCTACGACTTCATTATCTTCGTGTTCTTCGCCACGGTGGTCGGCAAGCTGTTCTTCCCCGCCGACATGCCCGAATGGCTACGCCTGATGCAGACCTTCGGCATCTTCGCCGCCGGCTACCTGGCGCGGCCGCTGGGAGGCATCGTCATGGCCCACTTCGGCGACCTGCTTGGGCGCAAGAAGATGTTCACCCTGAGCATCTTCATGATGGCCCTGCCGACCCTGATCATGGGCCTGCTGCCGACTTATGCACAGGTCGGCCTGTGGGCGCCGATCCTGTTGCTGCTGATGCGGGTGATTCAGGGCGCGGCAATCGGTGGCGAGGTGCCGGGCGCTTGGGTGTTCGTCTCTGAGCACGTGCCGGCGCGCAACACGGGCTACGCCTGCGGCACCCTGACTGCCGGCCTGACGGCGGGCATCCTGCTCGGCTCGCTGGTGGCGACCCTGATCAACACCCTCTACAACGCCGAAGAAGTGGCCGACTACGCCTGGCGTATCCCGTTCCTGCTCGGCGGTGTGTTCGGCCTGTTCTCGGTGTACCTGCGCCGCTGGCTGCATGAAACCCCGGTGTTCGCCGAGATGCAGCAGCGCAAGGCGCTGGCCGAAGAGCTGCCGCTGCGCGCGGTGCTGCGTGACCACCGTGGCCCGATCATCCTGTCGATGCTGCTGACCTGGATGCTGTCTGCCGGCATCGTGGTGGTGATCCTGATGACCCCGGCATTGCTGCAGAGCATCTACCACGTCAGCCCCACCGATTCGCTCAAGGCCAACAGCCTGGCGATCGTGCTGCTCAGCTTCGGCTGCATCGTTGCCGGCAGCCTGGCCGACCGCTTTGGCGCGGGCCGGGTGTTCGTGATTGGCAGCCTATTGCTGCTGGCCAGCTCCTGGACCTTCTACCACAGCCTGCCAACCCACCCTGAGCTGCTGTTCCCGCTGTATGCGGTGACCGGCCTGTGCGTGGGGGTGATCGGCGCGGTGCCGTATGTGATGGTCAAGGCGTTCCCGGCGGTTGTGCGCTTTAGCGGGTTGTCGTTCTCCTACAATGTCGCCTACGCCATCTTCGGTGGCCTGACGCCGATGGTGGTGACGGCGCTGCTCAAGGTCAGCCCGATGGCACCGGCCTACTATGTGGCTGGCTTGTGCGCCGTCGGTCTGGTCGTGGGCCTGTATCTGCTCGCCAACAAGCGCTGATCTGCGCCAAGGCAACTGGCCTCTTCGCGGCTGAAGCCGCTCCTGCAGGTACGGTGTAGGCCCTGAGGCCTGTGCAAAACCTGAGGGGGCGGCTTCAGTCGAGAAGAGGCCAGACCTCTTTTCGTGATGGCCTTTCATCCATTTGTCACAATTGAGTCATATCGTATTCATGCGGCCTGCAGATACTTGGCCCCGTTCCATCCAACACCCCAATATTCCTGCTAGGAGCAAGGCATGAAACTGAAGCGTTTGATGGCGGCCCTCACCTTTGCCGCCGCTGGCGTTGCCACCGCCAACGCGGTAGCCGCTGTCGACCCTGCGATCCCGACCTACACCAAGACCACCGGTGTTTCGGGCAACCTCTCCAGCGTCGGTTCCGACACCCTCGCGAACCTGATGACTCTGTGGGCCGAGGCCTACAAGAAGGAATATCCGAACGTAAACATCCAGATTCAGGCTGCCGGCTCCTCCACCGCGCCACCCGCGCTGACCGAAGGTACCGCCAACCTCGGCCCGATGAGCCGCAAGATGAAGGACGTCGAGCTGCAGGCCTTCGAGCAGAAGTACGGCTACAAGCCGACCGCCATCCCGGTCGCCGTCGACGCCCTGGCCGTGTTCGTGCACAAGGACAACCCGATCAAAGGCCTGACCATGGCTCAGGTCGATGCCATTTTCTCGTCCACCCGCCTGTGCGGCGCCAAAGCCGACGTCAAGACCTGGGGCGACCTGGGCGTGACTGGCGACTTGGCCAACAAGCCGGTGCAGCTGTTCGGTCGCAACTCGGTATCGGGTACCTACGGCTACTTCAAGGAAGAAGCCCTGTGCAAAGGCGACTTCAAGCCTAGCGTCAACGAACAGCCTGGCTCGGCTTCGGTCGTGCAGTCGATCAGCTCCTCGCTGAACGGCATCGGCTATTCGGGCATCGGCTACAAGACTGCCAGCGTCAAGACCGTGGCCTTGGCCAAGAAAGAAGGCGGCGAGTTCGTTGAAGACAACGAAACCAACGCCCTGAACGGCACCTACCCGCTGTCGCGCTTCCTGTACGTCTACGTCAACAAGGCGCCGAACAAGCCGCTGGCCCCGCTGGAAGCCGAGTTCGTCAAGCTGGTCCTGTCGCAGGCTGGCCAGCAGATCGTGGTGAAGGATGGTTACATCCCGCTGCCGGCCAAAGTGGTCGACAAGGCACTGGCTGACCTGGGCCTGTCCCACGCCGGTAACGTTGCAAAGAAGTAAGTAATTGAGGATGAGGCCGGTGCTGATGCCCGGCCTCTTCCACGACTTTCCAGTCCGGTGCCAGGGTTCCTGAGCGGCGGGCTTTTTTGCGTCAACTCACTGTCATGTTTTTGTCATACGGGACCGCTAGGGTGTGCGCATGAATGATCTGGCCAATTCCACAATGACCCCAAATTCCCCGCCCGTGCGGATTGACTTCAATACGCCCGAGTTGCAACGCAAGCGCCGCATGCGCGCCCTCAAGGATCGCCTGACCCGCTGGTATGTACTGGTGGGCGGGCTTGCCGTATTGGCAGCCATCACGCTGATCTTCTTTTATCTGGCTTATGTGGTGCTGCCACTGTTCCAGGGCGCCGAGCTGACCAGCAAGAAGGCCCTGGAGCCAACCTGGCTGCAACAGGATGCCGGCAAGCCACTGATGATCGCCCTTGAAGAGCAGAACCTGGTCGGCATGCGCGTTTCGGACAAGGGTCAGGCCATTTTCTTCGACACCAAGAGCGGTAACGCGCTCAGCCGCGTCGACCTGCCATTGCCGGCAGGTACCCAGGTCGCTTCGATCGGCGCTGACCAGCCGGGCAGCCCGCTGGTCGTGCTCGGTCTGTCCAATGGTCAGGCACTGGTGTTCCACCACACCTACAAGATCACCTACCCGGACAACAAGAAGACCATCACCCCAGCCATCGACTACCCGTACGGCCAGGCGCCGTTCGTGCTCGACGACCAAGGCCGTGCGCTGGAGCACGTGAGCGTCAACGTCAATGGCGACACCCTGGTGCTGGCCGGCTCCACGGGTGCGCACCTGCAGGTGGTCGAGCTGTCGCGCAGCGAAAACATGCTGACCGGCGAGACCAGCACCGAGCAGAACCGCATCGAATTGCCGCAGATGACCGAAGTGGTGAAGAACATCTTCATCGACCCGCGTCAGCAGTGGTTGTACGTGATCAACGGTCGCGCCACCGCCGATGTCTTCAGCCTGCGCGACAAGAGCCTCAATGGCCGCTACAAGCTGGCCGAAAGCGCCGACACCGAAATCACCGCCACCGCCCAGCTGGTGGGTGGCATCTCGCTGATCATCGGCGATTCCAAGGGCGGCCTGGCCCAGTGGTTCATGGCCCGCGACCCGGATGGCGAGCAGCGCTTCAAGCAGATCCGTACCTTCCAGTTGGGCAAGGCGCCGATCGCCCAGATCGATGCCGAAGAGCGTCGCAAGGGCTTCATCGCCCTGGATACCGACGGCAAGCTCGGCGTGTTCCACAGCACCGCGCACCGCACCCTGCTGGTCGAGCAGGCTGCCGAAGGTGCAGGCATCCTGGCCCTTTCGCCGCGTGCCAACCGCATCATCATCGAAGAAGGCGGCAAGCTGCTGCCGCTGAGCCTGCGCAACCCGCACCCGGAAATTTCCTTCAGCGCGCTGTGGGGCAAGGTCTGGTACGAGAACTATGACGAGCCCAAGTACGTCTGGCAGTCGACCGCCTCGAACACCGACTTCGAACCCAAGCTGAGCCTGTCGCCGCTGACCTTCGGTACCCTCAAGGCCGCGTTCTACGCGATGATCCTGGCCGCCCCGCTGGCCATTGCCGCCGCCATCTACACCGCCTACTTCATGGCCCCGGGCATGCGCCGCAAGGTCAAGCCGGTGATCGAGCTGATGGAAGCGATGCCGACGGTGATCCTCGGCTTTTTCGCCGGCCTGTTCCTCGCACCGTACCTGGAAGGCCACCTGCCGGGCGTGTTCAGCCTGTTCCTGATCATGCCCCTCGGCATCCTGCTGGCAGGCTTTAGCTGGAGCCGCCTGCCGGAGTCGATCCGCCTGCGCATCCCGGATGGCTGGGAAGCGGCAATCCTGATCCCGGTGATCCTGGTGATCGGCTGGTTCGCCCTGTCGGTCAGCCCGTACCTCGAAAGCTGGTTCTTCGGTGGTGACATGCGCCTGTGGATCGAGCACACGCTCGGCCTGCGCTATGACCAGCGCAACGCCCTGGTGGTCGGTATCGCCATGGGCTTCGCGGTCATCCCGAACATCTACTCGATCGCCGAAGACGCCGTGTTCAGCGTGCCGCGCAGCTTGACCCTGGGCTCCCTGGCCCTGGGTGCGACGCCATGGCAGACCCTGACCCGCGTGGTCATCCTCACCGCCAGCCCGGGCATCTTCTCGGCGCTGATGATCGGCATGGGCCGTGCGGTGGGCGAGACCATGATCGTGCTGATGGCCACCGGCAACACCCCGGTGATGGAACTGAACCTGTTCGAAGGCATGCGCACCCTGGCCGCCAACGTGGCGGTGGAAATGCCTGAATCGGAAGTTGGCGGCAGCCACTATCGTGTGCTGTTCCTCGCCGCTCTCGTGCTGCTGATGTTCACCTTCATCATGAACACCTTGGCCGAGCTGATTCGCCAGCGTCTGCGCAAGAAATACTCGTCGCTTTGATAGAAAGGTAGCGATCCGTGAAAAAGGATTCCCTCAAAGGCTGGTTCAAGAGCGGCGCCCCAGGCGTCTGGATCAGCGGTGGCGCGGTGGCCATGGCGGTGATCATGACCGTTGGCCTGCTGGCGGTGATCGCCGTACGCGGCCTGGGCCACTTCTGGCCAGCCGACCTGATCCAGGCCACCTACAAGGTGCCGGGCCAGGCCGACCTCGTTGTCATCGGCGAAGTGGTGCAGAAGGAAGAAGTCCCGCGTGCCCGCCTCAAGGGCGCCGGCCTGCCGGTGCCAGACGACGGCCCAGAGTTCATGACCCGCGAGCTGGTCAAGGTGGGTAACCGCGACCTCAACGGCAGCGACTTCACCTGGGTGGTCGGCGACTGGCTGGTCGACCAGCAGCACCCGGCCGACCTGATCGCGCTGGAACGCCGCGAGTGGGGCAACTTCTACGGTTACCTGGTCAGCGTCAAGGAAGAAGGCCGCGTGGTTGCCCAAGGCCCGGCGGCCTGGAGCGAGCTGCAAGCCCGCCTGAAGCGCGCCAACCAGCTCAACAGCGAGCTGCAAACCCTTGAGAAGAAGGACATCGGTGCCATCAACCATGGCCTCGAGCGCCTGCGCCTGCACGGCCGCAAGCTGGAACTGGACGGCAAGCTGGACGCCACCGCCCAGGCCGACATGGACGCCGAACGCGCCGAGCTGAACAGCCGCTACAAGGCCATCGAGGACCGCCTGCTGGGCCTGCACCAGGCCTTTGCCCGCGACAGCCTGGTGGCCCGCGACGGCAACGGCCGCGAAGTGGAAATCAACCTGAGCAAGGTGGTGCACGCCGTCCAGCCGAACGGCATGTCCGGCTTCAGCAAGATGGGCACCTATTTCGCCAAGGTCTGGGAGTTCCTCAGCGACGATCCGCGTGAAGCCAACACCGAGGGCGGCATCTTCCCGGCCATCTTCGGCACCGTGATGATGACCCTGATCATGGCCGTAATCGTCACGCCGTTCGGCGTGCTGGCTGCGGTCTACCTGCGCGAATACGCCAGGCAAGGCCCCGTAACCCGCCTGATCCGCATCGCGGTGAACAACTTGGCCGGCGTGCCGGCGATCGTCTACGGCGTATTCGGCCTGGGCTTCTTCGTCTACGTGCTGGGCGGCTCGATCGACCGCCTGTTCTTCCCCGAAGCGCTGCCGGCGCCGACCTTGGGTACCCCGGGCTTGCTGTGGGCTTCGCTGACCCTGGCGCTGCTGGCCGTGCCGGTGGTGATCGTGGCCACCGAGGAAGGCCTGGCGCGGATTCCGCGGACCGTGCGTGAAGGCTCCCTGGCCCTGGGTGCGACCAAGGCCGAAACCCTGTGGAAGATCGTCCTGCCGATGGCCAGCCCGGCCATGATGACCGGCATGATCCTCGCCGTGGCCCGCGCCGCTGGTGAAGTGGCGCCGCTGATGCTGGTGGGTGTGGTGAAGCTGGCGCCATCGCTGCCGCTGGACGGCAACTACCCGTACCTGCACCTGGACCAGAAGATCATGCACCTGGGCTTCCACATCTACGACGTCGGCTTCCAGAGCCCGAACGTCGAGGCTGCGCGACCGCTGGTATACGCCACCGCGCTGCTGCTGGTGCTGGTGATTGCCACCCTCAACCTGTCGGCGGTGTGGATCCGTAACCACCTGCGCGAGAAGTACAAGGCGCTCGACAGCTGATTGAAGCTTTAAGTCACAAGCGGCAAGCTCCAAGCAGATTGCCGCTTTGCCCTAACTTGCAGCTTGCAGCTCGAAGCTTGCAGCTACAAATGGAGTCAACCATGCAGAACGAATCCCATACCCACGGCATCGACATGTCTGCCCTGGGTCGCGACAAGCAGGGCCTGCGCCTGGCTGAAGAAACCGTGGCCATCGAAGTGCCGGGCCTGAGCCTGTTCTACGGCGACAAACAAGCCCTGTTCGACGTGCAGATGAACATCCCCAAACAGCGTGTGACCGCCTTCATCGGCCCGTCCGGCTGTGGCAAGTCGACCCTGCTGCGCACGTTCAACCGCATGAACGACCTGGTCGACGGCTGCCGCGTGGAAGGCGCCATCAACTTGTACGGCAACAACATCTACCGCAAGGGCGAAGACGTGGCCGAGCTGCGTCGCCGGGTGGGCATGGTGTTCCAGAAGCCTAACCCGTTCCCCAAGACCATCTACGAGAACGTGGTCTACGGCCTGCGTATCCAGGGCATCAACAAGAAGCGCGTGCTCGATGAAGCCGTGGAGTGGGCACTGAAGGGCGCCGCCCTGTGGGACGAGGTCAAGGACCGCCTGCACGAATCTGCCCTGGGCCTGTCCGGCGGCCAGCAGCAGCGTCTGGTGATTGCCCGCACCATCGCCGTCGAGCCTGAGGTGCTGCTGCTCGACGAACCGTGCTCGGCGCTGGACCCGATCTCGACGTTGAAGGTCGAAGAGCTGATCTACGAACTGAAATCCAAGTACACCATCGTCATCGTGACCCACAACATGCAACAGGCGGCGCGTGTTTCGGACTACACCGCGTTCATGTACATGGGCAAACTGGTCGAATTCGGGGATACCGACACCCTGTTCACCAACCCGGCGAAGAAGCAGACCGAAGACTACATCACCGGTCGTTACGGCTAAGCCCGGCTTGCCCAGGGAACGATACGAACTACTTGAAGCTTGCAGCTGCTTCGCGGAGCGAAACGATGATCAACAAAGAAAGCCTGACGCACCATATTTCCCAGCAGTTCAACGCCGAACTCGAAGAGGTGCGCAGCCACTTGCTGGCCATGGGTGGCCTGGTCGAGAAGCAGGTGAACGATGCCGTCACCGCGCTGATCGAGGCCGACTCGGGCCTGGCCCAGCAGGTGCGTGAAGTCGACGAGCAGATCAACCAGATGGAGCGCAACATCGACGAGGAATGCCTGCGCATCCTCGCCCGCCGCCAGCCAGCGGCCTCCGACCTGCGCCTGATCATCAGCATCTCCAAGTCGGTGATCGACCTGGAACGCATTGGCGATGAATCGACCAAGATCGCCCGCCGCGCCATTCAGCTGTGCGAGGAAGGCGAGTCGCCGCGTGGCTACGTCGAAGTGCGCCACATCGGCGACCAGGTGCGCAACATGGTGCGCGACGCCCTCGATGCATTCGCCCGCTTCGATGCTGACCTGGCACTGGCGGTGGCCCAGTACGACAAGACCATCGACCGCGAGTACAAGACTGCCCTGCGTGAACTGGTCACCTACATGATGGAAGACCCGCGCTCGATCTCGCGGGTGCTCAGCGTGATCTGGGTGCTGCGTTCGCTGGAGCGGATCGGCGACCACGCACGCAACATCTCGGAGCTGGTGATCTACCTGGTGCGCGGTACCGACGTGCGGCACATGGGCCTCAAGCGCATGAAGGCAGAAGTCGAAGGCACTGCCGGTGACGCGGCCGAAAGCGCTAATGTTCCGGGCAAACCTGACGATAAATAAGATTGCTCCCGAGCATCGACGCCCGGCCCGTGCCGGGCGTTTTCGTTTGTGGCAGAGCAATCAGCAGGCACCCGCGAACGATGCGAAGAAGTCCCGGCGTGACCCTAGAGTTGGCAAGTGGCCACCCTTGCGCGGTAGGCTAGTCGGGTTCAAGAGGAGTATCGATGAGTAAAGTCAATGTGCTGGTCGTGGATGACGCGCCGTTCATTCGTGACCTGGTCAGGAAGTGCCTGCGCAACGCCTTCCCGGGCATGGTCATCGAAGATGCGGTCAACGGTCGCAAGGCCATGGCCATGCTGGCCAAGGAGCCGTTCGACCTGGTGCTGTGCGACTGGGAGATGCCGGAGATGTCTGGCCTTGAGTTGCTGACCTGGTGCCGTCAGCAGCCTGAGATGAAGGACCTGCAATTCATCATGGTGACCAGCCGTGGTGACAAGGAGAACGTGATCCAGGCCATCCAGGCCGGCGTCTCCGACTTCGTCGGCAAGCCGTTCACCAACGAACAGCTGTTGACCAAGGTGAAGAAAGCCCTGAGCAAGATCGGCAAGCTGGAAAGCCTGATGGCCGGTGCACCGGCACGGGTGAATTCGGCATTCGCCAACGACTCGCTGAGTGCACTGACCGGTGGCAAGCCTGAAGCGGCCAAGGTGGCGGCGCCTGCTGCCGCGCCGGCCAAGCCTTTGCTCAATGCGCCGAAGCCGCAGACTGCGGCGGCTGCGGCCCAGGCCGGGCGGGGGCAGGGCCAGTTGCGCCTGGCCAGCGGCACCCAGCCCTGCGTGATCAAGGCCCTGAGCCTGAAGGAAGCGTTGCTGGTGGTACGTCGCAGTGCCGCGTTGCCACAGGTGCTGGAGGGCGCAGTGCTCGACCTGGAGCAGGGTGAGAATGCCGAAGTGGCGCGCCTGAACGGTTATCTGCACGCCATCGCGGCGCTGGAGCCCAAGCCAGAAAGTGACTGGCTGCAGCTGACCTTCAAGTTCGTCGACCAGGATGCGCAGAAACTCGACTACCTGTCGCGCCTGATTGCCCGCGGGACCCAGCAGAAGCATTTCACCCCCGGCGCCTGATCTGGGCGATACACAGCACCTTGTGGGCTCGGGCTTGCTCACAAGGTCCGCGCCAATCTGCCAGGTTCTTCCGACCAGCTGTAATACCGCCTACAGATCCCGCTGCTAGTCTTCGACAGACCATACCTGTCAAAAAGCCACCATCATGCCAGCCGTCGCCCGCTTGCTGCTTTTCTGTGCCTTGCTTTCGGCCTCGGCGTCGAGCATGGGCATGACGATCTACAAGACCGTCGACAACACCGGCGTGGTCTCGTACTCCGATCGCTACAGCCCGGGGGCAAAAACCTTCGAGCTGAGCGAGCCGATCCTCGATCACATCGATGGCAAGGTGCGCCTGCAGGCCGAAACCTTCCCGGGCGGTGTGCGCTTCATGGTGCGCAACGATCTGTACGTGCCGATGCAGGTCGAGCTGCGCGTCGACAAGCTGACCAATGCCTTCGGCGGCAACCAGCCGCGCAACATACGCGCCGTGGTGGGGCCGCGTTCGAGCAAGGTGCTGAGTTCGGTGCTGGCCGCCCCAGGTGGCAAGTTGCAGTACGCCACCCATTTCCAGTACGCCATGGGTGACCCTGGCCAGCGCTCTTTGGCCTACCGCTATCCGTTTCCCTGGAAGGGCGGGCCATTTCGCCTGACCCAGGGGCCCAATGGGCGCTTCAGCCATTTCGGACCCAGGAGCCGCTATGCGATGGACATCGCCATGCCGGAGGGTACGCCGATCATTGCAGCGCGGGGCGGCATGGTGGTGAAGGTCGAGAATGACCAGAGTGGTCGAGGTGGCAACCCGGGGGGCAATTTCGTGCGGATACTGCACCCCGACGGCACCATGGGCGTGTACCTGCACCTGATGCGCGGTACGGTGCTGGTGCGCGAAGGGCAACAGGTGGTGGTGGGGCAGGCCCTGGCGAAGTCGGGCAATACCGGTAACAGCACCGGGCCCCATCTGCATTTCGTGGTGCAGCGCAATGTGGGGCTGGCGCTGGAATCGATACCGTTCCAGTTCGACCGTCCGCTTGGCGGGTTGCCGGACTTCACTGCCGGCAACCCGTAGGGTCAGTCGAGCTTGAGCACCTTGGCCAGTACGATCTTCGGCCCTTTCATCTTCTTGATGATGATGCGCAGGCCTTCGACTTCCAGCACTTCCTCTTCCTCAGGCACACGCTTGAGGGTTTCGTAGACCAGGCCGGCGAGGGTTTCTGCCTCGATGTGGTCGAGGTCGACACCGAGCAGGCGCTCAACCTTGAACAGCGGCGTATCGCCGCGCACCAGCAGCTTGCCCGGCTGGTAGGCGAGGATGCCGCGTTCGGTCTTGCGGTGCTCGTCCTGAATGTCACCCACCAGCACTTCCAGCACGTCTTCCATGGTCAGGTAGCCGATCACCTTGCCGTCGGCTTCCTCCACCAGCACGAAGTGCGCGCCGCCTTTGCGGAACTGCTCCAGCAGCTGCGACAGCGGCATGTGCCGCGATACGCGCTCCAGCGGGCGGGCCAGGTCGTCCAGGTCGATGGTTTCGGGCAGGTGTTCGAGTTCGGCCAGCTCCAGCAGCAAGTCCTTGATGTGCAGCAGGCCGGTGAATTCCTCGCGCTCGGCGTCGTACACCGGGTAGCGGCTGAACTTGTGCCGGCGTACCAGGGCGAGGATTTCCTTGAGCGGGGCATGGGCGTCGATGCTGACCATGTCCTCACGCGAATTGGCCCAGTCCACCACTTCCAGCTCGCCCATTTCGACGGCCGAGGCGAGTACGCGCATGCCTTGGTCGCTCGGGTCCTGGCCACGGCTGGAGTGCAGGATCAGCTTGAGTTCTTCGCGGCTGTAGTGGTGTTCGTGGTGTGGGCCGGGCTCACCCTGGCCGGCGATGCGCAAGATGGTGTTGGCGCTGGCGTTGAGCAGGTAGATGGCCGGGTACATGGTCCAGTAGAACAGGTACAGCGGCACGGCAGTCCACAGCGACAGCAGCTCGGGCTTGCGGATTGCCCACGACTTGGGCGCCAGTTCGCCGACCACGATGTGCAGGTACGAAATGACGAAGAAGGCGACGAAGAACGACACCCCCTTGACCAGTTCGGCGCTGTCCACGCCCAGGTAGGCCAGCAGCGGTTCGAGCAGGTGGGCGAATGCCGGCTCACCGACCCAGCCCAGGCCCAGCGAGGCAAGGGTGATGCCCAACTGGCAAGCGGACAGGTAGGCGTCGAGCTGGTTGTGTACCTTGCGCAGGATGCTGCCGCGCCAGCCATGCAGTTCGGCGATGGACTCGACGCGGGTGGCGCGCAGCTTGACCATGGCGAACTCGGCGGCAACGAAGAAACCGTTGAGCAGCACCAGCAGGAAGGCAAAGATGATCATGCCGAAATCGGCGAATAACGAGGCGAGGCTGATACCAGGGGAAGGGTCCATGATGGAGTTTTTACGGGGTCCGTCTTTGAGATAGAGAGAAAAAAAGTGCCAGCTCTTGCTGGCACAGGGGGTCCAATGTAGCGGCTGGGGCAGCAAAAGCAAAGGGCTGCAAAGCGGCCCCTGGTCCGTCAGGCCTTGCCGTTGGCCAATTGTGCGGGCCCGAAGTGACAGGTGAAGGTACTGCCATGCCCCGGCACGCTGCTGATTTCCAGCTTGCCGCGGTGGCGCATCAGCACATGCTTGACGATCGCCAGCCCCAGGCCGGTACCGCCGGTATTCGACGCACGGCTGGAGTCGACCCGGTAGAAGCGTTCGGTAAGCCGCGGCAGGTGCTTGGCGTCGATACCGACCCCGGAATCCTGCACCGACAGGTGCGCACCGTGTTCGTCGCCCCACCAGCGGATGCGAATGGTGCCTTCATCCTGGGTGTACTTCACGGCGTTGAACACCAGGTTGGAGAAGGCGCTGCGCAGTTCTGACTCGCTGCCCTTCAGGCGCAGGCCCGGCACGGCTTCCAGGGTGATTTTCTGGTTACGCGGCCCGGACAGTGCCTGGGCGTCCTGCTTGATCGCGGTGAGCAGGGCATCGACCGCCACCGGCTGGTTGTCCGACGGGTAGTCGGTGGCTTCCAGCTTGGCCAGCAGCAACAGGTCGTTGAGCAGAGTCTGCATGCGCGAGCCTTGCTGGGTCATCTGCTGCAGCGCCCGGGCCCAGCGCGGGTTCACGTCATCGACGTTGTCCAGCAGGGTTTCCAGGTAGCCGGTAATCACCGTCAGCGGTGTGCGCAGTTCGTGGGAGACGTTGGCGACGAAATCCTTGCGCATCTGCTCAAGCTGGTGAATGCGGGTCACATCGCGCACCAGCATCAGGTGCTCGTTGTTGCCGTAGCGGGTGATGTGCAGCTGCACGCGCAGGCGGTCGTTGATCGGTGAGGGGATCTCCAGCGGTTCGGCGTAGTTCTCCGCCTCGAAGTATTCCTTGAAGCGTGGGTGGCGCACCAGGTTGGTCACCGGCTGCCCGCCGTCCTGCGGGGTCTTGAAGCCCAGCAGCGTCTCTGCGGCTCGGTTCCACCACTCCAGGTTGCCGTCGCTGTCGAGCATGATCACCGCATCCCGCAGTGCCGCAGTGGACTCCTGCACCCGGTCGATCACCGCCTGCAGGCGCCCGCGCACGCGCTGGTCGCGGCGTTGCAGGTGGTAGATGCTGTCGAACACTTCACCCCACAGGCCGTAGCCATCGGGCGGTGCTTCGTCGGGTTGGTGGTTGCGCAGCCAGTCGTGCAGGCGCAATAGCTGCTTGAGCGTCCAGCCCAGATAGAGCGCCAGGCCGGTGGCCAGGCTCCAGCCGTAATAGCCACTGACCAGGCCGCCGATCAGGCAGACAGTGATCAGCAGCAACAGGTGGCGAATCAGGGTCGCGTGCCAGTTCTGGTTCAATTGACGGTCCTTGTACAACGACTTGCAGCTTGGCGCTTGGCGGCTCGATCAGCTCTTGGTCGAGAAGCGGTAGCCAGTGCCCCGGACGGTTTGTACCAGATTTTCGTAGGCTTCACCCAGTGCCTTGCGCAGGCGACGGATGTGCACATCAACGGTGCGCTCCTCGACATACACGTTGCCGCCCCACACCTGGTCGAGCAGCTGGCCACGGGTGTAGGCGCGTTCCTGGTGAGTCATGAAGAACTGCAGCAGGCGGTATTCGGTAGGGCCCATCTCGGCCGGCTTGCCGTCGATGGTCACGCGGTGGCTGATCGGGTCGAGCAGCAGGCCGCCGACTTCGATCGGCGCTTCACTGTCGCTCGGGCCGGTGCGGCGCAGCACGGCCTTCAGCCTGGCTACCAGTTCGCGGGGCGAGAACGGCTTGGTGATGTAGTCGTCGGCGCCGACTTCCAGGCCCTGGATCTTGTTGTCCTCTTCGCCTTTTGCGGTGAGCATGATGATCGGGATGTCGCCGGTCAGCTCGTCGCGCTTGAGGCGGCGTGCCAGCTCGATGCCGGAAGTGCCGGGCAGCATCCAGTCGAGCAGGATCAGGTCCGGTTTGCGGTCGACGATGATCGCGTGGGCTTGCTGGGAGTTCTCGGCTTCCAGGCAGTCATAGCCGGCCATTTCCAAGGCAACGGCGATCATCTCGCGAATCGGTGCTTCGTCGTCGACGATCAGAATGTTTCTGCCAACCATGCTCAAAACCTCTCCCAGGAATCGTGTCTTGGCCCGCATTAGATAACGGAATTATTGCAGCTGTGTGACAGGGTGTTGGCCGTTCTGGCGACATTCCATGACTGGGCTAGGCTTCACAGGGCCGCTGCGGCGGTAAACAGCATGCAATCCACCCCCGAATTCATGGTGATTCCAATGACACGACATACGCTGAGCTGGATGGCCCTTTTCGCTGCACTGGCGCTGCCGGGGGTGGCGTCTGCCCACCATGCCATGGAAAAAGACGGCATGTGGGTCGACCACAAAGGCATGACCTTGTACACCTTTGACAAGGACGCCGGTGGCAAGTCGATGTGCAATGGTGAATGTGCAACGAACTGGCCGCCATTGATGGTCGAAAAAGGTGAAAAAGCCGAAGGAAAGTGGACGCAGATCAAGCGTGACGACGGCAAGATGCAGTGGGCCTATGACGGCAAGCCGCTGTACACCTTCGTCAAGGACAAGAAAGCCGGAGACATGACCGGTGACGGCATGAAGGACGTCTGGCACGTCGCCAAGCCGTAAAGCCTGACACTTGCCCCTGTGGGAGCGGGTTCACCCGCGAATGCTGCGGTGGAGCCACCATCGCATTCGCGGGTAAACCCGCTCCCACAGTGACGCTGAACCTCAGCGCATTGCGTAATCCAGCACCACCCCGATGAACACCAGTAACCCCGCCCAGTGATTGTGCAGGAACGCCTTGAAGCACGACTCGCGGTCCAGCTTGCGCGTCGACCAGTATTCCCAGGCAAAGCACGCCGCCGCCCCCAGCAAACCCAAGTGGAACCAGCCACCCAACTCGAAACGGCTGCCCGCCAGCAGCAAGCAGCCGAGCGACAGCAACTGCAAGGTCAGGATGATCGCCCGGTCCGCATCGCCGAACAGGATCGCGGTCGATTTCACCCCGATCTTCAGGTCGTCATCGCGGTCGACCATGGCGTAGTAGGTGTCGTAACCCACCGTCCACAGCAGGTTGGCGATGTACAGCAACCAGGCACTGGCCGGCAACTCGCCACCGGCAGCGGTGAAGGCCATGGGGATACCCCAGGAATACGCTGCACCCAGCACCACCTGCGGGTAATAGGTGTAGCGCTTCATGAACGGGTAGCAGGACGCCAGCGCCACCGCGCCGAACGACAGCAACACGGTCCGGCTGTTGGTGCACAGCACCAGCAGGAAGCTGACCCCGACCAGGATGGCGAACAACGCCAGCGCCTCGCGCGATTTGACCCGGCCACTGGCCAGCGGGCGGTCGGCGGTGCGCTTGACGTGGCCATCGACCTTGCGGTCGGCGAAGTCGTTGATGCAGCAGCCAGCGGCGCGCATCAGCACCACCCCCAGGCCGAAGATCAGCACGTTGGCCAGAGTTGGCGAGCCGTGCCCGGCGATCCATACCGCTGACAGGGTCGGCCAGAGCAACAGATAGATACCGATCGGCCGGTCCATGCGGCTGAGCTGGACGAAGTCCCAGGCCCGTGGGTGCAGACGGTTGAGCGACTTGAGCAGTTGCAGGTACATCAGCGCTTCTCCTCCTTGGCCGCTTGCCACAGTGTAGGCAGGAAAACCTCGGCTACCAGCAGGTCGAGGCCGCCACGGGCGAAGCGTGAGCGGCGCCCCCACAGGCCGTCTTGCGCGGCATCGGCTGGTAACCAGCCTTGTGGATAACGGCACACCTCGATCGGGTGGCGGATGAATGCCTGGTCGCAGAACAGCAATTCGCCCAGTGAGCGGCTGCCCAGGGTTTCAAGGTCCAGGCCGCCCCGTTCCAGGGCGCTGCGGCTGGCCACGCTGCGGGCGAACACCCAAGGTTCGCCATGCCCGCGCAAGAACACCTCGCGCACCCAGCCTTCGGCACCTGGGGCGATGTTCAGGGCCAGGCATTCGTCATCGCGCAGCGGTTGCCAGCCTTCGAACAGGGGAGTGACACTGAAGTGGTCCAGGGACAGCTGGGTGAGGCGGCGAGTCAGGGAGCCTTCGTCAAACAGCCAGTCCAGGGTTGGCTGGTCGATTTCAGTGGCCAGCTGTGAATACGGCAGCCACGCGACAGCGGCTGCTTGCGGGGATTCGTACGACACGTCGGTATGCTTGATGACAGCCAGAGAGGCGGCGAGCTTAGCATGATTGCCCCGACTGCTTGCATAATGCCGGGCTACAACAACGCCTGAGCGACACCGAGGAAAATGACCTGATGAAAAAGTGGCAGTGTATTGTCTGTGGCCTGATCTATGACGAAGCCGAAGGTTGGCCGGATGACGGCATCCCGCCCGGTACCCGCTGGGAAGACGTGCCGGCAGACTGGCTGTGCCCTGACTGCGGCGTGGGCAAGAGCGACTTCGAAATGATCTCCATCGGCTGATAGAAGGAAAGCAGCGCATGACGTCCCCCGTGGTAATCATTGGTACCGGCCTGGCCGGCTACAACCTGGCCCGTGAATTTCGCAAGCTCGATGGCGACACGCCGCTGCTGCTGATTACCGCCGACGATGGCCGTTCCTACTCCAAGCCCATGCTCTCCACCGGTTTTGCCAAGCAGAAGGACGCCGATGGCCTGTGCATGGCCGAACCTGGCGTGATGGCCGAGCAGCTCAAGGCCGAGGTCCGCACCCACACGCGCATCAGCGGTATCGACCCGGGCCACAAGCGCCTGTGGATCGGTGAAGAGGCGATCGCGTATCGCGACCTGGTACTGGCCTGGGGGGCGCAGACCGTGCGAGTGCCGATCGAAGGCGATGGTGCCGAGCGGGTATTCCCGATCAACGACCTTGAAGACTATGCGCGCTTCCGTGCCGCTGCCGCGGGCAAGCAGCGCGTGCTGATTCTCGGTGCCGGGCTGATCGGTTGCGAGTTTGCCAACGACATGCGCCTGGGCGGCTTCGAGGTCGAGGTGGTGGCGCCTTGCGAGCAGGTCATGCCGACCTTGTTGCACCCGGCTGCCGCCGCTGCCGTGCAGGCCGGCCTGGAAGGGCTGGGCGTACGCTTCCACCTCGGCCCCGTGCTGACTCGCCTGCAACAGGCGGGTGAGGGGCTTGAGGCGCATCTGTCCGATGGGCAAGTCATCGCCTGCGACCTGGTGGTCTCGGCCATCGGCCTGCGCCCGCGTACCGACCTCGCCGCTGCCGCCGGGTTACAGACCAACCGCGGCGTGGTAGTGGACCGCCAACTGCGCACTTCGCACAGCCACATCTTCGCCCTTGGCGACTGCGCCGAAGTCGACGGCATCAACCTGCTCTATGTGATGCCATTGATGGCCTGCGCCCGTGCCCTGGCACAGACCTTGGCCGGCAACCCGACCCAGGTAAGCTACGGGCCGATGCCGATCACCGTAAAGACCCCGGCTTGCCCGCTGGTGGTGTCACCGCCGCCGGCAGGCCGTGAAGGCAGCTGGCAGGTCGAAGGGCAGGGCAGCGACTTGAAAGTGCTCTGCCATGCCCCGGACGGCCAGTTGCTCGGCTACGCCCTGACCGGCAGCGCCGTGATGGAAAAACTCGCGCTGAATCGGCAGTTACCCGCCCTGATGGCGTAAATAGCGGGTGTTCTGTCGGATTTATCCTGTTGTTGCCAGCACAATGGCCGCCCAGATACTGGCGCGGCCTCGGTGGGCGTGCCATTCTCAGTTCCGTCTGCCGCAGATTAGAGCCTGCGGTGCCTTGAACGCTGCTTCAATGGCAGCACGGCATAACAACAAGAAATTCCGTCAAAGAGGCTTCACTATGCGCAAACCAGAACTCGCCGCCGTCATCGCCGAAAAGGCTGATCTGACCAAGGAAAAGGCCAATTTGGTGCTGAACGCGATTCTCGACAGTATCACCGGAGCCCTGGACAAGGACACGGTCACCCTGGTCGGTTTCGGCACCTTTGAAAAACGTCATCGTGGTGCCCGCACTGGCAAGAATCCGCAAACCGGTGAGCCGGTGAAGATCAAGGCCAGCAACACTGTTGCCTTCAAGCCTGGCAAGAACCTGCGCGACAGCGTCAACGCTCCCGCCAAGCCAGCCAAGAAAAAGTGATCGACTGCTGACCCCCAGTGTCATCCACGCGGGCGCCCCAGGGCGCCCGTTATGCATTCTGGAGGCTAAGTGTTGCGAACTTGCGTAAATAGTTCAGGAAAAGGATAAACTGCGCGCCTCAGTCATTTTTTATTCGAGGCGCGTTGATGAAGTTTCGCTTTCTTCTCTGGGCCATGGGGCTGCTGATGGCCAGGGCCAGCCGCAACAACCCGGCGTTCCAGCAGCAACTCAAGGACAAGGACCTGGTGTTCCAGATGCAGACGCTGGACGGCAAGGTGGCGCGGCACTTCATCGTCAGCGGTGAGCGCATCAGCAGCAAGGGCGGTAGCCATCCGCAGCCGGCCTTTGCCATCGCCTTCAAGGATGCCGCTTACGGCTTTGCCACGATGCAAGCGGGGAACAAGCAACTGGCGTTCATGCAGGGCATTCAGGACAAGAACATCCAGATCAAGGGCAATCCGGCGCTGGTGATGTGGTTCCAGGGGTTGATGAAGTACCTGAAACCCAGGAAGAAAGGCTGAAATCGCCGGGGCCGCAAAGCGGCCCCGATGTTCTCAATGCGGGGCGTTGAGCTGCGACGCCAGATCGCGCAACAAGGCCTCGGCTTCGAGCACCTTGTTCACCACATCCTCCGCCTTGTCCCGGGTGATATCCAGGCGCTCCAGCAACTCATCCGGAATCTGCTCCTGTGGCCCCGAGCCAATGCCCCGCGAGCGCAGCAGACGCGTCGCCAGGCACACCAGGTTGGGGTACGCCGAGTATTCGCCGTCATACGCCGGGTCATGCTGGAAGCGCAGCGCGGTCGACAGCTCTTCGGGCATGTCCCACAGCTTCATCAGCCAGGCGCCGATCTGCTCGCGGCTGATGCCTAGCAGGTGCTGTTCCACGTAGGTGTGGCACAGGTGCGGGTTGACCTCCAGGTGGCGGCAGATCAGCGAGAAGTGCGGTGGGAATACATGCGCCAGCAGCAGGTAGCCGAAATTGTGCAGCAGCCCTGCCAGGTAGGTCAGGCCGGCCTCCGGGCGCTCGGCGCGGGGCATGGCGCGGGTCAGGCCTTCGATGATGGCGGCGGTATAGATCGACTGCTGCCAGTACGGCGTGGCCTGCTGCGGATGGTCCTTGGGCAGGCTCAGGGTCTTGCCCAGCGCCAGGCCCAGGGCCAGGTTGATCACCAGGTCGAAGCCCAGCACGCGGACGATGGCGTCTTCCACCGAGCGGATCTTGCCGGGTGACGCGTAGTACGGCGAAGCGGCCCAGCTGACCACCTGGGCGGCCAGGGCCGGGTCGGTTTCTACCACGCCGGTGATGTCGTCGATGCTGGCGTTGGGGTCGACCCGCAGCTTGATGATCTTCTGCGCCGTGTCGGCCAGTGGCGGGATCTCGATGGTTTCTTCCAGGCGCTTCTGGATGCGCCGGGCCGTAAAGGCCTGGACCGCCAGCGTGATTTCCTTGGGGTCGTCATCCGGGCGATCGAGGTTGGGGCGGATGTCGCGCACGGGCTGGCCGAAACTGCCGGCACTGGCCTTGGCGAGCATGCGCTTGAAATCATTACGATGAACCTTGAGCAGCAGGCCGGCTTCGCCTGACTGGATCAGCAGGTGTTCGGCATCGAGCAGTTTGCCTTCGTACAGGCAAGGTGAGCTGGTCAGGGCCGGAATGGCCGGCAAGGCCTTGAGCTGATGCTTGTCGAGCATCTGCTTGAGGCGTGGCAACGGCACGGCCTTGAGTTTGCGACCGGTCAGCTCTTCGAGACGGTTGAGGTCCAGCAGCTTGCTCTGCGGGAACAGCACCAGCAGGGCGCCGATCTCGTCATCAAGCAGGATCGCCTGTACCCGAGACGCGGCTGGCAGCTCTGGATGTTCCGCCACCTCTTCAAAGGCAACGTGCAGTTTTTCGAGCAACAGTCGGATAACAGACGGTGCGTGTGGGGTTGCAGTGTCCAGGGCAACTTCAGTCATGGTCTGTATCCACAGGTTCTTTTAAACGCGAAGTATAACCAGCCTGCAGGCAAAGCTGGATCCATTCTGGGACGGGCGTCACACCTGCCCATATTGTTGACCGTGGCGCAGCCAGCGATCGAGCAGCGGGCTGACATGGTCGGGCCAGCGCGCCAGCAGCGCCTGGGCCGCGTCACGCACGGCCGGCAGCAGGTCGGCGTCGCGCATCAGGTCGGCGACCTTGAACTGCAGCAGGCCGGTCTGGCGTGTGCCGAGCATTTCGCCGGGCCCGCGCAGTTCGAGGTCTTTCTCGGCGATGATGAAGCCATCGTTGGTTTCCCGCATGATCCCCAGGCGTTCGCGGCCAATCTGCGACAGTGGCGGGTGATACAGCAGCACGCAGTGGCTCACCGCGCTGCCCCGGCCAACCCGGCCACGCAGCTGGTGCAGTTGGGCCAGGCCCAGGCGCTCGGGGTTCTCGATGATCATCAGGCTGGCGTTGGGCACGTCCACGCCAACCTCGATCACCGTGGTGGCGACCAGCAGTTGCAGGTTGCCTTGCTTGAACTCGGCCATGACCTCGGCCTTTTCTGCCGGCTTCATGCGGCCGTGGATCAGGCCCACGCGCAGCTCGCCAAGTGCGCTGCCAAGCTCTTCGAAGGTGCTCTCGGCTGCCTGGCAGGTCAGCTCTTCGGATTCCTCGATCAGCGTGCATACCCAGTAAGCCTGGCGCCCCTCCGCGCAGGCGGCGCGAACCCGCTCGACCACTTCGAAGCGGCGGCTGTCGGCGACCAGCACGGTATTCACCGGCGTACGCCCTGGCGGCAGCTCGTCGAGTACCGAGGTGTCGAGGTCGGCATAGGCGCTCATGGCCAAGGTGCGCGGGATCGGCGTGGCGGTCATGATCAGCTGATGCGGGCACAGCTCGCCGGCCACGCCTTTCTTGCGCAGGGCCAGGCGTTGCTGCACGCCGAAGCGGTGCTGTTCGTCGATGATCGCCAGGGCCAGGTGCTTGAAGCGGACCTCTTCCTGGAACAGTGCGTGGGTCCCGACCACCATCGGCGCACCGCCGGCGATCTGCTCCAGGGCGCTGGCGCGGGCCTTGCCCTTGAGCTTGCCGGCCAGCCAGGCGACTTCGATGCCCAACGGCTCCAGCCAGCGCTTGAAGGTGATGTAGTGCTGTTCGGCAAGGATCTCGGTCGGCGCCATCAGCGCCACCTGGTAGCCGGCTTCCAGGGCCTGCAGTGCAGCAAGGGCGGCGACCACGGTCTTGCCGGCGCCGACATCGCCCTGTACCAGGCGCATCATGGGCTCGTGCTGGCTGAGGTCATAGGCGATTTCGTTGGCTACCCGCTGCTGCGCCCCGGTTGGCTTGAAGCCCAGGTTGGCCAGGTATTGCGCCTGCAGGCGCTTGGCCTTGGGCAGCACCGGCGCGCGCAGGCTGCGCAGGCTTTCGCGCAGGCGTTGTTGTGACAGCTGGTGGGTCAGCAGCTCTTCGAAGGCCAGGCGGTGCTGGGCCCAGTGCTGGCCCTCGGCGAGCTCGTCGAGGTCGGCGTCGGCGGGCGGGTTGTGCAGGTAACGGATGGCATCGTCCAGCGGCGCCAGGTGGTAGTCGCGGGCCAGTTCGTCGGGCAGCCAGTCGGGCAGGCTGCGCGGGCCAAGCATGCCCAGGCTCTGTTGGCAGAGCAGGCGCAGGCGCTGTTGGGTGAGGCCTTCGGTGGACGGGTAGATCGGCGTCAGGGTCTGTTCGACCGGAGGCGGCGGCTCGTCGCCATTCAGCGCACGGTACTCTGGGTGGTAGATCTCCAGCCCCGAGGCGCCGGGGCGGGCTTCGCCGTAGCAGCGCAGGTGGGTGCCCCGCTTCAGGCCTTCCTTCTGCGCATTGCTGAAGTGGTAGAAGCGCAGGCTCAGCACGCCGGTGCCGTCACCCAGGCGTACCACCAGGCTGCGGCGCTTGCCCATGGTCACGTCGGCACCGCTGACCACGCCCTCGATCACCGCATCCTGGCCCGGGCGCAACTGGCCGATGGGCACCACGCGGGTACGGTCCTGATAGCGCAGGGGCAGGTGGAACAGCACGTCCTGCAGATTCTCCAGGCCGACCTTGGCGAGCTTTTCCGCCATGGCATCGCCTACGCCCTTGAGCGCCGTGACCGAAACCTTCGACAGCTCAGTCATGGATCAGGCCGGTTGTTCCACAGGCGGCTTGGCCACCGAGCAGAGGCGGATCGAGTCGGCAAGGATCTCGATCGCTTTCGGCCGCGGGAAGCTGGCGCGCCAGGCGATGGCCACGGTGCGGAACGGTGCAGGCGGGGTAAGCGGGCGCACTTCGATGACCCCTGGCGCATAGTGATGGCTGTGCACGGCCGACAGCGGCAGGATCGACACACCCAGGCCGGAAGCGACCATGTGGCGGATGGTTTCCAGCGAGCTGGACTCGACCGTGGTGTGCTTGGAGCCTTCGCCACCTTTGTTCAGCGTCGGGCAGGCTTCCAGCACCTGGTCGCGGAAGCAGTGGCCCTCGCCGAGCAGCAGCAGGCTCTTGTCGTTGAGCATGGCGGTGTCGATGGTCTTCTTCGCCGTCCAGGGGTGGTCGGCTGGCATCAAGGCACAGAAAGGCTCGTCGTACAGTGGCAGGGTCAACACGTCGGCTTCGTTGAACGGCAGGGCGATGATCACCGCGTCCAGTTCGCCGTTGCGCAGCTTCTCGCGCAGCACGTGGGTGAAGTTTTCTTCGATGTACAGCGGCATCTGCGGCGCAACCCGGTGCAGCTGTGGAATCAGGTGCGGGAACAGGTACGGGCCAACGGTGTAGATGGCGCCGACCTTGAGCGGAGCGGTCAGCTGGTTCTTGCCGGCCTGGGCCAGCTCGCGAATGCCCTGGGCTTGCTCCAGCACCTTCTGCGCCTGGGCCACAATGCTTTCGCCGACCGGGGTCAGGCGCACCGCGCTCTTGCTGCGCTCGAAAATCAGCACGCCAAGCTCGTCCTCAAGCTTCTTCACGCCGACCGACAGGGTCGGCTGGCTGACGTGGCAGCGCTCGGCAGCGTGGCCGAAGTGCTGCTCCTGGGCGAGCGTGACGATGTAGCGTAATTCTGTGAGGGTCATAACGTGCGTCCATGAAGTTGCGGGCCCAGCATAGCGGCTGCAATTGATAGACGCACGTTATCAGACTTGCCGATTTGTGACAGAACCAAAAGTATCAGCGACGGTCCAGCGAGTAGACGAACGGTGCCACTACTTCGATCGTGCCATTGGTCAGCAGCTCGGCTGGCGGCTTGGGTACCGTGCCGGCGCGGCGGATCATTTCCATGGTCGCCCGGTCCAGGGCTGCGCTGCCGGAGCCGCCTGCCATGGAGTAGGACACCACCTTGCCCTCGGCGTCGACCACGAAGCGCAGGCGGTTGATGCCTTGCAGGCCACGTCGGCGAGCGTCCTCCGGGTAGCGCTTGTACTTCGCCAGGTGGCGCAGCAGGTCGCTCTGCCAGGTTGGCAGCGCCTGGCTGTTGGAAGCGATGCTTGGCGCCGGTGCCGCCGACTTCTGCGGTGGCGTGTTGCTTGGCGGCGTATCGGCTACCTGTTCCTTGGCCGGTGGCTCATCCTTCGGCGGCTCAGGCTTCTTCTCAGGCTTGGGCGGCTGAGGCTTGGGCTTCGGCTTGGGCGGCTTGGCGATGGCGATCTTCGGCTTCGGCGCCTCGGCCAGCTTTGGCATTGGCGGTTCTTCGACCGGTGCCGGTGGCTGTGGGGCGGCTTTCGGGGGGGGCGGCGGCGCGGGCTCGGGCAGCGGTGCCAGCTCGACCATCATGGCTGCCGGGGGCAGCTCGATGGCCTGGGGCACCGACCAGTTGAGCGTCAGCAGCACGGCGACCACGTGCACGCCCAGCACGATCGCCAGGCTGCCAGCGTAGCGCGCCACGTTTGAGCGCGGTTTCGTCATTTCTTGGCTGCCGTCTCAAGACCTACCAGGCCGACTTTGAGGTAGCCGGCCGCGCGCAGGGTGTTCATCACTTCCATCAGGTCACCGTAATCCACGCCCTTGTCGGCCTGGAAGAAGATGGTGGTTTCCTTGTCGCCCTTGGTCTTGGCGTCGAGCATCGGGCCAAGCTGTTCAGGGGCAGCAACCTGATCGTCGCCGACGTACAGCTTCTGGTCGGCCTTGACGCTGACGAATACCGGCTTTTCGGGCCTCGGTGCCGGCTTGGCCGTCGAGGCTGGCAGGTCGACCTTGATGTCGACCGTGGCCAGCGGGGCTGCGACCATGAAGATGATCAGCAGCACCAGCATCACGTCGATGAACGGCGTAACGTTGATTTCGTGATTTTCGGCGAGGTCGTCGCCACCTTCGTTGAGATGCAGGCCCATGGTTTACCCCACTTTCACCATGTGCGGGGCGGCGCGGTCGCTGCCCTGGTGGTCCAGGTCACGGCTGACCAGCAGCAGCACCTGGGCGGAGGCGTCGGACACCTGTGCCTTGTAGCCGGCGATGGAGCGGGCGAAGACGTTGTAGATGACCACGGCCGGGATCGCTGCGACCAGGCCCAAAGCAGTGGCCAACAGGGCCTCGGCGATACCTGGGGCAACCACGGCCAGGTTGGTGGTCTGGGTCTTGGCGATGCCGATGAAGCTGTTCATGATGCCCCACACGGTACCGAACAGGCCGACGAACGGCGCGGTGGAACCGATGGTGGCGAGCACGCCGGTGCCGCTGCTCATGCTGCGGCCGCTGGCAGCTACCAGGCGCTCCAGGCGGAAGCTGACGCGTTCCTTGATGCCTTCTTTCTCGCGGGCATTGGCCGACAGGCGCATCTCTTCGAGGGCATCGTGAACCAGGGTATGTGCCAGGGTGCCTTCTTTATTGGCGACGGTGCTGGCTTCTTTCAGGCTCACCGACTTCTTCAGCGCGGCGATCTCGCCACGCAGGCGGCGCTTGGCGCCCATCAGCTCGAAGCCCTTGGCGATCCAGATGGTCCAGGTGATGATCGAGGCGATGGCCAGGCCGATCATCACGATTTTGACGACGATGTCAGCGTTCTTGTACATGCCCCATGGGGACAGGTCGTGGGCCATGCCCAGCGAGGTGTCTTCAACCAGTTCCTGAACGGCCGGGTCGGCGGCTACAGGTGCTTCGACCGGAGTGGCGGCCTGGCCTTCGACAGCAGCGGGCGCTGAAGTGGCGGGGGTGGCCGGAGCGACAGCAGCCGCCGGGGTGGCGGTGTTGGCGTTAGGCTCATCGGCCATGGCCACTGGGGCCAGCACCAGGCTGAACATCAGCGCGGCGATGGCGCGCCAGGCGCGCGACGGTGTTGGCGAAGCGGAAGGTTGAGTACGTGTCATGCTGGCCGGACCTGATGAAGAAGAAAGTGTGCGTTCTCCAAGGCCTCGATATAGGCCGAGAACAGATAGGGGTGCCATTATTGCAAGTAATTCTTGTTAACAAAAGCAATCTTGTTGCTTTTTTCGCCCATGGTCTAGCCGCCTATCGTGTAATACGGCTAGCCTGATCCTTTGGTCTAGGGAGTTTTGTGATGTCAGACCTTTCCGCAATTATCGTGGGATGTGGTGATGTAGGCGGCCGCTTGGCCCGCCAGCTGCTGGCCAAAGGCTGGCAAGTCAGTGGCTTGCGTCGCTCGGTCGAGCAACTGCCCAAGGGCGTCGCGCGCATCGCTGCCGACCTGTCCGACCCGGCCATTCCACAGGCATGGCCACAGCGTTCGCCGGACTATCTGGTGTACTGCGTCGCCGCCAGCCAGCATGACGAGGCGGGCTATCAGGCTGCTTATGTCGACGGTTTGCGCCATGTGCTGGCGTGGCTGGGCGAGCGTGGCCAGCGCCCGCGGCGGTTGCTGTTCGTCTCCAGCAGCAGCGTGTTTGCGCAAAAGGAAGGCGAATGGATCGACGAAACTGCGGCCACCGAACCTGAGGGTTATTCCGGAAAGGTGATGCTTGAGGCCGAAGGGTTGGCGTTGGCGAGCGGCATTCCCGCCAGCGTGATTCGCTTGACCGGCATCTACGGCCCGGGTCGCGAGTGGCTGCTGAGCCAGGTGCGGCAAGGCTATCGGGTAGCCGAGGAGCCGCCGCTGTATGGCAATCGGATTCATGCCGAAGATGCCGCGAGCCTGATGGCGTTCCTGATGCAGGCCGATGCCGATGGTGTGGCGCTGGAAGAATGCTACATCGGCGTCGACGACGACCCGGCGCCGCTGGCCGATGTGGTGGCTTGGTTGCGGGGGTACATGGGGGTTACCGAGTGGTCCGATGAACAGCGCGTGCGCCGTACAGGCAGCAAGCGTTGCAGCAATGCCCGGGTGCGGGCGTTGGGCTGGGTGCCGGCGTATCCGAGCTACAAGGAAGGCTATGCCGCCATTCTGGCAGGCGAGGGCTGATTCCCGTGCCTTGCATG
>NZ_VZII01000035.1 GCF_009391885.1 Pseudomonas sp. MN1F | reverse complement strand
CCACGGGCCATGGCCACGCCCATGGCCAGCACGTCGATCACCACCAGGTGAGCAATACGCGAGGTCAGTGGGGTGTAGATCTCGGTGTCTTCATGCACGTCGATTGCCAGGTTGACCGTCGACAGCTCCGCCAGTGGCGTCGCGCTTGGGCACAAGGTGATCAGGTTGGCACCGCTTTCGCGCACCAGGTTGGCGGTGATCAGCAGGTCCTTGGAACGCCCCGACTGGGAAATGCACACAGCCACGTCACCCGGCTTCAACGTCACCGCCGACATGGCCTGCATGTGCGGGTCGGAGTAGGCTGCGGCGCTGAGCAGCAGGCGGAAGAACTTGTGCTGGGCGTCGGCGGCTACCGCGCCGGATGCACCAAAGCCATAGAACTCTACGCGTTGCGCCTGAGCCATGGCGCTCACGGCCTGCTGCAGGGCCTGCGGGTCCAGGTGCTCACGCACTTCCATCAGCGTGTGCAGGGTAGTATCGAAAATCTTCAGGCTGTAGTCGGCAACCGAGTCGTCTTCATGAATCGCGAACTGGCCGAAACTGGCGCCAGCCGCCAGACTCTGCGCCAGCTTGAGCTTGAGATCCTGAAAACCCGAACAACCGATCGCCCGGCAGAATCGCACAATGGTCGGCTCGCTGATGCCCACGCTGTGCGCCAGGTCGGCCATGGAGCTGTGCATCACGGCAGCCGGGTCGAGCAGCACGTGGTCGGCCACTTTGAGTTCCGATTTGCGCAGCAGGTGGCGCGATTGGGCGATATGTTGCAACAGATTCACGGGCTGGACTCGGTTATGATCGGCTGGCCGGGATGTAGCTTTCTTGTAGTTATACTACATGGACGCCAACCCGCCCAGTTAAACGAACGTGGAGAGTGGTGGTTTGACTATTCCTTGCGACATTCTGGTGTTCGGTGGCACCGGTGATCTGGCCCTGCACAAACTGCTGCCAGCGCTCTATCACCTGTATCGCGAGGCGCGCCTGAACAACGCGGTGCGCATCATTGCCCTCGCCCGCCGCCACATAAGCCGTAACGAATACCTCAAGCTCGCCGAGCGCCATTGCCGGGCGCAGATCGCCCGCCACGACTTCGACGAAGATGTGTGGCAACGCTTTTCCGCACGCCTCGACTACTTCCCCATGGATGCTGCGCAAAGCGCCGATTTCGGCCGCCTGGCCCGCTACCTCGGCGAGCCTGGAGGGCTAACCCGCATCTACTACCTGGCCACTGCACCCAACCTCTTCGTACCCATCGCCAACCACCTGCGGATTGCCGGGCTGGCCGACAGCGAAGCGCGCATCGTGCTGGAGAAACCGATCGGCCACTCGCTGGCATCCGCCACCGCCATCAACGAAGCGATCGGCGCGGTGTTCGACGAAACGCAGGTGTTTCGCATCGACCACTACCTGGGCAAGGAAACCGTGCAGAACCTGATGGCCCTGCGCTTCGCCAATGCCCTGCTGGAGCCGGTATGGCGCAACGGCCAGGTCGACCATGTACAGATCAGTGTCTGCGAAACCCTGGGCGTGGAAAACCGCGGTGGCTACTACGACCGCGCCGGAGCGACCCGCGACATGCTGCAGAATCACCTGCTGCAGCTGCTGTGCCTGGTGGCCATGGAGCCACCTGCGCAATTCGAAGCCGAAGCCGTGCGCGACGAGAAAGTGAAGATCCTGCGCGCCCTCAAGCCCATTACCGGCCAGGATGTGCAGGACAAGACCGTGCGTGGCCAGTACGGTGCCGGCCACATCGGCGGCCAGGAAGTACCGGCCTACTACTTCGAGAAAGATGTCGACAACGACACCGACACCGAAACCTTCGTCGCCGTGCACGCCCACATCGACAACTGGCGCTGGGCCGGCGTGCCCTTCTACCTGCGGACCGGCAAGCGCATGGCGCGGCGCTCGTCGCAGATCGTCATCCAGTTCAAACCAGTGCCCCACGAGCTGTTCAGTGGCGGCCAGGTCAACCAGCTGCTGATCCAGCTGCAGCCGGAGGAACGCATCAGCCTGCGCATGATGACCAAGAGCCCCGGCAAGGGCATGCGCCTGGAGCCGGTCGACCTGGACCTGAACCTTGCCCAGGTATTTGGCCAGACCCGCCGTTGGGACGCCTACGAGCGTCTGCTGCTGGACATCCTGGAAGGCGATTCGACGCTGTTCATGCGCCGCGACGAAGTGGAGGCCGCCTGGGCCTGGATCGACCCGATCATCAAGGGTTGGGAAGAGCACTTCCAGGCGCCCCGCCACTATGCTGCTGGCAACAACGGCCCGGAACAGGCCAACAGCCTGCTGGCCAGGCATGGCAGGCACTGGCATGGCTGAGTGATCTTGCGCTCAATGCGCCCATGGACGGGCAAGCATCTGCCTGAACTCCGGCTCAGGAACAGGCCTGCTGATGAGATAGCCCTGAACCTCATCACACGCCTGCTCACGCAGGAACGCCAATTGTTCCGCCGTTTCCACCCCTTCCGCCACCACCTTCAGGCCCAGGCCTCTGGACAGGGTGATGATCGCCCGGGTGATGGCTGCATCCTGACTACCCTCGGACAGGCCACGGATGAATGCCTGGTCGATCTTCACGTAGTCCACCGGCAGGCGCTTGAGGTAGCTCAATGACGAATAGCCGGTGCCAAAATCATCGATGGCCAGCTTCACTCCCAGTGCGTGCAGTTGCTCGAAGGTCGTGATGATGTGTTCGACGCTGTCCAGCAGCTGGCTTTCGGTCAGCTCCAGCTCCAGCAGATGCGGCGCCAAGCCGGTTTCCTCGAGCACCTGACGCACCAGACTGACCAGCTTGCCCTGGCGCAGCTGGTAGACCGACAGGTTGACCGAAACCCGAACCTCCAGCCCTTGCCGCAGCCATTCGCGCGCTTGTTTGCAGGCTTGCCGGAGCACGAACTCACCAATAGGGGCGATCAGCCCGGTTTCTTCTGCCAGGCCGATGAATTCCCCTGGCGGCACCATGCCCCTCTCTGGATGCTGCCAGCGCACCAGTGCTTCGGCAGCATGCAGGTGCCCACTGAGCAGGCACAGTTTGGGCTGGTAATAGACCATCAGTTGTTCTTCTTCGATGGCCTTGCGGAGCTGGTTCTCCAGCTGCAGGCGCTCAAGGGTGCTGGCGCGCAGGCTCTCGGTATAGAACTGGAAGTTGTCACCGCCCAGATGCTTGGCATGCTGCTTGGCCATGTCTGCCTGGCTGATCAGGGCATCGGCATCGAGCGTGACATCGGACAGCACACTGATACCCACCGAAGCACTGACCACCACCTCATGCCCATCGAGCCGCTGCGTCTTGCGCAACTTGTTCAACAAGCGGGTGGTGACCCGCACCAGGCTCGACAGGTTGCTGTAACCATCGAACAGCACGGCAAACTCATCGCCGGACAGCCGCGCCACGGTGTCCGCCTCGGGAACGGTGCTGACAATGCGCCGGGCAATCTTGCGAATCAGTTGATCAGCCAGTTCATGGCCCAGGCTTTCATTGAGCAGCTTGAAACGGTCCAGGTCGATATGCAGCAGGGCAAGGCTGCGGCCGTTGCTGCGCACGCGTTGCGCGGCTTGCTGCAGGCGCAACCGGAACAGTGAACGGTTGGCCAACCCGCTCAGTTCATCGTAGTGCGCCAGATAGCGCAGGCGCTCCTCGGATGCCCGGCACGCCGACAGGTCGGTAAAGAAGCCGACCACCTGGCTCAATTGGCCCTGGGCGTCACGTACAGCCGTCAGCTGCAAGCGTTGCGGGTGCAGCTCGCCGTGCTTGCGCGCCTCTACCAGTTCACCCTGCCAACCGCCTTGCTGCGCCAGCGCCGACTCGATGGCCTGGCTGTGCCTGCGCGCATCACTGTGGCATGGCAATTCGAACAACTCGCGCGCCAGCAGCTCGGAGCGGTTATAGCCAGTCATCTGGCAGTAAGCCTGATTCACCGCCAGCACCCCGAAATCGGCGCTGAGAATCACCACACCCTCATTACAGGCTTCGAACACCGTGGCAGCAAGGCGCTGCTGCTCTTCGAGCACCTTCTGCGCCGAGACCCGTTGCAGGTCCTGGTTCAACGCCTGATTCTGGAAACGCCGCAGCAGGCTGCGGTCGAGCAGGCGGTTGACCTGCCAGGCCACCACCAGCAACGCCGCCAGCAGGATCAGCCCGAGCCAGCCCCAACCGCGCTGCTGCCCCGCCTCGAAGTAGAACAGGAACAGGATGGGTGGCAACAGGCAGGGCAAGGCAAAGCTGAGAAAGGCCGGCAGGCTGACTGCATAGGCAATGCTCGCACTCAAGGCGGCCATCCCCAGCAGCCCGAACACCCAGGCCTGCTGCACGAAGTTGTCTTCCGGCACCAGCGCGATTGCGGCACAGGCCAAGGTCAGGCCGCTGAACGCCGAACCGAACAGGAACATGCGGCGCCAGCCGGGGTTGGCCTGGCGTTGCGCCGTGGCTGCATCGAACGCCGCAACCTGGATCACCCGCAGGGCCACCAGCGCCAGCAGCCACACCAGCCAAACGCCCACCAGCAGATAGCGCCCAGGGTTCCACAACAGCCAGGCGCACAGCAGGCCGTTGAGCAGCATGAACAATGTAGGTAACAGAGAGCCTTGATACAGCAGACGCGTTCGCTCGACGGAGAGCTGAGTGGCGAACTGCCTGCGCACATTCCTTGTCATCTCCGGCGATACTCCGATCGCCGTGCAGTCCTGGTTCATAGCGCTGGTTCTTGTAGTGTTCTTGTTATGGTTGGCACTAAACGAGCTGCGATCTTACACAAACGGCAGCCCTGGCCAAACTCCTCCGGGTCATCTTTCACCAAGCCACGCGGGTACGGATACTGGTACAGCTGAAATGTCGCGAGTACCAGAACCCGATGAGCGACAGCGCGACAGGTGAATATTTATACAGTAGGCGTTTGCCCGTTGACCGGCCTGCCCCTAGAATGGCCGGATGCACACAGATGACCTCTCCCTCCTGCTGAATTCCCTCAACGATGCCCAACGCCAGGCCGTCGCGGCCACGCTTGGGCGTCAGCTGGTGCTTGCTGGCGCCGGTTCCGGTAAAACCCGCGTGCTGGTGCACCGCATCGCCTGGCTGATCCAGGTCGAGCAGGCATCGCCGCACTCGATCCTGTCGGTGACCTTCACCAACAAGGCTGCCGCCGAAATGCGCCAGCGGATCGAGCAGTTGCTGGGTATCAACCCGGCCGGCATGTGGGTGGGCACCTTCCACGGCCTGGCGCACCGCCTGTTGCGGGCGCACTGGCAGGAAGCACGCCTGGTGCAGAACTTCCAGATTCTCGACAGCGATGATCAGCAGCGGCTGATCAAGCGTGTCATGCGCGAGCTCGGCCTGGACGAGCAGAAATGGCCAGCGCGCCAGGCGCAATGGTTCATCAACGGGCAAAAGGACGAGGGCCTGCGCCCACAACATATCCAGGCCAGCGGCGACCTGTTCCTGCAGACCATGCGTGATGTCTACAGTGCCTATGAACTGGCCTGTGAGCGCGCCGGGGTCATCGATTTCTCCGAATTGCTGCTGCGCGCCCTCGACCTGTGGCGCGACCACCCTGGCCTGCTGGAACACTACCAGCGGCGCTTCCGCCACCTGCTGGTGGACGAATTCCAGGACACCAACGCCGTGCAGTACGCCTGGCTGCGCCTGCTGGCAGGCAAGAACGGTGGCAGCCTGATGGCGGTGGGCGACGACGACCAGTCGATCTACGGCTGGCGCGGCGCCAAGATCGAGAACATTCACCAGTACACGGCCGACTTCCCCGACGCCGAGATGATCCGCCTGGAGCAGAACTACCGCTCCACCGGCGGCATCCTCAAGGCCGCGAACGCGCTGATCGCCAACAACAGCGGGCGCCTGGGCAAGGAACTGTGGACCGACATGGGCGAAGGCGAACCGCTGACGCTGTATGCCGCCTACAACGAGCACGATGAAGCGCGCTATGTGGTCGAGACCATCGAGAGCCTGATCAAGCAAGGCAGCGCGCGCAATGACATCGCCATCCTGTATCGCTCCAACGCCCAGTCGCGGGTGCTCGAAGAAGCCCTGCTGCGCGAACGCATCCCCTACCGCATCTACGGTGGCCAACGCTTCTTCGAGCGTGCCGAAATCAAGAATGCCATGGCCTACCTGCGCCTGATCGAAGGCCGCGGCAACGATGCGGCACTGGAGCGGGTAATCAACGTGCCACCCCGTGGAATTGGCGAGAAAACCGTCGAGGCCATTCGCGAGCATGCCCGCCACAGCCAGCTGTCCATGTGGGAAGCCATGTGCCAGTTGCTGGCCGCCAAGGCGCTGAAAGGCCGCGCCGCTTCTGCCCTGGGTGCCTTTATCGAGTTGATCGAGGGCTTGGCCAGCAAGGTTGCGGATATGCCGCTGCACACCATGACCCAGACGGCCATCGAGCAGTCCGGCCTGATCATCTATCACCAGGAAGAAAAGGGTGAAAAGGGCCAGGCACGGGTAGAAAACCTTGAGGAACTGGTCAGCGCCGCGCGCAACTTCGAAACCAGCGAAGACGACGCCGACCTGTCGCCGCTGTCGGCCTTCCTTGGCCACGCTTCGCTGGAGGCCGGCGATACCCAGGCGGACGAGCACGAAGACAGCATCCAGCTGATGACCCTGCACAGCGCCAAGGGCCTGGAATTCCCCTACGTCTTCCTGGTGGGCATGGAAGAAGGCCTGTTCCCGCACAAGATGAGCCTGGAAGAACCCGGCCGCCTGGAAGAGGAACGCCGCCTGGCCTACGTGGGCATCACCCGCGCCATGCGCCAGCTGATCATGACCTATGCCGAGACCCGCCGCCTTTATGGCAGCGAGACCTACAACAAGGTTTCTCGTTTCGTACGTGAGATTCCGAGTGGCCTGGTTCAGGAAGTACGCCTTTCCAACAGTGTCAGCCGACCGTTCGGCGGTTCGACCAGCACGAGCAGCAACCTGTTTGCCAATGCGGCCATTCCGCAGACCGCCTTCAGCCTGGGCCAGCGCGTGCAGCACGCAGTGTTTGGCGAAGGGGTGATCCTCAACTTCGAGGGTTCCGGTGCCCAGGCGCGGGTGCAGGTGAACTTTGCCGAAGGCAGCAAATGGCTCATGCTGGGATATGCCAAGCTAGAGGCCATCTAAAAGCCTCGAAACATTCCAGGCAAAAGCTGGAAACATCTTGTCGCTGGTCATGTGCACAGGAACCTGTGCACCATGGCGCGCGTGCAATCCACAACAGGGGAAATCCCATTTATGCAACGTTTTCTTAGCATCGCACTGGCGCTCTGCGTCGGCCTGACGCTGAGCCTGGACGCCAACGCCAAGCGTTTCGGCGGCGGCAAGAGCTCGGGCGCCGCACCTATCCACCAGACCCGCCAGGCTACGCCAACCACGCCTGCTGCCGCGCCGACCGCTCCAGGCCGCGCCCCGGCCGCCGCCAGCGGTGCCTCGCGCTGGCTGGGCCCACTGGCCGGCCTCGCCGCCGGTGGCCTGCTGGCGTCCATGTTCATGGGTGACGGCTTCCAGGGCATGCAGATCATGGACTTCCTGATCATGGGCCTGATCGCCTTCCTGGTGTTCCGCTTCATTGCCGCACGCCGTCGTCAGCAGCAGCCGCAAATGGCCGCTCCGGGCCACGCGCCGTTCCAGCGTGAAGCCCATGGCCAGCAGCCAGCCCAGCCGTCGATCTTCGGTGGTTCGGCCGCCCCTGCCGCCGCAGCCGCTCCGGTAATCAACGCACCGGCCTGGTTCAACGAGCAGAGCTTCCTGGCTGCGGCCCGCAGCCACTTCCAGTCGCTGCAGCAGCACTGGGATGCCAACGAGATGGACAAGATCGCCGAGTTCGTCACCCCGCAGATGCTTGAATTCCTCAAGCGCGAGCGTGCCGACCTGGGTGATGGCTTCCAGTCCACCTACATCGATGACCTCGATGTGCAACTGGACGGTGTCGACGATCGCGCCGACCGCACCGACGCCACCCTGACCTTCCGTGGCGTGTCGAAGACCTCGCGCTTCGACCAGGGCGAAGCCTTCAGCGAAAGCTGGCACATGGTTCGCGCCCAGGGCGAGAACCAGCCATGGCTGGTCGCCGGTATCCGTCAAAACGGTTAACCGTCGCACGTTGCACAAAAAACCCCGGGCCTGTCCCGGGGTTTTTGCTTTTGCCAGAGCAGGCTACTAGGGTATAACGCGCAGCGTTGTCATCAAGGTCAGAGGATGTAAACCGTGGAAGAAGTGATCGAACAACTCCGTGAAGCCAATGAACCCGTGCCGGTGCCGCTGGAGCTTCCCGATGAAGACCAACTGGTCGAGATCGAGGAACAGCTGTTCATCAACATTCCGTTCGTGTTCAAGGAGTTTCTGCTGACGGTCAGCGATGTGGTCTATGGCTCGCTGGAGCCGGTGACCTGCACCGATCCGCAGTCGCACACCTACCTGCCCGACGTCGCTGCCAACGCCTGGGACGCCGGTGTGCCGCGCGACCTGATTCCGCTCTGCGAGGACGGCAATAATTACTACTGCGTCGAGGAAGACGGCACCGTGGTGCTGTGGGAAGGCGACGAAGAAGCCGTTGCCGAGGAGAGCTGGGAGTCGGTGTGGCACTGGGCACGGGACGTGTGGCTGGAAAGCTGAAAAGCGCAGTCAAAACAATGGCTTAGCGCCATCATCCCAGTTAAGATCGCCAGGCTTTCTGCGCCTGGCGACATCGCTACCGCTCCATCCCCTCGGACGACGGTGAAATCTTGCGCAGAGGGCATGCCCTCAGTGCGAATGATCGCGACTGTTCTCCAGCGTCTCCAGCAAGGCGATCTGCATCCGCGAATGCACGCGGATGAACCAGCGCCACAGCAACGCCACCACCACCGCTGCTACCACCGCGATCACCAGCAATAGCTCGCTGGTCGGCAAGATGCTCGCCGACAACGCCGACAGCAGCAGGAAGATCACCAGCAGCGACACCAGCGGAATCACCTCGGCAATCACGCGACGCACACGCTGGGTATGCCGGCCGGCCATTTCCGGCTTCACGCCCATCTCAGCCAACAGCATCGACAGTGCCTTGAGCTTGCGATAGGCGGCAATCAGGAAAGGCAGCGACAGCAGCAACGCCGCGCCCCAGATCAACGCCTTCTGCTGGCTGACATCCGTCACCCACTCATTGAGCCAATTGCCGATGCGTCCGGCAAAATAACCGCCGCTGAAGAAAATCGCGATCACCAGCGCCAGGTTGACCCCCACCTGCAGCAGGATGCGCCGGATCATCGCCGCCAGCATGGCACTTTCACCTTGCGGCTGAATGTTGCGCAACCATTCCCCATACAGTGACAGCACCCGCGCCAGGCGCCGTGGCACCACGTTGCCGAGCTTCAGTGACAGCGGGTCGGCGGCGCGGATCAGGTAAGGCGTCAGCAGCGTAGTGATAGCCGAAACCGCCACCGCCACCGGGTAAAGGAAGTCGCTGGTGACCTGAAGGGTCATCCCCAAGGCCGCGATGATGAAGGAGAATTCGCCAATCTGCGAAAGGCCCATACCCACCCGCAGCGAGGTACGGCCATCGTTACCGGCGATGAATGCGCCCATGCCGCACGACAGCATCTTGCCCAGCACCACCGCCAGGGTGATCACCACGATCGGCCAGGCATAGTCAATCAGCACCTGAGGGTCGATCATCAGGCCGATGGCGACGAAGAAGATCGCGCTGAACAGGTCGCGCACCGGCTCGATCAGGCGCTCGATCTTCAACAGTTGGCGCGACTCGGCCATGATCGCACCGATCAGGAAGGCCCCCAGTACCATGCTGTATTCCAGCTTGACCACCAACAGGCAGAAACCGAAGCACAGGCCCAGCACAGTAATCAGCAACATCTCATTGCTTTCGAATTTCGCCACGTAGGCCAGCAGGCGCGGCACCAACAGGATGCCGATGACCAGCGCGACGATCATGAACAACGACAGCTTGCCGACCGTCGAAAACACCTCGCCGGAGCTGACCGAGCCACTGACGGCGATGCCGGACAGCAAGGCGATGATGCCGATGCCGAGGATGTCCTCGACAATCAGCACGCCAAAGATCAGTTGGGCGAAGCGCTCGTTCTTCATCTTCAGGTCATTCAGCGCCTTGACGATGATGGTGGTCGAGGAAATCGCCAGGATCGCGCCAAGGAACAGCGAGTCCATGGTATTCCAGCCGAACCAGCGGCCGATCTCGAAACCGATCCAGATCATCAGGACGATTTCCAGGAACGCCGCGATAAATGCCGTGGCGCCGACCTTGAACAGCTTGCGCAGGCTGAACTCCAGGCCCAGGCAGAACATCAGGAAGATAACCCCCAGCTCGGCCAGGGTCTTGATCGTGTCTTCGTCGTGGATCAGGCCGAACGGCGGCGTGTGCGGGCCGATGATGAAGCCGGCGACGATGTAGCCCAGTACCACGGGCTGCTTGAGGCGATGAAAAAGAATCGTCACCACACCGGCGACCAGCATGATCACTGCCAGGTCCTGGATGAAGCTGATGGCATGCATGGCGCGATACTCCTTGTCGACTTTGCTGGATGCCCAGGCAGACCGCTCCTCTGCCAAGGCCAAGCCGAGCGAGCAGCAAGTACATACTGTATTGAATGCAAGAACGCCCACGTTGCATGGGCGTAGTCAGGTTAACATCGCACCCCGCCGCAAAAAGCCGGTGCAATATGTAGAAACAGATCGGCTGATCAGCCGTCTGTGATGACGTAATTGGCGTGACGATGGAGCGTCCGGCAACGTCCCGTAATTCAGGAAGGCAAACCTTCTAGAGGGGAAACAGAAGTGTCAGCAGATACCCGCCCCGATTCAGCGCAACCTCACCGTGAGCACACTATGGAACCTGGAAACGCCCAGCTGAGCATGACCGTCCTGATGACCCCGGACATGGCCAACTTTTCTGGCAACGTACACGGCGGCACCTTGCTCAAGTACCTCGACGAAGTGGCCTATGCCTGTGCCAGCCGCTATGCCGGCAGCTATGTGGTGACCTTGTCGGTCGACCAGGTGATCTTCCGCGAGCCGGTACATGTCGGCGAGCTGGTGACCTTCCTCGCCTCGGTCAACTACACCGGCAACACCTCGATGGAAGTGGGTATCAAGGTGGTCACCGAGAACATCCGCGAGCGCTCGGTACGCCATTCCAACAGCTGTTTCTTCACCATGGTCGCGGTTGATGACAACCGCCGCCCGGTGCCGGTGCCGCCACTCCAGCCGCACTCCAGCGAAGAGAAGCGCCGCTTCCTGCAAGGCCAGCAGCGCCGCCAGATCCGCCAGGAACTGGAAAAGCGCTACCAGGACCTGAAAACCGACTCGATCTAGAGCGCCAGGCGCTGCGCCTCGAAGCGCACGCGTGGGTGAGCAATGCGATCCTGGGCACGCACCAGCTGCAGTTCGTAGCTGGCGCAGGCCTGGGTTTCCAGCAGCACCTCATGCACGGCCGCTGCCGTGAATTCAAAGGCCTGCAGCCAGCTGTCGCCCAGCAGCACCCGGGCCAGGAACAACCCCGAAGTCAGGTCACCCACGCCAACCGGTTGCTGCGGGAAGGCCAGCAGGGGACGACGCAGGTGCCAGCTTTCTTCGCGGGTCACCAGCAACATCTCGAACAAGCCTTCATCACGGCCCGGATACGACAGGTGCTTGACCAGCACCACTTGCGGGCCACGTTCGAGCAGGCCGCGCGCCATGCTCACGCAGTCCTCGAGCGATTGCGCACGACGGCCGCAGAAGCTGTCCAGTTCCAGCTGATTGGGGCAAAGGATATCCGCCTTGGTCGCGGCTTCATCGAGCAGGAACTCGCTGACCTCCTGCGGAACGATGCAGCCCTTCTGCGCATGGCCCATGACCGGGTCACACAGGTACAGTGCCTTCGGGTTCACAGCCTTGATGCGTTCGACGCCAGCCAGAATCGCCCGCCCCTGCTCGGCGCTACCCAGATAGCCGGACAGCACGGCGTCGCATTGGCCCAGCTCGCCGATGTTGGAAATACCTTCCACCAACGCAGGAATTTGCGCTGGAGCGAGCACTTCGCCCGCCCACTGGCCATACTGAGTGTGATTGGAAAACTGTACAGTATTGAGGGGCCAGACGTTGACCCCGATACGCTGCATGGGGAACACCGCAGCGCTGTTGCCGGCGTGGCCGAACACCACGTGGGACTGGATGGCGAGCAGATGCGGGGTACGTTTCATGCGGGAAGATTCCAAAGCTGTTTCAAGGATTGTGCAGCGCGCAGTATGGACTCGATTGCCACCTGTACGACAGGCCAGGGACGCAGTTAAGCTGGTTCGACCTGTTTGGAGCATACGTAAATGTTGACCCTGGAGAATCTCTTCGTCCTGATGTTGTTGGCCACGGCAGGCGCTTGGTTATGGCACAACCATGGGCTGCGCGAGAAGGCCCTGGAGCGGGTCAAACAGCATTGCGCCAAGCTCGACCTGGAGCTGCTGGATGACGCCGTTGCGCTCAAACGCATTGCGTTCATCCGCGATGCAAACGGCAAGAAGCGCCTGGCCCGGGTCTATGCCTTCGAGTTCACCGTGACCGGTGAACAACGCCACCCTGGCACCGTGACCCAGTTCGGCGCCCACAGCGCGCAGATCGAACTGGCACCCTACCCGTTCGAGATCAGGACACCACCACGGGCTGACAATGTGATCGAGATGCAGCAATGGCGCCAGGAACACAATCGCTGGCGCAATTGACAATCAGATCAGGCATTGCGCCAGAGCCCTCTGTAACAGCGGCTCTGGCTGCGCCTGCTCGAAGATCAGCTCGATGCGCGAGTCCTTGCGCCATTCGCTTGGCTGCCACTGCGGCAAGTCAGCGTCCAGCCCATTGAATGACTGCCACCCATCCGCACTGTGGATAACTCCCTTGGCACGCCGCCATGGCCAGGCCGCAAGAAATGCCTGCAAGCGCTGCGGGTCAAATCGCTGACTGGGGTGCCAGCGCCAGCCGATGCTCCACCCCCCCTCACCTTCCTGAGCTGAGCAAATTGGCATGGAAGTATCTATCCACAGGGCTGAAGGCGCTGTGGATAGACTCGCTTCAGGCAAATTATTCACAGAACTGTCACTGATTCGACTTGTGGATGAAACAGGCAGCATGTCGAGTTCGACCAAGCCCTGCTGGGTCCAAATCGTGTGGATATTTAAAAACTCTTTATTTATCAACAGCTTAATATCTTCATCCACAGCGTCTGCCTTGTTCAGCAGAACCAGCGCTGCCGCTTGCAAGGCCTGTTGCTGAGCCTCCGGTAATGGCTCACCTCGGGCCAGTGCATGAGCATCCAGCACCATCACCAACGGTTGCACCGCCAGCACCCCAACCCAGGGTGGCTGCTGCAGCTGGTTCAGCAACTGCACAGGATGACCAAGCCCGGAAGGCTCGATGAACAACCGGTCGGGCCGAGCCTTGCGCAGCAGGCGGCCGAGCCCGACCTGGAACGGTGTACCGTTCACGCAACACAGGCAGCCACCGGCCACCTCGCCGATGGCGATACCGTCCTCGTCACGGCTGAGCAACGCCGCGTCGAGGCCGACCTGGCCAAATTCGTTGACCAGCACGGCCCAGCGTTCGTTTGCAGGGCGCTGGGCCATCAGCTGGCGGATCAGGCTGGTCTTGCCAGCCCCCAAGGGACCGGCGATGACGTAGGTGGGGATGTTCTGCAGCATGCCAGGACTTCTATGCGGAGTTCACCCCACTATGCCCCGTCATGCCAGCCAGTCAAGGCTGAGCAGCAACCGCCGCTGTTCACTGGCTGGCGAGCGGTGGATAAGTCCCGCGCCTTCATTACCCAGCCATTTTTCCCCTTTGAGCACAGCCACCTCACCCGCCTGCAGGGTGCGAATGTTATCCACAGGCGCTGCCGCCAGATGCAGACCTACCCGCTCTACTGCGCCTTCTTCCAGCCATTCGCTGCCAGGGCCGACGTAGGTGGTCAGCAAGCGCACGGGCACGTTATCCACATGGAAGCGCGGGCACATGGCACCTTGCAGCACCCGCAGCCGCAACCCCACCCGCCGTGCACCGAGCAGGCAGGTGTAGGCCGATACCAGCCACTTCACCTCGGCAACAAATCCCTCGTAGCCCTGCAGCTCGGCTGCCTCCTGCAGCAAGCCAGGCAGTCGCGGCGGCTCGTGCTCGTTCACATCGAGTACGCGCTGGTCTGCCAGGGGCTGGCCGAGGCTGACCGCCAAGGCGGCAAAGTCTTCCAGCTGAGCTGGCAAGCGGCGCTGCCAGACGGCCAGGTTCACGCCATCCTGGAAGATCTCGGTGAGTACCTTTGGCGCTTCACCAAAGGCCTGGCGGATATCCACAGGGCGCAACGCCGGGTTCATGCTGCTTCCTCGGCATGCCAGGGACCGAACGGATCCGGCAGGCGAAGCCAGGCCACCGGCCCGAGCGCCATTTCCTCATCGCTCAGCAGGCAGGCATCCAGCTCTGTGGATAACCGCGCGAAGTCGATGTTCTGCCCAATGAATACCAGCTCCTGGCGGCAGTCACCGGTTTCGGCGTGCCAATGCTTGAGAATGTCCGCCGTGCTCTGCTCATCCTGTGGCCAATGCTCGCGTGGAACAAACCGCCACCAGCGCCCGGCCAGGCCATGACGCATCATGCCGCCAGCCTGCGACCAGCTGCCGGCTTCCTGGAATTTGCTGGCCAGCCAGAAAAAGCCCTTGGAGCGCAGCAGCCTGCCGTTGCGCCAGGTGTTGTGGATAAAATCGAAGAAGCGTTGAGGATGCAGTGGCCGGCGGGCTTCCCAGGTGGTCGCCGCGATGCCGTACTCCTCGGTTTCCGGTATGTGCTCGCCGCGCAACTCCTGCAGCCAACCGGGTGCCTGCGCGGCCTGGTCGAAATCGAACAGCCCGGTATCGAGAATCCGCGCCAGCGGCACCTGGCCCATGACCATCGGCACGATCTGCGCGCGGGCATTGAGGCTGCGCAGAATGGCGGTGAGTTCCTCTCGCTCGTGCTGGCTGATCAGGTCGATCTTGCTCAGCAACAGCACATCGGCGAACTCGACCTGTTCGATCAACAGGTCGCTGATGGAGCGCTCATCTTCTTCACCCAGCGTCTCGCCGCGGCTGGCCAGGCTATCGGCTTGCTGATAATCGCGCAGGAAATTCAGGCCATCGACCACGGTGACCATGGTGTCCAGGCGCGCCATATCGGACAGGCTACGGCCTTGCTCATCGCAGAAGGTGAAGGTTTCGGCGACCGGCAGGGGTTCCGAGATACCGGTGGACTCGATCAGCAAATAGTCAAAGCGGCCTTCCTCGGCCAGTCGCGCGACTTCTTCCAACAGGTCTTCACGCAGGGTGCAGCAGATGCAGCCGTTGCTCATCTCGACCAGTTTTTCTTCTGCGCGGTTAAGGCTGACGTTGCGCTGCACTTCGCTGGCGTCGATGTTGATTTCACTCATGTCGTTGACGATCACCGCGACCCGAAGGTTGTCGCGGTTACGCAGTACATGGTTGAGCAAGGTGCTCTTGCCGGCGCCGAGGAAGCCGGACAGCACGGTGACAGGGAGGCGGTTGGACATGGTGAAACCTCTTCAGGCGGACGCACTCGAAACGATGCATTGCACAATGTTATAAAGTAACAATATAATTTCGCCAAGCCGTACTCGTCGCAAGCGTACTTCGGAGATGGAAATGAGCCTGTCACGTGCTGCCCTGTTGCTGCTGCTTCTCACGCCCGTGCCTGCCTTGGCATTGGCGCAAGGCAGTTCGCTAGCGCTGTGTACCCGGAGCGCAACGCTACTCGCCTGCCAGGACGGTAAAGGCAGTTACTACAGCGTGCGCACCGAAGGCAGCCATTTCTACTTGCGCGGCTTCGACACGGCCACTCGCCGGCTCTGGTCGCAGACCAACAGCCGCTATGGCGCGCTGACGTTGTTCACCGGGCTGGCCAGCGATGGCGAAGCCTGGTTCGGCTACAGCCGACGTGTTGGCTGGACCACGTTAAATCGCGTGTCGAGTTCCAGCGGCCAACGTTTCAATTTGCATTGCAGCCTGGTCGGCGGATGTCGCTGACCCCTTTTGCCTGGTATCCCCATGACTAGCCTGACGCTTCCGGACATTGCCACACAGCCCCAAGCGCACGCCGTCCCGCTTGATTGGGTCGGTATGTGCGGTATCGCCTTACCCATCCAATTTGACGGCCGTCAGGTGTCGGCCATGGCCAATGCCGGTGTCAGCCTGGTAGATGGCACTTCGCGGGGCATCCATATGTCTCGCCTCTACCTCGCACTGGAATCGCTTGAAGAGCAGCCGTTGACGCCCTTGGTCATTCGCCGTCTTCTGGCAGACTTTCTCGCCAGTCACGAAGGGCTTTCCAGCGCTGCTTATCTCAACCTGGCTTTCGAGCACTTGCTGAAACGACCCGCCTTGGTCAGCCCACTCGCTGGCTGGAAGCGCTATCCAATCACCCTCGAAGCGAAGATAGAAAATGAAATGTTCCACGTGGAACTATCAGTTCGTGTGCCGTACTCCTCAACATGCCCTTGCTCGGCAGCGCTGGCAAGGCAACTGATTCAACAGCAGTTCGAGGCTGATTTCTCAGGGCAGCACCTGGAACGCAGTGCGGTATTGGAGTGGTTGGGCAGCAGCCAGGGCATCGTCGCAACGCCGCATAGCCAGCGCAGCCAGGCGCTGATAAGCGTGCGCCTGCAAGACAATCTGGAGTCGTTACCCATAACCGAATTGATCGACCGGATTGAGACCAGCCTGGGTACGGCTGTGCAAACCGCCGTAAAGCGTGCAGACGAACAGGCGTTCGCTTTGGCCAATGGGCAGAACCTGATGTTCTGCGAGGACGCCGCTCGGCGACTGCATCAGTCGCTACGGCAGTCGGAGTGGGGTAGCGCCTTCAAGCTGCGCGTGGAACATGCAGAGAGCCTGCATGCCCACGATGCGGTAGCCAGCAGCCAGTGGCAGTGGTGAAACTCAGGTACGGGGTTTGACTGTGCCGCAGTCGTTGCCGAGCCATACGGCCCGGGTGTTCATACTGCCCTGCTGCTGAACGCCCGAGGCATTGAAGGTGCCGTTCACCTGAGTGGTGAATTCCTTGTCGCTGAGGAAAGTCGCCTGGCCGGTGCCTTGGGCCTTCGGGCAGCTGAACTGAAACTTCCAGACATTACCGGTGCGGTCGGTGATCTTCTGGGTACAACCCGACTTCGGATCCTGCAACGGAATATCGTTGGTCTGCACCTGCTCACGCGTCAGGCACGAACGCACCCCATTGCCGCCAATCGTAACACCCTGTTTGGCCAATACCCCTTCCATCATGGCCCGCTGTTCCGGCGGCAGGTTCTTCAATTGCCCGAGCATGAACTGCATATCGGGTAACGGCTTGCCATCGACCTGCATGTTGCTGGTAGTCAGTTCCCACAAACCAGGTTGCAACATCTGCGCATGTACCAGTGGGCTGCCCAGGCCCAAGGCCAGGGCCAACAGTTGCAGACGAATCTTCATGTACGAACGCTCCTCGAAAAACCGGCCAACGGGCCGGGCTCAGCCTTAGACGCCAAATCCGCTTTCAGGTTGAAAGCCGGACGTGGAACGTGTTCTGTTATCCACTGTGTGTTCGGCAAGCAGGATGCGTATGGATTACCACAGCCCCTACTTTTTCGGCTACGTGCTCGGCCTGATTCATTTGCTCGGCATGATCGCCGCGTTGCATGCAGTGTTCACCGTGCGTACCGCTCAAGGCGCAATTGCCTGGGCCATGTCGTTGTTCTTCATTCCTTACTTCACGCTGATTCCCTACCTGATCTTTGGTGCGCGATCCTTCTACGCCTACATCCAGGCCCGGCGCCAGGCCAACCAGGAAATGCACGTGGCCATGGCCAGCCTCAACTGGCGGCCCTGGGTAGAGGAAGCCCTCACTGCCCGAGAATCAGAAAGCTACGCAGCCTTGCGGGCCATGCCGAAACTCGGGCGAATGCCCTGCCTGGCTAATAACCAAGTGAAGCTGCTGATCAACGGCAAAGCCACTTTTGACGCTATCTTCGCCGCCATCGAGCAGGCACGCGAAGCAGTGCTGGTCCAGTTTTTCATCATCCACGACGACACCCTGGGCAAAGACCTGCAGCAGTTGTTGCTGCGCAAGGCGGCCGAGGGGGTGAAGGTATTCGTGTTGTACGACCGTGTCGGCAGCCATGCCCTGCCCGCTAGCTACAGCCAGGTGCTGCGTGAAGGCGGTGTGCAGATCCATGCCTTCGCCACCCGCCGCGGATGGTTCAACCGCTTCCAGGTCAACTTCCGCAACCACCGCAAGATCGTCGTGGTCGATGGCCTGCTCGGCTTCATCGGTGGGCATAACGTAGGCGACGAATACCTCGGCAAGGATCCACATCTGTCACCTTGGCGCGATACCCATGTGCAGATCAGCGGCCCAGTACTGGCCTGCCTGCAGGAGTCGTTTGCCGAGGATTGGTACTGGGCCACGCGTCAGCTGCCACCTTTGATTCTGCCAGACACCTACCCCGACAACGGCGTACTGTGCCAAGCCCTGGCCAGCGGCCCGGCAGACCCGCAGGAAACCTGTTCGTTGTTCTTCATTGAGGCCATCCACTCGGCGAACAAACGGGTATGGATCACCAGCCCTTACTTCATCCCGGATGAAGCGGTGTTCGCTGCCTTACGTCTGGCGGTGCTGCGCGGGGTGGATGTGCGCGTGCTGATTCCTTCTCGGCCCGATCACAAGATCGTCTATGCGGCCTCCAGCCTGTTCGCGTTCGAAGCGGTACGCGCAGGGGTGAGGATGTTCCGTTATCAGCCTGGCTTCCTGCACCAGAAGGTAGTGCTGGTGGATGACGAGATCAGCGCGATCGGCAGCGCCAACCTGGACAACCGCTCGTTCCGGCTCAACTTCGAGATCACCTTGCTGACGGTAGACCGCCCATTCGCCGACCAGGTGGAGGCGATGCTGCTGGAAGACTTCGAACAGGCCCGTGAGATCACCGCCGAGGACAGTCGTGATACCCATCGCGTTCAGCAGCTGGGGATGCGCATCGCGCGGCTGATTTCACCCATTCTCTGAATGAAGAAGGGGCCGCTTTTGCGGCCCCCTCTGCGTTCAGTGATAGAGGTTCAACGATAAAGATCTTCCCGCGTCCACGGCAGATCATGGTGCCCGTCGGCATAAGGCTTCACGGCCAGAATTTGATGCAGGTTGATCCAGCCCTTCTGGAACGCATAAGCACACCCGGCCAGGTACAGGCGCCAGATGCGCAAGGTCTTCTCCGGCACCAGCCCCGCCGCTTTGTGCAACTGGTTCTCGAGGTTCTCGCTCCAGTGATGCAGGGTCTTGGCGTAGTGCAAGCGCAGGCTCTCGACGTCCACCACCTCCAGCCCCGCTTCACAGATGCAGGCGGTGATCATCGACAAATGCGGCAGCTCACCATTGGGGAATACGTAACGGTCGATGAAGTCACCTGCCCCTCGCCCGACAGGTCGGCCATCGATGTGCTTGGCAGTGATGCCATGGTTCATCACCACGCCACCTTCCCTCACCGCGCCGAACAGCTTCTGGCAATACAGCGCCAGGTTGGCGTGCCCGACGTGCTCGAACATGCCAACGCTGACCACTTTGTCGAAGCGGCCGTCCTGTGGCAGGTCGCGATAGTCGAGAATCTGCAGGTCGACCTTGTCGGCCAGGCCCTCGGCCTTTACCCGCGCGCGCCCAAGCTTGAGCTGCTCTTTGCTAAGGGTGATACCGAATACCTTGGCGCCATATTCACGCGCGGCGAAACGCGACAACCCACCCCAGCCACAACCCACATCGAGCAGGTAGTCACCGGCATCCAGGCGTAGCTTGCGGCACAGGTGATCGAACTTGTCCTGTTGAGCTTGATCCAGGGTGTTGTCCGGCTCACGGAAATAGGCGCAGGAATAGGCCATGTCCTGATCGAGCCAGAGTTGATAGAAGTCGTTGGAGACGTCGTAGTGGTAGGAAATAGCCTTGGCGTCTGTGCGCTTGTCATGGGCCAGACGCTCTGGCGGGGTGTCATCTTCGTCGATCAGCAGCGCTTCGCTGAGCTCGTCGCACACGCGGATGGCTTCACCAATATCACCTTCCAGCTCCAGCTTGCCCTCCACGAACGCAGTGCCCAGCTGGTCCAGGCTTGGGTGGGTCAGCTGGCTGATCAGCTGCGGCTCCTTGACCAGGATGGTGACCTGAGGGCTTGGGCCCAGATCGAACTGGTTGCCGTCCCACAGTTTCAGCCGCAGCGGCAGATGCAGGCTTTGCAGTGCCGGTGGAAGTTGAGCAAGCATGAACACCCCTCCTTTCCCTATCAGGCCACGACGCCTGTAATTTCGAACGTCGCGGGATCAGAGTAGTTCATTCGTGGGAGGTTTCCTCTAAACGAGACCAAGGTCTAGAACCAACTGATCTGATGAGAGCAACAGATTGTATACAATCTGCGCTTCTGAGCTTAACCTTATGCCCCTCTCGCGCTTCCTCATCTGGAGTACAAAACCCATGAAATCCTATGACGTGGTGATCATCGGCGGCGGCCCTGGCGGCTACAACGCAGCGATCCGCGCCGGCCAGCTGGGCCTGAGCGTCGCCTGTGTGGAAGGCCGTTCGACCCTCGGTGGCACCTGCCTGAACGTCGGTTGCATGCCGTCCAAGGCGTTGCTGCACGCATCCGAGCTTTATGAAGCTGCCAGCGGCGACGAGTTCGCTCACCTCGGCATCGAAGTGAAGCCGACGCTCAACCTCGCCCAGATGATGAAACAGAAGGACGAGAGCGTAACCGGCCTGACCAAGGGCATCGAGTACCTGTTCCGCAAGAACAAGGTCGACTGGATCAAAGGCTGGGGCCGCCTGGATGGCGTCGGCAAGGTCATCGTCAAGGCTGAAGATGGCAGCGAGACCGCACTGCAGGCCAAGGACATCGTCATTGCCACCGGCTCCGAGCCCACTCCCCTGCCCGGCGTGACCATCGACAACCAGCGTATCATCGACTCCACCGGTGCCCTGGCCCTGCCACAGGTCCCCAAGCACCTGGTGGTGATCGGCGCGGGCGTCATCGGCCTGGAACTGGGTTCGGTGTGGCGCCGTCTGGGTGCACAAGTCACTGTCATCGAGTACCTCGACCGCATCTGCCCGGGCACCGATGAAGAAACCGCCAAGACCCTGCAAAAAGCCCTGGCCAAGCAAGGCATGGCCTTCAAGCTCGGTAGCAAGGTCACCCAGGCAAAAACTGAAGCCGAAGGTGTCAGCCTGACCCTTGAGCCGGCTGCTGGTGGTGCCGCTGAAACCCTGCAGGCCGACTATGTGCTGGTCGCGATCGGCCGTCGTCCTTATACCAAGGGCCTGAACCTTGAGAGCGTAGGGCTGGAAACCGACAAGCGCGGCATGCTCAGCAACCAGCACCACCGCACCTCGGTGCCAGGTGTGTGGGTAATCGGCGACGTCACCTCCGGCCCGATGCTGGCGCACAAGGCTGAAGACGAAGCGGTCGCCTGCATCGAGCGCATCGCCGGCAAGCCCCATGAAGTGAACTACAACCTGATCCCCGGCGTGATCTATACCCGTCCGGAACTGGCTACGGTCGGCAAGACCGAAGAGCAACTGAAGGCCGAAGGCCGCGCCTACAAGGTTGGCAAGTTCCCCTTCACTGCCAACAGCCGCGCCAAGATCAACCACGAGACCGAAGGCTTCGCCAAGGTCATCGCCGATGCCAACACCGATGAGGTGCTCGGTGTGCACCTGGTCGGCCCGAGCGTCAGCGAGATGATCGGCGAGTTCTGCGTGGCCATGGAGTTCGCCGCCTCGGCTGAAGACATCGCCCTGATCTGCCACCCGCACCCGACCCGCTCCGAAGCCCTGCGCCAGGCCGCGATGAACGTGCACGGCATGGCCATGCAGATCTGACCCCGCTGGCTCCGCCGGTTTTTTCGAAATACCATTGATGCACGCTTTCGATCAAACCAGCGGGGCCCACCGGGTGAGCATCAATTTCGATCTGAACGACTTGCAGGCCTTCCGTGCCGTGGTCGAGCAAGGCAGCTTCCGCCGCGCCGCCGATACCATTCGCATCACCCAGTCGGCGTTGAGCCGGCGCATCGAAAAACTCGAGTCGGCGTTGGGGGTGAAACTGCTCGAACGCACCACGCGCAAGGTGTCGCTGACCAATGTCGGGCGTGCTTTCCTGCCGCAGGTCGAACGCCTGCTGGACGACCTCGACCTGGCGCTGCTCAGCGTCGGTGATGGTGGCTCACTGCGTACCGGCACACTGACCATCGCCTGCGTGCCGTCAGCCGCCTACTACTTCATGCCCCATGCGATTCGCGCCTTCCATGCGCAGTATCCGAAAGTGCGCATCAACCTGTACGACGCCTCTGCCAACGAAGTCAGTGCCGCCGTGGCCTCCGGCGAAGCGGATTTCGGCCTTAGCTTCACTGGCAACCTTGCCCCGGAGATTGAATTCAGTGTCTTGCTCGAAGAACGCTATGTCATCGCCTGCCGCCAGGATCACCCGCTGGCCAAGCTGGACAAGGTGACTTGGGCACAAGCCTACGAACACGACTACATCACCCTGGGCAAATCGTCAGGCAACCGTCTGGTACTGGATCGGGCGCTGGCCGGGATGCAGGTCAGCAAAGAGAGTGTGTGCGAAGCCAGGCACGTGACCACCCTGCTTGGCCTGATCGAAGCAGGCCTGGGTATTGCGGCGGTGCCATCGATCGCGCTACCGATGACGCCGCATCCGATCCTCGCCAGCGTTGCACTGGTCGAACCGCAGGTCAGCCGCAAGATGGGCCTGCTCAAGCGCCGCGGCCGCACGCTGACGCCTGCGGCACTCGAGATGGTAAGGCTGATTCGGGAATTGCCCGGCGTATTAGCGGGCGACTGAATCCAGGCCGGTGGCGCGTACGTCAGGCTGCACGGCAGGTGAAGCCAGGTATTGCAGAAGCTGTTTCGCCTCGGCGGGGTGCTCGGCATCCTTCGGAATACCGGCGGCGAAGCGGGTCACCGACTGCAGGCTTTCTGGAATCTTGCCAACGAAGGTCACACCCGGCACGGGCAGCAACTCGGCAACCTGCTGGAAACCAAGCTCATAGGTGCCCTGAGCCACCTGCGAGGCCACCGGTATGCGCTCGACCATGGTGCTCTTGCCGACCAGGCGGTCCTCGATACCCAGCTTCTTGTACAGCTCTTTCTCGATATACACGCCACTGGCGCTGTCCGAGTAGGCCACCGATTTGGCCGCCAACAGTGTCTGCTTCAGTTGGTCGGGAGTGGCGATACCAGGCTTGGCCTGGCCCTGCTTGACCACCATGCCGATGCGCGAGTCCGCCAGCTCGACCCGTGAAGCAGGGTCGACCGTGCCCTGGCGGATCAGCTCATCCAGCGCATAGCCGACCATGATCACCACATCGGCGTGCTCACCGCGTGCGAGGCGATTGGGAATCGCCTCGGGTGCCTTACCCATCGAGGGCCCGAGCACAGTGACCAGTGTATCGCCGCTCTGCGCGGCATACTTGGGCCCTAGTTGCTTGTAGGCGGCGGTGAAACCGCCCGAGGTCATCACGGTCAGTTCGGCAGCCTGGGCTAGGCTGCAGCCAGCCAGGAGAACAGCGGCAAGTAACGCTTTCATCGAGGTCCTCATACAGCCACCGGTGCGCGATTGGCCAGGCGACGGTACAGCATGCAGGTGGCGACGAATGCACAGAGCGCGGCAAACATCATCCAGTAGGCGGGTGCCGCCTTGTCATTGGTGACATGGATCATCCAGGTCGAGATGGCCGGGGTGAAACCACCGAACAGTGCAGTCGCCAGGCTGTAAGCCAGCGAGAAACCTGCCACGCGGACCTCCACCGGCATGATCTCGGTCAGCGCCGGGATCATCGCCCCGTTGTACATGCCGTACAGGAACGAGAACCACAGCAGCACTTCAAGCATGTGGCCAAAGCTCGGCGACTGGGCCAGATAGGTCAGCGCCGGGTAAGCGGTGATCACCGTCATCAGCGACATGGCCAGCAGCAGCGGCTTGCGCCCCAAGCGATCGCTGAGCGCACCGCCGATGGGCAACCAGATGAAGTTCGACACCGCCGTCAGCAAGGTCACCAGCAGCGCGTCACCGGTACTCAGTTGCAGCACGGTCTTGCCGAAGGTCGGCGCGTACACCGTGATCATGTAGAAGGCGGTGGTGGTCATGGCAACCATCAGCATGCCAAACAGCACCATGCCGGAATTGGCGGCCAGCGTCGCCAGCACCTGCTTCATGGTAGGGCGATGCTCGCGCGCAGCGAACTCCTCGGTTTCCTGCAAGCTGCGACGCAGCAGGAAGATCACCGGGATGATCATGCAGCCCACAGCAAACGGCACGCGCCAGCCCCACTGGGCGATCTCGGCGGCAGACAGCCATTCATTGAGGGCAAAGCCAAGCGCTGCGGCGACGACGATAGCCACCTGCTGGCTGGCGGACTGCCAGCTGGCGTAGAAGCCCTTGTGCCCTGGCGTGGCCATTTCGGCCAGGTACACCGAAACCCCGCCAAGCTCCGCACCCGCCGAGAACCCTTGCAGCAAGCGCCCGATCAGCACCAGCGCCGGGGCCAGAAGCCCGATGCTGGCGTAACCGGGCACCAGCACGATCAGCAAGGTCCCGCTGGCCATGATCGCCAGCGTGACGATCAACCCTTTGCGTCGGCCTACGTCATCAATGTACGCACCCAGGATCACCGCACCCAGCGGGCGCATGAGGAAGCCTGCGCCAAACACGGCGAAGGTCATCATCAACGAGGCGAATTCATTGGACGCGGGGAAGAAGGCCGCCGCGATATGCGTGGCATAGAAGCCGAACAGGAAGAAGTCGAACTGTTCGAGGAAGTTTCCGGACGTAACCCGGAAGACCATACCGGCCTTGGACTTGCCCTCGGGCACCGAGTGTGATGGCAGACTCATGGTGGATCTCCAGCGTTTCTTAATAATTGTAAGTGCTTATTTCTGGAATGATCGTCGAAAGCAGCGCTGGAGATAATCGTTCATTTTTCATTAATTGATGCGCAGATGGCATCAATGAGACCTGTGCTACGGCTTCCTGAGCGGTAAGTGAGCACGACTCAGCGCTTTGATGGTTATCAAGATTGCCCTGATAAACGGAGGGGTATTTCAGTATCCCGGATGCCGCCGATACATTTCGAGTTAGCAGGGTAAGGCTGGGGCTAGTTTGCTTTCACGTTATAGGGCAAGCGAACACTGTAAAGGCGCACTTGGGTATCGCCGACTTTTAACGTACTGACCTTATGCCAATTTTCCGGGATGGGAGAGAAATCATCGGGCGGTTCGCTATTGCTAATCAACCAGACTCTGGTTTGGCCGACGGGTAGATTTTCAAGGCTGTCGAAATAGATTTTATCGGCATCATTGTTCACCAGTGTGCCAAATCCGTAGTTACCTGGCCGACCCGAAGCGCCGTTGGCCTGTGGCGGCGTATAGAGCAGTGGCACTGACCCGGTCTTGTTATAGTAGACATAGCTGAAATACCAGAAAAGATCGCTGACGATAATACGGTCATTCGCACGATAGTTTTCATTGACGAAGTTGACCAGCGTGTTGAACTGATCATCATCCTTTTGATAGTAATTACTCAGGCCGCCCAACTCTACCGCCAGAAAAGTCACCAGGGTGGCTATTGCCGCATAGCGAAAACTACGCTTCATTCGATCAAAGGCGACTGCCAGTATTATCGGTAAGCCCAGGGCAGAAAACATCAGATAACGTTCGACCAGAAGTGGCGTGATCCACGAGACCAAAAATACGACGATCAACGGCAGAAACGTATAGATCGCCATTAGCGTATGCAATTTATGCGGGCTTCGATCATGCCGGCAGACAGCGCCCGTTAGCAGCGCCAACGCTAGTGGCAGTGCAAAGTAAACTGGCCATTTCAGATCCAGGCCATCGGTCAGGGCCAGATACTGCCAGAGTGTCGATGGCAGTGAATGCAGTGTAACGGGCAGTATCCAGCCAATGTCGCCACCCGCCTTCAGTTGGTCAAGGTGCTGCAGCAGGTCGATCAAGCTGGGAATCCAGGGGATATACAACAAGACGATCAAGCTGTTGGCGACCCACCATGCTGGCCGAGTGATGAGGCGGCGTTTGTCGCCGCGTACAAGCAATAGATAAGCCCAGTGAGACAGTACGCAAAGGCCAGTGAAATAATGAGTATAGAAACTTGCCGCCATTAACAGCACATACACGAAAAGGTAGCGGTGGCGCTCAGGATTTTTTACCCAATATACAAGCGCGATGGTTGCTCCCAGCAGGAAGAATCCCATTAGGGAGTACATGCGCGCTTCTTGACTATAACGCACTGCAATTGGCAGCAAGGCCAACAAAACACCAGCCAGTACGGCTGCACGTCGTGTTGCAATCTGGTAAGCCAGCCACATGCCCAGGGCTACAGTGCCAACACCTGTCAGCACGCTGATGAACCTGACCGAAAAGACACTGTCCCCGAATGCAGCTATCCAGGCGTGTAGAAGGAGAAAGTAAAGTGGTGGGTGTACGTCATGGGCGCTGTGGACCCAGATGAGCGAGGGTGAGTACTGGCTCATCAACAAGCTGGAGCCCTCGTCGCACCATATGGCGGAGGCCGTTGAACCGTACACTCGCGCCAGCGTGGCGAGCAACAGGATTGGTAGCGGCCAGAGTTTCCTGGCCCATACAGCGAATTTCTTCGCATTGCCGGGAGCTGGGCTTTTCCCACTGACGTTGTGTTCGTGAGACTTCATGTTTCCTCCAGCCCGGTGCAGCCTTGTGAGCACTTCACCTCACCATCAAAAAATAGTCCTAGGAAAAGCTGCCTGCAAACTGCCCTGGTGGGAGGGCTTATCTAGACTACTCTCGCGGAAAAGCGACGCGGTTGAGCTGGACCAACGGTATGACCCAAAAACGGAAAACCCCCGTAGTTACGGGGGTTTACGCGTTGTGTCGAACTTTATTGTTCAAAGCCAATCGCTTTTCCGAAGAACAAACGCTTATTCCACAGTCACCGACTTCGCCAGGTTACGCGGCTGGTCGACGTCAGTACCCTTGAGCACTGCCACGTAGTACGACAGCAGCTGCAGCGGAATGGTGTAGAGGATCGGCGCCAGCTCGTCGACGATGTGCGGCACCTTGATCACGTGGGTGCCTTCGCCGTTGCTCATACCGGCGTTCTCGTCAGCGAACACTACCAGCTCGCCACCGCGGGCACGCACTTCCTGCAGGTTGGACTTGAGCTTCTCCAGCAGTTCGTTGTTCGGCGCCACGGTCACGACAGGCATGTCGTTATCCACAAGCGCCAGCGGGCCGTGCTTGAGCTCGCCGGCCGGGTAGGCTTCGGCGTGGATGTAGGAGATTTCCTTGAGCTTCAGCGCACCTTCCATTGCCACCGGGTACTGTGCACCACGGCCGAGGAACAGGGTGTGGTGCTTGTCGGCGAACAGCTCGGCGGTTTTCTCCACGGTGCTGTCCATGGCCAGCGCCTCGCCCAGGCGCGCTGGCAGGCGGCGCAGCTCTTCAACCAGCCCAGCTTCGACGCCCGCTTCGAGGGTGCCACGCACCTGGCCCAGGGCCAGGGTCAGCAGCATCAGCGAGACCAGCTGGGTGGTGAAGGCCTTGGTCGAAGCCACGCCGATTTCCGGGCCGGCCAGGGTCAGCAGGGTCAGGTCGGACTCACGGACCAGCGAGCTGATACCGACGTTGCAGATGGCCAGGCTACCGAGGAAGCCCAGTTCCTTGGCGTTGCGCAGGGCGGCCAGGGTGTCGGCAGTTTCACCGGACTGGGAGATCGAGACGAACAGGGTATCTGGCTGCACCACTACCTTGCGATAACGGAACTCGCTGGCCACTTCGACCTGGCACGGAATGCCAGCCAGGCTTTCCAGCCAGTAACGAGCAACCATGCCGGCGTGGTAGCTGGTACCGCAGGCGACAATCTGCACGTTGCGCACTTTGGCAAACAGCTCGGCAGCCTGTGGGCCGAAAGCCTGGACCATCACATGGTCTTTGCCCAGGCGGCCTTCAAGGGTGCGCTGGACCACGGTCGGCTGCTCGTGGATCTCTTTGAGCATGAAGTGGCGATAGGCGCCCTTGTCGGCGGCTTCGGCACCTTCATGGTATTGCACGGTTTCACGCTGCACCGGTTTGCCGGCCTGGTCCCAGATCTTCACCTGGTCACGGCGGATCTCGGCGATATCGCCCTCTTCCAGGTACATGAAACGGTCGGTGACCTGGCGCAGGGCCAGTTGGTCGGAAGCCAGGAAGTTTTCGCCATGGCCCAGGCCGATCACCAGCGGGCTACCGCTGCGCGCGGCGACCAGGCGGTCAGGCTGTAGCACGCTGATCAGCGCCAGGCCATAGGCACCGTGCAGGCGCTTGACCGCAGATTTCAGCGCATCGGCCAGGTCCGGAATGGTCTTCAGGGTATGGTGGATCAGGTGCACGATGACTTCGGTATCGGTCTGCGAGGTGAAGACGTAGCCCAAGCCTTTGAGCTCTTCACGCAGTTCTTCGTGATTCTCGATGATGCCGTTGTGCACAACAGCCACTTCGCTAGCGGAGAAATGCGGGTGGGCGTTGCCCTCGGTCGGCGCACCGTGGGTGGCCCAACGGGTGTGGGCGATGCCCAGCTGACCGTTCAGCGGTTCGGCAGCAACAGCGGCTTCCAGCTCGGCGACCTTGCCGATACGGCGGCGGCGCTGCAGTTCGCCCTGCTGGGTGTAGATGGCCAGGCCGGCACTGTCGTACCCACGGTACTCAAGACGCTTGAGGCCTTCGATGAGAATGGCAGTGATGTTGCGCTCGGCTACGGCACCAACGATTCCACACATGGTTATTGCTCCTGGCTGATCGCGGCGCAGATCAGGTTGATGCCGCGGGCTTGAATCTGTTCGCGTGCCGCTGCGGGCAGGCGTTCGTCTGTAATAAGGGTGTGCACGCTGCCCCAGGGCAGCTCGAGATTGGGGATCTTGCGCCCGACCTTGTCGGACTCGACCATCACGATCACTTCGCGGGCGACCTCGGCCATCACTCGGCTCAGGCCAAGCAGCTCATTGAAGGTGGTGGTGCCTCGCTGCAGGTCGATGCCGTCGGCACCGATGAACAGCTGATCGAAATCGTAAGAGCGTAGTACCTGCTCGGCGACCTGACCCTGGAACGACTCCGAATGCGGGTCCCAGGTGCCACCGGTCATCAGCAACACCGGTTCGTGCTCGATCTCGCTGATGGCGCGGGCCACATTCAACGAGTTGGTCATCACCACCAGACCGGGCTGGCGGCCCAGTTCCGGGATCATGGCGGCGGTAGTGCTGCCGCTGTCGATGATGATCCGCGCATGCTCGCGAATACGCCCGACCGCTGCACGGGCAATAGCTTTCTTGTAGGCAGAGACCGGTTGCGCAGGTTCACTGAGCATTTCCTGCGGTACCGGCACTGCACCGCCGTAACGGCGCAGCAGCAGGCCGTTGGCCTCCAGCGCGGCAAGGTCCTTGCGAATGGTCACTTCCGACGTTTCGAAACGCTTGGCCAAGGCGTCCACGCTCACCTCCCCTTGCTCGCTGAGCAGGGCCAGGATGTTGTGACGGCGCTGGGGGGTATTTCGTTTCGACATTGGCTGTTAAGTTTCGATTCGAAAGATAATGGTTGCAATCAAAACCTAAGATGGACGGTTCGTCAAGATGTGGATAAAAATTCCTGACCCCCGGCATGCGCATAAAAAAAGCCGACTTATTCACATAAGTCGGCTTTCGATAGAAACAGCTGTGTATAACTCAGCTCTTCTTGATCTTCTCCGGCCGCTTCCAGCCCGAGATGTTGCGCTGACGCGCACGTGCCACCGCCAGATCGCCTGCTTCGACAGCCTGGGTGATGGTTGAACCGGCAGCCGTCGTGGCACCCGCCTTGATTTCCACAGGCGCCACCAGCGAGTTGTTGGAGCCGATGAACACGTCCTCACCCATCACGGTCTTGAACTTGTTGGCGCCATCGTAGTTGCAGGTGATGGTACCGGCGCCGATGTTGGTACGTGCACCGATCTCTGCATCACCCAGGTAGGTCAGGTGGCCGGCCTTGGCGCCTTCACCCAGGTGGGCATTTTTCAGTTCGACGAAGTTACCCACATGGGCCTTGGCTTCCAGCACGCTGCCCGGGCGCAGGCGGGCGAACGGGCCGGCATCGCTGCCCTCGCCCATCACCGCACCCTCCAGGTGAGTGTTGGCCTTGATGATCGCGCCCTTGCGCAGGGTGCTGTCTTTGATCACGCAGTTCGGGCCGATCTGCACGTCGTCCTCGATGACAACCTTGCCTTCCAGGATAACGTTGATGTCGATCAGCACATCGCGACCAACGCTCACTTCGCCACGTACATCGAAGCGCGCAGGGTCGCGCAAGGTGACCCCCTGGGCCATCAGCCGACGGCCTTCGCGCAGCTGGTAATGGCGCTCGAGCTCTGACAGCTGGCGACGGTCATTGGCGCCCTGCACTTCCATCGGATCGTGCGGCTGTTCGGTGGCGACCACCAGCCCATCGGCCACCGCCATGGCGATGACGTCAGTGAGGTAGTACTCGCCCTGAGCATTGTTGTTCGACAACCGGCCCATCCAGTCGGCCAGTCGCGCGGCTGGCATGGCCAGGATACCGGTGTTGCCTTCCTTGATCGCCTTCTGCGCTTCGCTGGCGTCCTTGTGCTCGACGATGGCGGTCACCTGGCCTTCTGCATCACGCACGATGCGGCCATAACCGGTCGGGTCTTGCAGGGTGACGGTGAGCAGGCCCAACTGCTTGTCGCTGACCTTGGCCAGCAGACGCTGCAGGGTTTGCACTTCGATCAGTGGTACATCGCCATAAAGCACCAGCACGGTGTCGGCAGTGATTGCCGGCAATGCCTGCGCAACGGCGTGGCCGGTCCCCAGCTGCTTGTCCTGCATGACGAAGTTCAGGTCGGCGGCGGCCAAACGCTCACGCACCAGCTCCGCACCGTGGCCGATGACCACGTGAATGCCTTGGGGCTGAAGCTGGCGCGCACTGTGGATAACGTGGCCGAGCATGGAATTGCCGGCTACCGGGTGCAGTACCTTGGGCAGCGCCGAACGCATGCGGGTGCCTTGGCCGGCGGCGAGAATAACGATATCAAGGGACATTGACTGGCTACCAATCCTGGGCGGTCAGGGATGACCGAAGCGGGGAATTCAGAAAAAGAAAAAGGGTAGCCGAGGCTACCCTTTAACTCAATCGCAACGGAAGAATGCGGCCTGAACCGGATTACTTGCCTTTGCGCATTTGCTGGACGGTACGCAGCTGAGCTGCAGCCTCGGCCAGACGTGCGGCAGCAGCACCGTAGTCGAAGTCCGAGCTTTTCGCGTTCAGGGCGTTCTCAGCAGCCTTGAGGGCTTCCTGAGCCTGAGCTTCGTCCAGGTCGGCAGCGCGCTGCACGGTGTCGGCAAGAACCTTGACCATGTTCGGCTGCACTTCGAGGAAGCCACCGGAGATGTAGAACACCTCACGATCGCCGCCTTGCTTGGTCAGCGTGATCGGACCAGGCTTGAGATTGGTGATCAGCGGGGCGTGGCCTGGAGCGATACCAAGATCGCCCAGGTTGCCGTGCGCTACTACCATCTCGACCAGGCCGGAGAAGATTTCTCCTTCCGCGCTGACGATATCGCAATGGACTGTCATAGCCATCTGCTTGCCTCAACCTGATTAGCGCCCCTTGCGGGGCGCCGGGATTACAGTTTCTTGGCTTTCTCGATCGCTTCGTCGATGCTGCCGACCATGTAGAACGCTTGTTCTGGCAGGTGGTCGTAGTCACCTTTGAGGATGCCGCTGAAGCCAGCGATGGTGTCTTTCAGGGAAACGTACTTGCCTGGCGAACCGGTGAAGACTTCGGCCACGAAGAACGGCTGCGACAGGAAGCGCTGGATCTTACGAGCGCGGGCTACCAGTTGCTTGTCGCTTTCGGACAGCTCGTCCATACCCAGGATCGCGATGATGTCCTTCAGCTCTTTGTAGCGCTGCAGAACATACTGAACGCCACGAGCGGTGTCGTAGTGTTCGTTGCCGATCACGTTCGGGTCCAGCTGGCGCGAAGTCGAGTCCAGTGGGTCGACCGCTGGGTAGATACCCAGGGAGGCGATGTCACGGGACAGAACGACGGTGGCGTCCAGGTGGGCGAAGGTGGTCGCTGGCGACGGGTCGGTCAGGTCGTCCGCAGGTACGTATACGGCCTGAACGGAGGTGATCGAACCTTCTTTGGTCGAAGTGATACGCTCTTGCAGAACGCCCATCTCTTCGGCCAGGGTCGGCTGGTAACCTACTGCCGAAGGCATACGGCCCAGCAGTGCGGATACTTCGGTACCGGCCAGGGTGTAACGATAGATGTTGTCGACGAACAGCAGAACGTCGTTACCTTCGTCACGGAACTTCTCAGCCATGGTCAGGCCGGTCAGCGCTACGCGCAGACGGTTTCCTGGTGGCTCGTTCATCTGACCGTAGACCAGCGCTACCTTGTCGAGAACGTTGGAGTCCTTCATCTCGTGGTAGAAGTCGTTACCCTCACGAGTACGCTCACCCACACCAGCGAACACGGAGTAACCGCTGTGTTCCATGGCGATGTTACGGATCAGTTCCATCATGTTTACGGTCTTGCCAACACCGGCACCACCGAACAGACCAACCTTACCACCCTTGGCGAACGGGCAAACCAGGTCGATAACCTTGATGCCGGTTTCCAGCAGGTCGTTGCCGCCTGCCTGGTCAGCGAACGAAGGCGCTGGTTGGTGGATACCGCGACGCTCTTCTTCGCCGATCGGGCCGGCTTCGTCGATCGGGTTGCCCAGTACGTCCATGATACGGCCCAGGGTGGCCTTACCAACTGGAACGGAAATGGCAGCGCCGGTGTCGATGACATCCAGACCGCGCTTCAGGCCTTCGGTCGAGCCCATCGCAATGGTACGAACCACACCGTCGCCCAGCTGCTGCTGAACTTCGAGAGTGGTTTCCGCGCCTTGTACTTTCAGCGCGTTGTAAACACTCGGTACGACGTCACGTGGGAATTCCACGTCGATGACGGCGCCGATGATTTGAACGATACGTCCGCTACTCATAGCTGGATCCTCTGAATTTTTGAACCGTTAAACCGCGGCAGCGCCGCCGACGATTTCCGAGATCTCCTGGGTGATCGCAGCCTGACGCGCCTTGTTGTAGATCAATTGCAGCTCTTTGATCAAATCACCGGCGTTGTCTGTGGCGTTCTTCATGGCGATCATCCGGGCCGCTTGTTCAGCAGCGTTGTTCTCGACCACCGCCTGGTATACCTGCGACTCCACGTAACGCACCATCAAGCCGTCCAGCAGCTCTTTTGCGTCGGGTTCATACAGGTAATCCCAGTGATGCTTGAGATCCTGATCCGGGGTTGCCACCAACGGTACCAATTGCTCGACCGTCGGTTTTTGGGTCATGGTGTTGATGAACTTGTTCGAAACCACCGAAAGGCGATCGATACGGCCGTCCAGGTAGGCGTCCAGCATCACTTTGACGGAGCCGATCAGATCGTTGATCGATGGCTCTTCGCCCAGGTGGCTGATCGCAGCTACGACGTTGCCGCCAAAGATGCGGAAGAAAGTCGCACCCTTGCTGCCGATCACGCACAGGTCGATTTCAACGCCCTGTTCGCGGTTTTCGTTCATGTCCTTGACCAGGGCCTTGAACAGGTTGGTGTTCAAGCCACCGCACAGACCACGGTCACTGCTCACCACGATATAACCGGCGCGCTTTACAGGGCGCTCGATCATGAACGGGTGGCGGTATTCCGGGTTGGCGTTGGCCAGATGACCGATCACCTGGCGGATACGCTCCGCGTAAGGACGGCTAGCAGCCATGCGCATTTGTGCCTTGCGCATCTTGCTGACCGCCACTTTCTCCATGGCGCTGGTAATTTTTTGCGTGCTTTTGATGCTCGCAATCTTACTGCGAATCTCTTTTGCGCCTGCCATGTATCACCTATCAGGTTAGCAAGCGGGGGCCGGAGCCCCCGCTGCGGCTTACCAGGTCTGGGTGGCCTTGAACTTCTCGATACCGGCTTTCATGCCAGCGTCGATTTCGTCGTTGAAGTCACCCTTCACGTTGATCTTCGCCATCAGTTCGGCGTGATCACGGTTGAAGTAGGCGATCAGTGCTTGCTCGAAGCTACCGACCTTGGAGACTTCCACGTCAGTCAGGAAACCACGCTCAGCGGCGTACAGCGACAGGGCCATGTCCGCGATGGACATTGGCGCGTACTGCTTCTGCTTCATCAGCTCGGTTACGCGCTGACCATGCTCCAGCTGCTTGCGGGTCGCTTCGTCCAGATCGGAAGCGAACTGGGCGAATGCAGCCAGTTCACGGTACTGAGCCAGAGCGGTACGAATACCACCGGACAGCTTCTTGATGATCTTGGTCTGAGCGGCACCACCTACGCGGGATACCGAAACACCGGCGTTCACTGCAGGGCGGATGCCCGAGTTGAACATGGCCGATTCCAGGAAGATCTGACCGTCGGTGATGGAAATCACGTTGGTCGGAACGAACGCGGAAACGTCGCCAGCCTGGGTTTCGATGATCGGCAGGGCGGTCAGGGAACCGGTCTTGCCAGTGACTGCGCCATTGGTGAACTTCTCGACGTACTCTTCCGAAACGCGCGATGCACGCTCCAGCAGGCGGGAGTGGAGATAGAACACGTCACCTGGGTACGCTTCACGTCCTGGTGGACGACGCAGCAGCAGGGAGATCTGACGGTAGGCAACGGCCTGCTTGGACAGGTCATCGTAAACGATCAGGGCGTCTTCACCGCGGTCACGGAAGAACTCGCCCATGGTGCAGCCGGCGTAAGGCGCCAGGAACTGCAGTGCGGCGGATTCCGAAGCACTGGCAACGACCACGATGGTGTTGGCCAGGGCGCCGGCTTCTTCCAGCTTGCGAACGATGTTGGCAACGGTGGAACGCTTCTGGCCGACTGCAACATAAACACAGAAAATACCGGAGTCTTTCTGGTTGATGATGGCGTCGATGGCCATGGCGGTCTTGCCGATCTGACGGTCACCGATGATCAGCTCACGCTGGCCACGGCCGACAGGGATCATGGCGTCGACGGACTTGTAGCCAGTCTGTACAGGCTGGTCTACCGACTTACGCCAGATCACGCCTGGAGCTACTTTCTCGACCGCGTCGGTCTGGGTGTTGCCCAGAGGACCTTTGCCGTCGATCGGGTTGCCCAGTGCGTCAACGACGCGACCCAGCAGTTCCTTACCAACCGGAACTTCCAGGATGCGGCCGGTGCACTTGGCGCTCATGCCTTCGGCGAGGGTGTCATAGGCACCCAGGATCACTGCACCTACGGAGTCTTGCTCCAGGTTCAGGGCCATGCCGAATACGCTGCCAGGGAACTCGATCATTTCGCCGTACATGACGTCGGCCAGACCGTGGATCCGCACGATACCGTCGGATACCGAAACAACGGTACCTTCGTTACGGGCTTGGGAGCTCACATCGAGGTTGTCGATGCGGCCCTTGATGATTTCACTAATTTCGGAAGGATTGAGTTGCTGCATTGCTCTGCTGCCCCTTCAAACTCAAGATTTCAATGCTTCGGCCAGTTTCGCGATCTTGCCGCGAACAGAGCCATCGATTACCAGGTCACCAGCGCGGATGACGACGCCGCCAATCAGGCTGGCATCCTCCGACGCGTGCAGGCGAACTTCCTGGCCTAGCCGTGCACTGAGAACCTTGGCGAGTTTGTCTTGCTGTTCTTGGTTCAACGCGAAGGCACTGGTGACTTCCACGTCCACGGATTTCTCTTGCTCGGCCTTGTACAGGTCGAACAGGGCGGCAATCTCCGGCAGAAGCAGGAGACGGTCGTTTTCCGCGGCAACATGAATGAAATTCTGTGCCTGTGCATTGAACTTGTCACCGCACACGTCAATGAACGTGGCGGCCTTTTCTGCGCTCGTCAGTCGCGGGGCCTTGAGCAGGCGCTGCATGGTGTCGTCTTGCGACACCGCAGCAGCCAGGCCGAGCATGGCTGACCAATTGGCCAGTTGCTGATGGGCCTGGGCATGCTCAAAGGCAGCCTTAGCGTAAGGTCGGGCCAACGTGGTCAGTTCTGCCATGATCGCCCTCGCTTAAATTTCAGCGGCCAGTTTGTTAACCAGCTCCGCATGCGCGTTTTGATCGATTGTGGCGCCAAGGATCTTTTCAGCACCGCCAACAGCCAGGGCACCCACTTGGGCACGCAGGGCGTCTTTCGCGCTGTTCAGTTCCTGTTCGATCTCGGCCAGAGCCTGAGCCTTCACACGGTCAGCTTCGACGCGGGCCTGGTCACGGGCTTCCTCGACAAGCTGAGCAGCGCGTTTCTTGCTTTGCTCAATGATTTCGGCTGCCTGTGCTTTAGCTTCACGCAGTTGCTGACCCACTTTCTCTTGGGCCAGCTCCAGGTCGCGAGCTGCGCGGTTGGCAGCGTCCAAGCCGTCGGCAATCTTCTTTTGACGCTCTTGCAGAGCAGTGATGACCGGAGGCCATACGTACTTCATGCAGAAGAGTACAAAAATCAGGAAGGCAACGGATTGGCCAATCAGGGTTGCATTAATGTTCACGCCAACACCTCGCTCGGTCTTAATTCATCACAGCCATCAACTCGTGGTTACGAGTGATTAGCCGGCGATCTGACCAACGAACGGATTCGCGAAGGTGAAGAACAGAGCGATACCAACACCGATCATGGTTACGGCGTCGAGCAGGCCGGCAACGATGAACATTTTGACCTGCAGCATCGGAACCATTTCTGGTTGACGAGCAGCGCCTTCCAGGAATTTGCCGCCCAGCAGGCCGAAACCAATGGCGGTACCCAGAGCACCCAGGCCGATCAGCAGAGCAACAGCGATAGCGGTCAGACCAACTACAGTTTCCATCTTTCCTCCCGACTTTTACGTCGTATTGGTTAGGTTTTTAAGTTGAAGCGGTAAAACAAATCGTTTGGTACAGCTGCCCTTGCGGACTTTTAAAGCCCTCCCCCCAAACGAGCGGGGAAGGCTACAAGACACGCCAGGCGGTCTTAATGGTTATCTTCATGAGCCATCGACAGGTAGACGATGGTCAGCATCATGAAGATGAAAGCTTGCAGCGTGATGATCAGGATGTGGAACACAGCCCACGCCCACTGCAGCACGATACCCAGGCCGCTCAGCCAGAGGATGCCGGCGCCGAACATCACGGCGATCAGGATGAACACCAGCTCGCCGGCGTACATGTTGCCGAAAAGACGCAGTGCCAGCGAGATCGGCTTGGCGATCAGGGTGACGAATTCCAGCAGGAAGTTCACCGGGATCAGCAGGATCTGAACGAAGATGTTCTTGCTGCCGAACGGGTGCAGGGTGAGCTCACCGATGAAGCCGCCCAGGCCCTTGACCTTGATGCTGTAGAAGATGATCAGGGCGAACACGCAGAAGGCCATGGCCAGGGTCGCGTTCGGGTCGGTGGTCGACACGGCACGGAACGGAATGTGCGGATCACCGGAGATCTTCATGGCCAGCTGAGGAATCCAGTCGACCGGTACCAGGTCGATGGCGTTCATCAGGAACACCCAGACGAAGATGGTCAGCGCCAGCGGAGCGATTACCGGGCTACGGCCGTGGAAGGAGTCCTTCACGCTGCCGTGGACGAAGTCCACCATCACTTCCACGAAGTTCTGCAGGCCGCCTGGTTGGCCGGAAGTCGCCTTCTTGGCCGCCATGCGGAAGATGAACAGGAAGATCAGACCCAGCGCGACGGACCAACCCAGGGTGTCCAGGTGGAACGCCCAGAAGCCCATTGCCTTGGCTTCTGCAGCCGAATGGGCAAAGCCCCAGCTGCCGTCTGGTAGTTGACCGTAGGTCAGGTTCTGCAAGTGGTGCTGGATATAGCCCGAAGCGGTTTCTGCTGCCATGGTTGCCTCAAACGCCCTAAGGTCTCGAAAGTCTTTTATTCATCAGCAGGGGCGCGAACCAGCTGACCAAAAGGGTCAACACGAAGACGCCGAATACTGCTAACGGCGCCAGTGGCTTCACTCCTGCGAAGGTCAGTGCAAAAAGCACTGCCGTCAAAATCATCTTGCCTGCTTCGCCCGCGTAAAACGACTTGACGATAGCTTGTGCCGCCCGAGCTCCGCTGAAGCGAAAAGCCTTCCAGGCGAAATACACATTGGGCAGCCAGGCAATCAAACCTCCGCAAAGGCCTGAATATCCACTGACCGCCCCTTTCCACTGCCACAACACCAAGGTTGCCAGCAGTAGTACGACGAATTGAGCCAGCAGTACCGGAAAAACCGCCCAGCGATGGAAAGGCAGGCGGTTTGGCGTGCGGATTTCCATCACAACTGCTCCTCGGAAGTCGACCAACAAGTCAGTTATGACTTGGCATAATTTGTGCCGACAAAATGCGCGCAGAGTATAGGGGTGGATTAACCCCTATTCAACTATTCGGTAGTGATTTCCGACTGCACGCTACAACGGGAATTGTTTCAGCGGATGTGAGCAAGCACGCCTTGCAACTCGTCAAGCGAGTTGTAGCGAATAACCAACTGGCCTTTTCCCTTGTTGCCGTGGCGTATCTGCACGGCAGAGCCCAGGCGCTCTGCGAGCCGCTGTTCAAGGCGTGCGATGTCCGGATCAGGTTTGCTCGGTTCGACCGGCTCAGGCTTGCCATTGAGCCACTGGCGGACCAGTGCCTCGGTTTGGCGCACGGTGAGCCCACGTGCGACAACATGACGCGCCCCCTCTTCCTGACGATCTTCCTCGAGGCCGAGCAATGCGCGGGCGTGGCCCATTTCCAGGTCGCCGTGGGCGAGCATGGTCTTGATTGCCTCAGGCAGCGAGATCAGGCGCAGCAAGTTGGCCACGGTCACCCGCGACTTGCCCACGGCATCGGCCACCTGCTGCTGGGTCAGCTCGAACTCCTGCTGCAGGCGCTGCAGGGCCAGGGCTTCTTCCAGCGGGTTGAGGTCTTCGCGCTGAATGTTCTCGATCAGCGCCATGGCGATGGCGGCTTCATCCGGCACTTCACGCACCATCGCCGGGATGGTGTCGAGACCGGCTTGCTGGGTGGCGCGCCAGCGGCGCTCACCGGCGATGATCTCGTAGCGGCTACCGTCGATCGGGCGGACCACGATCGGCTGCATCACCCCATGGTTGCGAATCGAGTGCGCGAGTTCTTCCAGTGCCTCGGGGTCCATGTCGCGGCGCGGCTGGTACTTGCCGCGCTGGATCAGTTCGACGGGCAGGTGTTGCAGTTCTTTCTGGTCGATCTTCACAGCCTGCTCTTCGAGCGCGCTGACGGAAGGACCACTGAGCAGTGCATCCAACCCACGTCCGAGACCCCGTTTCTTAACGGCCATGCGGATTCCTTAAGTTGTTTGTGCAGTGCGTGATTGACGGCGTTGACGGCGTACCAGTTCCCCGGCCAGGGCCAGATAGGCCAGTGCGCCACGCGATTGCTTGTCGTAGGCCAGCGCCGGCATGCCGAAGCTCGGTGCCTCGGCCAGGCGGATGTTGCGCGGAATGACCGTGTCGTACAGCTGCTCGCCGAAGTGTTCCTTGAGCTGCGCCGAAACATCGTTGTTGAGGCTCAGGCGCGGGTCGTACATGGTCCGCAGCAGGCCTTCGATCTTCAGTTGCGGGTTCAACCGGGCAGCGATGCGCTTGATGTTATCCACAAGGTCGCTGAGGCCTTCCAGCGCGTAGTACTCGCACTGCATCGGGATGATCACGCCATCGGAGGCGACCAGCGCGTTGAGCGTCAGCATCGACAGCGACGGCGGGCAGTCGATGAGGATGAAATCGTAGTTTTCGCGAATCGGCGCCAACGCGTTGCGCAGGCGGCTCTCCTTGACCTGCATTTCCAGCAGCACCACTTCCGCGGCGGTCAGGTCGCGGTTGGCTGGCAGCAGCTGGTAGGCGCCGTGCTCGGAGTAGTGCATGGCCTGGGCAAGGTCGCATTCCCCGATCAGCAGGTCATAGACCGAATGCTCGAGTTCGTGTTTGTCCACACCGCTGCCCATGGTCGCGTTGCCCTGCGGATCGAGGTCGATCAGCAGCACACGACGCTTGGTCGCGGCCAGCGATGCTGCGAGGTTGATACAGGTGGTGGTCTTGCCGACACCACCTTTCTGGTTCGCGATTGCGAATACCTTAGCCATTGTTGCGTGTGTTCCCAATCAAGCCTTGCGGCGCAGTATCAGCAGATGGCGCTGGCCCTGGCAACCTGGAACGGTCAGGGCCTGCTCGCTTTCCACTGTGAAGTCTGCGGGCAATGCTACCAGTTCATCGGCAGGATGCAGCCCCTTCATTGCAAGCCATTGCGTCCCGGTGTCGCCCAGATGGCGGGTCCAGTTGGTGAAGTTCTCCATGCTGCTGAAGGCGCGAGAGATGATTCCGCTGAACGGTAGCGACGGCTGGAAGGCTTCGACCCGGCTGTGGATAACCGTGAGGTTGTCCAGTTTCAGTTCCATTTTCACCTGGGTCAGGAAGCGCGTCTTCTTGCCATTGGCGTCCAGCACCGTCACCTGCTTGTGCGGATGCAGGATAGCCAAAGGGATGCCGGGCATGCCACCGCCGCTGCCAACATCCAGCCAGTTGTTACGCTCGCTGTGGATAAACGACATGACGCTGAGGCTGTCCAGCAGATGGCGGGAAACCATCTCGTCCGGATCGCGCACGGCAGTGAGGTTGTAGGCTTTGTTCCATTTGATCAACAGGGCCAGGTAGCCCAACAGCTTTTCGTGCTGCTCGGCGCTCAGCTCGACACCGAGCTGGCGCGCACCTGTGGACAACTCTTCGGCGTGTTGCGGGGTGACCAGGGAACTCAAGCGCTTTGCTCCAATTCGCGGCCTGCGCCGCGTTTTTTCAGATGAATCAGCAACAGGGAAATCGCCGCCGGGGTAACGCCGGGGATACGCGAAGCCTGGCCCAGAGTCTCCGGGCGCGTCTGGCCGAGCTTGCCCTGGATTTCCTTCGACAGCCCGGAAATCGTGGTGTAGTCGATATCCACAGGCAGGCGCGTGTCTTCGCTGGCGCGCAGGCGGGCGATCTCGTCCTGCTGGCGATCAATGTAACCGGCGTACTTGGTCTTGATCTCGACCTGCTCGGCGACCTGTGGATCAATCTCTGCACCACCTGTCGCTTCGATCAAGCCGGCATAGTCGATCTCTGGCCGGGCCAGCAGGTTGAGCAGGCTGTACTCGTGGCTCAGCGGGGTGCCGAACTTATCCACAATGGCTTGCCCTTGCTCGGTGTTCGGGCGCACCCAAGTCGATTTCAGGCGCTGCTCTTCGCGCTCGATACCGTCGCGCTTGGCGCAGAAGGCGGCCCAGCGATCGTCGTCGATCAGGCCGAGCTCGCGACCTTTCTCGGTCAGGCGCAGATCAGCGTTGTCTTCGCGCAGGATCAGCCGGTACTCGGCACGCGAAGTGAACATGCGGTACGGCTCCTGGGTTCCCAGGGTAATCAGGTCGTCGACCAGTACGCCGATGTACGCCTCGTCGCGGCGCGGGCACCAGCTTTCACGGCCCTGAGCACGCAGCGCGGCGTTGGTCCCGGCCAGCAGGCCCTGGGCGCCGGCTTCTTCGTAGCCGGTGGTGCCGTTGATCTGGCCGGCGAAGAACAGGCCGCCGATGACTTTGGTCTCGAGGCTGTACTTCAGGTCGCGCGGGTCGAAGTAGTCGTACTCGATGGCGTAACCCGGGCGAACGATGTGGGCATTTTCCATACCGCGGATCGAACGCACCAGCTCCAGCTGCACATCGAACGGCAGCGAAGTGGAAATACCGTTGGGGTACAGCTCGTGGGTGGTCAGGCCTTCCGGCTCGATGAATACCTGGTGGCTTTCCTTGTCGGCGAAGCGGTGGATCTTGTCTTCGATCGACGGGCAATAGCGCGGGCCGACACCTTCGATCACACCGGAGTACATCGGTGAACGGTCAAGGTTCGAGGCAATGATCTCGTGGGTGCGGGCGTTGGTGTGGGTAATCCAGCAGCTCACCTGGCGCGGGTGCATGTCGGCGTTGCCCATGAACGACATCACCGGGATCGGCGTGTCGCCTGGTTGCTCGGTCATGACCGAGAAGTCCACGGAACGCCCATCGATACGCGGCGGCGTACCGGTTTTCAGGCGACCGACGCGCAGCGGCAATTCGCGCATGCGGTGAGCCAGGGCAATCGACGGCGGATCACCAGCGCGACCGCCGGAATGATTTTGCAGGCCGATGTGGATAAGCCCACCGAGGAAAGTACCGGTGGTCAGCACCACGGATTCGGCGAAGAAGCGCAGGCCCATCTGGGTCACCACGCCTTTGACCTGGTCCTGTTCGACGATCAGGTCGTCGCAGGACTGCTGGAATATCCACAGGTTCGGCTGGTTTTCCAGGATCTCGCGTACCACTGCCTTGTAGATGGCGCGGTCGGCCTGCGCACGGGTGGCGCGTACGGCCGGGCCCTTGCGGTTGTTCAGGATGCGGAACTGGATGCCGCTCTTGTCGGTGGCCAGCGCCATGGCGCCGCCGAGTGCATCGATCTCTTTGACCAGATGGCTCTTGCCGATGCCACCAATTGCCGGGTTGCAGCTCATGTGACCGAGGGTTTCCACGTTATGGGTCAACAGCAGGGTTTTCACACCCATGCGTGCTGACGCAAGCGCAGCCTCGGTACCGGCATGGCCGCCGCCGATGACGATCACTTCAAAACGGGAAGGGAAATCCACCACGCACCTCGTGCCTGTTTTTGCGAATAGAGAAGGTAAGCCGACAAGTATAGGGACTTCACCCCCTCTAAAGGAACCGTCTGAGCAAATTTTGACCAGTCTGTGGATGAATGGCAGACAACAGAAATCAAAGAAGAAAATTTTATAAAAGCTTTGTTTTTATGTTTATTCTTATGCTCAGCCTGTCCTGTGGATAACGTTCTGCAGCCCTTTATCTGTATGGTTTACAGCGAAATTGAACCCTGTGGCTTACCCACCATGAGGGTTATGGATAACGTCCTTTAGCCTGTGGATTAAATGATGGTTTACCCACAGGCGGATTTTTCCTCAGAAAAAAAGCCTGCTTATCAAGAGGGCTGAAGGTGGGTTTTCCACAGGGCTCCTGAACATGAAATCGTGCCTGTGGATGATTTTATGTAACCCTGTACTGGCCTCTTCGCGGCTAAAGCCGCTCCTACAGGGGCCGGCGTGGGTGTCGAAAGATCCGACGAGTGGATAAATCGCAGGCAAAAAAAAGCCGCTCCCGAAGGAGCGGCCTTGGATTTGCCGAGCTGTGGACTACTTGCCGATGCAGAAACTGGAGAAGATCCGCCCCAGCAGGTCGTCGGAACTGAACGCGCCGGTGATCTCGCCCAACGCCTGCTGCGCCTGACGCAGGTCTTCGGCCAGCAGTTCGCCCGCGCCAGCCAGGGTCAGCTGTGCGCGGCCATGCTCCAGGTGCGAACTGGCCTGGCGCAAGGCATCCAGGTGGCGCCGGCGGGCGCTGAAACCGCTCTCGGCGGTCTGTTCATAACCCATGCAGGCCTTGAGGTGATCACGCAGCAGTTGTAGCCCGTGATCGCCCCCCTTGGCGCTCAGGGTAATGGTTACGTGACCGTCATCGCACTGTTCCAACCCTACCCGCTCACCGCTGAGGTCGGCTTTGTTGCGAATCAGCGTGACTTTGGCCGGGTCCGGCCGCTGATCGAGAAACTCGGGCCACAAGGCAAACGGGTCACTGGCCTCGGGTGCGGTGGAATCGACCACCAACAGTACCCGGTCGGCCTCGCCTATGGCCTTCAGCGCGCGTTGCACGCCAATCTTTTCCACATGGTCGTCGGTATCCCGCAGGCCGGCAGTATCGACCACGTGCAGCGGCATGCCGTCTATGTGGATATGTTCGCGCAGGATATCCCGGGTGGTGCCGGCGATGTCGGTGACGATGGCCGCCTCACGCCCCGCCAGCTGGTTCAGCAAGCTGGACTTGCCGGCATTCGGCCGGCCGGCGATGACCACCGTCATGCCGTCACGCAACAAGGCGCCCTGCCCGGCCTCGCGTTGCACGGTGGATAACTCGGCACGGACAGCATCGAGCATCGACAACACATGGCCATCGGCAAGGAAGTCGATTTCTTCTTCAGGGAAGTCGATCGCGGCCTCGACGTAGATGCGCAGGGCAATCAGCGCCTCTGTCAGGCTGTGCACACGTTTGGAGAATTCCCCCTGCAGCGAGCGCAAGGCATTGCGTGCAGCTTGGCTGGAGCTCGCCTCGATCAGGTCGGCGATGGCTTCGGCCTGGGCCAGGTCGAGCTTGTCGTTGAGAAACGCACGCTCACTGAATTCACCTGGGCGGGCCAGGCGGCAGCCGACTTGTACACAGCGCTGCAGCAGCATGTCGAGCACCACCGGGCCACCATGGCCCTGCAACTCCAACACATCCTCGCCGGTAAACGAGTTGGGGCCTGGAAAGAACAGCGCGATGCCTTCATCCAGCACCAGGCCTTCCTCGTCACGGAACGGCCCGTAGTGGGCGTGGCGTGGCGTCAGGGTACGACCGGTGATCAGTTGGCCAGCCTGGCTCGCCAGCGGCCCGGACAGCTTGACGATGCCCACACCCCCGCGGCCCTGGGCGGTGGCAATGGCGGCGATGGTTTCACGCACAGTGTTCATGCTCGAAAGCCTCTACGACAAAAACGACAGATAGCAAAAACGCCCCCGAGGGGGCGTTTTTATTCACAGGCTAGCGCAGTAGCCCGTCAAGCAGCAGCTTTTTTGGTGGCTGCTTCGATACGGCGGGTGATGTACCACTGCTGAGTGATCGACAGGCAGTTGTTCACAACCCAGTACAGCACCAGACCCGCTGGGAACCACAGGAAGAAGAAGGTGAAGATGATCGGCATCATTTTCATCACCTTGGCCTGCATCGGATCCGGTGGAGTCGGGTTCAGACGCTGCTGGATGAACATGGTGGCGCCCATGATGATCGGCAGGATGAAGAACGGATCCTTGATCGACAGGTCAGTAATCCACAGCATCCATGGGGCCTGACGCATCTCGACGCTTTCCAGCAGTACCCAGTACAGGGACAGGAACACCGGCATCTGCACCAGGATCGGCAAGCAGCCGCCCAGCGGGTTGATCTTCTCTTTCTTGTACAGCTCCATCATCGCCTGGGACATCTTCTGGCGATCGTCACCAAAGCGTTCCTTCAGTGCGGCGAGCTTCGGTGCCACGGCACGCATGCGCGCCATCGAGCGGTAGCTGGCAGCCGACAACGGGAAGAACAGGCCCTTGATGAGCATGGTCAGCACGATGATCGACCAGCCCCAGTTACCCAGCAGGCTGTGGATATGTTGCAGCAGCCAGAAGATCGGCTGGGCAATGAACCACAGGAAGCCGTAGTCGACGGTCAGTTCCAGACCTGGGGACAACTCTTTCAGCTTGGACTGGATCTTCGGACCGGCATACAGCATGGCGCTGGTTTCGACCTTGCCGCCAGCCGGAACGCTGAGCGCCGGGCCGGTGTAGCCGATGATGTAGTTGCCCTGGCTGTCCTTGCGGGTCTGGACAACATTGTTGTCCGACTTGGCCGGAATCCAGGCGGTCACGAAGTAGTGCTGCAGCCAGGCAACCCAGCCGCCGGACACATTTTCTTTCAAACTACCTTTGTCGATGTCCTTCATCGAGACCTTTTTGTAAGGCTCGGAGGCAGTCCACATGGCGGCGCCCAGGTACGTGGCGGTGCCGGTGGCAGTGCTCGACGACGGGTCGGAGCTGGCGTCACGCTTGAGCTGGGCAAACATGTTGCCGTTCCAGGCCTGGCCGCTCTGGTTGTCGATCAGGTAGCTGACGGTCAGGTCGTATTCACCTCGCTTGAAGCTGAAGCGCTTGATGTAGTTGACGCCGTTGTCGCTGAACTTCAGGTCAACCACCAGTTGTTCCTGGCCGTCGGCCAGCTGGTAGCTCTTCTGCTCGGCAGCGTACAGCGGGCGACCCGACGAACGGGCATCCGGACCGTTGGCGCCGGTCAGGCCGCTTTGTGCCAGGTAGATGCGTTCGCCACCGTTGTCGAACAGTTGGAACGGAATGTCCGGATGGTCCTGACGGCGTGGGTACTTCGGCAGGTTCAGCTGGACGATGTCACCACCGACCGGATCGATAGCGAGTTCCAGAACATCGGTCTTGATCCGGATCAGATCCTTGCTGACTGCAGCCGGAGCCAGTTCGGCGGGGCTGGATTCAGCATTGGCGCTTGGCACATCGGCGCTGGCGGTACCGGCCGGCACACCATCCGGCAAGGCCGGGGCAACAGTGCTGGCAGCAGTATTCTGAGTCGGCAGGGCAGCCTGGCCGTAGTCCTCGTTCCACTTGAGGACCATGACGTAGGACACGATTGCCAGGGCGACGATCAGGATCGTGCGTTTAATATCCATGATTACTCGGCTATCGAAGAAGTTCGGGAGGAAGGAGCGGGGGGAACGGGATCGAAACCGCCGTCGTTCCACGGATGACAACGCCCCAGGCGACGAACGGCTAGCCACCCGCCACGCAAGAGGCCATGGTTTTCAATGGCTTCAAGAGCGTAACAGGAGCAACTGGGGTAGAAACGACAGTGATTGGCCATCAGGGGACTGATGGCGTAACGGTAAAACTGGATCGGAACGAGGGCCAGTTTACGCATTTTGACTGTCTACCCCTGCGGAATCGGCGTTAGCCGCTGGAGTTGGCCGGCTGCGCGCCAGGCGTTTCCAGAGCTTGCCAAAGTGTTGGTGCAATTCCGGGTTTTCTATCTCACCCAATCCCTTGCGCGCGACGATCACTATATCCAGGCCACCCAGCATTTGCTGGTTGAGCCGGAAGGAATCGCGCATCAAGCGCTTGAGGCGGTTGCGTTGAACGGCGAGCTTGACGCTCTTCTTGCCGATCACCAGGCCGAGGCGCGGGTGATCCAGGCCGTTCTCGCGAGCAAGGATCAGCAGGTTTTTCCCTGGAACCTTGCCGGTTGGGGAGTCGAAGACCGCTTTGAAGTGCCGGGGTGTAAGCAGTCGCTTTTCCCGACTGAAGTCCTGACTCACCACCTGTGCCGAAAAATCAAATGGCCAGACGCTTACGGCCTTTGGCACGACGACGCGACAGAACAGCGCGGCCGTTCTTGGTAGCCATACGGGCACGGAAGCCGTGGGTGCGAGCGCGCTTGATGGTGCTTGGTTGGAAAGTACGTTTCATGGCGTTGTTACCTGGTTTGTCGACTACGGGCCGGAATGGCCCCCTTTTTAAGAGATCGGCGATTCTAGAGAAAGCAAGCCCATAGGTCAATTTCCAACCAGCCTTTCCTTATAGGTGGTTCCCTGAGTGCTGGATGCCAGGGAGGGTTGATCAGCCAGGCAGACGGACGACAAAATGAAAAAAAAGAAGAGAGATATAAAAAGCTTTTCTGAAGAACTTATAAATCTTAAGTGGATAACCTTCTGTGGATAACTGTCTTGAGCCTACGAATTACGGGCTGTACAGAGATTCATAACCTTGTCGGTAACAGGTGCTGCGCTTGTGACGGACCTTTTGAAAGCCTGTGGATAGAAATGGTCATTATCCACAGCCGAGTTATCAACAGGGCTCACCTCAGGGTTGTGCATAGACCTCATGGGTGGTTATCCACAGAGCTTATTCACAGAGGCTGGGAGACGTTTTTGCCGCTAAATGGCTGTTTTGTCATGGCTCAGAATGTTTCCACATGTGGATAACTGATCGCTCGACCGGTACAATGGCGGTTTGTTTTTGCCTTATCCGGCTTTCAACTCAGGGGATATCCGTGTCAGTGGAACTTTGGCAGCAGTGCGTGGAGCTTCTGCGCGATGAACTGCCTGCCCAGCAATTCAACACCTGGATCCGTCCGCTACAGGTCGAAGCCGAAGGCGACGAGTTGCGTGTCTACGCGCCGAACCGTTTCGTGCTCGACTGGGTGAATGAAAAGTACCTCGGCCGTCTGCTCGAACTGTTGGGTGAAAACGGCGACGGCATTGCACCTGCCCTTTCCTTATTAATAGGCAGTCGTCGCAGCTCTGCTCCACGTGCTGCACCTAATGCACCCGTCAGCGCCGCAGTGGCTGCCACGCTTGCACAAAGCCAGACACAACAGGCCGCTGCACCTGTCATTGCCGCCGTTGCCGAACCCGTCCAGGCGCCAGCCGCCGAACCGATGCAAGTGAACGAGGTCGTTGAATCGGCCTCGCGTGACAGCTTCGATGGCATGGGCGACAGCGCATCGGCACCTGCTGCGGGCAGCCGTACCGAGCAGCGCACCGTCCAGGTGGAAGGCGCGCTCAAGCACACCAGCTACCTGAACCGCACGTTTACCTTCGAGACCTTTGTAGAAGGTAAGTCGAACCAGTTGGCCCGCGCTGCGGCGTGGCAGGTCGCCGACAACCCCAAGCATGGCTACAACCCGCTGTTCCTTTATGGCGGCGTGGGCTTGGGCAAGACCCACCTGATGCATGCTGTGGGTAACCACCTGCTCAAGAAGAATCCGAATGCCAAGGTCGTTTACCTGCATTCCGAGCGCTTCGTCGCGGATATGGTCAAGGCGCTGCAGCTCAACGCAATCAATGAATTCAAGCGCTTCTACCGCTCGGTCGATGCGCTGCTGATCGACGACATCCAGTTCTTCGCCCGTAAAGAGCGTTCCCAGGAAGAGTTCTTCCACACCTTCAACGCCTTGCTCGAGGGTGGCCAGCAGGTGATTCTCACCAGCGACCGCTACCCGAAGGAGATCGAAGGCCTGGAAGAGCGCCTGAAATCGCGCTTCGGCTGGGGCTTGACGGTGGCTGTCGAGCCGCCGGAACTGGAAACCCGTGTGGCGATCCTGATGAAGAAGGCCGACCAGGCCAAGGTCGAGCTGCCGCATGATGCTGCGTTCTTCATCGCCCAGCGTATCCGCTCCAACGTACGTGAACTCGAAGGCGCCCTGAAGCGAGTGATCGCTCACTCGCACTTCATGGGCCGTGACATCACCATCGAGCTGATTCGCGAGTCGTTGAAGGACCTGCTGGCGCTGCAGGACAAGCTGGTGAGTGTGGATAACATCCAGCGCACCGTGGCCGAGTACTACAAGATCAAGATTGCCGATCTGTTGTCCAAACGCCGCTCGCGCTCCGTTGCGCGCCCCCGTCAGGTTGCCATGGCACTGTCGAAGGAGCTGACCAACCACAGTCTGCCGGAGATCGGCGACATGTTTGGCGGCCGCGACCACACCACCGTGTTGCACGCCTGCCGCAAGATCAACGAATTGAAGGAATCCGACGCGGACATCCGCGAGGACTACAAGAACCTGCTGCGCACGCTGACGACCTGATGGTCGCCAGCGCAGCTAATTGAAGGCAAGGGACTAGACCATGCATTTCACCATTCAACGCGAAGCCCTGTTGAAACCCCTGCAACTGGTCGCCGGTGTCGTCGAGCGCCGCCAGACCTTGCCGGTGCTGTCCAATGTCCTGCTGGTCGTGCAAGGCCAGCAGCTGTCGTTGACCGGTACCGACCTGGAAGTCGAACTGGTTGGCCGCGTGCAACTGGAAGAGCCGGCTGAGCCAGGCGAGATCACTGTCCCGGCGCGCAAGCTGATGGACATCTGCAAGAGCCTGCCGAACGACGTTCTGATCGACATCAAGGTCGACGAACAGAAGCTGCTGGTCAAAGCCGGCCGTAGCCGCTTCACCTTGTCGACCCTGCCTGCCAACGATTTCCCTACTGTTGAAGAAGGCCCGGGCTCGCTGACCTGCAACCTTGAGCAAAGCAAACTGCGCCGTCTGATCGAGCGCACCAGCTTTGCCATGGCCCAGCAGGACGTGCGTTACTACCTCAACGGCATGCTGCTTGAAGTGTCGCGCAACACCCTGCGTGCGGTGTCCACCGACGGCCACCGCCTGGCGCTGTGCTCGATGAGCGCGCCGATCGAGCAGGATGACCGCCATCAGGTCATCGTTCCACGTAAAGGTATCCTGGAGCTGGCGCGCCTGCTCACCGACCCGGAAGGCATGGTCAGCATCGTTCTCGGTCAGCACCACATCCGTGCGACCACTGGTGAGTTCACCTTCACTTCCAAGCTGGTCGACGGCAAGTTCCCGGACTACGAGCGCGTGCTGCCGAAGGGTGGTGACAAGCTGGTAGTCGGTGACCGTCAGGCGTTGCGCGAAGCGTTCAGCCGTACCGCAATTCTTTCCAACGAGAAGTACCGCGGTATTCGCCTGCAGCTGGCAGCTGGCCAACTGAAGATCCAGGCCAATAACCCCGAGCAGGAAGAGGCAGAAGAAGAGATCAGCGTGGACTACGAAGGCAGTTCGCTGGAGATCGGCTTCAACGTCAGCTACCTGCTGGACGTGCTGGGCGTTATGACTACTGAGCAAGTTCGTCTGATTCTGTCCGACTCCAACAGCAGTGCCCTGCTGCAGGAAGCCGGCAATGACGACTCTTCCTACGTTGTCATGCCGATGCGTCTGTAATTCGTAGCAGGCGACATGTCCCTTCGACGTATCATGGTCACCGCGGTGCGCAATCTGCACCCGGTGACCCTCTCACCTTCCCCCCGCATCAATATCCTCTACGGCGCCAATGGCAGCGGCAAGACCAGTGTGCTCGAAGCTGTGCACCTGCTTGGCCTTGCCCGGTCATTTCGTAGTACTCGGTTGAACCCGGTCATTCAGTATGAGCAGCCTGCCTGTACGGTATTTGGCGAAGTGCAATTGGCTGAAGGTGGCACCAGCAACCTGGGGGTTTCACGGGAGCGGGCGGGCGAATTCACTATCCGCATCGATGGGCAGAATGCCAGGAGCGCCGCTCAACTGGCTGAACTGTTACCGCTGCAACTGATAAACCCGGACAGTTTTCGGTTGCTGGAAGGCGCACCGAAAATTCGCCGGCAGTTTCTCGACTGGGGAGTGTTCCACGTGGAACCTCGATTCCTGCCAGCCTGGCAACGTTTGCAGAAGGCGCTGCGGCAGCGGAACTCGTGGTTGCGGCATGGTACACTTGACCCAGCTTCGCAAGCCGCCTGGGACCGGGAGTTATGCCTGGCCAGCGCGGAAATAGATGAATACCGTCGCAACTACATCAAGGCCTTGAAGCCCGTCTTCGAGCAAACCCTGAGCGAGCTGGTCGAGCTGGACGGGTTGACCCTAAGCTACTACCGCGGCTGGGACAAGGACCGGGAACTGCAAGAAGTACTCGCCTCCTCTCTCCTTCGCGATCAGCAAATGGGCCACACCCAGGCCGGCCCGCAGCGTGCAGATCTGCGTCTTCGTCTGGCTGCCAATAACGCAGCTGACATCCTGTCGCGTGGTCAGCAAAAGCTGGTGGTGTGCGCGCTGCGCATTGCCCAGGGCCACCTCGTCAGTCAGGCTCGCCGCGGCCACTGTATTTATCTCGTTGACGACCTGCCGTCCGAGCTGGATGACCAGCATCGCCGCGCACTGTGCCGCTTGCTTGAAGAATTACGCTGCCAGGTGTTCATCACCTGTGTAGATCACGAATTACTGAGGGAAGGCTGGCAGACGGAAACGCCAGTTGCCTTGTTCCACGTGGAACAAGGCCGTATCACCCAGACCCACGACCATCGGGAGTGAAGGCATGAGCGAAAATCAAACGTACGACTCCTCCAGCATCAAGGTGCTGAAAGGTTTGGATGCCGTACGCAAGCGTCCCGGCATGTACATTGGCGACACCGATGATGGTAGCGGCCTGCACCACATGGTCTTCGAAGTGGTCGACAACTCGATCGACGAAGCCCTCGCCGGTCACTGCGATGACATCACCGTCATCATCCACACGGACGAATCCATCAGTGTGCGCGACAACGGTCGTGGCATTCCGGTCGACGTGCATAAAGAAGAAGGCGTTTCCGCAGCCGAGGTCATCATGACCGTGCTGCACGCTGGCGGTAAGTTCGACGACAACTCCTACAAGGTATCCGGCGGTCTGCACGGTGTAGGTGTATCGGTAGTGAACGCCCTGTCCGAGAAACTGGTACTGACCGTTCGCCGCAGCGGCAAGATCTGGGAGCAGACCTACGTTCACGGTGTTCCTCAGGCGCCGATGGCCGTCGTCGGTGACAGCGAAACCACGGGTACCCACATCCACTTCAAGCCTTCGGCTGAAACCTTCAAGAACATCCACTTCAGCTGGGACATCCTGGCCAAGCGGATTCGCGAACTGTCGTTCCTCAACTCGGGTGTCGGCATCCTGCTGAAGGATGAGCGTTCGGGCAAGGAAGAGTTCTTCAAGTACGAAGGTGGCTTGAAGGCGTTCGTTGAATACCTCAACACCAACAAGACCCCGGTCAATTCGCAGGTCTTCCACTTCAACGTCCAGCGTGACGATGGCGTGGGTGTCGAGATTGCGCTGCAGTGGAACGACAGCTTCAACGAAAACCTGCTGTGCTTCACCAACAACATTCCGCAGCGTGATGGCGGTACTCACCTGGTTGGTTTCCGCTCCTCGCTGACCCGTAGCCTGAACAGCTACATCGAGCAGGAAGGCCTGGCCAAGAAGAACAAGGTCGCCACCACCGGTGACGACGCCCGTGAAGGCCTGACCGCGATTATTTCGGTGAAGGTGCCGGATCCGAAGTTCAGCTCGCAGACCAAGGACAAGCTGGTCTCCTCGGAGGTGAAAACCGCCGTGGAACAAGAGATGAACAAATACTTCGCCGACTTCCTGTTGGAAAACCCGAACGAAGCCAAGGCCGTGGTCGGCAAGATGATCGACGCTGCCCGTGCCCGTGAAGCGGCGCGTAAAGCCCGTGAAATGACTCGCCGTAAAGGCGCGCTGGATATCGCCGGCCTGCCAGGCAAACTGGCTGACTGCCAGGAGAAGGACCCTGCTCTCTCCGAACTGTACCTGGTGGAGGGTGACTCCGCAGGTGGCTCGGCCAAGCAAGGCCGTAACCGTCGCACCCAGGCGATCTTGCCGCTGAAGGGCAAGATCCTCAACGTCGAGAAAGCGCGCTTCGACAAGATGATCTCGTCCCAGGAAGTGGGCACGCTCATCACTGCACTGGGCTGCGGCATCGGCCGCGAAGAGTACAACATCGACAAGCTGCGCTATCACAACATCATCATCATGACCGATGCTGACGTCGACGGTTCGCACATCCGTACCCTGCTGCTGACCTTCTTCTTCCGTCAGCTGCCGGAGCTGGTCGAACGCGGTTACATCTATATCGCCCAGCCACCGCTGTACAAGGTCAAGAAAGGCAAGCAGGAGCAGTACATCAAGGACGACGAGGCCATGGAAGAATACATGACCCAATCGGCCCTCGAAGACGCCAGCCTGCATCTGGACGAATCGGCACCAGCCGTTTCCGGCGTACAGCTGGAAACCTTGGTGAATGAATTCCGCGCCGTGATGAAGACCCTCAAGCGTCTGTCGCGCCTGTACCCGGAAGACATCACCGAGCACTTCATCTACCTGCCGGAAGTCACCCTGGAGCAACTGGGTGACCATGCCGTGATGCAAGCCTGGCTGGTGAAGTTCCAGGAGCGCCTGAACAACAGCCAGAAGTCGGGCCTGGCCTATCAGGCCAGCCTGCGCGAAGACAAGGAACGCAATGTCTGGCTGCCGGAAGTGGAAGTTACTTCCCACGGTCTGGCCAGCTACGTCACCTTCAATCGTGACTTCTTCGGCAGCAACGACTACCGCTCGGTGGTCAACCTGGGTGCCAAGCTGTCTACTTTGCTCGGCGAAGGTGCCTACGTGCAGCGCGGTGAACGTCGCAAGGCGATCACCGAGTTCAAGGAAGCCCTCGACTGGCTGATGAACGAAAGCACCAAGCGCCACACCATCCAGCGATACAAAGGTCTGGGCGAGATGAACCCGGAGCAGCTGTGGGAAACCACCATGGACCCAACTGTCCGCCGCATGCTCAAGGTCACCATCGAAGACGCGATTGCCGCCGACCAGATCTTCAACACCCTGATGGGCGACGCGGTGGAACCACGCCGTGACTTCATCGAAAGCAATGCGCTGTCGGTGTCGAACCTGGACTTCTGATCAGGTGTAGGTTCACAGAAAAGCTGCACGCTTTCACAAATAGATGACCGGCCGGGCTTCAACCATGGCCCCTGTCGGTCACCATCAAGCCCGCCTTCGCGGGCTTTTTTTTGCCTGGAATTCCTGCCGGGGCGCCCTACTCCGCTCATTGGAAAATGATGCAGATGGGGGGATTTGAGGAAGTGATTTGATGGGGCGCTGGAAGTGCTGAGAGGGTCGGCGGGCGGATCTGAGCAGCAGAGAGATTGAGAGGACTTTAAAACTAATATTTGAACACCTTAATAGTTAATTAAGCGTACGTGTTAAGTATTAATTTGAACAATTTAGTATGGAAATGGAATTTGGTGGAAGTTGCCATTTTGGATTTTTTGTAGATTTCGAAGGGATGTTGGAATAAGATCTATGACCAACTTTTCCGCTTTGCACTGAAGATTTTCAGCCAAATCAGCTGTTTGAAGCGAGAGCTTCAGACCTGATCCAAATTGCTCCAGCGATCACGAAGTGGCCGTTTAGAAATAAAGAGAGCAAGCCGATTGCTTTAGATTCTGATCAGTCATGAGAGTCATGACCAATGAGAGAAAAGGAGACCTGAAAATGTAGAAAAACGCGATCAATCCCGAGAGGACTGACCGCGCTTAGCGAAGCAGACTTGCGTCCTCAGAACCCGCAATGTCTGCTTTTTCGAAGCGACTGTCAATCCTCTCCCATTTTTTCGACCTTAGCGAGGTTACTCGACGGCACAGTGTTGCCTGTCGAAAGGCCTCACTTCGCCCGCCCTGCGCCTTGATTTTTTGGCGCAGCGTCGGCGCTCGTTTCGAGATTTTCGGAGGTGTTTCATGACAGTACGAAAGGTGGTCACGCGGCGGTCCAACCATTACCGCGGCTACTTCCCATCGCTCAAAAATAAAAAGCCTGTGCCCTGGGAGTCCCAGCTCGAAGGCGCTCTTTTTCGGCTTCTTGAGCTGTCTCCTGCGGTCATCGGCTACGTCCCGCAGCCCAGTGAGGAACGTGTTCCATCGCTCCAGGGCTACTTCAAATATTACCCAGACGTACAGGTTTTCCTCGCGGATGGGCGCGAGTGGTGGTTTGAAGTGAAGCCTCACGACCGACTGAAGATTGCCAGCGTCAGGCAGCGACTGGATGCCGCTGAGCGCTACTTCAACGCCACTGCCCGTAACTTTTCGGTGATCACTGAAAAGTTAATTGAAGCTGAACCCCTGGCTACCAATCTTAGAAGGCTGATGTATCACCGGCGCGGTCCAGAGCTTTCGCATCAGGCGTTGGAGGAGGTAATGGCGACCTTCAACGAATGGCCGCCTATGACCGTTGCAGATCTGCTCTACGTGGTTGGTGAGGGGAAAGCCTGGCGCTTGTTAGGCCTTGGGGTGGTGGGCATTGACCTTGATAGGTCAATTGACACTGACTCCCCGGTCTTCCTGCAAGGGGGGCACCGTCATGCAAACCTTTTCCCTTAGGGTGAAATTGGTCGTCATCGTTCGTGGCGTACTGATGGTGCTTGAGAAGAGGCTTATTGACCGGAAGCTGCTCTTTTTCGATGAGCTTGGTGAGCCCACGAAGCTATCCGAGAAGGAGTTCTATGAGGCCTACGAGAAGCGCGAGATCGAGATCTCCGCTGATCAGCCATACCTTGGGAGGGTTCCGTATGTGCGGAACGTCCCTCCAGATATTTCATGCTTCCCCAAAAAACATGGAGATGAGGCATTGCGTCGACGCAAGTATCTGGACGACCTAACTAAGCGCGGTAAATACAAGCTACCGGGTGACGAAGACATGATCAAGAAGCTTAGAGATATCGCCAAAAAGATTGGGGATGCGTGCGCACCCTCGGTTTCCACTATTCGACGTTGGGCAGCCAAATACATTGGCCAGAACGTAGTAAAGCTTATCCCTCAGCATGCCAAAAAGGGTCGGGCTGCCGCGATACAGGGAGAGCTCGAAGTTATTCTTGAAGGGGTGATTAATAAAACCTACCTGCAGGATACGATTCCAGCGGTCAGCGTGGTCGTTTCAGAATTCGAGGATCAGATAAAAGAGAGGAACAAAAGTCGTTTGCCTTCGGATCAGCTCAAGATCCCAAGCGGAATGACTGTCCGAAGGTACATCGCCAAGCTGGATCCGTACCTTGTGGATAAGGAGAGGCTCGGAAAACACGCAGCAGACAAGAAGCACCGTGTTGCGGCGGGTGTCCTACGTGTCCATGAGATTTTGGAACGTTGGGAAATTGATCACACCTTGTTGGACGTCCAGCTTGTGGATGAAACCTCGGGGCTGTGCATTGGGCGCCCCTATCTGACGATCGTCCTCGACCGCTTCTCTCGAATGGTGATGGGATATTTGCTCCACCTGTCGGCGCCAAATACGGAAACCGTGCTTCGTGTGATCGAACGCTCAATCCGTCCAAAAGCCGAATTGCTGAAGCGCTTTCCGAAAGTGAGAAATGAATGGTGGGCACGTGGGCTGCCGGCTCGAATAGTCCCAGACAACGCAGCGGAATTTCACGCGGGCGATCTCATCATGGGATTCAACGAGTTGGGTATCGAGATCATGTATCCCGCTTCAAGGGCCCCTCAAAGGAAAGGTGCCGTCGAACGCTTTTTCAGCACACAGAACCTGGGGCTTATCCACAACCTCCCGGGTACCACCTTCTCGAATATCCAGCAGCGTGGCGATTACGACTCGGAGAAGAATGCATGTTTCACGCTCCCTCAATTGGAGGCGGTGGTAGTGAAATGGATCGTCGATGGTTACCACCAGACTCCTCATCGGGGGCTGGACAACAGAACACCGGCTCAAGTCTGGGGGACTAGCGAGGCGAACCATGTCATCAGCCTTCCCGTCGACCTGGACTCGTTGGAGTGCATTCTGGCCAAGCGGGCCTCGGTGAAGGTTCACCATTACGGCATCGAGGTTGCCAAAGTGGGCTACCACTCTACGGAACTTGCTGAGCTCCGTATGCGTTTGGCAGACGGAGAAAAGGTAAACGTCCGCTATCGAGACGAAGCCGGGCACGTTTGGGTTCACGACCGCTTCAGAAACTTGTTCTTCAAAGTGCCCGCCAAAGATGAGCGAATGGCCGGTAAGAGCAGGGAGGTGTGGAAGGCTGCCGAGAAAGCGCTGCGAGAAAAATATAATGAGCAGCCTAGCTTCGAGGCTACGCACAGGTGCTACCAGGAAATTATGGAAGATGCAGACGAGGCCCGCCGTTCGCAGACGCTCAGAAAACGACGCGCAGCTGCCATAGCGAAAATCGACAAGGAGGGTCGAGTGACCGAAAGCACGCCTCCACCCAAGGTACTCGCTGAAGTGGAATGGACCGGTGACTCTATTCCTAACATTCCGCCAGCAGCCTTCAAGGTCTCGGTTCGTCGCCCTGCTGGGAGTTCTAAGCCATGAACGCCATCAATCTGTACGAATGCTACGAGCATGGTGAATACAGCTTTACGCTCCGCGATCGTTTTATTCACAGCCCTCAAGTCGAGCGAGCGTTGACGCGACTAGGCGATATCCACGGCGATAGTCGGCGTACCAGAGCAAGTAAAGGGTTGCTGATCCAAGGTCCAAGCGGAGTGGGCAAGAGCACATTGGTCAAGGAGTACATTCGGTCATTGGAGGAATTGGAGAGCCATGACCCACAGAAGCGGACAGTTCTGTTCGTCGAGATGCCTTCGTCTCCAACCAAAAAGAACCTGGCAGCAGCCATTTTGGCAGAGCTGAAGGATCCCTTCGCAGAGGCACGAGGACATTCGGCAGAGGTTAAATTTGCGCGAGTAGTCCTGCTGCTGAAGAACCTTGGCGTGGAGATGTTGGTCCTCGATGAGGCGCAGCACCTGGTCGATTATCGTCGTAATGGTGCGTATGAGGCAGCAGACTGGATCAAGAGTCTGATGAATGAAACCAGTATCGCGTTTGTTCTGATTGGGCTGAAGCGCACCGAAAATCTCCTGCTAGCAAACGAGCAACTGCGACGCAGGTTTTCGGCCACGGTGGCATACGATCGCTTCACCTTCTCCGCTAATACGTCTCTTCATTTCGTGATGTTGTTGCAGGCAATCGAGGGCGAACTGCCTGTTCAAACCATCAGTTTTGTAGAGCCAGCGATGATTAAACGCTTCTACCTGGCTTCCTATGGATTGATCGACTACCTCATCAAGATTGTGGACAGGGCTGTTTGGCTGGTTCAAGTCCAGGACCTTGTCGGGATTGAACTTCCTGTGCTGGCCCAGGCTTTTGAAGACGAGGTTTGGAGCTACGCCACCGAGGATCGAAACCCCTTCAGTGCGAGCTTCAATTTCCAGCCTCTGTTCGGGAAGCGGGAGCCGTTTGAGACGTTCGAAGAGAGCAGTACCTGACGGCCAAGGGCCGGGCTTATCGGCCCGGCTCTACTCCCCTGATTTTTATGTCTTCGATTTCATGGATGTGTAGGAATGTTTGGTCTTTTAATCAACCCACGACCACACCAAGACGAAAGTCTTTTGGGGTACCTGCAGCGCCTGGCGAAAGCCAACGGATTACCCAGAAAGGAACTGCTCACCGCCTTTGCACGAGCCGACGAGACCGATGTTGCGGACTGGCTGCAGATGATGGAAGGACCACTGAGCTGGCCTGCGGTATCTGCTGAGTTTCGTGATCCAAGGCCCAAGGGGGTCAAGTTATGGACGACTCATCACGCTCGTTACTGTCCGATCTGTTTGGGCGAAGCCGGTTATTGGAGAGAAAGCTGGGGCTTGACCCTGGTTACGACGTGTTCTGTCCACGGCACTGAACTCCACGGGCGGTGCCCCAACTGTCTGAAGGAAACCGATCCAAGCGCAATGAGTGCGAATAGTTGCCAAGCGTGTGGCACCTCATTGAGTGGGACCAATTTTGAGATCGCGCCGGCGAGTGATACGGCCGCCTGGCTCACCTCTGGCTTTGAAGATAGGTTTTACGCCGACTCGTTGCCAGCTGACGCGGGATTGGCGGCCCTCACCTACGAACAGTTTCACGAGTTGTCATCGCGTCTCGCTGTCAGAAGTTTGCCTACGGAAAGAACCCAGCCGCTGAAGGTTGCTGATTCGGGTTCGCTAGAGATATCGCGGCTTATGGCAAACGCGGCGGGCGTGGTTCTCATGAACTGGCCTCTCGCATTCAGAGAACTGCTGAGTGGCCTCAAGGCAGTCCATTCCGATAACGAACATTGGACGCTCAGCAGATCGTTCGGCCCGATATACCACGACATCCACCGTGATCTGGATGACTCTTGTTTTGACTTTCTTCGTCGAGAGTTCGAATCATTTCTGCAGCATGCGTGGGAAGCACCGTTAGCGAAGCGAAATCGCAATTTGAGTGAGGAGACGATTGAGAGACATCGTTGGGTGTCGTTCGATTCTGCTGCTGAAGCTTGTGGTCTCGGGGTATCAGTCATAAAACGCCTTCATCAGGAGGGACAAATCGCCTATCGGGAGAAGGTCCATGAAGATCGAGTCTTTACGGTCGTGGACCTGGATCATTTGAAGGCAATCTCGCAGCATCTCCAGGGCGTGGCTGATATGAAAGAAACCTCGACTTTGCTAAGCCTCTGTCGCAATCGGGTTAGGCAGCTGCTAGCTGGTGGTACCCTCCAGTTCTTTGGTGGAGAACCGCGCCCAGGCGAAAGGTGGCTGATTGACTGCCGCTCGATCAACGAATTGATTGATGAGAAGCTGCCTACCAGCTCTGACCAGAGCCTGGTGTCGATCAACTACTTGGCCAAGCATTCTCTGCCCAAGGGGGGTGGGTTGGTCGAGTTGGTTCAGGCAATACGTGCAGGTGAACTTCGCGCTTACGGCCCAGCTGAGAATGGCTCGGTTGCGGTAGGGGCGTGGTTACTCAAGCCGCAAGATTTTGCAGCGTGGCAACAAGCCCGAGCTGAGAACAAGAGTCCGGTCTTTCCCGGCCTGTCGGTAGTCAAGGCTGCTGCGCTGTTAGGCGTCAAAGAACAATGCGCATACGCGTTCGTTCGACTGGGTCTGCTATGGAGCACTGCTGTCGAACGAGGCCGGCGTACGCAATTGATGGTTAAGCCTCAAGCCATCGACAGATTCAGGCGTGGCTATATCTTGGGACCGGAGATTGCGGTGTATTTGGGGAAGTCGACCAGGGAGGCGTTCAAGCACCTTTGGGAGGCCAGGTTTCGCCCCGTTGCGGGGCCATCCATTCCAAACGCGGCTTGCCGGCAGTACGTTTGGGTAAGAAGCAAAAAGCTGATCGATTACCTCGCAAGTGAAGCCGCCCAGATCGACGATCCTGAAGCCATCACGTTTTTATCCACACCGATCGCTCAGCCTCGTGATTGCCGATTCAGGCATGTGGGATCAAGATAGTTAGCACGCTTTCTTTCTTGATTGCTAAAATCATCGAACCCATTTTGGAGAATCTTATGTCCCGTCTCGCTGAATTCCGCCTGCTCGAACAACAGCTCGCAGCCCAACTGGCGGAGCTGGAAGCGCTGAAAAATGACTCTGCCCTGAAGCAGGAAATGGAATTTGAAACGAAGCTGCGCAGTTTGCTCAACGAGTATGGCTACGGCCTGCGCCAAGTGGTGCTGATCCTCGATCCGCAAGCGGTGGCTTCCACTGATATGGCCCCAAAAACCTCTCGGAAACCACGCGAAGTGAAGGTCTACAAGAATCCACACAGCGGAGAGGTTGTTGAGACCAAGGGTGGTAATCAGCGTACGCTTAAGGCCTGGAAAAACGAGTATGGCGCTGAGGTAGTCGAGTCTTGGCTCGCCAATTGATTGCACTGCAGGCGGCTTCTGGCACGAGATGAATCGTGGTGCGCCCCGAATGCAAATTCCCATTCTGGGGCGTGACGAAATTTTCTGCGGGTGGTGGATTTAGAGAATTAAAACTGTCGCTAGAGGGTCCCGTCTTTCGCGGCCTGCAGCCATTTGGAGAGGAAACGCAAAACTGTCGCAATCACCCAAAACGCCGGTTCAGACTGATTCGCTAGAGAATTAAAACTGTCGCAGCCTGAAACGACGCGGCTTTCACGTGTATTCAGAGCCATCATTATCGATAGCCTGCTTACAAACATGTAATTCCTGGATCACGTGGATGACAGCTCCCAGTCGGTAAGCTTCACTCATGTCTTCATGGAGTAACAGAAATGAACACCGCTAAAAGCATTGCCGCCCTCATGCTCGTAATCGCCTCCTCATCCGCTTTAGCTGAAGGAGGATCTGATCGCTTACACGGAAAGATGATTCAGGCAAATGAGCAAGCAATGCGTGCCTACGCCGCTGCCAATGGAAAAAAACCACCTGAAGTGATCCATTATCGCTACGGAATGAAACTGGATGTGGCGAGAGTTATCAGTATGACTTCGCTCAAAGGTAGCTGCGACGTGATGCCGACACAGATGAATTACGAGGACTCAACAGGTGAGTTGAAAATCCTCGAATATCGCTCTGCTGGAATTAACTGTAGAGGTCAAAACTGACCGAAGGGACAGGGTAAGTCTTGGAGTAAGCTGACCACGACCAGCGCTGCAGCTGGTCGGCTGGCCGGCAGAAGCCCTTCCCCCGGGGCATCTTGCATTACGTGTCAGGATAACTGGCAACTACTTGATCGTCCCCACTCTTGGTGAGGCCGATGACTTGATAGGCGTGTTTCATGCCATCAACCTCCATACCTGGTGAGCCAGCGGGCATGCCAGGTACCGCGACGCCTGCCAGGTCGTTGCGCTTTATGAGCTCCTGCACCTGGGCTGCGGGGACGTGACCTTCCACAAACTTGCCATCGATAACCGCGGTGTGACACGAAGCCAGCCTCGGAGCTACTCCTAGCTCTTGCTTCACCGCCCTCATGTCCGTTTCAACGTGGTCGACGACCTTGAAGCCGTTTGCCTCCAAGTGCGCTATCCATTTCTTACAGCAACCGCAATTAGCGTCCCGGTGCACATCGATAGTCAGGGGCTCCGCAGCAAAGGCGGCTGAGGCGATTAGAAGTGACGCTGCGGTACTTAAACCGAGGAAGCGGCGCTTACTTGTCATGAGTGTGCTCCTTCCCGTCTTTGTGCACATGGGTTTTGGGAGTAGAACCTGTGTGGTGGTCCGAGTGCGCCTCGCCGGACTCGTGTTCACCGTGGTGCTCCGCTACTGATGAAGACTCCGAATGCGAACTGCCATGATCATGACTTTCCTCAGCCACGCCGTTTGCTGCGGAATCATCATGATTTCCATGACCTGATTTCGCACCACCGTGTTGGCCTTCATGGTTATGCATATCGCTTTCGCCACCGCCATGTTGGTGACCACCACTGGAAGCGACCATCATCTGGTACTGCTCAGCATTGAGTTGCGGTAGCTGGTCCAGGAACGCGACGATTCCCCAGATGTACTGGTCGTCCATGCTCTTACCCCAGGCTGGCATGCCTGTCGCTTTGATACCGTGCTTGATGGTCCAAAACGCAGCAGCAGGGTCACCGCTTACACCTATCTCGGTGAGGTTTGGTGGGGATGGGTATAGGGCTTGGCTGAGTTCAGTTTTCTCCACCCCTGGCGCGAGGTGGCAACCGATACACATGGCGTTGTAGTTGCCTGCCCCTGCTTGGATGAGAGCAGGATCTTTAAGGTTTGGCACCTCAATGTCGCTTGCTCGGACTTCAATCGAGCGATCCCGCGCCATGGCCAAAAACGCATGCACAGCGGGGAAGTGTGGGTCGTCCGCACCAACGTTCACGAGACCGAAGTAAGCAGCACCTAGCACTGCTGCGCTAGTAACAGCACCTGCCGCCACCAGCGTTGTAATTGTTTTTTTCATGTTGAGTTCTCAAAACCACATCCGAATACCGGCCACAAAACGAGCTTCGTCCACGTCCCCGCCTTCATCCCGAATGAAATCGGCGGTTTTGCCGTAGGAACGGCTCCAGGTGACACCTATGTATGGCGCGAACTGGCGAACAATCTCGTACCGTAACCGCAGCCCGACTTCGGTGTTTGCCAGGCCAGAGCCGACGCCGCGTTCCGGGTCGTTCTTGCCATAAAAGTTGGCCTCAGCGGTTGGCTGAAGAATTAAACGATTGGTTAGCAAGATGTCGTACTCGCCCTCCAGACGGGCAGCGGTTTGACCGTTCTCGCCGATAAAGGCGGTGGCTTCAGCTTCGAAGTCATACAGGGCCAGGCCCTGAATACCGAACGCAGCCCAGGTCTGCGGATCCTCCGGTTTGAAATCCTGCCGGACGCCGGCGACAACATCCCACCACGGGCTTACCGAGCGGCCATAGAGGAGCTGCAGCTCAGCATCTTCAGTCACACCATTGGTTCGTTCACCTTCCGAGCGAATCCAGAGCCTATTGATATCGCCGCCCACCCAGCCGGATGCATCCCAAGCAAGCGTGCTACCTTCATCGGCATCTTGGTATTCCAGTTGGTCTAGCAAGAAAAAGCTGTTGAACCCGCTGTCATCCATTTTGTGCCCGTCAAGCGGGGGGAAGGCAGCCTGCCGGTCGGCATCAGTCAGCACCGGGATTGGCGTACGGCTGGTCGGGGTCGGCGAATCAGCGTTCCCGTTTCCCATCGTGGAATGACCCATCGCGCCATGATCCATGCCTTCCATGGACCCGTGATCCATGCCTTTCATGCTTCCATGGTCCATCTTGCTGTGGTCCATCGAGGCGGGTTTCGCTTTGGGCTGGCCATGGCCCATTTTGCTGTGATCAACGGGTGCAGGTTGCGTGGGTTGCTTGCTCGCGCCCATCTGGCTGTGGTCCATGCCCGGCATCGCAGCCTGTGATGAGGCGTGGTCCATCTGCATGGCACCGTGGCCCATTGCCGAGTGGTCCATTCCGGAATGATCCATTTCAGCGGCGAAGCTGGGCGAAACGCCCAGCACACCTAAAGAAACGGCGAATGCCAGCAGCGATGGTCGTGCAACGCTATTGGCCATTTTTCCCTGCCTTAGCTTTGTCGCTGCCATGCGATTCCATCATTTTGCTGTGATCCATTCCTTCCATGGAACCATGATCCATGCCCTCCATAGAGCCATGATCCATGCCTTTCATGGAGCCGTGATCCATGCCTTCATGGTTCATGCCCTGGGCTTGCTTGCTCTTCGAGCCGTTCGATTGCGCCGCGTTGGACGACTTTTGAGAGTGCTGATCATGGTTGTCACTGGACCAGGAAGACGGGGCGTACACCGCGAGCAGGCCAACCATCGCGGCAGAGAGGAAAAAGGCGCTTCGTTTCATTGGTTTGCTCATCTCGTATCTCCAGTTCATTCGTCCACGCGGACTTCTCGGAACATGCCCATCTCCATGTGGTACATGAGGTGACAGTGATAGGCCCAGCGCCCGAGTGCATCTGCGGTTACGCGATAGCTTCGTTTCGAGCCAGGCGGCATATCGATCGTGTGTTTTCGCACCATGAAATTGCCGTCCTCATCCTCCAGGTCACTCCACATGCCGTGCAGATGGATGGGGTGAGTCATCATGGTGTCGTTGACCAAGGTAATACGCAGGCGCTCGCCGTACTTGAGCCGCAGCGGCTCTGCGTCAGAAAACTTGATCCCATCGAAGGACCAAGCGAACTTTTCCATATGCCCGGTAAGGTGCAGTTCGATTGTCCGGCCAGGTTCCCGGCCGTCAGGGTCGATGAAGGTGCTACGCAAATCCGAATACGTGAGAACCCGACGCCCGTTATCGCGAAGCCCGATCCCCGGATCGCTCAGCTTTGGCGTAGGGGTCATGGTCTGCATATCGACCAGAGGGTTGTTTGTTTCGGAGGCGGGATGGTTCTGCATGGCACCGCTGGCGGCCATATTGCTTTGGTCCATACCGGTCATGTTGCCGTGGTCCATGCCAGCCATCTTGCTATGGTCCATACCGGCCATGCTGCCGTGGTCCATGCCAGCCATCTTGCTGTGGTC
>NZ_VZII01000034.1 GCF_009391885.1 Pseudomonas sp. MN1F | reverse complement strand
GCTGGGTACGTCGCCCTGGAAACTGATGCCGTCGACGAACAGGTTCAGGTTGGCCAGGGTTTCGGGAATCATTGCCATGTGATGCGCTCCTTATGCGGCCGAGTCGAGGACTTCGGTCAGCCATTGATTGGTGATCTCGACGCGGAAGTTGGGGTTCTCGGCCGGCGGCACATCGGTGAAGCGAATGTTCCAGTACACCTTGCCCTGCTCCAACTGACTGGCGGTGTTCAGCTCGGTGTCCGCGAACACCTCGAAGTTGATAATTGCACCTTGGTTCTTGAGGTCGCGCATGAACGCCTGCAGGCCCTCGGTCACGTCCTTGACATAGGTCGCGGTGATCGAGCGGTCTACCGCCCACTTGTGGCCGTACAGAATCGCGTCCATGACGATATCCATGGTGCGCACGCGGGTGACGAAGGCCCATTTCGGATCGCTCGACAGCGTGCGGTTGCCCCACAGGCGGTAGCCGTCATCGCGAATGATGGTGGTGATGTTGGCGTTGTTCAGCAGGTTGGCCCGGCAGGTGTCGTCGCCATCCAGGAACTCCACCGAGCGGGAGGTACCGGTGATGCCGACGAACTCCTTGTTCGACGGCGAGGCCCAGAAGCCGTATTCGTTATCGGTCCAGGCGAACAGGCCGGCCACCCAGGCCGACGCCGGGGCATCCACGGTCGCCTCGGCGTCGGTGTCCCAGTATTTGACGCCAGGGTCGACCATGAACGCGCGCTTGGCGCCGAACTCGGCGGCGTAGGCCATCGCTGCCTCATCGGTGGTACCGGGGCCGTCGATGATGGCGATGCCGCGCAGCTTGTCGGCCAGCGCCACCAGGGCGGTGCCGACAGCCTGGGTCGCGCTGTGCTTGGGGGTCACCAACAGCCGCGGCTGGGCATTGTAGCGGCTTTTGCCGTCCAGCAGCGCCTGCAGGCCGGTACGGGTGCCATCGGCCAGCACGCCGCCGATAATCGCCGAGGTCTGCGCGGCCGCGTCCTCGACCTTGGCTACGCCGCAGGCGACGATCACCGCCTTGGCGCGGGTGTAGATCGCCCGGCAGGCCTTGGTGATCGCCGAGTTGGCACCGAACGCGGCCACCGCCTCGCGCTCGCTGGTGATCAGTACCAGGTCGTTGGCCTTGGCGGTCGGCGTACCGTCCGCACCGGGGCCAGGGGTGAAGGTGTCGACCAGGCCAATGATCGAGGACGACGGCAGGGCAATGCTGCGCGCGCCGGTGTCGACGTTCGTTACGGTAACGCCGTGAAAGAAACCGCTCATAGACTCTCCAGATACAAGAAGGCCCCGCAGAGCAGGGCCAGGTGGTACAGCAGAAAAGAAAACGCCCCGTCAGTGCGGGGCGTCTTAAGTTTGCTCAGCGAGCCAGGCCGGGGTCGCCGGCCGATGATTTGTCAGCGGAAACTCGCCCGAGTCAGGCCAGTCACGCAGGCCGCGTCGATAGGCCTGCAGCTCGGCGTATTGCTCAGTCGTCAGCGTGGTGGCCACGCCCTCCTCCAACTCGTCGCGATGCCGGACCACCAGGCTGTCCGTGGCGGCCAGCTGCATGTCACGCCAGCCGCGTTCAACCGAGGCCAGATAGCCCGGCGTCTCCTCCGGCGCCTGCAGCACCGGATAGCCTTGGCTATTCGCCACGATCCACTTGCCCTGCAGCTGTCCGGCCTGCAGGGCGCTGTAATCCTCAGCCGTCACTTCGACCGATCCTGCCGGCACATAGCCCTGAAAGTCGAGGCTGTAGAAGCCTCCATCCGATGCAAAATAAACCTTCATATGACCCCTTTAGCTGCCCTTGGCGCGCCAAAAATGCTGGGCGGCACTGCTGCTGCCCGAATGGGAGTAGTTGAACCCCGTTTTGGAATAGCTACCCACCTGGACAGGGCCGCCACGGCTGGCGGGTGACTGCGTGCCAGAGTCCACATAGGTCATCTGGATGTTATGGCACGCGTTAGGGAATGCCATTGGGAAGGTCACCGGGGTGATCGCGCCCGGCGCGGAGCCGCCAGTCATGCCCCACATTTCGACATCGCCATTGGGCATCTTGGAGTAACCCGAGACCGAAAAAGAGGCAGCGAACAACGGCGAGTTGCGCAGCGGCTCAGTACCGAAGTGGCAACGCCATACGTTGGATTCTCGAATGGCCAGGAAGTCGCCGCCAGCGGCGAGCGTGTAGGGCACCGCCATTGACAGGTTGTTCATTGCCAACTGATCGCTGGCGGCAACAGTGACGCGCGCCGTGGTCGCCGTTGGCCCTGCTGAAATCAACACAGTCGCACCCTGGGGCACTGTCGAGGTGTCCGGCAGCGTGACCGTAACGCCGTTCGCCAACTCAATGCGCTTGCCAATGTCAGCAGCGGTCAGCGCACGGCTGGCGGCAATGCTGGTGGAGCCGCTGAAGCTGCCCAGGGCGCGCTGGACAAACTCGGTGGTCGCCAACTGGCGGCTGCTGTCGAACTGCGCCAGGGTGGGCCGATCCACATAGCTGAGCGCTGCGCTACCGCTGATTAGCGCCCAACTGCCGCCGGCACGCACCAATATTGCGGTATCGCCCATGTTCAACGTCAGTGACGTAACCAGGCCAGCGCCTGGATCGATGACGTCGCCACCTTGCACCACCACCGTCTGAGTGCCCGAGGTGCCGGAATGCTGAATAGCAAGCGAGGCGCCTTCCACCAGCGTAGAGACCAATGGCAGGGTTACCGTGTACCCCGTACCCGACAAACGAATGACCTTGCCGACGTCGGCCTTGGTCAGGGTGACGTTAGCGCCATACGTCACCGCCCCTGAAAAGCTGCCCAGCGCGCGCTGCACAAACTCGGTGGTGGCCAGCTTCTTGGTGTTGTCGAACTGCGCCGGGGTGAGCCAGGTTTCGCCCTGCATAATGGCCGAGTAGCGCAGCAGCGCCGTACCGCCGATCAGGCGCCACAGGGAGCCGTTGCGAATGAATTCAGCGGTATCGCCTTGGCCCATGACAACGTCGCCAGGCACCCCAACCGCATCAATCGAATCGCCGGCAGCAGCCGTGACCGTAAGCGTGCCTTGGCCACACAGCAACGTCACCGTAGCGCCTGGCGTGATGGTGCCACCCGTCGGCAGCGTGGCCGTCATGGGGGTGGCCGCATTGGCAAAGGCCACCAACTTGCCGACCTCAGAAAGCGCCAGAGCGGTCGAGGCTGCATAGTTCGAATAGCCGGCATACTCCACCCCCATGCGCTTCACAAACGCGGCGTTGACCACCACCGGCGTCGTGTCGAACTGCGCAGGCGTTGGGGCGGTTGGCGTACCGGTGAAGGCCGGCGACAACAGGCGGGCGAAACCATCGGTAATGTCACGGAAGGTCAGCGCCGTGGTGCCCAGCACAATCGGGGCATCGGTGATCAGCTGCCAGATAGTGTCGGCCAGGGTCGTGCCCTGCTCGACCGCCACCACCAGCCCCGGCGTTACCTCGGCGCTGATATCCGCATCCGAGGCGCGCGGCCAGGCACCCGCCGCCACGACATACAGGCCGTTTTCCTTGGCTTGCGTCTGGTTCTTTACCAGCACCCGATCGCCGGCCGCCAGCACAACACCGTCGACCGTCCGCAGACCCGACAGGGTAATGTTGGCCGTGGTGGCCGCGCGCACCGATTGCTTGTTATCCAGCTTGCTGATTTCCTCGGTGAGCCGGCTGTCGACATATTCGCGCGTTGCCAGCACCACCGACGGGTCAATTTTCAGCTGCACGTTACTGGCATTGCTGATGACCAGATTGAGGCGCACCACCTGGGTGCGACCAGAGCCCTGACTGAGCAGCGGCTTGAAGGTCGGCGGGCAGTTGGCCACCGCCACCAGGTCGCCAGCGGCATCATACAAGCCGATTTCACGAATCCACTTGCCACCCACGTCGGCCGGGATGATCTGCTCGGCGATGATGATCGCCGCATTGCTCGGGTCGACCTTCAACTGGTTGAGCGGTGCACGGCGCCACTCGTTGAGCAGCGCGGTTTGCGTGGCCACCGGCATCGGGTGCGGTGGATTCTCCAGGCCGGCCGGATTGCCATCGCCGACCGCCATCTGACTAAAGGTCCAGGGAACGCCCAGCGCATCCGCGTTAGCCTGCTTGGCGGCCCCGACATTGGTCAAGATCGCGTAAAACTGTGAAGTCTGGTCAACCATAGTTAACGTCCAGATAGTCAATAGTGTGGTCGCGGCCGCCACCGCCAATCTCGCCGGTGACCTCCAGGTCAACCGCTTGCGGCGGGTACACGGTGAGTTCGTCGCCGTCGTACACCGACGGGGCGAGATACAGGCGGCCGGTGGTTTCCAGGCTGATGGCCAAGCCGGTCATGTGCCGGCTGACCGGGCGGGCGTCATCAATCAGCCACGTCAGCTCCTGATAGGTCTCTTCACTGATGCCCTCCTCGGCCACGCCGACCTTGAGCGCGAAGGTGCCCGGCACGCCCTGGGGCACGGTCTGCCACCACTCGGTGACCTCGATCAGGTAGCCGAACGGCTCGACCACCCGGCGCAGCGCGCCGATGGTGCCCTTGTGCGCATGGATGTAGAACGACGAGCGAATCACCGAGCGCTTGACCGCCTCTGACCACCGGTCGTCCCAACGGTCGACCGACCACGCCCAGGCCAGCAGAAACAGCAGCTCGGTCGGGCAGGTGTCGGGGTTGTAGAGGCGGCGCAGCATGATCGCCAGGTCTTCGTCGGCAGCGCCCTCCAGGGCGCTCTCCAGCGGCGTGCGGTTGATCGGTAACAAGCTACTCATCAATCACCCCGCACGACCGTAAACCCCTCGCACCAAGCCGCTTGCGACTTGCTCGGGCGGATATCAGACCACCCGGCCAACTCCACGCGACTGACCCCGTCGATATGCAACTGGGCGTCGACCGCCGAACGGGCGACCTCCACCCCCAGCCGACGGCGCGGGTTGATCCATTCGGCTAGGCGCGCGTTGCACAGGGCCAGCACACCCTCGCTTTCCGGCCCAGTGCTCGCCATGTACAGCTTGGCGTTGATCTGATACGGCAGAATCTCGGCGCTCTGCACCACCACCCGGTCCGCCACCGGCCGCACATCGTCGTCGTTCAGATAGTCGCCCACCGTGGCCAGCAGCTCGGCCGAGGCCGTGCCGTTACCCTCCAAGGCCAGTACCGTGACATGCACCACGGCCGGCGTCGGGCTTTCGGCGGTGGCGTCGGCCACCAGGCCCGAGGCGTTGCGCGCATGCAGGATGTAGCTGTTACGCGGGCCGGCCGTGGTCAGCCCCTCATACACCAGCTGCACCCGCTCACGTAGGGCGTCGTCGACTTCCATCACCTTGGCCACCGGTGGCACCGCCGCCAGGTCCTCGGCCTGAACCACCAGGCGAGACAAGCTGACGTTGGCGGCCAGCTGGTCGAGGTCGGAGCCCTTGGCGTAGGCCAGCATCAGCGCCTTGGCGGCATCGTTGATCCGCGAGCGGTTGAGCAGCTTGCGGTAGGCCCCGACCTCCAGCAGCTTGGTGACCGGGTCGCTCTCAAGGTTCGCGCTCCAGTTGTCGCCCATCAGGGCACGGAACGCGGTCAGGTCGTCCTGATACAGCTGCTCATAATCCAAGTCTTCCAGCACCTGCGGCGCCGGCAGCTGGGACAGGTCAATGGTACTCATGCGCTTACCTCGATCACCACGCTGTCACCCACATAGGTGCCGGTCAGCGACAGGGTGACCTGCCCGCCCAGCACCGCCACCACGCGCACGCGCTCCAGCTGCAAACGCGGCTCCCAGCGCCCCAGGGCGCGCGCCACCTCGGCCTGTACCGCGCTTTTCCAGCCTTCGTTAACGGGCAGGTCGATGTAGCGCCGCAGGCTGCTGCCGTACTCCGGGCGCATGCGCCGACTTCCGACGGGCGTGGTCAAAATGTCCTCAATGGACTGTTTCAGGTGGGCGACGCCGGAAAGCGGCTGCCCGGTGCGGCGATCCAGTCCGATCATTGGCTATCCCTGCTGCTCGAAGTCAGGACGCTTGCGGAGGTAAGCGATAGCCGCCGAGTCATCACCCATCACCACCACCCGAGCACCCGTGACGCGCAATTCTCGGAAGCTCGGCATGAGCAGTACGCGTTCCGTGTACTCCTTGTCCCGGAAAGTGATCGGCTTAGCCGGTTCCGGTGCTGCGACGATCACCTGCCCCTCCACCTCAGCGGTCACCTCTTTTTCTGCTTTGGCCATGCTTCCTCCAGATACGAAAAAGCCCGCGTTTGCGGGCTCGATTCAGTGTTTGTGGTTGGCCGTGTTGCCGGCCGTATCAATGATCCGGCCGCCACCGTTGATGTCGCCTGTGACCTGCAGAGGCCCCACAATCTTTACGTTACCGGTCAAGGTGATGCTCGCTGACTCGGCCGTGATGGCGTCGTCGGTGAGGACCGCCTTGGTGCTCCCAACTTCAATGGTCACCGTGCCGGACGGCACCTTGATGGTGTAACTGCTGGCCGCCCAGTCGTAGACCAGGGAGCCACCATCATCGAAACGCCAGACTTCGACATGGTCGCGGTTGTCCGGCTGGTCACCGGCGTTGCCGTACAAGCCCGGAACGAAGGTGCCCTGCGCCGGCTCGCCGCTCGGGCTGACCAGCACGCCTTGCTCTCCCAGACTGGGCGACCGCCAGTGACGGGCCTTGCCAGCGGCCTGGGCGTGCCAGCGAACCCAGGCGCTCGTCCAGTTGCCGCCATCCGTAACGCGTACACGCGCCGCCGCGAGATCTACGCCGACCACTGTGCAGGGGATCAGCATGCTGGCCAACATGCGGTCATGCTGAGCTGAGACGTAACTCATGCCAAATCCTCCGGCGCTTGGTACTGATGTTCGCTGCCGGGACCAGTATCCGGGCTGAAGCCAAACACCAGGCTGCCGGACGGCTGGTTAGGCCAAGGCCACTCCTCGAAGCCCAGGTAGATGACCTGCGTCCACTCCACGACCCACACCGCGCAGTTGTCCAGCTCGGGCCGCGACCAGTCACGCTCGGCGCGCATGAACTGGGCGAACTCCACCGGCAATCCCCAGGACTGCATACGCAGCAAAACCGTCAGTTGAGCTGCGACGAAAGCGGCGATATGCAGGCAGTTAGGCTCTTCCTGGCCCACAATCACCCGTGCTTCAAAGCGAGCATCCACGGCAACCTCACCCGTGCCAGGATCCTTTTCAGCATCCTCGAAGCCCGCCAGCTCAAGCACGACAGCAGGCAGGTCGACCTGCTGAACCCCTTCGGGCATGGTACCGACGTAACACAAGGCGGGAACGGTCTGCCGGATGTGCTCCTCCATCGCCGTGTACACCCGGCCAAGGGGAATCGGATCGTCATCCATTGCCTGTTCTCCGCAAATGCTTTTGCAGTTCAAAGTTCAGTTCCTGGGCCATCACCACCAGCAAGCGCTCGTGGGCTCGATTGGTCCAAGACTCGAAATGCGGTCGGACTTCCTCCAGCGAGATCTTCGCTTTGGCCAGCGGAAAGCGACTGTCGTTCTCCCCGATCCAACCGGAGCGGCGACCACCCCGACCAGACACCTCGCTGTCGGGGTAATCGCTCGCGTCGAAGTGCTTGCTCGCCGTGCGAATCCAGATGTCCGGGTTGCTACCGTAAACGCGCTTAAAAAACGCGCCTTGATAGCGGCGACCGGCCACGGATACTCCAGAGCGTCCCTGCCGAGGTCGGCCTGCCCGGCTGGCCTCAATCGGGTTGATACCGAACCACAATCGACCCTGGCCATTGCTCGACACCGGAAAGATTTTGAGCCGTTGCCTGACCGCTGCAATGGCGATCCGCTCCTGGCGGCCCACATCCCGCGAGATGTGGGTGCGGAGCCACCTGAGCGTCTTGCTGATAGCCCGACGCTGAGCTGCGGCAATGGCCTTGGGCACCAGGCTGGCGAACTTCTCGAAACCCCGCACGTCGTGCGGATCGGCCTGTAGCGTGATCAACCCGCTGCTGGCCGATGGCTTGTGGTAGCTGCCAACACTCATGCCCGCACCTCCCTCAACGTCAAATTGATCCAGCCCGTACCATCGGGCTTGCGGCTAGCGATGACATACCGGCCGCCGCCATCCTCGGGCGCCAGCTTCACCACCAGGTGCAAGCCCTCCTTGATGCCATTCGCGTGCATGATCCGCACAGCGAATACGGGCTCCCGCAGCCCAGTATTGATCTGGCCGAGCTTGGGCTGCAGCCAGGGCGCCGAGAAAAATCCCGGTACCGGGTCTGCTATGCCCTCGATCTCGGCCTCGTCGCCCAGGACGTCCAACAGCGCCCCATCCATGAACGCTGTTTGTTCACGGAAGGCCATGATCAATCTCCGCTGTCATCATCATCGTCGCCATCGTCATCGTCGCTCCCGTCAGGATCGGCGATCAACGGGGTTGGTTGACCTGTAGGCGGTGCAGTGCCTGGAGCGTTCGACGCTGGAGCGCGGTTGGCACGGCCGGTGTTGATCTTTCCGCGCGCAACGATTTTGCCCTCGGCCAGCAGAAGCTCCCTGATTTCCGCAGAAGGCGGCACGTAGACCTCATTCTTGCGAATGATCTTGGAGCCGCACTGTATGCAGCCATCAACGACCACGTACTCGATTTTCGCCATGTCACACCACCTTGCCGTAGAGGAAGGCGTTGGGCTCCAGCATGCCTGCCAGCACAGCCGATTGGACTTTGAGCCAGCGTACGCTCGGCTCCTGAGTGACCCAGGTTTTAGGGAAGCGGGCCGCTTCTACCAGGCCGCTCTCGATGGCCTCAAGGTCCTGAATCGCGGCGTACAACATGGCGTTGCGTGTCGAAGTGGCCCCCATGATGACGCCGCCAGCAGGGATAACCGGTTGCTCGTCGCCTTCGTCGTCCAGGTACCACTCGTCGTAGGCGTAAATGTCGATGCCTGGGTCGTTGAGGTAACCGAGGTAGGTCACCCCATCGGGCAGTTCCTCAGGCTTGATGAGGCCCATGTCTACGCGCCGGCTATTGAGTTGCTTGAGCACAGCTTCGTTGCCCTGGAAGGCGTCCTGCGCTTCGCCGCTGAAGACGGCCACGTTGGCGGAGCGGCCAGAGTCCTTGGCGATCAAGCGGCGCCACTGCCGAAGGTTGGCGATAGGGTCAGATTCGCTGGTGTTCCAGCGACCGGTGGTGAGGGTGACCTTATGGGTGTCTTCCATCAGAAAGTCGATGGTGTCGTCCACACCATCACCCACAACCCGAACTCGGCCGGTGGTCAGGGCCTGGGCGCACATCCATTCCTCACGACGGATGATCTGCTCATCCAGGTCCAGCAGGTCTCTACCCAACTGCTCGCCAGCTCGTTCGAGCGGGGTACGGGTCGAGTAAGGCGTTTCACCGGGGCTTCGCTTCAAGATCAGATCAGCAGTGGTGGCAAGCTTTGGCTGGATGTATGGAGGCTCGTAGGTGGACTTTTGGAAGCCGGTGCGCGACGAGACACTGCCAGGCAATGTGGGATGGACGAACGGGGCCATTTTGCGTTGGCCCTTGTAAATGTCGATATCCACCGTCTTGGTGCCGAACGTCACAGGGCGCCCGCCATTGAAGAAGGTGTTCATCAGGAAGCGTCGAGGCGTCGCCATCTGCTCAACGGCTTCCAGCATGGTCAGGGTGTCAAAGATATCCATAGGGGCTCCGTTAGCGGATGAAGATGCAGAGAGGGCGCAGTGCTGCTTTCGCAGCCGCGAGGGTCAGGCCATCGCCGAGGGTGAGCTGGCTACCGAGCACTTGACCGGTCAGACGAATCGGCGCGTTCTGGGCGCTTTCGGTGGTGTTAACGTCCTTGTCGAGGATCGCCACCGGAGTTTGCGACCCGTCCGCGGCATCAGCCTTGCACAGGAGGTACTCGCCGGATGCAGTCACCTGGCCCAGCACCGCGCCACGCGACAGTTGCTGACCGGCTGCAATGACGCCGGACTCCATGACGACGGGGAAATCACCCGCCGAAAGCTGGCTGGGGATGTAGGAACTACGTTCTGGGTTTGCCATGGTTGCCTCCTATTAACGGCGCGATGCGCCTGCAACGATTGCGCTGACAGCGGCTTTGCGCTCGCCTTCCTTGCCGCCTGCGGGTGGGGTGACGCCGCTCACGCCCTGAGCATCGCTTTTGATGCCGGCCAGCGAGATGCCACGATCTTGGGAAGCCTTGAACAACACCAGGGCGGTCGCTTCAACGGAGGTGCCGTCATCGATGGCGGCACCGATTTCCTTCTCGAAGCCCTTGGCGGCGAGTTCATTGATGCCCTTGATCCGCGCGCGCTCGGCAGCCGTGGCCTCAGCGCGGATCGCGGAGGTATCAGGCGCATCGGCCTGGGCGATTTCAATGGTGTTCGGGTCGGTACCAGCCGCGATTGCTGTCCGCAGTTCAGCCGTGGTTTTGACGGTAGTCATGGTGTGTATCCTTGGAGAGTTGATGGCCGGCTTGGCCAGTTCGGTGATCAGGGATTCCAGCGAGCCCACGCGATTGGCCAGGCCGTGCTTGACGGCGTCGGCGCCGACGCGGATGCCGCCGTGGTCGCCCATCGCGGGCACCTTTTCGGCAGACACTCCGAGGTTGCGAGCAACCTTGCTCACGAAAACGTCGGCCATGGCGTCGATGGTTTCGCCCATCTTGGCGCGGCCCTCCTCGGTACCGAGGTCAGGCCGTTTGTTCGGCGCATTGCGGCTGACAATCTGGTAACGGGTGCGACCGGTCTTCTTTTCGTCCTCGACCACCGCCTCGACAACGACGCCGATGCTGCCGGCCAAACTGGCCTCATCGATGACGATCTCGCCCGCCGCCGAGGCGATCCAGTAGGCCGCGCTGGCTCCGATGCCGCCTATATAGGCGACGATCTTCTTGCGTGACCGGCCCGCGTAAATCATCTCGGCCAGCTCGTTGATGCCTGACGCGACACCACCTGGGCTGTCGATGTTGAGCACGATGGATTTGACCTTGGGGTCGTCCAGTGCGCGCTGTATGTCAGTCGCCAAGACCTGGGTGCTGGTAGCACCGCTGATCTCGGTGAAGAGGTTGGCGTAACGGAAGATCGGACCAACGACCGGGATCACCGCCACGTTGCCGCGCATGGTGACTCGTCGGGTATCTTCCAACCGCTCGCCGCGCTTGGTCGCCAGCGCCACCGGATCGCCCATGCGGTCGGAGATGGTCAGCAGGTTGTCCAGGGCGTCGGGCAGCATCAGCCAGGGCTGCGAGGCAGCCAGCTCAAGTGCGCGAGGCATGGTTATTCCTCTTGGGGATTAGGTTCAGGCGGGGTTTCCAGCCCGCTCTTGGGCAGGGGCTGCATGCTGTTGGCTCGACGGAACTCGACCTCTCGGACGCGCTGTCGAATGACCTGTTGCCAGGGCTCACCCGTCATGGATGCGGTCTCAAGCGTTTCGTTGCTCACCCCAATGTCGATGCGCTCGCGGGCGGCCTTCGCTTCCTTGAGTTCATCAATGGCACCACGCGCAGGACCGATCCAGATGGCCTGGCAGTAAGCCTTTCGTTTGGCCGGCTCGCTGTAACCGGGCAGATTGATCAATCCTCTGGCCACCGCCTCGTCGATGATCAGCTCGCGGCTGGGCTGGCAAAAATCGCAGGCCAGCCACCACCGCCGCAGACTGTAGAAGCGCCAAGCTTGGAGCATGGCAGCACGTGCAGCGCTGTAGCTGCTGCTGTAGTGCAATAGCAGCTCGTCCAGCGGCAGTTCCAACGCAGCACCGATCTCCTTGACGACCGCAGTGAAGAACGGGTCGAACTGGGCGTTGGGCCGGCTAGGGTTCGCCACCATTGGCTCTTCCCCTGGACCAAGGTCCACGATAGCTCCCTCGCCCAGCGAGATGGCACCGTCCGAAGTGTCGTCGCCTTCCGGTCGCTCATCAGCCAGCGCCGACATCGGCAGGTTGCCACGGTCGAACTCGCTGCCCTTCTTGATAAACACGGTGAACATCGCCGAGATCACGGCGGCCATCAGTTCGGCGCTGCTGTAGCGCTCAAGCTTCTGCAGTGGCTCCAGCACTGGCGAAAGGTACGGCGCGCCACGCTTCTGGCCTGGCCGCTCCTTGTCAGCCATTACATGCAAGACCCGGCGGCGGCCTGTTTCAGCACCGAATACGCTCAAGCGCTCCCAGGTCAGCGCCTTGCCCGCCAGGTGCTCGCCGGGGTAGCCAGCGCACACGTGGTATGCGACCGGCGCTCCCACCGCATCGAATTCAACCCCCTCGACCATATCAACGCGGTCCATGCCGCTGTTCGGGTTGCCGACACGGTCGGACTCGATCAGTTGCAATCGCGTGCTGAAGATGCAGCCGGGGCGCTCTTGATCGGGACTGGCCACGAACACATCACCGGCGACGAGGGAGGAAACGAGCACCAGGGCTTGCAGTTGGTAGTGGTTGAGCGTCGCTTCGGCGTCGCATTCGCGGGGGTCGTCAGCGTACATCGACCACAAACGGTCCAGCTGGGCGTTGAGCTGTTCGGCCTCATCTTCGGTGATACCCACTGCCTCGAAGTCGACCTGGGCGCGACAGACCAGGCCGGTGCCCACAACGTTGGTACGCAGCCGCATGATCGCCGCACGTGCGATCAGGTGATTGCGCATGGCGTCGCGGGAGCGCGCCACCAGCATACGGCGCTCGCTCTTGTTGAAGTCGCGCCGAGGACTGCCCAAGCCCGGAATCCAGCTGGCCATGCTGCGGAGCACCCGCGAGGCACCGCGCCAGCGAGTTTCAACACCGCCACCTCCACCCTGCGCGACGATTTTCCGGTCATCTGCTGTAGCCCTGGCTACCCGGATCGCTTCGGCCATCAACTGTTCGGCCGCAGCTTCCTGTTTACGAAAGGGCCACATGCTCAAAGCCCCACATAAGAAATGCGGTTGCGGCCACGCCCTTTGGTGGCGGCTTGTTCAGCCGCTACCTGGTCGGCGTACTGTTTCTCCAACAGCCGCAGGCTATTGAGTTCGGCCAGTTGCAGCTCGCGATCCGAACGGCGCAAGCGCTGGCCGTTCTTCAGGACGGCCGATATCGCCGCCCTCACTTCCGCAAGGCGTTGCTGTGCTTCTGTCATGGTGAACCTCGGTTAGCCGACGCGGCTCCGGGTGCCACGGCCGCGTGACACCACGCGACGAGGCATCGGCGCCACCGCCTGCTCAGTAGTGAAGAGAGTGGGCTGCAGCAGCTGCTGCTCCAGCTGGTCCCATTCGTGATCGCGCAGCAGGTGGGTCTTGAGGCTGCGGGCTGCATGCAAGGCGTACACCTCACAGTCCAGCGCCTCGTTGCGCCGGCCCGCTTTCTTTTGCCAAACCATCTTGCTGGGGTTGCGCGGGTGCGGCGCCAGCACCTCGTTGGTCACCTGCTCGTAATAGTCCGAGCGAATTTCGCTGTACCAGTGCATGCGGCCCGGCCCTGCGCCCTTGAGCTTCATCCGGCCATCGATCAGCGTTTTGGCCTTGTGGGTGCCGACGATGAATACGCGCAGGCCATACTTGGCTGCCTTTGTGTTGTCCTGGCTGGTGTCCGCCGACAGCGCCGGCTTGGTGAAGATTTCCCGATCCCGGCTGTCGATGGACGCGCCCTTGATCGCCATGATGTTGAAGCGCTGGCGATCTCGAACGTAGGTGTACACCGCATCGCTGGTGTTACCGTCAGAGCTGTCGATGCTAACTGCCGACACGGCGAGTTGCGCACCGCTTTCGGTGGGTATCGGCGTTGCGATGATCTTGTCCAACGCAGTCCATACGGGGTCGTGTGGATCGATGGGATTGCCTGGCAACTCGCCCCAGTACAGCCTCCAAGACTCCTCGCCTCTTCCCCAGCCAACAATGATAAGGGCGAGGCGGTCGCCCTGAACGTCGACGCCGACCGTAACCAGCAACGTGCCTTTAGGGGCAGTCAGCTCGGCATAGGGCTCGGCGCGCTTCTCCAGTTCGTCCGTCTTTGGCGCATCGCTTTTGTACTCGTAGCTCTCACCCATCGAGCTGTTGGTAAAGGCAATCATCGGCCCGATGTTGCCCAGCCGCATGGCGTGTTCCGCCTGCAGCTTCTTTTCCATCAGCACCTCGAAGCGAGAGCCGTGGAAGGTCGCATACAATTCGTTGAGGATGTATCCGGCGATGCCCCGAAACTCGGCAGTAGCCTCCCAGCGCCCGTGCTTGAGGTTGGCGTTCTTCTGGTGGTCGTCCCAGATTTCACCGCAGTGCGGACAGGCGTAATACGCGGTTTCTGGACGCCGCTTGCCATACACCTCATGGTAGTAGTGCGGGTCTTCGTCGCAGTGCAGATGCTCGAAGCTCAAAGCATGCGATTCCCCGCAGCCGTGGCAAGGCACCAAGCCCACGCGCTTGTCCGACAGTTCCAGCTCGGCATCGATAGCCGACAGTCCCTTAATGGTGGGGGTGCCGCCGATGATGATCTTCGAGCGCCGAAACGTCTTAAGACGCTCTTTGGCCAGCTTGATACTGTCCCCCTGCCCCCGCAGGTTGAGGTTGCAGTCATCGGGTTCTTCGATGGCCACCTTTGGAACCGGCGTGGACTTCACGCTGGCCGGGCTGTTGGAGCCCACCATTTTCAGGAAGCCGCCAGGGAACCGTTTGAAGTCCTGCCGTTGCTGCAGCTTGCGGCTGCGAAGGTCCACTTTCTTCCGCAGCCGCTTGGTGGCCTCGATCATCGGCTCCAGCTTTTCCGCGACGTACTGTTTCGCCGCTTCGGCCTTGGGGAACAAAATCAAGATGGGGGATGGCTCAAGGTCGATCCACTTGCCGATGGCATTGCCCAGCACACCCGACGTCCAGGCCACCTGTGCCGACTTTCGCCCGACGATCTCGGAGACGTTCGGATCATCCAATGCTTCAAGCGGACCACCCGGCCAGATCAAGTGCGGGGTAATATCGAAGCGATACTTACCTGGTGCAGCCGACTCTTCCGGCGCAAGCCAGCGAAATCTGTCGGCCCACTCGATGATGGTCATTTTAGGCGGGGGCGCCCATTTGCGGCAGACCCGGCTCATCGCTTTACTCGCCGACTTCTTCAGAGCCCTCCTCGTCGTCCGACTCGTCAGGATCCCCAGCGAGATCGTCGTCCTCGTCATACGCGGACAACCTCCTCAGTATTGATTCGATGGGCTCGCGGATTAGCTGGTCATCGACCTGCACTCCGTACTTCGCCGACAAGGTCGCCGCCAGCTCATCTGGGAAGGTGTTGAGCAATTCGATTTTCGCGGCAGTGATCACGGCCTCGAAGCGCTCGACCATTTCGGCCTCAATCACCACCTCGCCCAGCTCACGGGCCAACGCGATTTCCTCGCGATCACCGCGCAGACGGTCGAGGCGATCTCGCGTCGATTCCTTCTTGCCGTTCAAGGCGGCTTGGCGCATCAACCATTCGATCACCACCTGAGTGTCGTACTGGTTTTCGTTGCCACGGCCCACGCCAAACTCGATCACGGGCATGCCGTCCTTCTGCCAACGGCTTAGGGTCCGCTCATCACGACCGATGATCTCGCCCAGCTCGCCCTTGCTGACTGTCTTACCCATCACTAAGTCCTTGAAAAGACGGACATCCCTGCAGGAATTTCAGCTGCAGAGAAACCGCGAGTCTGCGTACCCGTGTAGGGGGCGGCCCGGGGGGAGGACCCAAAAATCGGCAAATGCCTACAGCCCCCCACCCCCACCCCCGGGGCGGTCACTGCCCCGCCTCGCCACTGGCCGGCGGCACCTGCTCGACGCCCAGCCGCTTGGCGGCCCAGCGCTCGTACAGGCCAATCGCAACATCAGCACCGGCAGTTGCAGTCAAGCAACCAAAGGCAGCGGCAGCCCAGATCGACGCCCCGGCCGAGTAAAGCAGCATGATGGTTGCCATACCGCAAACCACACATGCGCCGGACCGTAGAGCAATCCGCCGGACCAACGCCCAGCCGCGAGCACCCGCTCGATCCGCACGCCACATTTCACCCGACACCCCGCCGACCAGGGATAGCACGATCACCATCCAGATCGGCATCTCGACTAACGCTTGTTGCTCGCTGTTCATGTAAGCCTCATTGGCAAAGCACGGCACCGGAAAAAGAAAACCCCGCCGGTTGGCAGGGTTCTCGATGCACCGACAGGTCGGGGCGGGTTGCACAGCACAGTGCTTGTTGGGTCAGCGCCTAAGCGCACTTTTCACATCGTGGTGACTTTTTACAGGTCACCGGAAAAACCGAAAAGGGGGTGTTTTCGGTTATCCGCTTCGGCGCTACTTCGGCGCACCTTCAGCGCACGCTCGGCGCATAGTGACCCGACGAACGGTTTGCTGCCGGACGCGACCAGCGCGGGCCGCAAGAATGGCAAACACCTGCAGATGCAGGGCTTTTACCCAGTTGCGATAGGTGCGATCTGCATCTTCCGCCAGCCCAACTACCCTCATTTGCTCCCGAATAGTGAAGCCCAGTACGTAGCGCATCTCTGCCAGCTTGGCCAAAGTTTCCCCCCGCTTGTCCCGCCGTTCCAGCTGGATGACAGCAGCATCTACTTCTGCCGATGAGTGATCCATACCAGCACCGGCAACCAGAATGCGATGACCCGATACGCCACCGCGCGGTGCAGCCCCCTTCCATTCCATGATCGTCCCCATCTGGCTACCCAGACTCGCCTTAAGCCCAACCAAGCGGCGCTGCTCCCCCCAGTGGCGCATCAGTTCGCCCACCAGCCGCAGGCGCTCGGCGGGATCGATAAGCTCTGCCGTATCGACCTGGTGCTGCGTGACGCGCAGTAGGAGACCCACTTCCTGATCCATACTCATCGCCATTCCCCCCAAACCAGCACCCAACACACATTTCCACAACCCGACACAAACCCAACACAAGCGAAACCCAATAAAATCAATTGATTAGCTGAATGTGTGTTGAGTGTGTTGGGTTTGTTGGGTTTATTGGTTCTCGCATAGAGTTTTTTTTCTTCGGTGATGGCATTCCAAAAAAATACGCGCACGCGCGCGTGCGTGGACAAACCCAACACACCCAACACACCACCCGTGCAAGCCAATGATTTCGGGCAATCCGAATGTGTTGGGTAGACCAATCCAACCCGACACAAACCCAACACACCCAACACACAAATAGAGGTAGTCATGCCGCAAGCACCCTCTTCACGTGGTCCCAGCCATCAACGTTCCAGCCAGCCAACTTCGCCCTGGCGCGCCACTCGACGACGTTCTTGCCCAGCTCGGCCGACTTCATGGATGGGGGCAGGGAAGGATCACCATCGTCAGGAAAGAAGAACGCGGCAAATCGCCGGTTATTGCCATCGGTCCAGGGGATCGCGCGGGTCTTCTCAACCTTCGCGCTGAGCATCAACGAGAACTTCGTCTGGCTCATCACGCCTTCCCGGTTGTGCGAGCACCACTCGGCGAACATGGCGTACACATCGCTTGTCAGCGCACAGCCCCACAGGCCGCGCCCCAGCTCACCGGCACGCCAGAGATAGAAGAAGGTCTGCCAAGCAGTGCGGCTCAACTCAACCAAGCGCTGGCGAGCCTCGGTTTTGGGCGGCCGCGTGCGCTGGTTGAATTCCCCCAGCTCGACATCAAGCAGCCAGCCGTACAAGGCAGCCACTCCACCGTTCGCTAGCTCCCGGCTGATCGCCTTCTGGCGCTCTGGTGGCAGCGTCTCAAGAGGCCACATCACCAGCATCCGTCGGTCATCTTCGCTGATTGGCCACGGCATGATCTCGTTGCTGAGGAACGCCGAGTTCATATGGTTGGCCTCTTCCCAGCCGTTGATGAACTTCGACTCCATGCGCACCGTCTTGCCAGTGATCATGTGTTTGATCTTGCCTACCTGGTTGTAACGCTGGTCGCGGCTAACAACCTCTTCAAACACCGCCCACAGCTTGCGGCTCTGCCAGGCGTTGAAACTGCCTTCCAACTGGGTCTGCCCGACCGTCGCGCCATACTGGCCATATAGCTCGCCCATAACGTCTGCGAACATGAGGCTTTTGCCTGAGCCCTCCATGGTGGAGTGGAACAGGATTGCCGTGTCCATCTTCGCGCCCATGTGCTGCAGCGGGTAAGCCAGCCACTTGACGAGCCATTCCAGCGCCTCCTCGTCGTGGTTGCACAGGAAAGAGATCAGCCAGCGCAGGTTCTCGCAGGCCGCGTCATCACGCACGGGCTCGAGCGGCAAACCCTCGAAGGTGTTGATGTAGATAGCCGGATCTTTGGTCATGGTCGGGTCGAACACAATGTGATCCACGTCGACGACACGGCGGTCCGGGCTGTTCAGCCACCACTTGTATTCATCACCCAAAGCCATCTTGACCGCGCCTTCAGGGATACGGCGCTTCTTCTCCCGGTCCCAGACATCCTTGGTGCCGTCGATGTAGACGTACCGCTCAATGGGATCCAGCTTCAGGGCTCCGCCCTTCTTAGCCGCCAACCTTTTAACCTGCTCCAGCTCCTTCACTTGGTCGAGCGACATCAGCTTTTTATCTGTCCGCTCCATCCACTGCTTGGCGAGCGGCTTGCCTACCAGCGCCTCGAACCCGACACGCTTCATCGACTGACCTTTGTCTAGATCCCATACGTTAGTGGAGCCCTCAACCAGGGCGAATCGGCGCATAGCGCTCTTCAGCACCAGACCATCCGCCCCCTCCCCCCCGGAGGCCGAGGAGGCGGCCGAGCTGGGCGCTTCAACGTCCGATGGGGCGCGGGGAAGCTGCTCGGTATCGCTGTTGGCGAGCGGAGGAAGCTCGACCTGCTCGACAACCGATGGGGCATGGGGAAGCTCACCTACTGGTGGCGGCGCAGGCGGACGGGACTTCGCGTCAATACCGAGGATCCGAGCAGCCGCTCTTGTTGCAGCCCTCTGGTCGCCGCCGTGATCTAGGATGCAGAACACATCGAATGCATCGTTTTTGTGCCCATTGGCCAGAGGATCGGAGCTGTGGTGGGAGAACAACTTGTCGTCAATAATGCTGACACCTGCCAGACCACTGCTGCTTTGTGGGCAAAGCCATTTGTCACCACGACGTTCGTAGCCATGAGCCTCAATGAGCGTGGCGATATCGTGGGCCTGGTTGAATAGCGCAATCACTGCAGGAAGATCGCGCCCATTGCGCATTGGTGCGGGACGAGGTTGCGCAGGCGCAGTCCACTCAGCAGGCACCTTTTTGGGTAGCCACGGGCAGACCGCTTCAGCTCTGGGCTTAAACTCGTCCCAACCTTGCCAGATCGCAAGCAACTGAGGGGGTAGCTCAGGCAGCCCCTGCGCAGATGGCGGTGTGCGCCACGTGTAAGGCTGGCCAGTGCCAGGGTGGATGGAAGGCGGCAGCACGTCTTGCACTAAGCCGGCACGCAGCTCGAAGACAGGAATTTTCTTGAATGGTTCTGCTGCTATTTTTAGGGCCGCTTCTCTTTCAGCGTCGCCAACATCCCTAGCGGCCTTGGCCTGCGTCATGAGCGCTTTATGAATCGACCCATCCGGATCCGCCTTGCTTGGCCAGGTCAAGGGATGCCAGCTGAGTTCAACGCCGTCGGGGACACGGAACATAATGCGAAAACGCGCCGGGTTGCCCACCGACGTCGGGTAAGAATCCGCCAGTGCGTCCACATCTATGCCGAGCAACTCGCTCAGGATCTGCCGAGTGCATTGCACCTCATCAACGTCCAGCGAACAGACACGACTCGGCCCGAGCACAACACCGAGGTTGTGATTCGGGCTTACAGTCCAAAACGCTTCAGCCTTCGAGGCGTCCGTGAAATAGCCACCTGGCTTGTTCCAGCCGGCACCCTTCGGCCCCTTCTCACCTGGTTCAATCGGAACCAAGGCGAGATCGAAGGCTTCAATGTACCGCCGCGCCCAATCAGCTGTGGTAGAGGTTGGGCGCTCGCTCATCTGCGGCGCTCCCGCAGTTCCTGGCAGCTGATGCAAGTTTCGCACCCCGCCACCAGTTGCTGCCGCACCTCCGGGATTGGTTCATCGCAGTCTTCGCAGAACTGCGCGCTCGGCTTAGTCGCTGGGCGAACGCGGCGCTGAAGCGCCACCTGCAGGTGGTAGTCGGCCTGGTCATTGGCCACATCGATCACATCAGCCATGAGCTTCGTCCTCCATGGCCTGACGAGCACCCGCCATGATGGCCAACACCTGGCGGATCACATCCATGCCGCGCTGCTCAAGGTCGAGCACTTCGGCAGCCGTCCACACGTTGTCAGCGGCGCCGTCGTGCAAGGTACCGACAAACTCGCTGGACTCCTCAAGCAGCTTCGCTACCGCCTGCAGCGCTTCATTGGTTGCTGGGACTGGCTCCGGCCGGTACCAGACGGCACCTGCAGGGCGCACGAGCGCATCAAGCAGCCGTGGATCAGCGGTCCAGCGGACGATCTCTTCAATCTCGTCCGGGCTGGGCCAGCGCCGCTCTTCGGTGGGGTGAAGTTTCTTCTGCAGGGCATCCACATCCATGACCATATCGAAGGCCAGCTTCGTGATGCCACCGTGATAGTCGCGACCAGCGCGATAGAGCGCCTGCCGCAATGCGAGGACCGGACCGGCGTCCGGCAATAGATCAACGCGACTCATAACCGTAAATCCTCGGTTTACGGTGTAGTCACAGGGCTTTCAACGTCCTATCCTGTGAATACGACCGGTGTGTTGTGCTTTGCGTGCTGTGCGGGCATTTCACGCGGTTCTAGTCATCCGGCGATTCTTGTGGTGAGAGGCAACCGGATGGCGGGTACAACGGCGCTTTTGCGCCGCGCTCGCTGAGCTGAGGGATCTTGTGGTGAGAGGCCTCAGCTCAGCAGTCCTTACTTTTGCTGCTTTTCAGCAACCTTTTTTTGCTCTTCATAGAACAGCTCAATAGCCTTACCCACCTCATAGCGGACGGCTGCGCCTTTTGTGGCTCGATAGATAGTTGGCTGCGTAACGCCAACCCGATCTGCGATCGCACGTTGCGAAAACCCCAGATCAATCAGCTTTTGAAGCATCTCTTGAATGGTCATTGCACCCACCGATGCGTTATCGAATTGGAATGATAATACCCAAACGAATTAAACAGAGCAATACAATTCCGATACGTAAACGAATCAGAGCAAAGGCCGTGATAGGAAAGCGCGTAGCACAGCGAATGCATGAACTGGAGTGGTCCGAAGGGGAATTAGGAAGACGCTCAGGGGTACCGCAGCCGACTATCCACCGCATCCTCACCGGGACTTCGGCAAGCCCACGCCAGGCAAACGTAGAGAAGCTGGCGAAAGCCCTGGGTGTGACCAGCGAGTGGCTTTGGAAAGGCGGAGAAGCGCCTGACATCGTGACCGGCCCGAACTCCAACATCGAACCAGGTCCACGTATTCGCGGATTCGTCCCGCTGATTTCTTGGGTGCAGGCGGGAACGTGGTGTGAAATGCAAGATGTGCTCGAACTGCAGGACGTAGAAAACTGGCTACCTTGCGCGGTATCACACAGCAGCGCGACCTTTGCGCTGAGGGTACGAGGCCTATCGATGTACAACCCCCATGAGAGGCGCTCTTTCCTTGATGGCGACATCATTTTTGTCGATCCGAACAAGGACTACGAGAACGGATCGCTGGTTATTGCCAAGCTTGCCGACAGCAAGGAAGCGACCTTTAAACAACTGGTTCTAGAGGGGTCGCGGAGGTTTTTGAAGCCGCTGAACCCATCTTGGCCTGATCCGATTATCGAGCTACCCGAAGATGCATCGATCTGCGGAGTCGTGGTCTCCAAGCTGGAAATCTTCTAACCACACCGCTCATACGATCAATACGAATAGGTATTGACCGTCTAAATTCGTTTGAGTATTGTCTGGACCTCCATCCTCTCACCACCGAGGTCCAGAAATGCCAACTGCACAGCCAAGCAGTGGGTGTAAGGTCTACCTGCACCCAACCACCTGCAACCGCCCCTCCACCGTCGAAGCCTTTCAACGCTCTACCGGGCTTCGCTTGGTCGTCTCCCCTGCCGGTCATGTCCGCGCCATCCCCAATGGGGGTGAGGCATGAACGAATTCACCATCAATCTGCGTCGAGTGATGCTTCTGGAAGGGACGTTGGAGCACGGCGGCAGCGCCACCTGCCCGCTGCGACGCCCTGAAACCATCGTTGATGCTCACATCCAGGTGGAGAACGACGAGCGCGATCATCACCTGCAGGTCCGCTTCGGTCCGTTCACGGGTTCGATCACGCTGCGCCGCGGCGACTCGACCAAGTACATGTCCCTGCGCGACTTTCTGCAGGACGTGGCCAATGGCCGGACTGAGTCAGGACAACAGATCCAGCGCGCTATCGCACTGATGGAAGCGCTGGACTGTGTGAGCCAGGTATTACCAGACGGCTTGCATGCCTACATCACTCCCACAACCGACGAGCACCGCCCCTTCGGCACCGTTGTGACCAACGATCAGGGAGAGGTCTACGCGACTGCATACGGCAGCTGCAAGACCGCGCTGGCCGAAGAAGTGCGCATGAAGCTCGGCCAAATCCCCGTGGGGCGTGGGGAGCAACCATGACCGATACGCTTGGGCAGCTACGCAAGCAGTGGACAACTCCCTGCCCGACATTGACTGCGGTGCGTGAGCACTACTTCCCCCACATCAAGACAGACCGCCGGTTCAGGGAGTTGATCAACGCCGGAAAGATTGGGCTGAAGCCTACAAAGCTGCACCACTCAGCCCGAGCGCAGTACGTGATTTACCTGCACGACCTTGCCGACTACTTCGACACCCAAGCGAAGCAGACGGCATAGCAGAGGCGGCCCCGGCCATCAGGGGCATCGCATCCAGCACCAGGCCATCACCACAACACCGGCCGGTGCTGGGCACTTTGGAGCACAGCACATGCAACCACATCAGTACGCACTCGCCGCTGGTATCGGCTGGATGATCACCCTGATCATCCTTCCTTTCCTGATCGCCAAAGCACGCCGACTTGCTTATGCCCGAGGCTTCGAGGCCGGTAAAACCTTCCACGACCAGACCTTGAGCCTGCAACTCAAGGAAGCCAAACAGGCCTTGGACGATCTCCGCGCAGAGCTGCTGCGCACTCAGCAAACCGGAAATGTGGAGCTTGCCGCGCGCCGAGCCAGCATCACCGCGCTCAAGGCAAGCATCAGGGAGCTTGAAGCCCGAATCATGTCGTACACAGGGCTCGCGGTGACCAAGGCGGACTACGAGAAGCTGGTCAGCGCTTCGTCCACGATGCGTCTGGCTCAGCGCACTTTCAAAGCCTTGAAGACCGATGCCGAGGCAACGCGAGCAGGCGCCCAGGCTGACGTAATTGACGACTTGGCCAAGCGGATCCACGCCCAACTGCGCAGCACCCCAGCCAACGGCGCCAACGCGGGAGCTGCAGCATGACTACTAAGCCCCCTCGCAGCTGCCTCGTTCACGGTCCCGCCGGATGCGGCAAGACCACCAACGCCCCAGCCATCGCAAAAGCGCTCGGCCTTAGCCAGATCCTCGACAACTGGGACGCTGGCGCCCCTGTACCGCTGCTGGACACCCTGGTGCTGACCAACGCTGACAATCCCGCTTGGTACTTCGATGGCCGCGTGATGACCTTCGACCAGGCAATGCAGATCACCCGTCAACAGGAGATGACAGCATGACCGCCGCCCTGCAGATCGCCATCCAGACTGCGCAGCAGCAAGCCCTGCCCTTCCAGCGCGAGCTGTACGTGGACCTGTTCGCCGGTGCTGGCGGGGCCAGCAGCGGCGGCGCACGCGCTTACCGCGACCCTGACATCGCCATCAACCACAATCCCATCGCCATCGCGGTGCACCGCGCGAACCACCGCAACACGCGTCACTACATCAGCGACATCTACGAGGTCGACCCGCTGCAGGCCACCGGCGGTCAGCCCGTGGGCATCTTGTGGGCATCCCCTGACTGCCGCCACTTCTCCAAGGCCAAGGGCGGCGCTCCACGCAGCAAGGCTGTGCGCTCGCTGCCATGGGTCGTGGTTCGCTGGGTCTTCGCCACCCGCCCACGCCTGCTGCTGATGGAGAACGTTGAAGAGTTCCAGGCTTGGGGCCCACTGGACGACGAAGGCAAGCCGATCAAGTCGGAAATGGGGCGCACATTCCAGGCATTCGTCGCCTGCCTCACCACTGGCCTGGCTGCCGATCATCCTGACATGGGCGAGATCATGGACTGCATTGGCCAGTGGGTACCGATGGACGCACTGGTGCGCGGCCTGGGTTGCAATGTGGAGTGGCGTGAGCGCCGCGCCTCGAACGCAGGCTCTCCGACTATCCGCAAGCGCCTGTTCCTCATCGGCCGCACGGATGGCCGGCCCATCGTCTGGACGAAGCCGAAGCGGCACGAGAAGCCGAAACCAGGCCAATTGCCTTGGCGCACTGCCGCCGAGTGCATCGACTTTTCCGACCTGGGCAAGAGCCTGTTCGCACGCAAACGCCCACTGGTGGACAACACCTGCCGGCGCGTGGCCAAGGGTTTCTGGCGCCACACCGTCATGGCCGAGCAGCCTTTCGTGCTCCAGCTGGACGAGCAGCAGCTGGCCGCCGCAAGCCTCACCGAGTTCGCCAACGCGAGCACGCAGCGCACGTTCAGCGCCGGCGAGCCGCTTCGCACTCAGGTGGCCCAGATCAAGGGTGGCCATTTCGCCCTGGCCGCAGCCCACCTGACCCACCTCACACATCATGGGGACCGTTCGGGCTACCCCGTTTACGAGCCTACCCGGACGATCACCGGGGCGAACCGAGGCGAGCAAGCACTGGTCACCGCGTCGATGATCACCCTGCGCAAAGGCTCCACCGGTAGCGGAATGGACCACCCTGTAAACGCCCTGACCACCGGCAGCGGCCACCACGCGGTCGCTGCATGCCACTTCGAGCAGGCCAACGGCGGTTTCTACAAAGGCGACGGGCGAGCAGCCAAGGTGCCACTGAGCACGATTCTCGGGCGCGGTACCAATCAGCGTCTGGCCAGTGCGTACCTGGTGAAGTACTACGGCACCGGCGGGCAGTGGCAGGACATGGGCGAACCGATGCACACCCTGCCAACCAAGGAACGCATGGCGCTGGTAACCGTTGTCCAGGTACCCGCCGCGATCCTGCCGCCCGAACTGCTGGCAAAGGCCCGCAAGTGCGCTCACTTCCTGCACAAGTACCTGCCGGAGCACTTCCCCGAGCTGGTCGACCTGGTGCTACTCGGCGAGCATGCCTTGGTCGATTTCACCCTGCGCATGCTCAAGGCCCCAGAACTGAAACTCGCCCAAGGCTTCAGCCCCGACTACATCCTTGATCGCGGCCTGTTCGAGAACAAAGAAACCGGCCTGCTGGAATGGCGCCCGATCAAGAACACCGACCAGATCCGCCTGATCGGCAACAGCGTCTGCCCTGACGAAGCGGAAGACTTGATCGCCGCCAACGCGAAAGACCTGATCGACCTGTACCAGCAGGAGGCCGCATGAGCACGCACCGCCATGATTGGTACATGAGCGAGGCCGACGACGGCGGCCTGTATCACTGCAGGAAGTGCAGGCGCACCCACGAAGGCACGGTCCCTGAAGCCGACGGTTGCCTAGTGTCCAACGCCGAACACAATGCAGTCGCGTGGCTCGGCCAGGCCGGGCTGTACCGCACTCGTTTTGACGCCGTGCGCAATTGCGAGCAGTCCCTCACCCCGGTTTCTGCCGGGGAGCTGTTCGAGCTTGCAAGCAAGCAGGTGCTCAGCCAGCTCAACGAGGGTCGCCGTCGTGCTTAACCCAACACGCACCTGGCAGCTGATCAGCCTTGCGCTCGCTGTAGCACTGATCGCCACCCTGGTCGAGCTGCATCGCAGCAGCACCGCCTACCGCCCTGCGACAGCCACGTTACCGACAGTTAGCAGCGCCGCGAACTTTGAGCACCTGGCCCTGAGCCCAAACGCTCGCCGAGTCCATGAGAGGTATTCGCTGTGATCGACACATCGACCTACACCCCAACCACCCGTATGCGCAAGGGCATGCAGCCCATGCTTCGTCCCGCCATGTCGTTCATCTGCGACATCTGCGGCAAGGCTCGCGTGAAGGGCAATCACGACCAGTGCTCCAAGGCCCGTCAGGCCGCTGGCTTCATCATCATGCGAGGGCGCAAATCATGAACACTGATCCGAGAGACGTGTTCGTCAGCCTCAACCCCCTTGGCCTGGGCGAGCGCGAACTGGAGAAGGACAGCACCGGCTTCGCTGACATGCGCACGCATAGCGACTACCTGGTGTTCCTGGCTGGCTACAAAGCAGGCACGGTAGACGGCGAGGAACGCGAGTGCCTGCGCCACCATCCAATGAACGCCGAGGGCTGCGAGCCCGACGTCAACATCCAGGCCTCCAGCAAGCCCTGCGCGCTCTCAGCCGCCTGCCGCAGCCTCGACAAGGCGGAGGGTGGCACACCCGACCTCAACATCCATCCCGTTGAATCTGCCTCTCCGACTACCACTAGCAAGATCGCGACAGCCGAAAACGAACTGACGATGGCCCAAGTCGGCCTGCTCGCGGCGGTCAGGGCAGCCTACCCAGTCGGCAGCCGCCTACGAGTCCGAGTTGGACACAATACCACCGAGGTAGTTGTTAAAGGTCACATCGCCGCGTGGTGGTCACACCCTGGCTACATAGAAGCGACCAACCCGAAGACAGGAAAATCTCGCACCTTTCACCACGGCGCAGTTATCGAGGCACTGCCATGAGCACACCACGCTGGGTACTAATCAACCGGGCCGCTGAGCTGACCGGCTACTCCGAAGACGCCATTCGCCACAAGGTGAAGAACGGGACCTGGGCACAGGGCCGGATCTGGCGAAAAGCCCCAGACGGCCGCATCACCATCAATATCGCAGAGTATGACAAGTGGGCCGAGAGCGCATCACAGGTGGCCTAGAGGCCGAGCTGGCAAAGCACACGGGCATCGAGATTCACGGCGCCAACTTGCGGATCGTCTTCATGTGGCGCCGTATCCGCTGCCGTGAATCACTCGGGCTGCCGGTGACCAAAGCCAACATCAAACACGCCGCCCAGCTCCGGGCGGCGATTCTTCACGAAATCAAAGTGGGCACCTTCGAGTACGGGCGGCACTTCCCGAACTCGAAGCATGCCGGGAACTACAGCAGCGCGAGGGACGAGCGCCTGGAAGCCTTGGCAGAGCGCTACAAGCCGCTTAAGGCGGTCGACATAACCCCCATGACCGAGGAGAAGTACGCCTATGCCATCGATATTTGCGTCGAACTGGTTGGCAAGGATCGACTGGCAGGCATCCTGCTACCCGAGGACATCCACTTACTCCGGGCGCGACTGATCGAGACACGCGCCCCATCGACCGCCAACCATTACTTGGCCACCTTCGCCGGCTTCCTCAACTGGTGCGAGAGTAACAAGTACTGCGTGGCTGGGCTCGCGGCTGCGTGCACACGATTCGCAATGAGCGAGAAAGAGCCGGATCCACTGACGCATGAAGAGTTCGACCTGGTAGTTACAAAAGGCTGCCTACACCCTCAAGATGTGGCGGCGACCACGCTTGCCGTCTACACCGGCCTGCGTCCTGGTGAACTCTGCGCGCTGGCCGTGGAAGACATTGACCTAGAGGCAGGGAAGATCGAAGTAACCAGGGCGATAACTGCCGACGGCACATTCAAACTTCCCAAGACAGGTAAGCCCCGCACAGTGCTGCTAATGAAGCCCGCAATCGAGGCCTGCAGAACCCTGATAGCCATCGTGAGCAAGCACCCCAAGCGGGACATCCGCGTTTACCACAACCGACACGAATGGCGAGATGAGTCGGTCACACCGCTCCTGTCGCCAAGCACCCAGGCACGAAAAAAGGTCATCAACGAGTGGTTCGTTTCAACTGCCTGGAATACGAAATGGGCGGGGATTCAGCGCCGCGCCGGTATCCGACCAAGGCGCCCGTACCAGACGCGACACACCTACGCCTGCTGGTGCCTAACCGCCCGAGGGAACCTTGCGTTCATCGCGAAGCAGATGGGGCATAAAGATTTCACAATGTTAGTTGAGGTGTATGCAAAGTGGATGGATGACGAATCACCCACCGAACTTTCCAGAATCTGGGATGGCATAAAGACTGCGCAGAGCCAAGCTAACCGTTATCGGAGCTCGCCTGGATAACCTTGAGAGCATCGATCATCTGTTTTGTTTCTTGTAATTCTAAACGCACCTCATCTAAGTGACGCTCTACTAGGGCGTTATCGAGGTGCGAAAACTCTTCACTCGGATCACCAATCAAACGCTGCGCTGTCTCAGCCTCGAGTTGTACCACACGCCATTGCAAGGCTTCCAGCCTATGGCTAAGCGAAGTTATACTGGACGACAAACTATCCCCATGCAACGTTGAAATGTGGGGCATTGCTACTTGGGTAGTTTTGAGGCCAAGAGCGGACGAAAGTTTTCTACTTTGATTGAACCAGGTAGCAAACAACTTGGAGTCAGCCTTGGACTCAGTAGCCAAAACCACTTCCTCTTCCCCAACTCGCCTCGCCTCTTCCATCGCCTGGGTGGACACTTCTTTACGGAGGAAGCTGCCCGCCTGCTGAAGGAATCCATCCGGTGAATACATGTAAAATCGTCGAGTCGTGAGCCCAACAAACTCTTCTATCAAAGCCGGCTGGGGGCCAATCGTACGACCACTTTGATGAAGCCACCAATCTTCCTTGTTATCACCAGTGACAAAAATGACATTACAATTATCACTGAGAGCCTTATCCAACAATTGTCTCCAGCCGATGTAATCACCATACGGCGATAACCGCTCTTCCAACGACTGGCCGCCCTTCTTATCTGCATCCTTATATCCAGGCGGAATCTTGTTAAGATATCTTTCCGCGCCAGACACAATTAGCTTTTCAAGCTCTTCATCTTGATAGGGCTTTCCGACCTTGCCGTCAAATATTTGAGCTACGGCCTCCTTGACATCATCATCATTGATCTTCTTGTCGTGATGACCTTTATTTGCGCGCAGCTCACCAATAATCAAGTCAAAAGATCGAGTACAGTCCCCCAACACTTCAGGACTAACAAAGGGATGCTGCTTAGGATCTTCAAACTTTTCCCTGAGCTCTAATAAACCTTTAATAGCGGCATCATAAGTTTTAGCTTGATCGCTAATTACCTTCAGCCTATTTTTTAAATACTCTTTAGCTACCTGATGCGAGATCCACAAGCGATCCTTTAGCTTTTCAAACACCCCTAGGAACTCTCGCCTAGTGCCTTCGGAATAGCGATACATATTGAGAAGAACATTCGCATCCAGCGCAATCACGCTGTCTTCCCACAAACGTTTCAGATCATCGGGCTCATTCGCAAAATGCCCTGGGAAGCTTTTCTTCATCGCTGCGGCCTTTAGAAAAGTTCGAAAATGGATTTAGAAGTCCATTGGATGAATGGCTAAAGAGCCGTTCGTGTTACCTACAACGCGAACAATAGCCCTCAAAGTCAGGCGACATGTTTAAAGGCTTGAGGGATTTTCAGCGAATATCTATATAGCCTGGAAAAAAGCTGGAGGAGACTCAAGCCAGACTCAAGCAGCTACAGAGGAAAGCAACTCCTCGAACTCCTCAAGCCGCTTTTGACAGCGCGCAAAATGATCACGCGCCCGGAGAACTGTGATGGTCTCAGCCATATCGTAATCTGCATCACAGCGCCCCTGATGCAGTTGTTTAAGCTGATAACCAAGTCGACGCAGTCTCATGCGTAGCTGCTTATCAGCATTCATACTATCTTCGAAGAACTTCGACAGTTTCCGATGAGTAGGGCCTGAAAAATCGCTAACCGGAGGCACACTCACAGTATCGCCGTACGCCAGCGCCGCATGATAAACAGCATAATAGGAGCGGGACATTGAATTACGATGGCTAAACTCACAACCTTCAGCCTCAATTGCCGAGGTCGCATAGCTCATAAAGTCCTTGTAACAAATAGCCATATTCGCGGGCCTTTCCTTAAGCTACTTCGCTCTCTGCAGGGGCAACATGATCACACACGGTGAAGACTAGTCGATTCCATGCTTCTATGTCTTCAGAGCTCGCCATCGCGTCAGCGATCTCTTCATTAAGATCAAAAAGAATGTCACTAGACGACGTCTTGACGCGGAGAACAACATCAACGTGAGGCACTTCATCAAAAGTACCTGAACTGAAGGTCATGGTTTCAATACCATTAACCAAGCCTTTCCGCGACAACACTGCTCTAACTAGCGCCATGCTGAGCTTGAAATCCTCAATAGAAACCTTCGCTCTAGCAAAACGCTCTACGGCAGTCGCAATATAACGAACCGACCGCACGGAATTCGCTTGCCTGCCAGGATTAGCTTTATCAAAGCGCTGAATTACACGCTCGAACTCAACAAAATCACCAGAATAAATCATGGCTTGCGCTACCTCTTCTAAAACCTGATCCGTGGGTGCTTGCTCAAATGCACGAAGAAGTAACTCTAACGCCTCAAGTCCAGCACCAAGGCGTTTCAAGGAAAAAGCGTAATTCTCAAGAAAAATAATCTCCGAATTCAGTCGCAACGACCGCTCGTGATTACTTCTCGACTCAGCCTCATCCCCCACCACCGAATAAAACATACCAAGGAGCATATAATACTGAGCAGCGTCAGCGTTCTTTACCTTCTCAATCTCTCTTTTGACGCGTGCCAACTCCATTTCAGATGGCTTCTCGCGGCCTGCAAGAATATTGATCTGATCGGTTATGTCGTGGGCAATCGTGAGCTGAACAGGCATGAATCCTCCTGGCGCTGATCGTCCTGATCAGCGGGTCACACATCACCTAGCTAGCACTGCTTAAGGTGAAGTGTAAACGAAATCTGAAAATACGCTGGGGTGTTACGAGCCTCAGGCCCACCCATCAGCGGCTTTGTAAAGCCGCTGATGGGTGGGCCTGAGGCGAGAGCAATGTGGAGAGAGGCATGTCGGGCATTAAGCCAGCAGTCAAGCCCAACGTCAAACAGAAAACTCTGCATCACTCCACCGCCCATCGAGTCATTACCACTCACAGTCCGACTACCACGTGTTACCCTGTGCAGCTTTGGACCACCGCTGGACTGGCTTAGCGGCCAAGGGCAGACAGATGGTAGTGAATGCCCCAAATTTGCCCCAGCGCTTGACCTTCAGAACGCCTAAGCCATTGATGAACAAAGCAATCTCCGATTTTTCCGCACACACACCAATGATGCAGCAGTACTGGAAGCTGAAAAACCAGCACCCGGACCAGCTGATGTTCTACCGCATGGGCGACTTCTACGAGATCTTCTACGAAGATGCGAAGAAAGCCGCGAAACTGCTGGACATCACCCTGACCGCGCGCGGTCAGTCGGCCGGCCAGTCGATCCCCATGTGCGGCATTCCATTCCATTCGCTGGAGGGCTACCTGGCCAAGCTGGTCAAGCTTGGCGAGTCGGTGGTGATCTGCGAGCAGATCGGCGACCCGGCCACCAGCAAGGGCCCGGTGGAACGCCAGGTTGTGCGCATCATCACCCCCGGCACGGTCAGTGACGAGGCCCTGCTCGACGAGCGCCGCGACAACCTGATCGCCGCCCTGCTCGGCGACGAACGCCTGTTCGGCCTGGCGGTGCTGGACATCACCAGCGGCAACTTCAGCGTGCAGGAGATCAAAGGCTGGGAAAACCTGCTGGCCGAACTCGAGCGCCTGAACCCGGTAGAGCTGCTGATCCCCGACGACTGGCCGCGCGACCTCCCCGCCGAGAAGCGCCCGGGTGCCCGGCGCCGCGCGCCGTGGGACTTCGACCGCGATTCGGCACGCAAGGCCCTGTGCCAGCAGTTCGCGACCAAGGACCTCAAGGGCTTTGGCTGTGACAAGCTGACCCTGGCCATCGGCGCCGCCGGCTGCCTGCTGACCTATGCCAAGGAAACCCAGCGCACGGCCCTGCCGCACCTGCGCAGCCTGCGCCACGAACGCCTGGACGACACGGTGATCCTCGACGGCGCCAGCCGCCGTAACCTGGAACTGGACGTCAACCTGGCCGGTGGCCGCGACAACACCCTGCAATCGGTGATCGACCGCTGCCAGACGGCCATGGCCAGCCGCCTGCTGACCCGCTGGCTGAACCGCCCGCTGCGCGACCTCAAGGTGCTGCAGGCACGCCAGGACTCGATCCGCTGCCTGCTTGACGGCTACCGCTTCGAAAAGCTGCAGCCGCAACTCAAGGAAATCGGCGATATCGAGCGCATCCTCGCCCGTATCGGCCTGCGCAATGCGCGCCCGCGTGACCTGGCGCGCCTGCGCGATGCCCTCGGCGCCCTGCCCGAGCTGCAGAACGCCATGAGCGAGCTGGAAGCACCGCACCTGGCACGCCTGGCCGCCATTACCGGTACCTACCCGGAGCTGGCCAGCCTGCTGGAGCGCGCAATCATCGACAACCCGCCAGCGGTCATCCGCGACGGCGGCGTGCTCAAGGCCGGCTACGACAGCGAGCTGGACGAGCTGCTGGCGATCAGCGAGAACGCCGGCCAGTTCCTCATCGACCTCGAAACCCGCGAGAAGGCCCGCACCGGCCTGGCCAACCTCAAGGTCGGCTACAACCGTGTGCACGGCTACTTCATCGAGCTGCCGACCAAGCAGGCCGAGCAGGCGCCGGGCGACTATATCCGCCGCCAGACCCTCAAGGGCGCCGAGCGTTTCATCACGCCCGAGCTCAAGGCCTTCGAGGACAAGGCGCTGTCGGCCAAGAGCCGCGCCCTGGCGCGCGAGAAGATGCTCTACGACGCGCTGCTGGAAACCCTGATCAGCCACCTGGCTCCGCTGCAGGACAGCGCCGCCGCGCTGGCCGAGATCGACGTGCTGAGCAACCTCGCCGAGCGTGCGCTGACCCTCGACCTGAACTGCCCGCGCTTCACCGACGAGCCGTGCCTGCGCATCGAGCAGGGCCGCCACCCGGTAGTCGAGCAGGTGCTGACCACACCGTTCGTGGCCAACGACCTGGGCCTGGACAACAACACGCGCATGCTGATCATCACCGGCCCGAACATGGGCGGTAAGTCCACCTACATGCGCCAGACCGCCCTGATCGTGCTGATGGCGCACATCGGCAGCTTCGTCCCGGCCGCCAGCTGCGAGCTGTCGCTGGTCGACCGCATCTTCACCCGTATCGGCTCCAGCGACGACCTGGCCGGCGGGCGTTCGACCTTCATGGTCGAGATGAGCGAAACCGCCAATATCCTGCACAACGCCACCGACCGCAGCCTGGTGCTGATGGACGAAGTCGGCCGCGGCACCAGTACCTTCGACGGCCTGTCGCTGGCCTGGGCCGCAGCCGAGCGCCTGGCCCAGCTGCGTGCCTACACCTTGTTCGCCACCCACTACTTCGAGCTGACCGTGCTGCCGGAGAGTGAACCGCTGGTGGCCAACGTGCACCTGAATGCCACCGAGCACAACGAACGTATCGTCTTCCTGCACCACGTGCTGCCTGGCCCGGCCAGCCAGAGCTACGGCCTGGCCGTGGCGCAGCTGGCGGGCGTGCCGGCGCCAGTGATCCTGCGCGCACGCGAGCACCTGGGCCGGCTGGAAACCACCAGCCTGCCCCATGAAGCACCGGTAACGAAAAAGGCCAAGGACGAGCCGCAAGTCCCGCACCAGAGCGACCTGTTCGCCAGCCTGCCACACCCGGCCATCGAGAAGCTGGGCAAGCTGGACCTGGATGACATGACCCCGCGTCAAGCTATCGAAATGCTATATCAACTAAAGAACCTGTTATAACGGCGCCCACTACAAGCTGGTAGAATCCGCCGCGGTTTGCTGGTGCTGCAGGTTATTAGCCTGGCCTGCAGCCACATGCCCGTAAACCGCGCGGCCCCGAGAGGAAGGGCCGCCGCCGTCGCCTGAGGAGAGAACTAGAAATGACCTTCGTCGTCACCGACAACTGCATCAAATGCAAATACACCGACTGCGTGGAAGTCTGTCCGGTGGACTGCTTCTACGAAGGCCCGAACTTCCTGGTGATTCACCCGGACGAGTGCATCGACTGTGCACTGTGCGAGCCTGAGTGCCCGGCCCAGGCGATCTTCTCGGAAGACGAGGTCCCCGCAGGCATGGAAAACTTCATCGAGCTCAACGCCGAGCTGGCAGAAGTCTGGCCAAACATCACCGAGCGTAAGGACGCCCTGCCCGACGCTGAAGAGTGGGACGGCAAGACCGGCAAGATCGCCGACCTGGAGCGCTAAGCGCCCGGACACGAAAAAGGCCCGCAACGGGCCTTTTTTCATTTTCTGCGGGCAAAAAAAGGGGCGGTTTGACCCGCCCACATTTTTTCCGTAGTCCCTGCTTGTCCCAAACATCGTCCTGATGAAATCGCTTCTTGCGACGTCCTTGGCTTTCTCCCTGAAAGCCTGTGCATGTCCGTGTGCACAGTTCGAATACTAGCGAGTTCCTTGAGGCAGGCAACTGCGAGATCTCTCGGGATGTTACTGGGGACACATTTCCACACAGCCAAAAAATATCTATATTTCAGTTGGTTAGGAAAAAACCAGATCTGAAAGCGACGTTGATTTACGGGTAGTTACACAGATGGCTTACAAAAAGAGTAAGCAAAGGCTTACACGCCATGCATCAGGGGTAGCGCCGTACACATTGCTCAGCCCCGGATTGCTAACCGCCTTACCCAGAAAGCACAAACAAAAACGCCCCGAGGTCATCGGGGCGCTTCAGATAGCGTGAAGCCTGGCTTACTGGAACAGCGACTCGCTGGAAAGCCCGTTCTTCTCGAGGATCTCGCGCAGGCGCTTGAGCCCCTCCACCTGGATCTGCCGCACCCGTTCGCGGGTCAAGCCGATTTCCAGGCCAACGTCTTCCAGGGTGCTGCTCTCATGCCCACGCAGGCCGAAGCGGCGTACCACAACCTCCCGCTGCTTGTCGGTCAGCTCACCCAGCCACTGATCGATGCTCTGCGACAGGTCATCGTCCTGCAGCAGTTCGCACGGATCGGTCGGGCGGTCGTCGGTCAGGGTGTCGAGCAGGGTCTTGTCAGAGTCCGGGCCGAGCGACACGTCCACCGAAGACACGCGCTCGTTCAGGCCCAGCATGCGCTTGACCTCGGCGACAGGTTTCTCCAGCAGGGTGGCGATTTCTTCAGGCGAAGGCTCGTGATCGAGCTTCTGGGTCAGTTCCCGCGCGGCACGCAGGTAGACGTTGAGCTCCTTGACCACGTGAATCGGCAGGCGAATCGTGCGGGTCTGGTTCATGATCGCCCGCTCGATGGTCTGGCGGATCCACCAGGTCGCGTAGGTCGAGAAGCGGAAACCGCGCTCCGGGTCGAACTTCTCCACCGCACGGATCAACCCCAGGTTGCCCTCCTCGATCAGGTCGAGCAGTGACAGGCCACGGTTGACGTAACGACGGGCGATTTTCACCACCAGGCGCAGGTTGCTTTCGATCATGCGTTTGCGGCCGGCAGGATCACCCTTTTGCGACAGGCGCGCAAAGTGAACTTCCTCTTCCGGCGAAAGCAGAGGCGAGAACCCGATCTCGTTGAGATACAGCTGGGTGGCATCGAGCGCCCGACTGTAATCGATGTACTTGTGTTGCTTGAGCGAAGAGCCCGACTTCGCCCTGGTCCGAACCGAAGGTACAGCAGGTTCGTCTGACACCACATCCGTTTCCAAAACGATGCCCGTCTCCATGAGGAGGACGTCATCGTCGATGTCAAACTCCGGCGCTTCTTTACTGAGAGCCATTGTTATAGTCCTTTGCTGAGTTCGAACTCAGACTCTTGCGGCGCCTGTCTCCCTGGCAGCGCAGGAGCCTGTCCCCTCTACATCCAAGGAACAGGCCGGGGTACAACGATCAACGGCGTGGCAGGAACTGGAGCGGATCGACGGGTTTGCCCTGGCGGCGAATCTCGAAATGCAGCTTCACCCGATCTGTGCCCGTGGACCCCATTTCAGCAATCGACTGCCCTGCCTTGACCTGCTGCCCCTCCCGAACCAACAGCCTGCGGTTGTGACCGTAGGCACTGACGTAGGTGTCGCTGTGCTTGATGATGATCAGCTCGCCGTAGCCCCTCAAACCACTCCCGGCGTAGACCACCGCACCATCAGACGCAGCAAAAACAGGCTGTCCCAAATCACCGGCGATATCAATGCCTTTATTCAAACTACCGTTTGAAGCAAATTTTCCAATCAGCACGCCATTGGCCGGCCATGTCCAGTTCCCCACCGCACGCTCTGCGGCGGGCACCGTGGTAACGACCGGAGCAGGCGTGGCGGGGGTTGTTGGCGTCGACTTTCCGCCGTTTTCAGAAGGGCTGATAGGTGTTCCGGCAGGGCGACGAATGACCGTTGTCCTGCTCGATGAGGACGGGCTGGAGACCACGGTGCTGCTACCGCTGGAGCCGCTGCTGAAACGGATAGCCTGGCCCGGGCGGATGGTGTACGGCGCAGCAATGCCGTTACGCGCTGCCAGCTCCTTGTAGTCCCAACCATAGCGGAAGGCGATGGAGAACAGCGTATCGCCAGGCTTGACGATGTACTGCCCCGAAGTCACTGCCGGTCGCTTGGGCGCAGCCGTGTTTCGATCGACCACGCGCGCACCGCTGGAGCTCGTGCTGGTGCTGGAGCAACCTGTCAGCAAGGTGCCCATGGTCAGTGCAATCAGCAGAAGCTTGAAAGCCGACCGATCCTTGCGCTGCCGAATGACTGTGTGCCCCACCCGCGCTCCCCTCATGGTGCCGAAAATCGATAAGTCGATAAGAAATGCAATATTGTTGCAATTATAACCAAGCCACGCGGCATTGGCAGGGCCCAGGCCCCGCCAGATAGACAGGGCCGCGCCGCAAGAATTCGTTGCTGCTGCAAATATTCCTGGCGGTTCAGGCCAGCGGGCCGTTGAGCAGCGGCACGAAACGCACCGCGCCCAGTACGCGACGGGAGAAACCGTGCTCTTCGCGCACGATCAGCATCAGCTGCTGCACCTCACCCGCCTGGCCTACCGGAATCACCATGCGCCCTCCCGGTGCCAGCTGATCGAGCAGCGCCTGCGGCACTTCCGCTGCCACCGCGGTGACGATGATGCCATTGTAGGGCGCCAGCGCCTGCCAGCCATCACAGCCGTCGCCCCAGCGGAACACCACATTGCGCAGGTTGAGCTCGACCAGGCGCTCCTTGGCCCGATCCTGCAGCACCTTGATCCGCTCCACCGAGAATACCCGCTCGACCAGCTGCGCCAGGATCGCGGTCTGGTAGCCGGAACCGGTACCGATCTCCAGCACCTTGTCCAACGGCCCGGCTTCCAGCAACAGTTCGCTCATGTGCGCCACCATGAACGGTTGGGAGATGGTCTGGTTGTGCCCGATCGGCAGCGCCGTGTCTTCGTATGCCCGGTGCGCCAGCGCCTCGTCGACGAACAGGTGGCGCGGTGTACGGCGAATCACGTCGAGCACCTTGGGGTTCGTCACGCCTTCCTCGTAGAGGCGCTGGATCAGCCGCTCGCGGGTGCGCTGCGAGGTCATGCCGATACCGCCACGGCGCTGCAGATCGTCCTGTTCACGCATCAGAGCAGGCCCTCCAGCCAGCCGTCGAGCTGTTCAAAGGCATCGTTGAACGTGCGGTCCAGCTGCAACGGGGTAATCGATACGTAGCCTTGCATGACGGCATGGAAATCGGTGCCCGGCCCGCCATCCTCGGCATCCCCGGCCACGGCGATCCAGTAGCCTTCCTTGCCGCGTGGGTTGACCACCTTGGTCGGCGCCGCCGCCCGCGCCCGATGACCGAGGCGGGTGAGCTGGATGCCCCGGATGTGCTCCAGCGGCAGGTTGGGGATATTGACGTTGAGCACGGTGCGCGGCGGCAGCTGCAGGCGCGGCAGCGCTTCGACCAGGCGCCGGGCGATGTGAGCAGCCGTCGGCAGGTTGTCGGGCTGGCGCGACAACAGCGAGAACGCCAGCGAGGTGCCGCCCAGGAAGCGGCCCTCCAGCGCGGCGGCCACCGTGCCGGAATAGATCACGTCATCACCCAGGTTGGCCCCCAGGTTGATGCCCGAAACCACCAGATCCACCGCCTCCGGCAACAGCCCATTGAGCCCCAGGTGCACGCAGTCGATCGGCGTGCCGTTGAGGCTGATGAAGCCGTTGGCCAGGGTCTGCGGGTGCAGCGGCCGGTCCAGCGTCAGCGAACTGCCGGCGCCGCTCTTGTCTTGATCCGGGGCGATCACCACACACTCGGCATAATCCGCCAGCGCACCGTGGAGCGCGGCGAGGCCAGGTGCCGTAACACCGTCATCATTCGAAATCAGAATACGCATGGGCTGTCCGTCTGCCCTGCCGGCACCAGATCGACGAGTTCGCGCACCACCACGGTGGCGAAGCATCCGGCCGGAAGGACGAATTCCAGTTGCAGGATATCAGGCTCGGGATAATGCCACGTCAGGCCGCCAATAGGGAGCCGCAGGATGCGCCGTTCGTGACTCATGCCCGCATACGCGAGCCATTGGCAAAGTGCCGGGTGCCGCTCGCTGATCGCCGTCTCCAGCTCGGAGGTCGCGCCAGCCGCAGGCGAAGGGCCTTCACCCCACATAGGGCCAGTGGGATGCAGGTCAAGAATCCCTAGCCGAGGGTCGGAACATTCCTGCTCACCCGCCGGAAAGAAACTACGGCTATCGGTGAACGCCAACAGATCCCCGACCTGGGCGCGCTGCCAGCTGCCATCGGCGACACGCGCCGCCAGCACCTGGTTGAACACATAGCTGCGCGCCGCCGAAAGCAGGCGCGAACGCACGTTGCGCTGCTCCGGCAGGGCCTTGCGCGATGCCCAGTCCCGGGCATCGTGGACGTTGCCACCGCCGTGACCGAAACGCTGGCTGCCGAAGTAGTTCGGCACGCCCTGCTGCTTGAGCTGCTCCAGGCGTGCGTCGAGGGCCTGGCGGTCAGCTGCCAGGGCGGTCAGGCGCAGGGTGAAGCCGTTTGCCGAGTGGGCACCGCGCTGCAACTTGCGCTGGTGACGCACTTGCTTGAGCACACGCAGGGTGTCGTCTTCGGCACGCGACAGGTCCGGGTCGGCCTTGCCCGGCAGGTGCAGGCTGAACCATTGGCGGGTCAGGGCCTGGCGGTCCTTGAGGCCGGCATAGCTGATGGCGCGCACCGGTACGCCGGCGGCACGGGCCAGACGGCGGGCGGCTTCTTCGGTGTTGAGGTCTCGCTTCTCGACCCACAGCCACAGGTGCTCGCCCTGGCCGGACAGCGGAATGTCCAGCACCTCGTCGACCTGGAAGTCTTCGGCCACGGCCTTGAGCACTGCGCTCCCCAACGATTCACCCGACGCGCGCGGGCCCAGCAGGTCCAGTTCGGTCATGCTGGCAGCAGCAGGGCGACCGCATGCACGGCGATGCCCTCCTCGCGGCCGGTGAAGCCGAGCTTCTCGGTGGTGGTGGCCTTGACATTGACCTGGTCGAGTTCGACCTGCAGGTCTTCGGCAATGAGTTGGCGCATGGTTTCGATATGCGGGGCCATTTTCGGTGCCTGGGCAACGATAGTGGTGTCGACGTTGCCGACCTGCCAGCCCTTGGCCTTGACGATAGCGACCACATGACGCAGCAGCACGCGGCTGTCGGCGCCCTTGAACTGCGGGTCGGTATCGGGGAAGTGCTTGCCGATGTCGCCCAGAGCCGCAGCGCCGAGCAAGGCATCGCTCAGGGCGTGCAGCAGCACGTCACCGTCGGAATGGGCCAGGAGGCCGTATTTGTGGGGAATACGCACCCCACCCAGGGTAATGAAATCACCGTCGCAGAAACGGTGCACATCGTAGCCGTGGCCAATACGCATAGAAAAACGCCCTGATTGAGTCAGGGCGTGATTCTACCTGCTTTGCAGGTGGTTGGGCGGCTTTTGGACCGGGCTGTTACACCCGCCCCAACGCCATCGCATGATGGCGCAGGTGCTCATCGATGAAGCTGGCGATGAAGTAGTAGCTGTGGTCATAGCCAGGCTGCAGGCGCAGGGTCAGCGCATGACCCCCTTTGCGGGCGGCCTGCTCAAGCGCTTCAGGCTTGAGCTGCTTCTCGAGGAAGTCATCACGGTCGCCCTGGTCCACCAGCAATGGCGGGCACTCGCCTGCAGGCGTTTCCGCCAGCAGCACACTGGCATCCCACTCGCGCCAGCGCGCACGGTCTTCGCCCAGGTAGCGGCTGAAGGCCTTCTCGCCCCACGGGCAATCCATCGGGTTGCTGATCGGCGAGAACGCCGACACCGAGCGATAGCGCCCCGGGTTGCGCAAGGCGCACACCAGCGCGCCATGGCCCCCCATGGAGTGGCCACTGATGCTGCGCTGGCCAGAGGCCGGGAAGTGCGCCTCGATCAGTGCTGGCAGCTCCTGCACCACATAGTCGTGCATGCGGTAATGCTGCGCCCAAGGCTGCTGGGTGGCATTGAGGTAGAACCCAGCGCCGAGGCCGAAGTCCCAGGCGCCGTCAGGGTCGCCTGGCACCTGCTCGCCACGCGGGCTGGTGTCGGGGGCGACGATGATCAGCCCGAGCTCGGCGGCCAGGCGCTGGGCGCCGGCCTTCTGCATGAAGTTTTCGTCGGTGCAGGTGAGGCCGCTGAGCCAGTACAGCACCGGCAGCTTCTCGCCCTGCTCGGCCTGCGGTGGCAGGTAGACGGCGAACACCATGTCGCAGCCCAGCACCCTGGAGTGATGCCGGTAACGCTTGTGCCAGCCGCCGAAGCTCTTCTGGCAGGAGATGTTATCCAGGCTCATGGCTGACCTCAGAAGTGGATCACGCTGCGGATGCTCTTGCCTTCATGCATCAGGTCGAAGGCCTTGTTGATGTCTTCCAGGCCCATGGTGTGGGTGATGAAAGTATCCAGCGGGATCTCGCCCTTCTCGGCCATGTCCACGTAGCTTGGCAGCTCGCTGCGGCCGCGTACGCCGCCGAATGCCGAACCGCGCCAGACACGGCCGGTTACCAGCTGGAACGGACGGGTGGCGATTTCCTGGCCGGCACCGGCCACACCGATGATCACCGACTCGCCCCAGCCCTTGTGGCAGCATTCCAGGGCCGCGCGCATCAGTTGCACGTTACCGATGCACTCGAAGGAGAAGTCCACGCCACCGTCGGTGAGGTCGACGATCACTTCCTGGATCGGGCGGTCGTAGTCTTTCGGGTTGATGCAGTCGGTAGCGCCCAACTGACGGGCGATCTCGAACTTGGCCGGGTTGATGTCGATGGCGATGATGCGCGAGGCTTTGGCCTTGACTGCACCGATCACAGCCGACAGGCCGATGCCGCCGAGGCCGAAGATGGCCACGGTGTCACCTGGCTTGACCTTGGCGGTGTTGAGCACCGCGCCGATACCGGTGGTGACACCGCAACCGAGCAGGCAGACCTTCTCCAGCGGCGCTTCCTTCTGGATCTTGGCCACGGAAATTTCCGGCAGCACGGTGTACTCGGAGAAAGTCGAGGTGCCCATGTAGTGGAACAGCTGCTGGCCCTTGTACGAGAAGCGGGTGGTACCGTCCGGCATCAGGCCCTTGCCCTGGGTGGCGCGGATGGCCTGGCACAGGTTGGTCTTGCCCGAGAGGCAGAACTTGCACTTGCCGCATTCGGGGGTATACAGCGGGATCACGTGATCGCCCACCGCCACCGAGGTCACGCCCTCGCCAATCGCTTCGACGATCGCACCGCCTTCATGGCCGAGGATCGACGGGAAGATGCCTTCCGGGTCGGCGCCGGACAGGGTGTAGGCGTCGGTGTGGCAGACACCGCTGGCGACCACGCGCAGCAGCACTTCGCCGGCCTTGGGCATGGCTACGTCGACTTCGACGATTTCCAGGGGTTTCTTGGCCTCGAAGGCAACGGCAGCACGGGACTTGATCATCACAGGGTCTCCAGACAGAGGTCGGTTCAGTCCAGCAGTGTAATCCAGGCGCTTTTGATGAATAATCCAGGCAAAGCCAAAACATTATTGCCATACAGGGATAATTGATGAGCAGCCGCTGGGAAGGCATCGACGAATTCGTCGCCGTGGCCGAGTCTGGCCAGTTCACGGCAGCAGCCGAGCGCCTGGGCGTGTCGTCGTCGCACATCAGCCGGCAGATCGCCCGCCTGGAAGAACGCCTGCAGACCCGTTTGCTGTACCGCAGTACCCGCCGGGTGGCCTTGAGTGAAGCCGGGCAAACCTTTCTGCAGCATTGCCAGCGCCTGCAGGACGGCCGCGAGGAAGCGCTGCGCGCCATGGGCGACCTGGCCAGCGAACCCAAGGGCCTGCTGCGCATGACCTGCGCGGTGGCCTATGGGGAGCGCTTCATCGTGCCGCTGGTAACGCGTTTCATGGCGCTGTATCCGCAACTGCGGGTCGAAGTGGAACTGAGCAACCGCACCCTCGACCTGCTGCACGAAGGCATGGACCTGGCGATCCGCCTGGGCCGCTTGGCAGACTCACGGCTGGTAGCCACGCGCCTTGCGCCGCGGCGCATGTACCTGTGCGCGTCACCAGCGTACCTGGAGCGGTACGGGCGGCCGCACAGCCTGTCGGAACTGGCCCGGCACAATTGCCTGATCGGCAGCTCCGACCTCTGGGCCTTGCAGCAGGATGGCCGCGAGATCAGCCAGCGGGTACAGGGCAACTGGCGTTGCAACAGTGGCCAGGCGGTGCTGGATGCGGCGCTGCTGGGGATGGGGTTATGCCAGTTGCCGGACTATTACGTGCTCGAGCATCTGAACAGTGGGGCGCTGGTATCACTGCTGGAGGGGCATCAGCCGCCGAATACGGCGGTGTGGGCGCTGTATCCGCAGCAGCGGCATCTGTCGCCGAAGGTCAGGCGACTGGTGGATTATCTGAAGGAAGGGCTGGCGGGATTGCCGGAGTATCGGGTGACCTGACAGGACGCTGGGACCGCACAGCGGCCCCGGCCATTTCAGCGCCGTCCAGCCCAGCGCTGGCGCAACCACTCGAGGTCTTCCGGCCGGGTGACCTTGATGTTGTCGCTGCGCCCTTCGACCAGCCGCGGCGCCTGCCCCGACCATTCGATGGCCGACGCTTCATCGGTCACCACCACATCGGAAACCAGGCTCTCGGCCAAGGCCCGATGCAGCGCACCCAGGCGGAACATCTGCGGCGTATAGGCCTGCCAGATGGTGCTGCGATCCACCGTCGCGGCTACCCGCCCATTGCCATCGGCGCGCTTGAGGGTATCGCGTGCTGGCACCGCCAGCAGCCCGCCTACCGGGTCGTCGGCCAGTTCCGACAGCAGCTTGTCGAGGTCGCTGCGCGCCAGGTTCGGCCGCGCCGCATCGTGCACCAGCACCCAGTCGTCGTCCGACGCCCCTTGGGCATGCAACAGCAACAAGGCATTGAGCACCGAATCGGCGCGTTCGTCCCCCCCGGCGGCGCGCTGGATGCGCGGGTCGCTGGCGCAACGCAGGCCAGGCCAGTACGGGTCGTGTTCGGCAATGCTGACCACCACGCCTTTGAGCGAGGGGTGGCCAAGAAAACAGTCGAGGCTGTGCTCGAGGAGGGTCTGCCCGGCCAGCTCCAGGTATTGCTTGGGGCGGTCGGCAGCCATGCGGGCACCGACGCCCGCAGCAGGAATCACGGCCCAGAAGGCCGGTAGTGGTTCGATCATTTTTGCGGCAGCTGGAAGAGGGTTTCGCCCTCTTTGACCATTCCCAGTTCATGACGAGCCCGTTCTTCGACGGTCTCCATACCTTTCTTCAACTCCAGCACCTCGGCATCGAGCACACGGTTACGCTCCAGCAGCCGTTCGTTCTCGGCGTGCTGTTCGTCGATCTGCTGCTTGAGCTCGGCCACTTGCGCCAGGCTGCCGTTACCCACCCAAAGGCGGTACTGCAGGCCACCGAGCAGCAGGAGCAGGACAAGGAACAACCAATAGGGACTGCGCATCAAGGTATCCAGGTTAAAGACCGCCGCACACGGGCGTCATATAGCACGAAGCCTGGCCGAGGCCAGGCTTCGTCGACAGAAACCCGCATGAAGCGTCAGAAATTTCAGTATGAAACTTCCGACAGCCTCGGCTGCTGTCTTTTTACCATCTCTTGCTTAGCCGCGAAACTCGGCACGACCACGGTAAACCGCTTTAGCGCCCAGTTGCTCTTCGATGCGCAGCAGCTGGTTGTACTTCGAGACGCGGTCGGAGCGGCACAGCGAGCCCGTCTTGATCTGGCCAGCAGCGGTACCCACGGCCAGGTCGGCAATGGTCGAGTCTTCGGTTTCACCGGAGCGGTGCGAGATCACCGCGGTGTAGCCGGCAGCCTTGGCCATCTGGATGGCTTCCAGGGTTTCGGTCAGCGAGCCGATCTGGTTGAACTTGATCAGGATCGAGTTACCGATGCCCTTCTCGATGCCTTCCTTGAGGATCTTGGTGTTGGTCACGAACAGGTCGTCACCGACCAGCTGCACCTTTTCACCGATCTTGTCGGTGAGGATCTTCCAGCCAGCCCAATCGGACTCGTCCAGGCCGTCTTCGATCGAGATGATCGGGAAGCGCTCGGTCAGGCCTTTCAGGTAGTCGGCAAAACCTTCGGCGTCGAACGACTTGCCTTCACCGGACAGGTTGTACTTGCCGTCTTCGTAGAATTCGGAAGCCGCGCAGTCCAGGGCCAGGGTCACATCGGTGCCCAGCTTGTAGCCGGCTTTCTCGACCGCTTCGGCGATGGCACCCAGCGCGTCTTCGTTGGAAGCCAGGTTCGGGGCGAAACCACCTTCGTCACCCACAGCGGTGTTCAGGCCACGGGCCTTCAGCACAGCTTTGAGGTGGTGGAAGATTTCGGTGCCCATGCGCAGGCCGTCGGAGAAGGTCTTGGCGCCAACCGGCTGCACCATGAACTCCTGGATGTCGACGTTGTTGTCGGCGTGCTCGCCGCCGTTGATGATGTTCATCATCGGCACCGGCATCGAGTACTGGCCCGGGGTGCCGTTCAGGTTGGCAATGTGCGCGTACAGCGGCAGGTCCTGATCCTGTGCAGCGGCCTTGGCAGCAGCCAGGGACACGGCCAGGATGGCGTTGGCGCCCAGCTTGGCCTTGTTCTCGGTACCGTCCAGTTCGATCATGGCGCGGTCCAGGGCCTTCTGGTCGGAAGGATCCTTGCCCAGCAGCAGGTCACGGATCGGGCCGTTGATGTTGGCGACGGCCTTCAGCACGCCCTTGCCCAGGTAACGGCTCTTGTCGCCATCACGCAGCTCGAGCGCTTCGCGCGAGCCGGTGGAAGCACCGGACGGCGCGCAAGCGCTGCCGATGATGCCGTTGTCGAGCAGTACATCGGCTTCTACGGTGGGGTTGCCACGCGAATCGAGAACTTCACGACCTTTGATGTCGACGATTTTTGCCATTGTTGTAAGCACTCCAGAATTGACGAAAACAACGCAACTTTAGGGAATTCTTGCCTTGCACCAGGCGGGGACGCAGCAGGCAGGCCTGGCAGAAGCAACCCCTGACCGAACGGTCAGGGGTAGATCGGGGCGTACTTTACCCGAGAAATGAGCCTTGCGCGGCTTTAACCGTCGGAAAACTCATCAAAGACCTGAAAAAATCAGGCCTTGTTCTTCTGGGCCAGGGCCGCCTTGACGAAGCCGCTGAACAGCGGGTGACCGTCACGCGGGGTGGAGGTGAACTCCGGGTGGAACTGGCAGGCAACGAACCATGGGTGGTCCTTGGCCTCGACCACTTCGACCAGCGCGCCGTCTTCGGAACGACCGGAAACCACCAGGCCACCCTCGACCAGCTGAGGCAGCAGGTTGTTGTTGACCTCGTAGCGGTGACGGTGACGCTCGGTGATGATGTCCTTGCCGTAGCAGTCGTGCACCTTGGAACCGGCAGCCAGCTGGCAGTCCTGTGCGCCCAGGCGCATGGTGCCGCCCAGGTCGGAGGCTTCGGTACGGGTCTCGACGGCACCGGTGGCATCGGCCCACTCGGTGATCAGGCCGACCACCGGGTGGCCGCTGTTGCGGTCGAACTCGGTGGAGTTGGCGTCTTTCCAGCCCATCACGTTACGGGCGAACTCGATCACCGCCACTTGCATGCCCAGGCAGATACCCAGGTACGGGACCTTGTTCTCACGGGCATACTGCACCGCGGTGATCTTGCCTTCCACGCCACGCAGGCCGAAACCGCCCGGCACCAGGATCGCGTCGGCGCCTTCGAGCAGGCTGGTGCCCTGGTTCTCGATGTCTTCGGAATCGATGTAACGCAGGTTGACCTTGGTGCGGTTGGTGATACCGGCGTGGCTCATCGCTTCGATCAGCGACTTGTACGCGTCCAGCAGCTCCATGTACTTGCCGACCATGGCGATGGTGACTTCGTGCTCAGGGTTGAGCTTGGCATCGACCACCTTGTCCCACTCGGACAGGTCGGCGCTGTTGCACTGCAGGCCGAAGCGCTCGACGACGAAGTCGTCCAGGCCCTGGGCGTGCAGCACACCTGGGATCTTGTAGATGGTGTCGACGTCTTCCAGCGAAATCACCGCACGCTCTTCGACGTTGGTGAACAGCGCGATCTTGCGACGCGACGAGGCGTCGACCGGGTGGTCGGAACGGCAGATCAGCACGTCAGGCTGCAGGCCGATGGAGCGCAGTTCCTTGACCGAGTGCTGGGTCGGCTTGGTCTTGGTCTCGCCAGCGGTGGCGATGTACGGGACCAAGGTCAGGTGCATCAGCATGGCGCGCTTGGAGCCCACTTCGACGCGCAGCTGGCGGATCGCCTCGAGGAACGGCTGCGACTCGATGTCACCCACGGTACCGCCGATTTCCACCAGGGCCACGTCGGCATCGCCAGCGCCCTTGATGATGCGACGCTTGATCTCGTCGGTGATGTGCGGGATGACCTGGATGGTCGCGCCCAGGTAGTCACCACGACGCTCTTTACGCAGCACGTGCTCGTAGATACGGCCGGTGGTGAAGTTGTTGTTCTGGGTCATGGTCGTGCGGATGAACCGCTCGTAGTGGCCCAGGTCGAGGTCGGTTTCGGCGCCATCGTGGGTGACGAACACTTCACCATGCTGGAACGGGCTCATGGTGCCCGGATCGACGTTGATGTACGGATCCAGCTTGAGCATGGTGACCTTCAGGCCCCGCGCTTCCAGGATGGCCGCCAGGGAAGCCGAGGCAATGCCTTTCCCCAATGAAGAAACAACACCGCCCGTGACGAATATGTAGCGCGTCATGAAAAACCCTAGAAGTCTGCGTTAAGGCGGCCAGCGCCGCCGGAGAAAGCGAAGGAAGGCCGAAGCCCCCGATCACCTGCGTCAATCACAGTGCATCTCGAAAAACTGCCGCGTCTGTACAGACCAGGGGTATCCCCGGCATGGAGCTCGCTCGTCATTTCCAGAATCAGCCCAGCAAAAAACTGCTTGGTAATCGGCAACTGCTGTGTTTCCGGGGAAGCCACAGAAGTTGTATCAAGAAGGGAGGGTAGTCTACCGGAATGTACCCTTCAGCTCAAACCTTGCGCGTTCGTCGGCGGCTGCCAGTGAAGCTGGCAATCTGCCTGCGCCAGCGAAGGCAGATTGGCCACCGCCAGCAGGCGCTCGCCGCAATACAGCAACGGCAGGCGCGGACGCACAAAGTGCGGGACCTGCAGCTCGTTGAGCAGGCGTTTGAGGTCGCGCCGGCCACGGCCGGGGATGTCCAGCACCTCGCCGCCCTGGCGGTAGGCGACATGCAGTTCGCCCAGCGGCGCGGCGACATCAAGTCGCACACTGCCATTGCCCGGCAATTCCAGGACCGCCCCAGGGTCGGCCCAGGCGTACTCGCCCGTGGGTTGCTGCAGCCAGTCACCACTCAACCACCAGATACGGCCATGACTGCGCAGCAACCGACCGTCGGCTAGCTGCCAGGCCGGCTGTGCATCTGCCGCAGCATCGCGCAGGTCCGCCCAGCCGGCCCAATGACGGGTATCGGGCAAGCGGGTTCGCTGGCTCAGCCAGTGCTGCAGGGCATTGCGCTGCCGTGCGGGAGACAAGCGGGTGAGCGCCGCCAGTTCGAGCGACTGCAAGGCCGCCCAGGCTGGCGCGGCGCCCTCCCCGGCCTTGGCCAGATCGCCTTGCGCCAGTTCATCGAGCAGCCCCAGCGCCTCACTCAGATGCTCTGCACAACGGGCGAAGTTCTGGCTGGCCTGCGGCCAACGCTGGTGCAAATGCGGGAACACCGCTGCGCGCAGATAGTTGCGGTCGAAGGCAGTATCAACATTCGTCGGGTCTTCGATCCACACCAGCTCATTGGCCTGGGCGTAGTCATGCAACTGCTGGCGCGAGGTGCTCAGCAATGGCCGGGCCAGGCGGCCCTGCCCTAGCGGGCGCTGTCCGGGCATCGCCGCCAGGCCGCGCAGGCCAGCACCGCGCAGCAGGCGGAAGAGCAAGGTTTCAGCCTGATCGTCCCGGTGCTGGGCGGTGAACAGGATGTCGCCGGGCCCGAGGACTTTGGCCAAGGCGGCATAGCGGGCGTCGCGGGCGGCCTGTTCGAGGCTGGCACCGGGGGCGACCTGGACGTGGATGACCTGAAGTTCGATGCCGAGCTTGTCGCAGATGGCTTGGCAGTGAGCGGGCCAGGCGGCGGCGGCATATTGCAGCCCGTGGTGGACATGCAGGGCGCGCAGCGGGGGTATCTGCTGATTGCGGGCGTGGCTGGCCAGCAAGTGCAGGAGGACGGTGGAATCGAGGCCGCCAGAGAAGGCGATGTACCAGGCGGGGGCTTTCAGCCAGGGAGTGAGGTTGATCATTGGGGCCTCACTCGGCTTGAGATTGCCGGGGCCGCTCTGCGGCCCCGGCGCTCTATCAGAGGCCGTAGCTCATCAGGCGGTCGTAACGACGGGCCAGCAGCGCGTCGTTGTCGAGCTTGCCGAGCATGTCCAGCTGCTGCACCAGGTCGGCGCGGATGCTTTCGGACATCTTGGCCGGGTCACGGTGGGCGCCGCCCAGCGGCTCCGGGATGACCTTGTCGACGATGTTCAGGCTCTTCAGGCGCTCGGCGGTGATGCCCATGGCTTCAGCGGCGTCGGCAGCCTTGTCGGCAGTCTTCCACAGGATCGAGGCGCAGCCTTCCGGCGAGATCACCGAGTAGGTGGAGTACTGCAGCATGTTCAGCTGGTCGCACACGCCGATGGCCAGTGCACCGCCGGAACCACCCTCACCGATCACGGTGGCGATGATCGGGGTCTTCAGGCGGGCCATGACACGCAGGTTCCAGGCAATGGCCTCGCTCTGGTTGCGCTCTTCGGCGTCGATGCCCGGGTAGGCGCCCGGGGTGTCGATGAAGGTCAGGATCGGCATCTTGAAGCGCTCGGCCATTTCCATCAGGCGGCAGGCCTTGCGGTAGCCTTCAGGGCGCGGCATGCCGAAGTTGCGGCGCACCTTCTCGCGCACTTCGCGGCCCTTCTGGTGGCCGATGACCATGACCGGCTTGCCGTCCAGGCGCGCAGTACCACCAACGATGGCGGCGTCGTCGGAGAAGTGGCGGTCACCGTGCAGTTCTTCGAACTCGGTGAAGATGTGATCCAGGTAGTCCAGGGTGTATGGACGACGTGGATGACGGGCCAGGCGGGCGATCTGCCAGCTGGTCAGGTTGCCGAAGATGCTTTCGGTCAGGGTGTTGCTCTTGTCTTGCAGACGGGCAATTTCATCGCTGATGTTCAGCGAGTTGTCGTTACCTACCAGGCGCAGGCCTTCGATCTTGGCTTGCAGGTCGGCAATCGGCTGTTCGAAATCGAGAAAATTCGGGTTCATAGTCATCCGTCTTGGGTCTACGGCCAGGCGGCCGGCCGGTTGATCCGTTTGGCGCCCTACCTTAAGGGATCAGGCGCATATAGGTCGAGATTAAATTTCGTCGATTCAACGATATTGCAGGAAGACGTTCTCACGCCCGAACTGGTCACGCAGCGCCTGAATCAAGCCATCGGCCGGGTCGATCTTCCACTGCTCACCGAACTGCAACATGGCCTTGGCATCGCTGCCGGTGTACTCCAGCGTGATCGGGCAAGCCCCGCGATGGCGGGTGATCAGTTCGCCCAGCCACTTCAGGCGATCGCCCTTGAGGGCCTCGTGTGCCACCTTCAGGCGCAGGCTCTCGGCCAGCTTGGTGCGCGCGTCCTCCATGGTCATCACCTGCTTCACCCGCAGGCGCAGGCCGCCAGAGAAGTCGTCGTTGCTGACCTCGCCTTCGACCACCACCATGGCATCGTTCTGCAGCAAGGACTGTGCCGCGATGTAGGCATCGGCAAACAGCGAGGCCTCGATGCGCCCGGAACGGTCATCCAGGGTGACGAAGCCCATCTTGTCGCCCTTCTTGTTCTTCATTACCCGCAAGGCAATGATCATCCCGGCAATGGTCTGGGTCTCGCGCGACGGCTTGAGGTCGATGATGCGCTGGCGGGCAAAACGGCGAATCTCGGTCTCGTATTCATCGATCGGATGGCCGGTGAGATACAGCCCCAGGGTGTCCTTCTCGCCTTTCAGGCGCTCCTTGAGGGTCAGTTCGCGCACCTTTCGGTGGTTGGCGTAGACGTCGACATCTGCCTCGTCGAACATGCCGCCGAACAGGTCGACGTGGCCACTGTCTGCGGTATGGGCCGCCTGCTCGGCGGCCTTGATGGCTTCGCCCAGGGCAGACAGCAAGGTCGCACGGTTGAGGTCGATATTGGCCTGATAGGCCTTGATCTCATCATGGAAATGCGGGCCCAGGCGATCCAGCGCACCGCTGCGGATCAACGCATCGAGGGTACGCTTGTTAACCCGTTTGAGGTCGATGCGCTCACAGAAGTCGAACAGGTCCTTGAACGGGCCACCCTGGGCACGCGCCTCGACAATGGCTTCCACCGGGCCTTCGCCGACGCCCTTGATCGCACCCAGGCCGTAGACGATGCGGCCGTCGTTGTTGACGGTGAACTTGAAGTCGGAGAAGTTCACGTCCGGCGCATCGAGGCGCAGCTTCATGCTGCGCACTTCCTCGACCAGTACCACCACCTTGTCGGTGTTGTGCATGTCCGCCGACAGTACCGCGGCCATGAACGGCCCCGGGTGATGGGTCTTCAGCCAGGCAGTCTGGTACGACACCAGGCCATAGGCAGCGGAGTGGGATTTGTTGAAGCCGTAGCCGGCGAACTTTTCTACCAGGTCGAAGATGTTACCGGCCAAGTCCGCATCGATATTGTTGGCCACACAACCTTCGATGAAACCACCGCGCTGCTTGGCCATTTCCTCAGGCTTTTTCTTACCCATCGCCCGGCGCAGCATGTCGGCGCCGCCGAGGGTATAGCCCGCCATCACCTGGGCGATCTGCATCACCTGTTCCTGGTACAGGATGATGCCGTAGGTCGGTGCCAGCACCGGTTTCAGGCCTTCGTACTGGTAGTCCGCGTGCGGGTAGGCCAGCTCGGCACGACCGTGCTTGCGGTTGATGAAGTCGTCCACCATGCCCGACTGCAGCGGGCCCGGGCGGAACAGTGCGACCAGTGCGATGAGGTCTTCCAGGCAGTCGGGCTTGAGCTTCTTGATCAGCTCCTTCATGCCCCGCGATTCGAGCTGGAACACCGCTGTGGTCTCGGCCTTCTGCAGCAGCTCGTAGGTCTTGCGGTCGTCCAGCGGGATGAAGTCGATATTGAGGGCGGGCAGGTCCTTCTTGGCCTGCTCGCGGTTGATGATCTCCATCGCCCACTTGATGATGGTCAGGGTACGCAGGCCGAGGAAGTCGAACTTCACCAGGCCGGCAGCCTCGACGTCATCCTTGTCGAACTGGGTCACCAGGCCGCCGCCCTCTTCGTCGCAGGCAATCGGCGAGAAGTCGGTGAGCTTGGTCGGGGCGATGACCACGCCACCGGCGTGCTTGCCGGTACCACGGGTGACACCCTCGAGCTTGAGCGCCATGTCCCAGATCTCACGGGCATCCTCGTCGCCCTTGAGGAAGTCACGCAGGATCTCTTCCTGCTCGTAGGCCTTCTCAAGGGTCATGCCCACTTCGAACGGGATCATCTTCGACAGGCGGTCGGCAAGGCCATAGGACTTGCCCTGCACCCGCGCCACGTCGCGCACCACCGCCTTGGCGGCCATGGTGCCGAAGGTGATGATCTGGCTCACGGCGTTGCGGCCGTAGGCTTCGGCCACGTAGTCGATCACCCGGTCACGGCCGTCCATGCAGAAGTCGACGTCGAAGTCGGGCATGGAAACACGTTCAGGGTTGAGGAAACGCTCGAACAGCAGGTCGTAGGCCAGCGGGTCGAGGTCGGTGATCTTCAGCACGTAGGCCACCAGCGAGCCCGCACCCGAACCCCGCCCCGGGCCAACCGGCACGTCGTTGTTCTTGGCCCACTTGATGAAGTCCATAACGATCAGGAAGTAACCGGGGAAGCCCATCTGGATGATGATGTCCAGTTCGAACTTCAGGCGGTCCAGATAGACCTGGCGCTTCTCTTCGTAATTCGGGGTGGTCTCTTTCGGCCAGAGCACCGCCAGGCGCTCCTCCAGGCCTTCGTGGGAGACGTGGCGCAGGTAGTCATCGATGCCCATGCCGTTGGGCGTCGGGAAATCAGGCAGGAAGTATTTGCCCAGCTGCACCTGGATGTTGCAGCGCTTGGCAATCTCGACGGTGTTGGCAATGGCATCGGGCAGGTCGCTGAACAGCTCGGCCATTTCCTCGGCCGACTTCAGGTACTGCTGGTCGCTGTAGCCACGCGGGCGTCGCGGATCGTCGAGGGTCCAGCCCTCGCCGATGCAAACGCGGGTTTCGTGGGCGTCGAAGTCGGACTGCTTGATGAAGCGCACGTCGTTGGTGGCGACCAGTGGCGCGCCGAGCTGGTCGGCCAGGGCCACGGCGGCGTGAACGTATTCTTCGTCGCCGGCGCGGTTGGTGCGCTGCACTTCGACGTAGAAGCGCTCCGGGAACATGCCCATCCACTCGCGCAGCAGGGCTTCGGCTTCATCCTGGCGACCATTCATCAGGGCCATGCCGATATCGCCTTCCTTGCCGGCGGACAGGGCGATCAGCCCTTCGCTGGCGGGGGCGATCCACTCACGCTGGAGGATCACCAGGCCGTTGCGCTGGCCGTCGGTCCAGCCACGGGAGATCAACTCGGTGAGGTTGCGATAGCCCTTGGGGTCCATGGCCAGGAAACAGATGCGCGACAGCGGTGCATCCGGGTCGGCGCCGGCCAGCCACAGGTCGGCACCGCAGATCGGCTTGATCCCGGCGCCCATGGCGGTCTTGTAGAACTTGACCAGCGAGCACATGTTGCTCTGGTCGGTGATCGCCACCGCCGGCATGTTCATCCCCGCCAGCGCCTTGGCCAGCGGCTTGATCCGCACCAGGCCGTCGACCAACGAGAATTCGGAGTGGACGCGCAGGTGAACGAAGGGAACCGACATGGAAAGTCCTGTAGCAGTGCTGAACGACAAGGGCGGGATTGTAGCGTAATTGCTTAAAACATTTGGGGCCGCATAGCGGCCCCAGTTCATCAGATCAACGCGTTGGTGATGCCTTCACGGGCTTCCCAGGCGGCCCGCACCGGGCCGAACGAGCGCCGATGAATGGGCGTGGGGCCGAGGCGCGCGAGGGCTTCGAGGTGCACAGGCGTCGGATAGCCTTTATGCCCACCCATCCCGTAACCCGGATAGATCAGCTCGAACGCGCTCATCTCCCGATCACGGGTCACCTTGGCCAGGATCGAGGCGGCAGCGATTGCCGGTACCTGGCTATCGCCCTTGACCACCGGTGCAGCCGGCACTGCCAGCTTCGGGCAACGGTTACCGTCGATCAGTGCCAGCTTCGGCGTCACGTGCAGCCCTTCCACCGCTCGCTGCATGGCCAGCATGGTCGCCTGCAGGATGTTCAGCCGGTCGATTTCCTCGACTTCGGCGCGGGCGATGCAGAAGCTCAGGGCTTTTTCGCAGATCTCGTCGAACAGCGCCTCGCGCTTGGCTTCGGTGAGTTTCTTCGAATCGTTCAGGCCGAGAATCGGCCGAGCCGGGTCAAGGATCACCGCCGCCGTGACCACTGCACCGCACAGCGGGCCGCGGCCGACTTCGTCGACGCCGGCGACCAGGTCTTCGACCAGGTTGAAGTCCAGTCCAATCTGCATGTCAGCGGTCCTTGAGCAAAGCGAGCACCGCGTCGGCCGCCTGGTTGGAGGCGTCGCGGCGCAGGGTGCGGTGAATCTCGTCGAAGCGTTCGGTCTGCCGGGCACCGTCGGTGACCAGCGGCGCCAGGGTCTGTGCCAGCGCTTCGCTGGTCGCGGCATCCTGCAGCAACTCCGGCACCAGCTCACGCTGGGCCAGCAGGTTGGGCAGCGACACGTAGGGGCTTTTCACCAGGCGTTTGAGAATCCAGTAGGTCAACGGTGCCAGGCGATAGGCCACGACCATCGGGCGCTTGTACAGCAGCGCCTCCAGCGTGGCGGTACCCGAAGCGATCAGCACCGCGTCGCAGGCGGCCAGGGCCTGGTGCGACTGGCCATCAAGGAGGGTCAACGGCAGATCGCGGCCTTCGAGCATCTGCTCGACCTGGGCACGCCGCGCTGCGTTGGCACACGGCAACACGAAACGCACACCAGGCACCAGCTCGCGCAGGCGCTGGGCGGCGTTGAGGAACAGTGCCCCCAGGCGCCCGACCTCACCACCACGGCTACCCGGCATCAACGCCACCACCGGCCCATCAGTCAGGCCCAGTTCGTTACGCGCAGCCTGACGGTCCGCCGTCAACGCAATGGTATCGGCTAACGGGTGGCCGACAAATCGCACCGGCACACCCTGCTCTTCGTAAAAACGTGCTTCGAAGGGCAGCAGCGTGAGCATCAGGTCGCAACCTTCGCGGATCTTCAGCACACGTTTCTGCCGCCACGCCCAGACTGACGGGCTGACGTAATGCACAGTCTTGATCCCGGCCTGACGCAGTTTCAGTTCGATATTGAGGGTGAAATCGGGGGCATCGATGCCGATGAACACATCGGGCTTTTCGTCGATCAGGGTCTGGATCAGCAGCTTGCGCCGCTTGAGCAGCTCACGCAGGCGACCCAGCACTTCGACCAGGCCCATGACTGCGAGGCGCTCCATGGGGAAGTATGACTGAAGGCCTTCGGCCTCCATCAACGGGCCACCCACACCAATAAAGCGAACATCGGGATGGCGCGCCTTGAGGGCGCGCATCAGACCGGAACCGAGAATATCGCCGCTGGCCTCACCCGCGACCAGGGCTACGCAAAGCTGCGCCATGTCAGCGGGTGATGCCGCGGGCGGAGTTCACGATCGACTGGCGGAACAGCTCGACCTGCTCGTGCTTGGCGGCCAGCTCGTCCAGCTCCTTGATCGCCTCTTCCACGGTCAGCCCCTGGCGATAGACGATCTTGTAGGAACGGCGCAGGGCATGGATGACCTCATCGCTGAAACCACGGCGGCGCATGCCTTCGAAGTTCATGCTGCGGGCCTCGGCAGGGCTGCCGAATACCGTGACGAAGGCCGGCACGTCCTTGCCGATCGCCGTGCCCATGCCGGAAAACGCATGGGCGCCGATGTGGCAATACTGATGCACCAGGGTGAAACCGGACAGGATCGCCCAGTCACCCACGTGCACATGCCCGGCCAACGCGGTGTTGTTGACCAGGATGCAGTGGTTGCCGATGACACTGTCGTGGCCGATGTGGGCATAGGCCATGATCAGGTTGTGATCACCCAAGGTGGTTTCCGCACGGTCCTGGACCGTACCACGGTGAATGGTCACACCTTCGCGGATCACGTTGTGATCACCGATCACCAGGCGCGTCGGTTCACCCTTGTATTTGAGATCAGGGGTGTCTTCACCAATCGAGGAAAACTGGTAGATACGGTTGTGCTTGCCAATCCGGGTAGGCCCCTTGAGCACTACATGGGGGCCAACGACGGTGCCCTCGCCGATTTCGACGTCGGGGCCGACGATCGACCACGGGCCAACCTCGACGCCATCGGCCAGCTTGGCCGACGGATCGATGATCGCCCGCGGATCAATCGAACTCATAGGGAGCGTTCCGCACAGGTGATCTCAGCCGAGCACACCGGCTTGCCGTCGACCAGGGCGCGGCACTCGAACTTCCAGATCATGCTCTTGCGGCTGAGGAACTTGGCTTCCAGCACCAGCTGGTCGCCCGGCAGTACCGGCTGACGGAAGCGCAATTTGTCGGAACCGACGAAGTAGTACAGGGTGCCATCGGCCGGCTTGGCATCGAGCATCTTGAAACCAAGGATGCCGGCCGCCTGGGCCATGGCTTCGATGATCAGGACGCCCGGCATGATCGGGTGTGCCGGGAAATGGCCATTGAAGAACGGCTCGTTGATGCTGACATTCTTGTAGGCACGAATGCTCTGGGCCTCGAAGTCCAGATCCGTCACGCGATCTACCAGCAGGAACGGGTAGCGGTGAGGCAGGTATTCGCGAATCTCGTTGATGTCCATCATTTCGGGGGGAAGCCTGTAATAAGAATAGGGAGCGCAGGTGCTGACCACACGCTCCTTTTGCAGTCCAAAGAGGAGCCAGCTAGCGACTGTTCACTCTTGCTCAGGAAATGGTATCAGCCTTCTGATGTCGGCTGGCCACCTGAGGTCACGGTATCGACACGTTTTTCCAGCTGCTGGAGCCGCTTGGCCATGTCATCGAGCTGGCGAATTCGCGCCGCGCTCTTGCGCCAGTCAGCCAGGGGCTGCATGGCCGTGCCGGATGAATAGGACCCTGGTTCGGTGATCGAACGGGTGACCATGGTCATCCCGGAGACGAATACGTTATCGCAGATATCGATATGCCCCACCAGGCCCACGCCACCCGCCAGCATGCAATGCTTGCCGATGCGCGTACTGCCGGAGATCCCGACACAGGCAGCCATGGCCGTGTGATCACCGATCTGCACGTTGTGGGCGATCTGGATCTGGTTGTCGAGCTTGACCCCATCACCAATCCGGGTGTCGGACAGCGCGCCACGGTCAACGGCAGTATTGACGCCGATTTCCACGTCATCGCCAATGGTGACGCCGCCAATCTGGGCGATCTTGCGCCAGATGCCTTTCTCGTTGGCGAAGCCGAAGCCCTCGCCGCCGATCACGGCACCCGACTGAATGACCACACGCTTGCCGATGGTCACGTCGTGATACAGCGTGACCCGCGGTGCCAGCCAGCCGCCTTCACCGACCACGCAACGGGCACCGACGAAGCAATGTGCGCCGATGCTGACGTTGGCGCCGATACGCGCACCGCTTTCGATGACCGCGAACGGGCCGACACTGGCACTGGCATCCACCTGGGCATCCTCCGCCACCACGGCGCTGGGATGAATACCCGCCACAGCCTTGGGTTTGGGGTCGAACAGGTGGGAAATGCGCGCATAAGCCAGGTACGGGTCAGCCACGATCAGGGCATTGCCGGCAAAGCCTTCGGCGTCCGCAGCCTTGAGCAGCACCGCAGCGGCCTGGCAGTTGTCCAGGTATTTGCGGTACTGCGGATTGGCGAGGAAGCTCAATTGACCGGGGCCGGCCTCCTGCAAGGTGGCCAGCCCGGTAATCTGCAGCGCCTCAGGGCCTTTGAGTGTGGCCCCGAGGGCCTCGGCCAGCTGGCCGAGCGTCATGGTCACGGTCATATCAACGCGCTTGGTTCATGCGCTCGATGACTTGGCGGGTGATGTCGTACTGAGGCTTGACATCGATGACCGCGCCGCGCTCGAGAACCAGGTCGTAACCGCCCTTCTTGATCACTTCCTCGACGGCGCCGTCCAGCTTCGGCTTGAGCTGCTTGAGCATGTCGCGATCAGCAACGGCCTTGGCCTCGTTCAGCTCCTTGGACTGGAACTGGAAGTCACGGGCTTTCTGCTTGAATTCGAGCTCCAGGCGCTCACGCTCCTGCTGCTGCATCTTGTCGCCGCCTTTGATCAGACGGTCCTGGATGCCCTTGGCGCTGCTTTCCAGGCTTTTCAGCTTGGTCAGTTGCGGGCCGAACTTCTTCTCGGCATCGACCGCGTACTTCTTGGCGGCATCGGATTCGAGCAGGGCCATCTGATAGTTCAGCACGGCGACCTTCATTTCGGCGAAAGCCGGGGTGGCGACCAGCGCCGCGGCCACTACGGCCAGTTGAGCCAATTTACGCACGATGCACTCCTGGAAAAACCGTTGTCGTTAAGCAAGGGCCGACCTTAGAAGGTCTGGCCCAGAGAGAATTGGAACACCTGGGTATCGGCATCGCTCGGCTTCTTCACCGGCATCGCCAGGCTGAAGCTCAACGGGCCCAGAGCAGTAATCCAGGTCACACCCAGACCGACCGAACTGGCCATGCCCGAGAAACCGACCTTTTCGCAATCCGGCTTGCTGCCGCAATTGGTATCGAACACGTTACCCACGTCCCAGAACACGGAGGTGCGCAGGGAGCGCTGGTCCTTGATGAACGGCAGCGGGAACAGCAATTCGGCACCACCTTGCACCAGCACGTTACCACCGAACGGCAGCGGATCCTGATCCGGGTCGGCGATGGTGCCAGGGTTCTTGCCGGTACTAGGCGTACTGCGCGGGCCCAGGGTGCTGTCTTTGAAACCACGCACGGAGTTGAAGCCACCCGCGTAGTAGTTTTCATAGAACGGCAGGCCCGAAGTGCTGCCGTAGCCATCACCATAGCCCAGTTCGGTATGCAGGCGCAGGGTGTAGTCATTGGTAATCGGCTTGAACAGCTGGCCGCGGTAGTCGAGCTTGTAGAACGACAGGTCGCTGCCCGGAATGGTGCTCTCAAGCGTCAGGCTCTGGGAGTGACCACGGGTCGCCAGCACACCTTTGTTCAAGGTCGACTCGGACCAGCCGATCGAGGCCTTGAAGTTGGTGAAGTTTTCGCCTTCCTGCTTGAGGAAGTCGAAGATCTCGTCAACGGTGTACTTACCGGTCTTGATCTTGTCCTGCTGAACGCTCAGGCCGTAGGTCAGGCGCGAGGTTTCGCTGATCGGGTAGCCAAGGCTGACACCGGCACCCACGCTGTCCACCGCATAGCTGGCCACGTCGACGTCAAGGTCGCTGTAGTCGGTGCTGCGGTAGAAGGCGTTGTAGCCCAGGCTCACGCCGTCGGCAGTGAAGTAGGGGTCAACGAAGCCGAAGTTGTAACGGGTCTGGTATTGCGAACGGGTCAGGCCGATGGACACCTTGTTACCGGTACCGAGGAAGTTGCTCTGGCTGATCGAACCACCGAGGATCAGGCCG